>NZ_JAHLPY010000006.1 GCF_018918155.1 Anaerostipes sp. MSJ-23
TTGAAAATCCCCCAGAAGGTATGACGTCCAAGGACATTCGCCATAGGAGCGAGGAGGAACTTCTGGATATGGATGATTTCTTAAATGATGACGAACTTGATGACGATTTCGGTGAAGAAAGTTTCTATATCTTCTAAACTGGCAACCGTTTCTTTGTCATGCCCGCCTCTGTGCGGGCTATTTTCAATTCAACTGAACGCCAACGGCGGTCTTTCCTATAAAGCGAAGAAATCAAGCAGCATCTGCTTGATGACAATATGGTTGTCAAAAAAGACACTGACCGCCTTACTGTAAAAAATTATCCAAATTAGTAAAACCTCCTGAATTATCAAACATAAGATGATAATATCTAATTAAACAGAAAGCACCCACTCCAAAGGTGTATGCTCCGAGTTTAGGTTAATGAATGTCCTTAAGGACACCGCCTATCCTGTTGGCAGACAGGATAGGCATTTTTATTTTCGTCTGCTCTTCCTCGAAGAGCTTTTCTCTTTATCGAGAAAGGCAAGCAACGCTACAATCAAGCTACCAAAGGACATCAACAATGCTAATATCCCAATGAAAATCGAAATGATCTCATAAGCCGTCATCGACGCCATCTCTACGCTCCGCTCCGGTCGGCGCTAAACAATCGTCCCCCCCCCCGGACGCTTAATGCCCTGTCATGGGTACTTTCCTTAGATAGTATCCTAAAATAAGAACTAATGCTTCTGCAAGGATAAATAAAAATTATTGATTATCCCTCTACGTCGCAAAATACTATTTAGCATCGGTTACAATCGGAAAGTTCATTTCAACAATAAACTCTTTTTTTTCTATTTTTGCTTCAATCTCTCCATCCATCCGACTAACCAACTCCTTTGCAATAGATAGTCCCAATCCAGTAGATGTTTTACTTCTGGCAACATCTGCTTTATAAAATCGCTCAAATACCTGATCTATATTAATCTGTTCTGAATGTGTAACCTGATTGCTGATTCTAAGCACCGCCTGATTTTGATCACGTTCCAACACAATGCTAATCTTCTTTTCTCCATGATCCAGCCCATTTTTTATCACATTCTGGATAACACGGCGGAGTTCCTGCCTGTTTCCATGTATATACAACTGTTCTTCCGTAATCTGAATATCCGGCTGAATTTCCATTCTTACCCATTCATCATAGTATGAAAAAACTGTTTCTTTCAAAATCCGGTTCATACAGCACAATGTCAATTCCAAACTGTAAGATTCGTTTTTTAACTTTGTAAACATAAAAAGTTCTTCCAACATTTCATTCAGACTATGAATTCTTTCGTGGATAATGCTTAAATAACGTTTCTGATCCTCTATATTTTCACATTCTTCCATTAGCTGGAAATATCCGTCCAAAGATGTCAGTGGTGTGCGGATATCATGAGAAAGATTTGTATAAGTGTCCGCAATCAGAGCTTCTTTCTCCTGATAATGCTGCTTCTCTTTTCTTCGCAGTTCCAGAAGCTCATTCAACTTGTCAGAAAGCTTTCCTATTCCACCCACATCAAATTCATGGTTAATCAACATGTTACTGTCATGTTTCATCATAAACGCCAATTGGCGGCAGATGTCTTTCACCTGCCGCTGGTATTTCCACATAATAATAAATTGTAAGATAATAATTCCTGCTAATATCCCAATTACGATATACATCCGTTAAATATCCCTCTTTTGAAAAACAACGCTGCTTACTGATATCATCATAACGATGAACACTATTGCCACACCAAATGCCGCCAAACACTCATTTCCACTCGGATTCATAGGAAGCAGTGATAATTTTCCTGTTATCGTATACTTATAAATCTGGAAATTCTGAATTCCTATTTTTTGAATAGCACTATTGATCATCCCATACACAATGGTCATTACATTCATGCTAAGACAGACAGCAATGACCATGCTGATTACATTATTTTTCAAAATAATTGCAATCGCCATACAAATCAGCACAAGTGCATAATGAAGAGCCAGTTCAGTCACAAAATAAGATAAAATTGCCTTTGTATTTCCCCATTCCAATTCCCAGAAAACAATACCATTCGCCGCTGCCTGAAATAAGAATGCACCTGCCATTGTCAGTACCGTAAAGACAGCCAAGGCAATTGCTCTGGAAAAAATGAGAGTTCCTCTATTTCTAACCTGACCTCCTATATTCTTAATATATCCGCTACTGATATCCGCTGTTGAAAACAGAACAGTAAAAATCACCAAAAGCAGTGCATACAATTTTCCTTGGGAATTGGCAAAAAAGATATCATATACCGTCACCTTTTCTCCCGGCTCCGTAGGCAGCGTTACCATCATTCCCACATTAATATTATCCACAGTAGGTTCAGTAACCTGCTCCTGTTTCATGGCATCCTTTTCAGTCAAAAGCTCATAATCTGTCTTGCATAAAAATGTTGTAATCAATAATATTGCTGCCAGTACGATCCAGATTACATACATACTTTTGGTTTTAAGCATCCGGTATAAATCCATTTTTATTATATTAAACATGATCCGCACCTCCCGTCAGATTCAGAAAATAAGTTTCCAGTTCTTCACTGGTTATGGAAATCCCTTTTACCGGAATTCCTGACTTTGCAAGTTCCATATTCAACGCTGCACTTTCATTCAATCGTTCAAAAATATGAATATGCTCTTTATCTGTTACCTGATAGTTGGTAAATCCCATAGAATCCATCACCGGAATCGCCTGTTTCGGATGATCCAATGTCAACTCTATCCGTTCACTGCATCTTCTTATTAATTCTTCTCTTGTAATTTCCTGTAATAAACTTCCATTATGAATAATTCCATAATCAGTAGCAATCTTCGATAATTCCTCAAGAATATGACTGGAAATGCATATTGTCATATTCTTCTCTTTCTGAAGTCTCTGAATCGTATCCCGGATCTCTGCAATACCCTGTGGATCCAATCCATTGATTGGCTCATCAAGAACTAATAAATCTGGTTCTCCAACCAAAGCAAGACCAATTCCCAAACGCTGTTTCATTCCAAGTGAAAAATGTTTTGTTTTTTTCTTTCCCACATCCTCCAGACCGATAATTCTCAATATTTCTTCAATATAACTTTTTTTCTTTATTCCAAACAGCTTGCATTTGATATTCAGATTTTCATATGCAGTCATATTTCCATAAAGTCCCGGTGCCTCAATCAGACATCCTATCCGTGATCGAACTTTTTGCAAATTCTTTCCCTTGTATCCGAACATCTCGATTTCTCCACATGTTGGCTTGGAAAGTCCACTGATCATCTTCAGACAAGTTGTCTTCCCAGCTCCATTCCGACCGATAAAACCATAAATAGCACCTTTTTTAATATGCATATTGACACTGTCCACAGCTTTATGGTGTCCATATTGCTTAGTCAAATTTCTTGTTTCCAATAACATTTCGCTCAAGTTTTTCATCTCCTTTTTCTTATCTGCATTTATCATAAAGGAATAATCCTAATCAAACGCAAATAAATAGTAAAAAAAGAGTAAAGATTATAGATGAAGACGATAACCGATTCCCCAGACTGTTTCAATATATTCCTCAGATGTAACTTTTTTTATCTTTTTACGAATATTGCTTATATGTACATCCAGAGTTTTTGTTTCACCCATATATGGTTCGTCCCACGCATATTCAAAAATGTCCTCTTTACTGAAAACCTGCTTCGGATTTCTGAGCAGTAATTCTAAAATCGCAAACTCCTGTCTTGTTATCTTAGGAAGTATTTTTCCACCAATGCTGACCTGAAAAGTAGCTTTGTTCAATACCATCTCTCTGAACGAAAGGTTAGATTCTTTTATTTCCTTTTCTTCTGTATGACGAAGCTGTACCTGAATTCTTGCCAATACCTCTCTGATTTCAAAAGGTTTCGTTATATAATCATCAGCCCCACTAGTTAAAACCTTTACCTTTTCATCCAAGCTATCTTTCGCAGTCAAAACAATAACCGGAAGATTTCCCTTTTTCCGTATTTCCTCCAGAACTGCTTCTCCTGTAATTCCCGGCAACATCAAATCCAGCAACACCAGTTCATAGCTATGCTCCTGCATATTCAAAAGCAACTTTGCCTCAGTTCCGGAAAACGCCTGCTCACAGGAATAGCCTGCTTTGGATAATGCTTCCTGAAGCAGATTATTGATATTTGTATCATCTTCTACAATCAGTATTTTCTGCATGATAGTTCTCTCCTCTATTTTACACTGTGAAAACATTATTTTCTTGCATTATACGCTTTTCCCTTTTTTCCCGCAATTCCCCCCACAGATCCCCAGAATTCTCCAGTACATAACATACTTTTTGTTCCAGCTGAACTTATAATTTTCAGTATTCCTGAGCTTCCAAGATGCATATATCACTTTTTCCTTACCATTATGCCTTTATTTCTCCATCAGTGCTTTCGCAACCCTTATCCCGCCCACAAATAGAGCCAAACTAGAGCCATTTGATAAAACAAATGCCGGAAGCCCGCATAAATACAGGCTTTCGGCATTTTAATCCGTTATTCAAACTCAATTGTTCCAGGTGGTTTTGAAGTGAGGTCATACATTACTCTGTTGACTCCTTTCACTTCGTTAATAATTCGGTTCATGACTTTGTTCAATACTTCATAAGGTATTTCTGATGCTTCTGCTGTCATAAAGTCGATAGTTTTTACGGCTCTTAATGCTACCGCATAATCATATGTTCTGAAATCTCCCATAACTCCTACACTTCTCATATTTGTGAGAGCTGCAAAATACTGATTGATTTCTTTATCCAGTCCTGCTTTTGCAATTTCTTCTCTGTAAATCGCATCTGCATCCTGTACAATCTTTACTTTTTCTTCAGTTACTTCACCAATGATTCGGATTCCAAGTCCTGGCCCTGGGAATGGCTGACGGAAGACGAGTTTTTCTGGAATTCCTAACTGTAATCCTGCCTGTCTTACTTCATCTTTAAACAGATCACGCAATGGTTCAATAATTTCTTTGAAATCAACGAAGTCTGGTAGTCCTCCCACATTATGATGGGACTTAATCACTGCTGATTCTCCACCCAATCCGCTTTCTACTACGTCTGGATAAATGGTTCCCTGTGCAAGGAAGTCTACAGCTCCAATCTTCTTTGCTTCTTCTTCAAAGATACGGATAAACTCTTCTCCGATGATCTTACGTTTTGCTTCTGGTTCTGTAACTCCTGCAAGTTTGTCATAATATCTCTGCTGTGCATTAACACGAATAAAGTTCAGATCAAACTGTCCGCCTTCTCCAAATACACCTTCTACTTCGTCACCTTCATCTTTACGAAGTAGTCCGTGATCTACAAATACGCATGTCAGCTGTTTTCCGATTGCTCTGGACAGAAGTCCTGCTGCCACAGAAGAATCTACGCCACCAGATAAAGCAAGGAGTACTTTTCCGTCGCCGACTTTCTCACGGATTTCTTTGATTGTACTTTCAACAAAAGCATCCATTTTCCAGTCTCCAGCGCATCCACAAACTCCAAGTACGAAGTTAGACAACATCGTTTTTCCTTCAACTGTATGAAGTACTTCCGGGTGGAACTGAATTGCATATAATGATTTTTCTGCATTTTCTGCTGTTGCTACCGGACAGTCCGCTGTATGAGCAGAAATTTCAAATCCTGGGGCAACCTGTGAAATATAATCTGTATGACTCATCCAGCAAATGGTTTTTTCAGAAACATCTTGAAAGATTTTAGAATCTTTCTTGTCAACAAGAACTTCTGTTTTTCCATATTCACTGACTTCGGCTTTTTCAACTTTTCCCCCAAGAACATGCTGCATTAACTGTGCGCCATAGCATAATCCAAGAACTGGAATTCCAAGTTCAAATAATTCTTTGCTGTATGTTGGAGAATCCGGTTCGTAACAACTGTTTGGTCCTCCTGTCAGAATGATTCCTTTCGGATTCATTGCTTTGATTTTTTCAATATCAATTTTGTAAGAATAGATTTCACAATATACATTGCATTCTCTTACACGACGTGCTACCAGCTGATTATACTGGCCGCCAAAGTCAATCACAATGACTAATTCGTTCTTCACTCGTTTTCCTCCTACATTCAGGAAAATATCCTTATTTATCTTTCGGAATTTTCCATACATATTTTGTCTGGTTTTTATTCACCTTTTAATACATCAACTTTATCCAGTCTTTCCCATGGAAGATCCAGATCGTTTCTTCCAAAATGACCGTAAGCTGCTGTCTGTTTATAAATTGGTCTTCTTAAATCTAACATCTTGATAATTCCAGCTGGTCTTAAATCAAAATGTTTACGGATCAGATCTACTAATTCCTGATTTGATTTCTTTCCTGTTCCAAAAGTATCTACCATAATAGATGTAGGCTCTGCTACACCAATGGCATAGGATAACTGAATCTCACATTTATCAGCTAATCCAGCTGCAACAATATTCTTTGCAACATAACGTGCGGCATAAGCTGCAGAACGGTCTACTTTTGTGCAGTCTTTTCCAGAGAATGCTCCACCACCATGGCGTGCATATCCACCATAAGTATCTACAATAATCTTTCTACCTGTTAATCCAGAGTCTCCATTTGGTCCACCAATAACAAATCGTCCTGTTGGATTAATGAAGAATTTTGTATCTTCATCAACCATAGATTCTGGCAGAATCTTATCAAAGACTTCTCTCTGAATATCTTCATGAATCTGTTCCTGTGTAATTTCAGGATCATGCTGTGTAGAAAGTACAACTGCATCTAATCTAGATGGTTTTCCATTTTCATCATATTCAACGGTTACCTGAGTTTTTCCATCTGGTCTTAAATATGGAAGTGTTCCATCTTTTCTAACTTTTGTCAACTGTCTTGATAATTTATGTGCAAGAGAGATTGGATATGGCATATATTCTTCAGTTTCATTTGTTGCAAAACCAAACATCATACCCTGATCTCCAGCTCCGATTGCTTCGATTTCTTCATCAGTCATATCGGTTCCTCTGGCTTCCAGTGCTTTATCTACACCCATGGCAATATCACTTGACTGTTCATCAATTGCTACGATAACACCACATGTATCTGCATCAAATCCAAATTTTCCTCTAGTATATCCTATTTCTTTTATAGTATCTCGAACGATTTTCTGAATATCTACATAAGCATTTGTAGAAATCTCACCCATAACCATTACAATTCCTGTTGTTGTACATGTTTCGCATGCAACACGGCTCATTGGGTCCTGTTCGAGTAACGCATCTAAAATTGCATCTGAAATCTGGTCACATATTTTATCTGGATGGCCTTCTGTCACAGACTCAGATGTAAAAAGTAATTTATCCATTTTGTGTCCTTTCTTGCATCTCAGCAATAAATCTTTAATTATTTTATTTCCTTTGAAGCATTTTACACCTATCCAAGTGCTTTTTTCAATAGCAAAATACTGAATCTAATGAGAATCTATTACTCCTCTGGCATAAATGGAACATTTTTGCTTCGTATTACTTCGATTTCTAAGATTTTTCCATCGTGTGCTTTTGCAACCCTCAAAGCACCGCCTAAAAAGAAATAACACTGCCCTTCCTGAAATCCGTGTTCATCCGTTTTTACATATTCTATCATTAATTCCTCCAGAGTTTCTCCTTTAAATTCCTCTGGAATCTTCACATGTACTAGTTCATTAATTCCTGCAATTTTTTGTGATGGCAGAAAAATCGTCTTATCTACATCATCAAACTTGCCAAATAAAAATTTCTTAATGGCAAATAAGATGGCAATCGTAACGATACAAATCAAATTTTGCATCGGCGATGTATGTTGTACGATCATTTGTCGTGCAATCGCAAACATTAACACTTCCACAAGGGTATCTGGCGTATGTTTGCATAACATCTTGATAAACTCAATACAGATAACAAGATTGAATGCCACTCCTACAAACTCATAAATCTCTGTTGTATTTGGGTTTGATATCAACAGCTTTACAAGATCTTTCACAAGCCATATTGTCCCGCCAATCACCGCAACTGTAATGATCACCGACAAAATCAGCTCTACCCATTTGGAAACTTTAAACACTTCATTTTTCAGGTATTGTCTCATGCGGGCACTTCTCCTCTATCCTATTTTCAACTTATATTTTGCGGCTTCTTTTTCGCTATTTACAAGCTTGATTTCACCACCAAGCTCTCTTAATTTCTTTTCAAATTCTTCATATCCACGGTAAATATAACCAATTTCACTAACTGTCGTAAATCCTTTCGCTGCTAATCCAGCAATGACAAGCGCTGCTCCAGCTCTTAAATCGGGTGCTTCTACATCTGCACCAGTAAATCCTTCAACCCCTGTAATTACAGCAGTTCTTCCATCTACCTGGATCGTTGCTCCCATTTTTATCAGCTCATCTACATAACGGAAACGATTTTCAAAAATGCTCTCAGAAATTACACTGGTACCATTAGAAAGTGCCAATGTTACTGCTATCTGTGGCTGCATATCTGTAGGAAATCCTGGATATGGCAATGTTTTAATGTTAGTAGATTCCAATCTTTTTGTCGCTGACACGCGAACAGCATCATCAAATTCATCTACCTGTGCTCCAATTTCTATTAATTTTGCACTAATTGCTTCCAGATGTTTTGGAATCACGTTTTTGATCATAACGTCACCTTTGGTTGCAACTGCCGCTGTCATAAATGTTCCAGCTTCAATCTGATCCGGAATAATGGAATACTGACAATCTCCAAAGCGTTCCACACCTTTGATTTTAATAACATCTGTTCCTGCTCCTCTAATTTTTGCCCCCATGCTGTTTAAGAAGTTCGCTACATCAACGACATGTGGCTCTTTTGCAGAATTTTCAATAATTGTATCCCCTTTTGCCAGTGATGCTGCCATCATAACATTGATTGTCGCTCCTACAGAGACAACATCCATATAAATATGACAGCCTCTTAATTCATCTGCCCTTGCACTGATCATACCATTTTCAATTTCAATTTCAGCTCCAAGCGCCTTAAAGCCCTTGATATGCTGGTCAATTGGACGGCTTCCGATTTCACATCCTCCTGGAAGGGCTACTCTTGCTCTTTTATATTTTCCAAGAAGAGCTCCGATTAAATAATAAGAAGCACGAATTTTACGAATAAATTCATTATCAACATCACATTCCGGATGAATCCCTTTTCCACTAATCGTTACTTCGTGCTTACCTGTTCTATCAACTGTTGCTCCAATTTCTCCCATTGCTTGCAGCAATACGTTTATATCTCTTACATCTGGCATATTCTCTATCATACATTTTCCATCGGTCATTACTGCTGCTGCCAGCACAGGTAATGCCGCATTCTTAGCTCCACCAATCACTACTTCACCAACAAGCGGATTTCCGCCTTTAATGATATACTGTTCCATGATACACCTCAATTAATCTATATTATTAAACCTAATTTCTACTTTGGTAATTTTTAAAATCATACATTCTACATTATAACATAATATTATAGGTTTTCCAATACCTTTTCCAATGAGCTTCCTATAGATAATTCATCCAGTTTTACCGTAATATCTGTGTATTTTTCATACAGTGGTACACGTTCACAGTATAAATCATATAAAGTCTGCCCCTCTTTTAACACAACACCTCTTGCTTTTAAATCTCCGAGACGTTTTTCTACAGACTCATAACTAAGCTGTAAATAAATAATCTCACCAATCTCTTTAAAATGTTCCATTGCCTTTTGACAATAAACAACACTCCCCCCAGGTGCAATCACTGCCTCGTTCGCATCAATAGACGCATTTACGTCTTCTTCTATTTCTTTAAATCCATCATTTCCACAATCTGCAATAATTTCCTTTAACAATTTTCCTTCTCTTTGCTGGATAACAAGATCCGTATCGATAAATTCATACCCAAGTGATTTTGCAAGAAGAACTCCTATTGTACTCTTGCCAGAACCTGGCATTCCAATCAGTATATAATTATTTGCTTTTTTTGCCATTGTGTCTTTTCCTTTTCTTTTTTTTCCTTACGGAGTAACCAAATGTACCCAGTTGCTTCCCTGATTCAAAATAACTGCCATGAGAATAAATAAGCGGATTTGTCTTCTCTAAAGCAAATCTTCCATTTTCTTCCATATAATCATCATCTACCATAATATTTACAACTTTTGCCATAAACATATGATGAGATCCCAATGGCACGATCTTTTCTACTTTACATTCAATATTAACCGGACTTTCTGCAATCACTGGTGCATCAATTTCCTGTGCTTCCTGTTTCGTCAGTCCTGTTTCTTTAAATTTATCTACATCTCTTCCCGAACGAACGCCACAAAAATCTGTTGCTTTTACCAAAGCCTTTGTTGTCAAATTAATTACAAAACTTCCACTGTTTTTAATCATCTCATAAGAATGACGTTCCGGTCTTACCGAAATGTATGTCATCGGAGGATTTGTACAAATTGTCCCAGTCCATGCAATCGTAATAATATTATCTTCTCCCTGATCTCTGCATGTAACCATAACTGCTGGAAGAGGATAGATCATATTTCCCGGTTTCCATGATACTTTTGCCATAAATCATATTCTCCTATAATGCATCGCAGATTTCTTTACGAAGCTGTTCCATATCTGCGGCTTCCATCGAATGTTCTTCCCATTTCACTGTAACAGTATCTCCCTCATAACGTGGAATTAGATGCATGTGGAAATGAAAAACAGTCTGACCTGCAATCAATCCATTATTTTGTAAGATATTCATTCCATCGCAGTTTAATGCTTTCTTTAACGCCCTTGCTACAACGGTTGCAAGCTGGAATAATCTTCCTGCTGTTTCTACATCGATATCATAAATATTTGCATAGTGTTCTTTTGGAATGATCAAAACATGTCCTTTACTTGCTGGCGCAATGTCCATGATCACTTTGAACTCCGAATTTTCATAAATTGTATTGGACGGAATATCTCCACTAATAATTTTACAAAAAATACAATCTTCTTTTTTCATGTTTTCAACTTCCTTTCCATTCTTTGACTTTTAATGTACCTGTGAAGTATTTTATCCCATCAGCTGTTTTTTTTCAAGAAGCCTCTTTTTGAATTTTTTGTTACATTTTCATTGCAATTCTATTTTATTTTCAATATTCATAAATATATTCCTAAATTTTTTTTAAGTTTTTGCAATTTTTCACTTTCTATTCACAAATTTTGTGTTATAATAATGGACGTAAAGTAGTTAATACTTTCAAATCCTACCCCTCTTGAGGATGAAAATCCTCTCCTTATTGTTTTAAAAGAAAAGAACCGGCATAAGCTGGTTCTTTTCTTTTTTTATAAAGTTATAATTCTCCTTTTTGCTCACGTTTCATCAGATCTTCAAGAATCTTATCATATTTTTTATCTAACTGATATAATACAAGAACTATTATAACAACAATCCATACAATCATTGGCCCTATTTTATAAACATTCATAATCATACGAATGGCACTTTTCGGCTGACTAATTCCATTTAATGCCGAACTTATATAACCGGCTGCTGATAAAAGACTTGTAATAACCGCTGTTGCAACGCCCGATCCAACTTTTGCTCCAAGGGAACCGCCCGCAAAAATAAGACTTTCCTGGCGAATATGTGTTTTCCACTGTCCGAATTCTACAACATCTCCAAGCAATCCAAAAATAACAGCATTCAATGGTGCAAGACCAATTCCCCTTGTTACACAGCTCATAATAACCCAAGTAAGACTTTCCGGATGAAGAAAATATAACATCTACCCTGCCATTGCAAGAACGGCTCCTGCGAGAGCAATGTTTCTTTTTCCAAACATTTGAAGAAGAAATGGACATAAAAAAGTTGCTGCAATCAAAATTCCAGTTTCCATCAAATACAATGCACTGTAAAGCCACGAACTATTATGAAAAATATATTTACAATAATATGGAAGAATCGTTCCTGTCACACAAAAGATAACATTTTGCATCATCCATAAAATTAGGACTGCCCAGAAATATTGGTTTTTGATCAATGCTCCAAGTGCTTTTTTTATTGGAATCTTTCCCTGTTTTTCTTTTGCTTTAATCTGAACATTCTCTTCACATTTCATAAAGCAAAATTTTTCACGTCCGCGTTTTGCGATCGGTAATGGTATATCAAAAGATTTTACCGGGAACAAATCCTGTTCTACAACAACCCATCCATCATAATTTTTCTCTTCCATAACTTTATGAAGCTTAGCAAAATCAATGCTTCCTTTTCCTGGTTCTACCATGATATCTTCTGTCACTGCTTTTGCAAAAGACCATTTTTCTTCATCCATCTTTGCTTTTACTGCTAAATCACAGTCTTTAATATGAATATATGGAATTCGATCGGCATGTTTTTCATAGAAAGAAATCGGCTCTCCCCCTCCATAAACATGATGTCCTGTATCAAAACACAACTGAACATTTGTATCTCTTAACAATGCTTCTATCTGTTCTTCTGTCTGCACATGGCAATCTACATGAGGATGAAATCCAGATCTGTATACATACTTGAAAGAAGTACAATATATTTTGCTTCTTCAAAATGACTTAAAAGAGCTGCAATATTATCGATTGTTTTGCACATTTCATCTATAGAAGCATCATCTAGGAAATCCCCTCCGACAGTTCCTGCTACCAAAGATAATTCTCTTTTCTCAAGTTCATCTTTTAATTCTGGATATGTATTTGGGAAATATCCCCATGGTCCCAGTTCCACTCCATCATATCCTGCTTCTTTCATCTCATCCATACACCGATTCCATGGTGTCTGTTTTTCATATTCTGGGAACCATACACCCCATGAATCTGGTGCTATTCCCACTTTTATTGCCATCGCTTTTCTCCCTTCCTTCTTATTTTACTTTTACCCATTCATTTGTTTTTGCAGACTTTAAAATTGCTCCTACCGTACGATCAATCTTATATCCAAATTCAAAGTCACATGCGTACTCTTCTCCTTTTGTCAGCGCTGCAAATAACTCATGCACTTCAAGGATCTTCATATCATTATATGCAATAGAAATTCCTCCTGCTGGCTGGAATGCAGAATATCCTTTATGTTTTGGATTTAACAATACTGTTCTAAATCCTCTATCTACTTCATCATCAGACTTTAAATAAACTTGTACTTCTCCCATACGTTCCAGATCATAAAATACAGATCCTTCCGTTCCCTGAATTTCATAAGCAAGATAGTTTTTACGTCCGGTTGCTACACGACTTGCAGCAATTGTTCCAACAGCTCCATTTGCATATTTTGCCATAAATGTAATAATGTCTTCATTTTCTACATCAGCCATTTCAGTGGATCCAGCTTTCTTAGGTCCTTTGGAAATACGGTTGTCGCCATCGCATTGACTTCTGCAATATCTCCCATAATAAACTGAGAAACACTTAACAGATGAGAACCAAGATCTCCTAATGCTCCACATCCTGCCAGTTTATTAATATGTCTCCATATAATAGGAAGAGATTCATCCAAAAGCTGATCCTGATCATAAGTTCCAGTAAAGCGCATAATCTTTCCTAATCTTCCACTCTGTACCAGTTCTCTTACATACGCATTGGCCGGATTCATTGTATTATTAAATCCTACATAATTGATAACCCCTTTTTCTTTCGCGAGCTGTGCAAGTTCTTTAGATTCTTCTGGTGAAATTGACAATGGTTTTTCACAATATACATTTTTTCCGTTTTCTAATGCTGCTTTTGCAACTTCATAATGAAAGGCATTTGGTGTTGCGATATCTACAAGATCGATATCTGGATCTGTCACCAATTCTTTCCAATCCGTTGTAACTCTCTGAAAACCAATCTTATGCTGTGCCTCTTTTGCACTTGCTTCATTTGTATCTGCTACCATTTCAAAAACTGCGGTTCCATAGTCTGGTCCAAACAGCATCTGTGCGTCTAAAAATGCACTACTGTGCGCTTTTCCCATCCATCCTGCACCTACAAGTCCAATACGAATTTCTTTCATCTTCTTTTCCTCCATAAAATTTTAATTACCATTTCATCATTACCATACAACGAAAATGAGTTACATATTTATCCTGATCTATGTTTCTTTCTTTTCTGATGTTTGACTATATTATAGCCATTGATTCTTCAAATGTCATTTCAATCAATGCTCATATTCTATACAAAAATTACTTTTTATGATATACTGTATTCACTTATTATTTTTTATGACAGAAAGGAAGTATCTCTTATGAAAATTGAAGACCGCGGTGTGATCGAACCATCCTTTATGGATTTTACAACTCCATCAAAATTTGCCAGAGAATCTCTTTACTATATTTCAAGATATGGACATTTTTATTGTACAAAAGACTATTGTATTAAAAGAGATTTTCTCGACTCATTTTTGCTTGTCTATATCGTTCATGGAAATTTCAATATAGAAACCCAAAATCAAATTACAGAAGCTTCTGAAAATCAAATCATTCTTCTTGATTGCCATTTTGCACATAAATATTACTGCACTACTCCTACAGAATTTTTGTGGTTTCATTTCAATGGAAATGGCAGCCAACAATACGTTGATTTTTTGCATGAGAAATTTGGATTAATTTTTGAAAACACACAAAGTCTTCGCCATTCCCTTTTATCTATTTTGACCTCTCTACAAACAGCATTGATCAATGAACATCAGGTCTCTTCTAATTTTTCTTCTATTCTCAGTCGACTAGCTGTTCCTGAAAATACAACAATGATTTCTGATCATCCATTAAATCCTTCGGTTTCTTATATCACAAAGCATTATGCCCAAGAAATAAATTTGAATGATCTTGCACACTCCTGCGGACTTAGTGTCTCTCATTTTATCCGTAGTTTTTATCAATATACAGGGTATACTCCTCATGGATTTCTTCTTTCTTTTCGAATTCGTCAGGCGAAACAACTTCTTCTTACAACAACAAAGACGGTAGAAGAAATCAGTGAACTTTGCGGTTTTAACAGTGCTTCCCATTTTGCACGTGCATTTCGAAAACAAGAATCCATGAGTCCTTCTGAATTTCGAAAAATGTCTTTTTAATTTTTTGTTTAAATGGCAATAAAAAAAGATATCTAGTGATAATGATCAATCATTCGATATCTTTTTATTTTTATTAAATTTCTGTTCTGCCTTCCAGTGCGCGAAGCAAGGTAACTTCATCTATATATTCAAGATCTCCTCCTACCGGTACACCGCTTGCAATTTTGCTGACTTTAATTCCTGTTGGTTTTACCAGCTTACTGATATACATCGCTGTTGTTTCACCTTCTAAACTGGAATTCGTTGCAAGAATCAATTCTTTGACATCTCCCTGAAGTCTTGCCATTAATTCTTTTAAACGGATATCTTCCGGTCCGATCCCAAGCATTGGCGAAATTGCTCCGTGAAGCACATGATAAACACCTTCATATTTCCCAGTCTTTTCATACGCCATAAGATCTCTTGTATTTTCTACGACCATAATCGTACTATGATCTCTCTTATCACTGGCACAGATCGGACAAAGTTCCTGATCCGTTAATGTGCAGCATTCTTTACAATAATGGACATTTCTTTTTGCGCTGATGATTGTATCAGAAAGTTTTTTTACCTGCTCTTCTGGCATATTCATAATATGAAATGCCAAACGTCCTGCTGATTTTGGTCCAATACCAGGCAGCTTTCCAAGTTCTTCAATCAGCTGTGTAATCTGATTGCTATAATAATCCATAATCTCTTAGAATGGGAATCCTCCGCCCATTCCACCTAAGCCACCAGTAATCTTGCCCATCTTTGCCTGAGAATCTTCTTCCATTTTGCGAAGAGCTTCATTTGTTGCTGCAACAATTAAATCCTCCAACATTTCAATATCATCTGGATCTACAACTTCTTCTTCTAAAGACACAGAAACAACTTCTTTCTTTCCAGATACAACAACTTTTACAACTCCTCCGCCAGCAGTTGCTTCATATGTGGATTCTTCCAATTCCTTATTTGTTTCCTCCATCTGTTTCTGCATTTTCTGTGCCTGTTTCATTAACTGATTCATATTTCCGCCCATTCCCGGAAATCCTCCTCGTTTTGCCATCTTTTTTTCCTCCTGAATTTATCTTTTTTATTTTATTATACTACAGGTTGATGATCTCATGCCAGTGCTCAGTGATCACACGAACATTATTCCTCAATCTTTACGTCCATATGGATGCAATCTAGATTGATCATATCTGCATCATCCCGTGGATTTTCTATAATTCCAACTTCTAAATTGACATCTCTTCCAGACTGTCGATTTAGTTCCTGCCTCAAAGTTTCAATTCTCTCTGGCTCATCAAGAAAATATCCACTCTCCACATTCATTTCTTTTGGAAACATTACTTTTAAAGCTGTCCCATCTTCATTCACTGTCAGCGTAGCTCGCTGAAGACAAAATTTCATTTGCGGGGAAAGATTTCTTTTGACATCTCTCCAATGATCTACCAGTTCTGTTAATTCTTCCACTTTAGCTTTTGGAAACTTTTCTTCTAATTGCTGCCTTACATTTTTGGGCTGTTGCGTTTTTTCCTGAATCGGCTGTACCTCTTTCTCTTGCACATTTGCCTGAACTGTAATCCCCTCTTTTAAAAGCTTCTCCAACTGTCCTTCCAGTAAACGAACTCTTTCAAGAATGCTACCTTGATCAGATTCCATTTGTGGCTGACAAAGTTTCATCATTTCTACTTCAACAAGAACTCTCTTAGAAGTTGCAAATCGAATCTCATTCAATAGATCTGATAAAATTCTGATATAGCGGATTAACATTGTTTCATTTACCTTTTCTGCTTTTTCCTGCAGCAATTTTAACTGGTCTGTAGAAACATCAAGTGCTTCTCCTGCAGCTGCTCCTTTTCCAACAAGCAAAAGATTTCTCAAATACCAGAGAAAATCTGTAATAAACTGGGACCATTCCCTTCCTTGTTGAGAAGTTTCTGATAAAAGATCCATTACTGCCGTTATATTATGATCCAGGATATCATCCAGAAGATCACTGTAAACTTGAATATCAACAGTTCCAAGAACTTCAAGAGCGTTGTCATATGTAAGTTTTTTTCCAAGATAAAAGGCAATGCACTGATCCATCAGACTCAACGCATCACGCATGGAACCATCTGCCATTCTTGCAATATAAGCAAGCGCCTTATCTTCAACTTCTACCTGCTCTTTATTCATCAAATTTCTAAGCTGATCCTGAATTGTCTGTGCTGTAATACGATGAAAATCATAACGCTGACATCTGGATAAAATAGTAATTGGAATTTTATGAACTTCTGTTGTTGCCAGAATAAAAATCACATATTCCGGTGGTTCTTCCAATGTTTTTAATAGTGCATTAAAGGCTCCAATGGAGAGCATATGCACCTCATCAATAATATATACTTTATATTTTCCTGAAGCCGGTGAATACTGTACCTGTTCTTTGATATCGCGGATATTATCAACACCATTATTAGACGCCGCATCAATTTCGATGACGTTCATAGAACTTCCTTCCATAATCTCCTTACAGGTTTCACATTCATTGCATGGTTCTCCATCCACTGGATGTTCACAGTTTACCGCTTTTGCAAGAATCTTGGCTACCGTTGTCTTTCCGGTTCCTCTTGTACCACAAAATAAATAAGCATGTCCGATTCTCCCGGTCTTAATCTGATTTTTTAGTGTTGTTACAATATGATCCTGACCTTTCACTTGATCAAATGTAGTCGGTCGAAATTTTCGATATAAAGCCATATAAGACATAACGGTCCTCCTTTCTTCCTGATTTTTTACTTCTGAAACATTGTAACATAATCACAACCATTGGAAAAGGGCAAAAAACATCGAACTTTTGCCGACTGTTTTCATTGCGGACATATCTTTTTATGCTCATAATAATAAGTAGAAAAATAGACAGGAGAGATGAAAAATGAATCAGCCTTATGAGCTTACGACATTTTCACACGAGATAAATAATTCATTGACCTTAATTTACGGGCAGCTTCAGTACATAGAAAATACGAAAGAAGAGTTGAAAAAAGATGAACACTGGAAACAAATGAAAGAAGATTTTTCTTCTTTATTTGATCTAATCCGACAGGTTCTTACTCCTTCTGCTCATGCAGCTTCTGCTGCTATGGAACCTCAAGATCTGATTGGAATCTTTCGTGAAGTCCGCTCTTCCTGGGCTTATCGTTTGAATCGTGAAAATATTGGCTTTTATATTCAGGCAAATCCTCCGGGACCTTATTATGTTTACGGATCTAGATCCAAACTCCTACAAATGTTCCACAATCTAATATCAAATGGCGTCAAAGCAATCGAACAAAAGAAAGGTCCTGCAAAATCACCAAATATTACCATTCATTTAAGTCAGGAGCAGGGACATATTGTATTAAATATTTCTGATACAGGAATTGGTATGACAAAAGAACAACAGACAAGAGCTTTCTACCGTGGAGTTTCCTTTCTTCCAAAAGGAAATGGTATTGGTCTGTCTGTTGTTCATGAAATTGCACAGGAAATGCATATTAAAATTCATATGGATTCTGCCATCAATCAAGGCACAACCTTTACCCTTGTTTTTCCGGCCAGAGAACATACAAAACAAAGGCCAGTATAAATCCTGCAACACATCCCCCGATATGAGCTGCATTGTCTGTACCACTGCTTTGAAAACCGTGGTACAGACTTCCTGCAATCATAATAAAAATCCATGGTCCATCAAAATCGTTTAATTGTTTTCTTTTACATAAAAATATTGCTGCCAATGCTCCACAAATTCCAAAAATTGCTCCGGAAGCTCCAACAGACATTGTATGATCTCCAAGCATTCCATAATAAAGAACAGAAACCAGACTGCCAAAAATTCCTGAAGCTGTATATAAAATCAAATACCGGATGCTTCCCATAATCTTTTCAAGTCTTGAACCAAGCAACACAAAGACAATCATATTATTGGCAATGTGGTCCAGTCCATAATGAAGATAATTGGAAGTAAGTAAGCGATAAAATTGGTGTTCTTTTAAAACAAAATCTGATCGGCATCCCCAAAGAGCGTAAATCTTTTCTCCATTCCATTCACATAAAAGAAACAGTAAAATATTAATTATTGTAAGAAGAATCGTGACCTTAAAACTTCCAAAAGAAATCTTTTCTTTTTTCTCTGCTTTTTCTTCTCTCATGGCATATAACATTGCAGAAACTGGTTTATATAATTCTGAAAATTGATTTTCCGGGTCTAAAAATGCATGATTTCCGTGTTCAGAAAGAACAATAATCAAAATCGGAACATAAAATCCAAGTGATTCTTTTCCTTCTTTAACTAATGATTTTAAATCTTCTTCGGAAACTAAACTTCCATCTGGATTTTCATCATAAATAACAAAAATCCCCTTTGTCTTTCCATTCAGTTTTTTCGTATAACATGGTCCAGCTTTTGTACTTACCTGTTGATATCCATGAATCTCCAATAATTGAATTATTTTTTGATACATAAACGCCCCCTGAATCTTTCTTACTTCTTTGCGATCATTGTACCATGGAATCTAATACACTGTCTAATCCTGAGTCTGAGTGAACAGGTATTCTTCTTTTGCAATTTTTATTTGATCTCCTTCTTTCAATTGATGTTTTTTTATTTTCTTTCCGTTAATCTTTGTTCCATTTGTAGAATCAAGATCTTCTATCCATACATTTTCATCTTTCAAAAAAAACTTCAAATGTCTTCGACTCACACCTGTCTTTTCAAGAATATAATCATTTCCCTCCAAAAGACTTCCAATCAAAAAGCCATCACAGGAAATGCAGATTTTTTCTTCATCTTCTTTTTTTGGTATCAGATAACCAAGTGGATCTTCCATTAATAATTCTGTTTTCTGATCGTCTTCTAACAATTGAGTTCTTTCTTCTTCCTGCAAAACAGAAATGTCATGAACTTTAGACCGCTTTGCACTTAACTTATAACAAAAATAGCACAAAGATCCAATAAAACATCCAAGCGCAATTATAAAACCAAGAACAAATTTATAATAAAATCCAAACAAAAAAATTCGAATTGCATATGAAATTGCAATTGCGATTGCAATCAAAAAAAGAAGTGCTGATAAAATCATGAAAGCCATATCTTTTTTCTTTCTTGGTTGTATTATTTCTTGTTTGATCTGTTCTTCTTCCTCTTGTTCTGGTAATTGCAGTTGTTTTAATTCCTTGGGCTGTGGCTTCAGATAATTTTTTACCTGTTCCATATTTGGTTTCTCTTTTACAAGGAAGCTATGAAACTCATAATAAAAACGCACTTTCTGTTTATCTTCATAAGAAATCATTTCCATACAATCTTCCAAAAACTGTCTTAATTGTTCAAAAATATTTTCTTCATATTCTGGAAGATAACAAAATACTGGTTTTTGATTTTTTGTCAGAAAAATAAAGTCCTTCTGAATTTTTAAATGATCTAGATTCAAAAGATAGGATTCTGCCAGTTCCATGGAAGAAAAAAAATCATAGAAAAAAGACCTCGGTTCTATCTCTTCTATTTTTTCTGTTAATGGTGTATAAATTCCAGTTTCAAAGCAATAATATTCTCTTCCATTTTCCATTCGGAATTCACAAGGAAGAAGACATTCCAAAGAGTGATTTTTTAAAATATTTTTTTCATAAGAAACAGAAGTTGTTTTCTCAACAATATAATAACTGGAAAGACCTTCCCTAATCCATTGCTCTTTCAATAACATTCCACCTCCTTATCTGGTCAATTTCTGTTAAATTATTTACTTTATAATTCCCCTTATAATAAAATGCCTTTATCTGAAATAATTCTAATAATTGTGTTCCCGGAATTTCCATATTTGCTGTCACATCTACTGTTATTTCCGAATCTGTACACTTTACTTTTACCTTTTCTACATTTTCCAAAAATAAATGCGTCTTTAAATTTTCTTCAATTTCCTCTTTTACCTTACCAGCATAATCATTCTTATTTGAAAATATTTCACCATACAGGCTTTCTTTATTCTTTTCCTTATAAGAAATCTTTCCTGTCTTATAATCATTTCCCATGGCTGTATCTGCTGCTTTTAATGCCACATTTTCCATCGTCCCACAAATAATTCCACAGTTCATAAAATAACAAGCATAAAATATAAATAGAAGAAAGATTGTAAATACTACTGGAAGCAGCAAGCTGGTTTCCACTGTGATATAACCATCCTCTAACGTCCACATCTCTGACAAGGTCCTAACCCTTTTATTTTGCTTTTGTCTTTCTGATATACTGTTCTTTTGAGACCACTGCATGTGATATCGGTATGATAGGCATCTCCTTCTTTTGCCACATACAAACATGAAATATCCTCCTTGTCTTTATGTTTTTTTGTACACTTCTCACACTCTTTGTATTTTGTTTTTCCAGATAAATATTTTTCTACATCATCATCTACGGAGATATCCAGAACAAGATGTGTACAATTAATATCTGTATGGTAAACACTTTGATTTGGTGTTACATATACAGTTCCTTCTACACTGTCATCTTTCTTTGGAACATATCCAGTCATTGACTTTTGACGAATTTTTTGTGTAAATGTTTTTGTGATTGCCGGAAGAAACGGCAATTCTTTTTTTATAGTATAAATTACCGTAGCTTCATATTCTCTCTGATCATTCAATGAAATCAAAGTAGAAAAAGGAAGCACGGCACTTCCACCAACAAGAGAAGAATGATCTAAAAATTTTTTATTCACACTATTTAAAAATCCAAGTTTTGAAATCTCCTTTGAAGCAAGCTGAATCTCCTTTCCCTTTTTCGAAGCCACATAATCATTTATCGCGGCTTGGCGTACAACTTCTTTCAATCCATGTGCAACCTGTCCATGAATCATCAGCATTTCTGCAGCCGATAAGACGAGCAATAAAACAAATAGAAATAATGGAACAACTAGACTTGCTTCAGCTGTCATAGCACCTTTTTCTGAGGCAGAAAAAGATGCCCTCTTGATTTTTCTGGTTCCTTGTTTATCATTTTGAGTTACCTTCATTGAGAAATATTTTTGGCAAGAGAACATCTCTTTCTGCCTCCTTCCTTTAATAAGATACTACCCTTTGAAACGTCCATTCCTGTTTTGCAGGTGTCGGTAGTTTCATTCCTCCAAATGCCAGTTTTCTAAGTTTTATATCTAGTTTCATCTGACAAGCAGCTACTGTCTGATTCATTTTAAAATCTGGTAATTTCTGCTTTACATTTGCTTCCATGAGATCCATCATTCTTTTGTATTTTTCCATCTTTTCAGCCTGCATAACCAAAAGCAGTCCAAGATAATCTTTATATGAAACTCCATTTTCTACCGGTTTCCTCTGACAGTTTAATCCTGCAAGCTGCGAAAATTCTAACTGCCATGTTGCCTCACTTTTTAAAAGCGGTACTTTCTTTCCTTCTGCAAGATTTCTTACATCAATCACAGACTCTCCATAAGCAAGTGCAAGCAGCAATAAATGTTTTGCTACTGTAATCAATGTCGGCATCGCAGTAATACCCAAAATAGAAGTGGCAAGCAACATCGCTTCTTCCTGAAATTTTGCATTTGTATACACATATGCTATATTTGTTACAAATCTAAGTGCAATGATTCTCCAGAATACAGAACCAAGATTATCTTTTTCCGTATCTTTTCCTGCAATCAAATATTCCACTTCATATTGCAACCCTTCCTTCTTTTCCTTCGATGTCAGATTATGAAAATATTGGACTCCATACATAATCCCTGGAAATTCTGAGACAAGACTTGGTGATTCTGTCTTTTTACTAAGTTCATTCATCTGATTTTTGCTATCTTCTTTCTCCATAAAATTCCAGGACTTTTGTTCAGACTCATCTTTTTTTCCATATTCTATTGGTACTGACAGTGAAGAAACTTCTTTTTGTCCAAGCACAAGGGAGACGGATCCCTGTCTCAATAATCCCATAAATCCTGTCCTTGGATCTTCTTTCTTTTTTTCTTCCTTCGCTTGTGTTTTTACTTTTTTCTTTTTTGTTTTCTCTTTCTTTTTTTCTTCTTCTTTCTTTTTTTCTTCCTCCTTCATTTTTTCTTCTTTTTCTTTGCTCTCCTTTTCTTCCTTATCCATCTTTTCTTGAATTTTTGGAATTTCTTTTCCGGACTCTTCCTTTTCTTTCCACTTTTCTTTCCATGCAGTCAAAAGATCCGCCGGCATTTGATATTTCATAAACTGCCGAATCTGATATTTCAAAACTTCTCCTTCTTCATCCGTTAGAAAAACATCATTAGATATCTGTGTATTCCCAACTTCAAATCGAAAAGTATCACGACTTTCTTCAAGACTCCTTTTTATTTTTTCTGTAAAATCTTTTTCTATTTCTTTTCTATACCTTTGGTCCATTCCGTAAACATGATACATTTCTTCTAGTTCTTTTTGATAATTACCGCGGGTATGGGAAAGCCCCGCCATATAGGCTCCCATTGCTTTCCCTTTTCCCACATACAAATACACACCTTCTACACAGATACTAATTAAAAGTAAAAATACAAGAAACAGGCTGGCAAGAAAGATACTCATACTTCCTCTTTCATCCCGTAAGATTCTTATCATTTTACACTTCCTGATTTTTCTGTAATTGTCTTGAAAATATTTTTTACTACTTTTTGAATATTAGACTGAAAAATAATAACCAAACCAATTAATACAACAATGATCAAAATAACTTCTACAACGCCCATTCCTGATTCATCTTTTAAAAAACTTCTCATGGTAATTTCCCTCCTATGAAAATGTGGACAATGCTGGAAACATTAACAATGTCAAAATAATAACCAGCATTAAGATCATTGGTGCCAGCAGTTTCGTACTCGCCTCCTCTCCCTGCTGTTTTGCATATTCCTTTCTTTCAAAAAAAGCATCCTCTTCTTCTGCTTTCAGGCGTATAAAAAGATCATCTGACCCTCTTGTAATACTCTGAGCAAGCATTGAGGAAAGCTTTCGGTAAGATGCTAAATCCAGCTGATCTCCCAACTCTTGAAAAACTTCTACTTGAGAAACCCCAAAGGAAATCTGCCGGCAGCATTTTCCTATTACTTCATAAACAAACATCGATCGTCCGCTTTTTTTATATTCTTTATAAATTTCTTCAAACACATTTGGTACACTCATTCCAATTTCCAAATACAAAACAAGTTTACTGATAATAATTGGGTATTCTCTGCGCGCTTCTGCCTTTACAACAATAGCCTGCTTTTTATAACGTTCATTTTCCCGGTACCATAAATACACAATAATAAAAATTCCAAGGAAAATGATGGTTGGAAATTTTTGATTCTCTCCTTCCACAGAAATTTTGTTTCCCTCTATTTCCTTTGGAATCGAAAATTTCTGTTTCGTTAAATTATTTTCTTCCATTTTTCTAATCATTGCCATAAGCTTATCTGCTTGTGTTACTTTTTTCTTTCCTTTCCTTGGAACGACACAAACTGGTGTCTTAAAAATTTCTTCTTGCCCTTGGCATTTCATTCTCGCTGTTATCCATACAATTACCGGACTTTTTACATCATCCAAAAAAACTTTACCTTCCGTATTAATTATGGTAAGATCATCACTTTCCCATTGAAGCTGTATATTTTCTCCAGGTATCTGCTCTGGCATATTCAGATTTTCTTTGACTTCATTTAAGGATTTATTATTTCCTTTTAAATACTTTTCTAAGTATTTCTTACCCCTTTTTAATACCTGTGTTATTTCACTTTTTTTATAACCTCTTGGACGAACTTCAAGTTGATAAGTTTCCTTTCCTTCTTTTGTTTTGATTTCAAGAGACTCTTCTTTTGCATCTTCCCCTCGATCATTTCTTGTAATTACAATTTCACGATCCTGCGTCACATATGCTACAGCCATTGCTGCCAAACCAATGATAAAAATAATAGCGAAAATAAGAACCTGACGAACTTGCCTGCACAGACTTTCTATTACCTGTTCCTCGAGCTGCTTTCTATTACCAGCAAATGAATTTTTAATTACTTTTTTTCGTTCCTCCACAAAAGTTTGCGGCAATTTTCCTACAATCTTTCTGGTCCATTTATGCTTCAATGGCCACCACCCTTTCTGCCCAAACATTCGCTACTGCCAAAAGCGCAAGACTTACCGTGGAAAGCAAAATTCCTGGAATACTTTCATAAAGATTTTCAAAATACCCTGGAGTCGCAAGTCTTACATATAGAAGAATTCCATAAGGCATAATCGACATAATTTTCTTTTCCATTCTCTTTGCTGCAGTCATCGTATCAATCTCTTCTTTAATTTGCATTGTCTGATTTAAATGATCTGCACTTTTCCCTATGATTTCAATTAAATTTCCACCATTTCTTCTGACAATCGATACAATCTCTGCAAACTGAGCAAGTTCTTCAAGCTGAATACGATCCGCCATAACAAGAAGCCTCTTATCGACAGGTTCATTAACTTTCAATGAAGTTGTTAACATTTCTAATTCTTTTACAAGCAAACTTTCGTCTTGTTGTTGCTGATGTTTCAATTCTGCACATGCCATTTTCAATGCATTTTCCATAGAATATCCAACAGAAAGTCCATTACTGATCAAAAGCATCATTTCCCTGAAATCTTTTCGAAGATTTTCTCTTTGCTTTTTGAATTTTTTCTTTCTTTGATATTTCATCCATGGAAACAAAAATGGAGCCATAAACATAATTAAGAAAATGCGATCATAAAATAACCAACAGATAAATAGTCCAAGCAATATGCCATATAACAATTGTTTTTTCTCATATCTCCACTGTCGAATCTCGTTGGGAAATTCTTTCCATAAGTGTTTCATAATTTGCATACTGTCCATACTCCTTTAACTTTCTTATGTTTTTAAGTTTCTTTCCAGTTTTCATATTTCCATTTTCATCAAGAAAAAATAAGGGACGTACTGCTATCTCTCCATCATAAATTTCACCAACTTCTACAATTTCCATCAATCTCCTTCTGCCATCGGGCAGTCTGCCAAGATGCACAATGATATCAATGGCTGAAGCCATTTGTCCACGAATTGCTCCTACCGGCATATCAATTCCCATAAGAACCATTGTTTCAATTCTTCGCAGCATATCTGCCGTTCCATTCGCATGACCAGTTGAGATACTTCCATCATGACCGGTATTCATAGCATTTAACATCGACAAAGCTTCTTCTCCTCTGACTTCTCCTACAATAATTCTGTCGGGTCTGGATCTAAGAGCTGCTTTAATTAAATCTTTCATGTCTACTTGATGTTCTCCAGCCACATTTGCATTTCTCATTTCCAGCCGAACCATATTTTCTATCCCATTCAATCGCAATTCTGCTGAATCCTCAATTGTCATAATTCTTTCATTTTTTGGAATACAATTCGATAGACCATTCAACAAAGTTGTCTTCCCACTCCCTGTTCCTCCAGAAATAAAAATGTTATATCTTGCCTGTACAAGAATCTTTAAAAACTCTCCAATCTCTCTAGAAAAAGCTTTTCTTTCATAAAGCCATTCTAAAGTCATTGGCTCACTTGCAAATTTTCGAATTGTCATCGTTGCTCCATCCAATGAAATTGGCGGCAAAATAATATTTACTCGAGAACCATCTTCCAATCTGGCATCTACAATTGGCTGCATTTCATTAACAATACGATTTGCTCTTGCTGCTATCTGTTGAATAACTTGATATAACTTGTCCTCACCAGAAAAGGCATGAGGATAACGAAACAATTTTCCACTCCGTTCAATGAAAATATGATCATATCCATTAATCATAATTTCTGTTACTTCCTCATCTTCCAAAAGATCCTGCAAAATATCTAACTTACGCAATCCATAAAATACATCCCGACTTAATTTTACTTTTTCCTCAAGAAGCATTGGATTGTTTCTGGAAACTTTTAAAATTTCTTCCTGAATCACATCCTGAAGTTCCTTATCTGTAATATCCATTGTAAAATCCAGACGTTCCATTACCTTATTTTTTATCCATTCCTTCATAATCCCTTTGCCACTTCCTTCATCGAACGATTTTTTCTTAATAATATTTCTTCCATCTTTCCACGACTTTTTCCTCCATAACGATTCGTCTGCTTTATAAAATTCAAATAAGCTTGTGTTTTTGTTTCCTGTTCTGTTACCGGAATATATACCTTGTCAAAAAGTGAGAAAAATACAGGTCCCGGAAGACAGGCTGTTCCAGCATCAATCACAAGCAAAATCTGTGCTTTACGAATTTCCTGAAAAAAATATTGAAAATCTTCTATAGAAAGTTGACGATAGTCCATATAACACCCAGCCCCTGGATAACCCATTACTCCCTCTAAAAGTTGTGCATGTGCGCGAAAATATTCTGCACAGTTTTCTTTTCGTTCACGTATCTGAAAAAGCAGCTCATCTGTTTCTTCCTCTTGTGCCATAAATCGATGATATGGTTGCATGCCAAGATACATCATTTCATATCTTTTAGCAATTTCCAAAGAAAGTTGCGTTGTTTCTATTCTAGAAGATGGAGAGTAAACCCCATAAATCATTGGTTCCTCCAAGCGCTGCATATTCATATAATCGTATAAATCTTTTGCAACCTGCGCTGCACTTGGAAAATTTTCATTCTGAATTCGATATGCAGGAACTTCTCCACAATAATGGGAAGACTCTGAAAGAATTAGACATTGAAACATTCCTTCTTGTTCTTTTTCATAGAGTTGTTCTTCATCTTCAAAAAAACAAACCGTCATCGGATATTGTTTCTGATGGTTTAAATACTCCATCAGCCGCTTGCCATAACGTTTATCCGGATGATAGATCCCAGTACAGATCTCTCTTTTCAGAACATCCATAACAGCATCCCTCCTGCATACATCGTAAGATAAGCCAAAAGAACTCCAACGGAAAAATGTAAATAAGCATCTTTGCTACTGCTAACCTGTACATTGTCATAGGAATGAATATGCCCTGATTTCAGGCATGTGGAAATGAAATGATAGAGATAAGAAAATCTCTGACGAAATGCTTTGTGCTGCCATAAAAAAATTGCGGCGTAAAGGCCATTCCAGAAAAATGACAACACGAGAAGCTGAATAACAAGTCTTCCTCCAAGCGGCATCCCGCACACCATAAGAAGTTTAACATCACCGCCTCCAAGCACTCCAAGATAAAAAAGTCCGATACACAAAATAAATGGAATTACTGTTCCCGGAAGAAGATCCTTTAATCGATATCCATAATAAAGACAAATACCTGCTGTAATCAGTGCACCTCCTCCCGTTAACAGATTTGGAATCTTAAAATCTCTCCAGTCAAAAAAGACCGCTGCAAATAAAAAAATAAACATCCATACAATCATGTCTCTTCCCTCCTCCTTTTTCCTTTGTTCCATTATTTTACATTTATTCCATATATTTGTCCATAGTTTTTTATGATTTTATTAAAAAAATACATTGTTCAATATTATGTAATCAAAATTCCTGCTACATATAAAACTACAATCCCTGGAATTCCAAGCAGTGCTCCTGTTCCAATTGAAAAAAGATTTACATCTACCGGTGCATGAATTCCATTCTTGACACATAACACACGAATTCCGTAAATCAAAATAGAACATAAAGTTCCTCGGACAATCAAAATCAAAAGATACGCTGGATTTTTATAAATTCCAAACATGACGCATAACATACAACCAATTGCCATGACATAAAATAACATTTCATTTTGTTCCATAAAAAAATCCCTCCTTATGTAATCCTATGTTACATAAGAAGGGATATTCTCTTCTAATTTATGAAAATAGTGAAGATAGCCAATGAATAACTGTTCGTAACCAACTGGAAATTTTATCAAGAATTCCCTGACTTCCTCCAAGCTGGTCATAGATATCTTTTGCTTGTTCTTTTAATTTGTTTACATTCAAATCCAAATCTGAAATTTTATCCATCAAATCCTGTATCTTCTGACGATCTGTATCTGACAAATTGATATTTAAATCTTTTGCCGATTCATTAATTGCATTTTTAATATCTGAAGAAGAAGTTAGATTGCCTTCTGCTACCTTTTGTTTTACATCGGCAATTAGTTTTTCTGCATCATCAGAACCTATATTTTTTGCAACTTCTCCTGTTGTGACAAGCTCATCATTTGCAGCATCCTTGCTCTTCTGCGAGATCTTCTTTCCTGTCATTTCCTCATATGCTTTCATAACGCCAACCAATGCAGCTGTTCCAGAAATCTTAAATGGTCCGGCTACTTTTACATCTGCATTTTCAACACCGGCTGTTACCAAGGCATTTCGATACATTCCAGATGTACAAAAAGATATATTTTCAGTTGAAACATTAACTCCACTTCCATCCGATGTCTGTTCTACAGTAACTGAAGATAACGCTCTACTTCCAATCACACTCTTTGATAAATAAGAATCCAGATATTTGTGTTCTTCCTGATTGGTAATCTTTACTACCTGATACTCTCCAATATCATCTACACCCAGCAGATCCAAAACCTTCTTTTTGTCCGTCGTACTTAAATCAGCTCCCAGCGCTAAATACTTCTGCGTACTGTCTGCTTTTGTAGTGACACATGGCAATGCCATTAAGATACAAAGTCCTAAAGCAAGAACTCTTGCAAATATTTTTCTCATGACTCTTTCCTCCTTTGTGCTCCTAGTGTACCATATTTTGTGGTACAAATTTGTTTCAAATTACTTATTTTTTTCTTACGAATTTCCCATCCACATAATATTCCAAAAATAATAAAACCAACGATACTAATCAAAATTCCTTCTTTAAATCCAGGAGAAACATATCGAAGTTCTATTTTATGTGTTCCCTTAGAAACTGGAACGCTTAAAAAGGCGTCCCCGATTGCTTTTGTTTTTACTTTTTTCCCATCTACATAAGCAGTCCATCCTTTATCATATGAAATAGAGAAAAATGCCATCCCATCTTTTTCCATATTAATTGTACCCTGAATGTTCGAACTCTTTTGTTTTGTAATATGAAATGCTTGTGCTTCCATCTCGCCATGAAGATCACTTAATACATCTTCGTGAAGCTCTGCCAATGTCAGACGCATAACGCCTTCTTCTTTTTCTTCCTTTAGCTGCACTTTCACTTGAATCTCATCTCCTTCTTTCAGATTTCCAAGATAAAGAATCTGCGAATTCAATCTCCCTGTCATAATCTGATCTCCGTTTTTTTCAATGATTGTATTTTCTGCCCGACTACAATCAAAATGAAGATATAATTGCTTTTGTTTTTTTACATTAATTGTAAAAACAAGATTATCCGGTCTTGCTGTCACTTTGTCAAAAACATACTCTCCGCCTCCATTATCTGATGTAATCTTGCACCCATTCACTTCTGGTTTTTTCGTATCCACCATTTGAAATAGATCAGAAATCCCATAAGCTCGTTGAATCAGATCATTTTGTACATAAAACGGATTTACATCCTTATAATCCCATGAAGTTATTTTAGAAGACATTCCATATCCAATCGCTGTAGTATATGGATTTTTATAAACAGAAACGTCTCCAACAGAATCTGCAATTTCAAAGGATGTCGGACGCATATCTTGTGGTCGATACAACTGGTATTTTATGGAAAATAAATTATTTGTAAACGGCGTTGCACCTTCATATAAATACTCATTTACACCGGTATAAAATCCAAGTTTATCCATAAGATCTACCATTTTCCCGCGTGCAGTAGAACCGAATAATGTCACACAATTTAATGTATGCCAAATACTCTCATCTAACATTTTCCCGCTAGCCAATTCCATTCTCTTACTGATATCATCATTACCGCCATAGGTTTCCTTAATCTTGGCAATCGATTTTGTATCATTAAAATAATCATTCACATCAATGGTTCCATTCGATGAAAATCCAAGAAATGCCATCGCTGTCATTTCGACAATCAATCCCATACAACTTAAAGCCATACACACTTTTCGATGAAGAATTTTTCTTTCATACAAAAAGAAAAAAAGCACATAAGCAATCGCAACAACTGCAGTTATATAAACAGTATTCATTTTGGGATGTGTTTTGGTTGTGTATAATGCTATTGCCATAATAAAAAATAAAAGGCCAAGGCTGATATACATCTTCTTCGCCTGTCTTCGGCTCCTATTAACTGCCAGAATATATCCATCATAGGCCATAGAAAGAAGCAGAAAAATATAAACAAATGCAAAACGATTTGGAATTCCATACTGATTATGAAATCCATGCCATATATAACCAGGCACTGGCATATTAAAACTAAAGAATAAAATTGCCAATAGACATAATCTGCGAATTCTTATGCTTCGTTTGATCTCTTTCGATACAAGATAAAAAAGGGCCATTAATAACGTGAAAATCCCACAATATAAATTAATTTTTGAGTCATCTACCGACATTGTTAACGGTTTGGTCCCAAGAAATTGTCTAGTAAAAATATCACCAAATGTTCCATACCATAATTCTTTCGGGAAATCCCATTTTGCCGAAGATGTCTGCATAATTCCAAGATAAGCTGGTAATAAAGCGGCAGCTGCCATTGCTGCTGAAAGTAACGAATATACTGCAAACCGAAATCCATTTTTTATAAAATCTATGATATTTTTATGTTCATAAAAAATATACCATAAAACTAAAAACAAACAGGTCATAAACGACATATAAAAATTGCACCATAGAGAAAAAAACAATGCCGCACAATATAATTTTCCATTCCCGCATGTTACCATTTTATCAAAACCATATAAAATAATCGGTAATAAAATCATTACCTCAAGCCACATAATATTCCAGCTATATCCAACAATGTAACTTGAAAACCCATAAGCCATTCCAAAAGCGATGATCGAAAGATCATCTTTTTTCATCCGTTTATAAAAATAAAATGCTGCCGTGAAACAGCAAAGAGAAATCTTTACAATATACAGATGACTTAAAACCATATTTAACATCGTTTTTGGGAAGAAAACTATCATAAGATTTAATGGACTTGCTAAATAATAAGCCCATAAACCAAGGAAATTATAACCAAGCCCTGCATGAAAAGAATAAAAAAAGCTATCTGCAGAGCGCAATTTTTCATGATAATCTGCAAAAAATGGCAAATATTGATGAAGTGCATCCACAATCAAAAACGATTGACTTCCAAAAGGCTCTACTTTCATAATAATTGCAATAAGTTCCATTAATAAAAATGGAAGAACAAATGCTCCAATTAAAAATTTATGTCTTTTTATTTTATCTGTCATTTTTCCACTCCCTGACTCTTCGATTGATTTCTATCATCATATGATAACGTTTTCGTATCATAGAAATTATCGAACCATGGGTTAGATCCGTGACATTTTCTCCATGTCTTCGATAATAAATCAATGGTTCTTCTAAAAAAACCACTGTTCCAAGCTGTTCCTCTAAAAGGCCAATCCACTGATCATGAATCCATATCTTATCCGGAATTGGAAGAATCTTTTTTAATGTTTTTCTTCTTACTGCCATGCAACATCCAATATAAGAATTCTTTCTCATATTTTTCCAAAATCCAACGCCACTATCTCTCCATTGAAAAGTTGTCTGTCCTGTCAGATTTAACTGTTCATCCACAATTTCTCCATTATGAACAACTGCACTTACTCTTGGATTTCCAAATGCCTGTTTTACTATTTCTACTTTATTTTTTTTCCATACATCATCCTGATCAGCAAGAAAGATCAGATCTCCTCTACAATTTCGAAATGCATTTTCAAAATTTTTTACAACTCCTTTTCCCGGCCCAAGAACCAGTTTGATTCGAGAATCTTTATCACTCCATTGTCTCAGGAGTTCTTCAGAACCATCACTGGCATCATCGATAGAAATAACAAGCTCATCCTGTTTTTCCAAATTATCCAGGATTGAGCTTATTTGTTCATCCATATATTTTTTCCCGTTATAAAAGGCCATTGCAACTGATATCATATCGATTTTCCTTTCCTTGTCGTTGATTTTCTTGAAATATTATAGCATATCTTATATAATAAGGCTAAGACAAAGGCGTCATAAAGAAAAGGGCGTATTTGCGCCCTTTTCTTTTTGCTTTTTTCTTACAGGGAGTAATGTCCACTGTATACTCACATAATTTATGACTTTAAGGAGGAAACAAAATGTCATATGTAGATGAAGTGATCGAGCAGGTAATTGCTCAGAATCCAGCTGAACCTGAATTTCATCAGGCTGTAAAAGAAGTTTTAGAATCATTAAGAGTCGTTGTGGAAGCAAATGAAGAAGCTTTCAAAAGAGATGCTTTGTTAGAACGTCTTGTTAATCCAGAACGTCAGATCAAATTCCGCGTACCTTGGGTTGACGACAATGGACAGGTTCACGTAAATACAGGTTACCGTGTTCAGTTCAACAGTGCTATCGGACCATATAAAGGTGGTTTAAGACTTCACCCTTCTGTAAATCTTGGTATTATCAAATTCTTAGGTTTTGAACAAATCTTCAAAAATTCTTTAACAGGACTTCCTATCGGTGGTGGTAAAGGTGGTTCTGACTTTGATCCAAAAGGAAAATCTGATCGTGAAATCATGGCCTTCTGTCAGAGCTTTATGACAGAACTGTGCAAATACATCGGTGCTGATACTGACGTTCCTGCCGGTGATATCGGAACTGGTGCAAGAGAAATCGGTTACATGTTTGGTCAGTATAAGAGAATCCGCGGACTCTATGAAGGAGTTTTAACAGGTAAAGGATTATCTTATGGTGGATCTTTAGCACGTACAGAAGCTACAGGATATGGTCTTCTTTATTTCACAGACGAAATGTTAAAATGCAATGGAAAGAGTATCAAAGGCGCTACTGTTGCTGTTTCTGGATCTGGAAACGTTGCAATTTACGCTACAGAAAAAGCTCAGCAGTTAGGTGCAAAAGTTGTTACTGTTTCTGATTCCACAGGATGGATCTATGATAAAGATGGTATCGATGTTGCATTATTAAAAGAAGTAAAAGAAGTAAAACGTGCCCGTTTAACAGAATACGCTGCTGCACGTCCAAGCGCTGAATACCATGAAGGAAGAGGCGTATGGTCTATTCCTGTTGATGTTGCTCTTCCATGTGCAACTCAGAATGAATTACATTTAGAAGATGCAAAACAGTTAGTAGCAAATGGATGCTTCGCAGTTGCCGAAGGTGCTAACATGCCTACTACATTAGAAGCTACAGAATACTTACAAGAACAAAACATCCTGTTTGCTCCTGGTAAAGCAGCTAATGCTGGTGGTGTTGCTACTTCCGCTCTTGAAATGTCTCAGAACAGCGAAAGATTAAGCTGGAGCTTTGAAGAAGTTGATGGAAAATTAAAGAATATCATGATTAACATTTTCCATAACTTAGATGACGCTGCAAAACGTTATGGAATGGAAGGAAATTATGTAGCTGGTGCTAACATTGCAGGATTTGAAAAAGTTGTAGATGCAATGACAGCTCAGGGTATTGTTTAATCCTCATTTGATCATTCATTTATGTCATATGTGTAGTATGTATAGAGTATAAGTATTAAGAAAAAGCGGAGATTTTGGATTCTATCCTATCTCCGCTTTTTCTACTGTTTAATTGCTTTTTGTGTCCTTATCACCGGTGACCTCAGAATCTGAATAATCAATGGAATTACCATAATAAACCATACAATCGGCTCTGCCACGATAACACCTGTATAACCAAGCCATGGCACAAGTGTTGCAGCAATGACAATCTTTCCTACCATTTCCAAAGTACTCGATACAAGTGGTGTAATATGATCTCCAATTCCTTGCATCACATTTCGAATAATACAAATTAGTGCTGTTACATAATAAAAAATGGTATCAAACTTCAAATAATTCGAAGCATTGATAATGACTGACTGTCGATGACTTCCAGTTACCATATAAACAAGTGCCGGCCCGATTGTAAAACTTACGATCATCATACCGGTACTCCAAATACAAGTATAGAGAATCGATAATTTCATTCCTTTTTTAATTCGATCTATTTTCCCTGCTCCCATATTTTGTCCACAAAACGTTGCCATCGTCTGGCCAAATACACTAAACATAATCATAAACATCTCCGTGATCTTACGCGCAGCTGTGTGTGCCACAATAATATCCTGTCCAAGTCTATTGATCGCTGTTTGTAACGTCAGTGAACCAATATTTATGAGAGAACTCATAAATCCCATAGATAATCCGGAACTTAGCATATGTTTTATCATCTTTGCTTCTGGCTCTTTAAAGTCCTCTTTCTTTAATCGCAATAACTCATATTTATGTACCATATAAAAAGCACAGATGACCAGCGCAATCAATTGTGCAAGAACTGTTGCCGCTGCTGCTCCCCATGTCCCCGTTTTTAAAACTGCAACAAAAAACAAATCCCCCACAATATTCAAAAACACAGATAATGCCAGAATCAGCAATGGTGTAATCGTATCTCCGATCGCACGCATAACTGCCGCCAAAATATCATAAAACATCGTCACCCATAATCCTGCAATAATAATCATGATATACTGTTTGGCCGTAGAAAATAAATTTTGCGGAACATTCAGAAAATGGAGAATTGGATTGATAAAACCTACCCCTATCACAATTAAAATAACAGAAATTATAATTCCAAGAACAATTGATGCTGCAAAAGATTTTCTCAAACCTTTATAATCTCCAGCTCCAAAACGCTGTGCAGTAATAATCGCAAATCCATTGGCTAATCCAAGAAGAAATCCAACAATCAAATTACTAATTGTACTCGTTGCTCCAACCGCCGCCAATGATTCCTCTCCAAGGAAAGAACCAACAATTCTTGTATCCGCTAAACTGTATGTAAGCTGCAAAAGATTTCCAAAGAAAATTGGCAATGCAAAGGCAAGAATAATCTTCGATATATTTCCTTTTGTTAAATCTTTCATTCTGAAAAATCCTCCAGCTTCCAGAGACTTCCACTTTCATCCATTCTTACAAAAGTACCCTCATCAATTTCTCTTTCATATAACAATGGATCTTCCATAAAAATGACCGTTTCTCCTTCTACTCCATCTTCTCTTAAAAATACACGATCCATAACAGCCTGACCTTCTGAACGTCCCTCACATCCAAAATCTGGTTCCTCAATTCTTAATACACAATACTTTTTTTCCACAATAATCCCCTTTCTTCTATTATATATATGTTTTATTTAGCCAGTGAACGATTTTTATTTTACCACTCGTTCGCTAGCGAATCAATTTGAAATCTTATTTTAAACATCATCTAAATGTTGTTTTATAAATTTCAGAAATGCACGTGCCGCTGGTGAAATTGCTTGAAGGGATGGAACCGCAATTCCAATTTCCACGTACTCCTTTGGTTCAATAGAACGAAAGACAACATCTCCTTTTAATGTCTGTGTGCTCACTCCATTTACAATTGTAATTCCAAGCCCTGCTTCCACCATTGCCATTGCAGAAATCATATCCCGACACATAAAATGATCTTGTACAATAATATGATTTTTTTCCAAACATCTAGAATTATCTGTTTCTTTCTGCGGGTAGATTTCAATAAATGTTTCTTCATTAATACAGCTCAATGGAATGGTTTTTTCTTTTGCTAATTTATGGTTTTTTGCAATCATAAACTGTAATTCATCTTTCTTTAATGGTATCCAATCATGGTCTCCATCCCTCCAACTAATAATACAAAAATCACATTTATGCTGTCGGATAGCCTCTGTTAATTCTGAACTCGTTCCTTGTAAAGTAGCAAATTCAATTTCCGGATATTTGTTTTCAAAAAGTGCGATCAATTTTGCAATACGACGTAAATACATTCCATAAGAAACTCCTATTGTAATTGTTCCTTTTTTTAATCCATGAATGGACTCTACGGTCTGTTCATAACAGTCTGCATGATACACAAGTTCTCTCATAATTGGTAAAAGTTGTTCACAGTCTGTTGTTGGAATTACACCTTTTCTGCTTCTCTTGAGCATCGAAAATCCTGTCTCTGCTTCCAACGCTGCCAGCATTCGACTAATCCCAGAGGTTGTATACTCAAGGCGTTCCGCAGCCGCTGTAATCGATCCAAGTTCTATCGCACATAACAATGCCTTACATTTTTCTGTTTCCATTTTCCTCTCCTTTCCTTGACAAATCATCAAGGTATCTTTGATATAATATCTCTTTTATCAATCATAAAAGGGACTTATAATACTTGTCAAGGAAAGGATAATGACAGAAGCCGAAACGGACAACTTGCAATATGATATTGTCATTATCTAATCCTTGCGACATTTCCAAAAAGAAATGTTTTTGGAAACCAGCAGTCTTGTGCAGTATACAGATTACTTCTGTCAGTGCTGATTTTTAATATATATATAAATTAAGAGATCCAATGCTCCTAAATATCCTTTCTTTCCTTAAGGATTTGGGGACTGCTCCCCACCCAATCGGATCTCTTTTACAACCACCTGAATATAGGAAAAACCTAACAGAAATAATCGCTCAATTTTAAACCCAAACATTGAAACTGACCTTTCCTATCATTTAGGATTTACTAGAGATTAACTCTCTACTATATACTGATGCTGCACAGACAAGTTCTGGCCCTTCAAAAAAAACAAAAAGACTTCAGAAATTATTTTTATTTCTGAAGTCTTTTTACAATTCTTTTCCTACCACTTATTTCCCTGTTTCATCCGTTTAATTACTTTCAGTCTTGTAAATTCTTCTCTTTCCTTTTCCTCCAATTCATTGGAAATCTTATATACAAGAGCTGTGTAAGTTGGAATTGTAATATTTTTAAGAGCATTGGCTCTTTTTTGTGTTTTCTTAATACTGGTCGCCAGACGATAAGCTGCATTCTCTACCATAGAAAGTTTGATGGTTAGATCTTTTACTTGGCGAAATGCTTCCCTTGCGATATCAATAGATTCATAAGTATCACTTAATGAATATGTCAGGTTATTTTCCTTTGCATCGTATTTTACATGAGGAATTTCCGTCCCCATAATACTTCGTGTCTGTATCTGGATTGATTCTTCAATTGGCACCGTATAAGCAAGCTGCTCTACTTTGCTGATTCCATGTTCAATATTTGCCCTCTGCAGACATGCATAAGCTCTTGTAAATGTTGTATCAATCTGTTCTTGTATATCTTTTGCTTCATCAATCAAGCTCATAAGCTCCCGGATTAAAATATTCCGTTTTTTATCCATCAGCTCATAGCCCTGTTTTGAAAGGGCCAGGGAGTTCTTAGCAAGAATTAGATTTCCTTTCGTTGGGAATTCTCGTGGATCCATATAATTCCCCCTTTACTCATCCTTATCTTGTGGCAGATATTTTTCAATAATCTTCGTATCGATACGATCAAGTTCTTCTCTTGGGAGAATCTTTAAAAGCTCCCATCCAAGATCGAGTGTCTCTGTCATCGTTCGATTTTCATCATGCCCCTGTCCAATATAACGTTCTTCAAACTGCTTTCCAAATTCCAAATATTTTTTATCAATTGGAGAAAGTTCATCCTCTCCAATAACTGACGCTAGATTTCTTGCCTCTCCTACTTTTGCATATGCTGAAAATAATTGGTTGGCAAGGTCTTGATGATCCTCTCTTGTATACCCCTCTCCAATACCATCCTTCATCAGACGTGACAAAGATGGCAATACGCTAATTGGCGGATAAATCGACTGACCATTTAAGTTGCGATCCAAAACAACCTGTCCTTCGGTAATGTACCCAGTTAAGTCAGGGATTGGATGCGTGATATCATCATTTGGCATTGTAAGAATTGGAAGCTGTGTGACAGATCCCTCCGCTCCTTCGATGATTCCTGCACGTTCATATAAAGTTGCCAATTCACTGTAGAGATATCCTGGATACCCTTTTCTTGATGGAATCTCTCCTTTAGAAGAAGAAACTTCTCGCATTGCTTCTGCAAAAGATGTCATATCCGTTAAAATAACAAGGATATGCATATCACAGTCAAATGCTAAATATTCTGCTGCAGTCAGGGCAACTTTTGGCGTAATCAGTCGTTCTACTACTGGATCATTTGCCAGATTTAAAAACATACATACATGATCTGCAACACCACTTTCTTCAAATGTTTTCTGGAAGAAATCCGCCACATCATGTTTAACACCCATTGCTCCAAACACAACTGCAAACGGCTCATCAGATCCATCACCCAAGGATGCCTGTTTTACAATCTGTGCAGCCAATTGATCATGCGGAAGTCCATTTCCTGAAAAAATCGGAAGCTTCTGTCCACGAATCAATGTTGTTAACCCATCAATTGCAGAAATTCCTGTTCGAATATAATTCCTTGGATATCGCCTTCTGACTGGATTTAACGGAAGTCCATTTACATCTCTTCGAAGATCAGAAATTAGAGGACCAAGTCCATCAATTGGCTTTCCAATTCCATTAAAGGTCCGTCCCAGCATATCTGGTGCCAAGGTTACTTCCATTGGATGTCCCGTCAATCTTGTACGAGTATTGCTCAAGGACATGTTTTCTGTTCCTTCAAATACCTGAATAATTGCTTTATCTTCATAAAGCTCTATGATTCTTCCTATCTTTTTTGTATTACCTTCTACTGTAAATTCGACAATTTCATCGTAAAAGGCATCCTGTACGCCCTCCAGAACCACAAGAGGGCCATTGATACTGCTTAATCCTAAATATTCTATTGCCATATCATTACCTCCTATGCGTTCTTTTCAAGTACCGCGTCATAAAAATCATCAATCTCTTGCCGATACAAGTCAAGCATCTGAAGATTATCATTTGGAACATCATATTTGATTGCAATGACACGTTCAAATATATGCTCCGCTTTTAAGACACTCATTGGCATTCCTCTTGCCACAAGTTCACGGCTTTTTTGATAAAGATACAAAATAATTTCCATCATTTTAAACTGTTTTTCCATCGAAACACATGTATCATCTTTATGAAATGCATTTTGCTGTAAAAACCCAAGACGAATAACTTTTGCAATTTCAAGTGTTAGTTTCTGATCATCTGGAAGCACATCTCCCCCAATCAATTTTACAATTTCCATCAAACTATTTTCTTGATTTAAAATTGCCATAAAACGATTTCGATCATCGACAAATTTTGGAGATACATGATCTCTATACCATCCTCCAAGGTCAATTAAATATTCACTATAACTGGTCAGCCAATGAATCGCTGGAAAATGCCTTGCATAGGCAAGGGATTTATCAAGTCCCCAAAAACATCGTACAAAACGTTTGGTATTCTGTGTAACTGGTTCGGAGAAATCGCCTCCCTGTGGAGAAACAGCACCAATAATCGTAACAGATCCATCCGTTCCATTCAGATTATGCATCATACCGGCTCTTTCATAAAAGCCAGATAATCTGGATGCTAAATAAGCTGGGAAACCTTCTTCTGCCGGCATCTCTTCCAGTCGTCCGGATAATTCTCTTAGGGCTTCTGCCCATCTAGATGTAGAATCCGCCATAATTGCAACATCATATCCCATATCCCGGTAATATTCCGCTAGTGTTAATCCTGTATAAATGGATGCTTCTCTCGCTGCAACTGGCATGTTGGATGTATTAGCAATCAATGTTGTACGATCCATCAGCGGATTCCCACTTCTTGGATCAACCAACTGGGAAAATTCTTCCAAAACCTGTGTCATTTCATTTCCACGCTCTCCGCAACCGATATAAATAATGATATCCGCATCTGACCATTTTGCAATCTGGTGCTGTGTCATTGTCTTTCCGGTACCAAATCCCCCTGGAATTGCTGCTGTACCGCCTTTTGCAATTGGAAACATCGTATCAAGAATTCTCTGTCCAGTAATTAATGGAACACTTGCCGGAATACGACTCCTTGATGGACGCGCTACACGAATCGGCCAACGCTGCATCATTGTCAATTCTTTTTCTGTTCCATCTTCCAATTCCAATGTTACAATATGGTCTTTGATCGTATATTTTCCATTCTGTGCTGCAAAGGTAACCGTTCCACTCAATTCTGGGGGAACCATACATCTGTGCACAATAGCTCTTGTCTCTTGGACTTCTGCAATTACATCTCCTCCATGAAGAACTTCTCCTGGCTTCACAGTTATGGTTGTATCCCAAAGTTTTTCCATATCCAAAGAATCAACACTGATACCGCGTGTAATAAAAGCCCCCGCACTTTCTGCAATTCTCTCTAATGGGCGCTCAATTCCATCAAAAATATTATCAAGAATTCCTGGTGCCAATGTTACAGATACTGCCTCTCCAGTTGCCTCAACAATTTCACCTGGTCGAAGTCCTGAAGTTTCTTCATAAACCTGTATCGTCGTACGGTCTTTATCTAGAGAAATAACCTCTCCAACCAGTTTTTCCTTCCCTACATATACCATCTCGGACATTTTAAATCCAGTGTCTCCTTTCAGGTAAATGACAGGACCATTGATTCCATAAATTTTTCCGGTCTTACTCACCTGTGGCACCTCCCTTGAAAGTAAATTCCTGATATTCCTTTTCCAGAGCACCTTTAAATGAATGATCAATCAAAATATTTCGTCCTGGAATTACCGAACGGACCCCACCAATAAAATCTTCTTCACTGACTGTGATTGTCATTCCCGTATATTTTTCCAAATCATCTTTTTTATCCTGATCGGATGAATTAATGTAAATTGTCAGTGGCTGACCATCCGCAAATCTAGCTGCTTTTGTAATATAAGATATCAGAAGTTTTTTATAGTCTTCCGTCTGCATATACTCTTTTATCAATTCAAGTACTTCTTGAAACAGTTCATTTTTTAAATTATTCTGTACCTGGCCAAGTTCTCTTCGGATTTTTATTTGACCTTTAGAAACAACTGTATTAAGTTTTTGTCTTGCCGACGCAGTTTCTGTTTTAATTCTTGTATCTGCCTGCATGGAAGCTTCTTGCTTATGAGTTTCAAAAACATTTTCCAGTGCCTTCTGATGTCGTCTGATAATTTCATTTCCCTGACTTCTGGCCTCTTCCATCGCTGCTTCTTGTATATGTGTAATTTTTTCTTCGATTGTCAACTGGGTCACCTTCTTTCTGCCTCCAGCTATTATAATTTTAAGCCAATTGCTTCATTGACATAGGAAGTAATAAAGTTCTTCTTTCTTCCAGTACCATGCCGATCTGGGATTTCAATCAATAGCGGCATCTGCCGTTCTAGTTTGATCTCATCAATTAAATCCGGAAATTCTCTTCCGAATTTTTCCGTCAAAAGAACAATTCCTATGGATGTATCATTCATTGCCTTCTCCAGTGCTTGCCGGAGCTCTTCTTTTTCATGAACAACAATGCCATCAACACCTGCCAGGCGCATTCCGGTCAGTGTATCTACATTATCACTGATTAAATACATTTTCATAAAACCACTTCCCGATCTAACCTAATTTACCGATGATCATGAAAGAGATGATCAGTCCGTATAAACACACACCTTCTGCCAAACCTACGAAGATTAAAGATTTACCAAGAGCACTCGGATCCTCACTAATTGCACCAAGTGCTGCACTGGCTGCACTGGCAACAGCGATACCACCACCAACACAAGAAAGTCCCGTTGATAATGCAGCTGCAAGATATCCAAGTCCTGTTGACATACCACTATCTGCACTTGCTTGTGCTGCCTGTACTGGATTGCTCACAAACAACATGACCCCTGCGACCACAAAAATTCCAAAGAAGAATAATACGTTGTATGCGAGACTTTTTTTATATCGTTTTTTTGTTCTATCTCCTCTTAAAAAATATCCAAATGGAATCAGAATACTTAAAATTAATGCTGCGATGATTGATAATTTGATTGCTAATGTCATATTGATACCCTCCTAGTTTAATTTATTTGCATGATTGTTAAATGGATGGAATTCCCGTCCAGATCCTTGATAAAAACGACTGAACATTTCATAATATTCTAAACGCAATACCTGAATACCTACGACTAATCCTTCCAGCGCACAAACAATGATGTTTCCTAATACAATGACGATCCAATTGGGAGTTCCTGCTCCATCTGTAATTCCTCCAAGCATCAAAACGACTTCCATCATTGCCGCATGACTAACAGCGAATGCTCCAATACGTACAAAAGAAATCGTATTAGAGAAAAAACTTAACATTGTTTCAAATAATTCAAAAAATCCCTGAACAAAAAACATTCCAACTCCGCTTTCTGTTTTTGGTTTTTTACCTTCTACTAACTGTCCAAGAGGTTCTTTCAGAAAGAATAAAATCACTGGGATTCCAAGGAAAATGGCCAACATAATATTTCCCGGAGTTTTATGTCCTGTCATATATAATACAATTGTCAGAACAAGGAATCCATAAAAGACAAGTCCTGCGACTCCATTTGGACCAAACAACATATTTTCTTTATCTCCGCGTTTTTTTGCATTAATAATCTGGAAAATCATGGCCAAAAGAATTAGGCCCATTCCAAAAGCTACCGCTACAATAAAGACAGTATTCAATTGACCGACAAATGGAAGATTTATCATAGCATGCATTGGTGAAAGCCATAAGGGTTTAATAATGGTTCCCTCAAACCCAAAAAAGCTTCCGAACATAAAGCCAAAGAAGGTGGAAAAAATGCCTGCAATTGATATAATGCCTGCAAGATTCATTTTCTTTGTTTTATATAAAATACCACCGCCAATAAACAAACATAATCCCTGTCCGACATCTCCAAACATCGCTCCAAAAATAAATGTGTACGTCAATGCAACAAAAATGGTAGGATCCATTTCGTTGTGAGATGGAAGACCATACATTCGTATAAACATTTCAAATGGTTTGAAGAATTTTGGATTTTTTAATTTGGTTGGTGGTTCCCCAAAAAATTTTTCTCTTCCTTCTTCTTCTACAATGGTAATACGATCATCATCTTTCGTCTCTTCTATAAAAGCTTTTACATCATCTTCGCTCATCCAACCACACAAAATGTAATAATCTTCTTGTTCATTTTCCAGACGCGCTGCCATCTTTCTTACATCAAAATTATTGGACATTTCTTCCAGAAGATATCTTGCTCCAAGAAGTTTTGCCGCATGTCCAGATAAAAATTCTCCAATTTGTTTCTGAAGATCTTCGCTTTGCTGGTCAAGCAGCTCCATTCTTCTTTTCAAACTCCTACAGATTTCTGCCGGCATTCCCTCATAGTCTTCTGGCACATCCATCTTTTCAAAATGAAGGGAACGGAATGCAGAATCAATCTTTCCCGTTTCCTTATGTGCAGAAAAATAACATCCGTAGACATAGTTTTCATCTCTCGTTCCTTCTAAAAAAATTGCATTCAGATCATCAAATAAATACTTTTCGAGTTTCTGATAATAATCAACAGCAATTCTTCCAAACCTTACTTTCATATAACGGTACTGAAAGACCTCTTTCAAATTTAGCTCCAGAGGTTGAAACGGTTCCAATTCATGATATTTTTCCAGAAGCTCTTCTTTTTGTTTCTTTAATTTTTCCTCTTTACTTTTTAAATCTAAATAATCATGATTTAGATCTCGAATCATATTAATAATTTCATCCTCTGATAAAGATGTATCCATCGGTACCGAAGGATCTGGCAACATTGCCACATACTGTTCTGCTTTTGCCAATGGTTCTTTATATGGATTTAGATCCATAAATGGCAAAAGATTATCGGTTGTTTTCAGTTCTGTGATCGCATTTTCCAGCTGCATTTCGTACTTTGATAAATACTTACTGCTTACCCGGTCAATATCTGTGCGGGGACCAGAAATGCTTAAAAATTTCATCTTTACAATCATCGGGCATTACCTCCTTGATGTCCGGAGTCCTCTATCAAATACTGAAGGGTCTCCCTTTCCGACAAACCATAACGAACGCATTCCAGCGCGGTGGTAATTTTATAAATTTCCTCCTCCTTTAAAAATAAATACTGGTGAATGCTGGCCAGTGAATATGGATGATTCCGATAAGATACTGTTAAAATATGTCTCAAACACTCATTTACAATATCTTCCACATTATGCTGCTCATCCAGCTGATACTTCCGCCCATAAAATGTTTCATTCAAACGACGGAAAAATTCTTCCACAGACGGTGCTTCTACCAAGTCTTTAAACTCCTGATTTCCAAGACGATACTGAATTGGAATAAGCAAATTATAAATATCTGGTGCAAGCATATGATAATATTTTTTTGCTCTATAAATCCATTGCAAATTCAACAAATCAATCTTAGTTCCAAGTTCTTTTGTCAGTGTTTCCTTATCACTTTTATTCCATGCACCTTTGCGTATTTTCCACATCATGGAAAAATAATACAAATCCAATGCTAAATCATAATCAAATAATGTTGAAGCTCCGGATTCCCGAATTCTTGCCAGCGGTGGATAATATTCTGTATTTTTCAAATGATCCACAAGATCATCAATATTTTTTGACATGATTAGCTGATCAATCTTAATATCAGAATATCTATCAAAAAAAGGTTTTTTATAATTCAGATCAAATGGTGCATTATAATGATTAAAAACAATTCTCAAACAATATTTAATTAAATCCACTTCATATCGTTTCATAAAAGATCTCAAAAACTCTTTCTGCTTCATATTAGCAAATCGATATAGCCTTGTATAATCGTCATAAAGAGACTGCACTAGAATCTTTTCAATATTTCCTCTGTGGTAAAGCGATTCATCCATGTGATCGATCAAACTGCCATAGGACCTGGTCTCTCTCAAATATTGTATAATATCCGTCACTGTTCTCATAGACGCCAGGCTTTTATAATCCTCTGGCTTTAGCAACTTGGCGCGCATCGCACAGACTTTGGTTACAATTCCGCTATATTCCATTACGTTGTTCATCATAACCTTGCCTCCTGATGTTCTAAAATTAAGAGTTCCTTTTTTATATTTCTATGATTCTGTGCAGGACTTCTTTTGCATAATCTGTATGATGTTCCTTAAAATCTTTTTTTAAAAATTCTATTTCCTTTCGGTTTTGCTGTTCCTGACGATTCAGAAGTTGTTCCATATTTTCTTCCAGTTCTTTTTGTATAGACTGAAGTTTTTCTTCCGTTTTTTGCTCCATTTGAGTATCAAACTGATTTCTTTTCTCCTGCATTTCTTTTTCTAAAAGATGTTTCTGCTCTTCTGCATTTTCTACGATAGCTCTCGCAGTCATTTCAATTTCTGAAAGTTTATCCGCAATCCGCTCCATAAAAAAACCTCCTTTCTTTCCTGCATTTCTATAAACTTTATTTTACCCCTTTTTATCTATTTTTACTAGCTTTTTCCTTTATTTTTTCCTTATTTTTCGTCATTTTTCACAACACTTTTTTTAAATTTGTAGGTTTTCCATTAAAAATTGAAAAATTTTTTTAAAAAGAAAAAGAACATAAAGCATTTTTTCCTTTGCTTTACGTTCTTTTATTCTTTACCATAACGCCCGTCCGGACACTTTATTACTATAAGATCCCTTTATTTTTTTTGACGAACTTGTAGACTTCACTCTATAATAATAACGTTTCCCTGCTTTTGCCTTTCTATCCTCAAAACATGTTCTTTTATTTCCTTTAACACTGGCAATTTGTTTATAACATCCCTTTGATGTAACGCTTCGATAAATTTTATATCCGCATGCACCGCCAACTCTTCCCCAAGTAAGAACGACTCTTCTTGTTCTACCTTTGGCTCTTAATTTAGACGGAGCCATTAATCTTGGAACGGTTCTGGAAAGCAGATAAGTTGAATTATGAGTTACCTCGTATTCTACATAAGCATCTTCTGCAACTTCCGGTGTCTCTTGTAACAGCTGTGTTTCTCCATTATTATAGTAACTTAGCTTTAACTTATCATCCTTTCGGATTCCATATTTACCACAAAGATACTTATAATTTACGCGCATCTCTGCTTTCCCTGGAAGCACCCCATTATTCGCATATCTCATATATAAAATATAAGGTTCATCCGGATACCCATAATCTTTTCCTTTTACCTTTTTTACCGTTGATGTCAAATTAATATTTTTGCATCTGGATTTTTTTATTTTCTTTCCATTAAAAACCCATTGAACATTTTCATCTTCAAAAACAAGTGTCTTATCTTTTCCGGCAATTGCAAGAAAAAATTCTTTTTTAGCGATTTTGCTATAACGGCAGTCTAATACCGCTGTTTTACCTTCTTTCATTGCACGTAGTTTTTTTACAACTGTTTTAGGATTTCCCACGCTTCCATAATATGCAGTCTTATACTGGCTTGATACCGTAATTTTTTCCGTTTTTTCTCTTGTTATCTTCTGCAAAGGAAAATCTTTGTCATCCAGCTGATAAAATACACTTTTATTTTTTGCACTATAAACACAAATTCCCTTTAGTTTCCACGTTCCAATTCCCCAAAATGGATTGACCGGAATCTCTATTTGATGTTTTCCTTTGCTCAATCCCTTTTGGCTACTCCAATTAAGATTCTTCTCCTGTCCCTTATCATTAACAAAACATAAATCCAAATCTGTAATTTTTTCTTTTCCTGTCTCTAAATTTACTTCCAAGAGTCCCGGTGTTGAAATCTTTTTCTTTTTAATTTCAAGTCTTTTAATCTTTGGTGTCCCATAAGCTTTTTTTACAACAAAATTACGGTTGTGTTGCTTCATTTTTCCTACAATTAAATCATAGGAGATCTCCTTTTGATTCTTATCAGATAAGATAATATCTGTAGCCTCATATTTTCCCATATCCAAATCTTCGATTGGGTAACAAATTTCAACAATCCTATTTCTTTTCACAGCACAAAATGGGATCGTAATAATTCCCTCTTCATCATCTTTACGCCGGTAACCGAAGCCTATTTGTCTTATCTGTTTCCAGTTTCCTGCGAGTTTCATACGGACTTTCAAACCTTTCGATGCATCCACATGATTAGCATTAATAATAGAAAAACTTTCTAATTTAGGTGTCTTCGTTTTTTTATATCCTCTATAATCAGAACGGATGATCCTACAGTTTTTCCCGCTCTTTCTCCACATTTTTACATGTGCGTCTTCATCATAATAGGAAGTATTTCCATTTGCATCTGTTAGAGAAATACTCACGATTTTATAATTTCCTTTGACAACTCTGCAATTATTGTCAAAACTTAATTTTATTCTTTTCTTTCCTGTAAATAATGGTGCTTTTTTTAACTCTTTACAATCAAAATCTGCAGAAATACTTTCCGCACTGTTACGGTTAATCTTACGTTCCAGACACACAGAAATCTCAACAATTCCCGTTCCTTCTTCCATGACTTCCAATTCCATATCCAGTTTATGTCCTTTTCTTGCATCGACATTCCTTGAATTTAAAATACGAAAGCTACGTAAAACAGGTGCAGTATCATCATAATGCACATCCGCATAAACTTGTAAAGGCATATTGGCAAACAAAAAGATCAATGCTAGCAAGCAGATTATGATCTTTCTTATCCGGTCATTCGGATTTTTCATGGTTTCACTCTCCTTTAGTGGTCGTGATGCCCTGTCCGTCAATTTTCTTTTCCATCTGAGTGCCATTCTTTGATTCTTTTAGCCAAACTGGTTTGAAAATCATCTTCCTGGTATCATCATCTGTTCGTTCAAAGAAGACCGTTCCTATCTTGCGATTTTCTTTATTAATATCTGCTGTCTCTCCGAGACTGAGGTATTGCTTTTTATATTCATCTGATAATTCAAATGAAAGAAAATCTTGATCTTCCTGTGACTTCCATTCATACTCTACCTTCATATACCACACATTCAATGTAATATTTTTAATCCGGTAAGAAATATTTTCTTTCTTATTATACACCCAATCATCATTGGAAGCCACTGTTTTTACTTTATACATAGAACGCGGCATAAATTTGATTTTAATCTTTTCTTCCTGTACCTCCCCACCTTTTTCTCCCAGAAATACAAGTGTACACGAGGTTTCTTTTCCGATAAATTTTTGAATTTCTGCAGTATGTTTCTGAAAAGTTCCATAATATTTTGTATTATTTTTTTGATCAGATACTGGTATATAATTTTCCTGTTCCAGCACTTCGCGATCTCCATCTTCCGTCGCAATAATTACTTCTGATGGATAGACATCATCATAATTTCCTTTGTCTTTTACTTCATAGCGTATACTAATTCCTTCACTTGTCATTACTGCGTCGTTTAAATAAATCTTTCCTTTATTTCCAATATTTACTTGTTTATTAATTGGTATTTCATCCGCCTTAACATTCTTCTCATATGTCTGTGAAACACTTATGCAAAATCTTTCGTAAAATCCTCTAAATGTTGCCGCTGCCGGTGTTTTTATTCCAATAATCACAACGCACATACAAGCTGCCATTGCTGTAGCTGCTTGATGAATATGCCTTATAAAAAGCTTCCTTCCTACTTTTGTTTTTGGTTTCTTTTTTTGAATTTGTGCCTGTTTTAAAGTTTCCAAAAGCTCCTGTTCAAAGGATTCCTCTGGTTTGATCCGGGACAACATTTCTCGATATTCTTCTTCTATCCGATTCATAATTCTCCCTCCCTTTCCAATAATAATCCTTTTAATTTTTTTCTTCCTCTAGCCATCCACGTTGTGATGGTAGATTCACTTTTTTTCATAATCTGCGCAATTTCCTTAATTGCATAACCTTCAAAATAATAAAGATATAATACTGTTCGATACTTTTCTGATAACTGATCTATCAATTCCACCAGATAATACTCTTCCTTTGGTATTTCTGGTATATCATAATCTAGCGGTTCATTTTTATGTCTTTTTACTGCTTTTACATAGTTAATGGATGTATTAATTGTCACACGGACCATCCACGCTTTCTCATGTGTTTTATTTTCAAAGTATGGCTTTTTTGTAATCAAACGAACCATAACTTCCTGCACGATATCTTCTGCATCCGGTACACTTTTTGTGTAAGTGAAGGCCAGACGAACAAGAGAATGCGTATATTCACTGATAATCCGGCTTAACTCCTGATCCGAATATTCTTTTGTTTTTCTCATACCTTCAGCAATTCCTTTAATGTTCTTCTCAATATCTCTTCAATAAGAATACAATGTTTGCCTTATTTTTGTCTCATTTTTTTTAAATTTCCCATTTTTACAAAAAAATAAAACAAGAGATAATTGACAAATCAATACATACAAACTTATTATTATTAGATAAGATAACAGGAGGATTTTTATGGGTTTACAAGAAAAAATCGCACAGGTAAAACAAGCTGCTCCTTTACTGGCTGCTACTAGTCTGGAACAGCGAAATAAAGCTCTTGCAGCTGCTGCAAAAGCTCTGGAAACAAAAAAAGAAACTATTTTTAAGGCAAATAAAGAAGATTTAAAAAATGCCAAAGAAAATCATATCCCGGAACCTATTTTAAACCGTCTTAAGTTTGACGAGGGAAAGCTTTCCGATATTATCTCTGGTATCCATGATCTAATTCAAATGCCAGATCCATTATTTCAGACACAACTGGCACGTCAGCTTGATGAAGGATTAAACTTATATCGTGAAACATGTCCAATCGGAGTGATTGGCGTTATTTTTGAATCTCGTCCAGATGCCCTTGTTCAAATTTCTGCTCTATGCATCAAAAGCGGAAACTGCGCCATTTTAAAAGGCGGCAGTGAAGCTATGGAAAGCAACCGTATATTATTTCAGACCATTCATGAAGCAGTTACAAATGCTGGTCTTCCCCAAAATTGTATGCTTCAGTTAGAAGCTCGCTCAGATATTGCTGAACTTCTTGAATGCCATGAATCTGTTGATCTTTTGATTCCAAGAGGTTCCAATGCTTTTGTTCGTTATATTATGGACAACACAAAAATTCCAGTTATGGGACACGCTGATGGAATCTGTCATATTTATGTTGATAAAGATGCTGATATTGAAAAATCGATTCCAATCATTATCGATTCCAAAACACAATATGTATCTGCCTGCAACGCTGCAGAAACATTACTTGTTCACAAAGAGATTGCTAAAAAACTTCTGCCTGCTCTACAAAAAGCGTTCCATGAAAAACATGTGGAACTTCGAGGAAGCAAAGAGGTTCAAGATATTATTGCATGTAATCCTTCTTCAGAAGAAGATGACCATACAGAATATCTTGATTATATTATTTCCATCAAGATTGTTAATGATATGGATGAAGCGATTCGCCATATTAATCATTTTGGATCTCACCATACAGACTGTATCCTAACAGAAGATAATCAAGCAGCTCATAAATTTATGCAGCTGGTTGACTCTGCTGGAGTTTACCAAAATTGTTCTACACGATTTGCCGATGGCTATCGTTACGGATTTGGAGCTGAAGTTGGTATTAGTACCAGTAAGCTTCATGCTAGAGGACCTGTCGGTCTAGAAGGATTATTAAGTTACAAATACAAACTCTTTGGAAATGGTCAAATTGTTGGTGATTATGCAACTGGAAAGAAATCTTTTCACTTTAAGAATCTATAAAAGAAAAAAAGATGTGGCGATGCAAAAAAGCATCGCCACATCTTTTATGAAGTTTAAAGTTTATAATACTTTGCTTAGGAATTCTTTTGTTCTCTCTTCTTTTGGATGATCAAAGATTTCTTCTGGTGTTCCTTCTTCCAAAATCACACCACCATCCATAAATAAGACTCGATCTGCTACTTCTCTTGCAAATCCCATTTCATGAGTTACAACGATCATAGTCATGCCTTCTTCTGCCAACTGTTTCATAACTTCCAGAACTTCTCCAACCATTTCTGGGTCAAGTGCAGATGTAGGTTCGTCAAATAACATAACTTCCGGTGATAATGCAAGTGATCTTGCAATGGCCACACGCTGTTTCTGCCCTCCAGATAATTGAACTGGGTAATTATCTGCTTTATCACCAACGCCAACACGATTTAAAAGTTCCATTGCTTTTTCTTTTGCCTGAGCTTCCGTCATCATTTTATGACGAATTGGTGCTAATGTCACGTTATCAAGAATTGTTAAATGCGGAAATAAATTAAAATGCTGAAATACCATTCCAACTCTTTTTCTCATAGCATCGACATCAAATCCTCTTTCCATCAGATGCATATCTCCAATAACAATCTCTCCTTTGGTCGGTGTTTCCAAAAGATTTAAACATCTTAAAAATGTACTTTTTCCTGATCCGGATGGTCCGATCACACAGACACATTCTCCCTTATTGATATGACAGTTAATGCCTTTTAAAACTTCCAGAGATCCGAAATATTTATGTAAATTTTTAACGTCTATCACTTTGTCTCAGTCTCCTTTCTAACGCATTTAATCCAAGAGTCAAAACTTTCACTAATAAGTAATAAATAAGTGCTGTTCCGAGTAATGGGGCCAATGCCTGAAAAATTCTTGAAATTACGAAGTCTGACACCTTCGTCAAATCAACGATTGATACATATCCTAAAATAGAAGTTTCTTTTATCAGTACGATAAATTCATTTCCAAGAGCAGGAAGAATATTCTTAATCGCCTGAGGCAGGATAATATCTTTCATTGTCTGTGTATAGGATAATCCAAGGGAACGTCCACCTTCCATCTGTCCCTGATCAACAGCCTGGATTCCTGCACGGATAATCTCCGCAACATAAGCTGCACTGTTCAAACCAAAGGTTAAGGAACCTACAAGCAATCCGCCTTGACCTTTTAATATAACGAAATACATGATCATCAACTGTGTAAGTGTTGGAGTTCCACGAATGATGTCAATATACACATATGCGATCTTGGATAAGAGTGTACTCTTTCCTTTCTGCTCTGCTGTCAAGCGCATTAACGCCAATATTGTACCAAGCGCCACACCAATAAGGATCGCAATGACTGATACAAGGATGGTCATCTTTAATCCATCAAGATACAGCAGATACCTCTGTTCAGCGATAAACGCTTTGTAAAATGAATCTAACATTTTGAAACCTTACCTTCCCATGTTCTATTTTACGGAATCAATATATTTTGCTTTCAGCTTATCATATGTTCCGTCTTTTTTGATTGCTTTGATCTGTTTGTTGATCTCTTCTTTGTAAGCTGTGTTACCCTTTGTAAGTGCGATACAATAATACTCAGCTCCTGCAGAGTCAATAACTAATTTTAACTTTTTAGAATTATTTTTCACAAATTCCTGTGCTGGTTTTTCATCGATAACAACCGCATCAATTGATCCGTTTTTCAGATCCATAACAGCATCAACACCTTTTTTAAAACGTTTTACTGTTGCTTTCTTTACAATGGTTTTATTTTTTTCACCAAATTTTTCTCCAGAGGAAATGATATCACCAGTTGTTCCTTCCTGAACACCGATCTTCTTTCCGCTCAGCTGAGATAATTTTGTAATCTTGCTGTCTTTCTTTAAGATAATTGCCTGATTAGATGTATAATAGCTGTCTGAGAAATCTACAGATTGTTCACGTTCTTTTGTCTTTGTCATTCCAGCAATAATCGAGTTGATGGAACCAGATTCCATAGCGCCGATCAGAGATTTAAATTCCATATTTTGAATTTCAACCTTTTTATTCATACGTTTTCCAATTTCTTTGATCATTGCGATATCAAAACCATCTGGCTTTTTCTGATTATCCATGTACTCAAATGGAGGGAATTCCGCATTGGTTCCTACGATAATCTTATCTGGTACTTTACTTTCTTCCTTTTTTCCACATCCCGTAAATAACATAGATGCAGCCATCACACCTGCTAACGCAGCTACTAAAAACTTTTTCATGCTTTTCTCCTTCTTTCTTTAAAATAGCGGTACTACCGCACCATTATAATGTTCTTCTATATACTTTTTCACAGCATCACTTTTTACTGCTTTTACAAGAGCCTTGATAGAATCTTTGTTTTCATCACCCTTGCGGACTGCAATGACATTTCCATAATTTTTAGCTCCAACGGAACCCTTATCTTCTATAGCCAGTGCGTCTTTATCTACTTTTAACCCAGCCTGAATGGCATAGTTGCCATTAATAACCGCAAAGTCTACATCTTTTAAAGATCTTGGAATCTGTGCTGCTTCAATTTCTTTAATTTCAAGATTCTTTGGATTTTTTACAATATCCTTCTTCGTAGCGGTAAGTCCTGCATTTTTCTTTAATGTAATCAGACCTTTTGCTTCCAGCAGAAGAAGTGCTCTTGCCTCGTTTGTTGTGTCATTTGGTACTGCAATCGATGCTCCATTTTTTAAATCTTCCAACTTCTTTGTCTTACCAGGAAAAATCCCAAATGGCTCATAATGTACGATTGCTGCTGAAACAAGTTTTGTTCCTTTTTCTTTATTAAAGTTCTTCATGTAAGTAATATGCTGAAAATAATTGGCATTCAGATCTCCAGAATCCAACGCTGTATTAGGCTGCACATAATCTGAATATTCCTTAATCTCCAATGTATAACCTTGTTTCTTTAATTCCTTTGCAGCTACTTTTAAAATATCTGCATGAGGAGATGGACTTGCTCCAATTACAATTTTTTTAGAATCTTCACTGCTACTCTTTTTTGAAGAACCACATGCAGTAAATACACTGAGACATAGCGCTGCACAAAGTGCAAGTACTAGTGCTTTTTTCATTTTCTTTATACACTCTCCTTTTTCTTTCATTTCCATAGTTATGGATAAATTCATACAATTTATTATTTTACAATACTTTTCGAAAGATTTCAAATGCCGAAGGCAATGCATATACATTTTCCAGTTCTTTTTTCTTCACCCAGCAAAAGTCCTCAATCGGTATATTTTTTTCTAAATGTACGCGGATCCCCTCCATATGCCATTCAATATGACTAAAAATGTGCTTTCCTTTCCCTGCTGGCTCTATGTTTATTTCCTGAATGTTCCATTTTTTCAATTGATCTTCGATGTCTTTTCGATCCATCTTTTGTGAAATATTAGGAAATTCCCACAATCCTGCAAGAAGTCCTTTCGAATTTCTTTTATGAAGTGCAATCATTGTATCGGTTTCTAATAAAAATACAGTTTTATATTCTTTTTTTCTTGCCTTTTTCGGCGTCTTCACAGGAAGTTCATCAATCATGTCTTCTCTATAAGCTTTACAGACGGTATCCCACGGACAAAGATCACAGTTTGGATCTCCATTTGGAATACAAACAATCGCTCCAAGTTCAATTAATGCCTGGTTAAAATCTCCCGGCCGGTCTTCTGGAATATATGGCTGTATTTTTCTTCCAATCTCCTTTTTTGTTTTCTCTTTTAAGATATCAGAATGATCTCCCCATAATCTTGTTAAAACTCTCAAAACATTGCCATCCACCGCTGGAACCTGTAAATCAAAAGCGATGGAACCAATGGCTCCTGCTGTATAAACACCGATTCCTTTTAAACCTAAGAGCTTTTCATAATCTGCAGGTACTTCTCCTGCATACTCTTCCATAATTGTCTGCGCCGCAGCCTTTAAATTTCTTGCCCGATTATAATATCCCAATCCTTCCCATAGCTTCATGAGACGATCTTCCTCCACTTCAGCCAAGTCTTTTACTGTTGGTAATTCTTCCATAAAACGATCAAAATACGGTTTTACAGCCTCCACTCTCGTTTGCTGAAGCATAATCTCCGAAATCCAGATCCTATATGGATCCTTATTTTCTCTCCACGGTAGTATTCTTTTATTGTAATCATACCAGTTTAACAAAGAACCAGTAAGATCATAACGTTGTTGTTCCATTTTCTTCCTTTCTTAAAGTGATCTGCTTATGAATATCCTTGTCCAATTGCAATACAGAAAATATAAACCTTAGAAACACCAAGCTTCTTTAACGCTCTTGTCACTCCTTCTGATGTTGCTCCAGTCGTATAAATATCATCAATCACAAGAACGGTCTTTGGTCTTCCTGTTTTTTCATAAATTTCCTGATTTCCTTGAAAAGCTTTTGCCAATGTTCTTTTTCTCTGCAATGGATCCATTTTTTTTAGTGGCTTTGTATCCCTCTTTCTCAAAACAAGTTTCTTTTCCATTGGACATCCTATCATATCCGCAATTCCTTCTGCAAATATTTCTGCCTGATTAAAACCCCTTTTTCGTCGTTTCGATGCATGCAGCGGCACAGGAATCACTAAATCCGGCTGAATTTTTTTTAATTGTATCAGCTTTCTCTTCTGAATTTCTGAAAGATAATATTCCGCAAATACTCTTTTATTCTTATACTTTATTGCAGCCAACGATTGTATCACGGGTTCTCGATAAATGCAAAGTCCCATTCCTTTTGTAAAACTTTTTGGATGTTTTATACAATCATTGCAATATTCTGCCTCATACGATTCTATCTGTTTTCCACACGAATAGCATACTGGTTCTTGAATAAAAATATTCTTTTTTTCGCATTTCGAGCAAAGTTTTGCGTGTTTTTTTAAAAGTGTTTTTCCACAGAGCGGACAAACCGGTGGAAATAGAAATGATAACATAGAAATACCTCCCCTCAGAGATTGTTCTTTATAGAAGAAAAAGCACTTCACATTTAATGAGGCGCTCTTTCTTTGTTTCCAAATTTTGTATATTGTCCAAGCCATACAAGTTCTACCGTTCCTGTAGAACCATTTCTTTGTTTGTCAACAATAATTTCTGCAATTCCTTTTTTCTCAGAATCTTCATTATAATATTCATCACGATAAATAAACATAACAACGTCGGCATCCTGTTCGATAGAACCAGATTCTCTTAAATCAGAAAGCATCGGTTTTGCCGGCTTTCTTTCCTCCACACGACGACTCAGCTGAGACAGCGCAATGACTGGAGCTTCCATCTCTCTTGCAAGAGCTTTCAATGACCTAGAAATTTCCGAAATCTCCTGCTGTCTGGATTCCGAACGTTTTCCCCCAGACATTAATTGAAGATAATCAATAATAATTAAATCGAGACCATGTGTCTGTTTATATCTTCTACATTTTGATCGTAGTTCCGCAATTGTAATTCCAGGAGTATCGTCAATAATTAATGGAGAACGCCCAATCGTTCCAGCACTTTCCATGATCTTTTCCCAATCAGATTCTTGAAGATCACCGGTACGAATTGACTGAGAATCAACCATCGCTTCCATTGCCATCATACGAGTAACAAGCTGTTCTCTTGACATTTCTAAGCTGAAAATAGCTGTCGGGATATGATCCCTCACCGCTGCTCTCTGCGCAATATTTAATACAAATGCTGTTTTCCCCATTGCTGGGCGAGCAGCGACAATGATCAGTTCCGATGGATGCAGTCCAGAAAGCTTGTAATCAAGATCAGTAAATCCTGTCGCAATCCCAGTAACTCTGCCTGCAGAGCTTGCTGCTTCCTCAATCGCATCCAACGTATTTAGAACTACTTTATCAATAGGGACAAAATCTTCTCTTCCGCTGGCCTGCTGCAAAAGACCAAATACATTTTTCTCTGTATGATCTAAAATTTCAGAGATATCCTCTTTTCCAAGATAGCATTCTGCTGTAATTTCTTCACTAACTTTGATCAGCTTTCGAAGTGTTGCCTTCTCCTTCACAATCCGCGCATACTGTTTTGCATTAGCCGAGGTCGGAACGGTTTCTAGAAGATCACGAATAAATTCCAAACTTTTCATAGAATCCGGAACATCTTTTCCCTTCAGCTTATCCTGCAAAGTTACCAAATCTACTGGTTTACCTTCCTTATAAAGCTCTACCATCGTCCCGAATAAAATTCCATTTTGTTTTTGATAAAAGTCTTCCTGATCTACAATATCAATGACATCTGCAATCGCATCTCGGTCCATGATCATCGCACCAATCACAGACTGTTCCGCCTCCGCGCTGTTAGGCTGTATCTTTTTTACAAATGCCTCATCCATCTTATTTTTCTTCTACCTTTACTCTTAAAGTTGCTGTTACTTCTGGATGAACTTTCACTGCTACATCATGAAATCCAAGGTTTTTAATTGGTTCACAGTGCATTTTTTTCTTATCAAGATCAAATCCAAGCTGTTTTTTTGCTTCCTGAGCAATTTCTTTTGTTGAAATAGAACCGAAAGTTCTTCCACCTTCTCCTACTTTCATTTTTACAACAAGCTGTTTTCCTTCGATTTCCTTTGCAAGAACTTTTGCTTCTGCAAGCTCTTCTGCAGCAACTTTTTTATCATTTGCCTGACGCAGTTTTAAATCATTTAAGGCTTTTTTTGTTGCTTCTACAGCAAGATTTTTACGAAATAGTACATTTCTTGCATATCCATTATTTACTTCTACCACATCATCTTTTTTTCCAACAGATTTTACGTCTTCTAATAAAATAACTTTCATCTTTATATATCTCCTTTTTCCTTCATAATTCTTAAGGTATCAATAATGATTTCCTTTGCTTCCTCGAGAGAGACATCCACGAGCTGTGCGCCTGCCACTGTCAAATGACCACCACCGCCAAACTCTTCCATGATTCTTTGCACGTTAATCTCATCAATCGATCTTGCGCTAACATAGACTCTTTCTTCCACTCCCGTTAATACAAACGAGGCTTCAATTCCATCAATATCCAGCAACTCATTTGCCACCTGAGCTCCTATAACCGTAGGGCTGTCCACACCGATACCAATCAAAGTCGTAATTGCAAAATGCTGATACAAAATATCTGCCTGGCTGATTGCCTTAGAGCGAATACGGTAAGTATCCATACTTTCCCTAGACATTTTTCTTACAAGATTCAGATCTGCACCATTTCTCTTTAAATAAGCAGCAGCCTCAAACGTACGAACCCCTGTTTTATTTACAAAATTGTCCGTATCAACAAGAATACCAAAGTACATGGCATTTGCTTCCATTGGGCGCAATTTTGGTTTCGTACTAACATACTGAAGAATCTCTGCCACTAATTCACAAGTTGAGGATGCATAGGGCTCCACATAAGAAAGAACTGGATTTTTTATCATATCTTTACTCTTTCTATGATGATCCAAGATCACAATCGTATTCGTCTGATCTAATAGCTGTTCACACTCCGTATAATTTGAATGATTAACATCAACAACAATTAGCAATGTGCTTTCATCTGTAATTTCAATTGCTTTTTCATTGTTAATAAACATATCATCATCGTATTCTCCACTTTTTCTAAGTGCTTCCACAATCGGACGTACTGAAATCGTCATCTCATTCATGACAATATGCGCTTTTCTTCCAAGAGAAAGTCCAAGACGATAAAGACCTACTGCCGCACCCATGGCATCCGGATCTGGTATTTTATGCGCCATAATAACAACATTTTCTTTAGATTCCAATAATTCTTTTAATGCATGAGCTTTCACTCGAGCCTTGACTCTTGTATTCTTTTCAACAACTTCACAGTTTCCTCCGTAATAAGAAATCTCTTCCCTATCCTTGATAACCGCCTGGTCTCCTCCACGCCCAAGGGCAAGATCCATTCCAGCACAAGCAAATTCATAGTTTTCTTGATACGTATTTCCATTGATACCAAAACTGATGCTCAATGTCATATCCATGGAATTTCCAAGACTGATATTTTTAATTTCCTTTAAAATTGAAAACTTATTTGTCTTAATCTTATCCAGATATTTTTGTTCAAAGACGACAAAATATTTATCTTTCTCTGTTTTCTTTACAATCCCGGATACATTCTGAATAAACTTATTAATCTTTCGGTCTGCCATTGCAACAAGCATGGAACGTTTCACTTCATCAACATCATCCATAACTTCATCATAATTATCAATATAAATCAGACCAATAACCATCCTCTGATTTTCATTCTGCTCCATATATTTCTTCAAAAGCGTCTGATCAAAGAAATATGCTGCAACGAGTGAATTATCTTTCATCATCTGCTTAGAATAACATTCTTCATCTTCCCCCGAGAAATCCTCAATCCGAATTCTTGTAAATTCTACTTTATAAAAAAATTTCTTTTCTTCTTCGCCTTCCTTTTTTACATAATTAATATGCGAGATCGTATGACTAACATCTGATGGAAGTAAATTCTTATTCAGTTCATGAAAAATTTGGTTTAAATGCTTTCCCTTATTTGACCCTGCAATTTTCTGAAATGCTGCATTACTCCAAAGAATAATGCCGTCTCCATCCAGAAGTGCATACGGAATCGGAAGTTCATGAATCAAGTAATTCTGCACCTGTCCTTGTTCAAACACAAACCCCATACATTCTTTCATGATTTCATTTTTACTGTAATAATAACCAATCGTTTGAAACGTAAAACACAATACAATAAATACAGCTAAAATGATTCCGCACTGGACACTGAAAAAGAAAATGACAATATCTACTGGTATAAGCAACAGCATTACCCGAAACGGTCCCTTCAGATATTGATCAATCTTTGAGTTGTTTCTAATATCCATATTCTGCTCCTAATTGAATGCCTCTTTCAAATATATTTTTACATTTTATTATACCCCGACTGGCGATATTTGTACAGCACTGTACTTGAACAATCTTTATCAACATTTTCTATTTTATTTATAAACCTGAATTATTCATGAGCAACTTTAGTTGCTCATGAATAATTCAGGTTGTAAGTATGATTGCAATGACAAAACTTCCATTGCTTACTTTTAAGATTCTAACTTTTTTCTTCATCTGTAAATTACCTCTTCTGCACGACTGGTATTCCTAATCAATACCTATTTAAATAAATTAATTTCTCTTATTTTACCATACAATGCAAGAATTTGTTTAACAAAACATAACACAAGAAGGAATCCTATTTTGCAGGATTCTCTGCCTGCGACAAGTCGCTTCAGTGACAAATTTCTCCTCTGTCGCAGTGCACCTGACCGGAGGGCTTTTTATTTCATAGAAGATTTCATTAAAATTTCCTATGAAATAAAAAAACCAGGCACCAAAATGGTGACCTGGTTGATCTTTTCTTATTATCTTTATCTTATTCAGCTGTATATGGCATTAAAGATAAATGTCTAGCTCTCTTGATTGCTCCTGTGATCGCTCTCTGATGTTTTGCACATGTTCCTGTGATACGTCTTGGAAGGATTTTTCCTCTTTCAGAAACGTATTTCTTTAATGTTGCAACATCTTTATAATCGATAACAGCATCAGCTTCTGTACAGAAAGTACATACTTTTCTTCTTCTACGTCCGCCTCTTCTTCTTGCTGGAGCATCGCCTTTTGTATAAGCCATGATTTCTACCTCCTATTTAACTAAACGGCAGTTCTTCTTCTAAACCGTCTGGAATGTTCATAAATCCATCACTTGCGGCACTTGGCTGTGGAGCAGGTGCACTCGGCTGAGCAACACTTGCTGCTGCAGAATTTTGTGCTGCAACTGCTTTGCTTTCTGCAAAATCTTGTTCTTCAATAACAACATCTGTTGTATAAACTTTCATTCCATCCTTGTTTGTATAGCTGCCTGTCTGGATTCTTCCAGAAACAACGATTTTCGTACCCTGTTTCAGATACTTTTCTGCAAATTCACCTGCACGTCCGAATGCCACACAGCTAATAAAATCTGCATCTGGTTCATTATCTCTTTTGAATCTACGATTTACTGCTAATGTATATCTGGCAACTGCCAGCGGTCTATCTCCCTGCGTATAACGCACATCAGGGTCTCTGGTCAGTCTTCCCATTAATACTACTTTATTCATATCGGACCCTCCTATCGATTAGGCTTCCTGTTTTACGCATAAATAACGTAATACGGATTCTTCGATACGAAGTTTTTCTTCCAGTTCAGCTGGAACTGTAGCTTCAGCATCAAACTGAATGAAATAGTAGTATGCTTCTTTCATTTTCTGAATTTCGTAAGCTAACTGCTTTTTACCCCATTCATCGACGTTTGTGATTGCAGCACCTGCTGTAGTAATCATTGCCTGAACTTTTTCCAGTAAAGCTGCACGCTGTTCGTCTTCGAGTTTTGCACTTAAAACTAATGCTAATTCGTATTTTTTCATTACTTGCACCTCCTTTTGGTCTAGTGGCTCTTTCCTGTACTGAAAAGAGCAAGGATATTTTCATATACCACGAGTTCACATTCTATCATACTTTTTTACTCTTCGCAAGCTTTTTTTATAAAACCACGAAAATTTTTTTCTACTGATTTTCTTGGAACCATAACCTGTCTTCCACATCCCTGACATTTCAAACGAAAATCCATTCCAACACGTAAAATCTCCCATTGATTTTCTCCACATGGATGTTGTTTTTTCATTTTAATAATATCGCCAATTTGAAATTCCATTCTTGATCCGTTACTGAAACATTATAAAAAGCCATTTTTCTGTTTTTATAATATTGCTTGTTTTACAGTAACTTCCTCCTTCCTTGTTTTTTTCTATTTTCCCAAAATCAAACATTACAATCTATGTTTTTCTTTCCTATATAATTTCCTTATTGTTCCATCTTAACAAACTCCCCTCTTTTCGTCTATAAACACTTCCAAAAGATTTTTTATTTTAATTAACAAGTGATCTAATGGCACAAAAAAAGAACCAGGTTTTATCCTGATTCTTATTTTGTAAAAGAAGAAGCCCTTTTTTCCGTACTTATACTTCTGGTGCTGTAGCGTCAATATCTCCTAACTTCATTGCCTCATACTGTTCCAGGATCAGTCTCTGGATCATATTTCTTGTATCGGAATTAATTGGATGCGCAATATCCCGATATTCTCCGTCCGCTGCCTTACGACTTGGCATTGCGATGAATAGTCCTTTTTCCCCTTCAATTACCTTGATATCATGAACAACGAATTCATTATCAATTGTAATAGACACTACGGCCTTCATTTTACCTTCTTTTGCTACCTTTCGAATACGTACATCTGTAATTTGCATGTTGTCTTCCTCCTAGTTTTATAAAATATAGCTGAAATCACGATCATAGCCATTTATATGACTTCTTCTATGGCACTTGATTGTACAAAATATTATACCATTTTTATCGTAAAATGTGAACAAATATTTTACTTTTTTCAAAGTTTTCATTATTAATTTTTAACATATAGTCTCTATTTCTCCTTTTTTTCTCCGATTTTCCCTATTTTCCTTCTGGACTTCATCTTGCAAGATAAATTTTTGTGCCTTATAATTAAGGAAAAACATTATTCATTATTTAAAGAAAGGACATATTTCGTATGTATCAGATAGATTTTAACAAACCTATTCACGTTCACTTCATGGGAATTGGAGGTATCAGCATGAGCGGACTTGCTGAAATCCTTCTAAAAGAAGGATTTACTGTTTCCGGCTCTGATATTCATCAATCTCCAATAACGGATCGTTTGGAACAAAAAGGAGCTCATATCTTTTTCCAACAGACAGCCGAAAATATTTCATCCGATATTGATCTTGTCGTTTACACCGCCGCAATTAATTTCGACACAAATGAAGAATATAAAGAAGCTGTTCATCAAGGAATCCCTGTGATGAAACGTGCAACTCTTCTTGGTCAGCTTATGCACAATTATAAAAATGCTATTGCTGTTTCCGGAACTCATGGAAAAACAACAACAACTTCTATGCTTTCTGAAATTTTACTTGCTGCAGATACAGATCCTACGATCAGTGTCGGTGGAATTTTAGATGCAATTGGTGGAAATATTCGTGTTGGACATTCTGATACATTTATTACAGAAGCCTGTGAATATACAAATAGTTTCCTTGAATTTTTCCCAAAAATCAGTATTATTCTGAATATTGAAGAGGATCATATGGATTTCTTCAAGGATATCGATGATATTCGTAAATCATTCCGTGCATTTGCACATAAACTTCCAGATTATGGATATCTTGTCTTAAATGGACAAATCGATAATATTCCTTATATTGTAGACGGATTAAAAGCTGATTATGTAACATTTGGACTTAATAATCATGATTTTGATTTTAATGCTCAGAATATCAGCTATGACGAACTTGGACATGCTTCTTTTGATTATTATAAAAAGGATGTTCTCATCGATCACATTCATTTAAATGTACCTGGAGAACATAATATCAAAAATGCACTGGCTGCAATTGCTGTTGCTGACAAACTAAATCTTTCTATGGATTCTGTAAAGAAAGGACTTCTTGTATTCACTGGAGCAAAACGTCGTTTTGAGAAAAAAGGAACCTGTCATGGATTTACAATTATTGATGACTATGCACATCATCCAACAGAAATCAAAGCAACTTTAAAAGCATGTAAAAACTATCCACATCATGAAGTATGGTGTATTTTCCAGCCACATACTTACACAAGAACCTATGCTTTCCTTGATGATTTTGCAGAGGCCTTAAGTCACTGTGATCATGTTATTGTGACTGATATTTATGCAGCTCGTGAAAAAGACACTGGACTTGTCAGTGCAAAGGATATCGTAGATAAAATGGCTGCATATGATGTAGATGCCCGTTTTATCAAAGATTTCGATGACATCGAAAAATTTATTTTGGAAAATTGTAAAGAAAATGATTTGTTGATAACTATGGGTGCCGGAAACGTCGATTCTATCGGTGATTCCCTACTGAAAAAATAGTTATCCACATTATCCACAGGCTTATACACATGCTTTGTATCCGCGGTCTGTGGATTTTTTTTTGTTTTTTCCACAATTGTAAAATCTTTGTAAACCGCATAAATTCGTCATTTTACAATAGTTATCCACATTATCCACATTATCCACATATTGTATGGTTTTTATGGTGTGGATTTCCCTGGTATTTACATTTTTTCTTATGTGGAGTATAGTCAGAATTAGTTTAGAAAAAGAGGAACATTATATGAATTGTATAAAAGTCACAACTACATATCCAACTGGCGGCACCTTGCTTCCAAATGCCTTTGTTGATAATTATATGATCCGTGCCAACGGAGAATACATTAAAGTTTACATTTTTCTTCTCCGTATGGTATCTGAAGGCGCAGATTTCAGTATTCCATGCCTGGCAGATGTACTGGAACTGACCGAAGGTGATGTTACCCGTGCATTAAAATACTGGGAAAAGGAGTCTCTGATCCGCATGGAACTTGTTCACGGGAATATTGAATCCATTGAACTTCTTCCAGTTCCCGGAAAAGTAAAAAAAGTACAGAAAATACAATCTGAACATGAGATTGAGATACATGCTTCTAGAGAAGAAATAGCTGTCTCAAAGACAGCCCATGAACCAATTACACTACCAAAAGGAACTGCCGCTGTTCCGGCAATGAAAACTCTCTCCCCTGACGATCTTCAAAAAAAGGGCGAAGATGAACGATTTTCTTACCTTCTTTATGTTTGTGAGATGTTTATTGGCAAACCTCTAACATGCAATGATATGAATACCTTATTATATATGTATGAAGATCTATCCATGTCATGTGACCTGATTGAATACCTTGTGGAATACTGTGTGTCTAACGATAAGAAAAGCTTTCGCTATATGCAGCAAGTTGCCATTAACTGGTATGAAGACCATATCACTACCGTAGACGAAGCAAAAGCATATAATAAAAATTATAAAAAAGAATACTACTCCATTATGCATGCTTTTGGTTTAAACCAAAATCCTGCACCTGCTCAGGAAAAATATATAAAACAATGGCTAGAAATCGACGGTATGGATCTTTCACTAGTAATTGAAGCCTGTAACCGTACAATCAATGCCATCAGCAAACCAAGTTTTCCTTACGCTGATTCTATTTTAAAACAATGGAAAAAACATAATATTACAACGGTTGAACAGACCAAATCCTTCTATCAGAACCAAAAAGCACCAAAAACATTTACGAATACAAATACGAATCATAATCATCCAACACATAATTTTACGCAGCGTGATTATGATTTTGATGCGCTTGAAGAACAACTTCTTCAAAAACAGTTTGCAGAATAAATCAGGAGAGTTCATTATGCCATTATCGAACCGTGATTATCAAAAAATTATGCGTCTATATGAAAACCGCAGACTTTCAAATTATCATACTCATGAGGAGCGAAAAAAAGAAATTTACGAAAAACTTCCAGAGATTCAAAAAATCGATCAGGAAATTGCCAAAAACTCCATTTCATTTGGACGTAAGCTAATTTTTCAGGATGACCAGAAGATCCGTGATCAATATAAACAAAAAAATCATCGGCTTCTTCTAGAAAAAAAAAGACTTCTGCATAAGGCTGGTTATGCAGATGATTATCTAGAACCAATCTATCATTGTAAAAAATGCAAAGATACCGGTTATATTGGCCAAGAAAAATGTACCTGTTTTCAACAGACAATCATTAATCTTCTTTATACAAGCTCCAATATGGATCGGATTCTTGCGCGTGAAAACTTCCAAACATTTCGCGAAGAATATTACTCGGATCAAATCACACCGAATGGACATCCAAGTCCCCGAACAAATATCAAAAAGATCCGAAAGCATTGTATCGATTTTATTTCTCATTTTCCAGCTGGAGAAAATATTTTATTTCAAGGTTCTACCGGAGTTGGAAAAACTTTTTTAAGTCATTGTATTGCAAAAGAAATTATGGACAAAGGATATACTTGCGTCTATGTTACTGCCTTTCAGTTGTTCGATCATCTTGCAAAACATACTTTTCAAAGAAACAAGACACCGGATGACGACAATATCTATTCTTTAGATATGATTTTAAAAGCAGATTTGCTAATTATTGATGATCTTGGAACTGAAATGACGAACAAGTTTGTTATTTCGCAATTATTTCAATGTCTGAATGAACGATTGATCCAAGAAAAATCTACCATCATCTCAACCAATTTATCTGTAAAAGACTTTCGAGATGCTTACTCAGAACGGATTTTTTCACGGATCATTGAATGTTATTCGTGGCAAAAACTATACGGAGACGACATACGTTTTAAAAAATCGAACTTGACGTAACGTCTTTGTAATGTTATAAACAACTATAGAATGAATAATATACGAAGGAGATAGTATCATGAGACGATCTGACCGCAACTTTACTAAGATTCCTGGCGGAAAATTAGGAATCATCGCTCTTAAAAGCTGTGAAGCTCTTGGAGAAGAAATTGACAACTATATTGTAAAATGGAGAAAAGAAACAAATAGACAGTTTCAGGATTCCATTGCCTGTGACGGATATTTAAGAGATACTTACCTTATGGATGCCGTATGCCCTCGTTTTGGTTCCGGTGAAGCCAAAGGTCTTATCCGTGAATCTGTCCGCGATATGGACCTTTACATTTTAGTTGACGTATTAAACTACAGTCTGACTTACTCACTCTGCGGTTATACAAACCACATGTCACCAGATGATCATTATTCTGACCTGAAACGTATCATCAGTGCCGCTGCTGGTAAAGCAAAAAGTATCAATGTAATTATGCCTTTCCTTTACGAAAGCCGTCAGCATAAGAGAAGTACAAGAGAATCTCTGGATTGTGCTGTTATGCTTCAGGAACTGCAGAGCCTTGGCGTTGATAATATCATCACTTTTGATGCACATGATCCAAGAGTACAGAATGCAATTCCGATCAGCGGATTTGATAATGTTCAGCCAACTTACCAATTTGTAAAAGCTTTGGTAGAAGAATGTGATGATGTTGAATTTGATAAGGATAAATTAATGGTAATCAGTCCAGATGAAGGTGCTATGCAGCGTGCTGTTTATATGGCAAACGTTGTTGGTGTTGATGTTGGTATGTTTTACAAACGTCGTGATTATTCCACAGTTATCGATGGACGTAACCCGATCGTCGCACATGAATTTCTTGGTGATTCCCTGGATGGAAAAGACGTCCTGATCATCGATGATATGATTTCCTCTGGAGAAAGTATGATCGATGTTGCAAAACAGTTAAAGAACCGTCATGCAAAACGTGTCTTCTGTCTTTCAACTTTTGGTCTTTTCACTAATGGACTAGACGTCTTTGATAAAGCCATTGAAGATGGTGTTATTGAAAAAGTTATTACAACCAATCTTACTTACCAAACACCTGAATTATTAAGCCGTGATTGGTATATTTCTGCTGACGTAGGAAAATATGTTGCTCTCTTGATCGATACATTAAATCATGATGCATCTATTAGTGAATTACTTGATCCTACAGAGAGAATCAGTGAATACCTAGAAAAACATACAAAATAAGAATAACAAGTAACAGGAGCGTTACAAAATGTAACGCTCCTGTTTTTTTGTTTCTATTTATTGAATCATTCAGATTCTCTGCTGCTACTCTGTGCATTTTGCTGTGTATGCTCCTGCTGCGGTGCTGCTGTTGTCGGTGCTGCTGTCGTTGCATGTGTAGACTCTGTTGTTGCAGGTCTTTCTGTCGTCGCACTTGTAGATCTTGTAGAAGAAGTTGATGTTCCTGTTGAATGCGTTGATCTTCTTGTTGAGTAGTATGTTGATCTTCCCTGAGAAGCCGTTGTAGAATAATAACGTCTTCCACTGCTTGTAGTACCAACGCTTCCTGTTCCATCACTCTCCGTTGTCATCTTATCAGATCCAGGTGCTGCTGTTGCGGAATACTCTGAATGAACCGCATTCATATATGCACTCCAAATACTCTTTGGATATGAGCTTCCTGTCAGATTATCTACAATCTTATTATCGTCCCTTCCGACCCATATTGCAGTTGTATAATATGGTGTATATCCACAAAACCATCCATCACGGTTATCATTTGTTGTACCAGTCTTACCAGCAGTATCAATATTTGGTACCTTAGCTCCACGACCAGTTCCAGAAATCATATTACTCTTTAAAATATCTGTCATGGCTGCCGCTCCGGCTTTTGTATAAACCGTTCTCTTTGTCGGACTTGTTGAAATAATCTCTTCTCCATCAGAAGTTGTCATTTTCTTAATACAAGTTGGCTCACGGTATACTCCCTTATTTTGTAATGCTGCATATCCAGCTGCCATTTCTTCAGTTGTAGCACCATACCGGAAACCACCGATACATGTTGTATAATACTTATAATCCCATGATGTTAAATATTTAAAGTTCATCTTTTCGAGATATCTCAAAGCAGTCTTTGGACCTAGCTGTTCATAAAGTCTCATTGTAACAACATTACTTGACTTCTCAACAGCTCTTCTCAGACTAATCTGTCCAGAATAAGATCCAGCATAATTTCCTACCCTGTGCGGATCTTTTGCATTCATTGGCGTATCACTTACGATCGAACCTGCAGACCACCCATGTTCCAATGCAGGGGCAAATACAAGCAGCGGTTTAATACTACTACCTGGCTGTCTTGGACTCTGATAGGCACGATTTAACGAATATCCTATATTTTTCTGTTTTCTTCCGCCAACAATAGCAACAACTCTTCCTGTTTCATTATCGATACTTGTTGCAGCTGCCTGTGTTTTGTAGATTCCATTCTTATCTTTCTGAGTAAAATTCTTAAGTTGATTATCTACTTTCTGCTGCAGCTGTTTTTGTGCTTTTGGATCAATGGATGTATAAATACGATATCCTGCACTGTAAAGTGTTCTCTTACACTCTGCATACATCTTTTCATAATCATCATTATATTCCTGTTTTTCTTTGTTGGATTTAAATTTATATTTAAATTCAAATCCTTTCTGTTTCATAATTTCTTTTGTTGCACAATGAATGATATATGTTTCTACATAATCACGTTTTTCTCTCTTCTTTGTTTTTTTAACTTTGATGTCCTCTTTCAAAGCACTCTCATACTGTTCCTTCTGAATCAAATCTTCTTTATACATATCTCTCAGAATCTTATTTCTTCTCTTGATTGTATTCTTCTTATTTGTAAGCGGATCGTATGTCGTTGGATTATTTGGAATTGCAGATAAGAACGCTGCCTCTGACATTGTCAAATTTTTGGCATCCTTATGAAAATATCCTCTGCTAGCTGCCTCAATTCCATAATATCCATTTGCGTAATAAACATTATTCAGATAAAATTCAAGGATTTGATTTTTTGAATACTTTTTCTCAAGCTCTGTAGCAATAAAAATTTCCTTTACTTTTCTCTGCCATGTTTTTTTTCGGTTCAAAAATACCGTCTTTGCAAGCTGCTGCGTAATAGTACTTCCACCCTGGGTAATCTCACCTTTTTTCAATACATAGGTTACTGCTGCACGGGAAATTCCTTTATAATCTACACCGGAATGTTTATAAAAGTTTCTGTCTTCTACCGAAATAACAGATGCAACAACATATACTGGAATATCTTTATATTTCAGATAATATGCATCCTTCTCTCCCCGCAATTTCATATACTGCTTCCCTTTTGTATCATATACGATACTGGTCTGAGATGCTTTAAATGTATTTTCTGTCGATTCAGAAACAATCTTCTTAGCCTCGCTGCGAAGTTTCATTACCTTGCTTCCGAACGCAAACCAGCAGATTAGAACAAGAAATAGAAAAACAACAGAAATTTTCAAAAGAATCTTTCTCTTTTTCTTCTTTTTCTTGCTTCCGGGAATAACCTCTTTTGTTTCCTTTGTTTCTTCAGTCATATTCCTTTCACCTTTCATTTGTTATTGATTCTGGAGTGATTTCCAGAATATATATTTTTATTGTAACATAAAAAACAAGTTTACCGCAATTTTTGCTTCGACATAGTTCGTACTCTGATGTTCCTCTTATTTTGCATAACTATAAAAAACATTTCCTGCTTTTTTAAATTCTGATTCTAGACTCTTCCTGTCTGCCTGAATTGATTTTCCTTTGATCGGATCAAAATATCGAAGTTTTTTCTGATTATAACTTATGATCAATATATAGGTTCCATTGCCGCGTTTCGCCATAATAGCTCTTCCTTTTCCAATAGAATACAATACATCATCAAAACTACATTCACAATAATTAACCGCCTGACGATCAAAGGTTTCAAAAAGTTTGTCAAAAGTATTTCCTTTCATCTTCTTAATGTCATCATAAGAATAATTTTTTCCTTCACTATCTGCCATCATCTTGATGCATGCAATATCTGACTCATCTTTTGTTTTTGCTTTTTCTATAGGAATATTGGCAACTTTGCCATAAGTCTTCATAACTCCTTTTTCCCACAAATACATCTGGTTACAATTTACAACGATACCTCCGCCCTGTTTAGCTTCTTTTATCGCTTCCTTCATACTTGTATAAATACCAGATAATTGTCCTCCTGTATATACATACGCTTTACGATATTTATAAATATTATCTGCGAAATGTACGTTAATTTGTTTTCCTTCTTCTTTCAAACCGATCATCTGATATCCAGGCCTTGTCTGAATATAGACATTACTTGGAAATGCCATATACAGCTGATTCAGTCTTGTTGATGAATACCCATATTCAAAAACAACCTTGTTCTCTGTTTTATCTTTATATCGAATATAGGTAGTGTCTTTCGTCTTATAACTCTTTCCTTTCTTCACAGCTCTTGTCATTGCAACCGTTGTGCCATCCACTTTTGCATCGGTAATATAACTTCCCTTTTGTCCATATTCTTTAATCATATGATCTTTATCCCGAATATAAACATTGCTAAGCGGATACATAATCGTTCCATCTTCCTGATGAACAATCTCTGCTTTTTGTCCAATTCCATACACAAGATCTTGTTCAATAAATCCAATTGGCTTTATAATCTGTGCATCAGAACTAGAAATCGTCCAACTCTTTCCTGTAGACAAGTTCATAACTTTCAAACGATTTTGTGTTTCATTAATTGCTAACATTCCATTTTCTGTAATTACAGCCATATCATTTGTCGCATGTTTTGCAAGAATTTCACTCTTGTCATTGTCAATATCTACATGATAGATTGAGCCTGCCAGATAAAAGTAAAATTGATTATCAGAGCTTAAATAAGCCCCTTTTCCAATATCATCCTTCATATTGTCATACTGCACCGGCGTTTCAATAAAAGTTAGCTCATTGATTTCTTTATTCTTTGCTGAGAATCGATAAACACCGATACCATTTTTTCCTTCATCTTTTCCACGGTTCATATAGCCATACACAACAAATGTCATATCACCGCTCGGTTTCATACTCATAATCTGAATTCCATGTTTTGGATAGTTATTTCTGCTGTCACGATAATCCTCTCCCATAAATGAGAAAACTTTATACATTTCAGATTTCTGGTAATCATAATACCATAATTCACTTCCTGTAACAAATCCAACCTTTTTACCATTTTTAACGCTTAATAGTTGTTTATTATTTTTCCCAATTCCTACAAGAATTCGATTATTGTTACGGTCTATGGAATCATAGCGCATATAACTTTCCATGGAACGTTCATAATTTAATAGATACATACGACTTTCAGAAAATCTTACACGAAAATATTCATTCACCTGATAGTATTGCCGAATTCCTTCTGTGTCAACAGATGACACAATGTATCGAATTTCAAGCGAAGTTACATCTTGCGTGATTTCCTTCACAGTAGGCGGATATACTTTTTCCACCTGAGGTTTCATATCTGCGTAACAAATGGCCTCATTTGTAGACTTTAGATCAACATAAGATAAATCATTTGATGTTGCTCCTTCTTTTGTCTCCAAATATTTGCTAACAAATTCTGTATTTCCTTCTTTTAATGCTGAATTATGGAATTTCTGGGCAAACTTCAGACATTCCTTTAAATGGAAACCTGTTCCATAAATAATTCTAGTATAATATTTAATATTTTCCTTATCTTTTTCCAATGATAATTCAAGAAGATAAGTCTTGCCGGAAGATAATCTAGCATCTAACTGTACTTGAGCCATATTTTTCCCGCTTTTCTTCTGAAAAGAGACATCCCCTTTGTCTAAAACTGTTTTATTGTCTGAATCATAAAGTTTATAGGCAACTGCATCATTTGAGCTTCCTGTTGTAAATAGATTCAGAGAATTACTATCTATCGGTGTCACACTATCTCTGAGTTGAGAAGCATCGATGGTTCCTCTATATCCATGCAGCTGATTGATTTCCTGTCCATCAGAAATCAGAGTAATCATTGGCAAAGTTGCCTGTGATGTTTCCTGAACTCCGTGACTGCTTTTCCCAACCAGTACATAATTCCATAAAATTAATGAAATAATAAAAATGATTCCGAAAACCGAAATCTGAATTGCTTTTTTCTGATTCATTCTTTTCTCCTTCTTCACAGCCTTATATCGTTCATTTTATCCGTTTTTTTATCTTTGTACAACCACTTTAAGTTATTCTTTAGAATTTCTTTTGTGAACTAAAAAAAGAAAGCTGGATGATATTTACATTCCATCCAGCTTTCTCATAATTATTTACGAAAACATTTTTCGTTTTCTCCGGTACCTGCATCTGCGATGACAGATCTCACCTCCAAGCAGAGCTAAGATCATCTGATATAACATCCGATCTTTCTTATCGCCATCCTCTTTTTCATGATATTTTACTTTTTCATAAATTTGGTCTGCTAAAGAAAACATATTGGTCCGATCTATATACTGATCAAACATCATACTCCCTTCATACTCTAGACGATCACAAAAATCCTCGATAAATTCAAGAATTTCTCTTGCCAGTGCAGAATACATTTTAATGATATACTGATAATCATCTTCTTCTCGCTCTTCCTGCCGGATTTCCTCTTGCCCCGGCAGACGTCGCTCCATATTAAAAATCGGTAGATTGCCGAGTCCTTCTCTATCTGCCATTCATATTCTCCTCTTTTTCTGTTGCTATATAGTATGAATGAAATAGAAAAATGTTTCTTATCAATTTTATTCTTCCTGCTGAATACTTTTGACTTCTTCATTGATGGCCAACATCTTACTATCCAGAAAGGCTGCAAGATCCGCACACTCTTTTAATTCTTTCTTTATGTAATCCGGTGCATTTCCTTCATATTTATAATAAATCTTATGCTCTAAAGACGCCCAGAAATCCATAGCTACTGTTCGTATTTGGATTTCAACCTTCGTCGGTACCACACGGTCTGAAAGAAAAATTGGTACCTTTACAATCATATGATAACTTCGATATCCATTTGGTTTTGGATTTATCATATAATCTTTTGTTTTTAAAACTTCAATATCATCCTGTGCAGAAATCATATCTACAATCCGGTAAATATCCGGTGTAAAAGAACAGATCACACGGACACCCGCAATATCATCGATATACTTTTGGATATTTTCCATTGTAACCCCAATGCCTTTTCGAAAAAGCTTTCTCGTAATACTTTCTTCTGTTTTCAGGCGAGATTCAATATGTTCAATCGGATTATATTTATGTACAAATTTAAACTCATCATTCAAAATTTCAAGCTTTGTACGAATTTCTTTTAATGCCGATTTATAAAGAAGTTTCATTTGCTTATACTCAACTAATACATCTTTTACATCAGGTAATTCTAATTCTTTCATTACATGTCTCACTCCTTACCATTTTTCGTATAATCCTATTTTATCACGATTAAGGTTTGTATTCAATCAGATACAATTCAAGAAAAAAAGAGTTTTTTTGCAAATAAGAAAGAATCCTGATTTACCGAGTTCTCCGCCTGCGGTGAGCCACTCCCGAGACAAATTTCCTATAAAATAAAAAAATCCGTGCGGTTTGCGTTGTGCAATGATCCACAGACGTTACCTCTACAGTTAACTCAACCCAGGCACCCTTACGGCACATAGGAGATTCCACTTAGTGCTGCTTCGTTCCCGACCTGACACGGTTCATGGAGTCCTATTGCGTAAGACCCAAATATCAACGCCACTTATAGAGGGCAGCTCTACAGAGCAAAGCCCGAAACAAACCATGACCTCTGCTATAGCGGATTGCAGAAAAAGGGTGCCGCTACCTCCCCGGTTGCACGGAAGCTTTATGACTTGATTAAGTGCATCTTTTTTGATGCAAATCTTATTATACTAAATAGTTTTCTTCTGGTCAATAACCTTTTTCATTTTACTTTAATACTCTTCTCAGCACTGTATGCCCCATAATAATCTTTCCCATTGACGGTTTTCGCTGCACGTACCTTAAAGTAGTATTTTTTCTTACTAGAAAGTTTTTTTATCGTTTTCGAAGTTGATGTAACAGAAGCACTCTTATAAGTCTTTGATCCATCTTTTCGATAATAGATTACATATTTTCCTGCCCCACTTACTTTTTTAACTTTGACTGCAACAGCTCCTTTATCGGAACTCTTTAAAGAAGAAATGGAACTCTTACCTGGAATAATATTGTAATATACAGTTTTACTTCCTCTGTAATCGCCCTGTCCTGTGAAAGTTACAGAATATTTGCCAATATCTTTCCCAGATTTCACGCTCACTTTGTAATCTTTATCTTTTTCTAAAGTCTTTCCATTATAAGACAAACTTGTATTTGGTGTGATTGTCTTTCCATTATAAGTATACTCTTTCGAAATAGAATTTTTACAATATCCAATATGAATACTTGTCACATCTTCATTATTTGTGCAAGCTTTGATACGAATGCTGCCTTCTTTATACAAATCCACCCATTTTTTCGCTGCACTGTTATAAAAATAGCTTTGTCCTTTTGCTGTGTTATTTTTATAAGTGATTGTAACATGACCCAAATTTTCTTTGCTTAATTTAGTATCCGCTGCTATCATATTGGATGCCGTATTGCATGTAGCTACGATAGCAAATTTATCTCCTTTAAGCACCTCTATTTTCTTTGGTAATTTTACAGTATAAGCACCTGCATACTTCTTGCTGACTTTTAACGGAGTACTCAACATCTTCTGTCCGCTTTCTGGATTACCTGACGTTGGATTTTTATAAACCTGAATACTATAGTTGGAATCTGGATCCCATGTTATAAAGTTTACTGCTTCTAAATATTCTGCCTTCGTATCACTTCCTGTTTTCGCAGTGAATACGTTCGCTACTTTTTCTCTCTTTCCAAGCAACATAGAACTAATATCATTTGCCCCATCATAAAAATAATTATTGGCATAAGAAGAAGTCTTATCTACCTCAAATGCTGTAGGATCTGATAAAGATTTTTCTTCATAAGAAATATAAAGATACCCATGATCTCCGATTGATTTTCCATTATACTCTGTTCCCCAGCTATTTTTTACAATCCAGGCACCATTATTTTTTGGCTTATTTGCTTTAAAATTCTTTTTAGAATAATTATCATCCCATCCAACAATTGTAACTGCATGATCGATTATATTATCATTATCTACTTTTGATAAATAAGCAGAATCTGTAAGATCTTTTTTATCTCCTGAATAATAAGTAACTGCTACAGCTCCATAATCTTTAATTGCCTGTTTGATCGCATCTCGATTACTAAATGTTCCAAGAAAATAACTATTTTTCAAACGAAGAACACTTTTATAAGCGTCTGCAGCCTTTACTGTCCATGGAGACTGAAAAGGTACTAAACTTTCATCTGCATATCCGCTCCATTGCGAAAGTGTCAATGCTGCCATATAAAAGTTTCCGCCAAAGTCCTGCCAGTTTTCTCCTGAAATTGATGTATTATCTCCATTTGTATTACCAAGTGGATCATTCACATGATGATAAGTAAAATATCCAAGATGCTTTTCAGAAAGATCCACATCTTGTGCTGTATATCCATTTTTAATTGCTGAAATTTCTCCAGCCGCAACTGCACTAAAGGCCCAGCAAAGTCCTGTATCTCCCTGATTTTTAATCGATGTCACATAATTTTTCTTTACAGAACTATAAGATGACTCGTATGTTTTTTGCACCTTTCGACTTTTTTGGTTCTGATTTTCTTCTGGTGCTTTTACTTTAATTTTGGGAGGAATATATCCCGTTCCTCGTTTTGCCGATGCCTTTACTATTACGTTATTACTTCCAGCAATGCACAGAAGACTTAAACACACCGCAGCCATTTTTTTAATTTTGATCATTTTTTTCCTCTTTCTTTTTTTTTCTAAGATTTTTAAAAAACTCCGACATCATCCTGCTGCATTCTTCCTTCAATACCCCCCGTTCTACTTCAACCTGATGATTAAATGAATCAACCTGCAAAATATTAAGGACGGATCCTGCACATCCTGCTTTCGGATTCATTGCACCTATGACTACTTTTGGAATTCTTGCCTGAACAATTGCTCCTGCACACATCTGACACGGCTCCAATGTAATATACATCGTACATTCTTCTAGACGCCAATCCCCAAGTTTTTTACTTGCTTTTTGAATTGCCAGTAGTTCTGCATGAGCCAATGTCGTTTTTCTTTTGTTTCTTTGATTATACCCTCTGGCAATAATTTTGTCACCAAAAACTATGACACATCCAATCGGAACATCACCTATCGCGGATGCCTTTTTCGCCTGTTTGATTGCTTCTTTCATATATTTTTCATCTTGTGTCATTTTCTATCTCCTCCTGGATTTTTACATATGTCATATTTTTACTTTCTCTTTCATACAATAAATCAAAAAGAGAGTACCTGATTTTGTCTGATTATCGAAGAATTGTATCTTATCTTTATGAATATAGCCATGGAATGAAAGGAGCCAATGTCGGATTTGCAAAAATAGAGCAACGGCAAAAGCAACTACGCCTTTATTTTCATGTGAAAACAAATGAGAACTCCTTACAATATAAACTTTATTTTTATCGCTTTCATCATGGTACAATGGAAGGAATTCTGATCGATACGATAAAAAAGTCAGATTCTGTTCTGGAGTTCCGTCATATTTATCCATTACCCGATGATCTTGATCGCATAGATGGATTTCTTATCTATCACTCAAAAGATCATTTCTTTGGCTCTCAGTGGAAAGACCACCCAATTACCATCCGCAGCTTTACACCTCTTGAAAAGCAAAAACCAAATGTTCCAGATCCAGTTCCTGAAATAAAAAAAGAAGAAACCATTCAAGAATCAGAATCCATACAACAATTGGAGAATAAAGAAGAATTGAAAACAGAGCCCCTTCCTGAAGTAACAAAGACAACGGAAGCAAAAAAAATAGAAGTTGAAGAACTTTCTCAAACAACTTCTCAAAAAAAGGATATTTCCAGCCTTGCAGAATACATCGAAGCCCTTCAATTAGAAAAAGATGCAAAAGAGCAGAGTTCTCCGAAACAAAAGGCATCCTTTGACTGGAAGGAGTACCCCTCCCTGCCCATGCCTTCCATTTATCATTTATCTCCTTGTATTAAAATTAGTCTGGAAGACCTTTCCTTAATTCCAGATCTTCCAGAAAATTTAAAAACAAATGGATTTCTTCTTTTAAACTACGGAAATTTCGGTCATCTTTTTCTTGCATGGAATTCTGAAAAGCAATGCCGATACCTCGGTGTTCCTGGAATTTTCGATAATGAAAAGCGCTTCATCTCCAGTTTGTTTGGTTTTCAAGAATTTCTTACTGTTCCTATGCAAGCTCATAAGACTGGAAACTTTGGCTATTTTATTTTACCGATCCAATAAATTACTTAATTGCGCAAACTGCTCTAGTGTTAATGCTTCTCCACGGATCGTTGGCGATACTCCCATTTCTTCCAGAGCCTTTGCCACTTCTTCCCTGGAGAAGTTAAATCCACTATAATTTTTAATTCCGTTCTGAAGTGTTTTTCTTCTCTGATTAAAAGAGGCACGAATCAACTGAAATAATAATTTTTCATTCGTTACCTTAATTGGACTTTCTTTATATTTTGTCAGCCTGATGACTGCAGATCCAACCCTTGGACGAGGCATAAAACAGTTTGGGGGAACATTCGCTACTACATAAGGTTGTGCATAATACTGCACAGCCAATGATAATGCCCCATAATCCTTTGTTCCAGGACCTGCCTGCATTCTATCTGCTACCTCTTTTTGCACCATAACTGTAATACTGTCAATCGGAACATGACTTTCAAACAATCCCATAATGATCGGTGTTGTAATATAATATGGAAGATTGGCCACAACCTTAATCGGTTTCCCATTATTTCTTTCCTTTGCAATTTTTCCAATATCCACTTTTAAAATATCTTCATTTAAAATACTTACATTATCATATGCAGACAATGTATCCGCAAGGATCGGCAATAAATTTTTATCAATTTCAACCGCCATAACTTCTCTTGCATTTTCTGCAAGATATTGCGTCATAGTACCAATTCCTGGACCGATTTCCAGAACAAAATCATCTTTTGTCACATTCGCTGCCTCTATGATTTTGTCAAGAACTCTTCCATCAATCAAAAAATTTTGACCAAACTTTTTCTGAAAATCAAACTGATATTTCTGAATTACTTCGATTGTTTTTTGTGGATTGCTTAATTTTTCCATTTAAACCTCTCTTATTCGATATAGTTTTCTTGCATTTTCTTCTGTAACCTTTATTACTTCTTCTGTAGAAATTCCCTTTAATTGTGCAATCATCTGTGCCACATAAATCAGATTAAGGGAAGAATTTCTTTTCCCACGATTTGGCTCCGGAGATAAATATGGACTATCTGTCTCTAAAACAATGCGGTCCATTGGTGCATATACCACTGTTTCTTTTAATGTTCTTCCATTTTTAAATGTAACAACACCTCCGACCCCAATATAAAATCCAATATTAAGGAAATCCCTAGCCATCTCTTTTGAATAAGAATAACAATGAACAACGCCTCCAATATCCTGTGCACCGGCTTCTTTCATCATATCCCATGTATCCTTTGCTGCATCCCTGCTGTGTATAATCATTGGAAGTTTTACTTCAGCTGCCAAATTCATCTGTGCTTCAAACCATTTTTTTTGAATATCACGCTCCGGCTCATCCCAGTAATAGTCAAGACCAATTTCTCCGATAGCCACAATTTTTTCCTGTTGGCTGTAAAATTTCAATGTCTCGATATCTTTATATGTCATATCCCCCGTATCACTTGGATGAACACCAACAGCTCCATATATCATTGGATATTTTTTTACCGCTTCTACTGTCCATGCAGATGTTTCCATATTCGATCCTACATTTACAATTGTTCCAATTCCATGATCTTTCATGGAAGCAAGCAGTTCTTCTCTATCTGCATCAAATTTCCTATCATCATAATGCGCATGTGTTTCAAATATCATAATATCTGATCCCTTCTTCTGCCTTTCTCTTTTCCTTTTAATTTTACTGTATTGCCATTCACACAAAGACAGCGAATACTTCTTAAAAATCCTGACATACGGCTATACCCGTAATCTTTTGGATGAAAAACGCCATGGCGACTTTGCAGTTCCAATGTAATCGCTGAAAGATTATCCAGAGATCCTCCATTTCGTTTTACAAAATCAATTACTTCTTTTTCAATAATATCTCTCCCTGGAAGTTCTTTAAACGCAACATAGTAATTGTTATCTTCCTGTTTCAAAACAAGGTTATCCATTTCTTCATCAATAAAAACGCTTAATTTTGTATAACCATAATTTCGTACATCAAAATCAGAAAACTTCTCATTTAGACGATTCCCAATCATTGCAAGATCTACCCGATCGTTTCCATTTTCATTAATTAAGGAAGATATTGTACTGCCAATTTCCTCTAACGATGTAACATTGTCAATCTCTGTATGTTCTATGACTTCTTTATCTTCCTCTTTTTCCTGCTCAAAAATCAAGTTCAAATGGATGAATCGATTACATGCCCTTGTCAAAGCTACCGGTGTCTTAGATTCCCCCATACCAATAATATACTTATGTTCTTCACGAAGACGCATCGCCAGTCTTGTAAAATCACTGTCACTTGTTACAAGACAAAAACCATCTACTTTGTTACCATACAGCAAGTCCATTGCATCAATGACCATTGCCATATCCGTTGCATTTTTTCCAGAAGTATAAGAAAACTGCTGTACTGGAATAATCGAATATTCAAGAAGAATATCCTGCGTCCACCCATTTGCCCGAGACCAGTTTCCATAAATTCTTCGACATGATGCAAAGCCATAAGCATCTAACTCGTTAAAAATAATCGAAGCATACTTAGGACTAATATTATCTGCATCAATCAAAACTGCAAATTGTTTTTTCTCCTCTTCCACTTTCTCACCTTCTTTCTTTTTTATATAAAGAAAAAAAGGATATATTCTTCATGAATATATCCTTTCGTAATCCAAGCGGGTGATGGGAATCGAACCCACGTGATCAGCTTGGAAGGCTGGAGTTCTACCATTGAACTACACCCGCATATCTTTGTGTCGTACCCGACAACAATATTGATTCTACTACAACATCTTTATAATGTCAACACTTTTTTAAAATTTTTTTATTTTTTTGTAATAACAAAAAATAAAACCGAATAAACTGTATCAAAAAGGATTTTCTCATGCTGAATTATCTATGGAGTTTTCTTATTTTAACTGGTTTAATCGTCGGCAGTTTGAATGGTCATATCGTTTCCATGTCTGATCAGATTCTGTCATCATCCAAAGAAGCAATTGAACTTTGTATTTTAATGTTCGGTATCGTTGGACTTTGGTCTGGCATTATGAATATTGCAGTCAGCCTTGGACTAACTGATAAATTGCAAAAATTTCTCTTTCCATTCCTTTCATTTTTATTTCCAAATCTAAAAAATCAAAAAGCAATGGAATATATCAGCACAAATGTCGTGGCAAATATCCTTGGACTTGGCTGGGCTTCTACTCCATCTGGTCTTAAAGCAATGGAAGAACTCCAAAAAGATAACCCACAAAAAGAAATCGCAACAAACGAAATGTGCTCTTTTCTAATTCTTAACATTTCATCACTTCAGCTAATTCCAATCAATATCATTGCTTATCGAAGCCAGTATGGAGCTATACAACCTTCTGCGATTATTATTCCAGGTATCATTGCAACCTGTTGTTCCACACTTGCCGGTATTATCTATATCAAATGGAAGGATCGTAAATTATGATTTCCATGATTGCCAGTTTTATTTTACCGTTTATCATCTTCTTTATTATTCTTTATGGTGCCATTACCCGTCAAGAAATGTATGAACCTTTTCTGTCTGGTGTGAAAGACGGGTTTCGCATCGTTTTAGATATTGCTCCAACTTTAATTGCTTTATTCTTTGCAATTCAAATTTTCCGCTCCTCTGGCGCCATGGATCTTTTTGTGCGTTTTCTTTCTCCTGCTGCCTCCATCCTCCATATTCCAAAAGAAGTTCTTCCCGTTATTTTTGCAAAATTATTTTCTTCTTCTGCTGCAACAGGTTTTTTACTTGATATCTTTAAAACCTCCGGCCCAGATTCTACTCCCGGCTTTCTTGCATCGGTTATTTTAAGCTCTACAGAAACATGCTTTTATATTCTTTCCGTTTATTATTCTTCCATTCATATCAAAAAGACCCGTTATACCCTCAAAGGGGCTTTATTTGCCACCTTTGTTGGTATCGGGGTCTCTGTTTTTATTTGCTGTTATTTTTAATTCTTCGATTTGTAATAGTCGTGGAAATATTGCATAACGCGAATCAACATTTTTTCTTCTTCATCATTCAATGGAAGAAGAAGGCCTTCTATCATCTTATGATGGAAGGCCCGGTGATGTTCGTACGCCTTCTTTCCCTTTTCTGAAAGGGAAATATAGACAACTCTCCGGTCTCTTTCTCCACGCTTTCTTTTTACATATCCTTTTTTTAAAAGATTGTTGATTGCAATGGTCAGTGTACCCACAGTAATATTCAGATCTTTTGCAATCGAAGACATATTTCTTGGTTCTTTCATTCCAATCGTGTCAATGATATGAAGATCTTTATTAGATATATCTTTAAATTCTTCCGTAATGACAGCTTTTTCTTCTTCATATGAGATCCCATGAAACAAATCTACGACTAAATCATTTAATTCATCTTTATCCATGTATACACCTCCATATCTTTCCTTTATTTTACCACAAGATTATGCGCTTCACTAATAACTTTTGCCAAAGCTTCTTTTGCCTGTGTTGGAAGTGCATTATATCCCCCGTTTTCTGTATCTTTATCAAATACAAAGTTCAAACGATCGGTCATTCTTGCTTTTAATTTATCTACATAGGTTTCATCATCAAAATCAGCAATATATCCTTCTACTTCCAAGGTTTCCATATTACTGAATGGTCCCCATGGTTTAAATTGAGCTGTTCCTTCTACTACCTGTTCAATACAAGATAATGTTACCGAAGGTTTGATGTCTTTCCCCATGAAATCTCCAGTATTTAAAATATAGCATTCCACATTACGCTCTTTTACAAGATCTCTGAATTTCTTATAATCATTCACAAGAGGGTATGTACGGAATGGATTTGCATAAGGTTCTACAACCAGACGATCCGGATCAACTCCAGGCGCAAGACGTTCGGCACTGCTTCGTTTCGTTGCAAGGGTAGCTCCCATAACAGAAGCAAGCGCTGCTCCATTTACTTTTACAATTGGTGGAATTGTAGGATCTTTCATAATCCAGAAAATTGCATTGACTGGATAATCAATTTTATCTACACGATTTGGAGACCATAATTTTGATTTAATCGCACGGCCATTTCCATTTCGAATATCTTCTGTTACAAGAACAACTTTTCCTTCATTATCCAGTGTTGCTGAGCAGTTCTGTGCTGTTAGAAGATATTTATTATCCTCACATCCTGTAGGATAATCCGCTGTTTTATCAAAATACGTAGGTTCCATTGCAATAGAGGCGCCAGTCTGTGTATTAATAATAAATGCATCATCATGAAGAACGGTAATATTATCATATTTATTATTGTGAGTTGCATGTGTCAGTGTGGATTTACCAGAACCTGATAAACCAAAGAATGATGCTACATAATGACGATCTTCCGATCCGGAAATCTTAAATTCTTTCTGTCCTCCATGGCAGGATGCATATCCGTTTCGATTTGCAATTGCCCATGCAATTGTCAGAGTTCCTTTTTTATGCTCTCCAAAATATCTCATTCCAAGCAATGCGGCACAGTTTGTTTCTGTGTTGAAATAAGTTAATCCAAGAGGATGATCTACATGTTCCCACTGTGGATCTGAGAAAATATAAATATCTGTTTCATCTGCGATTGGTTTTGATTTTTTGTACATTTCATTATATTCATCTGAACAATACTGGAAATTTAACATCCAAGAATAGAGGATATTTTCTTCTCCTTCTGGAATAAGAAGATGTGCTTTTACCATAAATTCTGGATCTAATCCGATATAAACCTGTGCATGATACATCGTAGACCATCTAGTATCATAAACAGCATCCATCACCTTCAAATCAAGATCATTTGTATCTACTCCTGGTTCACTGGCAATTCTTCTGGCTGCTGCGCATCGACCTGTAACAGAACCATCGTTGAATAAAAGAACTTTGCTTCCTTCTTCCAGACCGATTTCTTCCGGTTTATATACCGGCATATCTGTCACAATTGTTCCTGGTGAATTTTTTGCCAGTTCATATGCCTGTTTCAAATCTTTTACTTCCACAACATTGTTTCCGTAAAAAGCTGCTTCTATAATGGATCTGGTTTTTGAAAAACCTGGTTTTCCTTTTCCAATTTCATCATGTGTGTAATACGCTTTTGTTGACATAAGTTACTCCTCCATTCGTAAGGTTTCGTCGATGCGTCTCTTCAAGATGTCAAAGCTGCACGGTCCTGCATCTAAGATGATTTTGTGGTATGTTTTTAAGTTATATTGTTTACCAGCTTTCTCTTTATAATAATCTTTTAAGTTTTCAAACTCTCTATAACCGACATAATACGAAAGATAATTTGCTGGTTCACGAACGACCATATGAAACAGTTTTTCTGCTTTCATTTCGGAAACTCCAAATTGTCTTAGATATGTTTTTACCTTCTCTAAATTCCATCCTTCATAATGGACAGCGAGATCAATTCTTGAACAAAGAGCAAGATTAAATTTCATTCCAAGGATATTCAATTTTGAAAGCGTCTCCGTATATTTTCCCGCTTCTACTGTTTTATAACTCCATGCTTCTACATAAGTTGCCCACCCTTCCGAATATCCGGGATATTCAAGAATATAACGAATGGGTATTTCCCTTCGAGCCGCATAGTAAATATTTTGATACAGATGCCCCGGATACCCTTCATGTGCAAGTGTTGCATAAAGCTGATTAAAATTTTCCATCTGGCTTTTATTGATGTAAATGGTATTTTGTTCATATGAATCAATAGCCGGTATCATATAAAATGCCGGACTCGCATTCTTTTCCATGGAAGAATGCACATACTTTATGTCACACGCCGCCTGTGGCCCTTCCGGATAATCTTTTTTCATTTTTTTCTGTAATTTTAAAAGAATTTGTTGTGGATTATTCCCCGTATACGGTTTGATATTTAAATTTGCATATTCTTCATATGCTTCTGGGTCTTTTTTACTAAGTTTTGCCGTCTCATAAAGACAGCTCAAAAGATCCTTTTGTGCCATTGCAATAATTTCAGAAACAGACTTTGATGAACCTGTTTTTTGCTGTATCAATGCTTTATAGTATGACTTTCCTTTTGGAAATCCTGCAAGTCCTGCAGAATTTGTTCCATTCCCCTTTAGTACTTTCAAGTCATCTGCAAGTTTTGCATATGCTGGAAGTACCTTTTCCATAACAATCTTCTGGTTTTCTTTTAAAAAAACTTCCCGTCTTTCTTTTTTCAGATTTTTTATTCCAAGAAGTCTTTCCCCAAACGTCTCAATGAGAATATTATTTTCTTTTGCCCCTATATATTGATGAATTTGCGAAACTACTGCATCTACATCATCATCTGACATAAATAATCCTCTCTTAATCTGTTCTTTCTCATAAACCATAACCGATTGAAAATATTGTGCTGTCTGTTCAAGCAAATGAAGATATGTAATAACATCTTCTTCTGTATTCAGACGGTATTCACAAAAAATAACAGGAAGCTGGGCCTGTATGCCTGTAGTTGGACTTAAAACCGTTTTATAGTATGGATATTTTTCACATTGTTCTTTATATTTCAAATAATCATAAAGAGCATCATATGCAAATCTTTGTCTTCTGCAAAGTTTTTTATAAGAAAACTTCTGAAGTTCTTCCATTTCTTTGTGTGTTTCTTTTTTCATGTCCTGATCTTGAACCATTCCTGGAAGTTTTTCTTTACCTTTGATACCATACCGTTCTGGATTTTTGAGTGTATAATGAAGCTGAATGCTGTCATCTTCTATACTTTCTTTAAAAAGTTTTTCAAGATAACGATCAAACTTCTTTTGTAGCGATGTTTCTTTTGCCGTCGATACCGTTGATGAAGACGTCTTATCAGAAACATCCTGTTCCATCCGGCAGCCACAAACTGCCAAAGTCAAAGCCATACAAAGGGCAAATATCCTGATTGGTATTTGTCTTTTCATGAGGGCTCCCTTCTTTTTCATGAATACTACTATTATACTATTTTTTAAAGAAAAAAAATAGACTATCCTAAAAAGATGTACTATAATTAATAGGAATAGAAACCAAAAATCGGAGGATTACTATGAGTAAAAAACCATATTATATTACGACGGCTATTGCTTACACTTCCGGAAAACCTCATATTGGTAATACTTATGAGATTGTTCTGGCAGACAGTATTGCAAGATATAAACGTATGGAAGGATATGATGTATTTTTCCAGACTGGTACTGACGAGCATGGTCAAAAAGTCGAATTAAAAGCAGAAGAACAGGGCGTTACACCAAAAGAATTTGTTGATGGTGTATCTGGAGAAATTAAACGTATCTGGGATCTTATGAATACTTCTTATGACAGATTTATCCGTACAACAGATGAAGATCATGAAAAACAGGTACAGAAAATTTTCAAAAAGCTTTATGATCAGGGTGATATTTATAAGGGTGAATATGAAGGTTTATACTGTACACCATGTGAATCTTTCTTTACAGAAAGTCAATTGGTAGATGGAAAATGTCCGGACTGTGGACGTGAAGTCCAGCCTGCAAAAGAAGAAGCATATTTCCTGAAGCTGAGCAAATATGCAGATCGTCTGATTGAATATATCAATACCCATCCAGATTTTATTCAGCCAGAATCTCGTAAAAATGAAATGATGAATAACTTCCTTCTTCCAGGACTTCAGGATCTTTGTGTATCTAGAACATCTTTCACATGGGGAATTCCTGTTGATTTTGATGAAGGACATATTGTTTATGTATGGCTGGATGCCCTTACAAACTACATTACTGGAATCGGTTATGACTGTGATGGCAATAGCAGCGACCAGTTCAAAAAATTCTGGCCTGCAGATCTCCATCTGATCGGAAAAGATATTATTCGATTCCATACAATTTACTGGCCAATTATTTTGATGGCACTGGATCTTCCTCTTCCAAAGCAGGTATTTGGACATCCATGGTTGCTTCAGGGTGATGGAAAAATGAGTAAATCTAAAGGAAATGTTTTATATGCGGATGATCTTGTTGATTTCTTCGGCGTAGATGCTGTTCGCTATTTTGTTCTTCATGAAATGCCATTTGAACGTGATGGTATGATTTCATGGGAATTAATGATTGAACGTATGAACTCCGACCTTGCAAATATTCTTGGAAATCTGGTAAACAGAACAATTTCCATGTCTAACAAATATTTTGGTGGAATCGTAGAAAACCGCGAGTGTAATGGTGACTATGACGATGATCTTAAAGCTGTTGTTTCTGGAACAAAAGCAAAAGTTCAGGAAAAAATGAAAGACCTTCGTGTTGCTGATGCAATTACTGAAATCTTTAATCTATTCCGTAGATGCAATCGTTATATCGATGAAACAATGCCTTGGGTACTGGCAAAAGATGAGTCTCAGAAGGATCGTCTTGCAACTGTCCTTTACAACTTGGTAGAGGGAATCGTAACTGGTGCAACACTTCTGGAGCCTTATATGCCGGAAACTTCTGAAAAGATTTTTGCACAGCTAAATGCACAGGCAATTCCATTTGAAAAACTTGATACTTTTGGAAATTATGTAAGTGGAACACAGGTAACAGAAAAACCTGAAATTCTTTTTGCTCGTTTAGATGAAGCAGAGGTTATGGAAAAAGCTCATGAATTAATGGAAGCTCAAAAACAGGCTGCTGCTGGAGAACCAGTCATTGATATTGAACCAAAAGATGAAATCAAGTTTGATGATTTCACAAAAATGCAGTTCCAAGTTGGAGAAATCATTGCATGTGAAGAAGTAAAGAAATCAAAAAAATTATTATGTTCTCAGGTTCGAATTGGAAGTCAAGTAAAACAGATCGTATCAGGAATCAAAGCTTACTATAAACCAGAAGAAATGGTTGGTAAAAAAGTTATGGTTCTTGTAAATCTAAAACCAGCAAAACTTGCAGGTGTTCTTTCTGAAGGAATGCTTCTTTGCGCTGAAAATGAAAAAGGAGAACTTTCTCTGGTTGTGCCAGAAAAAGATATGCCCGCAGGTGCAGAAATCCGCTAACCAGAAACATTTATCAGTAAGAAAAGTAAATTGTTTGACAAGCATAACCTCGTATGCTATGGTTAATTCATATATAAAATTGATGATGTTGGAATGAAGGAGGTTGCAGATGAAAAGCACTGGCATTGTTAGAAAGCTTGATGAACTTGGACGTATCACTTTGCCTATTGAGTTACGCCGTAACTTTGATGTAAATGAAAGGGATCCACTTGAAATATTTGTAGACGATGATAAAATCATTCTTAAAAAATACAACCCTACAGATATCTTCACAGGAGAAATGGATGATCTGATCGAATATAAAGGAAAAAAAGTATCAAAGAAATCCATTCTAGAACTGGCACGAATTGCCGGACTCAAGATTTCTGAATAAAAATCAAAAGGAAATTCTGATCGTAACCAGAATTTCCTTTTTTATTATATTTCTTTTTTCAATTCCAATAGTTGCTGATAGACCTCTCTCTTACTAATACCTCTATCTTTCGCTGTTTTTTTCATCGCATCTTTTTGTGTATATCCTTGTTTTAAATAAAGGTCCATATGTTCAGAAAGCGGCATTTTTAAATATTCTTCCTGACTTTCTTCTTTAATTTCTTTCATAGACTTTCCCTCAATAATCATCACACATTCTCCTTTAGGAGGATTTTCCTGATGATACTGAAGAAGATCTTCGATGGTCGATAAAACAACGGATTCGTGTTTTTTGGTCAATTCTCTACATAACGTCATTTTACGATTTCCAAGAACTTCATAAAGTTCGCCAAGGGTTCGAAGCAAACGATGTGGTGCTTCGTATAAAATAATTGTTCTTGTTTCGTTCTTCAGCTGATTTAAAATTTCTTTGCGTTCTTTTTTATCTGCCGGTAAAAAGGCTTCAAAACAAAATCTCCTTGTTGGCTGCCCAGATACGATCAATGCATTAATCAAAGCACAGGCTCCAGGAAGAGAAGTTACTACAATTCCAGCTTCATGGCATTGTCTTACAAGCTCTTCTCCCGGATCTGAAATTCCCGGAGTTCCCGCATCTGTAACAAGTGCAATATTCTTTCCTTCTAATAATTGTTTTACAAGAACTTTGGCTTTTTCCACCTTATTATATTCGTGATAACTAGTCATTTTCGTTTTAATTTGAAAATGATTTAAAAGCTTGATGCTGTGACGTGTATCCTCCGCTGCAATGAGATCTACATTTTTCAATGTATCAAGAACACGAAATGTAATATCTTCCAGATTCCCGATCGGAGTTGCACATAAATATAAAATTCCTGCCATTTTTCTTCCTCCGAATTTATTCCTTTAAGTACGCTTCAGCGTGTTTACTATTTCCAAAATAAATCTTATAAATTTCATCCGTATATTGATTCGGTCGATCATATACAATCAGCGGTGATTCCACTATCATTCTTGATTTTCCACCCTTAACCGCCTCCAAAAGAAAGATATTTGATTCTTTATCCCTGTAGGGATGTACAAACCGAATTCTTTTGGGCTCTAAACCATCCTTCGAAAGCTGATTTAATATTTCAGCAAGCCTGAAACTTCGATGAACAATATATAAAACTCCTTTATTTTTCAGCAATTTCTTCGCCGCCATAGAAATATCCTTAAAAGAACACAAAATTTCATGACGAGCAATTGCCTTTGCCTCTTTTGGATTTTTCAATCCATGATTTCCTATCATATACGGAGGATTGGATGTTATTACATCCATACTATCATGAGAAAAAATCGTAGAAGCCTCTCGAATATCACCTTCTACGATTCTGACTCTTTGTTCTAAATGATTCAACTTCACACTTCGCGAAGCCATCTCAGCCATCTCTGACTGAATTTCAAGTCCCGTAAATGACGCTGCTTGTGGATTTTTTGCTTCCATAAGAATTGGAAGGATTCCTGTTCCTGTTCCAAGGTCGAGTACATTTCCTCCTCGCTTTACCTTTGCAAAATCAGACAAAAGTACTGCATCCATTCCGAAGCAAAATCCATCTTCTTTCTGAATGATCTGATAGCCTTTAATACCAAGATCATCAATTCTTTCTTTTGCCATTTCCTTTACATCCTTGTTTACATCCAGGACAACCTGTTTTCTTTCTTTTCATAATCAAGTCATCAATCTTGTATTCCTGAATTTCCTTATCTCCATTTTCATCTTCTACAATAAGCTTTACTTTCTGTCTTAAAACGTCTACACGCTGTACTTCCCCAACTACACCTGTATTTGTTTTCAGTACATCTCCAATCTTTGGAAGCTTACTATTTAAATATTCATAAGTTTCCTGTTCATTTTTTAGGCAGCACATTAATCTGCCGCACACCCCAGAAATCTTTGTTGGATTTAAGGAAAGATTCTGTTCTTTTGCCATTTTAATGGAAACTGGTGCAAACTCTGAAAGAAATGTATTGCAGCAAAGTTCTCTTCCACAGATTCCAATTCCTCCAAGCATTTTTGCTTCATCACGAACACCGATCTGACGTAATTCAATTCTTGTACGAAAAACAGAAGCAAGATCTTTTACCAATTCTCTGAAATCAACTCTGCCATCTGCAGTAAAATAAAATAAAACTTTATTATTATCAAAAGTATATTCTGTTGCTACAAGTTTCATTTCCAATTTATGATCTTTAATTTTCTGAAGACAAATTTTATATGCTTCCTTTTCTTTCTGGCGATTTTTTGCAGCTTTCTCATCGTCCTCTTCTGTTGCAATCCTAATGACAGGTTTCAACTCATCACTCAAATACTTCTCTTTGATATTTCTTCGCTCTGATACAACCTTTCCATATTCAATTCCTCTGGAAGTTTCCACGATAACATGTTGTCCCATTTTTACCTGAAAATCTTTTGGATCAAAAAAATATATTTTCCCTGCAGTACGGAAACGCACTCCAATCACTTCTACCATACTTTACCGTTCTCCTTCATTGTCAGAAGCAGCATTTCCATTGCCACCTCAAAATTAACATTAGCCATCAATCTTCTTCTGGCTTTTTTAATTTCATCGAGAATATGACTGATCCCCTCAAAAGAAATATAAATTTCTTGTTCTTTGATTTGACGGTATTTATCTTTATAAATCAAATGATTCAGAGAACCTGTTGTTTTAAGCATTAACATATCTCGGTACCATACCGTTAAAATATCAAGGAAATCATAGATTTCATCTTTATATGCCGTCAATGTTTTCAGATAAGAAATAACTTCATATGTTTCCATTGTTTTTATATGAGTTAAAATATTAATTGCTTCCTGGAACATATCTTTAAATTCCTGTGTTGTTGTAACATGCAGTGCTCTTCCAATATTTCCAAGAGAAAATGAGGCAGCAAATGCAATGTCTGCATCACTGGCATCGGTATGATCTTTCAGATACTGCACGATTTTTTCTTCCTTTACAGATCCCAGAGTCATTGTCACACATCTTGACAAAATTGTGTCCAGAAGACGGTCTTTGTTATTTGTTAAGAGAAGAATCACTGCATAAGCTGGCGGTTCCTCTAATGTTTTTAATAAAGCATTCTGCGCTCCTTGATTCATTCGATCTGCATCATCAATAATGTAGATTTTATATTTACCACTATATGGTTTTATATCGATCGTTTCATTGATTCCTTTTCGAATTTCATCAACTCTGATCTCATACTTTTCATGTGTAATATAAATCAAATCTGGATGATTCCCAGATTCTACCTGTCTGCATGCAGTACATTCGCCGCAGCCCTGGTGATTTTCACATAAAAGAGCCTCTGCAAAAGCTTTTGCTAGTGTCATTTTACCACTGCCATCTTCACCACTCAGCAGATATGCATGAGATACCTTTCCCATTTTTATTACTTCTTCAAAATGAGCTATTATTTTTTCATGTCCTACTACTGTTTTAAAACTATTCATATCGTCACCTTCATTACGAAATTATTTTATCAACTGCTGCAGCAATTTTTTTATGGATTTCTTCTATTGTTTGATGTCCATCTACTTTATAAATCCTCTCTGGATGTAAGGCTGCAATCTCTCGATATCCCTTTACAACCTTCTCATGAAAATCAAGGGCTTCCCGCTCCATACGGTCAAGTTCTGCCTGCTCTTTTTTCCTTGAAATACCAGTTTTTGCATCTAAATCAATCATGATCGTCAGATCTGGCAGCGTATCGCCAATTGCATATTGATTGATTTCATAGACAAGTTCAATTCCCATTCCTCGGGCAATCCCCTGATAAACTGCAGAAGACTCTACAAAACGGTCACAAATTACAACTTTTCCCTCTTTTAATGCAGGACGGATTACCTCTTCCATCAGCTGAGCTCTGGCTGCTGTATATAAAAGAAGTTCTGTCATATGACTCATTTCTGTAAAATCTTTATTCAGTATCACCTGGCGGATTGCTTCACTGATTTTTGTTCCGCCTGGTTCTCTACATACTATTATATCATAACCTTTTCTGGATAAATAGTCTCTTAATAATTCAATTTGCGTTGACTTACCAGCACCATCCGGGCCTTCCATTGTAAGAAATACTCCCATTTTTCCATCCTTTCATTTCACTATATTTATTTTTCCATCAAAACATCCTACAATCTTCATTTTATTTTTCTCATATTGTTGAATTTTTTGAACAATATCTCTACTAATTTTCTCACCCGGAACGATCAATGGAATTCCAGGTGGATATAAATAAACAAAGTCTGCACCTATGTTTCCGACTGATTCCTCAAGTAACACCTGTTTTTTCTTTTTCCGAGATATTTCTTCCGGCAGAAAAATTTTCTCATTTTGTATCATATGAAAATTTTCTATCTGATCATTTTTCTTTTCTGAAATATTCTGATCAATTTCTAAAAGTGCATCCACCAACTTTTGCAAACCTTCTCTTGTATCACAGACACTTGTCATTGCAATAACATAAGAAAGTTCAGACATCTCCAATTCCATCTGATACTTATCCCTTAAAATACAAAATAACTGCTCTCCTGAGATTGTTGTATTCTTTGTTGAAATTACAATCTTACTAATATCATCTGTAGTTATCAACTTCAGGTGCTTCATTTTCGAAAGTTGTCCACAAATTTCCTTCATTTGATCCATATATTGTTGAAAACTTTCTCTTTTTTCATTACATTTGTTGATACAACATTCTATTGAAGCCATAAGAATATAAGAAGGACTACTACTTTGAAATACCGATAATTTTTTTTGCATCCAACTTTTACTAATCCTATCTGTACATAAATGTAAGATTCCTGTCTGCGTAAGCGATGGCAATGTCTTGTGAAGACTTTGTATAACAATGTCTGCTCCCTGAGAAATGGCACTCTCCGGAAAATCTCTATGAAAAATAAAATGAGCTCCATGTGCTTCATCTACAATCAATGGTATGTCATTTTCATGTAATGTTTCAGAAATACCTCGAATTTCTGAAATTCTACCTTCATACGTTGGTGAAACAATAACCGCTGCTTTGATATTTTTTTCTTCCTTTAAAATTTTTCTCACTTGATCTGTTGTAATTCCACGGCAAATTCCCATGTCATCCACCTCTGGATAAAGATAAATGGGGTCAAGTCCTAAAAGTTCTATTCCATGATAAACCGACTTATGACAATTCCTAGCCACCAAAATTTTATCTCCTATATGACAAGTCGCTGCAATCGCTGATAAATTTCCAGCTGTTGTACTATTAATAAGGAAATAACTTTCTTTTGTCCCATAAATTTTTTTTGCTTCATCCATAGCTTTTCGGATCATTCCCTCTGGTTGATGAAGATCATCATATCCTGTAATTTCCGTAATATCCATAGAAAATAAAGTATTTCCAAGGAAAACATCTTCGCAGTTTCTTTTATGTCCAGGCATATGAAAAGGATAAGCTCCCTTTTCTTTTAATTCTTTTAATTTCTCATAAATAAACTCTGACATTTAAGAATTTCCTTCCATATTTATTATACTTTTTATTCTATCACAACCATGTTCCCTTGCAAATAAAAAAGAAGTTCAGCGCAAACTCCACACCAAACTTCAAAAAAAGATGCCCAGAGCCGGAATCGAACCAGCGACACGAGGATTTTCAGTCCTCTGCTCTACCGACTGAGCTATCTGGGCATGATATTTATGAACTTTTTATATAGAAAAATTGCGGGGGCCGGATTTGAACCAACGACCTTCGGGTTATGAGCCCGACGAGCTACCAGACTGCTCCACCCCGCGATAATGGTAAGTGGTGGGAGAAGGATTCGAACCTTCGAAGGCGTTGCCAACAGATTTACAGTCTGCCCCCTTTGGCCACTCGGGAATCCCACCATATATATCTAAAACACCTTTATGACTGAATCTCTTCAGTCATCAGGTGTGTAAGCCGTTGACCGGACTTGAACCGGTAACCTGCTGATTACAAATCAGCTGCTCTGCCAATTGAGCCACAACGGCATGTCTTTTCTTTTCAATAAAAATGGGACCAACAGGGCTCGAACCTGTGACCCTCTGCTTGTAAGGCAGATGCTCTCCCAGCTGAGCTATGATCCCACAATAAAAAGCGACCCGGATGGGAATCGAACCCACGACCTCCGCCGTGACAGGGCGGCGCTCTAACCAGCTGAGCCACCGGGCCAGAATCAAATAGCTAAAAACTAAGGATCCTCCACTTTCTCTATAGCTTACATCTCTTAGTCTCTACTTCTTATCAAGATATTACATACCTTCAAAACATCATACAAGATCTATCAACATCTTTCTTTCACACAACCTTCCTTGGTTAAAGCCTCGACCGATTAGTAACAGTCAGCTCCATGCGTTGCCGCACTTCCACCTCTGCCCTATCTACCTCGTCGTCTTCAAGGGGTCTTACTACCTTACGGTATGGGAAATCTTATCTTTAGGGGGGCTTCACGCTTAGATGCCTTCAGCGTTTATCCC
>NZ_JAHLPY010000007.1 GCF_018918155.1 Anaerostipes sp. MSJ-23
GATTTCTTCAGCAGTATGGGCACAAATACGGTGTCCGTTGGTTATTGAAAAGACTGAACATCCTACCAAATGCTTATTATAATTATCTGAAAAACAGGAAATCTGAATATCATAAGCATAAGGGGAAAATCAAGCATGAAATCGTGGACATCTATCATCCGATGCCATTGCCGCAAATTCCGTATCAACTACTATTTTTCAATATCTGAAGGTAATTACCGTTGGAGAGGCCTCTGCCTCATCCGTTCTTATTGGAACAATCGTAGGCTCTGACGGAAAAAACTTAAAAAAAATAAAAGAATACTGTAAATCCTTACAAGCTATTTATCTCATTGTTGGATGTTTGCTTGGAATCATTTTATTTTCCCTTCGGAAACCATTTTTATCTTTTTATGATCTGACACCAAATGCTTATCTTTTATCGAACCAAATTCTGATAATCTTATGCTTTATCTTTGTTGGCATGGCATATCAGATGCCAGCTGGTGTAGGCATCATAAAAGGAGGTGGAGATGTTACCTATGTTCTCTGGTTAAATATAATCTCAACCTGGGCAATCGTGATTCCCTTATCCTTCCTTGGTGCTTTCATATGGAATCTTCCCGTTGCTGCCGTCGTTGCCCTCTTAAATTCTGACCAGATCTTTAAGTGCTTACCAACTGCACGAAGAGTCAATCAATATCAATGGATACGAAAACTTACAAATTAAAACAAACATTCGTAAATGAAAAGTGAAAAGAAATAAAACTCAATATTTTAGCAGCTATTTCTATTTTCGCATTAATTGCTATTTTTATATGTTTGATTTGTAACTATTTTACTTCAAACAGCTTATCATTGTCATTATATCAATTATAGCCATATGGCTTATAATACTCGCAGTTTTAACAGCGAAAGAGAAAATTATTTTAAAAACTCTACTAGTAATCAGTATTATTCCGATTCCGTTTCTGTCAATGCTTGCATTTCTTTTGAAAAAATTCGTTGTTTTTACATTGGGTTCCTGTATTTCACTTATTTGCATTGCTGCTACTTGGATAATATACAAAACTTTTTGAAATTTCACAATCATTTATAGCATGTCTTCGACTTTGCTCTGCTAGCTTTAAACCTGTACCGATTGTCATTACACATATTTCCATCTACTTCATACCACACAGTCAGGTGGATTTTAACTCAGATATATTTAACAGTGGAATTACGATGATACTGTCTTTGATATATTTGGGAATAGATTATTTATTCTGCCAAAAACAAGCAAAATAGAATATGAAAATAGCCTTCTTATCTTTTCCCATGGGCTTGGTTTTTCACCCGTATGTTTCATAACAAAAGCCAGAGAGACAAAGATTGCACCATCATTCTTTGTCCCTCTGACTAATTTTTTAGAAGGTTTTGTTTTTTTTGGAGTTTTCCTATATTATAATATCATTACTTATTTTTTTATTTTTCTTTGATTGCTTTAATCGCATCGTTTAATTTTGGAAGAATCTTTTTGATATCTCCTACAATTCCAAGATCTGCAATATCAAAAATTGCTGCATCTTCATCTCTATTAATCGCAATAATTAGTTCAGAATTTTCCATCCCTGCTGCGTGCTGAATTGCTCCAGAAATACCACATGCAAGATATAATTCTGGTCGAACCGTTTTTCCTGTCTGCCCAACCTGTCGATCATTGCTAATCCATCCAGAGTCAACTGCTGCTCTAGATGCTGCTACTTCTCCATCTAATGTTTCTGCCAGCACTTCAAGATCTTTAAATCCTTCGGCACTTCCGACACCACGACCACCAGATACAAGAATTTTTGCTTCTGTAATATCAACCGATTTGTGTGTTGTCTTTACAACTTCTCGGATTTTTACATTCATATCTGCATCTGTAAATGCAACTACAAAATCTTCCACTTCTCCTGTTCGACTCTCATCAGCTTCTAATGCCTTCATAACACCTGGTCTTACGGTTGCCATCTGTGGTCTGAAATTTTCACACACGATTGTTGCCATAATATTTCCACCAAATGCTGGACGCGTCATCATCAAAAGCTTTGTATCTTCATCAATTGCAAGACTTGTACAATCTGCAGTCAATCCTGTATGAATTCTTGCAGATACTCTAGGCGCAAGATCTCGACCGATGGAAGATGCCCCATAAAGAACAATTTCAGGATCTTTTGCTTTAATAATTTCAGTGATTGCTTTTGTATAAGGTTCTGTCACATATTCTGCAAGAATTGGGTCATCAACAACGACAACTTTATCTGCTCCATGTGCAATTAATACCTTGGCTTTATCTTTTACTTCGGATCCAAGCAGGATTGCAACTACCTGCTGTCCAAGATCCGCTGCTAATTTTTTTGCTTCTCCAACCAGCTCGATGCCAACTTTCTGAAGTTCACCATCTCTTTGTTCAGCAAATACATATACGTCTTTACTCATTTTGATTGATCCTCCTTTGATTAAATGATATGTTTTTCCTGTAATTTATCAACGATCGCTTTTACTGCTTCATCATCCGATAAATCATTTAAAATTGTTCCGGCACCTTTTGCCTGTTTTGTAAAGGATTTCTTTACTCTTGTAGGAGAACCTTTCAGACCAATATTTGCCTGATCAACGGTATCTTCAATATCTGCTAATCCCCATACTTTAACTTCTTTCTCATGATATGCATCAAATACACCATGTACCGACATATATCTTGGTGTTGCCAGTTCTGCAAGTGCTGTTAAAAGGCATGGTGTTTTTACTTCAATCACCTGATGACGATCTTCAAACTGTCTCTGAACAACAATGGTATCATCACCTTCCACATCCATTTTTTCTACGTAACTTACCTGTGGAATTCCTAGATGTTCCGCAATTTGAGGCCCTACCTGTGCAGTATCACCATCGATTGCCTGACGTCCTGTGATAATCACATCATAATCTAATTTTTTTAAAGTTGCTGCAATTGTTGAGGAAGTTGCCCATGTATCAGCTCCTCCAAAGGCTCGATCTGAAACCAAAATGGCATTATCGCACCCCATAGCCAGTGCCTCTCTTAAGGCAATATCTGCCTGAGGAGGTCCCATAGAAACAACCGTTACACTACTTCCCGGGCATTTTTCCTTTAACTGTAACGCTGATTCAATTCCCGCCTTATCATCTGGATTGATAATACTTGGAACGCCATCACGAATCAAAGTATTTGTTTTTGGATCCAATTTCACTTCAGTTGTATCTGGTACTTGTTTTGCACAAACAACGATCTTCATTCTTCTTACTCTCCTTCCATTTCCTTATCTTAACAATCCGCCGCCAACGATCATCTTCATAGCTTCGGATGTACCTTCATAAATTTCTGTAATCTTGGCATCACGATACATTCTTTCTACCGGATATTCTCTTGAATATCCATAACCACCAAGCATCTGTACACATCCTCTTGTAACTTCAACCGCTACATCAGAAGCAAACAATTTGCACTGTGCTGCCAACGGTGCATAATTTTCGTGATCATCTTTTGCTTTTGCTGCTCTCCATACCATGAGACGAGCCGCATCGATCTTTGTTTGAAGCGCTGCGATTAAGAATTGTGTATTCTGGAATTTTGCGATTGGTTTTCCAAACTGTTTTCTTTCTTTTACATATTTAATTGCTTCATTTAAAGCTCCCTGCGCAATTCCTACAGACTGAGCTCCAATTCCAATACGTCCTCCTGCCAGAGCTCCCATTGCAATCTTATATCCCATACCTTCTTTTCCAATCAGATTTTCTTTTGGTACTTTTACATCAACAAGGGCAACTTCTGCATTGGATGCTGCTCGAATTCCCATACGTGGAATATCTTTACTTACAGATAATCCTTCTGTATTACGGTCCACAATAAATGCTGACATCCCTCTCGTTCCTGCACTCTTATCTGTATATGCAAAGATTACAAATGTATCAGCAAAACCAGAGTTTGTTGTAAATACCTTCTGTCCATTTAATACATAAAAATCACCATCGGCTTTTGCTGTTGTCTTTACTCCGCTTGCATCCGTACCTGCACCAGGCTCTGTCAATCCAAAACATCCGACCTTTGTTCCATCAACAAGTGGACGAAGGAATTTCTGTTTCTGCTCTTCTGATGCATAATCATTGATGCAAGAACAACAAAGGGAGGTATGTACAGAAATTGTAATCCCTGTGCTTGCGTCAATTTTTGATACTTCTTCCATCGCTAATGCATACGTTAAAACATCTGCACCTTCTCCTCCATATTCTTTTGAATAAGGAATTCCCATCAATCCGTATTTTTTCATTTTAGCCAATAAATCCATATCAAATTTCTCTGCTTCATCCATATCTCTGGCAATTGGCTTAATTTCGTTTTCAGCGAAATTTTTGAACAATTCTTTTGCAAGTAACTGTTCTTTTGTCAGCTTAAATTCAACCATCTTTTCTTTCCTCCTATTGTTGAAATGCTTTATTTATTTTCTTTCCAAGTTATTCGTTCGTTTTATTATTTGCTTGCTTAGTTTTAGTGTACTAATATTTTGTATGCTAATTATATATCACAAACTTAGTCATGTCAACCATTCAACCATCTTTTTTTCATGTATACAAAAAGGCCATCCATATTCCTATGAATGACCTAATAAATTATAAATTTTCTATTTTGTTGACAATCGTTATAATGTCTTTTAACTGTCGAATATCATAAAAGACATCCCCTGTTTCCAACGAATGATTTCCATGCTTTATCCGATGTAATGGAATCTTTTTTTCTTTACATACTCTCTCCAAATGACTTCCATCCACCAGCGGATCATCTGTTCCAGAAAAAATTGTCATATGCCCAGTTTCTAATAACGGAATTGTAAGATCTACCGGTGTAAAGCAGATATGTTTCCAATCAATATCTACTGTCTGTGATAAATAACATGCAGCTACAGACCCTATACTCTTTGATACAAATACAATTTCATTATAATCTTTAACAGAAATTTTTTCAAAGGCCTCACATGCTTGCTGCACTACGATCTTTCCTATCTGAGGGAGGGAATCTTTCTTCCACTGTGGTAAATCATGATAGGTAATTTCTTCTATATCGTAGCTCTTCGTTTTTAAATATTTTTTTGTGTAATATAGTAAAGGCTTATCACAATGATATCCAAGTCCCGGTAAAATTACTGCAAGTTTTCGTTTTTTCATGTCATTTCTCCCATTTTTCATTTATGATTCTTACAGTATTATATTCCTTTTATGTAGTGAAAAAAAGAAGGAATCCAAAAAGAATTCCCTCTTAAAAATTATATTTTTATTTTTTTAATTGTGCCATCCATGCTTCCACTTCTTGCGCATCAGCCATAGCTGCCAACGCGCCTTCTTTTGTTGTTGTATTGGCCGCATATGCATTCGCAAAGTCAAGATAACTATGTAATGTTTCCTTACTTACACTATTAAGATCTTCCACTTCATCTCTTAATAGGCAGTATAAAAATGCTCCAATAAAGGAATCTCCTGCTCCCGTCGTGTCCCGAACATCAACAGTATATCCGGAAGCTTCTACAACACCATCTTTTGTGTAAACTTCTGCGCCATCTTTTCCTTTTGTATAAACAACGTATTTTGCACGTTTGCTTAACAGGCCAGGCACCGCATCTTTAATATCTGTATATCCTGTAATAAATTCCAGCTCTTCATCAGAAATTTTAATAATATCTGCATAATCAAGAAATTCATTCACTGTTTCTTTTAACTGATCAAGATCATCCCATAAAGAAAATCTTAAGTTTGGATCAAAAGATACTTTGACATTTTGAGCAATTGCCATGTCAATTAGTTTTTTATGAGCTTGTTTCATTGGCGATTCCACTAAATCCACACTGCAAAAATGAATCATTCCGCAATCATCTAATACATCTGTTGGAATATCTTCTACATTATATCTTAAGTCTGCACTATTTTTTCGATAAAATTTAAAGTCACGATTTCCATCTGCTGCAAGAGAGACAAATGCAAGTGCTGTCTCTCCTTCCTGATCTCTTTCAATATTGGATGTGTCAATCCCTGCCTGATCAAGAACTTCAACAATATAATCCCCAAATGGATCATCTCCAAGTTTTGTTAAAAATTTTGATGGAATTCCAAGTTTTGTAACTGCTCCGACAACATTCGCTGGTGCTCCTCCGGCAACTCTTGTAAAAGATGGGACATCTTTCAATCTCTGTCCTTTCACTTCCGGAATAAAATCAATCAATGCTTCTCCAATTCCACATAACTTATTTTTCATTGTCGTCTCCTTCAATTTCAAAAGATTTCAACGGGTATACTGTCATCTTACCTTGACATTGTCCTTGGATTGTAACTCTTCCATTCAGATTATACATTCTTGAAGTAAAGACCTCTTCTCCATGATTGACAAAAATTTCAATAGAAGATGTATCTGCAAAAATCTGGAGATGAGAAAGTTCTTTGACATGAACTTTTCTCGTTGTTCTTCCAGCACCATACGCTCCAAGATCTAATGTAAGAATTTCATCCTTATAAGATAATGTAATTCCTTCCCGCAAAGTCATTGTCATACTACTACATTTATTATACTCGACAATAGCTTCATAAACAACATTTTGCAAAACAATTTCTTGACCGTCATAGAAATTACAAACAGCTTTGTCTTCGCTTCGAAGCTGTTTCATTTCCCCTATTGGTTGTTGGATTAATTTTCCATCACGGACCAAAAGCTGTCTTGGAATCGTAAGAGCATGCTGCCATCCATTTTCTACCGTTGGATTTGTATAATCTGCATCTGGAATTCCCATCCATCCGATTAAGATTCTTCTTCCATGTTCATCTTCAAATGTTTGTGGTGCATAAAAATCAAATCCGCGATCAAATAACTTGATATCTTTGATTTCATATTCATTCGTCTCAAAATCATATGAAATTTTCATTGCTGTTGTTTGATGTACATTTTCATAATCAATCCCTTTTTGCTCTACTCCCTGTGGACAGCAAATCAAAAATAACTGGCCATCCAGTTCAAATAGATCTGGGCATTCCCACATATAACCGAATTTTTCTGGTGTCGTGATTCTATTAAGATAAGTCCAGTGGTTAAGGTCCTTTGATTGATAGAGAAGAATCATTCCAACCCCTTTTTTATCTCTTGCACCAAGAACCATATAATATGTGTCTTTGTGTCTCAGGATCTTTGGATCGCGGATGTGATTGCTCATATCCGAAGGATAATCATCATTCGTCATTAGTAACTGTTTTTCTGAGAAATCATATCCATCCTTACTTGTAAATGTAATCGTGTTACTTCCACGTCCGCTGTTAATATAGTCATAATCATCACGATCAAAATATTTTAAATTTCCTGTATAAAAGTAATGAATGGTATCATCTTCAATAAATGCAGATCCAGAATAAACCCCATGAGCATCAAAGTCTTTATCAGGAAATACAACTGGACCGTAATCTTTATAATGTACAAAATCTTTCGTTGTATAATGTCCCCACATTTTCAGTTCCCCGGTTGGTTCAAACGGTGTATACTGATAATAAATATGATACGTTCCATGAAACTGACATAATCCATTTGGATCATTTAACCATCCGGTCTTTGGCATCAAATGAAAGCTTAATCTTCTTGGATCTGCTGCCACTTTTTTTCTATAATCTTCATTTTCTTTATACCATGCTTTATAATCTTCTTTCAGGACTTTTTTGTATTTCTCAAACATTTGATTTTCCCTTCTATTATTTTTACGATTATTTCAATACCATGATTTTTGTTTCATTATCTGCATTTACTGCAGGTTTTACTTCTATTTCTTTTTCTTTTGCATCTGCTACAAGGAACATAGTCTGTGTTTGATATCCCTTTTCCTTAACAAGATCCATATCAAATTCTAGTAGTTTATCACCTTTTTTTACTTGATCTCCAGTGGAAACAAATGTTGTAAAACCTTCCCCTTCCATTTTGACTGTATCAATTCCTGCATGAACGAGAAGTTCTACTCCGGAATTTAAGGTAATTCCCATTGCATGTTTGGTTGGAAATACAAGACTGATTGTTCCATCGGCTGGTGCATATACAATACCTTCTGTTGGATTAATCGCTACACCATCTCCCATTGCTTTGGATGCAAATGCAGGATCATTGGATTTTTCTACGGATAAAACTTCACCTTTCATTGGAGAATATAAATCCTGTGGTCCCTGTACTTTTACAGGTTCTTCTTTTGGTTCTTCTTTTAATTCTTCTTTTTTAACTTTTTCAACTTCTTCTTTCTTTACAGGTTCTTCTCCTTCAATGTTAAATTTCTTCCAGAAGACTACAGTCAATACTGCAGATACAGCCATGGATAAAATCAAACCAATGGCAAAGTTTAAATAATCCTTTGGCAGCATGGAAAGGAATCCAGGAAGTCCAGCGGCTCCTAACGCTTGTGCCAGTACCTTTGTTGCTGCACAATAAGCATTTCCTACGGCAGATCCGATAATCGCTGCGTAGAATGGATATTTTAATTTTAAAGTTACACCAAACATTCCAGGTTCTGTAATACCAAGGAGTGCAGAAACACCAGATGCAGAACAAATAGATTTCATTTTTTCATTTTTTGTTAAAAATAATACTGCAATAACAGCTGCACCCTGTGCTACGTTGTTCATGCTGGCTGTTGTAAAGATAAAACTTCCACCTGTCGTAGCTTTTGCCGCAATCAGTTGTGTTTCAATTGCGATAAAGCTATGATGCATACCCGTTAAACAAATTGGAGCATATACAAGACCAAACAGTCCTCCACCAATAAATCCAAGTGTGTTATATACCCATGTAATACCATCGGCAAGTAAGTTTCCTGCTTCTCTTAAAACTGGTCCTACGAAGATAAATGTAAGGAAAGATGTTACCATGATTGAAATCAGTGGTGTTGTCAAGTTATCTAACCATGTCGGTGTTACCTTATGTAATTTCTTTTCAATAGTTGCCAGAATAAATGCAACTGCTAATACCGGAAGAACTGTTCCCTGATATCCGATAGCTGCAATCTTAAATCCAAAGATATTCCATACAGGAGCTTTGGCAATTCCAATGCTGTACGCACTTAAAAGATCTGGATGTACCATGATCATACCCATAGCTGCTCCAAGATATGGATTCCCTCCAAATTTCTTCGTTGCACTAAATCCAATCAATACAGGCAAAAACGTAAATGGTGCGCTTGCAAACATATTAATCGCTGTCGCAAGACCCTTCCACTGTGGATAAAGATCAATCACGGATTTTCCATCAAACATTGCTGCTGTTAAAATGTTATTTAGACCCATTAACAAACCACCAGCTACAATTGCCGGAATGATTGGTACAAAAATATCACTTAACAGTTTTACCAGACGCTGCAGAGGATTTCCTTTTTTCTCTTCCTTTTCATCATCCTCAGCTGGTGCTGCTGTTGACATCCCAAGCTGTTTTTGTACTTCATCACAAACAAGGTTTACAAGACCTGATCCAAAAATAATTTGGAACTGTGACTGTGTTAAAAATACTCCTTTAACTCCTTCGATGTCACTTACGGCATCTTCATTCCGCAGGTCATTGTTACGAAGTTGTAAACGAAGTCTTGTTGCACAATGCTGTACAGACTTAATATTTGCTTTTCCGCCGACATTTTCAATGACCTGACTTGCGATTTTTGCATAATCCATATCTCTTCTCCTTTTTAAATTCTGAAACATTTATGGTATCGGTTCCATATTTGTATCATATTACTTTTCAATGAAAATGTCAAGAGTTTTTATGGTATCGGTTCCATTTTTTTATATCATCAAAAATGGTAAAAAAATAGAAGACAACTTTCTGCGTCTCCTATTTTCATTTTATCAATTTAATCTCTTCTATCTAAGAAATCGTACACTTTTGCCATCCACAAATTCATATCCTATGATTTGTTTTTTAGATACCACTTCTTTTTTGATCATTTTAAGAATGGTTTCCGCCCCAAGATATCCCATTCCATAGGAATCAAATTTCAAAGTTGTAAGTTCTGGTGTAAGAAGAGAACTTTCATCATATCCTCCAAATGCAGCAACTGACACATCCTCTGGAATTTTTTTCCCTTTTTCATGTAAAATTTTATAAGTTCCAAATGCCAGCCGGTCTGTTGCGCAGATCATAGCATCCAGATCCGAGTGTTCTTCCAAAAGTTCTCTTGCTACCTTCTGTCCACCAATAAAACTATAATCGCTTTTTCCAACAACTGCATCAATCCCATATTCTTTCAAGCCATCCAAAACTCCACGTTTTCGTTCGATACCAACCGCTCGGTCTGTCTCATAAACACTGATATAACCAACCTTTTTATGTCCATTTTTTCCTATATATTCTCCCATCATCTTTCCCGCATGATAATCATCATAAATGATCGAAATTCCATCTTCATAATCTTGCGTTAGAACAACGATTGGGATTTCTGCTTTTTTTAGTAATTCTTTATGATCCTTTGTAATCGCAATGGAACTAATTAAAATACCATCCACATTTAACTGGATCAAACGTTGAATATTTTTTAGTTCCTGATCAATATCATGATCCGAATTTTGAATTAATGTTGTATAATCTTTTTCCCGAAGATAACGATCAATACTCGTGATCACACGACTTGTAATTTTAGAATTTAAAGTAGGCACAATCACTCCGATCACATTACTCTGTCTTGCATTTAATCTTGCAAATGCATTTGGTGTATAATGATACTGCTCAATGACCTTTTGAATCTTTGCTCTCGTTTCCTCTTTTACATAACCTCCATTAAAATAACGGGAAACCGTACTTTTTCCGACACCCGACAAGCGCGCAATATCCGCCATGGTCATTTTTTTTGCCATATATCTCTTCCTCCTATTGCATTTTTCTATTTTAATATCTTACCACAAAAAATCATATACACCAACATTGTGCAAAAATCTTCTAGATGAAAATCAATGATTTCAGTGGTGGAGTCTGTTCGATTATGATATAATATGTTTTTATCACATAAAAAAACAAAAGGAGAAACCGAATGGAAAACCAGAATGTACTGGCAGTCGTTGCCGGAGAAGAAATTACTCAGAAAGATTTGGATGCGCTTTTACATGCTCTTCCAAAAGAACAGCAGGCTTATGCTGGAAATGAACAGTTCAGACAGCAATGTTTAGAACAGCTGATCACAATTCATCTGTTTGCAAAAGACGGTGAAGATCAGAAACTGGAAGAAACTGATGCATTTAAAGAAAACATGGCTCATGCCAGAAGAGAAATCCTTGCACAGATGGCAGTTGGAGAAGTCATGAAAGACATCACAGTCTCTGATGAAGAAGCAAAAGAATATTATGATGCCAATGAAGATCAGTTTCTCAATGGTGAAACCGTTCATGCAAAACATATTCTTGTTGATAACGAAGATAAGTGTCAGGAAATCCTGGAAATGATTACAACAGAAGAAAAATCTTTTGAAGATGCCGCACAGGAATTTTCTACTTGCCCATCCGGACAGCAGGGTGGAGATCTTGGTTCTTTTGGAAAAGGACAGATGGTAAAAGAATTTGAAGACGCTGCTTTTGCTGCAGAAGTTGGTCACATCGTAGGTCCTGTAAAAACTCAGTTTGGATATCACTTAATCAAAGTAGAAGACAAAAAAGATGCTCAGGCATCTGTCTTTGATGATGTAAAAGCTTCTATTAAAGGTATCATTGCCCAGCAAAAACGCAACGATGCATACGCTAAAAAGGTTGCAGAACTAAAAGCAAAATATATAGAAAAATAAAACTTAAGATCAAAAGGCAGAATTCACAAAAAGATTCTGCCTTTTTATAATGCTATCAAATGATAGTTCATTTTTTGTTCTTTTAACGCTTTCACAACCTCACTTCGTCCAGTAAATAAAAAAATCTGTCGATCACTTTTTTGTCCAAGATAAGAGAGTGTTCTTTTTAATCTTTTATCATCATAATTTCCAAAAACATCATCCAAAAACAATGGAAAATGATCTTCTTTATATAAAAGATCTGCTGCTGCCAGGCGTAGAGCAAAATACAACTGTTCTACGGTTGCATTACTTAAATATTTCATATCAATATAGTCAAAATCTTTTTGCACCATCATTTCCAACGCATCATTCATTACAACCTTTTTATAATCACTTCCTGTCATTTGCTCAAAAATTTCTGATATTTTCTCATTCAATTCTTGTCCAAATGTTTTTTGTACCGCTAAAGCTGCCTGCTCAATTGCATAAATAGCCATTTCTATCTGACGAATTTCTTCTTCTATGCTCTTTTTTTGCTCCATAATCTTTTGATATTGAATATGAATTTCTTGCTGCATTTCCTTTTGATCCGTTAACTGTTTTATTTCCATACGAACAATATCCAGGCGATGAAGAATTTCCATCTTTTCTATCTGATCTTCATTTACACCAAGAAGTCTTCGAATCCATCGAAGTAGTCTTTGAAAAAAGTTATAATGTTCTCTCTTGGTTAGTTTTTTCCTTAACTCTTGTTCTTCTTTTGTATATTGCTCCAATTTATTAGGGTCATAGGTTACAATTTTAATTTGCTGTCTGATCTTATCTGCCTTAGCAAAAATGGAATCTTTTCTCTTTTCTCTTCGTTTTGCTTTTAAATAATCAATCGCTTTTCGAATATCAATCTCCGAATCCTTACTGCTGCGTAAATTAGCCATAGAACTTTGCAGCACTTCTTTCATTTCTTTTCCAGTTCTGATATCTGATTGTGTCATAGAAACAGTGTTTTCAAATGCATTTTTATTACTCTCAAAAATCTTATGTACCAGACTTTTTTCCGGAAGAATGATTTCTTCCATCGTATCCGAATAAAATAAACGGACTTGACTTCGACCTGGAGAAAAAATTCTCTGCACTCGGTAGGAAATTCCATCTTTTTCAAAAATCATAGAACCACCATAGTTTCCTCCATCTATCGGCACATACTTTGTATAATCGTCATTTTTTGCTGCCATACCACGCCCTTTTTCCATTCCAAATAACATGGCAATCATAAATTTTCGCAGTGTTGTTTTCCCAGACTCATTTTCTCCATAAAAGACCTGAATCCCGTCTGACAGTTTACAATGATATTTATGAAATTTTCCAAATCCATCGATCGATATTTCTTTAATTTTCATAAATTAATCCTCCCTGGATGCTGCTAATGCTTCCATTGCATAAGAAAGTGCCTTTGGGTGGTCTTTTAATATTTCTGCAACTTTGCTAACTAAAAAATCATTATCCCCTGATATTCGATCATATTCCCATGGATTTCTTGTTTCATCATGAACACTAGAAATCAAATAAGAATCTTCGACTCTTTCAAAATCAAGATGCAATTTCGGATCTTTCGTCCCTGTCAGTACAATCTCATACATATTCTCTTTTCCTCGATAAGACAACTCTGTCTCTATACGATCCAAAATTTCTGCTTGACCCATTTTATCTGATATAAAAACTTCTGCCTGCATATACTGCCGTCTAGCAAATGGAACAAAATGTATCATTTGCTTTTCTTCACTAATTTCTCCTTCAATAAATCCATGTTGTCCAGTTTCTGTACGATCCAAAGGCTCCATTGAACCAGCATAAGCCATCAAATCTTCAAAAATAATCTGAGGTCTGTGAATATGACCAAGTGCAATATAATCAAACCCAGACCATTTTAATTTTTCCTGATCGATTGGGATATGACTTTCATCACCTCCATGAGCAAGTAAAATAGAAAAATTTCCATCATCTTCAGGCTTTACCCTATCATATAAAGGCTGACGAATCTGATTTTCCCAATAACTGAACCCATAAACGCTTGTCTGGAGATCTGAAAAAGACACTTTTTCAAGATTCTGATCTTTCAGAAAATATATCGGTGTCTTCCAAGAATACTCATAAAAAGGTTTCCCTTCTTTTAAATGATCATGATTTCCGGCAATCCATACAACTCTGGCTGTCGTAAGTTTTCCAAGCAGATAATCAACATCTCTTAAGTCTTGCACTGTTGGCTGGTTGTGAAAAAAGTCTCCCGCAATCAAAAGTAAATCCATTTCTCTTTCATTTGCATAGGAAATCATTCTAAAAAAAGTCTCCTTAATATCTTTTTCTCTGATTTTTCCCCATGATTTTGTACGTTCCGGTTTTGCACCCCAATGAACATCTGCAATATGGATAAACTTCAAAAAGGATCACCTGCTTTCTGTTTTTTCTCATTATAGCATAAAACAAAAGTCATTTTGAAACTCTTTGTTTCTAATCTCTTCCTAAATGAAATAATTGAAATGATATTTTATAAGAAAGAATCCATGCTATGATCAAAAATCCGGCCATGATCCACTTCCGATATGGAAGATCGTATGGAAGCAATGTGTATCCGTTTAAAACTGCCACAATAAAAATACCTGCCACACATCCATTTAAAATTACAATAAATTTTCTTCCCCTCTTTTGTCCAAGAAAAAATATCATTGGAAACTCAATAACCATTAGAATCGTTGCCAAAAAAAATATTTGCTGTATGACAAGTCCAATCGCATTAAGATCATTCCATACAATTTCCCCTGCGATCAAAGACCCTGCCTCAAATCCTATTCCATACCCAATGCAGGCTAAAACCAAAGATCCTATTCCAATAAAGTATTGCATACATAGGATATCTTTTTTATGAACAGGAAGAACTAACTGATACAAATTCCATTTAGCCTTTTCATCAAAAAGCATGTTTCTTAAAGGAATCGATGACAAAAAAATTCCAAGATAAAAACCAATCCATCGCAGATCAAGAAAATTTCCGTTTTTAAGCATCATGGAACTTCCGACTCCAAAAATAATATCAACAATGAAAAACATCCAAAAACGATATTTTAAATCCAACCAGCCTTTGAATAATAATCCCTTCATATTCTCACTCCCTTTTGCCCTTTTGCAAGAAATACAAGAATTTCTTCCAACGTTACAATATCCGTTTGATACCCCTGTGGTATTCTTCTTTTATCTACTAAAGCTTCAACTCCATATGTATATTTTCTAATTCCTTTAATTGCACACTCATCAAGTTCCTGCAATTCTTCTATAGAACACTTTAATAATCCATATTGCTGCAACAATTGATCTTTTTCCTCAAATATTTTTAACCGTCCATCATCAATATAAGCAATATAATCACATAAACGTTCCAAATCCCCAACAATATGAGAAGAAATCAAAATCGAATGACCTTCTTTCCTAGTAAATTCATAAAAAATGTCAAGAAGCTGATCTCTAACGACCGGATCTAATCCACTGGTTGGTTCGTCCAGAATTAAAAGCTTCGCCTGATGCGATAGCGCAACTGCAATGGCAAGCTTCATTTTCATACCTTTAGAATAATCTTTAAATTGTTTTTTCCCCCTTGGCAATTCTAATTGTTTCACTAACTCATAATATCGATCCTCTTCCCAATTTCTATAAATATTTCTCATAATTTTATTTACCTTATCGATTGTAATAAATTCTGGGAACCCTGGTTCATCGAGGACAACGCCAATATCTTCTTTCACTTGTTCAAAATGCTCCTCATTATTTTTTCCAAGCACTTTGATACAACCTTGATCTTTCCGAAGCATGTTCATAATCAAGTGAATTGTTGTGCTCTTTCCTGCACCATTTTTTCCAATCAATCCAAGAATACAACCAGATGGCAGGGAAAAAGTCATATTTTTAATTTCAAATCCAGGGAATCGTTTTGACACACTTTTTAATTCTATTGCATTTTTCATAACTCATCCTTTCCCATGATCGTAATCATCTCGATCAGATCATCTCTTGTTAACCCACAGGTTTTTGATAATTGCAAAGCCTTCTCCAAATATTGTTCTATTTTTTTTAAATTTTCCTCTCGAATCAATTCTGTATTTTTTCTTGCAACAAAACTACCTTTTCCTGCTACAGAATTTATAAACCCATCTTTTTCAAGCTCGTCATAGGCTCTTTTGGTCGTGATCACACTAATTCGAAGATCTTTTGCAAGTCCACGAATCGATGGCAACATCTGATCTGCTTCAAGCTCTCCCATGATGATCAGATTTTTTATCTGTTCATAAATCTGCTCATAAATTGGCTGACCTTTCCTATTGCTAATAATAATCTTCAGAAAATCACCTCCTTTTTATTGTTTCTTCGTGCTTACTGTATATAAACAGTATATACAGTAAGCATATCCTTGTCAATAAGAAAGTATCTTGTTTTGCCTATGAAAAAATAAAAAAGCAGTAAACACTACTGTTTTACTGCCTTTCCATCCGTTTTTCTATGCCAGATATCGGAATCCCTGGATAAGATATGATAAAAATGTAATCATACGTCTCTTTTTTGTATCCATCGTTTGTTCTCTGACCTTCTTATTTTTTTCGTAAGTTCCATCTCGTCGAACTTTTAGTGAGCCATCCTTTAAAGCATAAAGCTTTTCTTCCAGTTGTTTTGTAATTTCTTTTCCATGTACAACAAGCATTGTTTCTGTATCAACATATGTACTGCGACAATCAAAATTATAAGATCCAACCACTGCAAGATCATCATCAATAACCAGTGATTTTCCATGCGTGGAATGTTTTCCCATATATTCGTATAAAGAAACTCCTGTATGAATAATTTTATTTTTATTTTTTTGATAGTCCGCAGATGCACATATATTATCCCCAGATGCAATAGAATTTAAAATAATTGTCGTATCAGGAACTTTTTGTGTGATTTCTTTCATTCCATGATACATTTCTTTCGAAAAGACTGCATATGGCGTATGAATCATAATTCGTCGATTCGCATGGAGCATTAATTGTTTTAATGTTTCCCATACAAGCGGTTCTTTTCCGTAAATATGTGTTGGATTTGTAACAAGTGTCGCTTTCTTAGTCGGTACTGTTATTTCCTCATCATCTATTTTTGGTATCCGAAGCGTTTGTGCTTTTTTTAATAACCGTTGTATTTCTGTTTGCCGTTTTGCAGCAGACCACCGATCAAAAGCTGTTTTGCATACTTTCAGATTCCATACGTTTTGAAAATACTGTTTTACCTGTCCGACGGCACTATCTTTTTCCTTTCCTGTATTAACAATAAAAATTTCCCGATCAAGTCCAACGCCTTTTCCTTTATGAGTTCCAAGAAAATAATCAAACGTATTTCTTCCACCCATCAATAAATATTGATTGTCTATGACAAGATATTTATCATGAAGACAGCCATGAATTGTCCATGGTTTTAAAGGATTTGGTGTATTATAAAATCTGATTTCAATGTTCGGATCACTTCCTGCTGCCTGAAATATAGGTTTCCCACTCATATGCAAAGTCCCATAAAGTCCATCTACTAAGATCTTTACGCGAACACCACGGTGTGCAGCCTGCACCAATGCTGCGAAAATATCTTCGGTGCTATCCCCTTCGCGTATATCAAATGTTGAAAGAATAATTTCTTTTTTTGCTTTCTGTATCATATGAAGTCTCATATCCAATGCTTCCTGATTATCCTCCACAATCCTAGCACGATCAACTCCATTTTTTCCAGATCTATTGTAAAAAGACTCTGTTTGAATTTTTTCTTTCTCCTGCGGACGAACAGTTTTCAGATGTACAAATGGTGCCAACATCCCAACAACAAAATACAAAAGAAAAGCCAGCAGTACAAGCAAAATAATTTTTAATTTTTTTCTCAATTTATCCCTCCTGTGTATCTGATTACACTATAGCATACCTTATGAAAAAATCATACCCTGCCCTCTGCCAGCTTTTTATCTTTTTATTTTCTTTTTTTAGTTCCTTTTTTTACCGTTACTTTACAATAAGCAACCTCTCCTCCTCCATCACTAGATAAAATGATCGTTGCATTTCCTGCTTTTCTTCCTCTTACAATTCCAAAGTTATCTACTGTAGCAATTTTTTCATCCGTTGATTTCCAGAAAAACTGAGGAATCACGCTTTCCTTTGGATAAAGAGTCACTGGAAGCTGTTTATAATTTCCTTTTTCTAACGTTGTCTTCTTACTAATTGAAAAACGATCCGGATACTGCACATTTGTTTTAATATGAAGACGGAACGATGCTTTTACTTTATTTCCACTTGTATATGCTGTAATTGTTACCGTTCCTTTCTTCTTCAGAGCAATTCCTCCATCTTTCTGAATCGTAGCAATCTTTTTATCGCCACTCTTTAATTTCACTTCATCAAAAGTTGTATTATCCGGCATCACACAATAAGCAGGATAACAACTTTCATCATCCAGGTTTACATAAATATCCGACATTTGAAAATAGATATTCTTTGCTTTTACAACCTGATTTTTCCGGATCCAGCCTGCCGTTAATGTAAGATTCTTTTCAATACCCATTCCTTTTGTATAACGTATACCTTTTTTATCATACCATCCAGTAAAGACATATCCCTTTTTCGATGGATTTTTCGGCATTTGAGTCAGATATGTTCCTTGTATTAAGGTCTGTGTTTCACAAACTTTTTTTCCATTCTTAAATACAACTTTACACTCTTTTGGGATGAGTGTATTAATATTTTTATCAATCCACTGCGTTCTTTTTTTGATCCATAATTTCAAACGTTCGACTTCTTCTTTGTATGTTTTACACTGTGCGATATCATCATCAAAAATCATGAATCCCCATTTTTCAAAGTCATAGCCTTCACTTGTTCCTACTTTCTTCGCATACTGATCAAGCTGTCCTCCATCTTTATATAATTCTTTTAATTTTTCTCTAATCACAGGCCAGCGCTCCACTGCCTTTTTCGCAAATTTTTTATCTTGGAACAGTTTTTGAAACCACATACTGTCTTTATGTATCCACCCCTTGCAATCTACATCTTTCGAATAATCTGTATCTCCCCAGGCTACATAATCAAAATCCCATAGTGGTCCCCAGCAAAGCTTTCCTCCACGATCTTTATATAGATAAGTACTTGTCGTAACAAATCCATCTCCATTTTGAGAGATCTCCTGAATCCAATAATAATCAATTGCTGTTTTTACATCCATATAATCTTCATAAGATTTACCGGAACTATCTTTAAAGTTTTTTCCATAAATAGCATCTTCTGTTTTCTGAACATATTTTTTAATATAATTGTACTGCGCATCATTTTTATAGTCCTCAAAAGATGGACTTTCAATTAAAAATGTAGTTCCATGACTTGTTACAAAGGATTTTTTTTCTTCATCTCCATAAGGTTCCAAGGAAAGTAAATATCCACCAGAAATTGTTGCTTCATCTGTTGCTTTTTTGGAGGCATCATTTTCCTCTAAATCTGGTATATTTACCCTTGTTTTACCGACTCTTACCTGTTCACTAAGACAATAACTTCCATAATAGGTGCCATTCACAAACACATCAACAAATTCTGATTTTGGTGTAAAGGCCATCCCAAGCTGCTGTCCAAGCCAGTATGTTCCTTTATTTCTTAGCAAACTATTATCCAGTCGATTTGCCAACAATACCCAATGTTTATTAGCACCCATTCCAAGTAGATCTGCCTTTTTATCCAATTTGATCTTATAAGGCTTTTTATCCTGCATCCAGGTAGAATTACCTCTTCCTCTAATATAATCCAGTTCATAAGTTTCTGATTTTAATTTTTTCTCTGTATATTCACTCTGATAATTTTCTGGAATCTTAATACTCATTGTTCCATAACATTCTGTCTCATGACTAGAATCATTATTCATCGCCTCAATGCTTCCCTGACTTTCGTCCAGTTGAAAAGAAACAACCGGAATTTCATTTTTCATAAATTCAATGGAACGAATGAGTGTTTTCGTTGATCCCTCGCCATCATTTACGATCTTAAAGGAAATTTTATGTTCTCCTGATAATTTCTGATCAGAAATATCTGCCATCTGTGAATTCTCATAAGTCCATTTATCTTTTCTTCTCTGTCTAACTAAATTGATGGAAGCAAATGCCTGCGTTTCATTGTCCAAATAGAGTTCTACTCTGACATTTTCCCCTTTTGCTGCTAATCCATCTACAACTACATAACCTGGCTCTTGCTGATCAAAATCAAATGTTTTTGTAAATGAAAATAACGCCTGATGAAACTGCTCCGCTTTTCCTGAAAAGAAAATACCTTTGGCTTTCTCATCCTTTTTCATTGTTATTTCTTTACTGGAATTTTGTATTCCTCCATGATCCAATAACGCTGTCATTTTTTGCATCTTATAAGATACATTTTCTTCCTTTGCATTCACAGGCATGCTACAAAAAAATGTTGCTGCCACAATCACCATCATCCAAAAGAAAATCCGAACAGTATAGTTCCTTTCCTTTTTCATACTGCCACCTCCCGCTTTTTATAAATTCATTCTACTTTATATACAATGGACTTTGACTTTTTGTCTCATTTGTAAAAAAAAATCTTCTTGATTTTCAAAACCATTTCTTCTATTATAAAGGGGAAAGTCAGAAAGGAAATATTTTTATGAATTATACACGTTTAGAACATAGTTTAATCGACCTAATCAAAGAAGAACAAGCAAAACTTGGATATCGCAAAGAGATCATTCATCTTTATTATCCATTAAGCTCTTTAAATCATTTTTTCAAAAGTCAGGCAGATGCAGATAAAATGCAAGAGATGCTTTGTGATTTTCCATCTTATATTTACAATATTTTTGGCGAAGTTACTGTTTCTCATAAAAAAGATCGATTTTGTTTTACGCTCTCAGAAAAAGCTTCTGAATATGTCCATGATAGAATGGAAGAAAATGAATTCATCAAAGCATTAGTCAATCTTGTTGCAAAACATGGATGTACGATGGATGAAATCAAAAACCTTTTTTCTTCTTACTCAGATCAAGTCCATACAGAACCGATGAACAATGATGAATTTGATCTTCTTATTCGTTTTGAAGATGGAAGCGATCCTTATTATTACTGTTTTAAAGATGAAGGATGCCATATCATTTATCATCGTTTCCTTCCAGAAGACTATGCTGATTTTGAATTTTAATCACTAAAATAATCTTGAAGCTCTTTTTTTAACTGCTGCACGGTTTCCTTCTCACTTTCATGATGGCAATAAAATCCATAATGAAAAGAAGGAACCGACAAAAGCGGTAAATTTATCAGTTTTTTATTCTTAATTTTTTCAGGTTGTGGCATAATGAAAAATGCATTTCCCGCTTTCACCTGCAAGAATGCAGATTCTACATTATCACAATATTGTACATTTTCATCTGCATACCTCCCTGCTAACTCATAAATATTCAAGCGGCTGCGAATCGCACTTTCAAGAACTGGACTTGTCACACGTCTTTTAATATTGCAATCTTCCATAATATTAAAAAGTTCCGCTGTTAAACCACTTAAAGTCTTTTTATCAGACGAAATCACATGATAAAGTTTTTGCCTGGCAGATATTGAAATATTTTCTGGCAAAATGTAAGTAATTGGAGCATCTGTAAGCTTTTCAAATGTTCCTATGCCAGAGCTTTGTTCCTCAATTAATTCTTTAATTCCAATCACCATATCAATCGCATTTGATTTCAAAGAACTACTTAGAGACTGATATGGCGCAAAAATAACATCCGGCTGAAGACCTGGAATCCTCTGCATTAATTTGCTGTAAATATGATGCATATAGAAAAAAACTTCCATTCCATAACTTCCAACAAGCAAGCGTGGTAAATATTCTTGCTCAAGTTTTGAAAGATTATGGATAGCATCTAATTCTTGTCGATAAATACTTTTTGCATTTGGAAAAAATAGTCTTCCTGCATTGGTCAGAGAAACACTTCTTGTATTTCTTTCAAATAATTTTACTTTTAATTCTTCTTCCAAAGACTGTATTTGCTTGCTAACAGATGGCTGTGAAAAATGAAGATTTTGTGCAGCTTTTGCAAAATTTAGTTCCTTTGCAACTTCTAGAAAACATTTCAATTGATTTGAATTCATATTTTTATCCTCTCTATTAATTCTTTTTATTAATTCCAATATATTATTAATAATAACATATTTCTATTTCACATCCAGATATTTTTATATTAAAATAAAAATATCTAAAAAAACAAGATAAAATTACAGGAATGTCCCAACATTCCTGTTTTTCTTTGAGTCCTAAAGTGACTCTTTTTTCTTGTAAAAATAACTTGAGAGGAGATTTAACATGAATCAAAAACAAAGAAACCCATGGATTGTAATCGGTGTACTTGTATTTAGTGCTCTGGTTGCAACTTTTAACGAAACTATTTTAAATGTAGCTCTTCGTATCATTTCACAGGATATGAAAATTTCAATGGCAAACGTACAATGGCTCATTACTGGCTATATGCTTGTTACATCCGTTATGGTACCAGTCACTGCATTTTTATATCAGAGTATTCCAACCAAAAAATTATTTCTTGGTGCCATGATGATTATCCTAATTGGTACTGTTGGATGTCTTTTAGCTCCATCTTTTCCAGTGCTTTTGCTCTTTCGTATGATTCAAGCGATTGGTACTGGAATGATGATTCCAATTATGATGAACACGGTATTAATCGTTGTTCCAAAGACACAGATTGGAACTGCCATGGCACTTTGTGTTTGTGGAATCACACTTGGACCTGCTTTTGGACCAACCATCTCCGGAATCCTTGTGCAGTTCTTCTACTGGAAAAGCGTCTTTGTACTGTTACTCATCTTACTTGTCATCGGAATCATCTGTGGTGCCGTTTTTGTTGATGATGTAGCTCCATTATCCAAACCGCATCTTGATATTTTTTCCGTTATTCTTTCAACAGCAGGACTAGCCACTTTTTTATATGGAATCAGTATTGTAATGTCACAGCTTACGACCGGATTGATCTGTCTTGTTGCAGGAATTATCATTCTTGCCATTTTTGTTATAAGACAGGGACATTTAAAAGAACCTTTATTAAATTTCAAACCATTTTCTAATATGAAATTTACTCTTGGTGTTGCTATGGTCTTTATTGCTATGCTGATCAACTTTTCATTAAATGTTGTAATGCCATCCTTCCTGCAGGGAGCTTTTGGTGTTGCAAGTATGGCATCTGCACTATTACTTCTTCCAGGAGTCTTATTAAATGCTGCATCAACCAATATTAGCGGAAAAATTCTTGATAAACATGGAGTCAATCTTATGCTTCCTGCTGGATTTGCCGTTTTTAGTGCTGCACTATTGATTCTTTCTCGTTGCAATGAAAATTCTAGCCTAATCTTTATTGTTGTGATCCACATTATCATTTATCAGGGGCTTGCATTTTCCATGTCACCTGCACAGACTTCTGCGCTTGCCACACTAACACCTGATCTAAACTCCCATGGAGTTGCAATTGTCAATACATTTATGCAGATTGCTGCCAGTGTTGGTTCTTCTTTATTTGGAGGTATCGAAAGTGTCCGCCAGGCAACAGCACTTGCCAACGGAAAAACACAAGCGGCTGCTATTGCTTATGGATTCTCTGGAACTATTTTAGCTGCCTTCCTAATGGGAATTATCGGAATTATTCTTGCATTCACTTTTGCAAAAAAAAGTAATTAACTTCAATATAAATGCTCAGGCAACCAATTTACTGATGCCTGAGCATTTTTTGATATTCTAAAATTTTTTGATTTGCTTTTTCAAGTTCCTGTGCTCGTCTCCCAAAGATTCGAATTACATAATCTCCATGGACAAGCCTTGTAATATCGCCTTCCAGTTTTTTTTCTTTAAGAAATTGACAAACATGTTGATTAAATGACTCTTCTTTTTCTTCTTTTGGCCTGCTTATAAACATACTAGATAGATGCGTATATCCCTCATACATTCCCATTCCTTGCATATCAAAAGAAGAAGGTTTATATCGTACATTATCTCTGTAAATTAATTTATTTTTTCTATAAATTTCTATCAAGTTATGATAATAACGATATTGAAATTTCTCACCAGAAGCATATCTCCCACAAGAAAAAATTTCACTCATACAAAACGCAGCAGTTTCATCTTCCAGATAAACCTTCATGACTCCTTCAAAAGCAGAATCCTTAAACGGAATGATAGGTTGCGGATAAAAACAAAAACTTGCTTCTTTTTCTACTACAACTTTTGTCTGGCGCTTTGCACATCCTTTTTTCATCTGATGAATTTTATCATAAGACTGTGATATAAATTTCAAATCAGCTCCCTGTCTGATCCAAAAATCAAATTCCTGACGATCTCCTTCCATAATTCCTGCAGAAGCTGCCAAAAGCATAACTTCAATCGCACCATCCTTTTTTTGAAATGGCTGCATGATCTTATATGGTGCTGTGAAACTCACATCCCCAAGAATGGTTTTTTCTTCTTTTTTTATTGCTGTAAGTGAAAGCTTGGAAGTTTTTCCAAATGGATTTTCTCCCATAGACTACATCCCTTCTAGAAGAACATTTTGTTTGATCCATGTTATGATATCATCTACATGTTCCCCTCCACGAATATTAGTAAAAAGAAATGGTCGTTCTCCTCGCATTTTTTTTGAATCTCGTTCCATAACTTCAAGGCTTGCTCCTACATAAGGTGCAAGATCAATCTTATTAATAACCAAAAGATCTGAACGGGTAATTCCTGGACCACCTTTTCTTGGAATTTTATCTCCTTCTGCCACATCGATAACAAAAATTGTAGCATCAACGAGTTCTGGAGAAAAGGTTGCTGATAAATTATCTCCTCCACTCTCAATAAAAAGCAATTCAATATCCGGAAATTTTTCCATCATTTCATCAACCGCTTCTAAATTCATAGACGCATCTTCACGGATTGCGGTATGTGGACATCCTCCAGTTTCTACTCCTACGATTCTTTCCTGTGGCATAACACTGTTTTTTGCCAAAAATTCAGCATCTTCTTTCGTATAAATATCATTGGTAATAACGCCAATGCTATATTCTTTTGCCATTTTTCGTGTAACAGCTTCAATCAAAGCAGTTTTTCCGGAACCTACCGGTCCGGCGACACCTATTTTTACGTATGACATCACAATTTCTTCCTTTCTTTTTTATGCTTAGGACATATAAAGCCTTGAATATAAATGTTCATGTTGAATACATCGAAGATCAAATCCTGGTGTTGATAAGCATAACATTTCTTCTCCTGCCTGTTGTACTTGCTGTAAGATTTCTTCAAAAAACGTATCCAAAGAATATAATATTCTCTGTCCATCTGACTGACTTAACGGAATCGTTTTTACACATGTTGTTACCATTGCTGAAGCTTGTGCATACAAATAATTTGCGAGTGCTTGCTCTTTTTCGATTCCTGCACATGCACAAATAACACCATACACACATGGATGAGCAGTTGTTTTTCCTTTTCTCCTTGCAAGATACTGTTCAAAAAAGGAAGAAATATCATGAATCTGCATATGTAACAATGTTTTTACTAAACGATTTCCAAGTTTTTTGGAGGCTTCTCTGATCTCCATTGGAATTTTAGAAGCTTCTATCACTTCTTCCAGCCAGTCCATCCTATCCAGTGATTGTTCTATCGATGCCTCATATGCCATTCTGGCCGCAAGAAGATCTGTATAAAGGAAATTATATCCTAACTTTTTTTTGATATATTCCTGCGCGGTTTTTGTATCATGAACCAAGTCTTTCTGAATATAAGTTTCTAAACCATAAGAATGAGAATAAGCACCAATTGGAAACAGAGAATCATTTATTTGAAGCAGAAAAAAATAACCTTTTTGTTTCTCCATAGTTCTTTCCTTTTTTCTTAATGCTGATGATGATGTACAGTTGCAGAAATTCTTTTATCAAAATTTAATGTTTCTATTTCTTTTTTTACAGTTACTCCATGTAGTTTTTGAAGCATTTGAAGCATTGGCTCATTATATGGAGTAATAAAAGAATACGCATCTTCTCCATAAAATAATGGAGCATGACGATTTCCGATTTCATAACAGGTTTTTGCAACCATAAAAGCATGGTTTGGATCGATTGTGATCTTAATAATTTCACATGCTGGCGTATGAACGGCAATGATTAAATCATCATCTTTATATAAGACATCTCCTTCATATAATCCTCTGGTCAAAATAGAATCACCCAGACGAATTCCAATTTCTCTTCCAGCATCGGTTTTTTTTCTATGAATTTTCTTAAATGCTTCATGCCATTCAATATCTACATACTCAATTGTTTTTCCAGATACCTCTATTTCATCCAATCTTCCTTCAATCTTTTCACATAGCATAAATTTTTCTCCTTTCATCCATTTTAAAACAGATGGTATAGCTGCGTTAATGGAAGCTTTTTCGCTGGTTTTGATGTTATATGTTCTCCATCTACACAGACTTCATAGGTTTCTGGATTTACCGTGATTTCTGGTGTTTTATCATTAAATTTCATATCTTTTTTTCCAATATTACGACATCCAGACACTGGAACTACCATTTTTTCTAAATGATACCGTTCTTTCACTCCTTCTTTTATTGCTTCTTTTGATACAAAAGTTATGCAGGAATCATACTTTGCTTTTCCATGTGCTGCAAACATTGGACGATACAATACTGGCTCACAAGTTGGAATCGAAGCATTCGCATCTCCCATTTTAGCAGCAATGATCATACCACCTTTGATGATAATATCTGGTTTTACACCAAAAAATGCAGGATTCCAAAGAACTAAATCTGCCATTTTCCCCTTTTCAACAGAGCCTACATACTGATCCACTCCATGTGTAATTGCCGGGTTAATCGTATATTTCGAAATGTATCGTTTTACACGAAAGTTATCATTTTCATGTCCTTGATCTTCTGGAAGTGGTCCACGTTCTTCCTTCATTTTACTTGCAGTTTGCCATGTTCTTGTGATGACTTCTCCAACACGCCCCATTGCCTGAGAATCTGAACTCATCATACTAAAGACTCCCATATCATGCAAAACATCTTCTGCTGCAATTGTCTCCGGACGAATTCTAGAGTCTGCAAATGCAACATCTTCTGGTATTCGCTTATCTAGATGATGGCATACCATTAACATATCTAAGTGTTCATCCAACGTATTAATGGTAAATGGCATCGTTGGATTGGTAGAAGAAGGAAGAACATTAGGAGCCGCTGCTGCACGGATAATGTCCGGCGCATGTCCTCCTCCTGCACCTTCTGTATGATATGTATGAATGGTACGTCCTGCAATCGCCGCTAACGTGTCTTCCACACATCCACCTTCATTTAAAGTATCCGTATGAATTGCCACTTGAACATCATAATCATCTGCTGCATTTAAGCAATGATCGATTGCTGCCGGTGTACAGCCCCAATCTTCATGTAATTTTAATCCCATAGCTCCAGCTTTTATTTGCTCTACTAGTGCTTTTTCATCCGAACAATTGCCTTTCCCGAGAAATCCAAGATTCATTGGGTATTCTTCTGCAGCTCGAAGCATTCGTTCTATATTCCATGGCCCAGGGGTACAAGTTGTTGCATTCGTTCCATCGGCCGGACCCGTTCCCCCACCGATCATCGTCGTAATTCCACTATACAACGCACAGTCAATTTGTTGCGGCGAAATAAAATGAATATGCGTATCCAAACCACCTGCTGTTACAATCAAATTTTCTCCCGCCAGGGCTTCTGTTGAAGCCCCCACTGTCATTCCAGGAGTCACTCCATCCATAATTGCAGGATTTCCTGCCTTTCCAATTCCCTGAATGACTCCATTTTTAATTCCGATATCTGCTTTATAAATACCGGTATAATCAACGATCAGTGCATTCGTAATTACAAGATCTAGATCTCCGTCTGCACTTGTCGTTGTTACTGACTGCCCCATTCCATCACGCAATGTTTTTCCACCGCCAAATTTGCTCTCATCCCCATAGGTTGTGTAGTCTTTTTCTACTTCAATGATAAGTTGTGTATCTGCCAGACGAACCTTATCACCCGTTGTCGGGCCATACATCATAGCATACTTCTCTCCTGATATTTTTATACTCATGTTTCTTCCTCCGTCTGCTTGTCATTTTTTTGTTTCTTCCAAAAGAAATCCCCTTAATTTTGCATTTTTAATAGCTGTTTCTTTTGTTGCCTCTGATGCCTGTGCACAAGTTAGATCATTTAATCCAAAAATTCTTCTTGTACCTCCAATTGCCGTAAGCTGTACTTCTTTTTCCTCTCCCGGTTCAAAACGTACCGATGTTCCAGACGGGATATCCAGATGATAACCATATGCTTTTTCACGTTCAAATTTCAGACATCGATTCACTTCAAAAAAATGAAAATGTGATCCAACTTGCACTGGTCTGTCCCCGATATTTGCCACCATGACTGTTATTACAGGTTTTCCTTCATTTAACGTAATTTCACGTTCCATTGGCATGATTTCTCCAACTTTCATTCGTATCCTCCTTACTGAATCGGATGATGTACCGTTACTAATTTTGTTCCATCCGGAAAGGTTGCTTCTACCTGCACCTGTGTAATCATATCCGAAACACCTTCCATAACATCTTCTTTTGTCAATAACTTTGTACCAAGCTGCATCAATTCCGTTACTTCTTTTCCATCTCTTGCCATTTCCATCAATTCTGAACTGATATAGGCCATAGACTCTGTATAATTTAATTTAAGTCCCCGCTGCATTCGTTCCTTTGCCAGATTACCGGCCATGTGAAGCATCAGCTTCTCCTGTTCTTTTGGTGTCAGACGCATGATCGATTTCCTCCCAACTTATTTTCTGTATTCTTTTAACAAAAAAAGGCAGTGAGAACCCTTTCGAGCCTCACTGCCTTTCTTTGCATCATATTATCATTCTCTATGCATTTTGTCAAACAATCCTTTATTTTATCTTCGAAAGAATTGCTTCTACCGCCGCACATGCAGGACAATCGCAATATTTTGCTCCTGCTGCTTTGATTTCTTCTGCATGAGCCAGAACTTCTTTTACCTTTTCTTTTCCAAAAACTTTCACACCTGCCTCAGACTTTGCAAATCCAATCAATCCATCAATTGGCATAATATCTTCCTCAAGTTCTGCAATATAACGTTTTGTTTCTTCTGCTTCCTTGTCTGTACCAACCGCCTGCAGCCATGCATTTGCTGCATCTTTTGCCTCCTGACTACAAGAAGGAGCCGCAATCAATTCGTTTGTTTTCTTTATCACTTCGTCTAATACTTGTTTTTCCATTTCTCATTCTCCTTTTTTCAATATGATAAAGACGGCAGATACCCATCTTCCTCGATAAGTACTGCCGCCTTCTTTTAAGAATTTTTTATGCTTCTTTATCTTTAATAACTGCCTGTGCTGCTGCCAGTCTTGCAATTGGCACACGGAATGGTGAGCATGATACATAGTCTAATCCAGCTCTATAGCAGAATTCTACGGAAGATGGATCTCCACCATGTTCTCCACAGATTCCAAGATGGATATCTGGACGAGTTTGTTTTCCTTTCTTTGCTGCCATTTCGACAAGCTGTCCAACACCTTTCTGATCTAATTTTGCAAATGGATCAGATTCATAAATTTTATTTTCATAATAAGATTCCAGGAATTTACCTGCATCATCACGAGAGAATCCAAAGGTCATCTGTGTTAAGTCATTCGTTCCAAAGGAGAAGAATTCTGCTTCTTCTGCAATTTCATCTGCAAGCAATGCAGCACGAGGAATCTCAATCATTGTACCAACTTTATACTGGATATCAGATTCATAATATGCTTTTACTTTTTCTGCAGTTTTTACAACAACTTCTTTTACAAATGCAAGCTCTTTCTTTTCTCCTACTAATGGAATCATGATTTCAGGAACAATATCATATCCTTTTTCCTGTTTTACTTCAATCGCTGCTTCCATTACGGCTCTTGTCTGCATCTTCGCAATTTCAGGATAGGTTACCGCAAGACGGCATCCACGATGACCCATCATTGGATTGAATTCATGAAGAGCCGCACGTCTCATGTTAATTTCTTCTACCGTAACCCCCATATCTTTTGCTAAAGCCTGGATTTCTTCCAGTGTATTTGGAAGGAATTCATGAAGAGGTGGATCTAAGAAACGGATTGTAACCGGTTTTCCTTCCATAACCTCATATAAATCTTTAAAATCTTTCTTCTGATAAGGAATCAGCTGATTTAATGCAATTTCTCTTGCTTCTTTTGTTGTAGAAAGAATCATACGACGAATCTTTGGAATTCTTTCTGCATCAAAGAACATATGCTCTGTACGGCAAAGTCCAATACCTTCTGCTCCAAATTTTACTGCATTTAATGCATCCGCAGGTGTATCTGCATTAGTTCTTACCTGTAATGTACGAATTTCATCGGCCCATTTCATAATACGATCGAAGTTTCCGCTAATGCTTGCAGGTACGGTACGAATCTCTCCAAGATAAATCTTACCAGTAGAACCATCCAGAGAAATATAATCTCCTTCCTTGATTGTCTTTCCACCTAAAGTAAATGATTTTCCATCTTCTGCGAATTTGATATCTCCGCATCCAGCTACACATGCTGTTCCCATTCCACGAGCTACAACGGCTGCGTGAGATGTCATACCACCACGTGCTGTTAAGATACCTTCTGCTGCATGCATTCCTTCGATATCTTCCGGAGATGTCTCCAGACGAACAAGAATAACCTTTAATCCTGCTTCATGATGCAATTTTGCCATTTCAGCATCAAAGTAAACTTTACCTGCTGCTGCTCCAGGAGATGCAGGAAGCGCTTCTCCAATCGGAACTGCTGCTTTTAAGGCTGAATCATCAAAGTTTGGATGGAGCAGCTGATCAAGTGCTTTTGCATCAATTCTTGATACCGCTTCTTCTTTTGAAATCTTTCCTTCATCTACTAATTCACATGCGATACGAAGAGCCGCTGGTGCTGTTCTTTTACCATTTCTTGTCTGTAAGAAATAAAGTTTTCCTTCCTGAATGGTAAATTCCATGTCTTGCATGTCACGATAATGCTCTTCCAGTGTATGTGCGATATCCATAAACTGTTTGTAGCATTCTGGTAAATCTTCTGCCAATTTTGTGATTGGCTGTGGTGTACGAACACCTGCTACAACGTCTTCACCCTGTGCATTGATCAGATATTCTCCATAAATCTGTTTTTCACCAGTCGATGGGTTTCTTGTAAACGCTACACCAGTTCCAGAAGTATCTCCCATGTTTCCAAATACCATCGTCTGTACATTAACCGCTGTTCCCCAGTCACCAGGGATATCATTCATTCGACGATAGTAAATTGCACGAGGATTATCCCATGAACGGAATACTGCTTTGATTGCTTCAAATAACTGATCTTTTGGATCCTGTGGGAAATCTTCGTTCAATGCTTTTTTATAAATTCTCTTATAACGTTTGATAACTTCTTTTAAGTCATCCGCAGTTAATTCCGTGTCGTACTGTACTCCGTTTTCTTCTTTAATATCATCCAGTACTTCTTCGAATTTTGCTTTGTCCACTTCTTTTACAACGTCCGCAAACATCTGAATGAAACGACGGTAAGAATCATAAGCAAATCTAGGGTTTCCTGTTTTCTTTGCAAATCCTTCAACAGCTACATCATTCAGACCTAAATTCAGGATGGTATCCATCATACCCGGCATGGAGACACGGGCCCCAGAACGAACAGACACTAAAAGAGGATCTTCCAGGTCTCCGAACTTCTTTCCCTGGATCTCTTCCAGTGCTTTCATGGCATCATAAATCTGATCTGCCACTTCGTCACTGATTTTTCCTCCACATTCATAATAATTGGTGCAGGCTTCTGTTGTCACGGTAAAGCCCTGAGGGATTGGCAGATTCAATCCTGTCATTTCTGCTAAGTTTGCGCCTTTTCCACCAAGAAGGTTGCGCATATCTGCATTTCCTTCGCTAAATTTATAAACCCATTTTGTTGACATGTCTATACCTCCTAAAATTAAGTTATGTCACATTCATATGTCATTGAACTTATTGTACCACATATTTCAGATTTTGCAAAACTTTTTTGTGTATTTTACATAATTTTTTTCATTTTTATCGTTTTTCATTATAAAAACTGCACATTTACATGATTTTCGATACAATTTACACTGTTATTTTTGTCTTATTTTAACGATTTTTGTGTTTTATTTTTTGTATACAATATATAAAAATCCCAGAGTCTTTTCACTGAAAAGATCCTAGGATTTCATTTTTATATCAAAATTATTCAGTTTTTTAAGAATGTTTTCTTTTTTATTTGTGATCAGCAACCTTATCAATTGCCTCAGCGACAGCATCAATCTTTTTATGGCTTTCTAACATTTTCTTTTTATAGTCTGTTTTTTGCTGCTTGTTTTTTTCTTTATCCAAAATTTCTAATTATTTACTAAGACTTTCCATACCTAAAATGGGAAGTCTTAGTTATTTATTATGTTAAACAGATTCTCTCCATCCTGTTTGATCACATCTTGATACCAATAAAAACTATCTTTCTTATATCGATCTAATGTAGCGCCCTCTTCTTCTTCGCGATCTACATACACAAATCCATATCGTTTTTGATATCCATTCAGCCAGCTTAACAAATCTGTAAAAGACCATGTACAATATGCAAGCACTTCACAGCCTTCCTCGATGGCTTTTCCTAATTCTTTTAAATGTTCTCTTAGATAATCAATTCGATATTCATCATGAATCTTATGATCTTCCGTCTTCTTATCAAATGCTCCAAGTCCATTTTCCGAAATGATGATTGGCAGATCATAACGACTTGTGATCTCACGACAACAATAACGAAGCCCAACTGGATCAATACTCCAATCCCAGTCTGTTGTCATCAAATATGGATTGGCTGGATTTTTATAAATTCCAGGAACTCCAAGTACCTGCGCAGAACCTTTCACTCCTGTTGTATTCATTGTACCATATGGTGTTACTCCATCCATCGGATTATACTCGCATACACAACTTTGATAATAATTAACTCCCATAAAATCAATCTCTGCCGCTGCTGCCTTTAAAATTTTCTGATCGTCTTTTGTGACAACTGGTGCAAATCCTTTTTTTCTTAAATAATTCATGGCTGCTTTGGGATATCTTCCATATGCATAAACATCCATCCACCAGAAATTCTTCAGTTCATCATAATCATGTTTTGACATAACATTTTCAGGTTTACAATCAAGTGCATAAGATGGTGTATAAGCAAAGCTTGCACCAATCTTTCCTGTTCCGCCCATCTCGCGATATGCCAAAACAGCCTTTGCATGTGCCATAAAGACGTGATGGTTCACTTGATAAAATGTTTTCTGATCGTCAAACTTTCCTGGAGGATGCTGTGCTGTCAGCCATCCAAGTGATGTAAAAATATTTTGTTCATTAAATGTAATCCAGTATTTTACCTTACTTCCATATGCCTTAAATAAAGTCTTAGCATAATTTACATAATCCTCAATGATCTCCTCAGATTCCCATCCTCCATAGAGATCCACTAATGCCTGAGGAAGATCCCAATGGTAAATTGTCACCATTGGTTCAATCCCATATTTTAAACATTCATCAATAATATTTTCATAAAACTCAATTCCTTTGGGATTGACCTCTCCTCTTCCTTCCGGATAGATTCTTGCCCATGAAACAGAAAAACGATAAGTTTTTAATCCCATTTCCGCCATCAACGCGATATCTTCTTTGTAGCGATGATAATGGTCAACTGCAACATCTCCAGTTGTCGCTTTATATGTTTTTCCTGGAATCCTTACAAATTGATCCCAGTTTGTGATCCCTTTTCCATCTTCTCTCCAGCCACCTTCAATCTGATAGGCAGCTGAAGCACTTCCCCACAAAAATCCTTCTGGAAATTTTGTAACTTTCATTTCTTCCATAAATGTTACGCTTCCTTTCTGCTACTGTACACTTAATAATTTACTTTCCTTTGTTACTACTTTATCTTCACATGCTTTGACTTTTGCAAATTGTTCTGTATTGGAAATAATGATCGGTGTTGTTACATCGTATCCATTTGCTTTAATCTTGTCAATATCAAATTCTAGTAAGATATCCCCTTTTTTCATTGTATCTCCAGATTTTTTCTTTGGAGTAAAATATTTTCCTTTTAAATTTACTGTATCGATTCCTACATGTACCAAAAGTTCTACTCCATCTTCACTTACTAATCCTAATGCATGTCCTGTTTCAAAAACAGCATCTACTTTTCCGTCAAATGGTGCATAGACAACTCCTTTTTCAGGAATGATCGCTGCTCCTTTTCCTAAGATTTCTTGCGCAAATGTTGGATCTTTCACTTCTGTTAAAGGAATCACTTTCCCTTCAACTGGACTTGTAATGCTGATCTCATTATCTAATAACTGTGCATTAGATTCTTCTACAAAATCTAAATCATCATCTTCATCTACAATATCTTCAAAGCCAATAATCAGTGTTGCAACAAATGTAACAACTACTGTGACCAAAATTGTGAGTGCTGCAAATAATAATGTCTGTGGTTTTCCTTTTTCTACATACTGAACAATCGTTACGATTGCTGGTGTTGCAATTCCAAAACATTTCATTTGGAAAAATCCACCGACTAATCCACCAACAGCACCACCAATACATGCTCCTAACATTGGTCGTTTTAAACGAAGTGTTACACCATAAAGTGCAGGTTCTGTGATACCAGCAAATAATGCTGAAAACGCAGAAGATCCTGCGACCTGTTTAAAGTCTTTGTTTTTGCTTCGAAGTGCAACTGCAAGAGAGGCTGCACCCTGTGCCATATTAGAACATAATTCTCCGATACAGATAAAGTTCTCATATCCTGTTGTTGCGATCATCCCTAATTTAATCGGTGTAAATGCATGATGCATACCTGCCATAACAACGAATGGATAAACGCCAGCCACAAGACCAATGGCAATAAATCCTAATTTATCATGAATTGCATAAACTACTGTTGATAATCCATTACCGCAAATAGCTCCTAAAGGTCCAAGAACGATCAATGCGATCGGTGCTTCAATTAAAACAACTAACATTGGTTTTAAGAAGTTCTTTGTGACAACTGGCGTGATTTTATCTACAAAACGTTCTACATATCTTAGAGAATATACTGCCAAAATGATTGGGATAACCGAATAAGAATAGGATGCATAAGTTACCGGAATATATTTCAAAAATTTCACAGTCTGTCCCGCATCATGTGCTGTATTCATCAGTGTAATCAAGTTTGGATGTAACATGATCAGTGCAATACTTGCTGCATAATACATATTTGTTCCAAACTTTTTGGATGCTGAAATTGCAATCAGTACTGGCATGAAGAAAAACGCACCATCTCCTATAACACTTAATAACTGATATGTTTGCCCATTTGTGCTTAACACACCGATCATAGGAAGTAATGTAAGCAATACTTTGATCATAGCTGCACCAATGATTGCTGGAATAACAGGTGCCATGATACCTGAAATCGTATCCATCAGCATTGTAAAGATATTTTTCTTTTCATTCGATTTTGCTGGTACTTCTTTTACTTCATTAGAAAAATTCCCAAGTTTATTTAATTCGTTAAATACGTTTCCAACATCATTTCCAATAATGATCTGATATTGTCCGCCCTTTTTCATGATTCCCATAACACCTTTTGTTTTCTTTACTGCTTCATCATCAACGATGGATTCATCTTTTAATGTGAAACGAAGTCTTGTCATACAATGTACCAGATTGATGACATTATCTTTTCCTCCAACTCTTTGAAGGATCTTTTTTGCTGTATTTTCATAATCCATTTTGTTTTCCTCCTTTTTTTCTGGATTTAAAAATTTTCATCTTTCTTTATATAACAAAGACCTGACAATAGATAAAATAATTCCCGGGGTTATTTCATCTATCGTCAGGTCTTGCTTAACTTAATAATAACAAACCTATGATTATTTTGTTTGTTCATCTAAAATTCGTTTGATATGAATTAATAAATATAATTGTTCATCAATTGTTAATTTATAGTTATATTGCTTTTTAATATATTCTGCAATTTTTTTTACTCCTGAAAAAGCATTTTCATTCTGTTCTACCATCACTTTATAAATTTCTTGCATCGTATCTTCATATTCCATATGGTCAAAGACTCTTGCCGCAAAAAACTTTAAATGTGTTAAAAATCTCTCATAGGAAATAGATTCTTCATTTAAATCTATCTTAAAATGAATCCTTACAATCTGTAAGACTGTATTGATCAACTCTGTAATCTGATTCACATCGGTTATATTCTGTGCATTTAATTCTGCAGACACGATATGCATTGCAATAAATGCAGCTTCATCATCTCCCAAATCCTCTCCTGTCTGTTCTTTAATCCATTCAATCGCATGCATACCAACCTGATATTCCTTTGGATAAAACTTACGAATATCGATTTTCATCATATTCTTTAATGCGATTCCTTCTCGATAACGAGCGACTGCTGAATTGATATGATCCGTCAGTGTCACATATAAGGAATCTCTTATTTCTAATTTTTCTTTTTTTGCCTCTTTTACTACACGATCCGCAATTCCAAGGTATTCTTCCGAAATCTCTTTTACTACTTCCTGTAGTCTCTTGCTTTCTTCTTTATTCTCTAGATGATATGTCTTATCTACCAGAGACTGATCAATATTTTCACCTTTTCTTTTTTTAAATCCAATTCCCGGACCTGTCATGATCAATTCCATTCCTTGTGAATCTACACTGACCACAGCATTTGTATTCAGAACTCTGATTATTTTCACGTTCATCCTCTCCTCTAATTTTATCTAAGTTTTTCATCATTTTTTGTATCTCTATAAATGTACAAGAAAGAATCCTGCTTTACAGGATTCTCCGCCTGCGGCGGGTCGCTTCTGCGACATATTACCCTTCCGCCGCAGTGCGATCCTGCCCGGAGAGCTTTTTCATATCATAGGGGATTCCATCGGAATTTCCTATGACATAAAAAAGACTGCTTAAGACATACTTCTCTTCCTATGTCATAAACAGTCTTGCTTACCATTACGTAATAACAAACTTACTGTCATTATAATATCAAGTAACTTTTTATTTGTCCATTGTTTTTTCTATTTTCGTCATTTATTCCAATTTCACAAACTTTTTTGTGTATTATGACGAATGTTTCTCGGGAGTTTGACAGTTGAATAAATTAAAAACACTTTGCAGGCTTTATAAATCCTGCAGGATTTTGATTACAGTGAGTTCATCTTCTGTTCTGATGCCGGACTCGAAAGTTCCAACAATCGTCGATTTAACACGCTGGGAAACCGGGCATATATCATTACCCATTCTTTGAAAAAAATGAAGAAAGAAGAAGATGTGTTCAATTCCATCTACTATAAAGAAATCCCTGTTGTCACTGGAAACATGGATGAAAATCTGATCATCACTTATTCTCCAAAATATAAAGCTTATCAGCGAAAGATCCGTTCCCGTCAGATCGAACGTGCAAAAAAGATCATTGAAACACCGGATGGCGAGATCGCAGAGAAAAAAGTATATGATATCGATCTGGAACAGATCAAAAAAGAAGAAATGTATGATGGATTTTATGCTGTGATCACAAATCTGGAAAGTGATATCCGTGAGATCATAAATATCAATAAACAGCGATGGGAGATTGAAGAAAATTTCAGGATCATGAAAACAGATTTTGAAGCTCGTCCTGTGTATGTAAGAAGAGAAGATCGTATCAAAGCACATTTTATTTCCTGTATTTCTGTCGTATATCCGCTCTTATATCCTTTTTCTTTCAAACGCTTTGTTAATTCTTCCACCGTGACTTTTGCATCTCCGACACAACGAACTGCATCTACCTTTTCTGCATGAAATTCCGATGTATTGATTGCTAATACTTTTATATCTGGATTTCTAAACAATACCCATTTAGATCCAGTTACAAAATCATTAAATCTTGTTCCAATTCCGATCACTAAATCTGCATCTTTAGCAAGAAGATTTGCCGCAAGACCACCTGTTACACCAACACCACCAACACTTAATTCAAAAGAATCTGGCAATGCAGAATGTCCTGCCTGTGTCTGAGAAACTGGAATATTAAATTCCTTACAAAATTCCATTACCGCTTCTCCTGCTTCTGAATAGCGAACACCACCACCAGAAATAAGTAATGGTTTCTTTGCTGCCATGATCATTTCTACCGCTTTATCTAATTCATATTCATCATAAATTTTATTGAATTATGATATAAAATCAATAATTTACATATAGGACAACTGTTGTTATACTAAAAATCAAGTAGAATGAAAAGGAATGATTTTAAAATGAAACGAATTGATTTTGAAAATGGAACCGTAACTGGAAATATTTTTGGAGCCGCTCTTCCTATGCTTGTTGCTCAAATATTAAACTTGTTATATAACGTCGTCGATCGTATTTATATCGCACGAATCCCACATGTTGGAACTGCTGCCCTTGGTTCTGTCGGACTTTGTTTTCCACTGGTTGTAATTATCACCGCATTTGCAAATCTGTTTGGAAGCGGTGGTGCGCCATTGTTTTCCATCAGCAGAGGGCAGAAAAAAAATAAACAGGCTATCCATATCATGAATACTTCATTTTTCATGGTCTGTACCAGTGCTGTCTTATTAATGTTCATCGGACTTTTATTTGCACGCCCACTTCTTAAATTATTCGGAGCTTCCACAGATGCTCTTATTTATGCCTTTCCTTATATGATGATTTATCTCATTGGTACACTGCCATCTATGATCGCGATCGGAATGAATCCATTTATCAATGCTCAAGGGTACTCAACCATCGGAATGTTTTCTGTTGCGATCGGTGCGATTGCAAATCTTGTGCTTGATCCACTCTTTATTTTTGTATTAGGATTCGGTGTACGCGGTGCTGCGATTGCAACTGTAATCTCTCAATGTCTTTCTGCTTCTTTTGTTCTGTTTTTCCTTACAAGAAAAGCCGAATTAAAAGTACATTTTCTTCACAAAAATGAATTATCAGAAAGCCTTACCTACGCCAAAAATATCATCAGCCTTGGAACTGCCGGATTTATTATGCAATTGACAAACAGTTTGGTAAGCATCGTTTGCAACAATGTACTTTCCGTTACCGGAGGAGATATTTATATCTCTGTTATGACCATTATTTCCAGCATACGTCAGTTGGTAGAAACACCAATCTACGCCATGAACGAAGGAGCATCTCCAATCTTAAGCTATAATTATGGAGCCAGACGTCCTGCCCGTGTAAAAAAAGCAATGGTTGTAATGGCATCCATGATTTTATGCTATACTGCCGTTATGTGGGGCATCATCATTCTCGCTCCTGGTGCACTGATCCGTGTTTTCAGCTCTGATACTGCTCTTATAAGGGATTCGATCCCTGCATTAAACCAGTATTTTGCAGCTTTCATCTTCATGGATCTACAGTATATCGGACAGACCGTATTTAAATCTTTAAATAAAAAAAAGCATGCGATCTTCTTTTCGCTGCTTCGTAAGGTATTTATTGTTGTTCCACTGACTTATCTGATGCCGTATGCATTACATATGGGAACTTCCGGTGTATTTCTTGCAGAGCCTGTGTCAAACGTAATCGGCGGGGGACTATGTTTTGTTACTATGCTTTGTACTATACTTCCTGAATTAAAAAGAATGGAAATTTAATTCTACATTTTATACAAAAAATTCCCTGAAAACTTCTTGTTTCTCAGGGAATTTTCTTTAATCATTAATAGATTTTAAGATTGCAGACTGAACTGCATTGATTTTGCTATGTGATTTCTGAATTTCTTGTTTATACACTTCTTCTTTTGGTGTCTGCTTTGTTGTTGTTTCTTCTTTTGTACTGATTTCCCAGAATGGTCCTCCTGCAGTTGCCCCTTCTTTTCCCTGGCTTACTACTTTGCTTAATGACCACGTCTTTGCTGTATTCGCACGGCTTCCAACATCCGCTACCTCTACTTTATCTTTTCCGATCATACGTGTCAGCACAATAAAATGACCATGTTTTGTAAAATCTCCAGGTCCCATCAATGCAACGACTGGATGTCCTGCGTTCAATGCTTTTTCCACGGCACTTTTACTGTATCCAAGTCCCTTACAACTTAGCCCGTACAATTTGGATAACCCTGGAATTACATTATGTGTACATCCCTGTCCAGTGTAATACCAGCCATGCTCATATGCCTGTTTACACATCTTCGGGACATCAGCTTTTTTCCCAGTTAAAGAACTATAACACACTGCCACACTTGTTGGCCCACAGCCAGCTGCCTGTATGGTGCTTCCTCCAATCTTCTTTCCTGGATAATCTGCCTGGTTGTAATATACAACTTTTAATGGTTTCGACTGTTGTTGCTTTTGTGCGGCCATAACTCCTGCTGGCTGCGCTACCATCATAAAACTAAAGCAGGCGGCCGCAATATATGTGCCGGCTTTTTTACTGATTCCCATAAAAAACCTCCGGTAAAAATGCAATCATCTAAAATCTCCTCCACTTTTCCAACAGTTTTAGTATAACATTCTTTAGTTTGTTAATCAAGTATTTCAATTGTTAATTTTTTATTAAGTCATTTTTTCACTTTTAATATTTTCTTAATTTTTCAAAAAACTTCTAAGAAACAAAAAAATAAGGAAACCTTTCTGCTCACAAAGGTTTCCTTATTTTTTCTTATATTGCTCGTCCCAGCGGATCACCCTGACGTACTTTTGTTTCACATAATTTTTTTGTACGCTCCAATAATTCTTTTCTTATTTCCACACGATTTTTTTCAACAAATAACACAATGGTAGAACCACCGAATTCAAAATATCCTTTTTCCATTCCACGTTTTACCGGACCTTCTCCGTGATGATTGACAATCTTCCCAACCATCAAAGCTCCAACTTCCATTTGAATCACATTCCCAAAATGATTGGTCTTGATCATTGTAAATTCTCTTGCATTTTCTTTATAAATTTTCACATGATCATTTGCTACCGGATTTACGGTATGATAAACTCCTGGAATAAAATAGTTTTCACTTTTTTCTCCATCATCTATATAACAGTATCTGTGATAATCATCCACCGTAAGTCTTAAAATAATCGCATACCCTCCCTGAAAGCGTTGTGCAAGTTTTCTATTCTTTAAAATAGATGCCACCGTGTATCTCGTATCTTTTACAACAAAAGAAGTATTTTCTCCAATCGAGTATACACTTACTTTACTGTCACAAGGACTAAAAAGGACCTTCGGATCCTTTGGCAGCGGACGTTTTCCTGGACGAATCTTTCTTGTAAAAAAATCATTATAACTTTTATAAAAAGCTGGCTCATATTGTTTCATATCAATCTTATTTCTTTTGATAAAACCACTGATCATACATTTAGAAAAAGGAGAACTTAAAAAAGCTCCCCCTACTTTCGATACCCATGGCATGGTCAATACCTTAAGTCCTGCCTGCCCGGCAAATGTAGAATACAGCAGCCTTAAAAAACGATCTTGAGAATTATCTTCCTCATAAATGTTTCCATTTCGATCTGCGTATTTCATCCATTTTCTCCTCTATTTAAAACAAAACATTTTGATTGCCACCAACGCTCCGATTACAACAAATCCAAGCATACATTTCTTTCCTGGCTTAAACACTTTAAAATCAATGACAAATAACAGTCCAATGACTAGAATCATTGCAATATAAATGTATGGGAACTGCTGTGTAAAAAATCTTCGCAGCTGATAAACAATTGGAATAATCAAAGCAACCGATGTCACTGGCAAGCCCTGATAGTGTTTTCTTCTAGAATTGCTGTGGGCCTGACGTTGTTCTTCTGTTACATTAAAATATGCAAGACGGATGACAGCCCCAAGAATATATATCATATAAATAATCTTGGCATACCATGTATCCATTCCAAGGCAGTATCCGATGACAACAGGATACACTCCAAAACATACAAGATCACAAAGAGAATCAATTTCAATTCCAAATTTCTTTGCATCTTCACTTCGTTTAATCTTTTTCGCGATTGTACCGTCATACATATCAGTAAATCCTGAAATCATCAAACAGAGAATTGCTATCTTAAAATTCCCCTGAAATGCCTGTGACATACCAAAAACTGCACTGACAACTCCCAAGTATGTCAAAATTACTGAAACATTATAAAATCCTATCATATCCACCCTCTATTCCTTACGTTTAATCGTAATATGTGCTACACAAGTCATAACTGCGCTAATCAAAACTAGTGCATAGTAACTGATTCCACGGCTTAATAACATTGCCGGATATAAAAGCCCTCCCGTAAAAATCTTACGGAAAATATTTAAAAACAGGCCTTCGCTGATTCCCATTCCTCCTGGCAGCGGAAGCATATCAACAGCGATTGATATTACACACTGAAGTGCTACTACATCAACGAAGCCAAGCGCATGAAGTCCAAGTGCCCGATATACAAGATATGTAATCGAGAAATGAACGATTCTCTGAAACAATGTTACAAGAAACATTCGAAATACCATCATTTTATGCACCTGAATGACTGATGCCGCTTGATGATATTTCACCATAGACTCTTCAATTTTTTTCATTCGTTCTTCTTTTTTCTTTACAGCATGGATTTTTTCAAGTCCTCGCATTAACGCTATCACTATTTTCGATGCAAGTGTTGGTTCAAAAACCAGAACGAGCATAATCGTCACACATGCAATATTCAATACCATTCCAAGATAAAAAAAGAATGATACGTTTCGAATGTAATCCGTAATTAGAAAATGCCGAAAAATAAAAATCAATGCCCCTAAAAAAACAAGAACAAATTTATACAAAATCGTTACAATCATCAAAATGACGGTTCCTACCGAAACATCGACTTTGTCACGATTCATATAATACAGCTGCATTGGCTGACCTCCACTTGCAGAAGGTGTAATACAGCTGAAAAAGAATCCAACAAACGAATATTTTACACAATTCTTCTTTGGTACATGATCATAATGTAGTACTCGTAAAAAACGGTAGATGATATAAGACTCACTGCAAACAAAAACATTGATAAAGATAAAACCTGCAATATAATAGAGAGGATTTACAGATTTCATAACCGTCAATATTTCAGATACTTCTTTTCCTTTGAGAACCGCATAAGCTGTCAGTCCGAAAAGAGCAATGAAAAATACAGCGTTGCCTATGACTTTTTTCTTATTTTTCATAATTTCCTACCCCTTGATCTCAGATAATTTTCCTTTCTGTTTTTTTCCTCGATCTTCAAGACCTAACAGACCATTGATCCTGCCAAAAAAGCTCCAAAGTTTCTGATACCAGTTTGTTCTCTGTCCAATCTGATAACATCCTTCTGCCAGCAAGATTCCTGCTATGAGATCTACAATATAATGCTGTTTGGTCACTTGTGTAGAAATACAAACAAGAATTGCAAAAATCATGGAAAATCTCTGATACCATTTTGGAATCTGTTTTTGCCCACGGATTCCTACATAACAAAACCAACTAACCAGACAGTGAATCGATGGAAATAAATTCGCAGACTGATCCACAGAGTAAACAAATCGAAGCAAATGCTCCCACAATCCATTTCCCGTAATTTCTGGTCTAATCAAAGTTGTTGGTAAAAAGATAAAAAAGATTCCACAAATAATTCTTGAAATAAAATCTCCTACCAAAAATCGATACATATGTTCTCTTCCAATCCAACCAATCATAATATAATTAGCTGCCCAGAAAAGATAACAGATCAAATAAATACTGGTAAATGCCGGAATTACCGGAACCATCCGATCAAAAGCAGTTGTAAAATTATGATGATATGCTCCCTGTCTTAAAATCATAGTACCTGAATAAATTACCGTATTAAATACAAAGGAAGAAATCAACGGAATGACTGCATATAATGGTACAATTCCAAAAATATAACCCTTTTTTTTCTTCATAAATCTGCCTCTTTTTTTCTTAAGCAATATTTCCTTTTATGTATAAAAATCATGCCAGATTATGACATGATTCTTGTACATTATATCTTTCCCTATGAAAAATGTAAAGGAAAGAGCCATATTTTTAATACTTTTGTAAGATTTCCTTTTCCTTTTTGCGGTGGAAAAGTGCGTAAACACAAGGAACAACAAGCAGCGTAAGAAGCGTTCCATAAATCAGTCCGCCGATCACGACAATTGCCATTGGCTGCATCATTTCTGCTCCTTGTCCAAATCCTGCTGCCATTGTTGAAAGTCCCAAAATCGTTGTCAAAGCCGTCATAAGGATTGGCCGTATTCTTAAGGTTCCTGCCGTAATAATTGCTCTGTCTTGTTCATATCCTTGTTCTTTTAACTGATTAATTGTATCTACAAGCACAATTCCATTGTTTACAATAATACCAGATAACATGACAAATCCGATCATAGCAATAACACTTAAATCTTTTCCTCCAAAAAGAAGGCCTAAAAATCCTCCGGTAAATGCCATTGGAATCGTAAATAAAATGATAAATGGTGATTTTAAAGACTGGAACTGAGCCACCATAATTAAATACATAAAGGCAACGGCAAGCAAAAGCATCAATCCTACCTGTCCTGCAGTTTCATTAATTGAATCCATTTCTCCTTTGATTGTATAAGTATATCCTTTTGGAGCCTCATACATTTTCAGCTTCTTTTCTACCTTCTGACTCACTTTTCCAATATTATAGCCATCTTTTAATTCAGCACTAACCGTCAAAGTACGTTCCTGCTGATTCCTATTAATAGAAGAAAGACTGTCACTATTTCTAAAGGATGCAATATCTTCTAAAGCAACACTTTTTGTTTTTTGTCCAGAGGTTGAAGTTCCACTTAATTTTATTTTTCTTAATCCGGCTTTCGTCAACGTATTTTTCTGATTTCCAACTTTTACATCCATTTCTTTATCATCAATGGAAATCGTTGTTGCCTGAGACGCATCTTGAAGCTTTTGATTTAATTGCTGGTAAACTCCCGCTACCGTAAGTCCGTATTTTGCTGCCTTTTTCTTATTCACTGTAACATGAATATCCGGTGTTGTTTCATCCACACCATCAGAGACATTGGTCGTTCCATCCACGCCTTTTACGATATTAGCAATCTGTCCCGACACTTCTCGAAGTTTCTCAAGATCATTTCCTTTGACCTCAATCGAAATACCACTGCCGCCAAGTGCACTCATATCCATACTAGACTCTTGTACATCAACCTCACAATCAAATGGCTTTGTCTTTTTTAAAATTTCATTTTTAATCTGTTTATTTGTATGTTTTTTCTTATCCTTTAAAAGGATATACATACTAGACTGATCCGTTGTTTTCTTCCCTGACGAAGAAATAGAAGAAAGTCCTGTAGAATCTGAAGACGAAATCATTGCCGCTACACTATCTACATCAGAAATGCCTCTTACTTTTGACATTACCGTGTCCGTCATCGCCGCAGTGTCTGACATAGAAGAGCCTTTTGGCATTTTAATTGTCATCGTCATCTGTGTACTGTCCATATCAGGCATTAAGGATGTTCCGATTTTTGTCGCTCCAAAAACACTAACTGCAAACAAGGCAATTGTCACACCAACAACAAGAAGTTTCTTTGGAAGAAGTTTTCCCATAACTTTTTGATAAAACGCCTGCATCTTGTCAACAAATTTTACGTCTTTTTCCTGTACTTTGTGCAAAACGCCAGAAGACATCATTGGAACAAAAGTGACTGCAACAATCAGACTGGCCAAAAGAGAATATCCAATCGTCAATCCCATGTCTGCAAACAGCTGTTTTGTTATTCCTGTTGTAAATACAATCGGTAAAAATACAATGACTGTTGTTAATGTTGAGGACGTAATGGCTCCTGCAACACCTCTGGCTCCGGTAATTGCTGCTTCTTTCACCGGAACTCTTTCTTTCCTCAACCTGTAAATATTTTCAATAACAACGATCGAGTTATCTACAAGCATACCAACCCCTAGTGCAAGTCCTGATAACGAAATGACATTTAAGCTAATTCCTGTAAAATACATCAGTACAATAGCAAAAATAACACTCAATGGAATTGAACATGCAATCACCAACGTTGGACGTACATCTTTTAAAAATAATAATAAAATCAGTACCGCTAGAACAGCTCCCATGACAAGGTTTTGAATAACAGAACCTGTTACCATATTGATATACACGCCCTGATCCATAATATTAATATAGTGGAATCCTGCATTGTCCTTTTTTAACTGTTTTAATTTCTTCGCTACACGATTTGCCACATCCGCTGTTGAGTAATTATTTTGTTTCTGGATTGTCATAATCACACCGCTGTTTCCATTGACACGGCAATAAACATCATCCTGATTATTGACTACCGCAACATCTGCGACATCGCTTAAAGTAATTGGAGGAATTCCCTTAATTCCAAGATCCATCAGTTCCATATCCTGAAGATCTTTCTCACTCTCTGCCTTATCTCCAACACGCACAAGATATTGCACATTTTTTTCTGTAATATAACCTGCCGGCATTTCAAAATTCTGTGCTGTCAGCATTGATTTCACATTTTCAACTGTCAGCTTATTTTTAATATCAGCTGCTGATTTCGCCTGAGATTTGCTTGAATCTAATTCTTTCTGGCTTGATTTTATCTGACTTTCTCCCTGTGCAATGTTTAACTCTGCAGATAACATCTGCGCATTTGCCTGCGAAGATTTTACCTGGAATTGCGTCAATCCTGCCTCTACTTTCTTTTTCCCAGCCTGAATCTGTTTTAATGCTTTCTGTAAAGAAGCAATATTTTTATTAAGCGTTGCAACTGTCTGATCGGTTGTTTTTTTCTGCTTTTTTAATTCATTAACCTGTGTTGCAAGCTGCAGTTTCATTGCTCCATCTGGAACTTGTTTCATCTTTGCTTCTAACTGATCAATTTGTTTATCTAATGTTCTTCTGGAAGCTTCTACCGTCTTCTTCTGTGTCTGAAGATTTGTCAAGGTACCAGTGACCTGCACTTCCTTCTGAGCTAGAGACATCTGATTGTTCGTCAAAGCAGCCTGTGCTTTCGCAAGTTCCTTATTTGCCTTTTCTTTCTTTATATTTAAGGTATTTTTCCCGGATTCAAGCTTTGCTTTTGCCTGATCTAACTTATTTTGAGCCTCATTAAATTGTCCATTTAATGCTTTTTGGATTTTTTTATTCAGCTTATTAATCTTCTTTTCACTTACCAGAACATTGATATTTTCTTCCACTAAGCCATTGGTGCTAACAGATGCAACTCCCTCGACTGCCTCAATGGACGGTTCAATTTTCTTTTGTGCAAGATCAGACATCTGCGCTGTATCCATATTCTTAGAATCAATTGCTGTTACCATAACCGGCATCATATCCGGATTTAATTTCATAATAGAAGGATTTCCAACTTTATCTGGCCAGTAGCCTTTGATCATATCCAATTTCTCTCGCATATCCAAAGACACCGCATTCATATCTGTATCTCCTTCAAATTCGAGAATAACTAAAGACATATTTTCACTGGAAACCGAATTTACCTCTTTAATATTATTGATCGTTGCCATTGACTGCTCGACTGGCTTAGTTACCGTCGTCTCTACTTCCTCCGGCGATGCTCCTTCATAAGTCGTCATAACGATCGCATAAGGAAGCTCCATATCTGGTAAAAGATCTGTACTCATTTTAGAAAATGATACAATTCCTAGAATTAGAATCAAAACCACCCCAACAATGATTGTATAGGGCTTCCGAACGCTAAATTTTGAAATCATACTCTTACCCTTTCATACTCATATCAAGAAAAAAGACCCAGGCCAGTTATTTAAGACTGACTCAGGTCTTTTCCTCATTTTCGTCTTCTTATCCGCAAAAAACCTTATTCTACACTGTAGTTTGGTGCTTCTTTTGTAATATGAATGTCATGTGGATGACTTTCTTTTAAGGATGCAGCTGTAATCTTCACGAATTCACCTGTTTCCTGTAATGTTTTAATATCTTTTGCTCCACAATATCCCATACCAGAGCGAAGACCACCCATCATCTGGAAGATTGTATCTTCAACGGTTCCTTTGTAAGCAACACGTCCTTCAACACCTTCTGGAACCAGTTTCTTTGCGTTTGTCTGGAAGTAACGATCCTTGCTTCCATTTTCCATCGCTGCAAGAGATCCCATTCCACGATATACTTTATATTTTCTTCCCTGATATAATTCATAATCTCCAGGGCTTTCATCACATCCTGCAAGCATGCTTCCTAACATACAAACATCCGCTCCAGCTGCAATTGCTTTTGTAATTTCTCCGGAATATTTAATACCACCATCTGCGATAATTGGAATTCCGGCTTTCTTTGCTTCTTCATAAGCACTCATGATTGCTGTAATCTGAGGTACACCAATACCAGCTACGACACGTGTTGTACAAATAGATCCTGGTCCAATACCAATCTTAACACAGTCAGCACCAGCTTCGATCAGTGCCTTAGCGCCTTTTCCTGTTGCAACGTTTCCTGCAATGATCTGAAGATCTGGATATTTTTCTTTGATCATTCTTACAACTCTTAAAACGTTTGCAGAATGCCCATGTGCAGAGTCAACAACAACAACGTCTACATGAACATCTACTAAAGCTTTTACACGATCAAGAACATCTGCTGTGATACCAACACCAGCTCCACAAAGAAGTCTTCCCTGATCATCTTTTGCAGCATTTGGATATTTGATCTGTTTTTCAATATCTTTGATTGTGATTAATCCTTTTAAATTAAAATCATCATCAACAATCGGCAGTTTTTCTTTTCTAGCTTTTCCAAGAATCTGCTTTGCCTCTTCCAGTGTGATTCCTTCTTTTGCTGTAACCAGTCCTTCAGAAGTCATAGATTCCTTGATCTTCTTTGAAAAATCTGTTTCAAATTTCAGATCACGGTTTGTAATGATTCCCACTAATTTCGTACCTTCTGTGATTGGCACACCGGAAATACGATATTTTGCCATCAGATCATCTGCATCCTGAATGGTATGTTCTGGTGATAGTGAAAATGGATCTGTAATAACACCGTTTTCTGAACGTTTTACTTTATCCACTTCCTCTGCCTGTTCTTCGATGGTCATATTCTTATGAATAATTCCGATTCCACCTTGTCTTGCCATAGCAATTGCCATTCGATGTTCTGTTACAGTATCCATACTTGCACTCATCAAAGGAATATTTAATTTAATCTTGTTTGTCAAACGAGTGGTTGTATCCACATCATTTGCAATAACCTCTGAATATGCTGGAACTAATAACACATCATCAAATGTAATTCCTTCACCAATTAACTTACCCATTTTTTTCCTCGCTTTCTTAGTGATTTGTTGTTGTCCGCTTCGGATCAAAGCGGAAGTTTTTTCCTGTATAATATAATTTAATATCCTAACAAGTTTTTCTGCCTCTGTCAATACATTATTGGCTATGTTTCAAAAAAAGGAATCGCCGCAAAAGGGCAACTCCTTTTTATGATTACGATACACGCGGTATCTCTTATTCTTCCTCTATGGAAATCTTACTTCCCATAATAAGTTTTGGCATCGGTTTTGCTTCCACACAGATACTTCCCGGAAGACCTGCTTCTTTTGCACCATTGAATACAACCGTTAAATGTCCGAGATTTTCAAGATTCTTCTGCGCAATTTCTCCAACGGATGTAATCTCATAAGAGTTTCCATCAATGATCAGACGGTCTCCTGCTTTCATTGTCCCGTCAACATCTTTTGAATCAATAAAATAACAAAAATCTTTTAAAGTATCCGGCACATTTTCCCCGAACAGCACAAACATTCCTTCTTCAAAAAATGCTTCTACCTGCTCACCGAGTTCAATGACCTCCGTATGAAATATAACTCTGCTCATAGCAAAACCCTCCTCTTTTCTTATTTTTATTCACCTTTTAATTTTTTATCAATTGCCGCTGCAGCTTTCTTTCCTGCACCCATGGCAAGGATAACTGTAGCCGCTCCAGTTACAGTATCTCCTCCGGCATATACACCTTCTTTGGAAGTTTCCATAGTTTCTTCATTTACAATGATTCCGCCCCATTTCTGAGTATCCAGTCCTGGTGTTGTATGACGGATCAGTGGGTTCGGGCTCTGTCCGATGGCAATGATTACAGTATCGACATCCAGATCATAGTTAGAACCTTCAATCGGTTTTGGAGAACGTCTTCCAGATGCATCTGGTTCTCCCAGTTCCTGTTTGATAATTTCCATCTTATTTACCCATCCATTTTCATCTGCCTTAATTGCAGCCGGATTATTTAAGAATTTAAAAATAATTCCTTCTTCTTTTGCATGATGAAGTTCTTCCAGACGTGCTGGAGCTTCTTCTTCACTACGACGATATACAATATAAACTTCTTCTGCTCCAAGTCTCTTTGCAGTTCTTGCAGCATCCATTGCCACGTTACCTGCACCTACGACGGCTACTTTTTTACCAACTTTGACTGGTGTAGGGCATTCTGGGAATTTGTAACCTTTCATCAGATTGACACGAGTTAAAAATTCATTTGCAGAATAAACTCCAAGGTGATTTTCCCCAGGAATATTTAAAAATCTTGGAAGACCGGCACCGCTTCCTACAAAGACTGCCTTATATCCATCTTCCATTAATTCATCAATAGTAATGGAACGTCCAACAATAACGTTTGTCTCAATATCAACGCCCAGTTTCTGAACAGATTCAATTTCTTTTGCAACCAGATCTTTTGGCAGACGGAATTCAGGAATACCATAGCTTAATACTCCACCCGGTTTATGTAATGCTTCAAAAACCGTTACATCATAACCTTTTTTAATCAGTTCACCAGCGCATGTGATACCTGCAGGTCCGCATCCTACCACTGCAACTTTCATTCCATTCTTTTCTACGTTATTTTCTACTGGTTTTGCATTGGCCATATGCCAATCAGCAACGAAACGTTCCATACGTCCGATACCAACAGGTTCTCCCTTAATACCACGGACACATTTACCTTCGCACTGATTTTCCTGAGGACAGACACGTCCGCAGATCGCTGGCAATGCATTTTCACTTGTGATTACTTCATAAGCACCTTCAAAATCACCAGCTGCAACTTTTTCGATAAAAGCAGGGATTGGCACATTAACAGGGCATCCATTCACACAAGGTTTATTTTTACAATTTAAGCAACGGGTAGCTTCTTCCATTGCCATTTCTTTTGTATATCCAAGAGCAACTTCTTCAAAGTTCTTATTACGTACATTTGGATCCTGCTCAGGCATTGGCACTTTTGTAAGACTCATATTCGGCATGATTACATCCCCCTTCCAATTTTACACTGATGTTCTTCTTCTTTGAACATTCCCTGACGCTGCATACATTCATCAAAGTCTACTTTAAATCCATCAAAATCTGGTCCATCTACACATGCGAATTTTGTTTCTCCGCCAACAGTTACACGGCATCCACCGCACATACCAGTTCCATCAATCATAATTGGATTTAAAGATACTGTTGTTGGGATATCATACTGTTTTGTAATCTTTACAACGTTCTTCATCATAATCAATGGTCCGATTGCGATAACTTCATCGTATTTCACACCAGCTTTGATCTGATCTTCTAATACCGTTGTAACAAAACCTTTGGTTCCAAGACTTCCATCATCTGTTGCAATATAAACGTTATCACAAAACTCTTCAAATAATTCTTTTAAGATAACGAATTCAGCACTCTTTCCTCCGATGATGACATCAACAGGAACACCCATTTTTGCTAATTTACGAAGCTGTGGATATAAAGGAGCTGCACCAACACCACCGGCAACACCAATCACACGATCACATTTATGAAGAGGAGAAGGCTGTCCAAGAGGTCCTACGAAATCCTGTACATAGTCCCCTTCTTCCTTCTTACTTAATAATTCTGTTGTATAACCAACAATCTGATAAATAATTGTTACAGTCTCTTTCTCACGATCAAAGTCTGCAATTGTTAGAGGAACTCTTTCTCCATCTTCATCTACACGAATGATGATAAACTGTCCAGGTTCGCATTTTCTTGCAACATAAGGAGCATGAATCTCCATTAATTCAACCAGGCTGTTCAGTCTGGTCTTTTTCATGATTTTATACACCATTTACACCTCTTTCTGAATCTTTTGTTGATCACCCTGCCTTCTACAAGGTCATAAACATTTTATGTTCATTATAACCTTTTTACAGACAATAGAAAAGAACTTTTTTTAAAAACCATCATTTTAGAAAATCTTACCTCTATTTTATCACTATTTTTATTTAGAAATCATTATTTTATAATAATCTTTTGCTGTTTTTCCTGTATCATCTTTTAATTTTGGATCTGCTCCATGTTCTTTCATCCACTGAATCATTTTTTCTGACACATTTTCTCTGACTTCCGGATCTTTCTGCATCTGTCGGATATCTTTTTCCTCTTCTTTTTCAAAAAAACCACTCGCTGCCATCAATGGTGTCGCATTTTGATGGGATGGTTCTTTATGATTAATATCCTCTCCATATTTTAAAAGAAGTTTGGCACACTCGATTTGATTTTTTTCAAAACCTTTCTCTGTCTCTTGATCTATTCTTGTAGCTCCAGCTATGATAAAAAAAGAACTCCCATCCTCCTGAAAGGATCTTTCCGATCGCTTTGCTCCAGCTTCCAAAAGCATTTTCAAATACTTGGCTTGCACGCATTCCGAGCACATGTAGTTATCAAGAACTGTATAACCACCTTCATCTTTCTGATTAATCTTATCCTTATACTTCTGAATCCATTCACCAATCTCTTTTTGACGTTTGCTATCCAAATCATCATCAAAGATTGCATGGATTGGATACTCTTTATGATAACGAACTTCTTCTATATAAGAATGTGTTACCGAAGAAACCATCATTGCGCCAATCCCTGCAGGAAGAATACAACATAAAATTCCTGCAGCAAGCACTCCTTTAAAAATCCTGCCTTTTTTTAAAACAATTCCTGCAATACCGATGACAATCAAAAGGATTGCAAAAACTCCACCTCCCAAAGCCATTACAATCGCACCCAAAATACCAGCTGCCATTTTTTCTATCACCTCGATTCTTACTCTATTTCCTATTTCTATCATATATAAAAGAAAGAATCCTGTAAAACAGGATTCTCCACTTGCTGCATGTCGCTTCAGCGACAACTTTCCCCTCCGCTACAGTGTGATCCTGCCCGAAGAGCTTTTTATTTCATAGGGGATTTCATCGAATTTCCCTATGAAATAAAAAAGATTGGTCTTATCATGAAACAATCAGATCTTTTTCAACTTTTCATCATGAAAATTATAAAGCTGCTTCAAAAATGCTGATAATATCTTCTTTGCTAAGTGGTACAAAGGATCCTTTGCATCCATTTGCTGCTTTCTCTGCCATAATATCAAAATATTTTCTATCAATTCCAACTTCTGTTAATGTTTGTGGCAATCCCATCTTCTGAAAGAAATTTCTGGTGGCTGCAATTGCACTTTTTGCGGCTTCCATATCATTATCAATGAGAATTCCCCAGACATTTCTTCCATATTCTGCAAATTTCTTTGCCGTCTTTTCATTTAATGCAAAATCCATCCAATGAGGAGTTAAAATTGCAAGTCCCTCTCCATGCGTAATATCATAAAAAGCACTTAATTCATGTTCCATCGGATGGACACACCATGCAACTTCAGCGCCATTTTCAATCAGTCCATTGATTGCCATACTAGCTGCCCACATCAGATTCGCTCTTGCATCATAATTGTCTGGATGTTCTAAGGCAATCGGACCATAATGGAAAAATGTTTTTAATAATCCTTCTGCAAATCTAGCCTGTACATCCGCATGCTCTACATTCGTAAAGTAGTTTTCAAACGTATGACTAATCATATCTGCAGTTCCAGCTGCAGTCTGTTTCTTTGATACTGAAAATGTATATTCCGGATCCAAAATTGACATTTTAGGTTTTAAATATTCACTTGCTGTTCCCCATTTTTCATTCTTTGACATATCCGAAATCACCGCAAATTTATCCATTTCAGAGCCCGTTGCCGCAAGCGTCAAAACACTATAAATTGGCAACGCTTTTTTGATGCGGTATGGGGCAATTACAAGATCCCATGGATCTTTATCATAACAAGCACCAGCCGCCACAACTTTTGCACAATCAATAACACTTCCGCCACCAATGGCAAGTACCATGTCAATGTCTTCCTTTTTGCAAATATCTACACCCTTTCGCACAGATTCAATCTTTGGATTTGGTTCCACACCAGAAAGTTCAAAAACCTGGAGTCCTGTTTCTTTTAAAATGCTCATTGCTGTGTCATAAATTCCGGCACGTTTAATACTTCCTCCCCCATAAACAAGCAATACCTTCTTTCCACTCTCTACCAATTCATCAAGGTGTGAAATTTGTCCTTTTCCAAAATGAATTTTTGTCGGAATTGAATACGTAAAATTGTTCATATCTAACCTCCTGAATGTTTCTTGTTGCTGTTATCTGTTAATTTTATTATACCATAACTTTCCTTCTAACAAGAAAGAATCCTACCTTACATTTTATAGTCCATTTGATTAAAATTTTTTATGAAGTAAAAAAGATCGGCCTTATCATAAAACAATCCGATCTTTTTAATATGTTTTTATATTAAATAATTATAACTATATGCTTTTTCTCTATAAAATAGACATAAACCATTCTACCGTTTCTGGATCATAGTGAGAGAAAAATAAACTCTTTCCTGTATCTAATTCTTCAATCTTTTTCATCTCATCTTTTGTTAATTCAAAATCATAAACATCAAAGTTTTCCTTCATTCGATTCTCATGAACCGATTTTGGAATAACAACCACATTAGATTGCAATAAAAATCTCAGAGCTACCTGTGCAACACTCTTTTCATGTTTTTCACCAATTTCTTTTAATACCGGATTGTTGAAATAGTCATTTCTGCCTTCTGCAAATGGTCCCCAGGACATGATCTGTGTATGATTCTTTTCCAGATATTTCTTAGCTTCTTTCTGCTGCTGGAATACATGTGTTTCTACCTGATTAACCGCTGGTTTAATTTTTGCAAAATGTGCAATATCAATGAATCGATCAGGATAGAAGTTTGATACACCGATCGCACGGACTTTTCCTTCTTCATATGCTTCTTCCATTGCACGGTAACTTCCATAATAGTCACCAAATGGCTGATGAATCAATAAAAGATCGATGTAATCTGTTTTTAATTTTTTTAGAGATTCTTCGATGGATGCTTTTGCTTTTTCATATCCTGCATTTGTGATCCAAATCTTTGTTGTAATAAATAGTTCTTCTCTTGGCACACCACATTTTGAGATAGCCTCTCCAACGCCTTCTTCATTTCCATATGCCTGAGCTGTGTCAATGCTTCGATATCCATTTTGAATCGCTGTTAAAACACATTTTTCTGTATCTTCTGGTGGTGTCTGATAAACTCCATATCCTAATTGAGGCATTTTTACTCCGTTATTTAATGTTACATATTCCATGGATGTTTCCTCCTTTATTACTTTTATAAAATTGAATAATTATCTTATCTATATTTTTAAGTTTACAACGTTTTTTCATCATTGTACAATAGAAATAAAGAAATACAGTTTTCATAATATGAATAGTGAGGAATTTTATGTTAAATTTAATTGAACTGGAACAATTTGTTGCTTTTTCTAAATACGGAACTTTATCAAAAGTTTCAAAACTTATGAATATTTCCCAACCGACCCTTACCCGAAATATGAAGCATGTGGAGGATTCCTTTGGGGTATCTTTGTTTGCACGCCGTAAAAATAAATTGTCTTTAAATGAGACTGGGATAAAGGCTGTGGAATACGCCAAGCAGCTTTTAAAAGATGAAAAAAATGCAATTTTGATGGTACAGGAATTTGACCGTAAATTGCATTCTATCACGATTTCATCGTGTGCGCCCGCTCCTTTATGGCTTTTGTCTCCAAAACTTTCCACGGCTTATCCTGATTATACGATTTCTTCTTCCATCTGTGATACAGATAAAGTTATTTCCGATGTTAAATCAGATGTGATCGATGTTGGAATCCTGCCTTATAAATATATCGATGATTCTTTTTATGTTACACCTTTTTTTACAGAGCATCTGTCCGTCTGTATTCCTTATGAACATGAATTGTATAAAAAAGATACTTTGACTTTTGATGAGCTAAATGGATATAACTGTCTGCTTCGTGATCAACTTGGATTCTGGACAAATCTTTGTAAAAGAAAAATGCCGGCATCCAAATTTCTTATTCAGACAGATGAATCTGAATTTTTAGAGTTAGTACGTTCTTCGACTCTTTTTTGTTTTACTACAAATTTCGGAACCTATCCAGATGGATTCCTTGAGAATCGAAAGATTATTCCGGTTACAGATAAAGCTGCAAATGTAACTTATTATTTAGTTTGGAAAAAAGAGAAAGCATATCGCTTTTAATCTTCTATGAAACAAAAAAATCCTCAGAAATTTCACTAAATTTCTGAGGATTTTAGTTATATCAAGATAGATTTCACACTAAATTCAAGTTACGCCTCTTAAGTGCTTAATTCCTACATCATTCCCATTCCTGGGGCACCTGCTCCTGCTGGCATTGCTGGAGCGTCTTCTTTGATATCTGCTACAACAGATTCTGTTGTTAACAGTGTAGATGCTACAGATGTTGCATTCTGTAATGCACTTCTTGTTACTTTGGCTGGATCGATGATTCCTTTTTCAACCATATCTCCATATTCTCCATTTAATGCATCAAATCCCTGTCCAACTTCGGATTCTTTTACTTTATTTACGATAACAGCTCCTTCAAGACCTGCATTTACTGCGATCTGGAATAATGGTGCTTCCAATGCTTTTAAGATAATATTTGCACCAGTCTTTTCGTCTCCTTCCAGGTCTTTTGTTAATTCAGCTGCTTTCTTAGAAGCGTGAATGTATGCAGATCCTCCACCGAAGATGATTCCTTCTTCTACGGCTGCTTTTGTAGCTGCCAGAGCATCTTCCAGACGAAGTTTGCTTTCTTTCATTTCTGTTTCTGTTGCAGCACCTACGCGGATAACGGCAACTCCACCAGATAATTTTGCAAGTCTTTCCTGTAATTTTTCTTTATCAAATTCAGATGTTGTTTCTTCGATCTGTGCTTTGATCTGAGCGATACGTGCCTGGATAGCATCTTTATCACCTTCACCATCAACGATAACTGTTGTTTCTTTTTCAACTTTGACAGATTTTGCACGTCCTAACTGATCAATTGTTGCTTCTTTTAAGTCCATTCCGACTTCTTCAGAAATAACTGTACCACCTGTTAAGATTGCGATATCTTCCAGCATTGCTTTTCTTCTATCACCATATCCAGGAGCTTTTACTGCACATACAGAGAATGTTCCACGTAATTTATTAACGATTAATGTTGTCAGTGCTTCACCTTCGATATCTTCTGCGATGATCAGTAATTTCTTTCCGCTCTGTACGATCTGTTCCAGTAATGGAAGAATATCCTGAATATTAGAAATCTTCTTATCTGTAATTAAGATATAAGGATCTTCTAATTCAGCAACCATTTTTTCCATATCTGTTGAGAAGTAAGCAGATAAGTAACCACGATCAAACTGCATACCTTCTACTAAATCTAATTCTGTCTTCATTGTCTTAGATTCTTCGATTGTAATAACTCCGTCGTTGGATACTTTTTCCATAGCGTCTGCTACTAATTCTCCAACTTCTTCATCTGCTGCAGAGATTGCTGCTACTTTAGCGATCTGATCTCTTCCTGTAACTTTGCTGCTCATTTCAGCAATTGCTTCAACGGCTGCTTCTGTAGCTTTCTTCATTCCCTTACGAAGAATGATTGGGTTTGCTCCTGCTGCCAGGTTTTTCATTCCTTCGTTGATCATTGCCTGTGCCAAAACAGTTGCTGTTGTTGTACCATCTCCGGCAACATCATTTGTCTTTGTTGCAACTTCTTTTACAACCTGAGCTCCCATATTTTCAAATGGATCTTCCAGTTCGATTTCTTTTGCAATTGTAACACCGTCATTTGTAATTAATGGTGTTCCAAAAGATTTATCAAGAACAACGTTACGTCCTTTTGGTCCAATTGTAACTCTTACTGTATCTGCTAACTGGTTAACACCTGCTTCCAGTGCTTTTCTTGCTTCAATTCCATATTTAATTTCTTTTGCCATAATTTACGTCCCTCCAAATCAATGAATTATTCTACGACTGCTAAAATGTCGCTCTGTTTTACGATAATATATTCTTCGTCTTCTAATTTTACTTCTGTTCCAGCGTATTTAGAATAAATAACTTTCTGACCAACGGAAACTTCCATTTTGACATCTTCTGTTCCAGGACCTACAGCAATAACTTCTGCTTCCTGAGGTTTTTCCTGAGAAGCAGTCGTTAAAACGATTCCAGACTTTGTTTTTGTTTCTGCTTCCAGTTGTTTTAATACAACTCTGTCTCCTAATGGTGTTAATTTCATAATAATAATACCTCCTAAATAACTTAGAAATATGTCTTTTTTTCTTTTTTATTGTTAGCACTCACTCTGTACGAGTGCTAACCTTATGCTTCTAAGTATAACACTGACTAAAAAAAATGCAACCCCTTTTTTATAAAATTTCCATAAAAAAGGGATTACATTCCACTTACAAGAAATACACCAAGGCGTATTTTAATTATTAATTTGGTTTATAAGAGCTCTTAAGACTTACAATACGATTAAATACCATATGGTCTTTTGTTGAGTCTTTGGTATCCAGGCAAAAATATCCTGTTCTCATAAACTGGAAACTATCTCCAGGTTTATACTCTTCCAATGCAGGTTCTACATAAGCATTCGAAATGACCGTTAATGAATTTGGATTTACATTAATGCTTCCATCTTCGTTGTAAACACCTTTTTCTTCGTCTACGATGTTTTCATATAGTCTCACTTCCGCCTGTTTTGCAGTCTCTGCAGATACCCAATGAATGGTTCCTCGTACTTTTCTTCCATCTGGACTATTTCCACCTCTAGATGCAGGGTCATATGTTGCATAAACCGTTGTTACATTTCCATCATCATCAACATCATACCCTGTACATGTTACAAAATATGCGTTCATCAGACGGACTTCATTTCCTACATAAAGACGGCGATATTTCTTTGGTTTTTCAATCTTGAAATCTTCACGTTCAATATAAACTTCTCCAGAAAATGGAACCTGACGAACTCCCATTTCTTCATTTTCCTGATTGTTTGGAACATCAACATATTCAGTCTGTCCTTCTGGATAATTTGTAATCACAAGTTTGATTGGATCTAAAATTGCAGCCATACGAGGACGTTTTAATTTCAGATCATCACGGATACAATACTCAAGCATCGCAATATCAACAGAGCTGTGGCTTTTTGCAACACCAACCAATTCCATAAATTTCTTAATTGCTTCCGGAGTATATCCTCTTCTTCTTAATGCAGATAAAGAAACCAGTCTTGGGTCATCCCATCCATCTACAATTCCATCTTCTACCAGTTTTTTAATATAACGTTTTCCTGTAACAACGTTGGTCAGATACAGCTTTGCAAACTCAATCTGTTTTGGCGGATTTTCAAATTCACATTCATGAACAACCCAGTCATACAATGGTCTATGATCTTCAAACTCCAACGTACAAATCGAATGTGTAACTCCTTCAAATGCATCTTCCAGCGGATGTGCAAAATCATACATTGGGTAAATACACCATTTGTTTCCTGTATTGTGATGTTCCATTCTTGCAATACGATAGAGAATTGGATCTCTCATATTCATATTTCCAGATGTCATATCAATCTTTGCACGCAGTACTTTACTTCCATCTGGGAATTTTCCATCTTTCATATCACGGAATAACTGCAGATTTTCTTCCGGTGTACGGTCTCTGTATGGACTGTTCTTTCCAGGTTCTGTCAAAGTTCCACGATATTCACGAATCTGCTCTGGTGTCAGATCACATACATATGCTTTCCCCTTTTTGATCAAAAATTCTGCACACTCGTACATTTTATCAAAATAGTTGGATGCAAAATAAATATGATCCTTATAATCTGCACCAAGCCATTCCACATCTTCTTTAATGGAATGAACATACTCTTCTTTTTCCTTTGTAGGATTTGTATCATCAAAACGGAAATGGAAATCCCCACCATATTCCTTGGCAAGTCCATAATTTAATAAAATAGACTTTGCATGTCCAATATGCAGATATCCATTCGGTTCCGGCGGAAATCTTGTTACAACTTTTTTACAATGCCCTTCCGCAATATCTTTATCAATGATCTGCTCAATAAAATTTTTAGAAACAGTTTCTTCCATCTTTGTCCTCCATATATTTTGTCTTCTATTTTATCATTTTTACCGTCTATATAAGATCCAATGCTTCTCTTACATTCGATACGCCAATCAAATGAATTTTTGGTTTTTTCTTTATGGCATCAACATTTGCTTTTGGTAAAATACACCGCTTAAATCCAAGTTTTTCTGCCTCTTTGATTCTCGATTCTCCACCAGAGACTGCCCTTACTTCTCCGACCAATCCAACTTCTCCGAAAATGATCGTATCTTCTGGCAGAGCTGTATTTTTATAACTCGATGCAATCGCCATAATGATTCCTAAATCGATTGCCGGTTCTCCAAGACGCATACCTCCTGCCAAATTGACATAAGCATCACACCCTCCAAGCGCAAGTCCAACTCTTTTTTCAAGGACCGCCATCAAAAGATTTACACGATTATAATCAATTCCAACCGCCGTTCTTCGCGGCATCTGAAAACTTGTTGGCGAAATCAGAGCCTGAATTTCAATTAAAATCGGCCGTGTTCCTTCCATGGAACAGACAACAACCGAACCAGAAGCATCTAGTGGTCTTCCATTCAGCATCGTTTTTGAAGGATTCTCAACTTCCAAAAGTCCATTTCCAGACATCTCAAAAACACCAATCTCGTTTGTTGATCCAAAACGGTTTTTTACACCACGCAGAATGCGATAAGCAGCTTCCCGTTCTCCTTCAAAATATAAAACAGTATCCACCATATGTTCCAGGGTTCTTGGCCCTGCCACAACCCCTTCTTTTGTTACATGTCCTACAATAAATACCGCAATATTTTCTTCTTTTGCAATACGCATCATCTGAGCCGTAACTTCACGAACCTGGGAAACACTGCCTGCGGCCGAAGATAACTCTTCACTATACATCGTCTGAATAGAATCAATGACAACAAACTCCGGCTTTGACTTTAAAATTGCCTGACAAATCGCATCTAAATCCGTCTCACAAAACAAAAGCATTTCCTGTTCAAACGTACCAAGTCTCTCGGCCCTCATTTTAATTTGATGCATGGATTCTTCCCCGGAAATATACAAAACTTTTCGACCGGCATTTGCCATATTCCGACATACTTGCAAAAGCAAAGTAGATTTTCCAATTCCAGGGTCCCCTCCAACAAGTGAAAGAGAACCTTTCACAATACCGCCTCCAAGCACCCGATCAAGCTCCCCAATCCCAGTTGGAATCCGCTCCTCAGATTCCATTACAACTTCGGATATATTCATAGGAGAGGCAGAAGTCTTCAAAGGCTTCGCCCCTCCCTGCTTGCCGGATGATGCAATCTTTTCTTCTACAAACGTATTCCACTGTTTGCAGGCCGGACACTGCCCCATCCACTTGGAAGATTCATGACCGCATTCCTTACAAAAATATACTGTTTTTTGCTTTGCCATAAACTCTCCCTATCCTTTTTGTTTCTTACTGTCTTCTTACTCTGACAGCTGCTGGTGTACCTTCGTTTAATTCCACACCAATGGTTAATTTCCCTGCCAGATTTGCTTTCATAGTTCCAATATTTGTGTTATCAATATATACTTTATATTCCTGCTGTGGTTCTACTTCCAGCGTAACCTGGACATCTCCTTTAGACTCAATCTCAAATGCAACTCCATCTGCTGTTGCTGCGAAATTATGAACACTTGAACCAGGAACAGATTCAAAAATCAGCTGTCCGTTCTTGTCAAGCTTTGTCATTGTTTTGAAGGTTTTAATCTTATAGATGTCTCCTTCAAATGGAATATCACCCTTCTTTGCTTTTGTATCTAACGTGTAGTCACCAAAACAAAGGGTTCCATTCTCTTCGCTGCGAAATAATTCAGTTACCACTGCCATTGTCTTATCCTCCTAATAAATGAAATTATACTTCCGAGCATCTGTAACATGCTTCCAAACAGGGCAAAAAACATTCCCCTGAACATACATTTTATTATACCTTATCGGACGAAGTCCGTCCAGCCCTAATAGGGCTATGCATTTGCGCGTGCCCCAGAGGGTATCCCTTTTCGGACGAAGTCTGTTCCGTCCTATTAGGGCTATGCATTTGCGCGTGCCTTTTTATTCTTTCACAGAAAATGTTAATTTCTTTTCTTTTTTTCCAATTGTCAGCGTTGTTCCTTCTTTTAGTTCTCCATTTAAGATCTTATCTGCAAGGATATCTTCAATTTCATTTTGGATCACACGACGCAGCGGTCTTGCTCCATAATGCTCATCATAACCTTTTTCTGCAAGCCATTCATAAGCACCAGCCGTTACTTTCAGATTGACCTGATACATTTCTTTCAGCCGATCTTTTACCTGACGCATCAGAAGTTTTGCAATTTTCTTTACTTCCTCTTTTGTAAGAACTGCAAAGACAACCGTCTCATCAATACGATTTAAAAATTCTGGGCGGAAGATTTGTTTTACTTCTTCCATAACACCCTTTGTCATACGTTCATGATTTTTCGCACGGTCATTTTCTGTAACAAAACCAAGCTGCTTTGGAGCAATGATTCGATTGGCTCCCGCATTTGAAGTCATAATAATTACTGTATTTTTAAAATCTACTTTTCTTCCATTCGAATCCGTAATGTGCCCATCATCCAGCACCTGAAGAAGAATGTTAAACACATCTGGATGTGCTTTTTCAATTTCATCAAATAAGATCACAGAATATGGATGTCTTCGAATCTGCTCACTTAACTGGCCACCTTCCCCAAATCCTACATATCCAGGAGGAGAACCAATGATTTTCGATACACTATGTTTCTCCATATATTCTGACATATCTACACGAATCAAATCATCATCACTGCCAAACATTGCTGCAGCCAGTGCCTTGGAAAGTTCTGTTTTTCCAACACCGGTAGGTCCAAGGAATAAGAAAGAGCCAATCGGACGTTTTGGATCCTGTAAACCAACCCTGCTTCGTCTAACTGCTTTTGACACTGCTTTTACTGCTTCTTCCTGTCCAATGACACGTTTATGCAATTCCTTTTCCAAATTGCGCAAACGTTCCATTTCTCCCTTCTTTAACTGATTCACCGGAATCTTTGTCCAAAGAGCAATCACTTCTTCTGCATCTTCATCCTCAATCTGAGGAATAGAATTTTGACGACGGTTCATTCTCTTTTGCTTACGTTCCAGATCTTTTTCCATCTTCTGTTTTTCTTTTTTCAGCTCTTTTGCAGCCATCATCTGACCATCCGCAATCAAGCTTTCAATTTTTGAAACCATTTTTTCGATTTCTTTTTTCTCTTCGATATGATCTTGTGAAACTTTCAAAAGCCCCATACGCTTCTTTGCGCAAGTCTCATCTAAAAGATCAATCGCTTTATCCGGAAGAAAACGATCATTGATATAACGATCGGATAACTCTGCCATCGTTTCTAATACGTGATCTGGAATCACAACTTTATGATAATCTTCAAAACGATATTTCAATCCCTTTAAAATAGTTACCGTCTCTTCTCTTGTTGGTTCCTCAATTCTTACTGGCTGGAATCTTCGCTCAAGTGCTGCATCTTTTTCAAAATATTTTGTATATTCTTCATTTGTCGTTGCACCGATCAGCTGAAAATCACCTCTGGCCAAAGCTGGTTTTAAAATATTCGATGCATCCATAGCACCCTCTGAACCACCAGCACCAATCATTGTATGAATCTCATCAATAAACAAAATCACGGATGGATCATCTGTTACTTCCGCGATGATTCGTTTCATCCGCTCCTCGAATTCTCCTCTATATTTCGTACCTGCAATGACCTTTGTAAGATCTAAAGACAGCAGATGCTTTTTCTGAAGAGAAATCGGAACCGTTCCATCAACAATTCTTTGTGCAAGTCCTTCCACAATCGCTGTTTTTCCAACACCAGGATCCCCAATCAAACATGGATTATTTTTTGTTCTGCGGCATAAAATCTGCATAACACGTTCCATCTCTTCTTCTCGTCCAATCATCGGATCCAGCTCGTGGTCTGCTGCTTTTTCTGTAAGATCCGTACTAAATTGCATCAAAAGAGAGTCTCCTCCATTTTCTGGGTCCATTCCTTCCGGTCCGCTAACCGCATCCAAAAACTCTGCTTTTGCTGTCTTATAATCAATTCCTGCTGTCACAAGAATATCCGTATAAATACCATCCAGCGCAATCTTATTATTTTTCAAAAGACGCACTGCCTCATTATCCCCTTCCCGAATGATCGCCATTAAAATATGTTCTGTTCCAATCGAATCACAGCCATATTTTAATGCAGTTTCTCCGGCCAGTTCTAAAATTTCTTCTGCCTTTGGTGTATAAGCAAGCTTCTTTCTCCCATCCTTCGAAGCAGAAGCTTTCTCCTGCACATAACTTTCTACCATCTGTCTTGTAAGTCCATGCATTTTTAATACTTCACTTGCCATGGAACCATCCGTTCCCAAAAGACCAAGCATTAAAAATGTCGTGCTAACGTCCCGAAAGCCGAGATATTTTGCAATCTCTTTTCCTTCTTCCAGGGCTTTCGCTGCTAATTTTGTAAAAGGTAAGCGATTCATAGCCGTTCCTCCTGATTTCTATCTAAGTTCTCATACATGTAGTCAATCAACTGATGCATCTCGTTTTTACTAACCCCTTTACAGATTGCCTGTGCAACAAGCATCTGAAGATCTTCACCGAGATGTTCTAGTTCTTTTTGCTTTTCTTCTGCCTCAACACTGATTACCGCTCCTTTTCTGCGGTCCAGCTTCAAATAACCTTCTTCTCTTAAAATCGCATATGCTTTATTAACCGTATGCATATTTACCCCAAGAATCTGTGCCAGCTGGCGCACAGAAGGAAGAGACTCACCATCCGCAAATTCAGCACGGGCAATTCCCATGACAATCTGATTTCGAAGCTGTATATAGATTGCCTCGTTACTATTGAAATCAATCTCCAATATCATAATTGCAACCCTTCTTTCTCTATTGTGTTATATACAGGCTATAATACTTATCACACAATGTCAAGTAAAAAAAGAGAACCCTGCATCAAAATCAGAATTCTCTTTCTTCTATTATATATACAATTATTTACATAATCCTCGGCGCCGGCGCACTACATAATACATGCTATTTTCCATCGCCATGACTTTTTCCAGAGGAACACTCTTAAATACCGGAATCTTCATCTTATAGCGAATCCAGAAAAATGCATAAACCGCAAGAATGGCAAACACAACAATGGTAATCAACCAAATGGCATTTCTTTCTGCAGGATCCGTAGAAATATTTAATACCATATACACGGTTCCAAGAATTCCAATGATCTGAAGGAGTCCGCCGCCAGGACTCTTAAAAGAACGCGGAGCTTTTGGAAGTCTTCTTCTTAGAATCAATACATCCACATGTGCCAAAATATAAGAAATCATCCAGAATACAGAACCAACCAAAATCATAAAACTAATGGCATCGGTAGATCCATTACTAATCACAGCAAAAATCATAATTGCAATACTGACAAACCATACTCCAATGTAAGGAACTCCATTTTTATTTGTCTTTCCAAAACACTGCGGCATCATATTCATTTTTGCCATTCCCTGACAAATGCTTGATAACCCCTGAATTCCAGAGTTTTGTGAACTAATCACCGCAAGAGCCGCTACAAAAGCCATCCAGATTTTTCCTGGCTGTCCAAGCAGATTGACTCCATATAACAAATGTGGTGCTGCAGAATCTGCCAGCTGTTTCCAATCTGTATAGTTATGAAAACCAAGAACAAGGATCGACTGTACCGCACAAATAATAATTAATCCAAGCATCATACCAAGCGGTACATTCTTCTTTGCATTTTTTACTTCCTTCGAAATTGGAATCGCATATTCCGCACCAATAAACAGCCAGAATGCCACCGCCGTCATTGAAACAACGGAAGAAAAATTCGTTACCATACACATTGGCTGATGAACCATTTTTCCAGTACCAAGACCAAGTGCTCCAATAATTCCCATCAAGATCATCGAACCGACCAAAAGATAAGCAACCAAATCCTGAATCTTTGCAAACATATCAACACCACGTAAATTTGCAATCAATAAAATAATAGTCATAATAATGGTATATGCAAGACGTGGAATTGGCAAATGAAACGTTTGCTCCATCGCATAAGCAAAAATAGATGCTTCCACACCAGAAGATAATACGTTACATAATAAATATCCGCCAACCATAGAAATCAGTGTTGGAAAAGGTCCCATACTTGCCAGTGTATACTGTGCCAAACCACCTGTTGTATTCGGCATCAATGCATTCAGCTCTGAAAGAGACGCAATCGTTGTCATATTCAGTAAACAGGCAATCACCATCGCAACGATAAAGACAACTCCAATGGTTCCTGCTCCCTGTCCAAGAGAAACCAGACAGCTTGTCGCAATGACCAAACCAACCGAAACCGATATGACACTTCTTAATCCAAGTTTTTTCTCTTCTGCCATCGTGCCACCTCCCTTTTACAGAGCATCGACGCCTTCATCTCCGGTTCTGACTCTAACAACATTGTCAATTCCATAAATGAAGATCTTTCCATCCCCGATGTGTCCGGTATACAATTCATGTTTTACTGTTTCCACAATATCATCTACCTTATCTGTCTCAACAACGATATTAATCTGTTGTTTTGGCAAAAGTTCCATTTCATTATACTCATCAACCTCGTACTCTCTCGTACCCTTTTCAATACCGCAGCCAAGAACCTGTATCACTGTCATTCCACGAACTCCAGCCTGACTTAACACCGTTTTTAAATTTGGTAATTTTGACATCCCTGTAATAATTTCAATCTTTGATAAACTCATTCTTCATTCCTCCGTATTCTTTTATTTTTTCTTCCATTTCCGAAGATACGCCTCCGGCGTCATCCCAGCAAATTTCTTAAAATCCCTCGTCATATGCGGTTGATCATAATAGCCACATTCCACCGCTAATTCTTCCATACTCATTCTCTTTCCATTCTTCTCCATCTTCTGAATCAGATTTTGAAAACGAACGAACTCTCCGAATACCTTCGGTGAAATTCCATGTACTTTCTTAAAGACTCTTCGGATATAACAAGCCGAATACCCTGTCTCCCCTTCCAAATCTCGAATGGAAAGATTGCCTTTCTTACCATAAATTCTCATCCGGATATAATCTTCCAAAGAGAAAGATTTCTCATCCTTTGCAAGCTTTTTACAATACTGCTTCAAAAAAGTCTCCATTCGTTTTTCCATAGAATTTTGATCTGCAATCTCTTCCTGCAAAAAATCCCCAAATACATTTCCATCAATCAAAAGATCATCATCTATAATTTCCTCAATGGAAAGATCCTTTGGAAGCTTACACTTTCCAGGTTCAAACCTCACACCAAAATATCTGGTATTTTTCATCAGCGGCCATTTTTTTGCCCGAAATACCGTTCCTCCGATGTAAGTATGAACCTGATCTTGATCCAATGAAAAAAGAAGATCGACACATCCATCCGGCACTGCCTTCACATCCTCACACGGATGCTCTCCGGTCATCAACTCATAAAAATGTGAAATACCATAATTATTGATCATCACTTGATGATAGCCTTCACACTCTCTCATCAAATATGGCTGAATCATCATTCCACAATCTTCTTTTTTCATATACGTCATCTCCTTTTAAGCCATATCAGGCTTATCCCATAATGGAAGTTCGATTCCAATATGTTCTTTCAAGGCATTCTGATAAACAACATTTCCCCATGCAATATCTTCTACCGGCATTCCTCCTACGGAATAAACAATGATTTCATCATCGTTTTCTCTTCCCTTAACATCTCCTGCAATTACATCCGCAAGATCGATGATATCATCACGTGAAATTTTTCCTTCATGCATCAGATCTGTAAATTTTGACCCGATGATCTGTACCAATTCATAACTTGGATAAGGAAATTCTTCTGCCCATGCTTCATATAATTTATAATTATCAACTACAAGTTTACAGTCATTGATCAGAAAATCATCATCAAAACGTGCAGCAGACGGCATGCAAATCAATGCGCCCTTCTTTACCCATGCTTTATTGATATATGGAAAATCTTTTTCTTTGACTGCTGCCGTTGTTGTCATACAAATGATGTCACTTCCAGTTACCGCTTCTTCGACCGTATCACAAACAACAACATTTTCAATCGTTGGACATTCCTCTTTTACAAAGGCCAGGAACGAATCCATGGAACGTTTTCCTCTTCCCTTGACTCTTACATTTTTTAAATTTGGACAGGCACAGGTAAAAGCTTTTAATGAAGTTTTCCCCATAACTCCCGGACCAACAATTGCAACCGTAGAAGCATCCTTCTTTGCCAGATATTTTGCTCCAACCCCTGGAATTGCTCCGGTACGATAACTGCTTACTAAGTTTGCAGACATCATTGCTAATGGAAGACCTGTATCTTTATCATTCAGCATCATCATAAGAATCGATCTTGGAAGACCCTTTTTCTTATTTTCCACATTCGATCCATACCATTTCATACCAGCCATCTGTGTATGACCTCCAAGATACGCCGGCATCGCCATAAAACGACGATCATCTGCATTTTTTGGCATTCCAGGAAACTTTGGATCATCCGGAAACATTACCTGAGCCCCATGAGAATTATGATTGGTTCCAGCCATAACATAATCCCCTTTTTTCAAGGTAATCAACATCTTTTCCATTGTGTCAATACACTGATCCATATTTTTCACACCGGCTTTGATCATATCCGGCTCACTAAGATATAAAAAACTAACTTTTGTGTCCATAACTGCATCCTCCTGTTGTCCTAATGAAACTTACCAGTTTCTTCTATGCATCAGCCCCATCCTTATCTATAGACCGTTTCATGTCTAATAACAAAAAAGACGCCTGTAATAAATACAGACGCCTTTGACTGATTACTAATATTTTTTATGCAGTTATTTTAACACCGCTATTTTCTTTTGTCTTGTAAAAAACGATACTCCATCAATCTGTCCTGATTATAGCACAATCTAAGAACCTATACAATCCCAAGTCTTAATGGAGAAGAAACTTACGATAAAAATATTGATTATGCTCCTTCTTTCCATCGACCATCAAAGTAACTTTTTGACGATTCTGTTGTCCTTTTTGACGACTTCCAAGGCAATAATCTACAATCGCCTGTGCATCTGCCTTTGCCATTTTCTGAATCTTTTCATCACTCAATAAGAACTTTTGATAATCGCCAGCATGATCCACAAAACTATGCTCCACAATCACCCCTGGAATATTTTTATAAATACTATCTTGAATCACATGATAATAATCTTGTAATTTCCCATTCGGATATTTTTGATTTTTCTCGGAAGTACGCATCAAAAATCCTTGATTCTCAAGTCCTGTTTTCTTTAACTGCTCAAGGAAATGACATCCAAGTACTTGAGCCTTAGAAGCAACTTCTTTCCGGTAATATCCCGTTGGAACAAGCACGGTACAACCATGATCATATTCCACACCATCTCCATAGGCATTATTATGCAGACTAATAAAAAGATCCGCTCCATCCTTCTTTGCCTTACTGACACGCTCTCCAAGCCCCGGCTTTGTATCTGATGACCTTGTCATCCTAATCTTAATATTTGGATAGGAAGCAAGCGCATCGGAAATTCCATATGCGATCTTTAAATTCACATCTTTTTCCAAAACTTTCTTTCCATCAAACTTGCCAACAGCGCCACTATCGACACCGCCATGACCAGGATCCAACTCAATCACCCATTGTTTTTTCTTTATTGTCTTCCTTACAGACTCTGTCGTTGTTGAAACCTTTTTCGTCTTTTTCACTTCCGTTTTACTTTTAGCACTACAACCAGCCAAAACACTAAAGCAAAACAAACCTATAAAAAAAGCAAATCCTCTTCTCCTTATCATTGTTCTTCCTTTCCTTAAAAAAACAAAAAGGAAAATGCATTTTTACATTTTCCTTTCTTTTGATCTTATCATGTTTATTCTTAAGCCCAAAGATTTTCTGGATATACACCCTCTTTGATCAGGTTTCCGAAAGCTTCCTGTACGGATTCTTTATCTTCCTGATAGGTAACACCAAACCAGCGGTCCTGTGTCTCCAGTACTTTTACATTGGCACGTTTTTCTTTTAAAAGTTCATCTACGATATTTGGAAGCAGATATTCTTTCTTTAAATCTCCATCTTCAATTCCAGCAAGGAAGTTTTTAAAATCTTCTGCCAGATACCCAAGAAAGTTTGGATATGCAGCCCACATATTCATAGACACATTATCATCTGGACTTACCCATTTTTGAACATCCGCATTATCACACAGAATCTTACCGTCTTCTCCCATCTTGATTCCGGTTGTCTCATGAACCTGGCTTAACAGACCTTCTTCATCCACTACACTGATACCTCTTGTAACTGTTCCATTATCACTCAGTGTGTTTTTCAAAATAAATCCAGCCATACCCATTGTAAATTCTCTTCCAAGATCTTCTCCAGATACAAGGAAATCATGAAGCTTCACAAACGCCTCTTTTCCATAATAATCATCCGCATTAATGATGACAAATGGTTCTTTTACAATATCTTTGCAACATAAAACAGCCTGTCCAGTTCCCCATGGTTTTGTACGTCCTTCTGGTACCTCAAAACCTTCTGGAAGGTCATCCAATTCCTGAAATACATACTCTACATCGATCTGTTCTTTGATACGATTTCCGATGACTTCCTCAAACTCCTCAAAAATATCTTTACGAATAATAAAAACAACCTTATTAAATCCTGCCTCTTTTGCATCATGAATGGAATAATCCATAATGATTTCTCCATTTGGTCCCATCTTCGCAAGCTGCTTAATTCCGGCACCATATCGTGAACCGATTCCTGCTGCCATAATAATCAACGTTGTATCCATGACTATCCTCTTAGGGCTTCTTATTGCCCTTCTCCTTTCTCACGTGGTCCCTATCTGCTTCCTCAAACAGACAGATACTCCTTTATACCTTACCTCTAAAAAAGCACAAAAAACCATTTTTACACTATTTATATCTATACATTGTAAAAAGAATTTCGATGAAAGTCAACCCCTCTGCCATAAAATGTCATAAAATAGGCAGATTCTGTCATGATACGATCAAATCTTTGACAAACTTACAGATTCTCCAAAATAGCCAGCCAGCAAGTGCTCCCGCCGTGTTCGTCACCACATCATCAATCTGTGCATAACCTCTCTGCGTCTCATACTGAATAATTTCCAAACATAAGCTGAATAAAAATGCCATATCGACACAAAAACAACCACTCTGAAATTTCTTAAATCCCATTGGAAATAAAATACCAAATGGAAGAAACATAATAATGTTCTCTACAAAATACGCATGACATTGCATCGTATTTCCCCATGTTTCAAAAAGCGTCAAGCTCACCTGATTTCTTGTACCAGGCTCTCTGGAAAAGAATGCTACATTTAATAAAACCGTCAGATAAATGATAATTAAAACCCAAAACCATTTTCTCCAGTTCTTCCTGAGCCAATCTCCCTTTCCTGCAAGATGTACACATAACTCCAGCACAATAATAAACGCCAAGCCAATCCCGGCTCCAACCATCAAATACCGAATCGGCTGCAACATATCTTCACGGATATACTGTATCAAATGCATCAATTTCCCTGTAATCCCGGAACCATTTCCATTTGCCATTTCCAACCATATTCTATTCATAACCATTCCCCCTTTACAGGTCCATCTTATTTTACAAAATATTTTAAATATAAAAAATTACAAAGTCAAGAAAGCAAAACATTCTTCAGAAAATCTTAAAAATTTGAACTTTTACCGAACTTTTTATAATAAATCTTTTCCATCCATTTTTCTATTCGATATAAAATCGCAGCACAAATCAACATAAATCCAACTAAAAATACAAGCACTGCAATTTCATTTCGATCCGATATCCTACTGGCAAAACTCTCCATAAAAAATAAGATAATCATATGATGAATCAAATAAATAGGATAAGACCTATGATTCACCCAATGAATGCAAGAAGGAACATCTCTTTTTAAAAAGCAACTGGAAATTCCCATAATCAAACAATATAAATTCATACTCAATAAAAGAACCTGTAAATCACAATTAAACTCTATTGGCAAAGGAACAAACAACGCCAAAAAAATCAGTGCCGCATTGATGCACAAAATCCACTTTCTTTTACAAACCTCTTGTTCCAAAACAACCAAATACATTCCAATCCAAAAAGCAAAAATATCATACCCAATCCACTCTCGATCCGGCAGATACCAAAACGGAACCTGATCGTTCACGACGCAAAGAACAAATAAAACAATCGTAAATAAATTTCTCGCCTTTGAGCAAAAAATCCTGCGCAAAATCGGAAAAATCAAATAGATTATAATCAATGCCCCTAAAAACCACTCACCAATGATGTAATAATTTCTAATGGTCGTATCGAAATATCCATCCATGCCAAGCAAGGTAAAAAGAAACTTCCACGCATGCCCACGAAACAAAAACCCATCGTTCTTCCATGCAAGCAATAAATATAAGGGAACCCAGCAAAGATAAAACATTGGATAAATTTTATGCCATCTCTTCTTATAATATTGTCCCAACTTGAAACCATTCTCTGATGATAACAACAAACCAGACCCTGAAATCATAAAAAAAAGCGCCACACCAACACGGCCAAACCTGCCATTTGCATAATCATAAAACAGACAAAAAGCATCCGATTTATAAAAAATAAGTGCGCAGCTAAAATGATAAAAAATAATCATAAATGTACTAATAAATCTTATGTAACTAATATAATTTTTCCTGGTCTTCATTTCCTTCTCTTTTCCATACAATCATTCCATTCCAAACCTCTTATAACAATTGCCCTTTATTGTACCATTATTTTCATAAAAACACAAAGAAATACATTGACAATCAAACAATTTTGTTATTATATTAATATTAAATAAGATAGGAAGAAGGATTAACCTATTTTAATTGATTTATCTTATTCAATTTCAATGGCTTTTATTCAGGAGGAATTTTATGAAAAAAATGGTTTTCATCTTATTGCTGGCTATCGGAATGGTTTCCATGTATTGCAAACCAGATACCGCTTATGCTTATACCGACCAGCAAAAACAACAAGCAAGAGAATGGCTTTCTTCTCACGGATATTCACCAGACAAATCTGGAGCACAGAAAGCATACAGTGACTATCAAAAAGGAAAAATCGATAAATCCGGACAATCCAAATCATCCTCCGGATCAAGCAGCAGCAAAAGCAATCGTTCATCCGGAAGCTCAAAAAACACCAGCAGTTCAAGCTCCAAATCATCTTCCGGATCAAACAGCAGCAAAAACTCAAGCGGCAGCTCCCAGAATAGTACAACTGCTACAAGCAAAAATAATACAAGCACAAAGGACAATACAACAAACGAAAATAATCAAAATGGCTCAACGAACAACACAAGTTCGCAAAGCAGCAAAAACTCAAAAGATAACAACAGTGACTCCAAAAACAATACAACAACGACAGAAAACACAAAACAGGCAGACAACCAAAACAAAAAAGAAGAAACAAAAACATCTAGTTTTTCCTTCCTTCCAATTGTCATCGGTGTTGTCGGAGTCATCGTCATCGTTGCCGGAATCTTTATGATCCGCAAAAGATAACGACACTTTCAATCATTAAATATTTATGATTGATTCTTCTTCCTCTTTTGAGCTTTTCAGCAAAATGATACCCTCGTTTTCCATCACAAAGAAAACGGGGGTATTTATTATCGTAAAATCAACAATTTCTTCAAAATAATTTCTGCATACTGATTTAAGTAGATTAATTCCTCTGGCGTAACCTGCTCCTTGATTCCAAGATAAAAATCTGAAACCCATCCTATCTTAGATAATTGCTTGGGTCCTATGACTTTTTGCTTCCCACTTTCTTCTATACAAAGAGAAGATCTGTTTTTCATAAATACTTGAATCTTTCTTTCACCCATAAGTACTTCTAAATATTTCTTTGGATATGCCTTGTCATTTTCTAACAAAAAAAGAGAAATTTCCAAATTTCTCTTTTTCCTTCTTTCCTCTAAAATTTGATATAACAAATCCATGTATTGTTCCATGCTAAAAAATTGCTGATCTAAATGTCCGTGAAACAACGCATCCCAAAATTGCTGCGCTGTTATCTCCTCATCCAATTTTGGAAAATACTCTAAAATCTCTGCTTTCTTATCCTCAAAATAGGAATCAAACTTCGCCTGTCGAAAATATACCTCCAATAATGGATAATACTCACCGCCAATCTTTCTTTCACCACTTTTCCATCTGCTAAGCAATGACTCAGAAGCACCAAGACTCTTAATCATTTCTTTCTGTGAAATCTTTGCTTCCTTCTTTAAAATCTGAATGTAGAGCAAAGAAATCTCCTGTATCATATCATTGTACATAAAAATACCCCCTTTCTCTTATAAGTAAAAAAGAAACGAAAAGGGGTAATTGATTTTCTATTCTTGTTCCAATTTAATTAAATTCATCTTTATCATATTCCTTTTAAATCCACATTTCAAAAATACTTTTTGCATCTGGATCGTTACATAAAAATTCAAACAACACATCTAACATTCCCTGATAAACTTTGCATTGATAGGAATGAACCTCTCTGTCATAAATACTTTGATTGGATGCATAAAAAATAACAGGGCAAACTCCACAATACGGCTGATAAACACAGTCACAGCATCCTGGCAGTCCTTCCAGCACTGATGCCTGACATGTTACCTTACATACTCTATTTTCCATCAAACGATCATAGATACCCATATTTACATTTCCAAGACAAAACATGGGATCTCTATATGTATTTATGATTTTTTCCGGAGGTTTTAAACTTCTCTTTGTCGTTGTCTCAACGGCATTTGTCCGAATCCCTCTTTGTTTCATTTTCCGTATATTACTACTAACAAAACGAAACGTTCCTTCCCCTGTAATTTGAGGCCGGTTCCCATCATAAATCTTCTGATCTCCATCCAGAGATGTTGATACAGAAATAGGATACTTTTCAAAAAAATCGAGCATTTCCTCTTGCAGCAATAACGTATTAGTTACAAGAGAATATGTAATCACTTTATCATTCTTTTTTTCTTGACTATATTCTACAATAAATTTTATTATTTCAAAATTCAACAAAGGCTCTCCGCCCTGAAATTCAAATGTTAAATATTGATTTGGCGATTGCAAAGCAATATCCACTGCCTTTTTTGCAGTTTCTCGATCCATCTTTCCTTTCTTTTCCTTCGCAGAATCCTGTGCCTGACAATATACACAACACATATTACAAGCATTCGTCAAAACAAAAATATGCAAACTTGTTGCTGAAAATAAATATTGCTTATGATCCCGGTATGAATTTAAAACCTGCTCAATAAAAACATCATCTTTCACATCATAAATAAAAAATTTCTCTTGTAGTTGAACCTGTACATCTCTTGAAAGTTTCTCATACTGCTTATTTATTAAATATTTAAAATCTTCTTTCCCAAGAAATATATATTTTCCAAACTCATTTGTCAGTAAATACTAATCCTTCCATTGTTTAAAGTTAAAATAATTATTTTTCATACTTATCCTATCGATATTACTTTTGAATTGCTTCGTGGAATAAAAATCCACCACATATATCTTTATTTGGCATTATATGCATTCTGGCATATAACAAATTTTATAATCTGTAATACTTTCCACTACAATGCCCAATAACCATACTCAATGGAACAAAGTGGAAATTTATAAAGCTGCACATTCTAAATCTTTTTATATCATTTTTTATTTTATCATGAAAATATGGGACAAAAATTGACAATCCAGCTCGTAAATTTCCAATTTTCAACCATTTGCACTTTTTTATTCATTCTTTTTGAATAAAAAAACTGAGATTGTTTATACAATCTCAGCAATCCATCGTTCAAATCTTATAAAAAATTTTTTACCGAATATATGGTATATATTCTTTTGTCGCTTCCTTTTTTTCTATGACTACCGCAGGATTTCCGATGACAATGGAATCATCCGGTATATTTCTATTCACATAGGCATTCGGTGCGATCAAAACATTATTCCCAACTCTAATTTTCCCAACAATTGTTGCATTAGAACCAATCCAGACACAATCACCAATCTTTGGAACACCCTTTCTTTTCCCTCTGGCTTCCATTCCAATGGTGACACCATTTCTCAAGTTTACATATTTCCCTATTTTTGCATTACAATTAACAATAATATTATTTCCATGACTTAGAGAAAATCCTCTTTTAATATTTTTAAAGTTTATCTCTGTGCATCGCTTCACTGCCATCTTGTGCCTAATCAACCGAAAAAAAGATCTTACAATAAAACTTTTGCTCTCAATCGACATTCTTCCGATAAACACATACCTTAAATCCCTATCTTTTAAAATACGTTTGGCACCTTTTCCTTTTTCCCATTCTTCCCCATATCTTGCATAATAATCTTCTTGAAATACTTTATTCACAAATTTCTCTCCTGTATAAAACCTTGCTTCCATTCATAAAATGGAAAAACTTTTTTCCTCACAAGGTACTATAACACAGAATCATCTTCATGGTCTATTACACAGAGAATGAATATAACGAGAAAAATATTCATCAACAAAATGCATATGTACAATATTTTCTTGAATTAAATACTGTAAAATAAAAAAAGAAGCCAGGTTTCTCTGACTCCTCCATTTATACATTTCATTTATGCGTTGATTTTTTTAGTGTAAGTTTCTTTCTGTTCTAATACCCATAAATCTTTATAATTTAATTTTAAGCTAATCACAATGATCAAACTCATCACTAAAATAGCACCAATTGTTCCTAAAACATGGTTTCCGTTTTCAGCTAAGTAATTCATAACATTTTGTAAATCAATTAACATATTCATTTGTATTTCCCTCTATCTCTTTAATAATGTATTATGTATTATGTATTTTATGTCCTATATTCTAACAGATTATTTATACTTAATCAATACATAATGATATTTTCAATAAAATGACGACTCAATCTATATTTTTCTTATTTTAATAAGCAAAATTTTTAGTAATTAACATTTCCTAAGAGTTTCTTTTTGTGCAATTTGTAGTACCAATTTTGAAAACAGCGTTTTTTCTTTGCAATTCTATGACATTTTAACTGTTACCGTTTTTGCTGTTGCTTTATTGTTTGTTGATTTCTTTTTGATTTTTATACAATTTTTTAAAAATAACTGGAATCTTTGGAAATAATGTACATCGTCATTTAGAAATTATGATATAATTCCAGTAGGTAAAAGAGATATTAGTGTCCATGCAGATACCTGCTTTCTGTTGCCAGATTAAGGCATCTTGCGACAACAGAATAATTATCATAGCATAGGATACAAAGAAAAGATAACAGCCTATGTCTCGTTTTATCAACCGCTGTGATGAGATCTGCCTGTATCAGTTTGCCATATCATCTAAAATAATAATAAATAAATCCAAATACCAATATTCTGCTGCTTCAAAAGGGACTGAATAAGTCTGGCTCTGTGATGTAATTCATATAAGTTTGTTTCTGAAATAAGGGGTGGTCTTGTTCCAACGATCGACATATCCCCTCCTTATGTCAACTCAGGAACAACTTTTTTTCAAAAATTTCTCATAAAGCACAGTATTATCAACTTACCCTCAAAATAAGCATAAAAAAAGAACCCCTGATTTCTCAGAAGTCCCAAATTCTTCGATTCTATGTCTACTCTATTTCTCCAAATTGCACTATCCTAGCCTGATTCAAATTAAATTCCACCAGATTATATTCTGGATAATGCGTTCCTGCTATTCGATACGTGTCATTTTCATTCCACTCACAAACTCTCCAGATTATCCTCAGCATTTGAATACTGCAAATTTTAAAATCCCAGTCTTTAGGATTATATTTAGGCACACGAAAACACTCCGCTTCTTTTCGGCTGACAGACTGAACTGCTAAAGTTCTTTTCTTCGGGTTAAATAAGAAGCGAATATACCTCAGATCACCCAATTCTTTTATCGTTGATCGAAATATTCGTATTATTCCTTTTTTTTGGCACAGAGATACCCCTGTGATATTTACTGTGGTTTTCGGCATCTGCACTCCTCCCTTCCAAATGAGCGCACTTTCTCCTATCACCTTGTTGCTGAAAATTCTATATAGCCGTCTGTTAAATTAGTTTCCAGTGCCTTTTTATGTTCTTCTACTGATAAGCCAAAAGAATCCTTCCAATCTTTAGGATAAAATGGTATTCTATTCAACTTTCTCGCTACTTTTGCTGCTATCTCTTCCTGATTCTGCTCCGGTGTCTGATCTGTTTCTGCAGTAACTAATTCTTCCTTTTTCTCCACTGAATCTGGATTCGTTTTTTTCTTTCTTTTTGTATCCATGAATATCTCTGTTTCCAGCAAATCAAAAATATACATAGTTTCATCTTCATGTATTATTTTATGCCCCAAAATCTTATATCGGCAGTCTGTATTCCATCCCATCATGTCATACATCATTGCTGAAAATAATTTATTTGACATTTTTCTACTTTTTCTCTTATCAGGTTTTTCAATACACCATCTCAAAACATCTTTGTCGTTTTCTTCGCATTTCCGCACTACCATTCGCTTATTATCCTGGTTAACAAGGTTAACAAGAATCTGTATGTAAACTGCATCCTCTAAACCGGCAATGCAGGCAGTATTAAATGTCACACTATCTCTTCGGATTACAACGGCTGGCTCCCGTAAATGTGCAAAAAGTTCCCTTCTTACAACCTGGTAACCATCATAACTAAAATCCTGTGCCAGTTCCAGTGCCTTCTGATCTATGTTTTCTGTATTCTCAATAGTCTGATTTATCATCATTTCACTCATACTGCACACCTCATCTTTTCTATCATGTTCTGTGCTTCTTCATTCAGCTTATCCAATAAATTTTCTGATATAGGTTCCAAACCTTCTACTATTTTAGCTGGACGCAGCACATCCCAATTTCCACAATACTTAACTCTATGTAAAAGAACAACCTCTTCCGGGCTATCGCCAAAATGATTCTGCCACTGCTTCGGGAAAAGTGTTCTGACAATCTTCTTTGTTTTATTTTCAAATGTTTCTACGGTATTCTCTTTCGTTTCAGTCGTATTTGTATCAGGTAAATCCTCTTGAATTATCTCATGTTTAATCACTTCTGGTTCTTCCAGGTCAAACAATAATATCTGTTCGTTATCTTCCTTTGAATATTGACCTCTAAAACGATATTTACACTCATTATTCCAATCCATTAATTCAAATAGTGGCTCTGAAAATCCCCGGCAGCTTTTAGGCAGGACTGCCCATTTACCATTTCGTATCGTTCCCCATTTTACGGCATTGATGTTATCCTTATCGCATGGTCTTACAGCGATACATCTTTCTATTGAATTAAAAAGAATTTCTACATATTCCACATCTTCAAATTTCTTCAAACAGGCAGTATTAAAGGTAATACGTCCTTCTGAGATTGTCATGGCTGGATTCAACCTTGTAGAAAAGAACTGTGCCCGAACAATCTCGTATCCAGATAAATCAAATCCTCCGTCTTTCTTTTCTTCTTTTGATTCTTCAATATCTTGTATACTATTCTGATCAGAATACACGCTCTGACTTGCTTTTTTATAATCTTCTACTGTAAATCCTGTCCAAGACCGATTAACCGACACAAAACCTTTTAACGCTCCACCATCTACTACCTTGAGATTAGGAAATGGAAAGCCTTTTTTCGCATACTTTGTTACTGTCAACATCTTCTGTGCCGCATTATAAATATCCCTGTCAACAATAGCCTCATGGTGATCTGTTTGTCGGTACTGGTTCCGATCATGACGATTCTTTTTTGATTTATGATCAAGATAATTAGGTGTAAATGTCTTTCTGGAAAGTACATCTCCACAATACCTCTCATTTCTCAATAAACTTCCCACAGTACCACTTGACCATTTGGTATTTCCAAGTTTCGTTTTCCGCTTTAATTGCATCAGTATTTCTGCTATTTCCGCAGTTGGAAAACCGTTAAGAAACAAATAGTAGCATAAACGCACTGTTTCTGCTTCTTCTTTATTAATTACCAGATTACCATCTTCGTCTACATCATATCCCAATAATTTTGGTGTAAGAAATATCCCTCTTGAAAAACGCTGCTCTATGGAAATATTCATAATCTCACTTTTCGTATGAGACTCTTCCTGTGCGGCTGCCGAAAGAACTGCCAGCATCATTTCACTGGTATTATCAAAAGTATAAATATGTTCCGTTTCAAAGAATACACCTACTCTCGGAACCATATTTGCCAGTTCACGAGCCTTAGCGATACAATCTACAATATTTCTTGCAAATCTGGAAACACTTTTCGTAACAATCAGATCTATTTTACCGGCTTTGCAGTCCTCTATCATTCGGTTAAACTCATCCCTGTGCTGTAAGGATGTTCCGGAAATTCCTTCGTCTGCATAAATTCCAACCAGTTTCCATCCCTGATGTTCCTTTATCATATCCTCATAATGATTTTTCTGCAGTTCATAAGAAGATGTCTGGTTCACATCGTCTGTAGACACACGACAATACGCACATACCCGTTTCTCCGTTGTATCTTCAAATAATTTTTCTTTTGGTTTTGCCGGAATAAATTCCAATTCGCTTCGATCAACACCTTTATATCTTTCACGAATCCTATTCTTCTGTTCTTCCCGGCTATTTATTTCTTTTTCATATCCGTTCACCTACATCACTCCCATTTAACTGCCAATACCATTTATCTCCCAATTTATAAGATATAATCCCCATATCTTTTTTTGCCTGTTCCACAGTACGCTTTCCAATTCCATTTGCCCGCATTTTATCAAATATATCTGCACATGCCATATCTGTTCCACTTAGCAGTAATTGCAGATAATCCTTTGCTTTGTCCAATTTACTATCTGTTTTTAATTTATGAGACAAAAGATCTTCTACTTCATATTCCTCCTGCCCTATCCAGCGAAATCCTGAATCCGGATGTAGTTCAAATACATATGCCTTTCCTTCTGGTGCCAGATTATTTTTTATCTGAAGCATTACACGATAATGCGGAATATTTCTATCCCTTCCTACTAATAAAATACTCCTTGCTACTGCAGCTATGTCTATACTTCCAAGTCCTCGATATATGCCTTTTGTCCGATTGCTTTTATTCATGTGTCCAATCAGCACAACTGCACATCCAGTCCGCTCTGCAACTTTTGCAAGATTTGTAAGAACAGAACGCACCGAATTTGTACGTTGCATTTCACTATCCATTCTCAAGTAGGCTTGAAGTGGATCAATAACCAATAATTTCGCCTGTGTACCTTCAATCGCTTGTGCCAATCTTGTGTCATTTAGTAATATTGGTTCTTCATCCGGCTGTTCCAAAAATGCAATTCTGCTACAATCTGCACCTGCCGCTTCCAATCGTGGCTTGATTGTATCTTCAATTCCATCTTCTGCCGCCTGATAAATTACGTTTCCCGGTATTTTATCTCCGCTTCCATCTGGCATAGCTTTTCCAGTTGTAATAAGTGCCGCAAGCTGCATCATTATGGTCGATTTGCCTTCTCCTGGATCTCCTTGCAATATCGTTATCTTTCCATAGGGAATATACGGATACCATAACCAATCAACTTCTTTTGATGACACTGCTTTTTATTTTTCTCCGTCATGTCTGCAACCAGTTCTGTAATTGTTTGTATTTCTTTTGGTATAAGACCAGATACGTCAACCGTTCTTTTACTTTCACACCCCAGCAGATAGTCGGTACTCACTCTATAAATTGTAGCTAATCTGACCAAAATTTCATAAGAAGGCTGTCTGACATCATTTTCATAGGAACACATTGTATTTTTATTTACTCCAACCAAGCTTGCTACCTGATCCTGCCGCAAGCGATTGTTTTGTCTTAATTGCTTTAATCTATTTCCTAATGATTCCATCATGTGCATCTTACCTTTCTATGCACTATGAAAATTTTTGATTTTACAGTATTTTAGTATATTCTATCAATTTATAGTTCTCGTTTGGGGAACTGCGGTTCCTCTTTCGAGAACCAGCCAAATTTTCAGACTACAATGCTCTATACTATTCTTAATCCATAAATACTGTTTTTTATTATCTTCTCAATTATATAGTATCTAGTGAATTTATTCACTATATTTTTGCATTTTTCCCTACTTATAATTAGACAATCAGGAAATATTTTAGAAGGGCGGGAACAATGTGATTGATTATAGTCCATTATGGGTAACAATGGAAAAACGAAATATATCTCAATATTATCTCGTCAACAATGGCATCGACTACCGAACTATGCAACAACTCCGGAACAACCAGAATATTACCGCATCTACTATCGAAAAACTGTGCCGGATCTTATCTTGCACCCCAAATGACATTTTAACTTTTACAGATGATGATATACATGATAAATAACTGTCGGAACCGATGAATCCGGCAGTTTTATTTTGCAACATTGCGGTCTTGCGGTGTTGCGGTCTTGATATAAAATATCTGCAAAACTCAATCATTTATTTCACCTTACTTACTCAACATAGCTGTAATTCTTGATATAACGGTAAATCAACTGCTCTACGACAACACACCAATTTCACAGTTTGATGCTGATATTAAAGAACCGACAAGTGATTATTTTTAACAAAAAAGAATTTCTGCTAAAAATAATAAAAGCAATCAAGACAACACTGCGTAATTATAAATCTGAAAGACAAGAACGCAGAGAATTTATATCTCTGCGTTCTTACATCAATCAGCAATAAAATTTTTTATTTTTTCAAACAAACATAAATAATCATTATAAACATCTTCCTCGAGCTCTATTGATTCTATATATCTATTCAACAGCCCAGAAGCAACTGTTTCACTAATGTTATCCTCACGCTCAACTAATGTTAGATTATATTCTTCTTCCATCCTTAATACAAAATCTCGAATATTATCTTTATTCATAGCATATTGTATTTTTTCTGAAGCCTCTCCTGCATAATCATCAAACTCTACTTTCTCAAGTTCAGGTCTTGATGCCGTTTTTTGATTTTTAAACTTTGATTTCATAATTATATATAACTCATTATGAATATTTCCTACCTGGCTTTTTAAATCATTAAAATAAGCATTTACAAAATCATTTATTTCCTCTACATTTTTTTCTGTTATTTTAGATAAAAACTTTTTTAATTTTTCCAAATCAGAAAAAAGTACAGATTCAATACAGTACCCATCATGAGTATGTGCCCATGATGAATTTCCTAATCTTCGTGTTATTACTTCATTTATATATTTTTCATTAGCATTTTCAGTAGAAAAATCCTTGTCAAAAATAGTTGCATATCTGCAACTTCGAACTGCTTGTGAAAGCAACTGCTTATTCGCCATAATTTTTAAATTCATATTATCTTTCCCTCTTACATACCAAAATGATATTTTGGAAAAATCTATGGCATATTGCGAATGAACTCTTTTCAAAGAGTTGTTTATTGCCTTTAAATAAGTTATATCATCCTCACCTTCTACAAAGATGACACGCTTATTTTTTTGTAGTCTTGTCAGACCAGTTATTACTCCGCCCAAAGAATTATGTAGTACATCCACGTTTAAATCATTTAAAGCCTCAATATTTCCTTCACTTTTATTTTCAGAATTAATAAATACTATATCTTTGGAATCTAATCCTGATACAAAATTATCATTATGGGTAATCACAAAAATCTGAACATTTGATATTTCTTTCAAACAATCTAATAATTTATTCTGTATTCTTGGACTTATATGTGAATCTGGTTCATCAATCAATAAAACATTCAATGCATTATCCATAATAGCCATTGATGAAAAAATTTCTGCAACTTGCAAAAAACCACTCCCTTGGAGTCCTATGTCTAATTTTTTTCCATTTTGAACCACATATAAATTAATATATTCTTCTTTTTCTTTTGCCGTTCTTGGTGGAATTTTAAATTCAAACTCACAATCTAATACTTTTTTCATCCTTTGAATCAACACAGTTACATCACTCGATAGTATTTTATTTCTCAACACTTCATGCGATCTACCCTTTTCAATTTTTTTCCTTATTTGTCCTGGAAACATATACGGTTCTTTTGCGAGTACCTTTGCAACTGGTTCTGTTTGCTGCATAAAAAGAAAGTCCGTCAATTTTGTTCCTATTGAATCCATTTTTTCTTTAAACGCATCAAATTCTTCAGGTATTTTTCGCTGCAATCTAACATATGCGTTCTCAATTAATGGTTTTACCAAGGAAAAATTTAAATAATATTTTTCTTCTGAATTTTCTTCACTAAATTCTACCCCTATTTCACAAGACCTTTTAGTTCCATAAAACAGATCTTCATCTTTGGTAATCCGCAAAAAATACAGTTCATCAAAACTTATGTATAAAGGAACTGAATGACTATAGAAACTTTTCTTATTGCTTGTTAAGCTTTCATTGTAACATTTCTCCCATAACAGCAATGCCTCAAATATTGTGGATTTTCCAATATTGTTTTCCCCAACAATTACATTAAATTTTCCACTAAATTTAATTTCAACAGTATCTTTATATGTTTTAAAATCTTTCAAAGTTATCTTGGATATAATCATTATTTTCCCCCACGTCCTTTTACATATACATTCTCTCATATAGTGACATTTTTTATATATTAACACATTCTTCCATATATCAAAAGTATAAAACACCGCTAAACAAGATTTTCTTACTTGCTTAACAGTGTCCTGTAAAAACCTAAAATCCATTCTCAAACATCGACAGTCCTGCCATCATCATCCCTTCATCCATATCCAATCCAGCGCTCTGTTCTTCTTCAATCACTTTCCCGGCATCTTCTTCAACAACTACACTCTTTTTTATCTGCTGTATAAAATCCGTATCCTGCAACAACTGCTGCTTTAATGGTGTGCTACCTGTCAATAGAACAATAAAAAATAATAAATTTTTGTATCGTCAACCAAATTACGGTTGGCGATATTTTTTAGGCTGCGTTTATATATTGATTATGATATTCCATTGGTGTCATTACATCTAACTTTCTTTGTAATCGTTGGTTGTTGTAGTAATTGATATCATCTGTTATGGCTGTAACTAAAGTATTTCTATCGTCGAAATGTCGACAATAATACATTTCCCGTTTTAAAATTCCCCAAAATCCTTCCATCGGTCCATTATCGATACAGTGAGCAACTCTGGACATACTTTGCTTCATATGATGTTTTTTTAATCTTGTGTAGAATTGTGCGCTTGTATATTGAAATCCACGATCGGAGTGAAACATTGGATGTGCCTCTGGCTCCAAACGAACAGCCTCATCAAAAGTACTCATTACTAACGGATTATCGTTATGATCACTTATCTTAAAGGTTACAATTCTTCGATCATATAAATCCAGAATAGCACTCAGATATACCTTGTGAACTTCATTTCCATTGTAGTATTTAAATTCGGATACATCGGTGAGCCATTTCTCATTTGGTCTATCGGCATGAAAATCCCGGTGCAAATAGTTTTTTGCTATATGATCTGGATTTCTATCTCCTCTGGTACAACTTTTGGGTTTCCATTTGATATTTGATTTTATATTACATTTTCTACAGATACGGAGTACTCGTTTATCATTTACATGAACTCCTTTGTGCCCATCCAGTTCATCCAGGATTCTACGATATCCCATATCTGGATGCTCTGAATGTATCTTTTGAATTTCGATGGATAATCTCTCATTTTGCAGTTCGTTAGTACTTTTTGGATGTTTTAGCCAGTGATAGTATGCAGAACGTGTAATGCTAAGAAACTTACAAAGTCTATCTACTGGATATCCCTTGTCAGAAGATAATTCTTTAATAGACTTATACGCAGCTAACCGATGAACGAAAGATAACGATCCCTCCTTTCCAGTTCTCTGACTTTTTTTAACAGATCATTCTCCATTTGTAGATCATGATTTTTTCTTTCCAGTTCAGCGATTTTATCACGCAATTCTTCTTCAGGTGTACGACTTGGTAATGATCCTACTCGCCTACCACGACGATCTTCCAAACCTTTCCATCCCATTTCTTCGTACCGTTTTACCCAATTACGAACTTGTTGATAAGAACATTGATATTTCAAAGCCATTGCTCCATAATTCTTATCATTTGCCAGGCATTCTGTAACTATTTTTAATCTCTCATCAAGAGTAGTTGTTCTTGCTTTTTTCATGTATGTACCTCCGGTGGATGTTTTGAATGTTCCACCAGAATTATACATCTTAATCCAATCTTCCAGTTGTTTAGGTGAACGAATTCCGTATTTTATGCAGATAGTATGGAGAGATCCTTTTCCGTTAAGATAGTCATTTACAGCAGATAGTTTTAATTCTTTTGAATAGTGGCTGTTTTTTGACTGATCTAGTAGTCCAACAGGCCCCTTACTTTTATAAATAGATACCCACTTTTGGATACTCTGATAGGCAATACCAAGTTCCTTTCCTGCCTGACGTATTCCAATCTCTCCATTAAGGTATCGTTCAACTGTTTTTATTTTTTCTATTGGATTTATCTTACTTTTTCTGGACATGAAAATACCCCCATATAGGACTTTTATATTTCATTGTCCTATATGAGGGTAGCATATCATTAAGCGGCAGCCTTTTTTCAAAAGAATAAGAGCCGGGCTTCGCAAAGTCCGGCTCTTGGTGTAAGATTTAAATATGAACAAAAACAAAATCTTACAGAAAGATTATACCTTATCTTCTCTGTACTATCAAATCAAACTTCCGCTGGATCTTGAAATTTTAATCCCGGCAGATGATCCGGTCCGCCTACTGAGTGCTTTTGTGGAGGGAATGGAACTCAGCGATCTTTATCAAACCTATGGAAAGATAAAGAAAAATCAGGCGTCCCCAAGACAACTGTTTAAGATTATCATTTATGCCAGCATGAATCGAATCTATTCTAGCAGAGATATTGAAACTGCATGTCACAGAGATATCAATTTCATGTATCTCTTGGAAGGAAAACCTGTTCCAGATCATGCAACGATCGCTCGTTTTATCTCTCTGCATTTTTCAAAATGTTCCAAAAATACTCTGGCTGAAGTAAGCGATATTCTTTTAGAGATCGGGGAAATCTCTGGAAAGAGTGTTTTTATCGATGGAACCAAACTGGAATCTGTTGCGAATAAATACACTTTTGTATGGAAAAGAGCTGTCTCAAAAAACTGTCAGCGACTGTTTGGAAAGATTTCAGACCTGATCCATGAATGTGAAGCTCTTTATGGAATTCAGATCGCTTATCATGATCAGATTTCCTTGCATACTTTAAAACGGATGAGAAAGAAACTTTATCTGATAAAAAAAGAAGAAGATATTTCCTTCGTTCATGGAAAAGGAAAACGAAAAACAGCATTACAACGATCAATAGAGACCTTGGAATCTTATATTCAAAAACTAAAAGAGTATAGAAAGAAGATCCATTTATGCGGACCTCGGAACAGCTATTCAAAAACAGATCCTGACGCAACCTTTATGCGTATGAAAGAAGACGCCATGATGAATGGACAGTTAAAGCCGGCATACCATCTGCAGCATGGTGTCGATTCAGAATACATTACATGGATCGATATCAGTGCCAGACCAACCGATACCGGAACACTGATTCCGTTTCTAAAAGATATGGAAAAACATCTTTCCTTTCGATATCAGGAGATCGTTGCAGATGCAGGATATGAAAGTGAAGAGAATTATCTGTTTTTAGAGAAAAATGGGCAGTCATCTTTTATCAAACCCATGAATTATGAGATTTCAAAAACACGAAAATATAAAAAAGATATTGGGAAAATGGAAAACATGGAATATGATCCTGAAAAAGACAGTTATCGTTGTCGAAACAGGAAAATGCTAACGGTACAATACCAGAGAAAGCAAAAGACAGCAACGGAATATCAACGGACAGTTACTGTTTATCAATGTCATGAATGTAAAGGATGTCCATTCAAAGAAAAATGCATGAAAGGTAACAACTGTAAAACACCAATGGAAAAAAGAGAAAAAAGGCTCTATGTATCAAAAGTGATGAAGAAAAAGCGGGAAGAAAATATAAAAAGGATCACTAGCGAATATGGGACCCAGTTGAGGATGAACCGAAGGATACAGGCAGAAGGCTCATTTGCAAATATAAAAGAAGATATGAATTTTCGGAGATATCTTTATAGAGGGAAAGAAAACGTAACTGCACAAAGTGTGATCCTTGCGATTGGATATAATATAAAGAAACTACATCATAAGATACAGAATGGGCGAACAGGACAACATCTGTTTGCATTAAAGAAATAAGAATTTTTGAAAGTTCAAAATGTAATTGTTATTTTTCTTCTAACTATTTAGAAGTTGTATTAAAGTACGCCATTTTTAAATTTTTATAACCATAATGGTTAGATGTTGTTAAAAAACGTTAAAAAGAGGCTGCTACATCTATGATTTATTTAATCATTAATGCGACAGCCCCTCCCAGCATTTTCTTTTGAGAGCTTTTGCTCCCTAGCCAGATTGTGGTAAATGCTAAACCCTTATAAAGCTAGTAAGACACTGCCCTCTGGCACAACACCTTACTTCAACGCTTGACAGACACTCATGTTGCCTGTTGTTAATATTATATTAACTTGCCACCACGAATATGTCAATTACTTTTCTACTATAATTTTATAGCTGTTTGTATGAATATAGATTCTCTAACAATTTCCATAGTTCATTTCGTATCCGGAATGTTTCAGGTCTTAACGTCTCTCTTAACCTATTGCCTGCTTCTATTGAATCGTTATTAAATATCAACATCCCGTTTTCTATATTGTGCATATAAATTGGAGAAAAATACTGTACCAATTCCGCTAAGTTCATATAAATTTCTGTTTTTAACATTTCCAAATATTGGTTTTTGAAAGAGTATTTTTTCTTCTTCCATTTCTCTAATATAAAAGAAATCTCATCTACCAATTTAACGTCAAATGGCTCAGCTGAAAAATCTGTATCTATTATGTATTCCATTATATTAGTCACATCGGTTTTAAATTTTTCCAGTAAATATCCATCTTCTGAAAAGGGTAAATAGCCTTCTGACATTCCCTTCAAATCTTCCATTGTCATTACCCATACTGGAAAGTGTCTATTGAAAGAAATGATCAAATTCTCTACTAATGGAGTAATTCCGGTCCTATCTCTTTTAATAACAAAATAATATGTTTTAATACTTCCCCACTGCCCACTTTTTCTCTTCTCCATAAAACCATTAAAATCTGATTTAAGTTTACAAATTGCATTTTTTTCTTTATAAACTTCTGGTGCATACACAGCAAAGGCAACACTATAATCCAATACACCATCAACACTCATGTCGCCAGTTCTTCCAGAAGTGCTTATTGCTTGGTATCTAAGACCATATTTTTGTTTCATTAATTTAGAAAACAAATCCTCAAAATGATTTCCATATGCTCCTTTTAGTTCATCATATATTGTTATCAATTACTTTTCCTCTCAACTTCTAATATGTAAAACAATTATTCCTCTATAAGTTCCTGATGCCTCTTCTCTAAATAATCTACAATGTTCTCGGTAACAGCTGGAATTTCATTGATAATAGCCTTTCGCAATGTCAAATTATCCTTATAAAATTTTTTGTATCTTTCTTTTCTCCGTTCTGTACTTGCCCTTTGCGGAATCAGATATTTCGTAATACTTTCATCCAAGTCTGACAATAATTCCGGCGTATATAAAATCAAATGATAATTCTGAAACCAAAATTTTTCGTTATCTAAGGGTTTCAATCTATTGATCTGGTCTTCTGAAAATAATCCATCCTTTAAATAATACGAAATCAAAATTTGATTCTGAGATTTAAGTACCATTTCCGTTGTATCTTCTAAACATGCCTCAAGATGATAACACTTGATTGCGTAATAGTAATACAACTGTAGATCATAAAATGCTGAAATTAACGCCTCTTTATATCTGGCTTTCAAAAATATTTTAATTTTTTGATTATCAAACCCACTCATATCATTAAAAATATCTGATGTATATAGCAATGACTCTGGTGATGTTTTTAATAAGAAGCATAACTGATGATAGTCATACTCTTCAATATCATATTCTTCAAAATCTGTTTCTTGAAAATGCTTGGTTTTGAAAAAATTTTTTATTAAAGACTGTTTATTTCTTTCCTTTTTTACACCTGCCAATTTATATATCAACTGATTCAAAAAAGATAATTTATGTTGTATTCTTGCTCCGATCTGTTCTTGCCTCTCAAAGTCCTTAATAACTTCTACATTCCAGTGTCTCATAATAGCTTTCCAATATCTGGTCAATAGATTTTCTATATTATATGATTCATAATCCTCTATTTCTATCTTCTGCTCATTTCCTTCATAATCGTTTTCTGCTAATACCTGACTGAAAATTTTTCTTATTTTTTCATTGTCATATCTATTACAGAAAATATAGAAATCATCTGAAAAATATTCAAAGTGACAATTAACCGATGCCTCTTCTAATGCCCTTTCAAAATCATCCGATATTTTTTTCAGAGCATTTTCTGCAAAATAAAGCGACAAGTAATTGCCCATTATTATTCCACCAGTTCTTCCATTATTTAAACTGGTAAAAACATTGTCCTGCAATTCACCTTTAGGAAGATAATGCGAATACAGCTTTCCATAAAAATCTTTAATATCAAGCTTAATCAAATTATCATACAAGCACAAATTCATAAAATCATCATTTAATTGTGCATCATATTCTCCTGCCACAAAATCACCCGTATCAAAATTAACCGTCATTCTGCTATGTGCTGGATTAATCCCCTGAACATCATCAAAATAAGGTAACCCTGAGTAATAATGATATGCTCGCACAAAGTTAAGAATATTAGGAATTTTCAAAGTTCTATACTTTTCATTCCCTTTTTGTACATTAAATGAAATTGGCATTGTCCAGCATAATTCTCTGGTATCGAAATTCTCAACATCATCGGGGTACTCCAAAGAATCAATATCTATAAAATGTCTCACTGCATTTTTAAAATTATATAAATTATTCAAATCCATATTTTATCCTCATTACTGCAACACTGTATTTTTCAATTTTAAATTCCAATTATATTATAATTCATCTATTATTTTTTTCAACAAAAATGGCCCTGCCACATGTGTAGCAAGACCACTTTTGTCAAATACTATTTCTTCTTCCTCTCCATATCCTCCGCCATCACTTTCTGCTGTGTCTGTTTCTTCCCTTGTTTTGCAACTTTCTTCTGATTGAGCCGGAGTCTGGCAAGTACAGATTCTCTTGGTTTATTTTTATCTTTTTTCTTCGAAGTATTGTTCATCAGTCCGTCGATCATATTGTAATTGGCTTCTTCTGCCATCTCAGCACTGCGAAGATACTCTCCGTTGTCCATGACCTTCTGCCAGTTTGCCAGCTCTGGTTTCTTTTTCTGCTGCTCTGGTAACTGCTGTGTCTGATTCGGTTGCATCTGCTGTTGCCTTTGCTGTTCCTGTTCTTTTGCTATCTGCTGTTGCATAAAGTTCTGAATGTTCCGTCTTGCTTCTTCATCAAAGCCATTGTAACAGTCATTCATAACTACTGCACCATCTTCACTGAGAATCACATAGGCGGCTCTTGTCCCATATTCTTCATGTTCCATCAGGAACCATTTTTTCTCGTTCATCAAAATATAATCCTGGGCAAGCCATGTCCCTTTTTTTCCTTCGATTTCATATCCGGTTGTATCAATGGAAAGTCTGGTATCAGCAGAACTTTTGATCGTGAGAAATTCTGGAACGATAATGAATCCATCTTTATTAATATAGTAAGCTGTGGTTTTTCCCTCATCCGTAATTACCAGAACATCGCTGCATCCGATGGAATGACCTTTGAAGTTCTTCGGTCGCTGTTTCTGCAGGCGTATTTTTATATCCGCCGGAGTTTCCCCCGGCTGGATTCTTCCAATGTACACCTGCTGATAGTTCTCAATGCTGACGCTCTTTCCTTCGCTTCTCAGCTTTTCATAAGAACGGAAACGGACATCACGATACTCTGGTGTTTCTTTTACCTGATATACTGCACACTGACTTGTACTCATTCCTCGTCCTCCTCTTCCAATTCCGCTTTATAATCTTCCAGATCCATAAGAAAAATCTCATAGCCTTCGTCACTCATGCAGAACAACTTTCTTATGGTATTGCAGACCAGCCCGATCATATCCGCATCCCCTTTCAGAAATGGAATGATATTGTCGATGGCTTCCATCGTATCATTTCGGTTGCCTTTATCAAACATTGCGGTCACTAAACATTCATCTGTATCAAAGTTCATTGCCAGATCCATCATAATTCTACCTCCCCCTTCTTACGTGCTTTGGATTTTTCGGTTGCCGTTTCTTTCTGCTCCTGTGCTTTTGCCCTTGCCTGGAACTCTTTTAATGACTGCAGCACAGATTTTTTCAGTTCTCCTTTTTCGCCCTTTACAGGCTCTTTGTTTTGTTCCCGATTCGATTCTACTGATACGGATTCTTTCTTGACTAGTGTTTCTGAAACTTCCTGTTTCACTTCCACGGTCTGTTCTGTTTCCTGCACTTTTCCATGTTTCTCATTCAGATACTTTTCCATGTCATTGATTGCTTTCTGTACCAATGGACTCTCCTTATAATGTGGAATCATATCAATCAGATCCCTTTCTATCCTGTCTCCACTCATGAGTCCATATTCCCCGGAATAATCCTCATCCCCGTCCTGCAGATCAAAACCAATTCCTTTGATTCCATGCAGACGTTCTGCCGGAATACTTTCATAGATTTTAATCGCTTCTTCCAGCGTGAGATTATTATGGTATTCTCCCATGACCGGAAACTCCATACACTCTGCCACATAAAAAGTAATCGTAGCTTCTGGTTGCTCCTGTTCTGGTTGTCTGGTAAAGATAGAAAGGGTTTCTGCATTTTCCAGACGGGAAAGTAATGACCGGGCAGTTATCACATCACTGTCTATATCAGATTCTTCCGATACTTCAACGAGCCAGTCCTTTAAACACCCTGTTTTCTTATTCAGAATGTCCTCTGTAATTTTCTCCACCTGTTCTTCCCTGTTCTCATCGGCAGGATGCTCCACCCCTTCTGGAAGTTCATTTAATTCCTGATATGCGTAGGCAATCTCTACATCAAGATTTTTACAAATCTTTTCGATACGATCACCAATTGCTTCTTTAAATGCATCCTTAATATCCTTACGGATGATAAAAACTATTTTGTTGAACCCTGCTTCAATCGCATCATGAATAGAATAATCCATGATGATCTGTAAACGGTAAATCGTAAACGGTAAATCAGTGTTACCGATAAATTTTTGATCACTGGATTTTTATCCAGTGATCTTATTTTTTACATTCTGTTGGCAGGTATTCTGACCATGGTAATAGTTCTTCTAAAAAATCTAGATTTCTATCTTCCATGTGTTTTGGAATCTCTGTCAGCAGATATTTTAAATATTCATATGGTTTTAACTGGTTCGCTTTGGCTG
>NZ_JAHLPY010000008.1 GCF_018918155.1 Anaerostipes sp. MSJ-23
CGGGCTTATTAAGTGCACTATTTTTTACACGAAAAACTGTCCTTTTGTTAAAAACAAGAACCATAAAATCAAGGAACGCCAGAACCGACATTTGCCGGAACTGGCGTTCCTTGATTAGGGACTTATTTTACAGCCCCCTATTTTTGGTTTCAATGATGATTAATAGGTAGAAAAAAACAACCAGATCTTAGCGCTTCGATCTGGTTGTTTTTTCTTATTTTATTATTTATTGTTATTTTTTTCTGCTTCCTGCATTTTCATTGCGCGAACTTTTAATGGAAGTCCGAATAATGTGATGAATCCATCAGCATCGTGATGATCATACATATCACCAGTTGTGAAAGATGCAAGAGATTCATTGTACAGGCTGTATGGAGAAGTTGTTCCGGCCTTAATGATATTTCCTTTGTAAAGTTTGAATTTTACTTCACCAGTAACATATTGTTGAGTAGAAGTAACAAATGCCTGAATTGCTTCACGAAGAGGTGTGAACCATTTTCCTTCGTATACAACCTGAGCCAGCTGACTTCCAAGTTTTTTCTTTGCTTCCATTGTTTCACGGTCAAGGATCAGTTCTTCTAACTGTTCATGAGCAGCCATCAGAATGGTTCCACCTGGAGTTTCGTATACACCACGAGATTTCATACCAACTACACGGTTTTCAACGATATCAATAATACCGATACCATTTTCACCGCCAAGACGGTTTAATTCTGTGATAATTTCAGAAACTTTCATTTCTTTTCCGTTCAGAGTTTTTGGAACACCTGCTTCAAAAGTCATAGTTACTTCGGTATCTTTGTCTGGTGCTTTTTCAGGAGTTACTCCTAATACAAGCATGTTGTCATAATTTGGAGCCTGAGATGGATCTTCAAGTTCCAGTCCTTCATGGCTGATATGCCATAAGTTACGGTCACGGCTGTAGCTGTGGCTTGCATCAAATGGAAGGTGGATTCCATGAGCTTCACAAAATGCAATTTCGTCTTCACGGGACTGCATAGTCCATACATCTGTCATACGCCATGGAGCGATGATTTTGATATCAGGCGCTAATGCTTTGATTCCAAGTTCAAAACGAATCTGGTCATTTCCTTTACCAGTAGCACCGTGGCAAATTGCAACAGCGTTTTCTTTTCTTGCGATCTCAACCAGTTTTTTTGCGATTGCTGGACGTGCCATAGATGTACCAAGCAGATATTTGTGTTCGTATACAGCACCTGCCTGTACGCAAGGCATAACGTAATTGTCACAGAAATCATCGACAATATCTTCAATATATAATTTAGAAGCTCCGGATAATTTTGCTCTTTCATCCAGACCATCCAGTTCGTTACCTTGTCCACAGTTTACACAGCAGCAGATAACTTCATAATCAAAGGTTTCCTTGAGCCATGGAATCAGTGCTGTGGTATCAAGTCCGCCGGAATATGCTAAAACAACTTTTTCTTTCATTCTAATAGGTCCTCCTAATCAAATATGTAATCACTTGTTTATTAATATACGTTAAATTTTTCTATTTTGCAAGGCTTTTTTCATTTTTCATGAATATTCAAGCAGAGAATATGCATAAAATGAAAAAATAGTGTATATTTATGCAAAAGTATTGCATATTTTAAAATTCAGTTGTATACTTAGGAGCGATTGGTAGTTTTTTCATTATTATAATGTAAAAGAAAAATCCATATATAAATAGAAGAAAAACAGGGAGGAACTATGATTAAAGTAGGAATTATCGGGTCAACTGGATATGCAGGACAGGAACTTGTAAGACTTTTAACACAGCATAAAGAAGCAGAAATTGTCTGGTATGGTTCCAGAAGTTATATAGATCAGAAATATTATGATGTTTTTCATAATATGTTTGAAATTGTAGATGCTAAATGTCTGGATGATAATATGGAAGAATTGGCACAGAAGGCAGATGTAATCTTTACGGCAACACCGCAAGGATTATGTAGTTCTCTTGTATCAGAAGAAGTATTATCAAAAACAAAAATCATTGATTTAAGTGCAGATTTTCGAATTAAAGATGTCAATCGCTATGAAGAATGGTATGGAATTAAACATCAGAGTCCGGAATTTATTAAGGAAGCGGTTTATGGACTTTGTGAGATCAACCGTGAACAGGTAAAAAAAGCAAGATTGATTGCAAATCCTGGATGTTATCCGACATGTTCAACATTATCTATTTATCCAATGGCAAAAGAGGGACTGATTGATATGCAATCGATCATCATTGACGCAAAATCAGGAACTTCCGGTGCTGGACGCGGAGCGAAAGTGGCAAATCTTTACTGCGAAGTCAATGAAAGCATCAAAGCTTATGGTGTTGCAACCCATCGACATACACCAGAAATTGAAGATCAGTTAAGTTATGCTTCTGGAGAAAAAGTACTATTAAACTTTACGCCACATCTTGTTCCAATGAATCGCGGAATTTTAGTAACAGCGTATGCAAATCTGAAAAAAGATGTAAGTTATGAAGAAGTAAAAGCAATTTATGATTCTTATTATAAGGATGAATATTTTGTACGTGTATTGGATAAAGATGTTTGCCCAGAAACAAGATGGGTAGAAGGAAGTAACTATGTGGATGTAAACTTTAAGATTGATAAGAGAACAAATCGCATCATTATGATGGGTGCGATGGACAACCTTGTAAAAGGAGCCGCAGGACAGGCAGTACAAAATATGAATCTGATGTTTGGATTAGAAGAAACAGAAGGATTGAAACTGGTTCCGATGTTCCCATAAAAAGGAAGATCAGACAGAAGAGAAAGGACAGATAGATGAAAGTAATTGATGGAGGTGTAACTGCACCAAAAGGATTTCTGGCAGCAGGACTTCGTGCTGGAATAAAACCAGGAAAGACGAATAAAGATATGGCAATGATCTACAGTGAACGGCCAGCTGTTATTGCAGGAACATTCACAAGAAATGTCGTAAAAGCAGCACCTGTTTTATGGGGAAAGAAAATTGTAGAAGAACAGGAAACAATCCGCGCAGCAGTCATTAATACAGGAATTGCGAATGCATGTACAGGAACCAAAGGATATGAAAATGTAGAAAGAGAAGCGACACTGGTATCAAAACTTCTAAATATAAAAAAAGAAGAAGTTATCGTCGGTTCTACAGGTGTAATTGGACAGCAGCTTCCAATGGAAGTGGTTGAAGAAGGAATCAAACAACTTGTTCCACAAATAAAACATGACAGACAAAGCAGTAAGGATGCAGCACAGGCTATTCTTACAACAGATACAAAACCAAAAGAAATCGCTGTTATCATAAAGATTTCTGGAAAAGAAGTAACCATTGGGGGAATTTGCAAAGGTTCTGGTATGATCCATCCGAATATGGGAACTATGCTTGGTTTTATCGCAACGGATGCTTCTATTCACAAAGATTTACTGCTGCAGATGCAAAGAGAGATTGTTGAGGAAACATTTAATATGATTTCTGTAGATGGAGATACTTCAACGAACGATTCTGTATTTGTTATGGCAAATGGTATGGCAGGAAATGAAACGATTTCAGAAAAAAATGCAGATTATGAAGTGTTTAAAGAAGGTCTTACTTATGTAAATCGAGAACTTGCAAAGAAGATCGCAGGTGATGGAGAAGGATGTACCAAATTATTTGAAGTTCATGTAGCTGGTGCGGATACAAAAGAGAATGCAAAAATCTTAAGCAAATCCGTAGTAACTTCAAGTCTTACAAAAGCGGCAATTTACGGAAAAGATGCAAATTGGGGACGTATTTTATGTGCACTTGGGTATTCAGGTGTATCTTTTGACCCTCAGAAGGTGGATATTACATTTCAGAGTGCCGCCGGATCAATTGATATTGTAAAAGATGGAATTGCAACTGATTATTCAGAGGATGAGGCAACAAAAATTTTATCAGAAGAAGAAGTGACTGCAGATATTCATATGCACAGTGGAAATGAGGAAGCAACCGCATGGGGATGTGATCTTACTCATGAATATGTAAGTATTAATGCAGATTATCGCTCTTAATTACGAAAGGAAAGATTATGAATCAGGCAGAACAGATTGAAATGTCAAAAGAAAAGGCAAATGTATTAATTGAAGCTCTTCCATATATTCGTCGATTCAATAACTGCTATGTTATTGTAAAATATGGCGGAAGTGCTATGAAAGATAAAGAGTTACAAAAAAGTGTTATCCGCGATGTAGCCCTGTTAAAGTTGATTGGAATGAAACCGATCATTGTGCATGGCGGTGGAAAAGAAATCAGCAAATGGGTTCGTATGTCCGGAAAGGAACCAGAATTTTATCATGGACTTCGTGTTACAGATAAGGAAACTATGGAAGTTGCAGAAATGGTATTATTTAAAGTAAACCAGCAGCTTGTTGCCATGATGGCAGAAGCTGGAGTTAAAGCTGTAGGGTTATCTGGGAAAGATGCAGAAATGATTCGTGTCAAGAAGAAGGAAATGCCAGGAAAAGATCTTGGATATGTAGGAGAAGTTACAAAGGTTGACACAGAGTTATTAAAAGCATTAATTGAAGACGATTTTGTACCTGTTATTTCTCCAATTGGTCTTGGAGAAAATTATGAGGCTTATAATATCAATGCAGATGATACAGCATGTGCTGTTGCCAGTGCATTAGATGCAGAAAAACTAGTATTTTTAACAGATATCGAAGGGGTATTTGTAGATCCAGAAGATAAATCAACCTTGATTTCTGAGATGGATCTTGCACAGGCAAGAGAATTCATTGATAAAGGAGTGGTTGGAGGCGGAATGCTTCCAAAACTGAAAAACTGTATTGAAGCAATTGAAAATGGTGTTTCCAGAGTTCATATTTTGGATGGAAGAGTTGCACATTGCCTGCTCCTTGAGTTCTTTACAGAAAAAGGTGTTGGTACAGCAATCTTAAAAGAGCCATTATTTTAGGGGGGAAAAATTATGAGTCAGAGTCAGAAAGATTATATTGAACAGGGAGAAAAATATATATTAAAAACCTACAACCGTTTTCCTGTCGTTCTGGAAAGAGGAGAAGGTGTATACTTATATGACACAGATAATAAAAAATATCTAGATTTTGGAGCAGGAATTGCTGTTTTTGCTCTTGGATATGGAAATAAATATTATAATGATGCACTGAAAGCTCAGATTGATAAGCTGATTCATACATCAAATCTTTATTATAATGTTCCTGCAGTAAAGGCAGCAAAACGAATTGTAGAAGCAACAAAAATGAAAAAGGTATTTTTCACAAATAGTGGAACGGAAGCCATTGAAGGTGCCTTAAAAGTTGCAAGAAAATATGCTTATAATAAAGATAATTCTAAGGATTATGAATTTATTGCAATGAATCATTCTTTCCATGGAAGAAGTCAGGGTGCGCTATCTGTGACAGGAAACGCACATTATCAGGATGGATTTGTACCAAAAGAATTTCGAGCAGTCTTTGCAGAATATAATAATCTAGAAGATGTTGTATCAAAGATTACAGATAAAACTTGTGGAATTATTTGTGAGGTTGTACAGGGAGAAGGTGGAATTTATCCAGCGGATCCTGAATTTTTAAAAGGACTTCGAAAAGTTTGTGACGAAAAAGATATTTTATTGATCTTCGACGAAGTTCAGTGCGGTATGGGACGTTGCGGCTCTTTATTTGCTCATGATTTATATGGAGTCAAACCGGATGTATTGGCACTTGCAAAAGCACTTGGATGTGGAGTTCCGGTTGGAGCTTTTGTTGTCAATGAACGTGCAGATGGAGCACTTGTTCCTGGTGATCACGGAACAACTTATGGTGGAAATCCATTTGCGTGTGCAGCAATCAATGCAGTTTTTGATCAGTTTGAAGAACGAAAAATTCCAGAACATGCAAAAGAAATTGGTCAGTATTTATGGGATCAGCTGGAAGGACTAAAGGAACGTAATGATTGCATTACAGCACACAGAGGATTGGCTTTGATGCAGGGTCTTGAATTTGCGCCGGAAAAACCAGTTGGTGAGATTGTAAAGAAAGCGCTGAATAATGGACTGATTTTAATTTCTGCAGGAAATAATGTTATCCGTTTTGTTCCGCCTCTTGTTATTGAAAAAGAAGATGTCGATGAGATGATTCGTATTCTTGAAGCATCTATTCAGGAATAGGAAGGAAGATATCGTATAATGAATAGAAAAAACCTTCATGGAAAAACTATGTGTTATAAAAAGTTTGAAATGGAGGTTTTTTTCATGTCAGGTTTTATCATAGCTCTGATTTCCGGAGCACTGATGAGTGTGCAGGGAGTTTTTAATACGGAGGTAACCAAGCAAAGTAGTACGTGGACAACAAGTTCTTTTGTACAATTTAGTGGATTTCTTGCATGTATTTTGATCTGGTTTCTTACAGAACGTGATCAAAGTTTTCTTGCTCTTGCAAAAGTTTCTCCAAAATATCTTTTGCTTGGTGGTATTTTAGGAGCGGGAATTACATTTACTGTTATTAAAAGTGTGGCATCATTGGGTCCGGCACAGTCAGCAATGATCATCGTAGCAGCACAAATTATTGTCTCCTATTTAATCGAAATTTTTGGATTATTTGGAGCACAAAAGAGCGGATTTCAATGGATAAAATGTATGGGTGTAATTTTGTTTGTGGCGGGTATTATAATATTTAAATGGAAATCATAAATATCTCTTGTAAAGATGGAATGTTTTCGTTACAATAATAGAAGATTTACATGTTCCATGGCTCTTTGTAATGACCGGGAGGTTTTCGTTGTTAAAAAGAGTTCAGATAATAGGTGTTTTGCTGGCGATGGTATGGCTGGCAGCAGGATGTTCGATCAGAGATGATGTAGAAATTTCGACACAAGAGACGACAGCCAAGACAAAGACTGAATCTGTTGGGAAAAAAATTTTTGTTCATGTCTGCGGACAGGTAAAGCATCCGGGTGTTTATCAATTGTCATCCGATGACCGGATTGTAGCAGCGATTAAAGCAGCAGGAGGTTTTACAAAGAAAGCAGCAGGAGAAAGCATTAACCAAGCAGAGAAGATAAGTGATGGACAGCAGATTTATATTCCATCAAGGAAGGAAACCGGAAAACAGGAGTCTTCAAAGAAGGCAGGAGGTCAGGGCTCATTGTCTGATGGTAAGATCAATATCAATACTGCGGGAAAAGAAGAGCTTATGACATTATCCGGAATCGGAGAATCAAAAGCGGCAGATATTATTGCGTACCGACAGGAGCATGGCCCTTTTTCAAAAACTGAAGATATCATGAAGATTCAGGGGATTAAAGAAGGAATCTACAATAAGATCAAAGACAGTATAACTATATAATGATAGAGGTGTAAAGAATGAGAAAGGTATTAGTGGTTGATGATGAAAAACTAATCGTAAAAGGAATCAAGTTCAGTCTCGAGCAAGATGAAATGCAGGTAGACTGTGCGTATGATGGCGAGGAAGCGTTGCAAAAGGCAAAGGAAAACCAATATGACATCATTCTGCTGGATGTCATGTTGCCTGGATTGACCGGATTTGAAGTATGCCAGTCAATCCGGGAATTTTCCAATGTTCCAATTATTATGTTAACGGCGAAAGGGGAGGATATGGATAAGATTCTAGGCCTTGAATATGGTGCCGATGATTACATTACCAAACCTTTTAATATTCTCGAAGTAAAAGCACGTATCAAGGCAATCTTACGACGTGCGGCACATCATGATGCACCGGCACAGGAAACTGCGAAAGTTGTTGAATGCCGTGGACTTAAGATTGATTGCGAAAGCCGCAGAGTTCATGTTCATGGAAAAGAAGTGAATCTGACGGCAAAAGAGTTTGATCTGCTGGAACTTCTTGTGTTCCATCCAAATAAGGTGTACAGCAGGGAAGATCTATTAAATACCGTATGGGGATATGATTATCCGGGGGATGCAAGAACTGTGGATGTTCATATTCGTAGATTACGTGAAAAGATCGAAGTAAATCCGGGAGTACCGGACTATGTACATACAAAGTGGGGGGTAGGTTACTATTTTCAGGCCTAAGAAGGACGTGTTCACATTCTTTCGCAGTATGCAGTTTGTCATTCTGATCGCAGTTTTTGCGCTGTCCATTTTTATTTCTGTGTTATTTAGCAAGTTTTTAAATGACGGATACAGTGAGAAAGCATACGAACAGAAAGTTGACAGCATTGAGAGCCAGTGTAAGTGGCTTGGAAATCAGGTTGCCGGGGTAAATTTTGTTATGGATGACAGTTCTAACAATCTTTCCAATCAAACTGACGATCTGGCTGCGAGTATGAATGGGCGAATCATTGTCGTAAAAAGCAATTATAAAATTATCAAAGACACTTACACAGATTATCAGGACAAATTTTTCCTTAATGATGATATTTTAAAAATCATGGATGGGAAGGAAAAACGAATTGTAAAAAAAGAAGGATCTTACATTGAGATTATGACACCGATTCTTGTGAAGACAGGAACAAAGAGTACCATCTCTGGAGTTGTGATTGCAACGGTTCCACAGAAAGATCTTTTAGCTGCCAATCTTGAGATGAGCCAGAGAAGAAATATGTTGCTTGTAGCATTTATCATCTTTGGATTGTCTTTTTCCGTAATCTTAAGTTATCTTCTGACGAAAGATTTAAGAAAAATTCAGAAAGATGTAGACTTTATTGCAGCCGGACATGAAGATGAATCTGTTACGGAGGTTGGATTCCAGGAAATTCGAAACATTGTTTCAAGATTTAATGAAATTCTTGGAAGGATGCAAACGCTGGAAGATTCCAGAAAAGAATTTGTATCCAATGTATCGCATGAGTTAAAAACACCAATGACTTCTATGAAAGTTCTGGCAGATTCCCTTTTGCAGCAGGGAGATCAGGTCCCTGCAGAACTTTATCGCGAGTTTATGGAAGATATGGTTGCGGAGATTGACCGTGAAAATGTTATTATCTCAGATTTATTATCTCTTGTGAAAATGGATAAGAAAGCATCGAAACTTGAAATTGCCGCAGTAGATATCAATGAATTGCTTCAGATTATTATGAAGAGATTGAAACCGATCGCATCACAGAGAAATATTGAGTTGATCTTTGAAAGTTTTCGTCCGGTAACGGCGGAAATTGACGAAGTGAAATTAACACTTGCATTTTCTAATCTGATTGAAAATGGAATTAAGTATAATATTGATGATGGATGGGTAAGAGTAACATTGAATGCCGATCATAAATATTTTTATGTAAAAGTTGCAGATTCTGGTGTTGGTATTCCAGAAGATTGTCAGGATCAAGTATTTGACCGTTTCTATCGTGTAGACAAGGCAAGATCAAGAGATACTGGAGGTACCGGACTTGGACTTGCGATTACACAAAGTGCGATCTTGATGCATAAAGGAGAGATCCGTCTTTACAGTAAACCTGGAGAAGGAACAACGTTTACCTTAAGAATTCCGTTAAAGTATAATGCATAGGAGGATACCATGAGAAAGAAAACAATCGTTATATTTCTTTTCTGCCTGTGTCTTATAGCTTTGCTGGGAGGCTGCCGGTCAAAGAAAGAAAATGACAGACAGCAGCAGAAAGGAACGGCAGTTTATTACACAAATGAGCAATGCAGTGCACTGGTTTCTGTAAAGAAGAAAGTAAAACTTGGGAAAAATGCACAAAAAAATGTGGATCTTCTTCTGAGTCAAATGCAGAAAAACCGGAAGGACAGCAAGTATCGTTCAGCGATTCCAAAAAGGATTATCATCAACAGTGCGAAAGTGAATCTTAATATCGTTTCTGTCGATTTTTCCGTTGGATATAAGAAATTAAATGAAAATGAAGATTTGATCTGTCGTGCAGGGATTGTTTATACACTAACCCAGCTCAAAGGGATTGATTATGTATCATTTTCTATCGCAGGAACTCCGATGTTTGATACGGATGGTAAAGTACTTGGAGCTCTTGGAAGGGATAGTTTTGTGTTTGGAAATCTGCCAATGAAATAATTTATGGAACAAAGACCTTTGGTTTTAATATTTGCCGGAGCTCTTTCCGGTATGGCCGCTGTATGGAATCAGAAGATTTCTACAGCGGTTTTTTTCATCGTTGTAATTTTAATAGGTGCAGGGATTTTTATAGTAAAAAAGAAAACTTTTTGGCCATTTTTGGTAGGTTTTTTCGTCGGACTTTGTATGCTTTTTATAAAAGCACAGGATATTCACAAAGATTTTAAACGGGCAGCTAATCAGAAAACAGCAATATTACAGGCAACGGTATGTCAGGTTGCAAAGACAGAAAAAAGTACAGCTTTTCTTTTAAAAAAGAAAGGTTTAGAAGGAAAGATTATGCTTTATTATACGGGAGATCTTAAAGTGATGCCGGGTGATAAGATTGTTACGACAACACAACTGCAAGTGTGGGAAAAGCAGACAAATCCAGGTCAGTTTTCTTCGCAGAATTATTATTTTAGTAAAGAAATTTATTATCGTGCATATACAAAAGAGATTAAGGTTCTAAGTCATGCTACAGGAGGAACATTGTTTTGGCAGCATATCATAAGAATGTTTATAGAACAAAAAATACAGAAACAATATCATGGGGAGGCAGCAGCCTTGGTACGAGGGATGCTGCTTGGAGATAAAAGTGATCTTGGAAAAGATGTGGTGGATGATTTTAAACAAAGTGGTCTCATTCATCTTCTGGCGGTATCCGGTCTTCATATTTCCCTTGCAGGAAGGAGCTTATATCGTCTTCTAAAAAGAATTGGCATTGGATTTTTTTGTTCATCGGTTGTTGGATTTGCTGTAGCCCTTTCTTATGCAATATTAACAGGAGGCAGTGTTTCTTCGATACGTGCAGTTCTTATGCTTGGTGTTTATTTTTTGTCACAAATTTTTGGACAATCTTATGACTTCTTTTCTTCTGCAGCATTTGCGGGAATCGTGATTCTTCTTTGGCATCCATTAGCGTTTCTTGACCTTGGCTTTTTATTATCCTTTTGTGCTGTTTTTGTGATTGGTTGGATTCAAGAGAAAGAACAAAGAAAGAAAAAAGGATGGATGAGACAGATCATGGAAAGAGTTTCTTTTCCGATAAAAATTCAGATTGGTATGTTACCGATAGTTCTTTATTTACAATATGAAACACCGGTGTTTTCTTTTCTTGCAAATGCGATTGCAGTACCGGCAGCATCTATAGCATTTACGATTGCACTTGCCTTTGTGTGGGCACCAGCATGTTTTTTGCATAGAGTTGCGGAAATTTTATTTGAGGTCATTTTATGGCTTTCCAGACAGGAATACGGAATGATTACAACGGGTCATGTTCCTTTTCTATGGGTTTTGATCTTTTATCTTGTTTTCTATGGATGTATTGAAAAAAAGTTTTTACGACCAATGTATGCAGCGTTGATGGTTTCTGGTATGTGGGTGATTATTGGAATCGTATTATTACCGAAGAATAGTCTTGCATTTCTTGATGTTGGACAAGGAGACTGCACTGCCATCCGAGCAAATGGCGGTATGATTTTTATTGACGGTGGAAGTAGTAGTGTAAAAAATATTGGAAGATATCGAATGCTACCGTATCTTCGTTATGAAGGCTTCCAGAAAGTAAAAATAGCAATTATTACGCATATGGATGAAGATCATTATTCTGGGATTTTAGAATTGATTGAAATGAAAAGAGTTTGTTATCTTGGCTTACCAGAAGTAAAGAAGGATGGAACCTATAAAAAAATAGAAAGAGCAGCAAAAAAAGCGGGGACAAAGATTTTTTATCTTTCAAAAGATAGAAAACTTTTGGCAGATAGAATTTCTCTCTCTGTTTTGCATCCACAAAAAGGAAGTGATCTTGAAAAAAATGCAGCTTCTCTTGTTTTTCAAGGGATGGTTTTTGGAAAAAAAGTTTTGATTACAGGAGATGTGGAAAAAGAAGGAGAAGAAGAGCTTCAGAAAGAAGGCCTAAAACCCGTTGATGTGTTAAAAGTTGCTCATCATGGATCGAAAAACGCGACGAAGGAGGATTTCCTTAAAATAACATATCCAAAGATTGCGGTCATTTCCTGTGGGAAGAACAATCGGTATGGACATCCACACAAGGATGTTATCCAAAGATTGCTACAGTATCAGGTACAGATAAAAAGGACCGATCAGGAAGGAGCCATCATCTTTCGATAGACCATAAGATCTAGCTGTGTTATACTGAATTTTAAAGAAAAAAATGGAGATGACACATGAAAAAAATATTGGAAGATATAAAAAACAATTCCTATGAAAAATTTTATCTGTTTTATGGTTCGGAAAAATATATGATTGCCAAAATGAAAAATCAGTTGAAAAGAGCATTAGTGGCACCGGAAGATACTATGAATTATGCGTATTTTGAAGGGAAAAAAACAGATGCCATGGAAGTAGCGGAGCTTGCCCGAACGCTGCCGTTTTTCAGTGATCACAGACTTATCATTCTTGATCAGACGGATCTCGGGAAAAAAACAGATGAAGATTTTTTAAAAGAACTTGAGGAATGCGCAGAAACGACAGTCATACTTTTTATTGAAGATTCGGTAGATAAGAGATCAAAAATTTACAAATATCTGGCAAAAGAGGGACATGCGGTATCTTTTGAAACTGCAAATGAAAAAGAACTTGCCCGCTGGATTTTATCATTACTAAAAAAAGAAGGCAAACAAATGTCACAGGCCGTTTTAAGGAGTTTTCTTTATCGATGTGGCTCTGACATGTTTACTTTAAAAAATGAGCTGGAAAAACTGATTTCTTATACACAGGGAAGGACAGAAATTTCTATGAAGGATTTGGATGCATTGACTTCTTCTCAGACAACCAATCAGATTTTTGCTATGTTGGAAGCGATTGCAAAAAAGCAGAGGGAAAAAGTATTGACTTTGTATTATGATTTGATTGAACTAAAAGAATCACCATTTGGAATTCTTGCTTTATTGATTCGGCAGTGTAACCAGCTTTTGCAGGTGAAAAATCTTGTTGTGCTTGGAAAAAATAGTGGGAGCATTGCAAAAGAAATAAAAGTTCCGCCATTTGTTGCAGGAAAGTTAAAGGATCAAGCGGGAATGTTTTCGATGGAAGAACTTTATTGGATGATTCGTGCATGCGCAAGAACGGATGAACAAATTAAGAGTGGAAAGATCAACGATCGAATCGCAGTCGAATTGTTGCTGATTGAATTTAGCGAGTAATTCATAAAAAGAAAAAAAGAAGCCTGACGGTGGCTTCTTTTTTCTTGGGTTAATTTTTATTTATAATCAATGTAAATTAAGCAATTTTGTTTACAGCTTTGGATAAACGAGAAACTTTTCTTGCAGCTGTGTTTTTGTGGAAGATTCCTTTTGCTGCTGCTTTATCGATTTCAGAAATGCAAGCTGTTAAAGCTGCATCAGCTGCTGCTTTGTCTCCTGCTGCAACGGCTGCTTCTACTTTTTTAATGTAAGTTTTTACTTTTGTTTTGATTGCTTTATTTCTTTCTGTTTTAGTTGCGATTACTTTAATTCTTTTTTTTGCTGATTTAATGTTTGCCATGAGGGCACCTCCAATATAATAACTATTTCTTATTTATTCGTTTTGGTATTCGTCTACAGCGAGACACGGTTAAGCCATAGACAAACATACTGTTATATTTTATAGAATCCTTTTTGTTTTGTCAATATTTATTCTAAAGAAAATACATATTTTTTCAAAAAAATACAATACTAAGAAAAAAAGGAGAATGTTATGCAAAATCGAACAGATCTAGCTTTAGAATTAAAAGAAGATATGGAAGAGACTTCTGCATTTTCTGGAGTTTCCGTAAAAACAAGGATTGATGCATCGCATCATATCAAAGAAACAAGAATTACCATTAAAAATAAAAAAGGAGAGCGGGCGTTTGGAAAACCAATGGGGCAGTATATTACGATTGAAACAAAAGATTTGGCATCGAATGATGGCGATTTTCATCGGGAAATGAGTCATGCCCTTTGTCAAAATTTACAGGAGATGATCGGAAAAGATGAAAAGATTCTTGTGGCGGGCCTTGGAAATGCTGCAGTAACAGCAGATTCCTTAGGACCCAAAGTCGTTAGCAATCTTTTTATTACCAGACATTTAAAGAAAGAGGGATTGATTAAAAACACAAGGCAGTTAAGTGCCATTGCTCCGGGCGTGATGGCACAGACAGGAATCGAGACAAGTGAGATTTTGGAAGCTCTTGTAGGAAAGACAAAGCCAGATATATTAATTGTTGTTGATGCGTTAGCGGCAAGGAGTGCACAGAGGTTAAATCGAACCATCCAGCTGAGTGATACAGGAATTGCTCCAGGATCTGGCGTTGGCAATCATAGGAATGAAATTACAAAACATACGGTTGGAGTTCCGGTACTTGCTCTTGGGGTTCCAACGGTTATTTCTGTGCCATCCATCCTTCATGATCTTGTATCAGAAAAGGAAAGAGAAAGAGCTATGCATCAGACAGATGAAGAATTTCTTTCCATGCATGTTACACCCAAAAATATTGACGAATCGATGAAAAGAATCAGTTATACGATTTCTGAGGGAATCAATCAATTACTGCATATTCGCCAAAAAGGTGAATAGAATGAAAACATGGGAAAAAATAAGAAACGGATTACAAAATTTTGTATTTTTTTATGTTTAGGTTTTCTGGTTTTACAACTTTTTTATCGTCCGGAAATGTTATCTGAGGCGGTTTATGGGTATTATGATGGCTTAATGGAGGGCCTGTTTCCATCTTATCACAATAAACGTCAGCCAATTTATGGGACAGTCCTGTCAAGAATGATTACGATTTATCGAACAGATGTCATGCCAGTTTTAAAATACAGTGAAGATTATAAAGAAACATCGGCACAGGATCTTGTGTCATTAAAGTATTATGATTTTGAAGATGATGAAAAAGAAGACACAAAGGTAGAAGAAATTCCAACAAAAAATGAAACATTCCATTTAAAAAAATGGGAGGATCCTGACTATTTGCGTAAGTATATTTATCAGGTGGATGCGACGACAAGTGTTACGAATGGAGAAATCAATGGTAAGGAACTTCTTCGAAAAGATTTACGCTTAAAGAAGACAAAAACACCACAAGTTCTTATTTATCATACGCATGGAAGTGAGCAGTATAAAGATAGTCGGCCAGGAAAAAAGGAAGACACTGTGATTGGAGTTGGAGATCGTTTAACAAAAAAACTTAGAGAAAACGGAATTTCTGTCATTCATGATCGACAAATTTATGATATCCGGAATGGAAAAGAAGAACGCTCCAAAGCTTATAATTATGCGGCAAGATCTGTGGAGGCATATTTAAGAAAATATCCGCAAATTCAGGTGGTGATTGATCTTCATCGAGATGGAGTCGGAGAAAATACCAGACTTGTCACAAGACAGAATGGAAAATCAATGGCCCAAATTATGTTTTTTAATGGACTTAGTCGGACAGCAAGAAATGGTGATATCAAATATTTAAGAAATCCAAATAAAGAAAACAATTTATCATTTAGTCTTCAGCTTCAGGCACAGGCAGCAAAAAAATATCCTGGATTTACAAGAAAGATCTATTTGAAAGGATACCGATATAATCTTCATTACCGTGCAAGAAGTCTTCTTGTAGAAGTGGGAGCACAAAATAATACGATTGCTCAGGCAAAAGCATCGATGAGTTTACTTGCTGAATTATTAAAGAATGTGTTATACTGAATCGAACGTTCTTTGGGATAGAACGATGAGATATAAGGAGGAAAATGAATGGCTATTGATCAAAGTAAAATTCGAAATTTTTGTATCATTGCTCATATAGATCACGGAAAATCAACACTGGCTGACCGTATTATTCAGATGACAGGGACATTAACAGACCGTGAAATGCAAGAACAGGTTCTTGATAATATGGATTTGGAGAGGGAACGCGGAATCACGATTAAATCACAGGCAGTGCGTATCGTATATAAAGCAGACGATGGAGAAGAATATATTTTTAATTTAATTGACACGCCAGGACATGTCGATTTTAACTATGAAGTGTCACGAAGCCTTGCGGCCTGTGAAGGAGCAATTCTTGTCGTTGATGCAGCGCAGGGAATTGAAGCTCAGACACTTGCAAACGTTTATCTTGCTTTAGATCATGATCTTGAGATCATGCCGGTCATTAATAAAGTAGACCTGCCAAGTGCAGAACCGGAACGAGTAAAAGCAGAGATTGAAGATGTGATAGGAATTGATGCAGAAGATGCACCGCTTGTTTCAGCAAAAACAGGACTTAACGTTGATCAGGTATTAAAACAGATTGTTGAAAAAATTCCAGCACCACAGGGAGATCCAAAAGGACCATTGCAAGGATTAATCTTTGATAGTATCTATGATGCTTATAAAGGTGTTATTATCTTTACAAGAATTAAAGAAGGAACTATTAAGGTTGGTACTAGAATGAAAATGATGGCAACTGGAGAATCTGCAGAGGTCGTGGAAGTTGGAACTTTTGGAGCAGGACAGTTTATGCCTTGCCAAGAGTTAACAGCTGGAATGGTTGGTTATGTAACAGCAAGTCTTAAAAATGTACAAGGAACAAGGGTTGGTGATACGATTACAGATATGGATCATCCTTGTAAAGAACCTCTTCCTGGATACAAAAAAGTAAATCCAATGGTATATTGCGGACTATATCCAACTGATGGGGCAAAATATCCAGATTTAAGAGACGCCCTGGAAAAACTGCAATTAAATGATGCGGCACTTCAGTTTGAACCAGAAACATCCATTGCTCTTGGATTTGGATTTCGATGTGGATTTTTAGGTCTTTTGCATCTAGAAATCGTGCAGGAACGTCTGGAAAGAGAATATAATCTTGATCTTGTAACGACAGCTCCTGGAGTTATTTATCGTATATATAAGACGGATGGAACGATGATTGAATTGACGAATCCATCCAATCTTCCAGATCCATCGGAGATCGATCATATGGAAGAACCAATCGTGACTGCAGAGATTATGGTAACTTCTGAGTTTGTAGGGGCAATCATGGGACTTTGTCAGGAACGTCGTGGAGTTTATCTTGGAATGGAATATATGGAAGAGACAAGAGCATTGCTTCGTTATGAACTTCCGTTAAATGAAATTATTTATGATTTCTTTGATGCGCTGAAATCACGTTCCAGAGGATATGCGTCTCTTGATTATGAAATGAAGGGATATGAGAGTGCACGTCTGGTAAAATTGGATATTCTGATCAACAAAGAAGAAGTCGATGCGTTATCCTTTATTGTGCATGAAGATACTGCTTATGAACGAGGACGTAAGATGTGTGCAAAATTAAAAGAAGAAATTCCAAGACATTTATTTGAAGTACCAATTCAGGCAGCCATCGGAAGTAAAATTATTGCAAGAGAGACTGTAAAAGCAATGAGAAAAGACGTTCTTGCAAAATGTTATGGTGGGGATATTTCTAGAAAAAGAAAACTCCTCGAGAAACAGAAAAAAGGAAAGAAGAGAATGCGTCAGGTTGGAAGTGTAGAGATTCCACAGGAAGCATTTATGAGTGTATTAAAACTGGATGAAGACTAAAGAAATGGAACTTTATGTACATATTCCTTTTTGTGCACAAAAGTGTAAGTATTGCGATTTTTGCTCTTTTCAGACATCCAAAGAGCAGATAGATTCTTATATAATACAACTAAAAAAGGAGCTTTTACAATGGGCATCTTTTTGCAAAGATCGAATGATTTCTACCGTTTTCATCGGAGGAGGAACCCCTTCTTTTATTGAAGCTTGGTATATAGAGATGATTTGTCAGATGATCCGCGAGAGATTTGTTCTGAAATCGAATGCAGAGATTACGATAGAAGCAAATCCAGGGACGGTGAGTCTTTCAAAATTAAAAAGCTATAAAAAAGCAGGGATTAATCGCATTAGTTTTGGGCTTCAAAGTACGAGAAAAGAAGAATTGGAGTATCTTGGAAGGATTCATACTTACGATCAATTTTTACAGAGTTTTGAGATGGCAAGAAAAGCAGGATTTGAGAATATAAATGTGGATCTTATGAGTGCGATTCCAAAACAGAATGTGCATACGTATGAGGAAACATTAAGAAAGATAGCCAAACTTCGTCCAGAACATATTTCTGCCTATAGTTTGATTATTGAAGAAGGAACCCCTTTTTATGAAGATAAACATTTGATGGAATATCTTCCTTCAGAAGAAGAGGAGGTCCTTATGTACCAGATGACGGGAAAAATCCTAAAAGAATATGGATATCAAAAGTATGAAATATCCAATTATGCAAGAGAAGGGTATGACTGTCAGCATAATCTAGGTTATTGGTCCCAGATTTCTTATTTGGGAGTGGGCCTTGGAGCTTCTTCCTATCTGGGAGGGAAGCGTTTCGACCGCACGAAACATATGGAAGAATATCTTAAAATTCAAGATTTTTCTAAAGAATATGAGCAGGCAAAGGAGTTGTCTGTGCATGAGGAGATGGAAGAATTTATGTTTCTTGGATTACGGAAAACAAAAGGAATATCCGTGAAAAAATTTTATCAATGCTTTGGAAAGAAAATAGAAGATGTTTATGGAACTGTGATTGAGAAAGCCATAAAAGACGGTCTTATGAAAAGAGATGGTCAATGGCTTTCTCTCACAGAAGCAGGAGTTCTTGTAAGCAATCAGGTATTATGTGAATTCCTGTTGGATGTCTAATAATTTTAAAAGATTAATGAGCCCCCAGCCTTGATGGTTTCTGGGGGTTCTTAATTTATCACAACTGTTTTTTAATTTCAGTTTTGCCTGTTTGTTCGTATAAAATGGATATTTTTCCAGAAGAAGAGCCATAGCACCGGAAACAGCAGGCGTTGCCATCGAAGTTCCGCTTTTTAGGCGATAACGTCCATTTGGATAGCAGGAATAAATATTCGTTCCAGGAGCAACGACATCTGGTTTCATAATACATGATTCTGTCGGACCTCTGCCGGAATAGTGATTTGACAAACGATAATTTCCAAAGATTTTTGTTGCATCATCACTGGCTCCAACGGTGATAATTTTGCGGCTGTTTCCAGGAATGGAAATACTCTTTGGTTTTGGACCATGATTTCCACCAGCAATACAGACAATCAGTCCGTCATCCCAAAGTTGCTCAACAAAATGAATAATCGCCCTGGCGGATGTGTCATCTTGTGTATTTGCGGCGCCGATTGAAATATTAACAATACGGATATGATATGAGTGGTGATGTTTGTGAATCCACTCAAGTCCTTCAATAAAAGCAGATGGAATTCCACTTCCTAGTCCATTTAATACTTTTAAGGAAATGATATGCGATTTTGGTGCAATTCCAAGATATCCACCAGAACTTGTTTGTGCTCCGGAAGAAGCAATGCCGGTAATATGTGTACCATGTCCATTATCATCATAAAGAGTCTGCTTTTTGTTTACAAAATCTTGAAAAGCAACCACTCTTTTTTCAATAGGAAAAAAATCTCTATGAGGATACAAGCCAGTATCCAAAAAAGCGATGCCAATTCCGCGACCGGAAAATCCAAGCCGGTGTGCAGCATCTGCATGAATTTGTTCGGAAATTAGCGGAAACATAAAAACCGAAACCTCCCTGTTATTATATTTATAGGATACGCATGTTTATGGATGGTGCGACAAAAATGTGCTAAGAATTTAAAAGAACACAAAATCTATTGACACAAGCAGATACAAATACTTATAATATTGTATACAATCATCAAACACAAAAGATTACATTTGAGAGCGACTGGAGGATTTATATGAAATTTTTGAGACAATTTATGATTATTCTATTTATTTCTTTTCTTGGAGAGACTTTAAAAATGTTCATACCATTGCCGATTCCGGCTAGTGTATATGGGCTTGTTTTAATGTTAATCTGTCTTTGCAGCGGTCTGATAAAACTCAATCAGGTAAAAGATGCAGCCTTTTTCTTAATTGAGATTATGCCAGTCATGTTCATTCCGGCAGCAGTTGGACTGATTGATTCATGGTCGGCATTAAGGCCTATTCTTTTCCCAGTTTTAGTTATTATTGTTTTGATTACAATTCTTGTTATGGCTGTAACTGGATTAGTTTCACAGAAAATCGCAAAGAAAAGAGGTATTGAAAATGAATAATATTTTTCAACAATCATTATTTATTGGGGCAGCAATTAGTTTAATCGCATATGAGATTGGACTTCTTTTAAGAAGAAAGTTTGCATTGGCAATTTTAAATCCATTATTGATTGGGATTGTCATTGTCATTGTTTTATTAAAAGTGCTTCATGTAGATTATAAGACTTATGACAGCAGCGCAAAATATATTTCTTATTTATTAACACCAGCAACAGTTTGTTTAGCCGTTCCGTTGTACGAACAGCTGAAACTTTTAAGAAAAAATTTAGCAGCTGTTGTTTGCGGAATTGTATCTGGAACAGTTTCCAGTCTTTTTGGAATTTTTGTACTTTGTAAAATATTTGGTATGACACATCAACAATATGTGACATTACTTCCAAAATCCATCACAACAGCCATTGGAATTGGCGTTTCAGAAGAACTTGGAGGAATTGTAACCATTACTGTTGCAGTGATTATCATTACTGGAATTCTTGGAAATGTTATCGCAGATGCAGTATTTCATGTTTTTAAAATCAAAAATCCATTAGCGAAGGGACTGGCGCTTGGAACCGCATCCCATGCGATTGGAACGGCAAGAGCTATGGAAATGGGACCAGTAGAAGGAGCAATGAGCAGTCTTGCGGTTGCAGTATCAGGATTACTAACGGTTATTCTTGTATCAGGATTTGCGCAGTTGATGTAAACAGGCTATAATGAAGAAAAAAAGAAAAGAGGAGGACTTTCGATATGGCATCCAAAAATTTGATTATTACAATTGGAAGAGAACATGGCACCATGGGAAGCAAGATTTCAGCAGGATTGATTGAAAAGTTGCATTTGCCACTATATGATAAAAATAGCTTGTTAGATGCAGTTCGTGGAACGGATGACTATGATGAACTGAATGCATTTTACAATGATCGTAAATCTAATAGTCTTCTATATGCCATTGCAATGAGCGAAAATATTGAACATTCTAATGTAGTGCCTTTTGGGATTATCAAAAAGATTATAGAAGATGGCGGCGGCATTGTGATGGACAGTTGCGGAAATTATTTATTTCGTGATCGACCAAATACTGTTCGTATTTTTTTGCATGCAAAAAAAGAAACTCGTATAGAAAATCTGATGAAATATATGAATTTGTCAAAACGGCAGGCAAAAAAAGAAATTGAGCAGGAGGACTCCAAACGGTATGATTTTCATAAGTACTATACGAAAGAAATTTGGGGAATGTCCAATGGATATGAATTATGCCTAGATGAAGGAATTCTAGGAATCGACGGATGCCTGGAAGTTATTTTTCATTATTTAAAAGTACGAGGATTGATCGATTAAAAATTGTAAGAAAAAAACGTGATAGAATAAAAACCAGCCAAAAGCAATGAAAGAAAACTCAAAGCTTGATAGCTGGTTTTTTAATGAACTTTTAATTAAATCCAATGAATTTTCTTGCAGCTTTATACATACCAAGAGTTGTTTTACGTCCAACAAATCCTGGAAGATTGACTGCGTATCCTACAACGTTATGGCGGATCTTACGATAAAGGGATTTATCTTTCTCATAGAGATATTTCCATAAATCTTTTTTCTTCTGCAGATCTTCTTTTGTCCCTGATTTCAGTGCGATGACAGAAGAAATACAAGTAATGATAGAAAGATAATGGCGCATATAGCGTGCTAACGGTTTGCTGTCAATATGGAACCCTGCAAGGTAATCAATCATAATCTTATTGACACGAATCTGCTGGTCAATTCGTTTGATCATATTTGTTTCATTCACGGATTGATCGTCTCTTCCGATAAAGTAGCGGTAAAAGTTGACATCTAGGTAATACATTGTCTTTACATATGGAAGAGGTTTGTATACATAAATGTTATCTACATAGAAGGTATGCTCAGGTAGTTCAAGATGGCATTCTCGGAGCAGAGCAGTACGGTAAATGACAGAATGCATTAAAATATACTGTCCAAGAGGGAAACGTTTGACGTTATCCCAGCGGAAAATTTTCTCTTTTGGAATTGCATGACGATAGTGAATCACAGCTTTTCTTTTTGCCCCTTGTTTTTCATAAACATAATTGGCAAGAAGCATATCAAGAACGGTTCCTTTTTCATAAAAATCAGATAGTGTTGTCAAGATTTTTTCGTAGGCAGCCTGGTTTACCCAGTCATCGCTGTCAACAACTTTTAAATAAATTCCGCTTGCATTTTTAATTCCTGCATTTACAGCTCCGCCATGTCCTTTGTTTTCCTGATGGATTGCCTTGCAAATATTTGGATATTTTTTTTCATATTCATTTGCGATATTTGCAGTATTATCAGAAGAACCGTCATTGATGATCAGAATTTCCACAGCATCGCCACCAGGAAGTAAAGTATCGATACAATGACGCATATATTCCTGGGAATTGTAACATGGTACAACAAAAGATAATAACTTCATAAAATAAACCTCCTTAAGGCAGTTTGTGTATAAATTAGCAAAGAGTTTCCCACTCTTCGTATAATGCTTCCAGAGAAGAAGAGATTTCTTCCTGTTCTTTTCCAAGTTTTGTAAGTTTCGCTACATCCGTTGCAACTTCAGGAATTAACATTTCTTTTTCAATTTCGGACTGGCGTTCTTCCAGTTCCATAATTTTTTCTTCTATTTTTTTGCGGCGATTTTCAATTTTTCTTTGTTTTGCCTGAAGTTCTTTTTGCTGTTTCCAATCTAGTTTTGCTTCGGTTGCTTCTTCCTGCGGATGCTCCTGTGAAGAAACTGTAATTTCTTTTTCTTTCTGATGAAGGTAATCTTCATAATTGCCAGAATAGGAAGTCAAACCGTGGTCTGAAATTTCAAGAATTCTCGTTGCTGTTTTATTGATAAAGTAACGATCATGAGAAACATAGAAAATAGTTCCTGTATAAGCATTCATCGCAGATTCTAAAATTTCCTTTGACTGAATGTCCAAATGGTTGGTTGGTTCATCAAGGATAAGGAAATTCGCATGGGAAAGCATTAGTTTTGCCAGAGAGACACGTCCTTTTTCGCCACCGCTTAAAGAGGAAATTGGACGAAAAACGTCTTCTCCGTAAAAAAGAAACGCAGCCAGCGTATTTCTAATTTTAGTATTATTTAAATCTGGGAAAGCATCGGAAATTTCATCAAAGATTGTTTTTTCATCATCTAAATTATCTTGTGCCTGATCATAGTATCCAATGGATACAGCAGAACCAAGCTCGATGGTACCAGCATTTTTGCTGATCTTTTTACAGATAATCTTTAATAAAGTTGTTTTTCCAGTACCGTTTGGACCAATTAATGCAACTCGTTCTCCACGGTAAATATGGCAGGAAAGATCATGAAATAACGGTCTTGATCCGAAAGATTTTTCCACATTTTTTACCATAAGGACATCATTTCCGCTAATAACCTCCGGTTCAATGGAAAGACGCATATCAGCATTATATTCTCTTGGCTTTTCTAGGATTTCCATTTTATTTAAAGCTTTTTCACGACTTTCTGCGCGTTTAATGGATTTTTCACGGTTAAACTGTTTTAATTTTTTAATTACCTGTTGCTGATGCTTGATTTCTTGTTGCTGGTTTTCATATTCTTTTTTTCGGATTGCTTTGATCTGATCTCTTTTTGCCATGAACTGTGTGTAGTTTCCATCAAATAACATGGCTTTTCCAAGTTCAATTTCCATCACTTTGTTGACAATTTTGTCAAGAAAATAACGATCGTGAGACACAAGAATCACTGCACCTTTATAGTGACTTAAATAGTTTTCTAACCATTGGATTGATGCAACATCCAAATGGTTGGTTGGCTCGTCTAGAAGAAGGATTTCTGGATTCTTTAAAAGAAGTTTTCCAAGAGCTACACGGGTCATCTGTCCACCAGAAAGATTACAAATTTGTTTGGAAAAATCGTCTTCTGTAAATCCAAGTCCTTTTAAAATTCCAGTGATTTCACTCTTATATGCAAATCCGTTCAGCTGCTCAAACTGATGTGTTGCATTAGTATACTGTGTCATTTTTTGTTCCAAAGCGTCTCCGCTTAAGTGTTTCATTTCCTGTTCATAAGTACGCATCTGTTCATCTAATAAGATAACTTCTTGTTTTACAGATAGAAGTTCATCAAAGATCGTATGGTCGGAAGTATGATTTTGATGTTGAGCAAGATAACCGATGGAAGTATCTTTTTTCATGGAAATCTCACCTTCATCCGGAGTCAGTTCGCCTACAAGAATTTTCAGTAGGGTCGATTTTCCAGCCCCGTTATATCCAATGATCGCCAGACGATCGTTTTCATTCAGATGAAAAGAAATATGATTTAAAACAGGTTTTTCTACAAAGGTCTTGCAGATATTCTGACATGATAAAATCATAAAAATCTCCTTTTGTTTTTTGTTCTGTCTTTGCCATAGAGAAAGAATGGCACTATGAATCAGAATATCATATTTTAAGAAAAAATGGAATATTTTTTGTAAAAACAACAAAGAGTTAGCAAAATTGGCAGGACCAATATAATAGAAGAAAGTGGATCGGAAAGATTGACAGATATTAGACAATCTTATATAATAAAAAATAGAAAATGTGTTTGGAGGAAATGAAATTGGGAAACTCAACAAAGAGTATTTCATCTGCTGTGATCAAACGGCTTCCGAGATACTTTCGTTATCTTGGCGTGCTAAAATCAAAGAATATTACCAGAATTTCTTCTAAGGAACTTAGCGAACAGATGATGGTAACGGCTTCGCAGATCAGGCAGGATCTTAACAATTTTGGAGGATTCGGCCAGCAAGGGTACGGTTATAATGTGGATAATCTGTACACAGAGATCGGAAAGATTTTAGGACTTGACAAGCGTAATGATATGATTATTGTCGGTGCAGGAAACCTTGGTCAGGCGTTGGCAAATTATCAGTCATTTAATGAAGATTATGGATATAAAGTTATGGCATTGTTTGACGTTAATCCAAAATTGATTGGAATTTCAGTGAGAGGTGTCAAGGTTCTTGATATTGATGAAATGGAAGATTTTATCAAACATCATAACATTAAGATTGCTGCATTGACACTTCCAAAAGATCAAGCTCCGGAGATGGCGAAACGTCTTGTAAAATGGGGAATTAAAGGAATTTGGAATTTTGCTCCAATTGATCTTCATCTGCCACATGATGTTACCGTAGAAAATGTACATCTTGCAGAAAGCTTAATGACATTGACTTATAATATTCATAGCAGGGAAGAAAGTGAAGAATAAGAAATGATCATCGGAATCGGAACGGATCTGATAGAGATCGAACGGGTTGCACAGATGATGAAACGACATAGGGTTCTTGACCGTGTTTTTACAAAAAATGAATTATTGCATGCAAAAGGGCGAGCATCTGTGCTCGCCGGAGATTTTGCGGCAAAGGAAGCCGTTTCCAAGGTATTTGGAACCGGCTTTTTCGGTATAGAACCTTTTGAAATTGAAGTTTTGCGAAATGAAAAAGGGGCACCGTATATCAAATTGTTTGGAAAAGCAAAGGAGATGGCAAGAAAGATGTCTATTAAAAAAATTCATCTGTCTCTTACAAATACGGAATATTATGCACAGGCTTTTGCGATAGGAGAAGATTTATGAGATATGATGTATTAAAAAATGAAGAAATGCAAGCTGTGGATAATGAAACAATCCACAAGATGAAAATTCCAGGCCTTGTTTTGATGGAGAGAGCTTCTTTTGAAGTTGCTCAATGTGTAAAAAAATATGCCAAAAACGATGCAAGAATCCTTGTAGTCGCAGGAATTGGAAATAATGGAGGAGATGCTCTGGCTTGTGCCAGAATTCTTTTGGAAGATGGATATAATGTTGATTATATAATTGTTGGTAAGAAGGAAAAAGCATCTGATGATTTAAAGCTTCAGCATACCATTCTTGAAAATCTTGATTATTCAGAGAAAACATCTGTAAATTTTTCTGATTATGATGTAATTGTGGAAGGAATTTTTGGTGTTGGACTGTCAAGAGATGTTGGCGGTATTTATCAAAATGCTATCGAACAGATCAATCAGTCAAAGACAATGGTTATCTCGGTTGATATTCCATCCGGAATTAGTGGAGATTCTGGAAAAATTCTTGGCTGTGCTGTACGGGCGGATCATACGGTTACATTTGGCGGATATAAAAGAGGGCAGCTTTTATATCCAGGAAGGGAATACTGTGGTATTATACATTTAAAGTCTATAGGATTCCATGATAAGACAATTAAAAAATATGCTTCAGCAATGACTTTAGAAGGAAATGGAAGGGATCTGATGCCGGAAAGAAGTGCTGATTCCAATAAAGGAAGTTATGGAAAAATTTTGATTGTCGCAGGAAATGAGACTATGTCAGGTGCCGCATCTTTTGCATCGGAAGCAGCTCTTCGAATGGGAGCAGGTCTTGTAAAAGTTTTGTCGGATGAAGGGAATCGACAGATTCTGCAGACAAGAATTCCAGAAATTTTATTTGCAAATCGTAGTCAGTTAGAACAATCATTGAATTGGTGTGACTGTATTTTGTTTGGACCTGGTGTCGGTGTTTCACAGGAAACAAAAGAGATGTTAGAAATGATTTTTGCCTGTGGGAAAAAGCCGTTGGTGATTGATGCTGATGGGTTAAATACGATTAGTCGTTATAAAATAGAAACAGATTATACGCCAGGCCTTATTTTAACTCCTCATTTAATGGAAGCTTCTCGCTTACTTTCAAAGCCGATTAGCCAAATAAAAGAAAATCTTTGTCAGACTGCTTTGGATTTGTGTGAAAAATTTCATGCGACGGCTGTTTTAAAAGATGCCGCAACGATAGTTGCACATGACGGCCAGAAGTTGTATATTAATCAGAGCGGCAATCATGGAATGGCAACCGGAGGAAGTGGAGATGTTCTTGCTGGAATGATTACAGGACTTTTAGGAGGCGGGCTTTCTGCTTATGAAGCAGCAATCAGAGGTGTTTATCTTCACGGAAGTGCCGGGGACCTTGCGAAAGAAAAAAAAGGACCTTATAGCATGATTGCTTCCGATATTATAGATGAGATAAAAAATATCACAAAAGGAGATTAAAGTTTATGAACGAATACTATCGAGTGCATGCAGTTATCGATTTGGATGCAATTTGCCATAATATTAAAGAAGTAAAGAGAGTTATAGGACCAGATGTGAAAGTAATGCCGGTTATTAAGGCAGATGGATATGGACATGGGGCCGTCCCGATTGCAAAAGCTCTAAATGAAATTGGAGCAGATGCTTTTGCAGTAGCAATTATCGAAGAGGGAATCACTTTAAGAAAAAATGGTATTACTCAGCCTATTGTGATTCTTGGATATACTTCAGAATATCAATATAGCTCTTTGATTCAATATGAAATCCAGCCAACCGTATTTTGTTATGAGATGGCAGAATCTTTGTCAAAAATTGCAGCGGCGCTTGGACAGAATGCAAAAATTCATATCAAATTGGACACTGGAATGAATCGTATTGGATTTAAACCAACAAGAGAATCTTTAGAGATTGTAAAGAAAATTTCAAAACTTCCAAATATTAAAATTGAGGGAATCTTTACGCATTTTGCTTGTGCAGATGAAGCGGATAAGACATCTGCTAAGAAGCAGAAAGCAGAATATGATAAATTCATTGGATGGCTTTCAGAAGAAGGAATTGAAATTCCAGTAAAACATGTCTCAAACAGTGCTTCCATTATTGATATGAAAGATTGGAGAATGGATATGGTGCGTTCTGGAATTATCACTTATGGTCTTTATCCTTCAGAAGAGGTATCCAAAGATGTATTAGATTTAAGACCAGCAATGTCATTAAAAACACATATTGTTTATATTAAGGAAGTTGGTCCTGGAGAAGGAGTCAGTTACAATCATACGTTTGTTACAAAGCGAAATACAAAGATTGCAACGATTCCGGTTGGTTATGCGGATGGATATCCAAGAGCTCTCTCATCAAAGGGAAGGGTTTTGATTCGCGGACAATATGCTCCGATCATTGGACGTATTTGTATGGATCAGTTTATGGTTGATGTGACAGATATTCCGGATGTATCTGTTATGGATGAAGTGACTTTAGTTGGAGTGGATGGAGAAAACAGAATTTCTGTAGAAGAAGTAGCGAATGGAGCAGGCTCTTTTAATTATGAATTTGTCTGTGGTGTTAGTAAACGAGTACCTAGAGTTTACATGCAGAATGGAAAGATCAAAGAAGCCATAGAATATATGGGAAAATAACTCTTAACTGAATAAATTTGAAAGAAATGTCTATACTCTTCATAAACTAGGTAAGAAAGGAATGGAGAGTGAGAATGCTTATGGTAATTAAGCGAGGAGATATTTTTTATGCGGATCTTCGGCCAGTGATCGGATCAGAACAAGGCGGGATTCGGCCAGTGATTATTTTGCAAAATGACGCAGGAAATCGTTACAGCCCGACCGTTATATGTGCTGCGATTACAAGTAAAATGAATAAGGCGAAGCTTCCGACCCATGTACCACTTGATTGCACAAAATGTCAGTTGGAAAGAGACTCTGTGATTTTACTGGAACAGATACGTACGATAGATAAAAGTAGATTAAGGGAAAAAGTCTGTCATTTAAATTGCTCTTTTCTTGACCAGGTAGATCAGGCATTACGAATCAGTTTAAATCTTGATACATAATGTGGAAACATTGACCTTTTTGCGGGAAAATGGTATATTTATCTCAGTTTGCGATAAAATTTCGTAAAAAAAGGAGAATGAAAAAATGGAAATAAGCGGTGTCCCCCTGCTTTTGATTATTCTTGCGGGAATCATTCTTGGATTCGCTGTGGGATTTCTTGTCAGAGGCAGTAGAGACGAAAGAAAAGAACAAAAGAAAAAAGTAAAAACAAATGAACAAGAACATGAAGAAGACGATGATAATGAGTATGAAGAAGAAATCATGAACATTGTCCATGAAGGTCACGAACAGGGCGAGATCATGGAAGGGGAAGCCAAGATGATCACCAATATTTTTGAATTTGGTGATAAAGACGTTACGGATGTTATGACATCAAGAAAAAAGATTGATGCCATTGAGGTTTCGACATCCATTGAAAAAGCATTAAATCACATGGTAGATGAGCCATATTCAAGGTATCCTCTTTATGAAGAAGACATTGACCATATCGTTGGTGTTCTTTATTTAAAGGATGTTATCGATGCATATCTGGAAAACAAAGATACTACACTTTCTGAAATTGCGAGAGAACCATTTTTTGTTCATCAGACGATGAATTTATCTGCATTGTTTCAAAATATGCAGACAAAGAAGATTCATATGGCTATTGTAATTGACGAGTACAGTCAGACAGAGGGAATTGTTTCCATGGAAGATATGCTGGAAGTAATCGTTGGAAATATTTTAGATGAATATGATGTGGAAGACAAGGATATTACGAGACTTGGATGGTCTGGACTTTACCTGATGAGGGGAAGTACCCGCTTGGAGGAAGTGGAAGATGTTCTTGGAATCAAATTCCGTACCGAGGATATTGAAACATTAAATGGATTTTTAATTGATCAGCTGGGACATTTACCAGAAGACAATGAAGAAATAGAGATTATCTATGAAGGATATTCTTTTAAATCTGTGGATATTCATGAAAAAATGATTCGACAGGTAAAAGTAGAAAAAATAAAAAGGAAGGAAGATAAAGATGTCAGGACACAGTAAGTTTGCGAACATCAAACACAAAAAAGAAAAAAATGATGCAAAGAAGGGAAAAATCTTTACCGTTATTGGAAGAGAAATTGCGGTTGCAGTAAAAGAAGGCGGACCGGATCCGGACAATAATAGCAGACTTCGTGATGTCATTGCAAAAGCAAAGGCAAACAATATGCCAAATGACACCATTGAGAGAGGAATTAAAAAAGCAGCAGGAGATGCTGATTCTGTCAATTACGAACAGATTACATATGAAGGATATGGGCCAAGCGGAGTTGCAATCATTGTTGATACATTAACAGATAACAAAAACCGTACTGCATCCAATGTAAGAAATGCATTTACAAAAGGAAACGGAAATGTTGGAACTCCTGGATGTGTCTCTTATATGTTTGAGAAAAAAGGACAGATCATTATTGCAAAAGAAGATTGTGAAATGGATGCAGATGATTTAATGATGATCGCTCTTGATGCAGGAGCAGAGGACTTTGCAGAAGAGGAAGACAGTTTTGAAGTAATCACAGCACCAGATGACTTTAGTCAGGTTCGTGAAGCTTTGGAAAAAGAAGGAATTGAGATGGCAGATGCAAATGTTACAATGATTCCTGGAACAATGGTAGAACTTACAAGCGAAGAAGATATCAAAAATATTCAAAAAACATTAGATCTTCTCGATGAAGATGATGATGTACAGGAAGTTTACACAAACTGGGATGAATAATTTGGATATATAAAAATCTAATTTAAGATATGTATTATTATGGCAGGTAGTCTTTTGGATTATCTGTCATTTTTTTGATAAAGAAGATTTAAGAGAGGATCTTTTGTTAAAAACAAATAAAAAAAATAACAAAAAAATCAGAAAATATAAAAAATGCACAAATAAAAACTGATATTATGTTGAAAAATCAGAAACAAAGTAGTAAAATAAAAATAACATATCGTTCGTGTATTTTTTAAGGAGGGAATGACAATGGAGTTAAAAAAACTACAGTATGTAGTGGAAGACGGCATTGGTATCATTACAATGAATTACATGAAAAATCTCAACGCTATTGATGATCAAATGGCAGATGAATTAATGTATGTTGTAGATGCATGTGAGAATGATCCAAAAGTCAAAGTAGTTGTCATCAAAGGTATGCCAAAGGCATTTTCTGCTGGAGGAGATATCGGTTACTTCTATGACCTGATAAAACAGGGCGGCGACGTGAATATGGACTCTTTAATTAGTAAAGTCGGTAATGTAACCGACGGCTTAAAACGTATGAGTAAACTTGTAATTTGCCAGGTAAGCGGGGCAGCAGCAGGGGCAGGAGTTAGTCTTGCTTTTTCTGGAGATTTTGTTGTGTGTGCAGACAATGCAAAGTTTATTATGGCATTTGTAAATCTTGGACTAGTTCCTGATACTGGAGGGACTTATCTCCTTGCGAAAACACTTGGAGCACAAAAAGCAATGGAACTTTGCATCACTGGGCGTCCAATGAAGGCGGCAGAAGCAAAAGAAGCTGGTATTGTCTATGATGTTGTGCCTGCAGAAGAACTTGATGAAACAGTAATGAAACTAGCCAGAAAGTTTGCATCTGGGCCATTACTCTCTTACAAAAATATTAAAAAACAGATTTATCAGGCAAGTTTTGCTGACTATAAAACATATCTGGATGAGTGTGAAATTCCTACACAACGTGAATGTGCAGCATCAAAAGATTTTATCGAAGGTGTAAAAGCATTTATGGAAAAACGCAAAGCAGAATTTAAAGGTGAATAATTGTTTTGCTTCTATGAATGGAATCTCAAAAGTTTTCCCTCCCACGGGATTAGAGATGATCATAGAAGAATAAAAGGAGGGATTCCATTGAAATCAAAGGTGGTAACAAAAGAGGAGGCACTTGCGAAACTTCATGATGGACAGTTGATTATGTTTGGAGATTGGCATGGAGAGTTTGCTGCGGATGAGATTATTGACGGAATGCTTGAAAAAGGAATCAAAGATATTGATGCAATTGCGGTTTCTGCCGGAATGCCAGATCAAGGGGTCGGAAAATTAATCAATGACCATAGAGTAAAAAGTTTGATTACAACGCATATTGGTTTGAATCCAGTTGCAAAGGATCAGATGTTTGCAGGAGAGCTTGAAATTGAATTTAGTCCTCAGGGGACATTTGCGGAGCGGATCCGGTGTGGAGGAGCAGGACTTGGAGGATGTTTGACTCCAACTGGTATTGGTACAGACGTGGAAAAAGGTAAGGAAAAACTTACAATTAACGGAAAAGAATATCTTTTGGAACTTCCATTGCATGCAGATGTTGCGTTAATTAAAGCAACAAAAGCCGATACGGCCGGGAATATTGCATTTCGTATGAACTCCAGAGCAACGAATAGTACAATGGCTTATGCAGCAGATCTTGTAATCGTTGAGGTAGAGGAACTTGTGGAACTTGGAGAGCTTGGTCCGCAGGAAATTGATGTACCAGCGCCGATTATTGACATGGTTTATGTAAGAACCGGAGAAAAGAGACCGATGTGTCCGATGTGGAAACGGGCAAAGGCAAAAGCGGAAGGAGGGAAAGCATAATGGCAGGACTGACAGGACGCGCATTAATTGCATCAAGATGCGCAAAGTTTTTTAAGGATGGCGATTTTGTAAACCTTGGAATTGGAGTTCCGCTTATGTGTGTCAATTATCTTCCAGAAGGAGTTGATCTTTGGCTGGAAGCAGAAATTGGAACGGTTGGAAGTGGTGCGTCCCCTTCTTGGGATGAAGCAGATGTCGATATCATTGATGCAGGTGGACAGCCAGCATCTGTGATTAAAGGTGGAAGTGTGTATGATCATGAAACTTCTTTTGCATTTATTCGTGGCGGACATATTGATGCCGCGGTGCTTGGAACGCTTCAGGTTGATCAGGAAGGAAATATCGCGAACTGGACAATTCCAGGGAAACTCGTTCCTGGTATGGGCGGAGCAATGGATCTTTGTGCAGGTGTAAAAAAGATTATTGTGGCAACCGATCACTGTGAAAAGAGTGGAAAGTCAAAAATATTAAAAAAATGTACGCTTCCATTAACAGGAGCTCATTGTGTGACAGATATTGTAACAGAAAGATGTTATTTTGAGGTAACGGAAGATGGTCTTGTTTTAAGAGAAATCGCGGATGGCTACACTGTAGAAGATATTCTTGCATGTACCGACGCAGATGTGATTGTTCCAAATGAAATCGGGATTATGGAATAAGAAAGATGAAATAATTCTAAAAGAAATATAAACTCCCTTGATTTAAATATAACAGGATGATATGATGCTTATCAGATATAAAAATGAAAGAAGGGAGTAGCTATATGTATTATCCATATGGTTTATTTGATCCAACCTATATCTTGATTATCATCGGAGCTGTGATTACGATGATTGCATCGTCAAAAATGAATTCTACTTTTCGTAGATATTCAAGAGTAAGGTGTCATTGTGGGCTCACAGGTTCCCAAGCAGCAGAACGAATTTTACAACATGCTGGAATTTATGATGTTTCCGTGGAGAGAGTTCGAGGAGAACTTACCGACCATTATGATCCAAGAAGTAAGACGCTTCGCCTTTCAGATTCCACATATGGATCTGATTCAATTGCCGCAATCGGAGTGGCAGCACATGAATGTGGGCATGCTGTTCAGCACCAAAAAGGATATGTACCATTGACGATTCGTGGTGCACTTGTTCCAATTGTAAATATTGGCTCTAATTTATCTTGGGTGTTTATTATTGCTGGAATTTTCTTAAGTATGAACCAAACATTGCTTCATATTGGAATTGCTTTATTTTCTCTTGCAGTTATTTTTCAGCTAGTAACATTGCCAGTTGAATTTAATGCATCGGCAAGGGCATTAAGAATTCTTGGAAGTACAGGAATTATGTATGGAGAAGAAGTAGATCAGACAAAAAAAGTATTAAAAGCAGCAGCCTTAACTTATGTGGCAGGTGCAGCAGCAGCCTTACTAAGTTTACTTCGATTGATCATTTTGTTTGGAGGAAATGACAGAGACCGATAATATAAAAAATAAGTAATAAACAAAGGAATGTTGTCAAAGAAGATGATAGACAACATTCCTTTTTGTATGGAATTTATGGTTAAGAAACGACATTTTGATTGGAAGAATAGTCATCATTTGTATGGTGAATTTTTTCTGTTCCAGCCTGGATGGCTGTTTCATAATAATGGCATTTGTGATCAATAATTTTTAGCATATTTTGTAGATTTTCAATTTGTCTTAAGGTTTCTTCTCGACGTTCAAGAAACATTTCATAACGAAGTTTTAAGGTTTCATCCCCTTCCATATACCAGTCAATATATTGACGGATTCCTTTGATAGAAAGACCAGTACTTTTAAGACATTCGATCAGTACAAGCCATTCAAGATCACTATCTTTGAATCTTCGATCCCCTGATTTATTTCGTTCTACAAAAGGAAGAAGACCTTCTTTATCATAGTAGCGTAGAGTGGATGGCGAAATGTCCATTTTTTTTGATACTTCTCCAATGGTATACATGTTTTCAATTCCTTTCTATAAATGCTGAGCAGAGTGTGCAGTAAGAAGCAACAGTGTTGGTGAACATACTAAACGGTATTTTCTTTCGCATATTAGTATCTTCTTTACATCCAAACATATATTCTGTATCATTATATTATAAAATACAATGTTTTTCAATAATTGGTGTGCCAACAGAATGATCTTAAATGAAGATGGTTATGCAGCTGTCAACATTATGCAAAAGGCAGTTCCTGATATTTGGAATGATGTACTGTATGGGGGAGATAATCATTGACTTAGAGTGAACTTTAAGTGATAAAATAAGTTTACTTATGATAAAGTAAAAAAGCAAGTCAGAGAAATGAAATTGTGCAAAATTAACAAAAAAATAAGAAATCATATCACAAATAAAGAACAATTAATACAAAAAACTTGACTTTTTACCATAGAACAACTATCATTAAAGTAACACAATTGGTAGAACCAATTTAAGGCAGGAGGAATTTTAGGCAAGATGGAACTTCAGGAAATATTAAAAAAAGTGCAGGCGGGAGAAATGTCCGTACAGGACGCAGAAGGATATCTTAGAAGAAAACCTTTTGAAGATCTTGGGTATGCAAAACTTGATACCCATCGAAAAGTAAGATCCGGATTTCCGGAAGTTATTTTTTGCAGTGGGAAGGCAGATGAACATCTGTTAAAGATTACAGGAAAGCTTTATGAAGAAGAAGGAGAAGTGTTCGGTACGAGAGCTTCGAGACATCAATATGAGCTTTTGAAAGCAAAATATCCACAGATTCAGTATGATGAGATTTCTCACATTATAAAGATTGAAAAGGAGGGGAAAGAAAAGAAAGGTAAAATTGCAGTTTGTACCGCAGGAACAGCAGATATTCCAGTGGCAGAAGAAGCAGCACAGACAGCAGAATATTTCGGAAATTATGTAGAAAGAATTTATGATGTTGGAGTCAGTGGTCTTCATCGACTATTATCAAAGCTTGATGTTATTCAGAGCGTCAATTGTGTTGTTGCGGTTGCAGGAATGGAAGGCGCTTTAGCTAGTGTCATCGGAGGACTTGTAGACAAGCCAGTGATTGCAGTACCGACTTCTGTTGGATACGGAGCTAATATGAAGGGGCTTTCTGCATTATTAACCATGATCAATTCTTGTGCCAATGGAATTGCGGTTGTAAATATTGATAACGGATATGGTGCAGGATATATAGCAGCGCAGATTAACAGACTGGGGGTTTGAGATGAGTAATACCTTATATTTGGAATGTCTAAGTGGCATCAGTGGAGACATGTTTGTTGGGGCAATGCTGGATCTTGGAGCGGATGAAGAAGGATTGTTAAAAGCATTAGACAGCATTGATGCACATGGTTTTGAAGTAAAAATTAGCAGAGTAAAGAAATCAGGACTAGATGGTTGTGATTTTGATGTTCTATTGGATCATGAACATGAAAATCACGATCATGATATGGAGTATCTTCATGGACATTCGCATACACATGAACACGATCATAAACATTCTCATCATGAAGAATGCCATCATGGTCATGAACACCATCATGAACATAGAAATCTTTCGGATTGTCTCCATATTATAGAACGTTGTGACATGACGGAGCACGCAAAGGAAATTGCTGGGCGTATTTTTCAAATTATTGCACAGGCTGAAGCACAGGCGCATGGAGAAACGATAGAAAATGTACATTTTCATGAGGTCGGAGCCATTGATTCAATTGCAGATATTTGTGCGGCAGCTTTTTGTATTGATAATCTTGGAATTGATAAGGTTATTGTTCCAAAATTATATGAGGGACATGGGACGATTCGTTGTCAGCATGGAATCATTCCAGTGCCGGTACCAGCAGTTGTTAACATTGTTTCGAAACATCAGATAATCTTATGTCCAACACAGGTAGAGGGAGAATTAGTAACCCCAACTGGGGCAGCCATTGTGGCAGCCATACAGACATCCACAAAACTTCCAGAACAGTTTACAATTCAAAAAGTTGGAATTGGAACAGGAAAAAGAAATTATGAACACCCAAGTCTTTTAAGAGCTATGCTGATCAAAGATACACAAGAGACAGAGGATCGTATCTATAAACTCGAGACAAATATTGATGATTGCAGCGGAGAAGTCCTTGGGTATACGATGGACTGTCTATTTGAAGCGGGGGCAAGAGATGTTCACTATTTTCCAGTATTTATGAAAAAAAATCGTCCAGCTTATCAGCTGAATGTTATTTGTGATCAGGAACAAGTGGAGGTCATGGAAAAAATTATTTTTCGGGAAACAACAACGATTGGGATTCGTAGAGTTTCTATGGAACGAACCGTATTGAAGCGTTCATTTTGTGATTTTTCATCTTCTCTTGGTATGGTAAAAATGAAACTTTGTGAATATAAAGGACAAACATTTGCTTATCCGGAATATGAAGATGTAAAGAAAATTAGCAGCAGAAAACAGCAATCTTACCGTAAGACATACGAGATGATCAAACGAGAATGGGAGGAAGACAAAAAACAAAAATTGATTCAGTTAATTGATGAGTATACAAAACAAGATGTAGCAATTGCATTTTCTGGAGGCGTTGACAGCAGTTTGATTCTTAAAATTGCTTGTGAACAGGCAAAGAAAAATGGAACAACAGTTTATGCAGTTACTTTACATACGATGCTTCATCCAGCAGGGGAAATTGAGACAGCTCAGAAAGTAGCAAAGGAAGCAGGAGCAGTTCACAAGGTTTTAGAAATTGATGAGCTTAAAGATGCTGGTGTTGGAAATAATCCAGAAGACCGGTGTTATCGCTGCAAAAAACATTTATTTGCAGAAATTAAAAAATTAGCAGAGAGTCTGGGAGTTTCTTTAATTATGGAAGGAACAAATGAAGATGATCTTCATGTATATCGCCCAGGAATCAAGGCTGTGAAAGAACTAGGAATTAAGAGTCCGTTGGCAGAATGTGGATTTGCCAAAAAAGATATTCGTGCGTTAGCAGCCGATTATCATATTTCGGTTTCAAATAAGCCGTCAATGCCGTGTTTAGCAACAAGATTTCCATATGGAACAGAAATTTCTTACGAAAAATTAAAAGTCGTTGATAAAGCGGAAATTTATTTAAGAAACTTGGGTCTTTATAATGTCCGCGTTCGCGTTCATGGAGATATTGCAAGAATTGAAGTAGATCAGGATGCAATGCAGAAGATTCTAGAACAAAAAGATGCAGTTGTTTCATACTTAAAGAATCTTGGATATACGTATATCACGCTAGATTTGGAAGGCTTTCGTTCAGGAAGTATGGATATTCATATTAAGGAAAGAGAAGGGGGAATTTAATTATGCACATGGCAGATGCGCTGGTATCACCAGCAGTTGCAGGAACGATGTATGTCTGTTCTGCTGCGGCAATGACGTATTCGATGAAAAAAGTACATTTGGAAGTTGATACAAAGAAAGTCCCAGTCATGGGTGTGATGGGAGCTTTTGTATTTGCGGCACAGATGATTAATTTTTCTATACCAGGAACAGGTTCTTCAGGACATTTATGCGGGGGGATGATGCTCTCTGCTATCTTAGGCCCGTTTGCCGGATTTCTAACAATGATTGGAGTTTTACTTGTACAATGTCTCCTTTTTGCAGACGGAGGTTTGCTAGCTCTTGGAGCGAATATATGGAACATGGCATTTTATGGGTGTTTTATTGGTGGAATGGTAATCTGGAGATTCATGATGAAAAGAAGCATGTCAAAGAAAAAGATTGCGATTGCATCTATTCTTGGATGTGTGTTGACTTTACAGCTTGGAGCATTTTCCGTAACGCTTGAAACATTAGCTTCAAAAATTACAGAACTTCCATTTGCTGTTTTTGTTGGAACGATGCAGCCAATTCATCTGGCGATCGGATTGGTAGAGGGACTGATTACGACAGCAGTTTTATGTTTTATTTATGATGCAAGACCAGAACTGTTATGGATGTATGAAGAAAAAGAAGATGGCAAACTTTCTTATAAAGGAACTGTTGGTGTACTGGCAGGTGCGGCTGTTGTGATTGGAGGGTTATTTTCCCTGGCAGCTTCTTCTAATCCCGATGGACTGGAGTGGTCAATGAAAAAAGTGAGTGGTTCGACAGAACTTGCATCTTCTGGTATTTTCTATCAGATTGCTCACAAGATTCAGGCATTTACAGCAATTTTGCCAGATTATTCATTTAAGGGATCAGAAGCCGCCGCAGGTACCTCTTTTTCTGGTATTATCGGAGGTGTTATTGTAGCAGTTGTATGTTTGGCGGTCTGTTTTCTGATTCGATTTTTTAAAAAAGGAAAAGTAAAGAACTGTGAATAAAATTAGAAAGGAAAGAGAAAGGGGAATTTAATTATGCACATGGCAGATGCGCTGGTATCACCAGCAGTTGCAGGAACGATGTATGTTTGTTCTGCTGCGGCAATGACGTATTCGATGAAAAAAGTACATTTGGAAGTTGATACAAAGAAAGTACCAGTCATGGGTGTGATGGGAGCTTTTGTATTTGCGGCACAGATGATTAATTTTTCTATACCAGGAACGGGTTCTTCAGGACATTTATGCGGGGGGATGATGCTCTCTGCTATCTTAGGCCCGTTTGCCGGATTTTTAACAATGATTGGAGTTTTACTTGTACAATGTCTTCTTTTTGCAGACGGAGGTTTGCTAGCTCTTGGAGCGAATATATGGAATATGGCATTTTATGGGTGTTTTATTGGTGGAATGGTAATCTGGAGATTCATGATGAAAAGAAGCATGTCAAAGAAAAAGATTGCGATTGCATCTATTCTTGGATGTGTGTTGACTTTACAGCTTGGAGCATTTTCCGTAACGCTTGAAACATTAGCTTCAAAAATTACAGAACTTCCATTTGCTGTTTTTGTTGGAACGATGCAGCCAATTCATCTGGCGATCGGATTGGTAGAGGGGCTGATTACGACAGCAGTTTTATGTTTTATTTATGATGCAAGACCAGAACTGTTATGGATGTATGAGGAAAAAGAAGATGGAAAACTTTCTTATAAAGGAACTGTTGGTGTACTGGCAGGTGCGGCTGTTGTGATTGGAGGGTTATTTTCCCTGGCAGCTTCTTCTAATCCCGATGGACTGGAGTGGTCAATGAAAAAAGTGAGTGGTTCGACAGAACTTGCATCTTCTGGTATTTTCTATCAGATTGCTCACAAGATTCAGGCATTTACAGCAATTTTGCCAGATTATTCATTTAAGGGATCAGAAGCCGTAGCAGGTACCTCTTTTTCCGGTATTATCGGAGGTATTATTGTAGCAGTTGTATGTTTGGCGGTCTGTTTTCTGATTCGATTTTTTAAAAAAGGAAAAGTAAAAAACTGTGAATAAAATTAGAAATGCAATTTATGAAATACACCATATGGATGATATGGCAACAAAAGACCAGTGGGTGCGTCATCTGCACCCACTGGCTAAACTTTTTGTGACGTTTTTTTATATATTTACGCTTGTTTCATTTTCAAAATATGATTTTGGAGGTGTACTTGGCATGGGAATTTATCTGCTAATCATGTTTTGTGTTGCAGATATTTCTTTAAAAAGAGCAGCCCGTCAGATGAGGATTATTCTTCTTCTTACAATTATGGTGGGAATTGCGAATCCGTTTCTTGACCATCAGGTTGTAACAAAAATTGGTGGTTTTGTTATTACTGGCGGTATGGTTTCTATGATAACATTGATGTTAAAAGGAATTTATGCGGTACTTGCTTCATATTTTTTAATTGTCACGACATCAATTGAGCAAATTTGTTATGGCTTGCAATGTTTGCATCTTCCAAAACCATTTCTTACCATGATATTGCTGATTTACCGTTATATGATTGTATTATTAAAGGAAGCAGAAAGAATTAGTCTTTCTTATGAAATGCGTGCACCCGGACAAAAAGGAATCCATTGGAAAGTATGGGGATCCCTGGCAGGGCAACTTTTGCTACGAAGTATTGATCGAGCACAAGTTGTTTATGAAAGTATGCTGCTTCGTGGATATGACGGGACTTTTCAATTAAGGATGAAAAAGAAAAAAACAAGTACCAGTGTTTTGTATGCATTGATTTGGATTTTGATATTCTTTTTCTATCGAAGAATTCCTGTATTTTGGCTTATAGGACAGATGATGGGGGTTTAATGGAGGAAAAAATATGGCAAAGATAAAAATAGAACATCTAACCTTTGCTTACGGGAAGGATCAAGTATTAAACGATCTTTCTTTTCAAGCACAAGGGGAAGAAACCATTGGTTTGATTGGAGCAAATGGCGTTGGAAAATCTACTTTATTGAAACTTATGGTTGGGATTCTTTCTGGATATGAAGGAACATTGGAGATTGGCGGACTTTGTGTAGAAAAGAAAAATTTAGCGCAAATTCGTGAAAAAACAGGGTATGTTTTTCAAGATTCAGAAAGTCAGCTTTTTATGTCAACAGTATATGAGGATATTGCGTTTGCACCGAGAAATTATGGATATTCGGAAGAAGAAGTAAAAAAACGCGTGGAACATGCTATGGATATGGTACATATCGAAAATATAAAGAATAAACAAATTTATCGTCTTTCTGGAGGACAAAAAAAATTAGCTTCCATTGCAACGATTCTTTCCACAAATCCAGAAATTATTTTATTGGATGAACCATCGGTTGCACTTGATCCGAGAAATCGAAGAAATTTAATCCATGTTCTGAAAAAATTACCGGGAATGAAAATCATTGCTTCTCATGATTTGGATATGATTTTGGATACATGTCAGAGAACAATTCTTTTAGCTGGTGGTCAAATCATTAAAGATGGAAGCACAGAAGAAATTTTAACGGATGAGAAACTTTTGGAAGAATATGGATTGGAACTGCCGTTATCCGTTGCGGGAAGAAGATCGATGAAATAACTTGAGCTATGATGAGTCCTATGTTAAACTTCGATATATGATGGAAACGAGGGAGAAAAAATATGGCAGGTAAGTTTTATGCGGTAAAAAAAGGAAGAAAACCAGGAATTTATTTCAATTGGGATGACTGCAAAAGGCAGACGTTTGGATTTCCTGGGGCAGTTTATAAAAGTTTTAAGACGAAAGAAGAAGCAAAAGACTTTTTAAATCCTAGTGAAAATGAAAAGCTGCTTATTGATGAACACACATTGATTGCCTATGTTGATGGTAGTTTTGATGCAGCAGTGGGCCAATTTTCTTATGGTATGGTAATGCTATATGAAGAAAAAGAGCGTTATTATGCAAAGAAATTTCAGGATGAAGAATTAGCGGTAATGCGCAATGTGGCAGGAGAAATCAAAGGATCAGAAGCTGCAATGAAATATGCGATTGAGCATGGGTTTTCTAAAATTGCTATTTATTATGATTATGCAGGAATCGAAAAATGGCCGCTTGGTGAGTGGAAGACAAATAAAAAAGGAACAAAAGCATATAAAGCGTTTTATGATGAACAAAAAGACAAGCTGCAGGTGAAATTTGTTAAAGTAAAAGGTCATTCCAATGATAAGTATAATGATATAGCAGATCAGCTTGCTAAATCGGCGCTCGGAATTGGAGATGGAACATTTGTAAAAAAATCAGGAAATGAATGGGAACGAAAGTAAAAGAAAAACCTCTTATAAGATTGGAAAAATATATAGAGCTTATAAGAGGTTTTCTTTTTTTAATTAAAGGCCTAGGAAAGCAAAAGGATTTTTGGGGTCACTTTGTAAAAAATGTAAAAGAAGATAATAAGCCTTTACGGAAAGATTTTCTTCTTTCAGGATACGTCTTGCTTCTGCTTTATCAACGAGGCAGACAGATAAATCTTCATTTGGTTCTAAATGATCAAGATTTGGTTTGCCGTCAGCAAAACCATAAACAGTGCAATTCGTTTCATCGGTCATTCCTGCAGAAGAAAAATGTGGACGAGATAAAAAATCTTCATAAGAAGCTGGGATAAATGTAAGGCCAGTTTCTTCCATCATTTCTCGAATAGCTGTTTCTTTGATTGATTCTCCTGGATCAATTAGACCGGCTGGAAATTCATAGACATAATCATTTAATGGATAACGAAATTGTCGGACCATAATTACATGATCTTTTGCCTCACCAAAAAGACTGTAAATAACAACACCATCTGGAATGACTTTTTTTGTAGCAGCCATCATCGTATGTTCATCTTTGCGGCTAGCTACATAATAAGGATGTGTCTGACCAAGTTTATTTTCGGCTTCCAATTCATAAAGGTTTAAAAAACGGACATTGGTTAGCGGTATAATTTTATTTATTTTACTCATAATACAAATCTCCTTTGTTATTCATTGTATAGGAAAATAAGATGATTGACAACTCGTAGAAAAACAAGTAAAATAAATCATAGTAATCAGGTAGAAAAACAGTGAATTAGAGGTGAAGCTATGAAAATATCGACAAAAGGAAGATATGCCGTACGTCTTATGTATGATCTTGCAATGCATTATACAGGAGACTGGATTGCATTAAAGGACATTTCAAGAAGACAAAATATTTCAGTAAAGTATTTAGAACAAATTGTCCGACAGTTAAGCATCTGTGGATTTTTGAAAAGTTTAAGAGGTCCTAAAGGAGGCTATCAATTAGCCAGAGATCCAAAAGATTATACGATTTATGAAATTCTTCAGATTACGGAAGGAAGTCTTCAGCCAGTGGCATGTTTGGATGATCCAGTCAATCAGTGTGAGCTTTACCAAGAATGTCCAACGATTGAAATGTGGGAAGGGCTTGGAAAACTGATCTATGATTATTTGAATAATATTACGTTGGCGGACGTTGTAAACAAGGCGCGAATTCGTGGCGGAAATGACTTTGTGATTTAATCACAAGGTCTTTTTTTATTTCATAGGAAATTTGTCGCTGAAACGATCTGCCACAGGCGGAGAATCCTGTAAAACAGAATTCTTTCTTTTGCTATAAAAAATAAATTGTTTTGTTTGCAATGGCAGAAAATTTTTTATTCTTTGAAACAAAATTGAAAAAACTATTGACAATCAAAAAAAGTGTGCTATACTAATAACATATCAAACAGGTAGGAAATGTAGGAAATACATAAACATAGAAAAAAGGAGATAGAAAAATGGCTAAAATTTATAACAATGTAACAGAATTAATCGGAAAAACACCGTTAGTAGAAGTAAAAAATATTGAAAAAAAATTCGGCTTAGAAGCTAGAATTCTTGTAAAATTAGATGGATTTAATCCAGCAGGAAGCGCAAAAGATCGTATCGCTTATCAGATGATCAAAGATGCAGAAGAAGCTGGAAAATTAAAAAAAGGATCTGTAATTATTGAACCAACATCTGGAAATACAGGAATTGGTCTTGCAGCAATTGGAGCTTCTAAAGGATATCGTGTGATCTTAACAATGCCAGAGACAATGAGTGTAGAAAGAAGAAATCTTTTAAAAGCATATGGAGCTGAAATTGTCCTGACAGAAGGATCAAAAGGAATGAAAGGGGCAATTGCAAAAGCAGAAGAACTTGCAAAAGAAACAGAAGGTGCTTTTCTTGCAGGACAGTTTGTAAATCCATCCAATCCAAAAGTACACAAATTAACAACAGGTCCTGAAATTTGGGAAGATACAGATGGAGATGTTGATGTATTTATCGCTGGTGTTGGAACAGGTGGAACAATTACAGGTGCAGGAGAATTCTTAAAATCAAAGAAGAGTGACATCCAGGTAATCGCAGTAGAACCTGCAACATCACCAGTCCTTTCAAAAGGAGAATCTGGACCACATAAGATTCAGGGAATCGGTGCAGGATTTGTGCCTGATGTATTAAATACAAAAATTTATGATGAAATCATTCCAGTAGAAAATGAAGATGCATTTGATCTTGGAAAAGAAATTGCAGTAGATGAAGGTATTTTAGTTGGTATCTCTTCTGGAGCAGCTTTATGGGCAGCCATCCAGGTAGCGAAACGTCCAGAAAATAAAGGAAAAACAATTGTAGCCTTCTTACCTGATAATGGAGATAGATACTTATCTACACCAATGTTCTCATAAAATATAAAACTTTAGTATTAAATAGTAAAAGTAAATTATAAAATATGCTGAAAAATAGGAGCTTGTGGGTACTGGCAGAAATTTTCTGCCGGAAGCACAGGCTTCTTTTTTGATTGATATGACAAATAAACTTAACGGGTATATCCTTATGACTTTTGTTGTAGGAGGCTTCACAGTGAAATTTGATTGTGTTACAATGAAAAGCAGTAAATAAAAAGGGAGTATACGCCAAATGAGTCAAAAATTATTATTGATTGATGGAAACAGTATATTAAATAGAGCATTTTACGGATTGCCAGATATGACAAACAGCCAGGGACTTCATACAAATGCAGTTCTTGGATTTTTAAATATTATGTTTAAATTTCTGGAAGAAGAACAGCCGACACATCTGGTGGTCGCTTTTGATCTGAAAGCTCCGACGTTTCGTCATAAAATGTATGCAGAATATAAGGGAACAAGAAAGCCAATGCCAGAAGATTTAAGAGAACAGGTGCCGGTTATTCGAGAGGTTTTGACTGCAATGGATATTCCATTGATGATGAAGGAAGGATACGAGGCAGATGATCTTCTTGGAACAATGTCTGTTCTTGGAGAAAAGGAAGGATATGATGTAACAATTGTTTCTGGAGATAGAGATCTTCTTCAGCTTGCCACAGATAAAGTACAAATCCGGATTCCAAAAACGAATCGTTCTGGAACGATTGTAGAAGATTATTATGCAAAGGACGTTCTAGAAAAATATGAGGTGACACCGAAAGAATTTATTGATTTGAAAGCATTGATGGGAGACACAGCAGATAATATTCCGGGGATCCCTGGAATTGGAGAAAAGACAGCGACAAAATTGATCAAGCAGTTTCATAGTATTGAGAATGCACATGATCATATCGAAGAAGTAAAGCCAAATCGCGCCAAAAATAATCTGGAAGAGTACTATGATCAGGGAATGATGAGTAAAGAATTGGCAACGATCAAACTAGATTCGCCTGTGAATATTTCGTGGGAAGAGGCACAAATTCAAAATATTTACACACAGGAAGCTTATCAACTTTTGAAAAAACTGGAATTTAAGTCTATTTTAAAGCGTTTTGATGGAGAAGATACAGAGGAATTTGTTTTAAAAACAGAAACGATTCGCGATCTTGCGCAAGCAGAAGAGCTCTTTTCAAGTGCTATTAGGAAAGAGGTTGTTGGTCTTTCTATTTATAAGGAAGAAATTGGAACGTGGCTGGCTCTTTGTATGGAAGAAAAGAAGGTGTGGATTTTTCCGGCAGAAGGTTTTTTAACGGAAGATTTTCTTATGCAAAAGGCCGGAATGTTATATCAGCATGTACAAAAAGTTGGAATGATGGAAGTAAAAGAATATTTGGATGAGTTTCAACTTACGGAAGATTGTGGAAGTGTTTTTGATCTTTCTTTAGCTGCTTATTTAAATAATCCATTAAAAAGTACTTATGAATATGATGACATTGCAAGGGATTATCTTGGTTTGATGATTCCTTCCAGAAAAGAATTATTGGATAAAAAAACACCAATGGCAGATGAAAATGGGCTGACAGCAGAAGGAGAGAAGATTCTTTCTTATGAGGCCTATGTTTCCATGCAGGCAATTCATCCACTATCTGAGAAATTAAAAGAGTGGCAGATGGAAGACTTATATCGTAAGATTGAAATCCCAACGATGTTTGCTCTTCATGATATGGAAGTAAGAGGAATTCATGTTAACCGTTGTGCTTTAAAAGAGTATGGAGACAAGCTTGTTGGAAAAATCGAAGAATTAAAAAGTTCTATTTATAAGGAAGCTGGAGAAGAATTTAATATCAACTCGCCGAAACAGCTAGGTGTTGTTTTGTTTGAACATATGAAACTAGAGGGCGGAAAGAAAACGAAAACAGGATATTCAACGAGCGTCGATGTTCTTGAGAAAATTGAACATTTATATCCAATTATTCCAATGATTCTTGAATACAGACAGTTAACGAAATTAAAATCTACTTATGCGGATGGTCTTGCTAACTTTATTGGAGAGGATCAACGGATTCATGGGAAATTTAATCAGACGATCACAGCGACTGGAAGAATTAGTAGTACAGAGCCAAATCTTCAAAATATTCCGGTGCGAATGGACCTTGGAAGACAAATTCGAAAGGTTTTTTTGCCGGAGGAAGGATATATTTTCCTCGATGCGGACTATTCTCAGATTGAACTTCGGGTCTTGGCACATTTATCTAAGGATGAAAAGCTGTTGCATGCTTATAGAGAAAACCAGGATATTCATACAAGAACAGCATCTGAAGTTTTTGATATTCCAATGGATCAAGTCACAGCAATGCAGCGAAGAGATGCAAAGGCCGTTAATTTTGGGATTATTTATGGGCTGAGTGCATTTGGATTAAGTCAAGATCTTAAAATTACAAGAAAGCAAGCGCAGGAATATATTGATAAATATTTTGCCATGTATCCAAAAGTAAAAGAATTCCTTGATCAAGAAGTAGAAAATGGAAAAACAAAAGGATTTGTGACAACGATGTTTCATAGAATTCGTCCGATTCCAGAACTGAAATCAAAAAATTTCATGCAGAGAAATTTTGGAGAACGCGTAGCCATGAATTCTCCAATCCAAGGAACAGCAGCAGATATTATTAAAATTGCCATGGTGCGTGTTAATATGAAGTTAAAAGAGAAACGGATGAAGTCAAGACTGCTTCTCCAGATTCATGATGAACTTTTAATCGAGGCAAGTCTTGATGAACTTGACGAAGTAAAGAAAATTTTAAAAGAAGAAATGATGCATGCAGCCGATCTTGATATTCCGTTAAGTATTGATATGAATACGGGAGAAAACTGGTACGAAGCAAAATAGGAGAAAAAATGAAAATTATAGGAATTACCGGAGGTGTAGGCTCTGGGAAAAGTGAAATTTTAAAAATTTTAAAGGAAGATTATGGAGCTCAGATTTTAATTGCTGATCAAATTGCTCATGAATTGATGAAGCCTGGTGCGATTAGTTATGATGAAATTGTTGATTTTTTTGGAAGAGATATTTTAAAAGAAGATCAAACGATTGATCGGGAACGTCTTGGAGAGATTGTTTTTCATGATAAAGATAAGCTTTTGAAATTAAATAAGATGACACATCATAATGTAGATCAGGAATTAATTCGAAGAATTCATAAAGCGGAACAAGAAAATAAAGCAATGGTCGTATGTGAAGCAGCCTTGCTTGTCGGAGCAGAATATGAGAAATTATTTGATCAATTATGGTATATTTATACAAAGGAAGAAGTGCGAAGAGAAAGACTGAAAGCATCGCGTGGTTACTCCGATGAAAAGATCAGTCAGATGATAAAAAATCAAAAATCTGAAAATGAATTTCGACGTCTGGCAGATCATATGATAGATAATTCAGGTGATATTGAAGAGACAAAGTGTCAGATAAAATCGATTTTAAAGTAGATTCTGTCATATTGATATGCTATACTATAAAGTACGATTTGGGTGAAGGAGTAGATGATATGAAATTAACAAGCATTGCAAGCGGCAGTGACGGGAATTGTATTTTTGTTGGTACACAAAAAACAAAGTTTCTTGTAGACTGTGGAATCAGTGCAAAGAGAGTGGAAGAAGGGCTTAAAGAACTGAATCTTAAAGTCTCGGATTGTGATGGAATTTTAATCACACATGAGCATACGGATCATGTGAAAGGCCTTGGTGTACTTTCAAGAAGATATGGGCTTCCGGTTTTTGCCACTGGGAAAACAATCGATGCTGTGTTTGCATATAAGAATCTTGGAAAGGTGGATCATGGATTGTTTCATTCAATTGAAGCAGATCATCCATTCCAAATCGGAGATATTACAATCGAAGCTTCTAAAATCTGGCATGATGCGGCTGACCCGGTTTGTTATTCTTTTCGGTCAGGGGATGTGAAAGCATCCATTGCTACAGATTTTGGAGATTATGATGAATATTTGGTTGAAAAACTTTATGGTTCTGATATTTTGTTTGTAGAAGCAAATCATGATGTGAATATGTTGCAGGTTGGACCGTATCCTTATTATCTTAAGAAAAGAATTCTTGGCAGAAAAGGTCATTTGTCCAATGAGCGATGTGCACAATTGATTTCTGATATAGCGACAAAAGGAACAAAAAAAGTATATCTTGGACACTTAAGCAAAGAAAATAATTATGAGAAGCTAGCTTATCAAACGGTAAGAGTTTCTTTACATAATGAAGAACTTCCGCTGGAAGTTGCCAAAAGAGATGCGGTTTCATCTGTGACCAGCATTTAATTACATTTATAGGAGGATTTAGAACAATGGATAGAACAGTCATAACAGTGGTAGGTAAAGATGGTGTCGGAATCATCGCAAAAGTATGTAACTACCTAGCAAGCAACAACGTAAACATTCTGGATATTTCCCAGACCATCACTGGTGGATTTTTTAATATGATGATGGTAGTGGATCCTCAGAAGTCATCAAAAGACTCAGCAACCATGGCAGAAGAATTAAAACAGATTGGGGAGGAGATTGGCGTAGCTATTCAGACCCAGAACGAGAAAATCTTTGATATTATGCACAGAATTTAGGGGAGTACCAGCATGATTAATCTAAATGAAGTATTTGAAACAAATAAAATGATCCATGAGATGAATCTTGACGTTCGTACTATTACGATCGGTATCAGTCTTTTAGATTGTGTTGGAGCAACTCTGGATGAAGTAAAGGAAAATGTTTATAATAAAATTACAACGGTCGCAAAAGATCTTGTACAGACAGGAAAAGATATTGAAAACGAATTTGGAATTCCGATTGTTAATAAGAGAATCTCCATTACACCAATTTCTTTAATTGGTGGAAATGTTTGCAAAACACCGGATGATTTTGTAGAACTTGCAAAAACATTGGATGCTGCGGCAAAGAAAGTCGGAGTAAACTTCCTTGGAGGATATTCTGCACTGGTAAGTAAGGGAATGACAAAGGCAGATGAACTTTTAATTCGTTCCATTCCAAAAGCATTAGCGGAGACAGATTTTGTTTGTTCTTCTGTAAATGTTGGATCTACCAAGACAGGAATCAATATGGATGCAGTAAAATTAATTGGTGAAATTGTAAAAGAGACAGCAGAACTGACAAAAGATAATCAGTGCCTTGGATGTGCAAAATTCGTTGTATTTTGTAATGCACCAGATGATAATCCATTTATGGCAGGAGCTTTCCATGGAGTAACAGAAGCGGATGCGATCATCAACGTCGGAGTTAGTGGACCAGGTGTTGTAAAGCGTGCAATCGAAAAAGTTCGTGGAGAAAATTTTGAAGTTCTTTGTGAAACAATTAAAAAGACAGCATTTAAAGTTACACGTGTTGGACAGCTTGTTGCAAAAGAAGCTTCTAAAAGATTAAATATTCCATTTGGAATCATTGACTTATCTCTTGCACCAACACCAGCAGCAGGAGATAGTGTTGGTGAAATTTTAGAAGAAATCGGTCTGGAATATGCAGGTGCACCTGGAACAACCGCAGCACTTGCTATGTTAAATGATCAGGTAAAAAAAGGTGGTGTTATGGCATCTTCTTATGTCGGAGGATTAAGCGGTGCATTTATTCCAGTTAGTGAAGACCAGAGAATGATCGATGCAGTAAATGCAGGTGCTCTAACACTAGAGAAACTAGAAGCTATGACTTGCGTATGTTCTGTTGGTCTTGATATGATCGCAATTCCAGGAAAAACAAAGGCAACAACCATTGCAGGCCTGATTGCCGATGAGATGGCTCTTGGAATGATTAATCAAAAGACAACAGCTGTTCGTGTCATTCCAGCGATTGGAAAAGATGTTGGAGATCAGGTGGAATTCGGTGGATTGTTAGGTTATGCACCAATTATGCCGGTCAATGAATTTTCTTGTGACGCATTTGTAAATCGTGGTGGAAGAATTCCAGCACCAATTCATAGCTTTAAAAACTAACATTTAGAAGAGGTGACGATTCTTGGGGTATTAGAACAATTACATCCAAAAAAAGTATTTGAATATTTTGAAACACTGTGCCAAATTCCACACGGATCTTATCATTGTAAGGCAATAAGTGATTTTTGTGTTCAGTTTGCAAAAGATAGAAATTTATCTGTTTACCAAGATGAATTTTATAATGTTGTGATACGAAAAGAGGCTTCTCCTTCCTATGAAAACCGACCAACTTTGATTTTTCAAGGACATCTTGATATGGTATGCCAAAAAGAACCAGGGTATGAGATTGATTTTGAAACCGAAGGCTTAAGTCTTGAGACGGATGGAGAATGGGTTTGGGCCAAGGGGACAACTCTTGGCGGAGATGATGGAATTGCGGTTGCCTATGGGCTTGCAATTTTAGATGATGATTCTATCAAACATCCAGCATTAGAAGTTGTATTTACAACCGAAGAGGAAGTTGGCATGGAAGGAGCTACTGGATTTGATGCTTCTGTGCTAAAGGGAAAATATTTAATTAATGCAGATTCTGAAGACGAAGGAATTTTACTGTCCGCATGTGCCGGTGGAACGACGATTCAGGCAGAATTTCCTCTGGAATATGAACATAGGCAGCAGCGATTATATGAAGTAAGTATTTTGGGGCTTCAAGGTGGACATTCTGGAACAGAAATCGACAAAAATCATGGCAATGCTCATAAGATGATGGGACAGATTGTCTCTTCCATGCCAGGAATTTCAATCAGTCGTTTATGGGGAGCAAAAGAACAAAAGGATAATGCGATTCCATATGAGTGTCATTGTCAGTTTACGGTGGATCGGCCGGAAGAACTTGGAAATAAAATTTCCATTATAGAACATGAATGGAAAAAACAATATCAATTATCAGAACCTGATCTTCTTGTTGAGTTTCAGGATCTTGGAATACAGGAAGCAGATTTTCTTACAGAAGAAAAAAATGGTCAGATTATTCGATTTTTATCACAGGTGAAGAATGGAATTTATACTATGAGTCGTGATATTGAAGGATTGGTAGAAAGTTCCTTAAATCTTGGAATTCTTTCCATGGATCAGAAAACAGCAGTTTTTTCTTTTGGAGTTCGAAGCTGTGTGGCAGCGAAAAAAGAAGAGATTGCAGAAAGTATTCAAAGATTATGTGAAGAAAACCATGGAATTTATCATCGGGCAAATGATTATCCGGCATGGGAGTATCGAGAAAATTCTTTGCTTCGAGATGCTTTTTGCAGGGCTTACCGAGAACTTTATGGAAAAGAAATCAAGGTAGAAGCTATTCATGCAGGTTTAGAATGTGGAATTTTTGCATCAAAGATACAAGACCTTGATATTGTATCTTTCGGACCGGATATTTTAGATATTCATACCGTACAGGAACGAATGAATGTATCTTCGGTAAAAAGAACATGGGAACTGCTCTTAAAGATTATCGAGGAATTTCCATAAAATGAAGATTTTGGCTTTCCATGCCAATTAAAATGCTCAAAGATAAGAAATTGAAAGGAATTAAGATTAGAAACAATGAGTAGAAACGTATATGATATTTTGCAGGAACGTGGATTTATCGCACAGACAACCCATGAAGAATTAAGAGATCTGTTAGGAAAAGAAAAAGTAACTTTTTATATTGGATTTGATGCAACTGCAGATAGTTTGACAGCAGGTCACTTTTTAACTATCATGGCTATGATGCATATGCAAAGAGCAGGACATCGTCCGATTGCTCTTCTTGGAGGAGGAACAACCATGATCGGTGATCCTTCTGGAAAATCAGATATGAGAAATATGTTAACAAGAGAGACAATCGAGCATAATGCACAGCGTTTTAAAGAACAGTTATCCCGTTTTATTACATTTGATGATGACAAAGCAATTCTTGCAAACAATGCAGATTGGTTATTAAATTTAAATTATGTAGAATTTCTTCGTGAAGTAGGTGTTCACTTCTCTGTGAATAAGATGTTGACAGCAGAATGTTATAAACAAAGAATGGAACGAGGACTGACTTTCTTTGAATTCAACTATATGTTGATGCAGGGATATGATTTCCTTGAGTTAAATCGTAGATACGGATGTAAACTGGAAATGGGTGGAAATGACCAGTGGTCTAATATTCTTGCAGGAGCAGACTTGATCCGAAGAAAAGAACAAAAGGAAGCTTTTGGTCTGACATTAACACTTCTTACAAGAAGCGATGGAGTGAAGATGGGAAAAACAATGGCTGGTGCTGTATGGCTTGATCCAGAAAAAACATCTCCTTATGATTTCTATCAGTATTGGAGAAATATTGAGGATGTCAAAGTAGAAGAATGCTTATCTCTGCTTACTTTCCTGCCAATGGAAGAAGTTCATAGACTTGGAGCGTTAGAAGGAGCAGAAATTAATAAGGCAAAAGAAGTGCTGGCTTATGAAGTAACAAAAATTGTTCATGGAGAAGAAGAAGCGAAAAAAGCACAGACAGCTGCAAAGGCAATGTTCGTAAGCGGTGGAGCAAACGAAGATGCGCCTACATTTGAATATGAAAATGGAGAACTGGAAGAAGGACTTGATATTTTAACACTCTTAGTGGATTCCAAACTTTGTACAACACGTTCTGATGCGAGAAGAATGGTGCAGCAGGGAGGTGTCTCTGTAAACGGAGAAAAGGTTACCGATATCAAACAGACTTTTGGAAAAGCAGACTTTGATGATAAAGACCGACTGTTGTTAAAGAAAGGTAAGAAAAAATTCTGCCAGGTAAAAGAAAAATAAATATCAAACGAAAAGTCCCCAAGAATTTGGGGATTTTTTGCTTTTTAGAATAATAAAGAAAAGAAGGAGATGAGTGGAGTGAAACAAACATGTACACGTGGAATGATTTATTTTATAGGACTTGTCGTTTTAGCTCTTGGAATTGTATTAAATACAAAAACATTGTTAGGTGTCTCTCCGATTATTTCGATACCATATAATATTTGTCAGATTTGGCATCTGAATCTTGGAGAAATTACCTTTCTTTTTTATTGCGTTTGTGTATTGATGGAAGCCTTGCTTCAAGGGAGACAGTTTAAAGTATATAAATTGCTCCAAATACCAATGAGTCTTGTGACCAGCCTTTTTATTAATTTTTTTGATCAGTATTTAAATTTTCTGCCTCAAACATTACCAGAAAAAATTGGAATTTTAATCATTGCCATTTTAGTAACAGGAATCGGTGCAGCAACGATGGTAAATATGCAGCTTGTCCCCAATCCTGCCGATGCTCTTGCAGCAACAATTGGAGATAAAACAGGAAAAGGAATGGGACTTGGAAAAAATATTTTTGATTTGAGTTGTTTTTGTACTTCTGGTCTGATTGGATTTTTCTTTACTGATCATCTGATTGGAATTGGAGTGGGAACGATCATTGTTGTAATTTTTACTGGGCGTGTAATTGCAGCTTACAATTATTTATTAAAAGTGCCTATGCAAAAGGCTTCCGGACTGATTAGTCAGCCTGTATAATAGTTTTCTTTTGGTGACAGATGCGATATTTTCTTGCAGTTTGTCCTTCTTTTTGATGGAAAATCCTTGAGAAATATAGAGGATCATCAAAGCCAACAGAGCGAGCAATGACTTGGATAGACAAAGAAGTTTCCTTTAGCATTTTTTTTGCCTCTTCCATCTTAATAAATAAAATATAATCTTTTAAAGAAGATCCGACTTGTTGTTTAAAAAGGCGAGTCAGATAAGAACGATTTAGTCCAAGGTAATCAGAAATATCGGTTACCTTGATTTTTTTATCTAAATTTTGAAGGCAATAATGAATGACTTGATCAACATATTCCTCGGTACGGTGAGATTTCTCGATCCGTTTATTTGGAAAATGGATCACTAAGAAATGAAGGAGTTCGTATAAAACACTATTCATTAAAAGATCCCTGGCAGAGGCATTCGAAGAATAAGCATGTTCCATTTTTGCATAGATTAAAGAAAATCGATCATTTTTAGAGTAATGAATGATTGGATAATAGGCAAAAGAAGTTCTTTGAAGATAAGAATCAATTTTAGCTCCTTGCATACCAATCCATTCATAACTCCATGGATTTTCATGATCAGCCTCGTAATAGACGGTTTCTCCTGGACGAATCAAAAAAGCATCGCCTTTGCTAAGATGATAAGTCTTTTCATGCAATTTAAAAATTCCTTTCCCTTTTACAATATGATGGATCATATAACTCTTTCTAAGGGCAGGGCCGTAAAAATGCCCTGGTTCACAGTCTTCATACCCATTACTGTATACCATGACTTCAATATTAGAATAAAAATTATTGGAATAACTAAATAATTGCATTAAAAAATCCTCCATGTCACATTTCTCCATAGTTATATCACATATTGCTATGGGATGAAAAATAGAAATTTTATATAATATGAAACATAAAGAATATCGATGATTCAGAAAACTATGTTGTTAAAATGAAAGAAAGGACTTAAAAAATGAAAGATAAGATTATGGAGAAAGTACTGCCAATGGCAAATGCAATCTCCAACAACTAGTTTCTTGTAAGTTTGCGAGATGGATTTATGGTTGCTTTTCCTGCAACTATGTTTGCGTCGATCGCAATGATTATTCAAAATTTTCCACAAACCTTCCGCTTTGATGGCCTTTTACCGCAAGCAGTACTTGACTTTTTAAATAACTTTTTTGGAACTGTAGGAAATGCAACAATGAATGTTTCTTCTGTCTTTGTTGTCTTTGGTATTGCTTACACGTTAGGAAAAAAATTAAAGTGTAATCCATTATATGCAGGAGCAATTGCATTAGCATCTTTCTTTATGCTTCTTCCATTTCAAGTTGTAAAAGATGTCACATATATGCCATTACCAAAACTTGGGGCACAAGGAATGTTCGTTGGAATTCTCACTGCTTTTATTGCAACAGAAATTTTTGCATTCCTTGAAAATAAGGATATCACAATTAAAATGCCGGAGCAGATTCCACAAGGAATCGCAAACTCCTTTACCTCTATCTTACCAGGTGCGGTAACGTTAATGGTATTTAATATCATTCGTTATATTTTCACATTTACAAAATGGGGAAATGCCTTTGACTGTCTCTTTACAATCTTACAGAGACCGCTGACTAATCTTGGATCCAGCCTTCCAGCAACAATCATTGCTGTAATCCTCGCACAGCTATTATGGTGGTTTGGTGTTCATGGACAGGCTGTTGTAAACTCTGTAATGGACCCAATCTGGAATACACTGGCATTGGAAAACTATGCAGCGTATTCAGCAGGTGCACTGATTCCTCATATTGTGTGCTCGACATTCATGGGAATTTTCCCACTGATCGGTGGAAATGGAATGACTCTTGGTATTATTTTAGTTGCATTAATCATTGCAAGATCGGTACGTTTAAAGAGCACAATGAAAATGGTCGTAGCTCCGGCATTTTTTAATATTTCTGAACCAGTTACTTTTTGACTTCCAATTGTATTAAATCCAACAATTTTGATTCCATGGGTTCTGGCACCAGTTGTAACAGTGATTACTTCTTACTGTGCAATTTATTTCGGTCTTGTTCCGAGACCAATCGGTGTTACTGTTATCTGGACAACTCCAGTTTTCTTATCTGGATGGATTGGAACATCTTCTATTCGAGGTGGAATTTTACAGTTAGTGAATGTAGTAATTTCCATTATCATCTGGCTTCCATTCATGAAAGCACTGGATAAATTTATCTTAAGGATGAGGAAGAAGCTCAGGTAGAAGAATAAAAAAATAAGAAGGGGAAATGTCATGGGGAATGTATTAAAATATGAAAAAAAGATTGCAAGCAATCCAAAAGATTTATTTAAAACTTTAATGCAAGAACAGTTGAAATATTTCCAATTTTATGATTCTAAGATTAAACAGTTAACAGAAGGAATTAAAATTTCGAAACCTTTTTATACAAAAACAACGAAAGAAAAAGTTAATGGAGTAATTGAGATTACAAAAATCAAAGAAAATGAAGAGTTTCAAATGAAAACTAGTTATTCCAAAGGTGAAATCCTTCAAACATTTCATATTTTTGAAGAAGAAGGGGCGATAAAGATTTGCTATATGGAAGAAAATTCTTTTGAGAAAAAAAGAGATCGTGCAAATTTTTCCCTTGTGTCTTTACCATATCGGATTTTATTCCGTATGCAGTTGAAAAAGCGCATCAAATACTTAGAACAACAAACATTACAAAGGGAAGGAATCTGCTAGAATGATTGACGTAATCAAAAATCAGCTATATCATATCTGTTTTAAAAAATGGCCAAATTGGACATGTTTATTATGGAAATACGATTCAGAATCTAACATATGAGGATTGCTGTTATCTTGCCATACGGAAAGATAAATCTGCCGGTACGGTAAAATATTATAAAGAAGACCATGACTTTACCCTTGCAGATCAGATGCAAGAATATCCGGTGTATGGGACAACAGATTTTCACGAAGGAGCAATCGATCTCAAACGGGATCATCTTCCATGCTATTTGCAACTTTCCATAAAGGATCATGAGATCCTTTATGGAAAAGAAATAGAAGAAGGAGTGCCTCAAACAAGAAATTGTCAAGATGTAGAGACACTTAAATTGACATTAAATGATCCTGTAAATGAAGTGACGGTTACTTTGTTTTTTTCAATTTATAAGAATTCACCGGTTATTGTACGAAAAAACCGAATACAAAATGATGGAAATGAAACAATCTGGGCACTTGTTACAAGAGATAGAAAAGAAGTGATGATTGGTTACTATCGAATTTTGGCACAACCAAATGCAACAACTTGTGAATATATCAAACTTCCATTTTTAGATAAAAGTAGTTATTATGAAGAAAAAGAAACAGGAATGCTTTATAATGGAAGTTTGCTGAAGGAAAAAGAAATTCGAAAACCATCACAATTTAATGGAGCCAACGAATCAACAGCACAGCTTTTTGGAGATTATCAGTCTAAGATTATTTATCTGACAAAAAGATCATAATAATTTATATAAAAGAAGGGATTAGACAGGAAAAAGTCTAATCCTTTCTTTTAGTTTTTTTTCCATTGTCGTATTTCATAAAAAGCTTTTCTCGTATAAGGATCTTTCTGATCGATTTTTTGAAAAACGGATGTTACCTGTTTCGTCTTTGAATCAGGGAACGCTTTTGTAGAAGCGATGATAAAAAAGAGAAAAAGGAAAGAAAAACCGGCACGCAATTTAAAAAAAGTCCAGTAAGAAGTCGTATTGATAGGCTCTTTTTCGATCTTTGATGGACGATGTAGTTGCTTATAACGACTATTTAACTTTAAACGTTCCAAGTCCATATTTGTATTGGAATGCATAACAAAACCTCCATGATACATTTTATGAAATGGTTGGAAAAATATAACAGATGGTAGATTTTCCATTTACCATTCTTCTTTTGGATATTTCAGACCCCATTCTTTTCTTAATTTTGTCATAATATCCATAACATCTTTAGAATAAGTAAGATTCATGGAAGAAGAATCGCCTGTTTTTACAGCTTTTTCCATATCCATCATTTCATAGTAAAGTGCATTTGGAGTTTCTCCGGCTTCAATTTTGGTGACCTCTCCGGTTTCTGCATCTACAATGATTGCCTTATCAGCTCTTGGGTATTCCATAATTTCAATATATCCCTTCTCACAGCTGATCATATCCCTTTTTGGCTGTTTGGAGTGCATAGAAAGAGCAACGGTTGCCATTTGTTCGGATGTATTTTTCAATAGGACGGTTGCTTGTTCATCGGAACCTGTTGGGGATGCTTTCCACTGGCTTAAGATCTCTGTTGGTGTTTCTTTCATAAAACTTCTTACAATAGAAAGTGCGTACACACCGATATCGAGCATAGCACCACCTGCAAGATTCATATTAAAAAAGCGATTATTCATATCATATTCTTTAAAACTTCCAAAATTCATTGTAATTATCTGGACATTTCCAAGTTGTCCAGAGTTTACAATATTCCAAAGCTTTTTATAAAGTGGCATATGCCAAATGGTCATAGCTTCTGCAAGAATTCGTTGTTTTTCATTAGCTAATGCAATCATTTCATCAAGTTCCCTGCTATTTAATGTAATAGACTTTTCTACGAGAAGATGTTTTCCTTGTTCAAGAGCCTTTTTCATAAAAGAGTAATGTGTGTTATGTGGGCTTGTAATATAAATGATATCTACATTATCGTCAAAAAACATATCATCGATTTGATCATAGACTTTTTCAACGCCATATTTCTTAACAAAATCAATGGCTTTTTGATGAGTACGATTGCCTAATGCATATAAGGATTTTCCCATTTTTTGTAATGCCACGGCCATTTCGTTTGCAATAACTCCAGTACCAAGTATGCCCAATTTAGATGTTCTTTGTATGTCCTCACTTTCGCTTTGATTTTCTAAACATAGTATATCAAAAACATATTCAAAATGATATATGAAATGAAAATGTATTGACATCAAAATAAAATAATGGTACATTGTAGTTACAAACAAAACAAAAAATAATTACGAATGAAACTATTGAAAGGAGATATCATGAAAAATACCGAACATTTTGGCGTATTAACAGATCGAATGAAAGCATTTCGTGAGGAAGTGCTGGATGCGAAACCATACATTGATGCGCAGAGGGCAGTATTAGCGACAGAAGCTTACAAAGAGAACCAAAATCAGCCAAGAGTTATGGTAAGAGCTTTGATGCTGAAAAAGATCTTAGAAGGAATGAGTATTTATATCGATGACAAATCCCTGATTGCAGGAAACCAGGCAACAAAAAATAAGAATGCTCCAATTTTCCCGGAATACACAATGGAATTCGTTATGAACGAATTAGATCTCTTTGAGAAACGTGACGGAGATGTTTTTTATATTACAGAAGAGACAAAAGAACAGTTAAGAGAGATTGCTCCATTCTGGAAGAATAACAATCTTCGTGCCAGAGGAGAAGCACTGCTTCCAGAAGAAGTAGATGTTTTTATGGAAACTGGTGTTTTTGGAATGGAAGGAAAATTAAACGCCGGAGATGCCCATCTGGCAGTGAATTACCAAAGAATCTTATCCGATGGATTAAAAGGATACGAAAAACGAGTAAGAGAATTAAAAGAAGCGCTTGACTTTACAAAACCAGAAAGTATTGATAAGAATGTGTTTTATAAAGCGGTCTTAACTGTGATTGAAGCAGTTCGTGATTTTACAAAGCGCTATTGTAAACTTGCCAAAGAACTAGCAGACAAAGAAACAGATATAAAACGTAAGGAAGAGTTATTACAGATGAGTGAGATCTGTGCCAAAGTTCCATATGAACCAGCAGCATCGTTTAGAGAAGCAGTTCAGTCTGTATGGTTTATTCAGCTGATTCTTCAGATCGAATCTAACGGACATTCTTTAAGCTATGGACGTTTTGACCAGTATATGTATCCATATTATATGAAAGATATCAACGAAGGAAAGATCACAAAAGAAGATGCATTAGAATTGTTAACGTGTCTTTGGATTAAAACGCTAACTATTAATAAAGTTCGTTCACAGGCACATACTTTGAGTTCTGCAGGTTCTCCAATGTATCAAAATGTTACGATTGGCGGACAAACAACAGATAAAAAAGATGCAGTTAATGAATTAAGTTTTGTTGTACTACAGTCCGTTGCACAGACAAGATTGACGCAGCCAAACTTAACCGTTCGTTATCATGCCAATATCAATAAACATTTTTTTGACGAATGTATCGAAGTTATGAAACTCGGATTTGGGATGCCGGCATTCAATAATGATGAGATTATTATTCCTTCCTTTATTCATTGGGGTGTCAAGGAAGAAGACGCATATAACTACAGTGCGATCGGATGTGTAGAAACAGCTGTTCCTGGTAAATGGGGATATCGCTGCACGGGTATGTCTTATATTAATTTTCCAAGAGTCCTGCTTTGTGCCATGAATGATGGAGTTGATTTAACAAGTGGTAAGAGATTTACGAAAGGATATGGAAAATTTACAGAAATGGAAACCTACGAAGATCTCTTAGAAGCATGGGATAAGACTGTTAGAGAAATGACCCGTTATAGTGTTATTGTTGAGAATGCGATTGATAAAGCATCGGAAAGAGATGTGCCAGATGTGTTATGTTCTGCATTAACAGATGACTGTATTGGAAGAGGAAAAACGATCAAAGAAGGTGGAGCAGTCTATGACTTTATCTCCGGACTTCAGGTTGGTATTGCGAATATGGCAGATTCCCTTGCAGCGATCAAGAAACTGGTATACGAAGAGAAGAAGATCACAAAAGAACAACTTTGGAATGCAATCTTAGATAACTTTCAGTCCGAAGAGAACAAAAAGATTCAGGAAATGCTCATCAATGATGTTCCGAAATATGGAAATGATGATGATTATGTCGATCAGTTGGTTGTAGAAGCTTATGATTCTTACTTAGATGAAATCAAAAAATATCCAAATACACGTTATCATAGGGGACCAATTGGAGGTATTCGTTATGGTGGAACATCCTCTATCAGTGCGAATGTTGGACAAGGAATGGGAACTGTTGCGACGCCTGATGGAAGAAACGCATTTGAGCCATTAGCAGAAGGAAGCAGTCCGGCACATAATGCAGACAAGAATGGTCCAACAGCTGTATTTAAAACAGTTGCAAAACTTCCAACAGAGAAGATTACAGGTGGAGTTCTGTTGAATCAGAAGATGACACCACAGATGCTGTCCACGGAAGAAAATAAACAGAAATTAGAAATGCTGATCCGTACATTCTTTAACCGTTTACATGGATATCATGTACAGTATAACATTGTATCCAGAGAAACACTGATCGATGCACAGAAACATCCAGAGAAACATAAAGATTTGATCGTTCGTGTTGCAGGATACAGTGCATTTTTCAATGTACTTTCTAAAAAGACACAAGATGATATTATTGGAAGAACTGAACAGACATTATAAATTGTAATCTATAGAAAGAGGAGAATAAAATGAAATTAATTATTGATGACGCACATATGGATTTGATTAAAAAAATTTATGAGTATTATCCAATTGACGGAGTAACAACAAATCCGTCGATTCTTGCAAAAAGCGGAAGAAAACCTTATGAAGTTCTAAAGGAAATTCGTGAATTTATCGGAACAGATGCAGAACTGCATGTTCAAGTTGTTGCGAAAGATGCACATGGAATGGTAGAAGATGCCCATCGCATTGTAAAGGAACTTGGTAAAAATACTTTTGTAAAAGTTCCTTCTGTAAAAGAAGGGTTTAAGGCAATGAAACAGCTGGCAGCTGAGGACATTCAAACAACAGCAACCGCAATTTATACTCCGATGCAGGCCTTTCTTGCAGGAAAATGTGGGGCAGCTTATGCAGCACCGTATATCAACCGTATCGACAATATGGGATATGATGGAGTCGAAGTAGCAAAAAAGATTCATAATATTTTTAAAAATAATCATTTAAAGACAGAAGTTCTTGCAGCAAGTTTTAAAAATTCACAGCAGGTTTTGGAATTATGTGAATATGGAATTGGTGCATCTACCATTTCCCCAGATGTTATCGAAGGACTTGTAAAAAATCAGGCAATTACATCAGCAATTGATGTCTTTGTTGCGGATTTTGAAGGGCTAACTGGAGAAGGAAAAACAATGAGTGATTGTTAAGTAAGAAAATAAAAAGAAGGTTTGCATTTCTGTAAACCTTCTTTTTTGCATTAAAAGAAACATTTGATACCGGCATTAAGAAAGATATTTTGATAATCTGTAAGGTCTTCCGGATGTAATGCCTCTACCTGTTCATATGCATAGGTTTTTCCAAGAAGATGATACTTGTTTTCACCAAATTGATGAAATGGGAGAAGCTGTACGTTTTTTGCACCAACTTGAGTCAGCAGATGGGCAATTCCTTTTGCATCTTCTAAGGATGCATTAAAATTTGGAATGACTGGAATTCGCGGAAGTACTTCGATTTTGTGTTGGATAGCCCAGGTAAGATTTTTTATAATTTGTTCATTTGGCACACCGGTTCCGATTTTATGCTGTTTGCTGTCAAAATGCTTAACATCAAATAGCAAAAGATCAAACATTGGGGCGAGCTCTTGAAAAATATCATCCTTGATGTATCCTGTTGTTTCAATTGCTGTATGAATTCCTTTTTCTTTTAATCTGATAAGTAATTCTTTGACGAAATCAGGTTGTCCCATTCCTTCTCCACCAGAGATTGTAACGCCGCCACCGGATTCTTCGTAAAAATCAATATCTTGAAGACAAATAGAGACAACGTCATTCACAGTTTTGAATTCTCCTTCAAAATTTAGGCACTTGGAAGGACAGGATTTTATACAGGTAAAACATCCATTGCAATGGGAAGGATCTATTGTAATCCGTTTATCTATTATGGAAATTGCATGTTTAGGACAGGCACGGATACAGGTTTTACAGTGTACACATTTTTTTTCATTATGTAAAATCTGCGCTTCTGATCGTTGTGATTCCGGGTTTGCACACCATTTACAACGCAATGGACAGCCTTTTAAGAACACTGTGGTACGAATTCCTGGTCCGTCATGAATGCTAAATTTTTGTATATTAAAAACAATTCCTTTTTCTGACATATCGTCATCCTCCTTTTTGCGTTTATTGTAACATAAAAGATTTTAAAAGTGAATAAAAATATTTCAAATGAAAATAAAATAAATTATGAATGAAAATTTCAAAGGCACTAAGATTCGGAATGGAGTTTTTTCTTCCTATTATAAAATAGGGTATGTTATAATAAAACAAAGAGAAAGGAGAGAAAAATGACAGACAGACAAACAAAGATTCTTGAAATTGTAACTCAGCAAAAGAAAGTTGAGGTCACAACCTTATCTGATATGCTGGAGGTATCACAGGTTACTATCCGGAAAGATTTGGATGCTTTGGAAAGTATGGAACTTTTGACAAGAGAGCATGGATATGCAGTTGTAAAAAATATGTCGGATATTTCCAATCGTCTGGCTGTTCGTTACGATATTAAGCAAAGGATTGCAGAAGCTGCTAGTGAATTGGTATCCGATGGAGAAACTATCATGGTGGAATCTGGATCAAGTTGCGCATTAATGGTTGCGCGTTTGGCAGAGACAAAAAAAGATATCACTGTGATTACAAATTCAGCATTTATTGCAAGATTTATTCGTCATTCAGAAGGTGGAGTGACGAAAGTCATTTTACTTGGCGGTGAATATCAAAAAGAAGCAGAAGTTATGGTTGGACCGCTTGTAAAGACATGTGCAGAAGCTTTTTATGTAGATAAGTTATTTATGGGAACGGATGGATATATTCCAGGAATTGGATTTACCTGTGGTGATATGATGCGGGCAGAGGCAATGAAAAGCATGATGGGTTCTGCAAGGCAGGCGATTATTTTGACGGATTCGAGTAAATTTAAAGAACATGGGGTAGTTCTTCAGTCTCGGCTAAAAGATGTCCACATGATTTTTACAGATCGTAAGATTCCGGAAGATGCAAAGACAACAATGGAGCAAAGTGGAATTTTGGTAAACATTGTGAAATAAATAGGGAAAAAGAACAGATCCAAGAAGTAAAAATTTTGAGGTCTGTTTTTTCTTATTAAAAAAAATAAAAATTTTTTAAAAAAATAGTTGACAATAAAAAATGAAAGTGGTACTTTAAATATAGATGTTAGCACTCGATGTTACTGAGTGCTAATAACGGGAGGGAAACGATATGGAACTAAATGATCGTAAAAAGTTAATATTGAAAGCGATTATTGCCAATTACCTCAAGACTGGTGAGCCAGTAGGGTCAAGAACCATATCCAAACATCCAGAACTGAATTTAAGTTCTGCAACGATCCGAAATGAGATGGCGGATCTGGAAGATATGGGATATATCTTACAGCCTCATACGTCAGCAGGACGGATTCCTTCTGATGCAGGATATCGTTTTTATGTAGATCAGCTGATGACGGAGCGTGAAAATGATCATGAAGAAAAGCAGGCGCTGATTCAACGAGTAGATAAAATGGAAGTTTTATTAAAACAAGTTGCAAATGTACTTGCAAGCAGCACAAATTATGCAACCATGGTTTCATCACCTCATTATCAGAATGTTACATTAAAATTTGTTCAGCTGTCTCAGGTAGATTATGAACATCTTCTGGCAGTTATTGTAACCCAGGGAAACATCGTGAAGAATCAGATGATTTCTGTGGAAGAACCGTTATCCAACGAGGACATTTTAAAGCTGAATGTATTACTAAATACATTTTTGCAAGGACTTTCTCTGCAGGACATGAATCTTGCATTAATTCAAACAATGAGGGAACAGGCAGGTATTCGGCAGGATATTTTAGAAAGAATTCTCGAAGAAATTGCAAGAGCGATTCATGATGCAGATCATATGGAAATATATACTGGTGGAGCTGCCAATATTTTGAAATATCCGGAGCTTGGAAATCCGGACACAGCAACAGAACTTTTGGATACGCTGGTGGAGAAAAAGGCACTGACGAAACTAGTAGATACAACTCTGGAAGACAAGGAAGAACACAATGGCATTCAGGTTTATATTGGAGAAGAATCTCCGGTAAAGAACATGAAAGATTGTAGTGTTGTGACGGCAACATATCAACTTGCTGAAGGAGGTACTGGAACCGTTGGAATCATCGGTCCGAAACGAATGGATTATAAGAAAGTTGTGAAGACCTTAAAAAATCTAACAGAGGAACTTGACGATATCTTTAAGGATAAAACCTGAGAAAGGAAGTGAAGGAATGAAAGAACAAGAAAAGAAATTCCAAGAAAATGAGGAAAAAGAAGTGGAGAAATCTACAGAAGATATAAAAGAAGAAAAAACAAAAAAAGAAGATTCTAAGAAGGAAGATTCTAAAAAAGAAACAAAGAAAGATCAGATAGAAGAACTGAAAGCAGAAGTTGCACAGTGGAAAGACAAATATCAGAGATTGATGGCTGAATTTGAGAATGCAAGAAAACGTACAGCAAAAGAAGCAGTACAGCGTTATGATATGGGAGCTATGGGTGTTTTAGAAAAGCTTCTTCCAGTCATTGATAATTTTGAAAGAGGTCTGGATGCTGTTTCAGAAGAAGAAAAAGACTCTGCATTCGTTCAGGGAATTCAGCAGATCTACAAACAGTTAGTCGCTGTTATGGAAGATCTTGGAGTAACACCGATGGATGCAACAGGAAAAGAATTTGATGCAAACCTTCATAATGCAGTCATGCATGTGGAGGATGAAGAATTAGGTGAAAATGTTGTTGCTGAAGAAATGCAGAAGGGTTATATGTACAAAGAAAATGTACTGCGCCATAGCATGGTAAAAGTAGCAAACTAATTATAAATTTGATATAGAAGATAATCTTAGGAGGAAATAGATCATGGGTAAAATCATTGGTATTGACTTAGGTACAACAAACAGTTGCGTAGCAGTTATGGAAGGTGGAAAACCTACCGTTATTACAAATGCAGAAGGAATGAGAACAACACCATCTGTAGTAGCATTTACAAAAACAGGAGAACGTGTGATTGGTGAACCTGCAAAACGTCAGGCAGTAACAAACGCTGAAAAAACAATTTCTTCTATTAAAAGACATATGGGAACAGATTATAAAGTACAGATTGATGATAAATCTTACTCTCCACAGGAGATTTCTGCAATGATTCTTCAGAAATTAAAATCTGATGCAGAAAATTATTTAGGAGAAAAAGTAAGTGAAGCAGTTATCACAGTTCCTGCATACTTTAATGATGCTCAGCGTCAGGCAACAAAAGATGCTGGTAAAATTGCTGGTCTTGATGTAAAACGTATTATTAACGAACCAACAGCAGCAGCATTATCTTATGGACTTGATAATGAAGATGAGCAAAAGATTATGGTATATGACCTTGGTGGTGGTACATTTGATGTATCAATCATTGAAATTGGTGATGGTGTCATCGAAGTATTATCAACAGCAGGAGATAACAAATTAGGTGGAGATGACTTTGATAATGTTATCACACAGTATATGTTAGATGAATTTAAAAAACAGGAAGGTGTAGACTTATCAACAGATAAGATGGCTATGCAGAGATTAAAAGAAGCTGCAGAAAAAGCAAAGAAAGAATTATCTTCTTCTACAACAACAAATATCAACCTTCCATTCATCACAGCAACAGCTGAAGGACCAAAACATTTTGATATGAACCTTACAAGAGCAAAATTTGATGAATTAACAGCTCACTTAGTAGAAAGAACAGCAGGACCTGTAAATGCTGCATTAAATGACGCTGGAATGACAGCTTCTGAGTTAAGCAAAGTATTATTAGTTGGTGGTTCTACACGTATCCCAGCCGTACAGGATAAAGTACAGCAGTTAACAGGAAAAGAACCTTTCAAAGGAATTAACCCAGATGAATGTGTAGCAATTGGTGCTTCTATTCAGGGTGGTAAATTAGCAGGAGATGCTGGTGCAGGCGATATCCTTCTTCTGGATGTTACACCATTATCACTGTCTATTGAAACAATGGGAGGAGTTGCAACTCGTCTGATCGAGAGAAATACAACAATTCCTACAAAGAAGAGCCAGATCTTCTCAACAGCAGAAGATAACCAGAGCGCTGTAGATATCAACGTAGTACAGGGTGAAAGACAGTTTGCAAAAGATAATAAATCTTTAGGAAGATTTAGACTGGATGGTATCGCACCTGCAAGACGTGGAGTTCCTCAGATCGAAGTTACATTTGACATTGATGCAAATGGTATTGTAAATGTATCAGCAAAAGATCTTGGAACAGGAAAAGAACAGCACATCACAATTACAGCGGGATCTAATATGTCTGATGAAGATATCGATAAGGCTGTAAAAGAAGCTGCTGAATTTGAAGCACAGGATAAGAAACGTAAAGAAGCAATTGATGCAAGAAATGAAGCTGATTCTATGGTATTCCAGACAGAAAAAGCACTGGAAGAAGCTGGAGACAAAGTAGATGCTACAGAGAAAACAGCAGTAGAGGCTGACTTAAAAGACTTAAAAGACTTCATGGAGCAGACAAAAGATCAGGAAATGACAGATGCTCAGGTTGAAGATATGAAAGCTAAGAAAGAAAAATTAATGACAAGTGCTCAGAACTTGTTTGCTAAGATGTATGAAGCAGCAGCTGCAGCTGGTCAGGCTGCACCAGAAGGAAATGCAGGTGCAGGACAGACATCTTCAGGAGCAGACGACAATGTCGTTGATGGAGATTATAAAGAAGTATAAAATGGAGTAGAAAAGGTAGACGATCATGGCAGAAAAAAGAGATTATTATGAAGTGTTAGGTGTTGATCGTAACGCTTCTGATGCAGAAATAAAAAAAGCCTACCGAAAACTCGCAAAAAAATATCATCCGGATACAAACCCTGGAGATAAAGAAGCAGAAGCAAAATTTAAGGAAGCTTCCGAAGCTTATGAAGTATTAAGTGATCATGAGAAAAAAGCGCAGTATGACCAATTTGGTCATGCTGCCTTTGAGCAGGGAGGCGGTTTCCAAGGAGGCGGCTTTGGCGGTTTTGACTTTGGTGGTGACATGGGTGACATCTTTGGTGATCTTTTCGGAGGAATGTTTGGAGGTGGCGCGCGTGGCGGTGCAAGACAGCAAAACCGTCCAGCACAAGGTGCTCATGTACGTGCGCGGATTCATGTAACATTTGAAGAAGCTGTTTTTGGTACAACAAAGAAGATTGAGATTACATTAAAAGATGAATGTACATCTTGTCATGGAACAGGTGCTAAACCTGGAACGAAACCAGAAACATGTCCAAAATGCGGTGGCCGTGGACAGATTGTCTTTACACAGCAGTCAATGTTTGGAACGGTTCAGAATGTTCAGACATGTCCTCAGTGTAGTGGAACAGGAAAGGTCATCAAAGAAAAATGTACATCTTGTCACGGAACAGGTTATACAAGTAGCCGTAAGACAATTGAAGTCACCGTACCAGCGGGAATTGATAATGGACAGAGTATTCGTATTAGAGGAAAAGGAGAACCTGGTATTAATGGAGGACCTCGGGGAGATCTTCTCGTGGAAGTTATTGTACAGCGTCATCCAAAATTCCAGAGACAGGATACAAATATTTATTCGACAGAGCCAATTTCCTTTACACAAGCAGCTCTTGGAGCAACCATTCAAATTCCAACTGTAGATGGACCATATGAATATACAGTTAAACCAGGAACGCAGACAGATACAAGAGTGCGCTTAAAAGGAAAAGGTGTACCTCTTGTAAGGAATAAAAATGTTCGTGGAGATCATTATGTAACGCTTGTCGTACAAGTACCGGAACATTTAAGCGGAGAACAGAGAGCGGCTCTTCAGAAGTTCCAGGAAGCAATGGGAGAAGTTCCTAAGAAAAAAGAGGAACATAAAGATCATAAAGAGCATAAAGGCTTTTTTGATAAATTCAAAAAATAAAAAAGATAGAAAGATAACAGGAAAGTATATAGTTTTCCTGTTATCTTTTTTTGTACCAAAAGAAAAACAATAAATTATCAGATTTTGGTATCAAATCGATTAAAAAAGTAGTATTGTATACAGTATAAAGAAGTGTTAAGGGAATTTTAAAAAAGAAATTATATTTTTTAAACAAATGGAGAAAGCAGAAGGTATATAATACCAATAATCTGGAAAACCTCAGAAAGTAAGAAAGGAGATGGATCAATGATGCATTTAAAAGAAGCATATTATATTGAAAAAAAAGAAAATCATTATACATTAAAGAAAAAGTTAAGTCAACATCAGGATGATTTTGCTCAAATTGGTATTTATAAATCAGCGAAAGATGCCAAAGAAGCAGCAATCAGAGAAATGATCCGAGAAGAGGTCAATCAGAGGAAACACCTTCCGCTGCACCAGATTGTTCGTATGATCCAAAAAAGGTATAGAGAATTAAGTTTTTAAAAAATAAAAAACAAATCATAAAAAAATTTAAATTTCGTTGTAAAAACAACAGACTTTCTTCCTTTGTTTTTTTATAATGACAATGTCAGAAGAAATAAAAAAAGAAGGAGAAAAGTATGATTCGTAAAATTATTCATATTGATGAAGATAAATGTAATGGATGTGGGCTTTGTGCTGAGGCTTGTCATGAAGGTGCCATTGGTATGGTCAATGGAAAGGCAAAGTTATTAAGAGATGATTATTGCGATGGTCTTGGAGATTGTCTTCCTGGCTGTCCAACCAATGCAATTTCTTTTATAGAAAGGGAGGCAGCAGCTTATGACAGAAAAGCAGTAGAAGCAAATATGAAAAAGAAAGAAGAACAAAAGAATTTGGGAAAAAAGGCTCCTGCATTTACAGGCTGTCCTGGAACTAGAATGCGTATGATGAATCATAAGGAAACACAGACAGAGGAAATTTCATCAGCAAAACCAACATCTATGCTTGGTCAGTGGCCAGTTCAGATCAAACTTGTTCCAATTCATGCGCCGTATTTTCAGAATGCCAATCTTTTGATTGCAGCAGACTGTACTGCATATGCTTATGCAAATTTTCATCAAGAATTTATAAAACATAAGATAACACTTATTGGCTGTCCAAAGCTGGATGATGTTGATTACTCTGAAAAATTAACAGAAATTATTGCGCAAAATGATATTAAAAGCGTTACAATCGTCCGAATGGAAGTGCCGTGTTGTGGAGGGCTTGAAAACGCAGCCAAACAGGCAATTCAAAATTCAGGAAAATTCCTTCCATGGCAGGTTGTAACAATCTCAATTGATGGGAAAATACTGGAAGCATAAAGAAAATTATGTTAAAATAAAATAGACAGGAAAACAGCCGACGAAGGGTAAAATTCTTCGCCGGTTGTTCTTTTATTTGGAGGGAGAATCATGAATTTATCTTTTTTAATCTGTGCAGTCGTATTGTTCCTCTGCATTTTTTTAAACAGAATTTCTGGAAAACTTGGAGTTCCAAGTCTTTTAATATTTATGGTACTTGGAATGTTATTTGGAACGGAGGGTATTTTTAAGATTGCGTTTAGTAATTTTGAACTTGCCGAGACGATTTGTACGGCAGCGCTTGTATTTATTATGTTTTATGGAGGATATTCAACCAGCTGGAAGCATGCCAGGGTGGCAGCACCAAGAGCACTGCTTTTATCGACTGCAGGAGTTGTTATGACTTCTGCTCTTGTATGCCTTTGCTGTCATTATATACTTCATATTGCTTTTACAGAAAGTTTTTTGATTGGATCAGTGGTAAGTTGTACAGATGCAGCTTCTGTATTTTCTATTTTCCGATCAAAAAATTTAAATCTTCAAGGAGATCTTGCGCCAATGCTTGAGATTGAAAGCGGCAGTAATGATCCATTTGCTTATATGCTTACTATGATAGCCATTACAATTATGAAAGGGGGTAAACTTCAATCCCTTGGAAGTATGATTGTATTACAGCTTATTATGGGAATTGCTGTTGGAGTAATCGTTGGTGTAGCAGCACCGAGAGTTATTTGAAAATTTAAATTTTATGCAGATGGTTTTGATTCTATTTTTACATTAGCAGTAGCTCTTGTTTCTTATAGTATGGCAGCATTTTTAGGTGGAAATGGATTTCTTTCTGTTTATTTGACAGGTTTGATCATGGGAAATACGAAATCAAAACATAAAGCAGATATTGTACATTTTTTTGATAATATTACAATGCTTGCACAGATGACAGCCTTCTTTTTGTTAGGCCTTCTTTCTTTTCCATCACAAATGTTTCATTCTTTGCCACAAACAGTGATTATTGTATTATTCCTTACTTTGGTTGCAAGACCGGTTGCTGTTTTTTTATTAACAGGAAGAAAATATTCCATTCAAGAAAAAATTTTCATTTCTTGGGCTGGACTTCGTGGGGCTTCTGCTATTGTGTTTGCCATTATTGTATCCGTTAGCGGTCTAGAAACAAAAAGTAATGTTTTTCATATTGTTTTTGGTCTTGCAATCCTTTCGGTTGCGATTCAGGGAACGTTGCTTCCATGGGTGGCAGAAAAGCTTGGGCTTATTGATGAAGAAAATAATGTATTAAATACGTTTACAGATTATCAGGAAGATTCTTCTATGACTCTGATGCAGCTTCATATTTCAAAAGGACATAACTGGGAAAATCATTTGTTAAAAGATGTAAGTCTTCCAACCGATTCTCTTGCCATGGTTATTCGTAGAGGTGATGAAACAATGATTCCAAAAGGAGATACAAGGATTCTTGCTGGAGATGATGTTGTTTTAAGCGTACCTGGATATGAATCTGTTCATGACATTGAATTGAAAGAAGAAACAATAGGAAAAGATCATCCGTGGAAAGATAGAAAGATCAGCGAACTTGACCTTGAAGACCATGTATTGGTTGCTATGATTAAAAGAGAAGATCGCAATATTATACCGAAAGGAAATACAACTATTCAAGAGGGAGATATCCTTGTAATATATAACTAGAGACTTGTGCTTCCCATGGTTCTATGTTACACTAACTAATTGATACGTTGTAAATTCGAAGAATAGGAAAAGAAGACAAAGGAGCCAAAAATCTTATGGGATGGAATAAAATTACAATTCATACATTGACATCTGCAGAAGATATGATTAGTTATGAACTAACACAGCTTGGAGCGGCTGGTGTGGAAGTAGAAGATCATGTGACTTTGACAGAGGAAGAAAAGAAAGTAATGTATGTCGATCTTTTGCCAGATGAAATAGCACCAGATGATGGAACGGCAAAGATCCACTGTTACTTTGATGAAAATGAAAATCTAGAAAAGATTACAATGGATATTCAGGCGATGCTTCAGCGTTTAAGCGGGTTTATGGATATTGGAGAAGGACGTATTTCTTTTGGAAAGACAAAAGAGGAAGACTGGGTAAATAACTGGAAGAAATTTTTCAAACCAATTCAGTTAGATGAGCAAATCATCATCAAACCAACTTGGGAGACACTGGATCATGTTAGTGACGATATGATCGTTGTGGAAATTGATCCAGGAACAGCCTTTGGAACCGGTTCCCATGAAACAACAAAACTTTGTATAGAAGGTATGAAACCCTATATAAAAGAAAATACAAAGATTTTAGATATTGGATGCGGAAGTGGAATTTTATCAGTGATTGGGCTGAAACTTGGAGCCAATCATGCAGTGCTGACAGATATTGATCCAAATGCGATGATAGCTTCAAAAGAAAACTTTGAAGTAAATCATATTTCACAAGATCAGTATGATCTTTATCAGGGAAATGTTTTGGATGATGCACAATTTGCAAAATCTTTGGGAGAAAAATGTTATCCGGTGGTAGTTGCTAACATTCTTGCAGATGTTATTTCTCCATTGATTGAGATTGTTGATCAGTTTTTAACTGAAGATGGTGTTTTTGTTATTTCTGGAATTATTGATACAAAGGAAGAAGAAATTTCACAGAAACTGGAAACTTATGGATTTAGAATTATAGAAACAAGAAGAATGAAAGACTGGGTTTCTATGACTGCCAAGAAGAGGTAGCCTATGTATCGTTTTTTTGTAAAAGAAGATCAGATTCATGATGGATCTGTATGGATTGTTGGAGAGGATGTTAATCATATAAAAAATGTTCTTCGAATGAAAACAGGTGACAGGATTTTTATAAGCTGTGAAAACAGTCTGGAATATGAATGTGAACTAAAAGAACTAGGTGAAAAACAAATAGAAGCGGAAATTTTTGATGTGCACGGAATGGAGACGGAACTTCCGGCAGAGATTATTTTATATCAAGCACTTCCTAAAGGTGATAAAATGGAATTCATTATTCAGAAAGCTGTGGAACTTGGTGTAAGTAAGATCGTTCCGGTGAGAATGAAACGCTGTGTTGTAAAATTAGATGAAAAAAAGGCAGATAAAAAGGTAAAACGCTGGAATTTGATTGCTCTTAGCGCAGCAAAACAATCAAAGAGGGGAATGATACCAAAGGTTTCGAAAGTTCTTGATTATACACAAGTATTAAAAGAAGCAGAAAATCTTGATTTGTTATTAGTTCCTTATGAAGAAGAAAGAGGCATTGCCTATTCTAGAGAGCTTATAAAAAAAGTACCAGGGAAAAAATCGATTGGGATCATGATTGGGCCAGAAGGTGGTTTTGAAAAGACAGAGATTGAGGCTGCAAAACAGGTGGGCGGAAAGACATTGACGCTTGGAAAGAGAATTTTGCGTACAGAGACTGCTGGTATGACCATGTTATCGATTCTAATGTTTACATTGGAGGAGGCATAAAATGATTTATTTTGATAATGCAGCGACAACAAGAGTATTTCCTGAAGTTGTGAAAGTCATGCAGGATGCCATGGAAAGTTCTTATGGGAACCCATCTGCAAAACATATGAAGGGAATGGAAGCTGAGAATCTTGTAAAAAAAGCGCAGGAGGTTATTGCTAAAACATTAAAGGCAAAACCAAAGGAAATTTTATTTACTTCTGGAGGAACAGAGTCAAACAATACAGCACTGATCGGAACAGCTCTGGCTAATCAGAGAAAAGGGAAACATATTATTACAACAAAAATTGAACATGCATCTGTTTATGAACCGATTGCATGGCTTTGTGAGCAAGGATTTGAGATTACATATCTTGATGTGACTGCAGAGGGAATTATTGATCTGGAACAGTTAAAAAATGCAATACGGGAAGATACAATCCTTGTATCTTGTATGATGATCAATAATGAGATTGGTGCAATAGAACCAATCGAGGAAGCTGGAAAGATCATCAAAGAAAAAAATCCAGAAACAATTTTTCATGTGGATGCAATTCAGGCGTATGGTAAAATGCCGATTATTCCAAAAAATTTAAAAATAGATCTGCTTTCTATGAGCGGGCATAAAATTCACGGACCAAAAGGAATTGGCTTTCTGTATATAAAAGAAGGAACAAAAATTCAACCAATTATTTTTGGCGGTGGACAGCAAAAGGGAATGCGTTCTGGAACAGAAAATGTACCTGGAATTGTAGGACTTGCTTGTGCATGTGAAAAAATGATAAAAAATGATTATGAAAATGCACAAAGGATTCGCGAAGTAAAAGAGTATTTTCAGGAGAGAATAAAAGAAATTGAAGATATAAAAGATAATTCTGGTCAGGCACCACATATTGCGAGCATCAGTTTTAAGAAAATTCGAAGTGAGGTATTGCTGCATGCGTTGGAAGATAGAGGAATTTATGTATCTTCAGGATCTGCATGTTCCTCGAATAAAAAACAGGTTGTCAGCGGCACATTAAATGCAATTGCACTTGCAGATGAGTATAAAGATGGAACTTTGCGTTTTAGCTTTTCTATAGAGAATACAAAAGAAGAAGTTGATGAAACAATTGAGGTATTAAAGGAACTTGTTCCAATGCTTCGTAAATTTGTAAGAAGATAAAAGAGAAGGAGTGAATACATGAAGGTAACAGCCTTTTTGATTAAGTATGGCGAAATTGCCATCAAAGGAAAAAACAGATACATGTTTGAAGACGCCCTAATGCGTCAGATTCGTTTTGCAATGAAACCGGTAGGTGAATTTGAAGTAAGAAAAGAATCTGGACGTATGTTTGTTGAAGGACGTGGAGATTTTGATTATGATGAAGCGGTAGAGGCTTTACAGAAAGTCTTTGGAATTGTAGGAATTTGTCCAATGATCATTGAAGAGACAAAAGATATTGATCATTTAAGAAAAACTGTTCTTAATTTTATCGATGAGCAGTATCCAGTCAAAGATTTTACATTTAAAGTTCATGCAAGAAGAGGAGATAAGCAGTTTCCAATGAATTCCATGGAATTAAACATGGACATCGGAGAAAAGATTTTGGAAGCATTTGACGGAGTTCGTGTAGATGTCCATCATCCAGATGTAATGGTAAATATTGAGGTACGTAAATATATTTATATTTATTCTCAGGAAATTAAAGGACCAGGTGGAATGCCAGTAGGAACGAATGGAAAAGCTATGCTTCTTTTATCTGGCGGAATTGATAGTCCGGTTGCAGGATATATGATTGCCAAAAGAGGAGTACGCATTGATGCAACTTATTTTCATGCACCTCCGTATACAAGTGAACGTGCAAAACAAAAAGTAGTGGATCTTGCGAAGATTGTTGCTAAATATGCAGGGCCAATCAATTTGCATGTTGTAAACTTTACGGATATTCAGCTGGCAATTTATGAAAAATGCCCGCACGATGAGCTAACAATCATTATGAGAAGATATATGATGAAAATTGCAGAGCATTTTGCAAACGAGGGAGAATCTCTTGCATTAATTACGGGAGAAAGTATTGGACAGGTGGCAAGTCAGACAATTCATAATCTGGCAATTACAAATGAAGTATGCCATATGCCAGTCTTCCGTCCTTGTATTGGAATGGATAAACAAGAAATTGTTGATATTGCAGAAAAAATCGGAACATTTGAAACTTCAATTCAGCCATTTGAAGATTGCTGTACGATTTTTGTTGCCAAACACCCAGTTACAAAGGGTAATTTAAACAGAATTCGGAAATCGGAACAGAAACTGGATGATGTAATTGATGACTTAATGAAAAAAGCCATCGATTCTACAGAAATTATTTCTGTAAAATAAATGGCTTGATCTGTTGAAGAATTTCATCTTCGAAATTAGAAGTAACGGTGAGTTTTAATGGCCTGGTAAGATCCAGGCTTAAAAGACTCATCAGTGACTTTGCATCGACAACATAAGGTCCAGCAGCGATTTCATAACTGCCTGGATATCGGTCAATAATATCCACGAAAGAATGGAGTTCTTTAATGGAGTTCAGCTTGATTAATGTGTCACACATAGATAATCTCCTTATATGTATATTGTTTATTCCTGACATTATTATGGAGATAGTGTACTCGCATTTTAAAAAAAAGTCAATAGAAAGGGAATTTTATGAATTTACAGGGAAAGAAAGCGGCGATTGTTACGCTGGGGTGTAAAGTCAATCAGTATGAGACAGATGCTATGAGCGGAATGCTGGAAAAAGCAGGTGTGATCATGGTAGATGCGAAGGAGCCGGCAGACATTTATATCGTCAATACCTGTTCAGTAACGAACATGGCGGAACGAAAATCAAGGCAGATGCTCCACCGTGCAAGAAAGAAAAATTCTCATGTAGTGGTAGTCGCTGTAGGGTGTTATGCTCAGGTTGGGAAAGAAGAACTAGCAAAAGATGAAAATATTGATCTGATTATTGGAAATAATAAAAAAAAGGAACTGATCAAAATTCTTTCAGACTATGTTCCTAATGATGATGCAGATCTTGAAGTAGAGGATATTGCATCAGATAAAGAATATGAAACGTTATCTATTGATCATCTTGAGACCCATACGAGAGCCTATATTAAAGTACAAGATGGATGTAATCAGTTTTGTTCTTATTGTATTATTCCTTATGCAAGAGGAAGAGTACGCAGTAGGAAAAAAGAGGAAGTTCTTTGTGAGATTGAAGAATTAGCAAAGAAAGGGTGTCAGGAATTTGTCATTACAGGAATTCACGTGACATCTTATGGAAAAGATCTTGAGAATATTTCGTTGATTGATCTCTTAGAAAAAATTGGGCAGATCGAAGGCGTAAAGAGAATTCGTCTTGGTTCTTTGGAACCTGGTTTTATTACAGAAGATGTAGTAAAGAGGCTGAGTGCTATGGAAAATTTTTGTCCACATTTTCATTTATCTTTGCAAAGTGGATGCGATACGGTATTAAAGCGAATGAATCGTCGATATACGACCAAAGAAATTAAAGAAAAATGTAAATTACTACGGAAATATTTTAAGGATCCGGCATTGACTACAGATATTATTGTTGGATTTCCGGGGGAAACACAAGAAGAATTTGAACAGACAGAGAAATTTTTAGAAGAAATTAATCTTTATGAAATGCATATTTTTAAATATTCGAAACGAAAAGGAACAAAAGCAGCACAGATGGATCATCAGGTAAATGATCAAGAAAAAGCTAAGAGAAGCAGTGTTTTACTTGCTATGTCAAAGATGCATCAAAAAGATTTTGAAAACAAGCAGTTGGGACAACCAAAAGAAATCCTGATTGAAGAGGCTTTGCATGGAAGAGATGGATGGTACATTGGGCATACAAGAGAGTATATAAAAACAGCTGTTCAGAGCGAAGTTCCACTGGAAAATCAGATTATTCATGCCGTTTTAAAACAAATTTCAAAAGATGGATATGTAGAAGGAGAAATCGTATCTGCACAGGGAAATTGTTAAGTACATGTGAAATTTCCGGTTTACCATTGATATTTTAATTTTTTTATATTAGAATAAAGTTATATATGAAAGGGACGTGATAACTATGGATAACAATCATACACAGCATTTTTCAGTTGTAAAAGAAGAACTGGACGTACACATGATTCTGGCACGTGTGTATGAAGCACTACAGGAAAAAGGATATAACCCAGTCAATCAAATGGTTGGGTATATTATGTCAGGAGATCCAACATATATTACCAGTCATAATAATGCAAGAAGTATTATTAACAAGGTAGAACGCGATGAGATCATAGAAGCTTTGTTTGAAAACTATATTGAAACGAAGTTAAGGTAAATCTTTTATGAAGAGAATATTAGGCTTAGATTATGGGACCAAAACAGTTGGAGTCGCTTTAAGTGATGAACTTGGACTAACGGCACAGCCGCTTGAGACAATTACGCGCAAGGATCCGAATAAACTTCGAAAGACTTATGCGAGAATTGAAGCGCTGGCAAAAGAATATGAAGTAGACAAGATTGTTCTTGGATTGCCAAAAAATATGAACAATACGATCGGAGAGCGGGGAGAAGCAACCATAGATTTCCGTGATGCTTTAGTGCGTCGTACAGGACTTGAAGTCATTTTATGGGATGAAAGGCTTACGACGGTTGCATCGGAAAGAGTGTTGATGGAAAGCGGTGTAAGACGCGAAAATCGTAAAGAAGTAATCGATCAGATTGCCGCCTCATTTATATTACAGGGATATCTGAATTCCCTAAAGAAAGGATAGGATGAAATGGGAAAGAATGAAAATAAGATTCAGCTTTTCGATGATGACGGGAATGAGATTGAACTATTTGTTATCGAACAGACAACACTTGCAGGAAACAATTATCTTTTAGTAGCAGATTCCATGCAAGATGATGGGGTTGTCATGATTATGAAAGAAGTAGAATTGGAAGATGACTTCGTATCCTATGAATTTGTAGAGGATGATGAAGAACTGAAAATGATTTCAGGAATTTTTAATGAATTAACCGATGATTTTGAAGTGAGTTTATAAACAATCGATTGTCAGACCGGAAGAACATGGAGGAAAATTTTGAGAGACAATCAACAACAACAAAGACAGCAGGTAAAACAAAAAAAAGAAACGAATACTAATAATAGTAATACAAAGGAAAGAAGAACGTATAACGGTAAAAATCATTATCAGCCAAGACGCCGAAACGGTGTGCCAAGAAGAAAACCAAGTTCGGTAAAGATTATTCCACTAGGTGGTCTTGGGCAGATTGGTATGAATATTACAGCATTTGAGTGTAATAACCAGATATTGATCGTGGACTGTGGACTCGCATTTCCAGATGAGGATATGCTTGGAATTGATTTAGTCATTCCAGATATCACATATTTAAAAGAGAACGCAAAGAAGATTCGGGGACTGGTTATTACTCATGGACATGAAGACCATATTGGTGCTATTCCATATTTTGAGAAGGAATTAAATGTTCCAATTTATGCGACAAAGCTTACAATGGCGTTGATTGATAATAAATTAAAAGAACACGGAATTTCTGGTATGGTTCAGAAGAATATCGTATCTCATGGTGATAAAGTAAAACTTGGCGTATTTGAAGTCGAATTTATTAAGACGAATCACAGTATCGCAGATGCTGCGGCACTTGCGATTACAACGCCAGCAGGAGTAATCATTCATACTGGAGATTTTAAAGTTGATCATACACCACTATTTGGTGAAGCAATTGATTTAGCACGTTTTGCAGAACTTGGCAGCAAGGGAGTTCTTGCGCTTATGGCCGATAGCACGAACGCAGAACGTCAAGGTTATACGTTATCGGAAAAGAATGTAGGAAGACGTCTGGATGGTATTTTTGCAGAACACCTAAAGGGACGTATGATTATTGCAACTTTTGCATCAAATGTTGATCGTGTGCAGCATATTATTAATTCTGCACATAAATATGGAAGAAAAGTTGCAGTAGAAGGACGAAGCATGGTAAACATTATTACTACTGCTTCGGAACTTGGATATATTAAAATTCCAAAAAATACATTAATTGAAACGGATGAAATTAAGAATTATCCGGATGATCAGATTGTTTTAATTACAACAGGAAGTCAGGGCGAGCAGATGGCTGCTTTGTCCCGCATGGCAAACTCAACTCACAGAAAAGTATCGATCGTACCATCTGATACGATCATTTTTAGTTCCAGTCCAATTCCTGGAAATGAAAAAAATGTTTCTAAAATCATGAATGAGCTAGCAATCAAAGGTGCTAAAGTTGTATTTCAGGATACACATGTTTCTGGACATGCATGTCGGGAAGAACTTCGTTTGATGTATGCTCTGACAAAACCAAAGTATGCAATCCCAGTTCATGGAGAATATCGTCATTTGATGCGTCATAAAGAACTGGCGGTGGAAATGGGAATTCCAAAAGAAAATGTCTTTGTTTTATCTGAAGGAGATGTTTTGGAACTTAACAAGCGTCAGGGAAAAGTGACAGGAAAAGTTCAGGCAGGAGGAATCCTTGTTGATGGACTTGGTGTTGGTGATGTTGGTAATATCGTATTAAATGATCGTAAGATGTTATCACAAAATGGTCTAATCATTGCGACAGTGACGTTACAAAAACATGGAAATCAGATTTTGGCAGGACCAGATATTGTATCTCGTGGATTTGTATATGTTAGAGAATCAGAGTCTTTGATGGAAGGTGCACGAGATGTGGTGCTGGAAGCCGTGGAAGACTGCATGGATCGTAATATTACAGACTGGGCAAGAATTAAGACAAGTATTAAAGATGCTTTAAGCAATTACATCTGGAAGCGTACAAAGCGTAATCCAATGATCCTTCCGATTATTACGGAAGTCTGATTAGGGGCTTAAGAGGTGTACAGGAATATGCAGAATAAGGTAGACAAAAAAATATATCAGTCGGATTCTTTTTTGCTTTTTATAAAAACATTGATTAGGGTCATGATTATATGTGCAATTTTCGGCATATTCTATGGGACTTATTTTGTCGCAGAAGAGACTTTTTCAAATCCGGCTTATAACAGCAATGGAAAACAAGCAATTGAGATTGTTGTTACAAAGTCGGATTCTGACAAAGAAGTTGCCGAACAGTTAAAAAAGAAAAAACTGATTTATGGAACTTACCGTTTTCTTGTTCGAAAGCATTTTTCAAAATTTAGGAATAAGACATTTCTTGCTGGGAAATATCAGTTTTATCAATCGCAAGGGATGGATGATATTATGGCAGTTTTATGTGGAGAACAGGAGACAAAGGAGATACTGCAATGATCGTAGATGAGAATATTACGGCTTATCTTCGTTCCTTGATTAAAGAAGAGAAGAAAGAAGAATTAAATACGATTGAATATGAAGCCAGAAAACAGCATGTACCGATTGTAAAACCGGAGACAAAAGAATTGCTGAAAATGATGGTTTTATTGAAGAAACCGATGAAAATCCTGGAAGTTGGTGCAGCTGTGGGATTTTCTTCTCTTTATATGAACGAATATCAGCCAGAAGGCGGAACGATCGTTACGATCGAACGCAATGAAAAGAGAATCAAGCAGGCAAAAGAAAATATTAAGAAAATGCATAAAGAACAAATGATTACCCTTCTTGAGGGAGATGCCATTGAAATTTTAAAAAGCCTGGATGGTGTTTTTGATCTAATCTTTATTGATGCAGCCAAAGGACAATATATTCATTTTCTAGAAGATGTGTTAAGACTTCTTGCACCAGAGGGGTTATTAATTTCAGATAATGTTCTACAAGATGGAGATATTGCCAGATCCCGTTATGCGGTTGAGAGAAGAGACCGAACGATTCATAAACGTATGCGGGATTTTTTATATACAATTAAAAATCACAAACAGTTGGAGACAACCATTCTTTCGGTAGGAGATGGGGTTGCCATCAGTCTAAAAACAGGAGAGAAAAATGAGAAACATTGAATTACTGATTCCGGCGAGTAATCTGGAAGTTTTAAAAGTCGCTGTTTTATATGGTGCAGATGCCGTATATATTGGTGGAGAAATGTATGGATTACGTGCAAAGGCGAAAAATTTTTCTATGGAAGATGTAAAAAAAGGAGTTGCATTTGCACATGAACATGGAGTAAAAGTTTATATTACAGCAAATATTGTAGCACATAATGAAGATTTGGAAGGAATCAGGGAATATTTTAAGGAATTAGCTGAAATTAAGCCAGATGGATTGATTATTTCAGATCCAGGAGTCTTTATGATAGCAAAAGAAGTTTGTCCTGATATTGATCGTCATATTAGTACTCAGGCTAACAGTACTAATTATGCAACTTATAAATTTTGGTATGATCAGGGAGCTTCTCGTGTTGTATCTGCAAGAGAATTATCACTGGAAGAAATTAAGGAAATTCGTGCACATATTCCGGATGACATGGAAATCGAATCTTTTGTTCACGGAGCTATGTGTATTTCACATTCTGGAAGATGTCTGTTAAGCAATTACTTTACAGGGCGAAATGCAAACAGTGGAGAATGTACGCATCCATGTCGTTGGAAGTACTCTGTTATGGAACAGACGAGACCAGGTGAATATATGCCGGTTTATGAGAATGAAAGAGGAACATATATTTTTAATTCCAAAGATTTGAATATGATTGAATATATTGATCAGATTCTGGATGCTGGAATCGACAGCTTGAAGGTAGAAGGACGTATGAAGACAGCGCTTTATGTAGCAACTGTGGCAAGAACTTACAGAAAAGCGATTGATGATTGTAAAGAATCTGTAGAAAAATACAAAGCAAATATGGATTATTATAAAGAAGAAATTGCAAAATGTACGTATCGTCAGTTCACAACAGGATTTTATTTCGGAAAGACGGATGAAAATTCACAGATTTATGATAATAATACGTATATTAAAAATTATACGTATTTAGGAATTGTTCAGGGACATAATGAAAAAGGATATGCACTTTTAGAACAGAAAAATAAATTTTCAGTGGGTGAAACAGTTGAAGTTATGATTCCGGATGGAACCAATAAGCAGGTAGTTGTAAAAGCTATTGAAGACGAAGATGGAAGAGCAATGGAATCTGCTCCACATCCAAAACAGATGGTTTATGTAGACTTTGGAGAAGAAATCAAAGACGGATATTTGCTTCGAAGAAAAGAATAAGAGGAAAAGCACTTTTCGATGCCATTTTTCATAGTATGATAAAAAGGCTTAGAAGGGTGCTTTTCTTTTGCAAGCGTTTCTGGAACCACTCTCACCTGAGGAAGAACAATATTATCTGAAGCTAAGCCATCAAGGAGATCGAAAAGCAAGAAATCTGCTGGTGGAACATAACCTCCGACTGGTTGCACATATTGTAAAGAAATATCATAATTTTGATCGGGAAAAGGATGATATGATATCGGTTGGAACGATAGGACTGATTAAAGCAGTGAATACCTATGATATAAAAAAGGGACACCGGCTTGTAACATATGCATCAAGATGTATTGAAAATGAACTATTGATGATGTTAAGGCAGGAAAGAAAAACATCAAAGGATACTTCTTTATATGAACCAATTGGTGTTGATAAAGAAGGAAAAGAAATTCATCTTTTGGATGTCCTTGGAATGGAAGAATATGATTTAATTCATAGAATAGATAAAGAAGAAAAAATCGAAAAGATTTATGAACTTCTTAGCCAAATGGAAGAAGGAAAAGAAAAAGATACTTTAATTATGCGTTATGGGTTATATGGAGAACAACCAAGAACTCAAAAAGAAGTTGCAAAAAGACTTCATATTTCCCGTTCTTATGTTAGTAGGATTGAAAAAAAAGCTGTAATGAAATTAAAGAAAAAATTAGAAAACTCCGCAAAATAAGAATAGTGGAAAAGTTAAATAAAGACTTGTCCTTTTTTTTAATGTGATAATGATAGTATGAAATCAAAATTTTATATGAAAATTTTAAGGAACACAGATGGCAATACATCTGTGCTTTCCCTATTATTATAAAAAGAACGTCGGAAATTTTTCTTCCTGGCGTTCTTTTTGATGTTCAGACAGAAAAAATCTTCATTAATTATTTAAAATATATGAAAAAATTTTCAGAAATTCAGTTATATATATAAAAAATGAAAAAATTTTCATATTTATTTTTTTAAAAACAAGGTAAGATACTTGTATACATGAAGATAAGACATACAAAGAAGGAGGAACAAAAAATGGATGCTATGAAAATTGCAAACAGTATTCCGATGTGGATTGCATGCGGAATTCCAGTGATATTTGTTATAATACAGGCAGTATTATTTGCCAGAGGGGCTTTTCGTGCAGGAAAGAAGATGGGACTGAAAGATACGCAAATGAAGCGTGCAATGAAAAGTAGTGTAGTGACTTCCATTGGACCGTCGATTGTCGTTTTAAGCGGGATGCTTTCCTTACTTGTTTCTGTGGGAGGGCCTATTGGATGGATGCGTTTGTCAATGATCGGATCTGTAATGTTTGAATCGATTGCAGCAGGACTTGGAACATCTGCCATTGGTGTAACTCTTGGTACAGATACATTAACACCGGAAGCTTTTGGAATGGCAGTATGGACAATGATTCTTTGTTCTATTGGGTGGGTATTATTTGCAACATTTTCTGCAAATAAAATGGATAAAATTGAACATAAATTATCAAAAGGAAATGCAGGAATGTTGACGACGATTGCTTCTTGTGCAGTTATTTGTGTATTTTCTGCGATGTGTGCTAGCCATTTGGCAAAGCCTGTTTATTCCGTGTTTCAGAAGGCAGATCAAATGACGATGAGCAGTGCAGAAAAAAATGCATTGGCTTGTTTCCTTGGTGCCATCATTATGGCTGTTCTTACAGTTGTTGCAAATAAAAAGGAAATTGGATGGCTAAAAGAATGGTCATTAACGATTACAATTCTTGCATCTATGATTCTAACAGTAATTATTTAAGGGGGAAAATTATATGAAAGATTTTTATACAGAAGAATATATGCCAAAAGTAAATAAAATAGGAAAATTTACTGGATATGTTGGTGTACTAGTTGCGTTTATTCCAGCTGTTGTTCTTGCTGTTGTTTTTGGGATTCTTCCAAAACCAGCAGCACTTTTGACTGCTTTTATTAGTGGAGCTAGTGCTTTCGGAGTTTTGTGGTTTGTTGAACCAATTTCTTATTTTCCAGTTGTTGGTTCTGCGGGAACTTATATGGCATTTTTATCAGGGAATATTTCTAACATGAGAATCCCCTGTGCCAGTATGGCACAGGTTGCAGCAGATGTAAAGCCAGGAACACAGGAAGGTTCTGTAATTGCAACTCTTGGAATGGCAGTTTCTATAATCATTAATGTTTCAGTTCTTACTGTGGGAGCTATTCTTGGAACATCAGTACTTTCCATGTTGCCAGAAAGTGTAAAGGGAGCTTTAAATTATCTTCTTCCAGCGTTATTTGGTGCGCTTTTGGTTCAATTTGGAATGAAAATGAAAAAACATAGTATTTTTATGGTAATTATAGCTATTATTTTATATATTTTAATTGGTATGGGAGTTTTTAACTGGCTTCCAGGGGCATCAAATTGGCTTGGAACCTTAGGATGCGTTTTTATTAGCATTGCAATTGGACTTGCAACATTGAAAAATACAAAAGTTTCTGCATAGAAAGAAGGAAAAGAACGTGATAAAACAGGAAATTTATGATGAAGTACAAGATTTGGAAGTATTATGTCAAAGGGTATGTCGTACTTTATGGAATCATCCGGAACTATCTGGAAAAGAGAAAAATTCGGCGGATTATATGAGAGAAATTCTTTCAAAAGAAGGATTTGCTATAGAAAATAATAACTATTTGGAACATGCATTTCTTGCGGAATATGGGTCTGGGAAACCGGTAATTGCGTTTCTTGGGGAATATGATGCCTTGCCGGAGTTGTCACAGAAAGCTTGTACACATAAAGAAGCGGTACAAGAAGGGGCACCTGGGCATGGCTGTGGACATAACATGCTTGGAGCTGCTGCTATTACAGCTGCAGTTGCAATAAGGAGATTTCTGGAAAAAGAGAAAATATCGGGAACGGTTCGATTTTATGGATGCCCAGAAGAAGAACTTTTATCAGGAAAAGTAAAAATGGCGTATTATCATATGTTTGATGGATGTGATGCAGCGATTACATGGCATCCTTCTAATACAAATATGACACATAATAAAGGTTATCTTGCTAATGCATCTGCACATTTTTATTTTAAAGGAATTTCTGCACATGCAGCGTTTGCACCTGAACAAGGACGAAGTGCTTTGGATGCTGTAGAACTTATGAGTGTTGGAAGTAATTATTTAAGAGAGCATGTTATTGATAAAACAAGAATTCATTATTCTACAGATGGTGGAGGATTTGCACCTAATATTGTACCAGATAAAGCAAATGCCTGGTATTTTGTTAGGGCACCGCATATGTCTGATGTAAAAAGCACTATGGAAAGATTGAAAAAAATCGCACAAGGTGCAGCTATGATGACAGAAACGCAAGTTGATATCAAGATGGGATGTGGGTGTTGTGAATTCTCGGAAAATGTTGCGTTTGCAGATCTGGCATATGCAAATCTAATTGAAGCAGATGGACCGAAATATACAAAAGAAGAACTTTCTTTTGCAAAAGAGTTGCAGAAAACAGTAGAAAAAGGTATTATAGAAAAAGAAAAAAATCTTCATCAAGTATATAATGAAGCTATGATTTTTGGAGTTTCTCCAAGAGATCAGTGGAAAGAATGTGAGTTGACAGCATCATCAGATACGGGTGATGTTAGCAGAATCATGCCGGCTTGTTTGTTTACAACGGCATGTTGGCCAATAGGATGTTCTCCTCATACATGGCAGGCGGCTTCTAGTGCAGGGACAACGATTGGGGAAAAAGGAGCATTTTATGCATCAAAGGTTGCAGCAGGAATTGCCTATGATTTATTTACAAAACCACAGCTATTAGAGAAGATCACGAAAGAATTTAAGGAACGAAACAACGAGACATATAGTCCGATGTATGAAGAATCATAATCGATATGCAAAGAGGCATTCGGTTCCTGTAAAAGGAAACCGGATGCTTTATTTCTATATAATGGAGGAATTTATCATGGGAATTGCGGTTCATGAATTGTTGATGCTGGAATATTTTAAAGAATATGAAGTAATTGCAGGGAGAAAAGGATTACAAAAAGAAATACAGGGAGTAACATTGTTGGAGGCACCAGATGCACTTAGGTGGGCAAAAGGAAAAGAATTAATTCTTTCTTCCGGTTATGTAATTCACCAAGAACCGCAGTGTATCGAGAATGCATTTCAAAATGGAAGTATGCAAGGAACATCAGCGATGATGATCAAACGTGGACGTTACCTAGACGAAATTCCAGAAAATATCATACAATTATTTGATCAATATGAAATTCCATTAATTCGTATGCCTTTTTCAGTTCCATGGATGGAATTGATGAGTCAGATTAATACCGCAGTGATGAATCGGACCATTCGAAGATTTCGAATTCATAGTAATCATAGTATACAGATTTCAGATCAATCTTATAAAGTACAAAAAATAAGAAAAATTTTACAAGCAGTAGAAGTGGAAATGAAATTTCCGGCATTTCTTTATGACCTTGCAGAAAAAAAGAGTTATTATAGTTCACCAAATTTTCAAAGAATTACAAAATTTTTTGGATTAAAGGAAAGAGATTACTGGGATCCATCAACACCTTATACAAAACATACTTTGTGTGATTATATTCATATGGCGAGAATTCGTTTAATCAATCCTGGAAATATGGAAGGACCTAGGGTTAGTTGGATTACCATTCCCATTATAATGGATGGGATTACTCAGGCATATTTTGTAGTAATGGAATCTAGAGAATTTATTGATTATTATGATGAATTTGCTATTCGTATTGCCTTTCTAACATTACTTGGAGTATATGAACAAATTATGATTGCAGAAAATATGGGAAATATTGGATTTGAAAACTTTATTCATTTTGCATTGAATTATAGCGAGAAAGATGTGAAAAAGTTGTTTTATCAAGCAAATATTCAGGGGATTTCTATAAATACTTCCTATATTTATATTATGATTCATCAAAGTACTCCTTTTTTCGATGTAAGGAATGAAAGAAAGATTTTTTTTGAAATATTTCAGAAATCTCAAATTGGGAAACATGGGAAACTTGCATTTTTAGATGAAAATGATGGATTAATTTTAGTGGAAACTGAAAAAAAATACGGTAAGAAATGGAAAAAAGAAACTATTTATGAATTATTGAAAGAATTTCAAAAGAATATTCATGAGAAATTTGAAAATGTAATATTGAAATTTGGAATTTCTATGGAAGAAAAAACATTACTTGATATTAAAGATGAAGTAGAGAAATGTCGGAAAATTTTAAAAATGGGAAAGATTATTCTGCCACAAAAGACGATGTGGGATTATGAAATGCTTGGTCCTTTAACTTGGATTGAGATACCGGAAGATGAATTGGAACATCTGTTAATACAGTATAAAGAGCTTATGAAAGAGGAAAAAATATAGAACTTTTTAAGACTTTAAAAGTTTATTTAGAAAATAACATGAACTACAGTACTACAGCAGAAAAAATGTATGTCCATATTAATACAATACGAAAAAGGATTGAAAAAGTGAATGATCTAATTGAAATTCATTGGGAAGATTCTATTTCTCGCTTAAAAACAGAAATTTTATTACAATTTTTAAAATTAGAACGGTAAAAAAGAAATGAAAAAAGACAGAAACATTAAAAAAGCTTCTGTCTTTTATTAGTTGTGCGCCTAGCGGCACACGTTTCTAAAGGGTTAAAGTCCCGAATCCGCCCGGTAGTGGGAAGGATATAGCCGAAGGCAAGGGTGGTCATCTCGAGATGGAATCTGAAGGAAGCTGGATGTGAGGAACATACTAACTCACGGGCAAATCTCTGGTCTGACGAACAGAAATCTCATATGAGGTCATGCATGAGGGCAAGACTGCATCACAAG
>NZ_JAHLPY010000009.1 GCF_018918155.1 Anaerostipes sp. MSJ-23
GATGATAAGATCAGAAAACATACAGACAGCAAAAATGCGATCCAGAAGATCTACCAGCTGATCGCTGGATATTTTCAGGATGATGATGCAGATGAACTGACATCCGATCCAGTCTTTACAACGATCCTTGATAAAAGTTCTCTTGCATCACAGCCGACCATGTCTCGTTTTATCAACCGCTGTGATGAGATCTGCCGGTATTAGTTTGAGCTCATTCATCAGAAGTTAAGAGAGCGGATCTATTCATGGAAAAGACCGGATCATCTTTTGATCGATATCGATTCTACCCTGTTCACAACTTTTGGAACACAGGAAGGAAACTCTTTTAACTCACATTACAGAGATTAAGGATATCATCCTCTGGTTGCCTATGATGGACTGACAGGTGATCTGCTAAGTGCCTGCCTTCGGCCGGGAAGCAGTTATACTTCGAAAAATACAGTTGATTTTCTGAAACCTCTTTTGGACGAATTTAACAGATATTATCCGGATATTCCTCTGTACCTCCGAGGTGACAGTGGGTTCGCTGACATTATGATCTACGAAGCTCTGGAATCCAATGGGGTATCCTATGCGATCCGTATGAAAGAAAACAGACGGTTACATAGTGCTGCATCTTTTATAGAAGATGAACTGTTTACAAAAACAAAAGATAACCAGATCAATCATGCCGTCAGTTATGGCGAGTTCTTCTATAAAGCCGACAGCTGGCTTTATCCAAGAAGGATCGTCTGCAAGATAGAAAAGCCAGAAGGTCAGATGAACTTTTTGTATACTTTTATCGTGACAAACATGGATGGCCGTCCAGAGGATCTGATCTGTTTTTACTGGAAACGAGGCCTAATGGAAACATTTATCCGCGAATCAAAACACGGATTTCACATGGATGCCATGAGCAGTCACAGCATGACGGTCAATGCGAATAAACTGCAGATCAGTATGCTGGCATATAACTTATTTAATTGGTTTCGACGACTGGTACTTCCAAGAAGCATTCAAAAACTACAGGTTGATACAATTCGTTTCAAACGATTAAAAATAGCAGCAAAACTTGTTCGTTCTGCAAGATATCTGACATTTAAGCTGTGCAGTCATTGTCCATATAAAAATGAATTCTATGAAATTTTAGAACACATTTGTGGATTAAAGCAACTGGAATAACAAAATCTTTGTACCTTGACAGTTTCAAAATGTTCTTTATAAATTGATAGGATAAGTCTGCCTTTTTTTAGACTGTATTGGGGTAAAACAGAACGTATTTGAAATAGATACAAAAGCAATGATAGACCATGAGCAACTTTAGTTGCTCATGAATAATTCAGGTTAATGACAGTCTTATATTTTAAAAGAAAAGGAAGCAAAAGGCTATCAAGCCGTTGCCAATGTTTCACCAAAGACTGTAAGCACTACAAATATTTATTACGGCGGTTACAAATCCTCTGGAAAACTAAAAACATACACAACATATACTGCCATTCCTAATAAACGAGTATATAAAACAACCGACGTAAATGTAACTCTTTATCAATCAAAAATTTTAGATATACATACTTATACTAGTGAAAAATCTATATAATAATTATTAGTCTAAGGAGGTTTACATGAAAAAAAAGATTCTTATCTCCATTATTTTTGTTCTGAGCACAATAACATTGTTTGCCTGTAAAAAGACTTCTTCTGAAAGTAAATCAAAGAAAACAAATGCTTATCAGATCTTTCAACAAGACTACAAAAATATTGTGAAAAATTATAAACCTGATGGATTTACATCTATCAAAGACGGGGAGCATTCCTATTCATCTACGTCTTTTCCTGAAAATGATTATTTCAATGAAAAAAATGATATGGTAAATGATGATGCATTCAAACCATGCAAACGAAATTTATATTATATTAATAAAAAGAATCATGTTGTATTATATATTACCCATATGTATGTAAAGACTGCCATGAAAAAACAATGGCTAACCTATGATGTTCCAGCACAAGAATGTTCTGGAGAAAACATCCCATACTTTACCGAAGATTTTATGACATACCGTCACACTATGGTTAGTTTCAAAACAATTTATACTGGGAAGGATAAAAAATTCAAAAAAGAAACCCAGAACATTGCATCAAAAGCCATTCAACAATATATCAAATGTTTAAAATAAGGATGTTGTCAATCCCTACACTCAATAACATAAGCGCACAAAAAGCCCCAGCAGATGCTAACTACTGAGGCTTTTGCTTATTTTTATACGGTGAAACATCACCACTTGTAATGATGTAGCTGTCCTTCCATTTGAAACGCCTGAAATCCCTGATGTCTTAATACTTCATATGCTACAATGGCTACAGAATTTGATAAATTCAGAGATCGAATATGTGGCAACATCGGAATTCGAATAGCCGTTTCTTCATAATCAAGAAGAATTTCTTCTGGAATTCCAGCACTTTCCTTTCCAAACATAACATAAACATCTTCATCATTCTCATAGGTTGGATCTGAATAAACATGTTTTGCTTTTGTTGTTGCCATATAGATTTTTGGATGATTATTTTTTTCCAGAAAATCTTCAAAATTAATATAAGTACGTACATCAAGCTTATCCCAATAATCAAGCCCGGCACGTTTAATCATTCTTTCATTTAAACGAAAACCAAGTGGTTCAATCAAATGCAGCACTGCTCCGCAGGCTACGCATGTTCTTCCAATATTTCCTGTATTAGCCGGCATTTCCGGCTCATGTAATACTATGTGAAGCATCTATTTCTCCAATCTTTTGATAAATCTTTCCAGTCTTCCAAGTGCCTCTTTTAATTCTTCAATGGAATAAGCATAAGAAACTCTCAGGTAACCTTCTCCACATTTTCCAAATGCAGATCCTGGAACGATCGCTACTTTTTCTTCCTTTAAAAGTTGTGTTGCAAACTGTTCTGATGTCATACCAAACTTTTTAATCGATGGGAAAATATAAAAGGCGCCTTCTGGTTCAAAGCAATCCAATCCCATTCTCTTAAATTCGTGAATTAGGAATCTTCTTCTTTGGTTATATGCTGTACGCATTTCTGCTACTTCATCATCACATGAACGCATTGCCTCAATTGCCGCATACTGACTAGTCGTTGGTGCAGCCATAATACAAAATTGATGTACTTTGATCATCTGCTTCATAATCTCTCTTGGAGCTGCAACATAACCAAGTCTCCATCCCGTCATAGCAAACGCCTTAGAAAATCCATTAATCACAATCGAACGATCTTTCATTTCTGGCAAAGCTGCAATACTAAAATGTTCATGCCCATAAGTAAGTTCCGAATAAATTTCATCTGAAATAACCATCAAATCATGTTCATGTGCAAAATCTGCAATCGGCTCCAACTCTTCTTTTGTCATAACCGCACCCGTTGGATTGTTCGGGAAAGAGATGATAATTGCCTTTGTTTTATCTGTGACAGCCGCTTCTAGCTGTTCCTTTTTTAATTTAAACTTGTCTTCTTCCTTAAGACTTACGGTAACTGGAACTCCTCCCGCCATAATGACGCAAGCAACATAAGAAACAAAACAAGGCTGCACGATAATTACTTCGTCTCCTGGATTTAATATCGTACGCATGGCAACATCAATTCCTTCACTTCCACCAACAGTTACAAGAATCTCATGGCATGGATGATAAACAAGCTGATATTTTCTTTCTAAGTATTCACTGATCTCATATCTGAGTTCTTTTAATCCTGCATTTGATGTATAAAAAGTCTTTCCTCTTTCCAGAGAATAAATTCCTTCTTCGCGAATTCTCCATGGGGTATCAAAATCTGGTTCCCCAACACCAAGAGAAATGGCATCTGGCATCTCACTAACAATATCAAAAAACTTTCGAATCCCAGATGGCTCTAATCCCACAACTCTTTCTGATAAAAAATTTCTCATTATGGAGTCACCGCCTGTCTTTCATCTACCTTTTTTGCTTCCAGCACAGTTCCATGATCTTTATATTTTTTCAATACAAAATGAGTCACTGTACTGACAACAGATTCAAGCGGCGCAAGTTTTGATGATGTAAATAGAGAAATTTCTTTCATCGTCTTACCTTCCAGCATAACCATGAAATCATATCCTCCAGACATTAGATATACTGCCTTTACTTCAGGGAAATTATAAATACGTTCTGCAATTCTGTCGAATCCCTGTCCTCTCTGAGGTGTTACTTTTACCTCAATCATCGCCGTCAGCTGATCTTTACTTGTATTATCCCAGTTAATCAACGTGTGATAACCACAGATAATATGTTCCTTCTCCATATCTGCGATCTCATTGGCGACCTCTTCTTCTGACACATCCAGCATTACTGCGAGATCATGAAGTTCCAGACGACTGTTCTTTTCAATCAGCTTTAAAATCAATTCCCTAAGTTCTGTGTTCATAACATCCTCCATTTCCATATAACTAACAAATCTTATATAGCTCATCATATCTTGAAGCTTCCAGATTTCCTACTTTTCCCTGGCGATAGATCAGTTTTTCTCTGGATGCCGTTGTATGACCGATAATTCTTGCCTGAATCTCTCTTCTTTGTAAAGTATCTGCCAGCTTTCTTCCCTGATTTGTTGCAATTAAAATGCATCCTCCTGATAAAAGTTGGTATGGATTCAGATCATATTTTTCGCATAATTCAATTGTTGGTTGTTTTATAACAATATCTTCGATTGAAATTTCCAGTCCAATACCTGCTTTTTTTGCGAGTTCCCACAAAGCTCTATAAATTCCACCTTCTAGAACAATCTGTACCGCAGAAACATCACATCCTGCAGTAATATCTTCTGGTATAAAACGTGACATTTCCAAACACTGATACGCTTCTTCCAGAAAAGGTTTTGAAAACCACTGTTTAAGCTCGTCTTCCTTTACCTGTGCAAGAATTCCTGTCCCTGCAAGTCCTGGAAAACCAACCAGGACAAGGTCCTGGTCCGGCTTTGCAAATAACTCCTGCCATACAGGATTCTCCACCTTCCACTGTGTGGCTATCATTTTTTGGAGGGAAACTCTTGATAACTGTTCTGTTTTCATTTATTCACCTGTTTTCCCTAATTATTCATTTGTTTGAGCTGCAGTTGTTCTCTGCGTAGATCTTGCGGTTGTGGCTCTTTGTGTACTTCTTGCAGTTGTCGATCTTGCTGTCGTTGATCTTGTCGAACTTGTTGCATATGTGGATCTTGCAGTTGTGGCACTGCTTTCCGAAGTACTCATTGTACTTTCTGAAGACTGTGTTGATTCTGTAGCAGCTTCTTTTGTACCTACACGATACGTTGGTGCAATTGCCATATACGTAGATTCATTAAACACTTTCTTTGATTTTTGTTTTCCATTAATTTTTACAATTTTCCACAGACGTGCAGTATAACCTGTTTGTCCTCCACGTTCCAAAATCTTTGTCCCAACTGGCAATGTTGGATCACTGATTTGCTTTTCACCAGTACTTTGTTTCGTCGAAGTTGTCTCCGAAACAAATTCTACGGTTCGATTCGGATCTTTTTTAACTCCATAAACAGTAAATGTGATAGACGCCCCATCTGCCTTTCCTTCAATATAAATTGGGAAATCATTATTATTTTTAAATTTCATATCCTTCGATGTTCCAGCAATAGCTGCATCGGCAGAACGTGGAACATAATGTACCGTCATAGAATGTGGATGTCTTTCCTTAATCTCAAGTTCAGCACGAATCACTGCATTATAAAGCGTTGTGGATACCTGACAGATTCCTCCTCCATAAGTCTGAACCGTTTGTCCATTTTCATAAGACCCAGCCAGCTCATATCCGTTTTTCTTTGTAAATGGAGAAACTGCTTTATAAACAGAGAATGTTTCTCCTGGATAAACAACAGTCCCATTAATCTTCTTAGCACCATTGGCTACATTGGCTTTTCTTCCATATGGAGAAGAACTATAGTCTGTTGAAAATTTACCCATAACATCTTTAATCTTTTCTACATCTTTTGTTGTATACTTAGCTTTTTCACGAATGGCATCAATTTTACATTCATTTTTACCATCATCAACTGCCTTTTTAAAATTGTCAAATGTCTCATCAATCTTTAGATCATAGCCGGCTCTTTCTTTTACCACAATAAATTTTCCATTTTTTCTTTTTACTGTTGCATTTTGAGGCTCTGCTACTAATTTTTCTGCTGATTTTCGAATCTGCTTTTCGAATTTCTTTTTATCATATTTACAGTAAACTGCTACTTTTACATTTTTATTTTTTACTGCTGCATATTTCTTAAAAATACCACCAGTTCTTCCGACATCATAAGCTTCCTGTGCTGTCTTTTGAGCATTTGGCGCTGCTCCGAGAGACTCAATAGATGTCTTAATTTTTTCATCATCTGTAGTTATTGTAATCTTTCCTTTATGAAGATCTGCAACACGAGCCTGAATTGCTTTTTCAGCTTCCTCTTTTGTCATTCCTCCAAGATGAATTCCACTACATGTTACCCCATCAAGAATACGATCACTTTTCACTGCACCACTAACGGTCATATTCAGATGCAAGATTACCGCAAGAACTGCAATGATAATAACACCTGCTCCAATTCCTAAAGTCTTTTTCATATCTTTTACCCTTCATTTCCTTTTTGTTACATCATTAGATAACCGGCTACCATCGTACCTACCATGACAATAACCAGCACAATGGCTACAATTGTTACAAAAATTCTTTGTTTGTTCATTTCTTCATCACCCCATAATTTAAAATAATGCGGTCAATTTCTTTCGACGCTTCTCTTTGCGTCATCCCATCAACCTTTGCGCTATCTTTTATTTTATGATATTTTACTAGTTCCTTCAAGTAGCGTATCTGCTTTTGCGTTGCCGGGCGTTGCTTTTTTACGCGATACTGAAGCTGCTTTGGTTCAAAGAGTTCTTTTTCCTGCGGAAATTCCTTCTTCATCTGCTCAAATACAACAGCAGTCGCCAATGCATCATCATAAGCTCGATGCGCTGCTTCATTAACATAATGATAATAAGAACAAAGAGTTCCTAGCTTCTTATTTTCCAGTCCCTTTAAGAGTTTTCTCGCAAGTACAAGCGTATCTACTCCTTTTTTTTCAAACGATCTGGAAACTGATTTTGCTGCAATTTTCATAAAACTATAATCAAACATAATATTGTGTCCAAGAACTGGAAACCCTTCACTAAAATCAAGGAATCCTTCTACTCCATCTTTTAATGGGATTCCTTTTGAAAGCATCTCTCTTGAAATTCCTGTTAGCTCTACAACGAAATTGCTCACAGGAACCTCCGGATAGATAATACAATTATACTTTCCAATAATTTTTTCATTCCGAATCTTTACAGCACCAATTTCAATCATCTGATCATTTTCTGGTGAAAGTCCGGTTGTTTCAAGGTCAAATGCTACATATTCTTTCATTGATCTACCTCACAGGATGGACATACAGATTGCAGTGTACATTCTAAACATTTTGGTCTCCTGGCAATACAAATCTTACGTCCATGGGTAATGATCTGTATATTATAAAGGATCCATTGTTCTTTCGGAAGAATTTTCATAAGGTCTTGCTCAATTTTTACCGGGTCATCATTTTTTGTAAGATACAAAAGTTTTGAAATTCTCTTCACATGAGTATCCACAACAATGCTTGGCTCATGATAAATATTTCCACGAATCACATTGGCTGTTTTTCTTCCAACTCCGGCTAAAGCGACAAGATCTTCTATTTTTTCCGGTACAATCCCCTGATGTCTCTCCAGCAACTGATTTGCGCATAAAATGATATTTTTTGCCTTATTTTTATAAAAGCCCGTTGAATAAATATCCTGTTCCATTTCTTTTCTATCTGCATTTGCAAATGCTTCCAGTGTTGGATATTTTACGAACAGATTCGCTGTTACTTTATTGACCCGCTCATCTGTACACTGGGCACTAAGCATGGTTGCAAATAAAAGCTGCCATGGTGTCTCATAATTTAAATAACATTTATATTCCGTAGAGTATGTTTCATTCAAAATGTCACAAATCTTTTGTACACGCTCTTTGGTAATTCTTTTCGATACTTTCGACATCTACTCATCTCCCACTAAGTTATCTTATCATTGTACACAAATGATCCTTCTCTTTCAAGCAACTTTTTCTATATTTTCACTGACATTTATGCTACGATAAATATACAAAATAAAAGGAGGGAATTATGATTAAATTTATCGTTTCTGATCTGGATGGAACACTTCTGGACAGCAGACAACAACTAACAAAACGAACAGCTCTAGCAATCCAAAAATTGCAAAAAAAAGGGGTACGTTTTCTTTTAAATACAGAACGCGAATATTTTGATGCCAAGCATCTGATAAAACAGGCCGGTATTGAATGTGATATGATCTGCTCCGGGGGTGCCTGTATCGTTGATCAAAAAGGACAAAATCAACGTGCCTCCTATATTCCGCAAGATCAAATTGCTCCAATGCTACGTCTTTTTGGAAAACATCGAACCTTTTATGAAATTTATAGCACAAAAGGACGTTGTATTCTTGGTACAAAAAAAGCCTATGAAACTTATCTTACAACAGAAGTAATCCCATCCCTTCTCTTACAGGATAAAAATTTCAGTCTAACGCAAAAAGCTTTTGATCAGCGCATCAATGAAACTCTTTTTTATGATAGTGCCAATGCTCTTTTGAAAGAAAATCCAAAAATTTTAAAAATTACAACCAGCTCTAATGATACATGGAAACTTGAAAACTTAAAAAGAGAAATTCAAGAACAAGTCCATCAGCTGGTTGTATCAGATGATTCCATCTATCGTCTGGAAATTACCGCAATCGAAGCTTTAAAAGGTGTTGCACTGAAAGAATACATGGAAGATCACAATCTTTCTCTAAAGCATACATTGGTCATCGGTGATGGCGAAAATGATTACTCTATGCTGGCTCTTCCTTATATTTATAGTGTTGCGATGGAAAATGCTACTCCATTAATCCAGAATATCTGCGAATATCAGACAAAGAGCAATGATGAAAACGGCGCTGCACTTGTTTTTGAAAATATTTTACATCAGCATACTTAATTTTTCATGATTTTAACACACATAACATCATAACTTTTTATTCCGGTGCTAGCATAAAAATAGACTAAAAAAAGGAGAAAAAGTATATGATTCGTTTATTTGCATCTGATATGGATGGAACTTTATTAAATAATAATGGCTATATTTCCCGCTACACAGCTGATACAATTCGTAAATTACAAAAATGCGGAATTGAATTTATTGTAAATACCGGCCGCGAGTACCGCAGCGCAAAAAAAGAATTAGATGCAGCAAATATTTCCTGTGATCTTATTTGCTGCAGCGGTGCTTGCACCTATGATCGATTTGGAAATCCTTATAATATCTTTTCTATTCCCAAAAGTACCGTAAAGAAAATTCTTGCAATTTTTAAAAGACACGGTGCCTTCGCCGATATATCCACAGAACTTGGAAAATGTTCTATTGAAAATCCACAGACTTTGTTGTCTTATTACTATAACGAAGTTTTTCCTGCAGTAAAACTTGAAAATAAGATTTATTTTAAGAATGAACAAGATTTTAAACAAATGACAGATAGTGTTCACTACTTTGAACACGCAGACAGTCTTCTTAGAAGCGATGTTCCAATCTATAAAATTTCCACAACTTTTTTTGATTCCAAAAAGACTTCTGCTCTTCGTTCTGAAATTGAAGAAATCCCAGGGCTTCACATTGCTTCCACAGCCTCCACGGATCTCGAAATTAGCGACGAAAAAGCACAAAAAGGGTATGCCTTACTTCGTTATGCCCATCAAAAATCCGTCGATCCTTCCGAAATTCTCGCTATTGGGGACAGCGAAAACGATGCTTCCATGCTTTCCCTAAATCTTGGAAAAACCGTTGCTATGGCAAATGCAGATCCAAAGATTATCAAAATGTGTTCTGCTCAGACTTTATCCAATGCAGAAGACGGTGTTGCTGTCTTAATGGAAGGTCTCATCATGGAACGATATTTCTATGAAATGGACCGTCATTACGCATTTGGAATATAGTTTCTATTTTTTCCTCTTTGTGATAACATGATGATTAGGTAAAAGTACATAAGCTTCAACCAATTTATCGGATTTTAAGGAGGAAAAATAACATGATACGCTTAGTCGCATCCGATCTTGACGGAACTTTGCTTGACAGTTACCGCAGGATTACGGAAACAAACAGAGAAGCTATCCGAAAGCTTCAGGAAAATGGCATTGAATTTATTATCAATACCGGACGTGAGTACCAAAATGCTATTGAAATCGCGAAAGAAGCCAATCTGACCTGTGGCTTTATATGCAGCAATGGTGCCAGTGGATATGATGAAAAAGGGAATCTTTTATTTGAGCATTTTATTCCACCAGAAAATGTAAAAAAAATCCTTTCCGTTTTCCATGAAATGGGATTTACACCCAATATCTTCACCAACAAAGGACGTCTTTCCCTTTTGTCTCCAGAAGAATTAAAAGTATATACAAAAGAGGTTATGATTCCATCAATGCAAGTTAGCCACCCTGACTTTAACTACTCAGAAAAAGATTTTCAACAGTTACTAAAAAATGTAATTTTTATTGATGGAGAAGAATCCCTTTATAATGGAGAACATCAAATTTTGAAAATCATTTCCCAAAATCCAGATCCAGAGAAACTTCCAGTTCTCGCAAATGCCCTAAAGAAAATTCCTGGTCTCTCGATTGCTAATACATCAACAACGGACATTGAAATTACTTCCAGTGAAGCACAAAAAGGGCTGGGACTAATGGACTATGCAAAACGGCGCGGATATACTGCAGACGAGATCGTAGCCATTGGGGACAGTGGAAATGATTATTCTATGCTTTCCCTTCCTGGCATTCACTCCGTTGCAATGGCAAATGCAACAGAAGAAATTCAAAATATTTGTGTCTATCGAACGAGAGATAATAAAAATGATGGTATCGCCTATATTATTAAATGCATTCTTACAGACCGAAATAATTTTGAATTGCGTTAAATAAAATCTAAAAAACAACCATTGGGCAGCACATTGTGTAATATGTACTTCCATGGTTGTTTTTTATTTCGTATTTTTAACTTTCCAGCTCTTTTAAATAATCTTCCGCCTCTTTTCCTGTGTCAACAAGCATCTTTATCGCTTCTGCCGGATATTTTCCAGCAGCTGTCTCCCCTGTCAACATTACAGCATCTGCTCCCTGCTCAATTGCATGAAAGATATCATTTACCTCTGCTCTTGTTGGATATGGATGCTCTATCATAGAATGAAGCATTTGTGTAACCACCATAAATTTTCTTCCATATTTCTGACACCTTCTTGCAATTTCAGCCTGAAGCCGTGGAAGTTTATGATAAGGAACTGCATTTCCAAGATCTCCCCTTGCAATAACGATATAATCACAAAATGGAAGAATTTCCTGCAAATGTTCCACCCCTTGCATATTTTCGATCTTAGCAAAAATCCGAATATTTTTATAACCATTTTGATCCAATGCCGTTCGAAGATCTAAGAGATCCTCCTTTCCACGTACAAACGGAAGCATTACATCTGTTACTCCATATTCTTCTGCAAAATTCAAATTCTCAAGATCCTTTTGTGTCAATGTTGGACGTTCTACTTGACACCCCGGCAGCGTAATTCCCTTTCTGGATGACAAAGGACCACCACACAAAACCCTACAGCGGCATTTTCCATCTTTTTGCTCTTCTGTAACTTCCAATTCCAATTTTCCATCATCAATGAGAATTTCCTGTCCTTTTTTGAAATATGGCAAAATTTCTTTCTGCACCGGAATCTGCCCGTCTCCAACGGTAACTTCTTGTCCCTTCTTTAATACCATCATCCCAGACATAGCTCCAACGCGAATCTCCGGTCCCATTAAATCAATCATAAAATCAGGATATATTTCGCATTCTTTTGCTGCCTTAAAATAAGTCTTAATCAAACTTTCACTTTCTCTTAAAGAACGATGTGATAAATTTAAACGAACGCCTGTCATTCCTGCTTTTATCATTTGTTTTAAGGTCTCCACATGCGCACATGCAGGACCCAATGTTCCAAAATACTCCATAAAAAAAGAAGCCTCCTTTACTTCTTTTTATTTTACCATATTTAAAAAAAACTGAAAGCCTATAGTCAAACCACAGGCCTTCAATATTGATGGATTGCTTTTCTTCTCTTAATCTCTGCTTACCATCGTCTGTATTGCATATGCTACACCATCTTCATCGTTGCTTTTTGTTATAAAATCTGAAATTTCCTTCACTTCCGGCAATGCATTTCCCATTGCAACAGCTGTTCCGACTGCAGATAACATATTCAGATCATTGCCGCTATCTCCAATTGCCATGGTCTCTTCCTGCTTGATTCCAAGAAGATCTGCCAGTTTCAACAATGTTTTTCCTTTTTGAGCTTCTTTTGAAACAATTTCCAAATTTTCCGGCACCGCACTTGTAATATCCCACCAGTCTTTCCAACGAAATTCTTCAATCACCTGCTTCTTTACTTCAGGATCTTCAAAAAATAAATTAAGTTTTTCAATTGGAAAAGGATCCTTATGAAAACGTTGATATAAATCTTTCAAAAAAATCGTCCTGCCCATCATCATTTTAAGATTCGGATATTTCTCCAATATTCTTTTTGAACTTGCCTTTGCAGATTCATCACAATAAACATTTCCATCATAGAAAAACTCTAAATGAAGATTCTTTGTTTTTAGAATATCTACTGTTTCTGAAAGATGCTCTATTTCCATTAATGCTTCATAGACTGGTTTCTCCGTTTTCAAGTCCGTAATGGATGCCCCATTTGAGGTCAAAATATAACGAATCCCTTCTATATTAAACAGTTGCTCTGGGATTAATGCTTTTGGCCTTCCTGTCGCTGGAACAACAACAACACCTTTTTCTATAATATTAGAAATAACCTCACACGTATGTGAGGTTATTTCTTTTTGACTATTAAATGTTGTTCCATCCAGGTCAAGCGCAATCAATTTTATATCTTTTTTGATTTCTCTTCCTGTCAAAACTTTTTCCTCCTTTAAATTCCAACTTGTCCAATTTGAATCATTGCAAACAAACAAATAGCTGCAAAGATTAAAACAACAATACTTCCTGAAATATCACGGAGAAAATGATTTTTAAAAGTTTTCTGAACCGAATCTTTCACTGATATCTTGTATGTTTTAATACACTGATAGGTAAGGAAAGCAAGAACTAATACATAGATAAGGTTTTGGAGCATTAATTCAGCTATTATCATCAGCCCAAGATTTATCATCGCATATCCATAATCACCATCATCTAAATGCTCTTTTAGATAACCAAGTAGATAAGCAATAAACGGATTGATCATGGCAACAAGAAACATGACCGTAAACTTAGGGTTGGACTGGAGGATGCTCTGAAGAGATCCTCCATATTTTGCAGTATCCACAGATAAATATGTCAATGCCATAAATGGGCTGAGTGCGAGCAATATACGGATAATCGTAAAGATACGATCTACAGTATTTGTCTGAACTTTGTTTGTCATCAGTTTCATGTCTTGCTCTCCTTCCTTTTCTTTGGTTTTTTCCTTATTTCAATTCTGGCCAGAAATCCTTGTTTGCTTCAATTAAATCATCTAAGATCTGTTTTGCTACTTTTGCACTTGGTACTGTCTTTGATAATGTCAGTGCCTGCCATAACTTCTGATAGCTTCCTTCGATCCATGCTTCGACTGTCAGTTTTTCTACGCTTACCTGCTGTTCCATCAATCCTTTCTGGAACTGTGGGATTGCTCCCTGACAAATCTTTTCATATCCATTGCTTCCTACGATACATGGAATTTCTACCATGGCTGTGCGATCAAAGTTTTCTACCGCTCCCTCATTTGGTACAATTAACAGGAATCTTTCCTGTGTATTTTCTGCAATGGCGCATGCAAGATCTACGATATAAGTTGCATGTGCATCTGGCTCAAATGCACTTCCTACCGCTGTTCCACTTTCGATGATCTTTCGGCATTCTCCAAAGACGAATTTTTCTCTTCCGTCCATAACTTCGTTCGCTCTGGTATATTCTGGATTCGATGTTTCTACAACATAATCTGGGAACAGATAGTATTTTAAGTATGTATTTGGAATGGTTTCTGGATCTACTGCATATACATCTCTTGCTTTCTGGAATGTGTGTACCCAGCTTTCATCTACATGCTGGTTGGAATCTGATAATGCATCTGCATATCCGTTTGCTGCCATATGTTCTTTGATCTGTGGCATTAAGTCATTTCCTTCAGAATCATAGATCTTATTCCACCATCCAAAGTGGTTTAATCCATAGTATCCGTACTGCATTTCTTTTCTGGATTTTAATCCCACCATGTTTGCCATTTTTTCCATTAAGTCGATTGGCATATCGCAGATATTTAAGATCTTAGAATCCGGTCTTAATCTTCTTGTTGCTTCTGCTACAATCGCTGCTGGGTTTGAGTAGTTTAACATCCATGCATCTGGTGAATATTTTTCCATGTAGTCAAGGATTTCAATAACTCCACCGATGGAACGCATTCCGTAAGCAATTCCTCCTGGTCCGCAAGTTTCCTGTCCGACAACTCCATATTTCAAAGGAATCTTTTCATCTTTTTCACGCATTGCATATTTTCCTACACGGATATGTGCTAACACAAAATCAATATCTGTGAACGCTGTTTCTGGATCTGTTGTATAATCAAATGCTACGTCTGGTGCATTTTCTTTTAAATAAATTTCACATGCTTTTGCTACTGTTTCCTGTCTTTCGGCATCATTGTCATAAAACTTGATGGAACGAATTGGGAATCTGTCCATGTGATCTAAAAGCATTAATACGATACCTGGTGTAAATGTACTCCCACCACCTGCTACTGTAATTGAATATTTTTTCTTCGCCATTTTTCATTCCTCCTGAATGCTTATTTTTCTTTGTTGAACTCATCATACTATCGTATGGATTTTTATACAATAGTTTGAAACCATTCAGGAACTTCTCATTCATGTTGTAGTATTTCACAAAAGGTGTGATTTTTCACAAACCACGTATTTTCGTGCTTTACAGACATTTTTGCTAAAAATCATGCTTGTTTTCTCGTCTGATATTCCATATATTTTAATGTCAAAAATTCATTGACAATATGAAAATGAAGCGTCGGATAATAAACATATCCATAGCCAACAGTCCGGATTTCTTCTACATGAAATGTCAAAGTCTCATCTGCCAAATCATAAAGTTCTCCTTTTCCTTCCATGGCAATCAATAAAATTTTTGCCCCTTTTTCTTTTACCTCTTTTGCTTTTTTTATCTGTTTTTCATTCTTCCCTGACAGACTGATAAAAATCACAAGATCTTTTGATGTCAAATTTTCCTGAATCAATTCAAATTCAACACCACCTTCTACTGTATTAATAAAAACTCCTTGATACAAAAATTTTTCTTTTAATTCCTTTGCAGCTATTTTCTGAATTGATCCAGAACCCTGTGTATAAATTCGTTCCGCATCTTCAATCATTTGGCAAACCGAATCCATATTCTTATCTTCCAACCGACGAATCGATGAAACAAAGCTATTCGCATTGCGATCCATATCTTTTTCTTCATACAAAATTTCCGCCTTATCTTCCCATTTTAGAAAAGACCTCATTTCACTATAACCAGAAAAACCAAGTTTTTTAGCAAACCGTAAAATCGTTGTATGAGATACATGACAAAAAACTGCCAGCTGCTGAATAGAAATTTTCTTACATATATCTTTATGAGAAACAATATATGCCCAGATTTGCATATCACTTTCATTTAAACTATCAAATTTTTTCTGGATTAATTCCTCCATACTTCTAGCTCTCATCAGACTTCCTCCCCACTCTTTTCTTCTACATACTCAAGGTAACGTAAAAACAGCATTTCTGACAAAATAAAATAGGAAGTCATGGATTCATAACGCCCTTTGTATATGTTTTGTTCTACCGTTGTTGTCGAAATATAAAGATTATAACTACTGAGCTCCGCCAACGAATTTTTTTTCTGTTTTGTGATCGAGATAATTGGAACACCTTTAATTTTTGCCCGCTTTGCAAAATCAATCGTATGCACTCCTTCACCTGAAACAGAAATAATCAATAGCAGATCCTCATTATTCATATAGCTCAAAACTGTTTCATACTCTGTAATTCCATCAAAATCATAGAAATTCTTATTTACAAAGTAAAACAAGCGTTTAAATTCTTTTGCAACGGTTCTCTGTACCATTCCAGTTCCAAAAACAAAAATTCGTCTTGCCTGATAAATTAGTTTTATGATTTCATGAAAATCCTGTTGTACAATGTCCTGCATCATTTCCTCATAGGCAAGACAAACTTTAACTGCTTTGCTTGTTTCTTTTTTATTATCATCATTCTCCATCTTTAGATGAACTTTAAATTCTCCGAATCCTTTTAAAGATAACTTCTTTGTAAACCGTAAAATCGTTGTCCTAGATACATTACATTTCCCTGCCAGCTGCTCGATTGTCATATTTTCACATTGTTTCTTATGATTTTCCACGTAGTTCCATATATACAGATCGTTTTCACTAAGCCGGTCACTGTATTGATTCATTAATTCTTCTAGCCTCATATTTTCCTTCTCTCTTATGATACAGTTATAGTTCCGACACATGCTTATTAAAAAAATGCCAAGTAAACCGGTACTAACTGCTATGATTAAGGTTCCTGTTTTTTAATTTCCTCTAAATATTAAAGCTATTATAACATAGATTAATTGTACTCCTACAGATTTTAATTTAAATATGATATATTTCTCTAAAAATACTGTCTAAAAAACATATCACATAATGCCAATAATTAAAACTTTGTTCGTATCAAGTTGACACAAAAAGAAAAACCTCCAGTAGGCTGCAACTACTGAGGTTTTTTACTTTTTCAAAGAGAAAATATTTTTCATCTACAGAAGGAAAACATTTTTTTAAATTTCCTATGATATAGCCATGGTTTTGATACATGCTCATTAAAAAACTGTACAAGTGGGCCGGTGCCAACTGCTGTAATCAAAGTACCAATTCCTACATTTCCTCCAAATATTAAGGCTGTTACAACACAGACGATGTCTGTTGTAATCCTGCATACTCTAAACGGAATCTTACTCTTTTCATGAATCTGTACCCCTAAAGCATCATATGGAGCACTCCCAAGATCTGGTGTCATATAAATAGAACATCCAAGACAAATACCTAGAATGGCTATAATAAGAAATACGATACGCAATACGATTCCATGTGGATTTTCAAAAAACATATGGTATCTACTCGTAAAAAAATCTACCAGCAGACCACACCCTGTCATATTCCATAATGTTCCAAATCCAAACACTGCTTCTATTTTCTTTTTTTCTTTTAACACATGTAAGAAAAGCCCTATGAGAATCGCTGCATTTACAAAAATCTGCCATATACCATAAGAAACCGGAAGATGTGCGCTCACTGACATATTCATACAACTAAATGGATCCACTCCAAATCCAGACAAGTTTAACACTGCTACGCTAAGTCCTATCAATATAACTCCGATAAATGCCATCCAGTATCTTTTTATCATTTTTCTTTTTTCCTTTCACCACAAATAGGGAACCTTGCTTTCGCAAAGTTCCCCTCTTTTTTAGATTCCACTTTTTTATTTACAAATTTTAAATAAAACGTCTCCAACATTTACAGGTCCTTCTGTTTTTACAAATTCGATCTTATATTCATCCATTGCAGTTAAAACAATTGGTGTCACGATCTCTTTTCCCTGCGATTTTACAAAATCAAGATCAATCGTTCCCATCAATTCTCCTGCATGAACTTCATCCCCTACGGAAATATCAAGATCAAATCCTTCACCGTTTAATTCAACGGTATCCATTCCAATGTGCATCAGAAGCTCCGCTCCATTGTCCAATACAAAACCAATTGCATGTTTTGTATCAAATATAGAAGCAACTTTTCCATCTACAGGAGCGTATAAATTTCCATTTACTGGATCAATTGCTACGCCATCTCCCATAACTTTATCAGAAAACATAGGGTCATTCACTTTTTCTAGAGGAAGCGCATTTCCTTCAAAAAACGCCTTTATTTCAACTGCACTATCTTTCTTTTTCTTCTTAAAAAATAACATGTTATCCACCTTTCTTCTCATGCACATTGACGGGAAATTTTCTTATTTTAATTCCGGCCAGAAATCCTTGTTTGCTTCAATTAAATCATCTAAGATCTGTTTTGCTACTTTTGCACTTGGTACTGTCTTTGATAATGTCAGTGCCTGCCATAACTTCTGATAGCTTCCTTCGATCCATGCTTCGACTGTCAGTTTTTCTACACTTACCTGCTGTTCCATCAATCCTTTCTGGAACTGTGGGATTGCTCCCTGACAAATCTTTTCATATCCATTGCTTCCTACGATACATGGAATTTCTACCATGGCTGTGCGATCAAAGTTTTCTACCGCTCCCTCATTTGGTACAATTAACAGGAATCTTTCCTGTGTATTTTCTGCAATGGCGCATGCAAGATCTACGATATAAGTTGCATGTGCATCTGGCTCAAATGCACTTCCTACCGCTGTTCCACTTTCGATGATCTTTCGGCATTCTCCAAAGACGAATTTTTCTCTTCCGTCCATAACTTCGTTCGCTCTGGTATATTCTGGATTCGATGTTTCTACAACATAATCTGGGAACAGATAGTATTTTAAGTATGTATTTGGAATGGTTTCTGGATCTACTGCATATACATCTCTTGCTTTCTGGAATGTGTGTACCCAGCTTTCATCTACATGCTGGTTGGAATCTGATAATGCATCTGCATATCCGTTTGCTGCCATATGTTCTTTGATCTGTGGCATTAAGTCATTTCCTTCAGAATCATAGATCTTATTCCACCATCCAAAGTGGTTTAATCCATAGTATCCGTACTGCATTTCTTTTCTGGATTTTAATCCCACCATGTTTGCCATTTTTTCCATTAAGTCGATTGGCATATCGCAGATATTTAAGATCTTAGAATCCGGTCTTAATCTTCTTGTTGCTTCTGCTACAATCGCTGCTGGGTTTGAGTAGTTTAACATCCATGCATCTGGTGAATATTTTTCCATGTAGTCAAGGATTTCAATAACTCCACCGATGGAACGCATTCCGTAAGCAATTCCTCCTGGTCCACATGTTTCCTGTCCGAGTACTCCGTATTTTAGAGGGATCTTCTCGTCTTTTTCACGCATTGCGTATTTTCCTACACGGATATGTGCTAATACGAAGTCGATGTCTGTGAACGCTGTTTCTGGGTCTGTTGTATAATCAAATGCTACTTCTGGTGCATTTTCTTTTAAATAGATCTCACATGCTTTTGCAACTGTTTCCTGTCTCTCTGCATCGTTATCATAAAACTTGATGGAACGAATTGGGAATCTATCCATATGATCTAGAAGCATCAATACGATACCTGGTGTAAATGTACTTCCACCACCTGCGACTGTGATTGAATATTTTTTCTTTGCCATTTCTTCTTTCCTCCGAATTTATACTATTGATTATAATAATGTTTCAAATACTTCTCTGATACTAGGAACTTTTAATCCAACGATAACCTGGTATGCTTTTCCATTGATAGAACATCCATGTGTTCCGATTGCTTTGAAATAAGGATCGTCTTTACATAATGTTTCATCTTTTACGTTGACACGTAATCTGGTTGCACAGTTTGTTACATCAACGATATTGTCTTTTCCTCCGAGTCCTTCAAGGATCAGTTCGCATAACTCAAGCTTAGGATCTCCTGCTTTTCCGCCTTTTTCTGCCTGTTTGTTTCTGAATTTTTCTTTTGATCCAAATTCGATCTCTGCTTCATCTTCACGTCCTGGTGTTTTGAAATCAAATTTTAAGATCAGGAATCTGAATACTACAAACCAGATAGCTGTAAAAATCAGACCAATAACCAATTCTAATAAATACTGCTGCCAGTGGTTTCTCATTAATGGGATCAAGTTCAGTGATGCGATCTCGATCAATCCACCTGAATTGATACCAACGATTCCGGCAAGCCACATTGTTGTTGCAAGTGCTGCTGCAAGTAATGCATGAACTACAAATAATCCTGGTGCTACGAATAAGAATGTAAATTCAATTGGCTCTGTAACACCACAAACAATTGCTGTCAGTGTAATTGGTAATAATAAAGCAAATACTTTTTTCTTCTTTTCTGGTTTTGCTGTACTGTAGAATGCTAATGCTGCACCAAGACATCCGAACATTTTTGCAAATCCACTTGCTGTAAATCCTGCTTCTGGACAGAAAGATTTTAAAGATGCTGTTGATGCTGCAATCTTTGGTAACAGTTTTGCCCAGTAAGCATATAATCCGCCCGGTACAACAACATTATCATAATAAAATGGTGAGTATAATAAGTGATGTAAACCAAATGGAATCAGTGCTCTTTCAAGGAAGTTAAATACGAAGATTCCGACCGCTCCTGCACTCTTTACAAATCCCTGGAATGCTGTAATTCCTAACTGAACTTTTGGCCAGCAGAAACATGCAATAACTGCAACTGGAATCATTACAAAAAATCCAATCATAAATACGAACGTTGATCCTGTGAAAGATCCAAGCCATTCTGGAAGTTCTGTATCAAAGAAACGGTTATGTAAATAAATAACAATTCCAGATACTGCTAAAGCTCCGATCATACCCATATCCAATGTCTTAATACTTGCGATCATTGCAAGTCCGCTTGTTCCTCCAACTTCTGCGGACATATCAACTCCGAATACTCCGCCCCACTGTGTAAGCATTGTATTTACAAAATAATGGAATGTTAAATATAATACCAACGCTTCCATACAACATCTTGCATTTTGCTTCTTTGCCATTCCGATTGGCAATGATACGGCGAACAATAATGGAAGCTGATTAAATACGGTCCAGCCACCCTGTAAAAATACATTCCAGCATTTATACCACATGCTTGTTGGTGCTGCCAGACTACCCATGATTGCCTGTGTTGTGAATAGAGTACCTATTCCAACAGAGATACCTGCAAAGGCAAACAGAAGTACCGGTGTAAACATGGCACCTCCAAATTTTTGAATCTTCTGCATCATTTTTCAAATCACTCCTTCTCTTTTTATTTCTCTTGTAACGTTTTAAATACCGGCATTTCTTAAGTACGAATCAATCATAACAAACCCGGTATTTTTTCTCAATAGATTGTACATGTTTAGAAACATCGCATGATACTTTATGATTTTTCACATTTTGTGTGATTTGTCACACGTTCTTTGAAAACCTCGGATTTAAGCCATTTTCTTTACAAAAATGGTATTTTGTGATATGAAAAGATAGATACATTTGTTACTGAAAGGAGTCATTATGAAACCATCATCTTCTCTAAGAAGTTTATTAAAAAATATTGATCAGAAAGGATATCCAGCCTATAAAAGCTTGAAAGGTCTCTATGATTTTCATGATTATAAATTAAATATTCACCATGTACAAGGAGATCCTTTTGCATCTCCTTCCCATGTCAATATTGAAATTGACGGGAAAATTGCTGAATTCCCAAGAGAATATTATGATACATCCTGGCGCAAAATTGCGCTGGAAGATTATCTTCTGCGCCTTCTTTCCAAAAATGTGGAAAAATATAATTTTCAAGCAAAAGGATCCGGAAAAAGTGGTCTGATTGGCACAAGCCGATGCGGCCAGGAAATTTTAGAACGAACAGCCTTACATATAGATTCAAAAAGCGGAGCCGTTATTGCCTGTCTGGAAATTGGTTTTCCTGCCAACGGACGTCGCGTCCAGGCTAGAGAACTTGAAAAAATCTTATTTGATTTTATTCCAAAATTCACACAATCTGCTTTATTTTATAAAAATATGAACAAAAAAGCTCTGAAAAACTGCATTGATCTATCCGATGATCAGTACTTTATTCGCCAGGAACTAGTCAAACGAAATCTTACTGCCTTTGTAAATAATGGTGCAATCCTGCCACGAGAAAGCGGTATCTCCCAAAAGCCATTAAAAAGTGCCATTCCTTTCCAATCTCCAACAGCTTTTGAAATTACAATGCATCTCCCACACTATGGGACAATTCGTGGAATGGGAATTCCAAAAGGAGTTACACTCATCGTTGGCGGAGGTTATCATGGAAAATCAACCTTACTAAAAGCTTTGGAATTAGGTGTTTATAATCATATTTACGGAGATGGAAGAGAATATGTCATTACCGATTCCTCTGCAGTAAAACTCCGCGCAGAAGATGGACGAAGCATTAAAAATACCGACATTTCCCTATTTATCAATCACCTTCCAAATGGAAAAGACACCTTTTCTTTTTGTACAGATGATGCCAGTGGAAGTACTTCGCAAGCTGCCAATACAATAGAAGCGATGGAATCAAATACTTCGTTATTTCTAATCGATGAAGATACAAGTGCAACAAACTTTATGATTCGTGATGAATTGATGCAGAAAGTCGTTTTAAGAAATCAAGAACCAATTACTCCTTTTATTGAGCGGATTCGCTATCTTTATACAAACTGTGGAATTTCTTCCATTTTGGTTGCCGGAAGCTGCGGTTCTTATTTCCATATGGCAGATCAGATCATTCAGATGGAAAATTATATTCCAAAAGATATTACAAAAATGGCAAAACAAATAGCTTGTGAATTTCCTTCTATCTCCATACCAAAAGAACAACCAAAAATTCCTGCTTTCCATCGTTGTTTTTATCCAGATCCATCTTTGCAAAAAGATCGACGAATAAAATTAAAGGTTACAGGAAAAGATTCTTTTTCAATCAATAAAGAAATAGTAGATTTAAGATACGTAGAACAGCTGGCTGATCGTGAACAAACCGCAGCTCTTGCCCATATTCTTCTTTATGCACAAACACATTTGATGGACGGAAAAAAAGATCTCCAACAGATCGTACAGGAAATGCTTAACCTACTCAACATAAAAGGTCTTGGCTTTCTGCAAAATGGAAAAGATTTAAAAAATGGACTCGCTATGCCACGAAAACAAGAAATCTTTTTCTGTTTTAATCGATATCGTAAGCTACAATTTTAACTACACTGAACATACTTTCTGATAAATTCAAGAAAAACCCTCTGAGCATAGTCAAGGGATTGATTTTTTCTATAAATAATGGAAATTGGATAGTGGAATTCGTCTTGAAGCGGAATCATACAGATTCCAGTGCATTTTGCTTCTTCATATACTTTTGGAAATGTAATCGTCACCCCAACCTGTTCACTAATAAAACTCATAATCGTATTTGCTTGTGGAAACTCAAAAGCAATCTTTGGGGTGAATCCTGCTTTTTCACAGCTTTTATAAAACATTTCATAACTTCCGCTTCCCTGAACTGGGAAAATAAAGGGTTCACCTGCAAGTTCTTTCAGGTGAATCCTTTTTCTATTTGCAAGCGGATGTTTATCATAAACAACCGCACATAAACGTTCATCATATAATGGATAAAAACGATATTTTTTTCCATCTTTAATCGTCGATTCCCGTAAAATCATAAAATCATAAGATTCTGCATGATTCATAATATCTCTTGCCTTTTTTTCTTCCAGTACAAGCGTAATATCTGGATATTTTTCATGAAAATCTGCAACAACCGCTGCAAAATGATATGGAGCCAGAACCGGCATACATCCAATTCTTATTTCTCGATTTTTCTGCACCTTTTGAAGCATATCCTCATAAACCTCTGTCATTTTTCTCGCATACTCCAGAAATATTTCTCCTTCTCTGGACAGTTCAAAATGTCTTGTATTACGACGAATTAGCGTAGTCCCAAGTTCATTTTCTAATTTCCTAATCTGTTTTGACAAAGCACCTTGCGTCATATTGCAGGCATAGCCAGCTTCTGTAAAATTTTTCTGTTTACATAACTCCATATAATAATATAATTGTTGTATTTCCATTTCTTTTTTCCTCTTTTGTTTCTTCCTACAGTATAAAGTGGATTTTTTCTCTTGGCAAGAATATATTCCCATATAGAATATATAAGAATAAAAGTGGAATTGTCTTTCTTTCTGTCCCTTCCTATAATAAAAATCACAAAGAAAAAAAGATACGATCATTTATAAAAAATATTAGAAAGGAGAGATCGCATATGAAAAAAAATACTTTCTTTTATCACCGAATTTTATTTTATATTGCTGGCCTATTCATTATGTCTATAGGTTCGAATCTGTTTCTAAAAGCCGCACTTGGAGTTGCTCCAAGCTGCACAATGGCTCTGACTTTGACTTATTTAAGTCCATTTCACAGCTATGCTCTATTTAACTTCCTGATAAATACAAGCTTTTTGATTTTAGAAGCAATGATTCTCCAACAATTTGGAAAAATGCAGATCATTCAATTGTGCCTTACTTTTTCATATTCTTTATTTATTGAATTTACATCATATGGGTTATTTTTTATTGAACCCCACAGCATGATAGCAAAAATTTTTCTTTCCATTTTTGCCTGCGCGATTCTTTCCATCGGAGTATCCTTTACAATTAGTTCCGGTTTTGCCGTAATGCCAATGGAAGGTCTTGTAAAAAGCATTGCAGCAAAATGTGATTGTAGTTTTGGCTCTGTCAGAGTCTGTCTGGAAGTCTTATTTACCGCTGGTTCTGCCTTAGCATCCTTTTTCCTTCTTCCTGGAATGCCATCTGTTGGAATTGGAACCGTAATCGCTGCTTTTCTAAGCGGCAATATTACAAATATATTTTCTTCGGTCTTCCATAAAAAAATCAATGCTTATCTTGGTTTTTAATGAAAAAAGTTCTCATTTAAATTGTTTCTCGACACATTTTGAACTATAATGTAAAAAGAAAATTTAGATAGGAGTTTTATTTTATGAGTATATTTCAAAAATTTATTCGTTACTATCGACCCTATAAAAAGGTCTTTTTCTTTGATCTTTTTTGTGCTGCTTTTATCAGCCTTGTAGACCTCGCCTATCCACAAATCTTAAGGAGTCTGGCGAAAACCTTATTTCACAGAAATTCTAACGTTATTCTGCATTCTTTAGTTTTTATCAGTATTATTTTATTCGTCTGCTATGTATTGCAAGCATTATGTAAATATTATGTTAGCTGTCAGGGACATATCATGGGCGCTCAGATGGAACGCGATATGCGAAAAGAATTGTTTGAACATTATGAAAAACTTTCTTTTTCATATTATGATAAAAATAATACCGGTCAAATGATGAGCCGCTTAGTATCTGATTTATTTGATATTTCCGAATTTGCTCACCATGGACCGGAAAACTTATTTATTTCAGTTGTCAAAATTGTTGGTTCCTTTGTCTTCCTTTTTATCATTCAATGGCGTCTGGCTCTCATTCTTGGTATTGTCGTAATCATTATGATTTTATTTAGTGCTCGCCAAAATCAAAGAATGCAAGCAACCTTTCTAGATAATCGCCGAAAGATTGGTGCAGTAAATGCCACCCTTCAAGACTCACTGGCTGGAATCCGTATTGTCCAATCTTTTGCAAATGAAGATATTGAACGTCGAAAATTTCATAAGGGAAATGAAGCGTTTCTCGTTTCAAAAAAAGATAACTACCATGCCATGGGCACTTTTCAAGGTGGCAATACTTTCTTTCAAGGAATGATGTATCTTGTAACTTTAACTGCTGGCGGTATTTTTATCGCCCTTGGCCAAATGACTCCCGAAGATCTTACCATGTATGCCCTGTATATTGGTATTTTTATCAGTCCTATTCAAATTCTTGTAGAACTGACAGAAATGATGCAAAAGGGATTATCTGGTTTCCGCCGTTTCCTTGATATTATCGAAACAGAACCTGAAATTCAAAATTCCAAACATGCTGTTTCCATCAAAAACCCTTGCGGTGATATTGATTACCACGATGTTTCTTTCAGTTATGAAGGCAACGAAATCGTATTAAATCATATTAATTTTACGATTCCTTCCGGAAAATCTATCGCTCTTGTTGGACCATCTGGTGGAGGAAAAACAACCATTTGTTCTTTGCTTCCAAGATTTTATGATCTCACAGGAGGTACCATTACTATTGGCGGTCAGAATATCAAAGATATTCGTTTGGAAAGCCTCAGAGATTCTATTGGAATTGTTCAACAAGACGTTTATCTCTTTGGCGGTACAATCAAAGAAAATATTGCTTACGGAAAACCTAACGCCTCCATGGAAGAGATTATTTCTGCTGCAAAAAAGGCAAATATCCACGACTTTATCATGGAACTTCCAGATGGATATGATAGCTTTGTCGGAGAGCGTGGAACAAGATTATCCGGAGGGCAAAAGCAACGTATTTCCATTGCCAGGGTCTTCTTAAAAAATCCACCTATCCTGATTCTTGATGAAGCAACCAGTGCTCTTGACAATGAAAGCGAACGCTACATCCAAAAGAGCCTAGAAGCATTGTCCGAAAATCGTACAACGATTACCATTGCACACAGACTATCAACCATACAAAATGCGGATGAAATTCTTGTTATTGATAACCATACCATTCAGGAGCGTGGCACTCATGAACAACTGATTCAACAAAATGGCATTTATGCCCGTTATTATCAGATGAGTTCCAAAAATTTCTGATGAATCGCCTTATCATTATCCAATTCCGGATGAAATGCAAATGCTAGCTGTTTTTTGTACTGGACACCGACGATTTTCCCTTCAACTTCCGCTAGCACCTTGACACCTTCTCCGACATAATCCACATAAGGTGCACGGATGAAGGTCATTGGAACCTCTCCAATTCCTTTCACATGATCTGTTGTATGGAAACTTCCAAGTTGTCTTCCATAAGCATTTCTTTTTACACACATTGGAATAGTTCCGAAATATTGCTGGCTCTGATTTTCAATATCAGATGCCAGCAAAATCATTCCAGCACAGGTACCAAGTACTGGTGTTCCATTTTCAATCCGTTCTTTTAATTCCTGATCCATTTCAAGTTCTTTTAATAATTTCCCCTGCACAGTACTTTCCCCTCCAGGAAGGACAAGCCCGTCAAGATCCTGCTTTAAATCTTCTTTATTTCTAAGTTCTACACAAGAAGCCCCAAGTTTTTCAAGCATTTTTTCATGTTCAATAAATGCTCCTTGCAATGCCAGAACGCCAATTTTTTTCATCTTATTTTCCTCTTTCTGCCATTAAAAGTTCAATTTCTTGTTCATTAATTCCAACCATAGCTTCTCCAAGATCTTCTGACAGTTTTGCAATTCTCTTTGCATCTGTATAATTTGTTACTGCCTGTACAATTGCAGAAGCTCTCTTCTTTGGATTTCCTGATTTGAAAATACCAGATCCAACAAAAACACCTTCCGCTCCAAGCTGCATCATCAAAGCTGCATCTGCAGGTGTTGCAACTCCTCCTGCTGCAAAATTAACAACTGGAAGTTTTCCATTTTCATGCACATATACAACAAGATCATATGGAACTCTTAATTGTTTTGCAGCTTCAAATAATTCATCTTCTCTCATGCTTTTTAATTCTGCGATTTCATGATTCATTTTTCTCATATGACGAACAGCTTGCACAATATCGCCAGTTCCTGGTTCTCCTTTGGTACGAATCATAGATGCACCTTCATTAATTCTTCTTAACGCTTCTCCAAGATCTTTTGCTCCACATACAAACGGAACTTTAAAATTTCTTTTATTGATATGATACACATCATCCGCTGGTGATAATACTTCACTCTCATCAATGTAATCAATCTCGATTGCTTCTAATACCTGCGCCTCTGCAAAATGTCCAATTCTACATTTGGCCATTACTGGAATAGATACTGCCTCTTGAATTCCTTTGATCATTTTCGGGTCACTCATACGAGAAACACCACCTGCTGCACGAATATCTGCTGGAATTCTTTCCAATGCCATAACTGCACATGCTCCTGCTTCCTGTGCAATCTCTGCCTGTTCTGGTGTTGTAACATCCATAATAACTCCACCTTTTAACATCTGTGCCAGCTCTTTGTTTAACTCATATCTTTCTGTCATTTATCTAATTCCTCCATTGGTTTTTCTTTTGTATTCATTACTTTACATATGTTATGCCAATGATTATAATGATTCCGTGACCTTTCTAAAATCCTCAAAATAAATATATTCAGTAAGGTCAGATTGGAGAAAAAACAAACATTGCTAACTTATAATTTTACAAAAAAAGGGTCAGATTCCCTTTATGAATACCTTTACAAATGTATCAAAAATGACATTTTACATGGAACAATCCAAATTGGAGAAAAACTTCCATCAAAACGAACTTTTGCAAAAAATCTGGGTATAAGCGTTATTACTGTTGAAAATGCTTATGAACAACTGATGGCAGAAGGTTTTATTTATTCTATTCCCAAACGTGGATTTTACGTATCCGATCTGAAAGACATCGATTTTTCGGAAAAGGCCGTCCAAAAGGATCATCTGATACTGACTGGCGGAACTACTTCTTATCTTGCTGATTTTACAAGCAATCAAACAGACAGCCAGATCTTTCCCTTTACAATCTGGGCGAGAACTATGCGTGAAATTTTAAATGAAAACCAAACACAGCTGATGATCAACCCACCCTGTGGCGGCGTTATGGAATTGCGCGAAAGTATTGCAAACTATTTACATGACTTTCGCGGTATGATTATAAAACCAGAACAAATTATCATTGGTGCCGGAACCGAATATTTATATGGTCTCCTCATTCAACTTCTTGGAAATGATAAAATATATGGAGTAGAAAATCCAGGATATCCAAAGATCGCAAGAATTTATGATAGTATGAAAATTTCTTATAAAATTATTGATATTGATGAAGATGGAGTCCCAATAAATTCTCTGGAACAAGAACATGTTGATATTATCCATCTATCGCCTTCACACCATTTTCCAACTGGAATCGTCACTCCTGTCAGTCGTAGATATGAACTGCTTGGATGGGCCTGTAAAAACGAAAATCGGTATATTATTGAAGATGACTATGACAGTGAACTACGCCTTAGCGGGAAACCGATACCAACATTGCAGAGCATTGATGTATCCGATAAAATCATTTATATGAATACTTTCACAAAGACTTTATCCTCTACTGTCCGTATTAGCTATATGGTTTTGCCAAATGCACTAACCGAACGATTTTATGAAAGACTTTCCTTCTATTCCTGTACAGTATCAAACTTTGAACAATATGCCCTTGCTCGTTTTATGGAAAGCGGCAGTTTTGAAAAACATATTAACCGGCTGCGCAATTATTACCAACACAAACGAGATGCAATTTTATCTATTTTCCGTCAAAACCCACTAGGAAAATATATTACCATTCGTGAAGAAGAAGCAGGCGTTCATTTTCTGATTCATATCCGAACAAAAAAATCAGAAGAAGAAATCATATCGAATGCGAAATCAAATGGAATCAAATTGGCTCCTCTATCTAAATATAATATGAAAGAACAAAAACAGCAGCAATTTAATAATACCTATGTGATCAACTATTCTTCTATTGATCTAAGCCAATTAGACAAAATTGCTGCTGCTTTATACAAAATTATTTTATAATGATTCTTCCAAAACCACGGCCTCATACGGTTTTAAAATTAGTTTCTTTCCTTGCATTGTTGTTTGTTCATAATTAACAAATACAACATTTTCATAATTCTCTTTTAACTCGACCTCTGAAGGCTGGCAGCTGAAATTGCAGATCAGAGCCAGCCTTTTCTTTTCGTTGATACGTTCATAAGCAAAAATATGATCCTGCGTCTCATAAATAGGATGAAATTTTCCATAAGTTAATACTTCTCGATATTCTTCTGACTTACGAAATGCAATCAGACGTCGGTAAAAATTAAGAATAGAACCATATTCTTTTTCTTCATCTTCTACATTCACCGTTCTATAATTCTCATTAACTGGCATCCATGGTGTCCCATCACTAAATCCAGCATTCATTTCATGACTCCATTGCATCGGAGTTCTGGCATTATCTCTACTGTGATGCCCTACGATCGAAAGTGCATTTTCTTCACTGATTCCGGATTTTACCGCAATCTCATATTGATTTAATGTTTCCAAATCATTAAATTCATCAAGCTTCCATTTTCGATTAGACATACCAATTTCCTGTCCTTGATATAAAAATGGAAGACCTCTCTGGCAGATCATAATCATCGCAAGTGCCGATACACTATAAAATCCATAATCTTCTTCTGGAATAAATAAACTAGCTCCTCTTGGCTGATCATGATTTTCTATAATATTCGCCTCAAACCCTGTACTTTCAATTAACTTCTGATTGTGGAAAGTTTCTTTTCTCCAGTCATCAAATGGTTGCGGCCAAAGATACTCCTTATAATTCTTTCCCTTACGGTACGCATGACACGGTTCAAAAGCAAAGATCGTTGAAAAATATCCGTCATCTCCAATAAAATTTTTTAAAATATCTTCTTTTACAAACATTGCCTCTCCGATTGCAAGCCCATCGTATGGATCAAAACAACGATGTTTCATTTCCATCAAAAAATCTCCAATGCCCGTTACTTTTCCAGTTATTTTATAAACATCTGCAAGCCCATCTGGCCCATCTGCTGGAAGATCTGACCAAGTGAGATCCTTCTTTATATTCATAATTGCATCAATACGAAAACCACCAAGACCTTTTTCCATCCACCAGCAAATCATTTCATAAATCTTTTCTCGAACTTCTTTATTTTCCCAGTTCAAATCTGGTTGCTCTTTTGCAAAAGAATGTAAATAAAATTTATTATCATAACCAGGTACTTTTTCCCAGACACTTCCACCAAAATATGATCTCCAGTTTGTCGGTGCCTTTCCATTCTTTCCATCTTTTATATAAAAATAAGAACCATATGGCCCATCCGGATCTTTCATTGCTTCACGAAACCATGGATGTTCACTCGAGCAATGATTTACAACCAAATCCATTAAAATAGAAATTCCTCTTTCCTTTGCTTGTACAATCAATTGATCCATATCCTCCATTGTTCCAAACATCGGATCAATTGCATAGTAATCAGAAATATCATATCCATTATCCACCATTGGAGACCGAAACATTGGTGATATCCACAAAATATCAATCCCAAGCTTTTGAAGATATGGGAGCTTTTTTATAATACCTTTAATATCACCAATTCCATCTCCATTTGTATCATAAAAACTCTTTGGATAAATCTGATATGCTATCTTGTCATGCCACCATTGTTTCTTCATAAAATTCCCTCCTGAACTCAAATTCATCTTGACTATCTGCCGTAAACTGTATTTGGAAATATTATACTATATTTTATATGCTTAAGAAAGAATCATGTTTTACAGGATTCTCCTCCTGCAGCAGGTCGCTTTAATGACAATTTTCTATGAAATAAAAAAAGAATCGCTTTCTGCGATTCTTTTTATGTATATCTCTATTTATGAGTATCATGAATAATATCTGTTGCACTAAATACTTTATCACCCTTTTTAACTTTTACACCTTTGGCTTCTAAAAGCTCTGATACCGTGCAAACTTCAAATCCTTCTTTCTTTAATTTTGGAAGAACTTTTTCTACCGCTGCAACTGTTGGTGCATGAATATCATGCATTAAAATAATGTCTCCATCCTTTGCATTTTTAAGGATTGCATTTACCGTTGCATTTGTATTTAATGTTTTCCAATCCAGTGTATCAACACTCCATAAGATCAGTGGCTTATCAACAACCTGTTTTACATTTTCATTTACTGCTCCATATGGTGGACGGAAAGAAGCTGCTTTACTCTTACAAGCTGCATAAATTGCCTGGTTCATGCGATCATACTGATCTTTAATCTGTGCTTTCGTCAATTTCGTCAACTGTGGATGATTCCATGAATGGCCAGATACTTCATTCCCAGATTTATAAACTTTCTTTACTGTATCTGGATATAATTTTGCATTTTGTCCAAGCATAAAAAATGTTGCACGGAAATTATATTTATCAAGTGCTGCCAAAATTCTTTCTGTATTTCCTTTTCTCGGACCGTCATCAAAAGTAAATGCAATCAATTTCTTTGATTTATCAAGCTTTCTTGGAACATACAAATTCTTTTTAAACTGCTTTCCTGTATTTTCATCAAGAAGCCCTTCATTCGCTTTCACTACATACTGTCCAAGACCTTTATTTACAGATTCATATTTTGTATTTCCAGCTCTTACAAATACAAATGCAGCAATGATAATCACCGCTAAGATCGCGATCAGACCGCATACTCTTCCCTTTCTCCATTTTCTTCTTCTGCGATAATTGTTTCTTCTTCTACGCATCCTTACCCTTCCTTTTTCCTTAATAATTCAAATTTTGTTACGTCAACAAGGCCAAGATCTGTTAGTCGTAATTCTGGTATTACCGGCAATGCCATAAAAGATAATGTAATAAACGGGTCAATATTCTTGGAAATTCCCATCTCCCATGCTTTCTTTAACATAAGATCAATATTTTTTTGAAGCTTATCGGATGGTTCCATGCTTAAAAGGCCTGCAACCGGCAATGGAAGCTTGCCTTTTATTTTTCCTCCCGAGACTAATACATAGCCTCCCTGCATCTCCTCAATTGCTTTGGCTGCACAAAGAATATCCTCGTCATTGTCTCCTGCTGCAATAATATTATGAGAATCGTGGGCTACTGATGTTGCGATAGCTCCTCCTGTGATTCCATAACCTCGAATTGGAGCTGCTGCTGCATTTCCTGTATTCCTGTGACGTTCAAACACACATAGTTTCGAGTACGTCTCATTCGGAATAAAAAATCCATCTTTAGATGGTACCTCTTCTGTAAGAAATTGTGTCACAATCTGTCCTGGAATCATCCCAATCACCGGAATCTTTCCCTTGACTTTCACCTGAATTTTTTCTTCTGACAAATCTTTTAGAATAACCGTATGAAGCATAGATTCTTTTACCGGACGTACGGGAATATCAAACATTTCACTGCATACCTTTTTTCCTTTTTTATAGACGGCAAAAACGTCCACATTTTCTAGAGAATCCAGTACCACAATATCTGCATCTCTTCCCTCTTCCAGAATACCAGCCTTGTCAAGTCCATAAGTATCTGCCGCATGACAAGTTGCCATCGCAATAGCCTGTATCGGTTCCATTCCAAGAGAAATACTCTTCTTTACATTGTAACGAATATGCCCTTCATTTTCAATAGTATCCAGATGTTTATCATCCGTACAAAACATATAGTTTTTCATATCTTGCGGATCATGAATCAAACCTGGTACAATATTTTCAACATTTCTTGCCGCACTTCCTTCACGAATTAAAATCTTCATCCCTGCGTGACATTTTTCTTTTGCCTCTTCATAAGTTGTACATTCATGCTCCGTCATAACCCCTGCTTCTACATAAGATTTCAATTCATCACCAGTCAAACCTGGCGCATGTCCATCAATCACCATATCTTTACATAAAGCAATTTTATCCATAATTGCCGGATCTCTAGCAAGGACTGCTGGATAACACATAACTTCTCCAAGCCCAAGAACTCTTTTATGATCTTTCCACTGTTTCATATCTTGAGCTGTAAAATCAGCACCATTTGTCTCAAACGGTGTTGCCGGAATCGAAGACGGCATCATAACATAAACACTGAGCGGAATATCCTCTGTTGCATCCAGAATATATTCCATTGCCTCATTTCCTTTTACATTTACAAGTTCATGGGGATCTGCAATCACCGTTGTTGTTCCCCACGGCATAACCGCTTTTGCAAATTCTAGTGGAACTGCCATACTGGATTCTATATGAACATGGGCATCAATAAAACCAGGGCAAAGATACTTTCCTGTACAATCTATTTCATTTTCACCAGAAAAAGTACCAATTCCTGCAATTTTACCATCTTCTATAAGAAGATCTGCACGAACCAACGTCTCTCTTCTTACATCTACAATCGTTCCATTTTTAAAAATTAATGATTCCATAAACCTTCATCTCCCTAGATACGCGTAAAACAAACCATTCCTACATAATATTTTACATTCGAGTCAAATAATAGATTCCAGTCAATTTCTTCCCTTTCTCCACAATTCGACCAGATCAACTGATGTTTCTCTTCATCATAACCTGTGATCGTTACCCAGTGCCAATTATCCTCACGAAATTCTTTTGCTGGATGTCGTAAAATAAGAAAAGCAACCGGATGATTATGATTAATACTTTCAAGAATAAATTCCAGGGATTCTCCCTTTTCTTTTGGCAAAAATAATCGTTTATCCTTTAATAAAATTCCACGGTCCTTCGCATATTTACAAAAATCTTTTGCAAAACGCCGAATCAGTGGATATCCCATAAATCCAGGTCTCATATAATGATACATTGTTTCCATCAATTTTAAATATTGCCCATACTCCCAAGCATCACCATCTGGATCATAAAGAGCCCCCATTGTTTCATCCATAGCAGCATAAATTGCTGCCATATTGCTGCCAGTCACACTTCCACAGCCTGCCAATCTTTGAAATTCACCAGGAAACCATTCCTGATTTCCACCATAACCAATGATAATCCCGTCCTTTAAAATATGTGGGCAGACAAGTTCTTTTCGCATAGTTTTCCCTTCCCTCGATCTTTATTATCCTTTATACTATTTCATACAGACAAGCCCCGTATCTTAATTTCAAAAGAAAGGACATGCCAATGAAACAAATTATTGCAGCTATTTTCTTAACTATTTTTATTTTAACGTTTTCAGTTGTCTTTACACTGAACTTCCGCCCTTTATATTACCATGATATTACTACTTTGAAAATAGAACACACCTCCGGATTCTCAAAAAAACAAATCCTTGAAAATTACAATACACTCATTGATTATAATTGTATTTTCCATCAAAATCCATTAAAACTGACTCTTCCGATGTCAAAAGAAGGGCGCCTGCACTTTGAAGAAGTAAAACATATTTTTGATTTTCTTCAGTTACTTTGCCTGATATCTGCTGTTGGACTATTGCTTTTATGCAAAAATGCAATCTCCAAACATAACTATAAATTTTTCATACTTTCCTCCATCTGTACATTTTTTGTGCCTACAGCTTTTGCAATTATTTTTGCTATCAATGGTTGGGAAAACACCTTTACATTTTTTCATAAAATATTATTTCAAAATGATTACTGGCTATTTGATGAATTTACAGATCCTATTATTAAAATTCTTCCTGATGTCTTTTTCTTTCATTGTACGATTATGATTCTATGCCTTGTTCTTACAGGAATTTTTATAAATTTTCTTTTATATCTGTTCTTTAGAAAAAAGAAATCCTTATAACAGGTGCTGTTTTGTATGTATTTACGCTCTATGTTATAATACCATCAGTGGCATTTAATCAGACAACATATTACAAGAAGGTACTTCATATGTCTTACAAAAATTTAATCAAACAAATCTCAATGAAACAAAAAATATTTTTTCGTTTCCTTTTTAGTATCCTCATCATTCTTATCCTGACAGGTCTTACTTTGCACCATAAGAATGAAGTACGTCAGAAAAGAATTCAAAAACAGCGGGAAGCTACTGCCGCAGCCAAAAGAGATCTTGCTCAAATTCGAAAGGAAAATCAAATAGATTCGTCTTTAAAACCTTGGTATTCTTATCACGGCATTGCACATGCTCTTGGCGGCGTTGACGAAAAAAAATATCTAAATTCCGTTGATGGATTTTATGAAGCCTATCGTAAAGGATATCATATTTTCGAAATGGACATGCTACTCACAACTGATCGCGTCGTAATCGGAAAACATAAGTGGGGATCCAATCTTGCAGATCCTCTGACAAAGAAGGGAAAACCTGTAAGCAGTCAACGATTCCTGAATACAAAAATTTATGGAAAATATAAACCTACAACACTCTCCGATGTGTTAAAACTTATGGAAAAATATCCTGATTTTTATCTGATGACAGATTCCAAAGACGATAAGCCAGGTAAAGTTCAGCAGGATTTTACGACCATTGTAGATACTGTAAAAAAAGCTGGTAAGGAATCTCTCCTTGATCGCTTTATTGTCCAAGTCTACAATGAAGAAATGTATCAAACAATTGAAAAAATATACCCATTTAAGCATGTACTTTATACAACTTATAAACAACCAGATGCATCTTTCTATAAAATGATACAGTTTTGCAAAGCAAACCATATTGAAGGAGTCACCAACCCACAAGATGATATCAATGATTACCGAATGGATTTACTAAAAAAAGCAGGTCTTGTTTCATATACACATTCCGTCAATGATTCTTATCAGGCAAAAGAATATATGGCACTTGGTGTTTATGGCATCTATTCAGATTTCCTTATTCCTGCAAAAATTGACTATGCATGGGTGCGAGCAAACTTTTCTCCATTTGCTAAAGAATTTATCCAATATACAGTACCGGCCTACAGAAATCTGTAGGCCGTATTACTAATATTTTTTATTTACGTGTTCCTGTCTCTTTATCAACAATATTATTCAAAGTTTCTTCTGAAAAATATCGTCTCAAATTTTCCGCTGCAATTTCAATAATTCTTGGTAAAGTTGCCGGATGATGGAAATCACCTGCAATATGCGGAGTAATAACAAGATTTGGCATATTCCATAATTTGTGCTGACTCTGTAACGGTTCTGGATCTGTAACGTCAATACCCGCTCCTCGAATTTTACCTTGAATCAATGCCTGACATAAGTCTTCCGTATTCACAGCTGTTCCTCTTCCCGCATTTAAAAGAACGGCACTTTTTTTCATTTTTTCAAATGTATCCAAATTAAAAATATTTCTCGTATTTTTAGAATCTGGAAGAACAGAAAATACAACATCTGCTTTCGGTAGCAATTCATCAAGATCTTCCAATGTATGAACTTCATCAATTCCCTCTGGAACTTCTCCAATTCTTCTCTTAACTCCAATGACATGATAATCAAACTTTTTCATCAGGCGGGCAAAATACATACCAATATCTCCAAGTCCTAGAACAAGAAGTGTTCCTCCTTGAAGTGAAAAAATATTTCCTTCATCTTGCCATCGACATTGATTTTGGTTATCTCTGTATAAATACAATTTTTTCTGGATAGAAAATAGCACAGATAACATATGCTCTGCCACACTCTGTCCATAAGCACCTGTCGCATTTGTCAACAAGACATTATCTTTTAAAACACCTTCTTTTACATACGGATCAGCACCTGCTGAGTTTAACTGAAGCCATTCCAACTGATCTGCATAATTCAAGAAAAATGGATCTACGTTTCCAATAATCACATTTGCCTGTTCCACCATATCTTTTGAAACTTTATCATAAGAGGTATATGTGAATGTATTTCCTTCTCCTTGTTTCTCTAAAAGTTGTTTCTGTTCTTCATTTACTGGCATCACTACTAAAATATTTTTCCCTGTAACCATAATAATAAAAATCTCCTTATTAAAATATGTTATTTTTTGTTTTCAATATAAAGTTTTACTCACATTTTATTTGATAACTTAACAATGAATCCTTTATGTGATAAAAAGCCGGCAAGAGAAATCTCTCTTGCCGACACTTTCATACTTTTCATGATCTTATTGTAACCTATTTAGGAAACTCCGTCCAGTCAATCTGAAAACTCAAATAATCCAATATATGGAATCATATTTTAATATACATACAAAAGATACCATTTACAGCAATGATTGATACAATTTAATAATATCTTCTACACTTGCATCTTTTGGATTTCCTGGTGCACATGCATCTGCATATGCGGATTCTGCTAAAAATTGCAAATCTTCTTCCTTTACAATTTCTTTTAAGTCTGATGGAATTCCAACATCTGAAGATAATTTTTTCACTGCATCTACTGCTGCTTTTCTATATTCTTCCTGGCTCATATCTTCAACGCCTTCAACTCCCATTGCTTTTGCAATATATTTATATTTATCTCCTGTTGCATCTGCATTATATTCCATAACTGTTGGCAACAAAATAGCATTTGCCACACCATGTGGTGTATCATAAACAGCTCCAAGAGCATGTGCCATCGAATGAACAATTCCAAGTCCTACATTAGAAAATCCCATTCCGGCAATATACTGTCCCATTGCCATTCCTTCTCTTCCTTCTGCTGTATTTTCAACCGCTCCTCTTAAGTTGTCAGAAATAAGCTCGATTGCCTTTAAGTGGAACATATCTGTCATTTCCCATGCTGCTTTTGTTATATAGCCCTCAATCGCATGAGTTAAAGCATCCATACCGGTTGCAGCGGTCAGCCCTTTTGGCATAGAAGACATCATCTCGGGATCAATCACTGCAATTACAGGAATATCATGAGGATCAACACAAACAAATTTACGCTTCTTTTCCACATCCGTAATCACATAGTTAATTGTAACCTCTGCTGCAGTTCCTGCCGTTGTTGGAACAGCAATAATCGGTACACTTGGTTTTTTAGTATCCGCAACACCTTCCAGACTTCTGACATCCTCAAATTCTGGATTGTTAATAATAATTCCAATCGCCTTTGCTGTATCCATAGAAGATCCCCCTCCAATTGCAATGAGGTAATCTGCTTCAGCTTTCTTAAACGCAGCTACTCCTGTTTGAACATTTTCAATCGTAGGATTTGGTTTAATTTCAGAATACACTTCATATGCAAGCTTTGCTTCATCCAAAACATCTGTCACTTTTTTTGTTACTCCAAATTTTACAAGATCTGGGTCTGAACAGACAAATGCTTTTTTAAATCCTCTTTTTGCTGCTTCTGTTGCAATTTCTTTAATTGCTCCTGCTCCATGATAAGATGTTTCATTTAATACTATACGATTTACCATAACTGTAACTCCTTTTATTCCTTGATATTTTTTTAACTATTTTTATTATAAAATTGTACAAAAGCTAATACAAGTTACAGATGAAACGAAATGTAAAAAATGTTACACTTCATCCAAAGTGTAACATAAAAAAAATTTATATATTTTTAAATAATTCATATAACCTCGGAGGAAGCGCTTCAATTAACCGATCTGCAAGTTGTTGAGGCGATAATTTCATTCCTTTTGTTGCCCATTCTACTGTCATAGCAATCGATCCTCGACAATACATTCTTAAAAGGAATTCTAATTCCTCTGAAATTTTTTCGATTCCTTGTTTGTGAATAATTTCACAATAAAATTGATAAATACACTCATAATCGTATTCCATCAGACAATTCTGACTCTCACTAGAAAAGGCTGCTGCAAAAAATTTTCCTTCTCCTTTAATAAATTCAAACTTTCTAACAAGACCCTCTCTCAACGTAAGACTAATTCCCATCTGCTTAAAAGATTTTTGTGCTAGTCTGTCGAAATACCAGTTGATCAGATCATATTTATCTTTAAAATGCCGATAAAATGTTGGACGCGTAACTCCACATTGATCCACAATTTGCTTAACCGTAATCTTGTCAACCACTTCATGCTCCAGCAATTCCTTCATTGCATCCGCCAATCGGTATTTCATTTTTTCCGATGCATCCATATCTTCTTTCCTGCCTTTCATTTTCTTTTGTTCCAGGCCTGAAATACATATTCTTTTCCAAAGACAGCCCAAATGAAAATAATAACTCTATATATGATATATTTTATCTCAATCTTTGATTTTTTTCCAGAACAAAGCAGTACAAATCACACACCCTCTTGACATGGTGTGATCTTTAAATACAAAAAATAAAATTCCTAGATAATATAAAAAATGCGATTGATATTAACCTGAAGATCAGTGGAAAAGCTCAGGTGAATTCAATCGCTATAAACTATATATGGCATACATGAAAACAAATTTATTTTATAATACGTTTTTTTCAAATTTTTTCAATTCTAAAATATATTTTTCTCCTAAACGGCTTAGCGGCATTCCTTTTTTCTTAAGATATCCAATGTACATTTTTTCATCAGTATGAAGTGGGATCGCCACATATTCATTTCCATTTAGATTATTACAGATAATCCCAGAACATAAGGTATAACCATGCAATCCAATCATTAGATTTAACATTGTAGCCCTATCATTTACCTTGATAATCTGTTTATATTCATAGGTACTAAAAACCTCTTCTGCAAAGTAAAAAGAATTTTCTTCACCCTGTTCAAATGAAAGACATGGATAATCTTTTAAATCTTCAAATTCTATTAGTTTTTTCTGTGCCAGTGGACTTCCTTTCCACAAAAATACATAAATGCTGCACGGAAACAGTTCAATAAACTCTACAGAATTCTCATGAAAAATCTTTTCCATAACTTTCCGATTAAAATCATTTAAATATAAAATTCCAACTTCACTTTTCTGGTTTTTTACATTTTCAATGACCTCATAGGTCTTGGTTTCATGAACAGCAAACTCATAATCTTCCATTCCAAAGTCTTTTGCCATCTCAATAAATGCTTGTACCGCAAATGTATAATGCTGCATGGAAACACTAAATTTTTGTTTCGATTCTTTCTTCTCTACAAATTTTTCCTCCATGAGCTGATACTGCTGCAAAATTTGCCTGGCATATCCTAAAAAGTCTTCTCCTTCTGCCGTCATGGTAATTCCACGGTTAGACCTGATAAAAATCTTCATGCCAAGCTCTTCCTCCAGATCCTTAATAGATCCGGAGAGACTTGGCTGTGAGATAAACAGCTCTGCTGCTGCTTTGTTCATAGATTTATGTTCTGCTGTACAAACCGCATATTTTAACTGCTGTAATGTCATAATTTTTTTCTCCTGACATTTTTTGTACTACAGTCCGACATTATTTACTGTACTGCTTTAAATGCTTCATCTAAATCTTCAATAATGTCATCAATATTTTCTGTTCCGATAGATAAACGGATTGTATTTGGTTTGATTCCTGAACCTAACAGCTCTTCTTCTGTCATCTGAGAATGTGTTGTAGATGCTGGATGGATAACAAGAGATTTTACGTCGGCTACATTTGCAAGTAATGAGAATAACTCTAACTGATCAATGAAATCTTTTGCTTTCTGTGCATCTCCCTTAATTTCAAATGTAAAGATAGATCCTCCTCCATTTGGGAAGTATTTTTTGTATAATCTCTGCTGTTCTGGATCATCAGATACAGATGGATGATGTACTTTTTCTACTAATGGATGATTTTTCAGATAATCTACTACTTTTAATGCATTTTCCACATGACGTTCTACTCTTAATGACAGAGTTTCTAATCCCTGAAGGAAGATAAATGCATGTACTGGAGAAAGTGTTGCTCCTGTATCACGAAGTAATAATGCTCTGATCTTTGTAACGAAAGCTGCTGCTCCTACATCTTTTGTAAAGCTTACACCATGATAGCTTGGGTTTGGTTCTACTAAAGATGGGAATTTTCCAGCTGCTTCCCAGTCAAACTTACCACCATCAACGATAACACCACCGATGGTTGTTCCGTGACCACCAATGAATTTTGTTGCAGAATGTACAACGATATCTGCACCATGTTCAATTGGTCTTACAAGGTAAGGTGTTGCAAATGTATTATCTACAATCAATGGAATATTATGTTCATGTGCAATTGCTGCTGCTTTTTCAATATCTACAACATCAGAGTTTGGATTTCCTAATGTTTCAATGAATAACAGCTTTGTGTTATCCTGGATAGCATTTCTTACTTCATCTTCATTAAAGATATCAACGAATGTTGTTGTAATTCCGAATTCTGGTAATGTATGTTCTAAGAAGTTATATGTACCACCATAGATATTCTTTGCTGCTACAACATGATCTCCTGCTTTTGTAATATTTTCAATTGCATATGTGATTGCTGCCGCTCCAGATGCTACTGCTAATGCTGCAACTCCACCTTCCAATGCTGCAATTCTCTGTTCGAAAATATCTTCTGTTGGGTTTGTTAATCTTCCGTAAATATTACCTGCATCTGCAAGCCCAAAACGAGCAGCTGCATGATCGCAGTTTTTAAACACATAAGATGATGTCTGATAAATTGGTACTGCTCTTGCATCAGTAACTGGATCTGCCTGTTCCTGTCCTACGTGAAGCTGTAATGTTTCAAATTTTAAATTTCTTTCTGCTCTTGTTTTCTTTGCCATTGTTTCATCCTCCAATAAATTCTATGTAATAATCTCTGTTATTTTCTTTGTTGTTTTCCTTTGATGAATTTATCATACCAAATCAGTATGAAAATGTCCAATACGTATACCATATGACTCGTTATAGTTTTTTCCTATAATAAGATTTTAGTATAATCAAAACAATCGTTCAAAAAAAGAAACACAGATTGCATCAATTACAATCTGTGTTTCTTCTATCTTATTATATATTAAAACGATTTTATTCTGTTCATGCGGCATGACCATTGCCATGTCGTTTTGTTAAAGCTTCAAATTCTTTTAACTTTCTCTGTGCTTCCGGTGTCAGATTTCTCGGAACCTCAATTTGTACCGATACATACTGATTTCCCTTTACAGAAGTATTTTTCATCGACGGAATACCTTTTCCACGCAGTCGGATTTTAGTTCCTGATTGGGTACCTGGCTGAATCTTACACATAACATTTCCATAAAGTGTCTTTACAAGTGCTTCTCCTCCAAAAACAGCTGTTGTAAATGGAATTTGAACCGTTGTATAAACATCCATGCCTTTTCGTTCAAATCCAGGCTTTGTTCCTACATGAACCTTTAAGAGCAGATCACCATTTTCACCGCCCCCAAATCCAGGCATTCCCTTTCCACGCAGTCTCAAACTCTTTCCATCTTCCATTCCTGCTGGAATCTTAACCTGCAAAGATTGCACTTTTCCATCAGATTCCTGAAGATGTACAATTTTTTCACATCCAGAAACTGCCTCGTCAAAGGTAACAGAAACTTCTCCTGTAACATCGGAACCTTTTTGTGCAAAATGACTCTGGTGGAATCCGCCATTTCCAAATCCATGACTTTGGTGGAACCCATGAAATCCACTGCCTCCATTTGATCCGTGGAATTCATAATGAGCAGAACCTCCCTTATTTCCTCCGTGAAACATGTCACCGAAAATATCTCCAAAAATATCATCCATAGAACCATCGTTTTCAAAATGGAATTCATGATAACCTGCATTTGGACCTGCACCGTTCTGGAAACCAGATGCACTGCCATCAAAAGCAGCATGGCCAAACTGATCATACATTTTCTTTTTCTCTGGATCACTTAAGACCTCATAGGCTTCTGTTACTTCCTTAAACATCTGCTCTGCATGAGCATCACCGGGATTTGTATCCGGGTGGTATTTTTTGGCAAGTTTCCGATATGCTTTTTTAATCTGTGATTCTGTTGCATTTCTTGAAACACCAAGTACCTCATAATAATCCCTTTTCGCTGCCAATATTCTCACCTCCTCATGTTTTCACACAATGAAAGACATCCCCGGAAAAATTTCCGGGGAGTATCTTTTAATTTTTATCCTTCAATCGTTACATATTTCTTTTCTTCTTTTTTCGCTTCTTTCTTTGGAATGTCAAGCATTAAGATTCCATTTTCAAATTTCGCATGAATATCTTCTTCTGTCACATTCTTTCCTACATAAAAGCTTCGGCTCATATCTCCGCTATAACGTTCGCGGCAAATATATTTTCCATCTTTATCTTTTTCGTCTTTATCTAGTCCTTTTGCAGCACTAATTGTCAGATAACCATCTTTCAGTTCTGCTTTTACTTCATCTTTCTTAAATCCAGGAAGATCAATTGCAACTTCATATCCATTATCTTTCTCTTTTACATCCGTTTTCATTATATGTGCTGCACGTTTTCCATACAGTTTCTTATCAATATCAGGGAAGGAAAAATCCATCCAGTCATTCAATAAATTTTCTCCAAAAATACTAGGCATCATCATAACTCATCTCTCCTTTATGATTTTTTATTTATGTGAACATCCCGGTAAGTCCGGGAATGTTATTTTGATAAAGCTTTAAAACATCGGTTCTTTGGTTCCCTCTGGAACCCTTCTCCTTTGTTCTATATGTAATATAACACCTATTATTAGCACTGTCAAGAGGTGAGTGCTAATTTTTTTAATTTTTTTATAGATCCAAGAGATATGATAATAAAATGCTTAAACTATTATATTTTGAGTCCCTCAATCATAAAAGAAATCAAGAGCATGAATACCAAATTTTTGTATAAAGCCTTTCTTTCTGTACAAACTATAACAAGAAACTATCATTTTAAATTCAGAAAGGAATGCTCATGAAAGACATGTTTTGTTTTCAATGTCAGCAGACAGCTCATAATACTGGCTGTGAAGGGAAGGCTGGTGTTTGTGGGAAAAAATCAGATACCGCAAATTTTCAAGATGAACTAACTGGTGCTCTTATTGGGCTCTCTCGAGCTGTAAAATCCGCCAAAGCAACCGAAGCATCAAATAAACTGATGCTCAAAGGATTATTTACAACAATTACAAATGTGAATTTTTATAATGATACGATCATAAAACTGATAAAAGAAGTCCAAAATGAAAAAGAATCCATTGCACCTGAAACAAAGGATTATGACATGGCGAAAATATGGGAAGCTGACGAAGATATTCGTTCCCTCAAATCACTGATCCTTTTTGGTCTTCGCGGCATGGCCGCCTATGCCTATCATGCTTATGCCCTTGGATACAGGAATGAAAAAGTCTTATCATTCTTTTATGAAGGTCTCACTGCAATCAGCGAAGAAGGTTCCATCGATACTCTGCTTCCAATGGTTTTAAAAACTGGTGAAATCAACTTTCAATGTATGGAACTACTTGATCATGCAAACTCTGGTTCTTATGGAACTCCTATTCCGACAACTGTTCCACTTACCATTGAAAAAGGTCCTTTTATTGTCGTCAGCGGCCATGACCTTCATGATCTAAAACTTCTTCTGGAACAAACAAAGGATAAAGGAATTAATATTTATACACATTGCGAAATGCTTCCTGCACATGGATATCCAGAATTGAAGAAATACCCACATCTAAAGGGAAATTTTGGTACTGCATGGCAAAGCCAACAATCAGAATTTCATAATATTCCTGCCCCAATCCTTTTCACAACAAACTGCCTAATGCCTGTTCGCCAAAGTTACTGTGATCGTGTCTTTACGACTTCTATTGTATCTTATCCAGAACTGACACATATCGGAGAAGATAAAGACTTCACTCCAGTCATTGAAAAGGCTCTAGAATGCGGTGGATACCCAGAAGATCATCCAATGACTGGTATTAATGGCGGTTCTATCGTAACAACCGGTTTTGCTCATGAAAGTGTCCTTTCACAGGCTGCAAAAATCATTGATCTCGTAAAAAAAGGAAAAATCAGACATTTCTTTTTGATTGGAGGTTGTGATGGTGCAGCTCCTGGACGAAGCTACTACACAGAGTTTGCTAAACAACTGCCTATGGACACAATTATTTTAACCCTTGCCTGTGGAAAATACCGACTAAACGATTTAGATCTTGGAAATATCGAAGGTATCCCAAGAATTCTTGACATGGGACAATGCAACGATGCTTACAGTGCTATACGCGTTGCTCTGGCTTTAGCGGATGCTTTTACCTGTGATGTGAATGAACTTCCATTAACACTTGTTTTATCCTGGTATGAACAAAAAGCCGTTTGTATTTTATTGACTCTTCTTCATCTCGGTGTAAAAAACATTCTTCTGGGACCAACACTCCCTGCTTTTATCTCACCAAATGTGTGGAATATATTATCCAAAGAATATAAGCTTTCAAAAATTACAACGGCAAAAGAAGATATTAAAAAGATTCTTGGAAATTAAAAAAACAGTCATTTAACCATTGACTTTTACATTAATATAACAAAAAATGGGCCATCGCATGAAGCGGTGGCCCTTGTGTTTTATGGGTTAATGTTTATTGGAAAAATTACATAACTGCATAGCAACTCCATCTTCCATGATCTGAAAACCATGATTTTCATAAAAAGCAGCGTTTTTGCTTTCTTCTGGCATAAGTTCAATGTACAGATAGTCTTTATATTTTTCCTTCATTTTTTCAATCAAAATGCCTGCGATTCCCTGTCCCTGATAATCTGGATGAACAAGCGCATAATGAAGAAATGCAACTAACTCACTGTCATCTAGTGTGCGTACAAGTCCGACTAGTTTTTTACCATCCCACGCAGAATAAACGGTAGATGAATTCATCAATGCCTTATAAAGACGCTCAGGATATTCTCCTGAAATCCAATCAACAGATAAAAACAATTCCCTGACCTGCTCTTTTGTAAATATTTTTTCTTCTGTATAAATGATCATTTTTTCTGTTCTTTCCTATAACGGGTTGCCATGATAGTCGCATTTTTGGCATTGCGCCATTGTATTTTTATTGTCTTCTTTATGATAAGCACCAGACCACTGACAAATATGCTGTAAAATTGGAACAACCGACTTTTCCTTTTCTGTCAGACTATATTCAACTCTTGGTGGAATTTGATCATATTGCTTCCTTGCAATCATATCATCTTTCATTAACTCCTTTAATGTGGATGAAAGAACTGCATCTGTAATATTAGTCATTTGCGTTCTCAGCTGACTATATCGCAGCGTCTGTTTATCCGCTAATACACAGATAATTCTTGATTTCCATTTTCCTCCAAATACATCCAGTCCATATTCCAGAGGACATCGAATATCTTTTTCCAGTTTTGGATGATACATATAAATGCTCCTTGCTCATAGAATTTTTTTTCTTTCATTATAAGAATCAAACAGAGGAAAAACAAGTTACTATAGAATTTATAAGTTACTATTTTTTATAAAGGTAATTCTTTTTTATTATCTGCACCCGGTGTTGTCACAATCACTTTTTCAGGTGTAATAATCAAAGCGCCTTTTGCTGTTGCACCTCCATGGAACATATCAGATACTAGTTTTTTAAATGTATCAACAATTGGACCTTCTGTAATATATTCTGCACTTTCTTTAATCTGATAACCTTCCAATGTCTCTCCATTGCTGGCAGAAACGGCAATCTTTCCATTTTCCTTTAAGTTATTTAATGTTGTCTCAAGGAAAACATCTCCTACCAACAATTTTCCATCATCTGTTACATCTTTAAATGCAACTGGAACAGCATTTGGTTCCTCCACATAGGTTGCCAGATACCACATCTATTCTTTTAATAAAGTTCTTACTTGTTCGTTCATTACTTGACCTCCACTTCTTTTTCGTTTACATCTACATCATAAGAAATCGGCTCTTCACTTACAAGATATGTGTGAATTTATGAGTTACTATTTATTTTCATAGTAAGTCTAGTCCTTTTTTTTGCATCTTTCTATTTTTCTTTTTATAATATAATAAATGTAAAAATTTAAAAGGGAGGACAGCATTATGAAACATACGATCTATGCTGGAACTTATACATCGAAAACAAGTCAGGGAATTTATACCTTTGACTTTCAAAACGGAAAGCTTTCCAATCCACAACTTTTTTATTCCATAAAAAACCCAAAATATTTATGTGTTAATCAAAATAATATTGTTTCTACGGTTGATTTTGATGAAGGATCCGGTGTAATTCTTATGGACCATCAGAGAAATGTTCTAGATAAATTTGTGTTCGAACATTGCACTTCATGCTATATCACTCAAAAAGGAAATCGACTTTACACTGCCAATTACCATGAAGGAACTTTTTCTGTTTTGGAAATAAAAGACAACCACCTAACATATCTTCAAACAGTCCATATAAAAGAACATGCTGGTTGCCATCAAGTTTTGTTCTGGAAAGATCTAATTTTAATTCCATGTCTCTTTTTAGATCAAGTGCTTTTCTTTGACCGTGATCTCCATCCGGCCGGAAGCATTGACTTTAAAAAAGGAACTGGACCACGCCACGGCATTTTTACAAAGGATCAGAATTATTTATATCTTGTATCAGAACTTAGCAATGAATTATTTGTTATTTCTACTACAGATTGGGAAATCGTCTCTTCTATTTCCATTCTGCCAGATGGACAAACTCATAAAAACGATACCGCTGCCATTCGTATGAACAAAGAAGAAACAAGGCTTTATATATCCACAAGAACAATGGATATCCTGTCGGTTATCAACATCGAAGATGAACAGCCACAATTGATTCAGACAATAGATTGCGGTGGAAAGCACCCTCGTGATTTTATTTTAATAGAAGATTATCTTTTATGTGCCAATCGCTTATCTGATTCTGTTTGTAGTTTTGAAATAAAAAAAGACGGCACTGTTGGAAATCTCGTTAGCGAGATTACAGTGCCGGAATGTGTATGCCTTGATACACCTTAAAATTTTAATAAATTTTTGATAATAAACAGACGCTTTCTACATGAGAGCTATGACTAAACTGATCGACAACGCTGACTTTTTCTACCTGATATCCATTTTCTCCAAGGATTTTCAGATCTCTGGCCAGTGTTGCCGGATCACAGCTGACATAAACAATTCTCTTCGGTGCCATCTTCACCATCGTATCAAGAAGCTTTGCATCGCATCCCTTTCTTGGAGGATCAACAACAATGACATCTGCATAAACACCATTCTTTTCATATTCTCTTGGAAGTACTTCTTCTGCTTTTCCTACAAAAAACTTGGCATTATCAAATCCATTCATCTGAGCATTAAATTTTGCATCATCAATCGCTTCTTTTACAATTTCTACACCATAGACTTCTTTTGCTTTTTGTGCAAGGAACAGAGAAATTGTTCCAATTCCACAATAAAGATCCCATACCGTCTCTTGTCCGTGAAGATTCGCATACTCCATTGCCTTTTCATAAAGAACTTTTGTCTGTTTTGGATTTACTTGGAAAAAGGATAATGGTCCAATCTGGTATTTTACATCTCCAATGTAGTCATAAATATAAGCTGGTCCATAAACTGTCTCTATTTTATTCCCAAGAATCTTATTTGTTTTTTCTTTATTTATATTAACACAAATGCTTGTCATTCCATCAATTTCTTTTAAAGAATCAACCAACTGATAAAGATTTCTAAGATCTTTTTTCTTTCCATTGATTACAAGACAAACCATGATCTCTTCGGTCACAAATCCAACTCTTGTCATAATATGTCTAACCAACCCATGGTTTGTTTTCTCATCATATGCAGAAATCTTATTTTTCTTCATATAATCTAATACCTTTAACAAAATACTTTCATTCACTGGATGCTGAATGACGCAATGAGTACAATCAATAATATGATGTGTTCTTCCTGCATAAAAACCTGTAACCAGATTTCCTTCTTTATCTGTTCCTACTGGAAACTGTGCTTTATTTCTATAATAAAATGGCTCATCCATTCCATAAATTGGTTCCATTTTTTCTTCAATTCCCTGAAGTCCACCAATACGTTCCAGACAATTCTTTACCTTTTGAAATTTATATTCCAACTGTTTTTTATAAGATAAATGCTGAAGAGTACATCCTCCACAAGCTCTTGCCTTCGGACATTTTGGTTCTACGCGGTCTTTCGATGGCTCAAGAACCTCCTCTACCCTGGCAAATCCATAATTTTTCTTTGTTTTTATAATTCTGGCACGAACTTTATCTCCGATCACTGCATCCTTTAAAAAAAGGGCATAGCCATCAATATGGCCGATGCCCTCTCCTTCATTTCCAATATCATCAATATACAGTTCTACCATTTGATTTTTTTTAAATTCCATACTTACCTCTAAATTGATGTTTTTCGGATTCTTGTATCTAGAAGACGCTGGAATCCTGACCATTCCTGATCTTCTTTCTGTTTTTCAATAATTTCTGCAAATGTTTCCATCCTAGCATCCAGGTTATCTGCCTGACTCAATGCAATGGCTTCCAGAAGTGCTGGTTTCTTTGGAGATCCAAATTCCAGCTCGCCATGATGTGCCAGCATACAATGCTTCACTTCATTTGCAAGTTTCGGAGGAAAACCTGGAATCTGGCGAATCAAACGATCTAATTTGATAGCTCCCATCACAATATGTCCAACCAGCTGTCCTTCATCTGTATAATCATTTTCAGGGAAATTTGAGAGTTCTTCCACTTTTCCCATATCATGCCACAATGCACACATAACAATCAAATCACGATTTATCTGTGGATACAAAGCAGCATAACTTTCACATAATTTTGCTACTGATAAACTATGTTCCAGCAAACCACCAATATAACCATGATGTACACTTTTGGCTGCTGAATGCACTTTAAATTCTCTTGCAAAATCCTTATCTTCCACAAAGATCATTTCTGCCAGCTTTTTCAGATGCGGTTCCTTTGTCTTCTGAATCATTGCAAGCAATTCCTCAAACATTCCATCAATGTCTTTCTTCGTGCTTGGCATATAATCAGCCATCTGATATTCACCTTCCTGAGCTTTTCTAATTTGTTGAATATTTAACTGATTAGATCCCTGGTAACTGGTAACCTGACCTCTTACAAGAATATAATCCATTGCTTCAAAATGTCCAATCGCATTGGTTAGCTCCCAGACCTTTCCATCGATGACACCTGTCTTATCCTGCAAAGTTAAAGAATAATAAGATTTTCCATATTTTGAAGTTCCTGGAGATTTTGTCTTGCACAAATAAATCTCGGAAACTCGATCCCCTTCCTGCAGGTCACTAATATATCTCATAATATTGCCTCTCTAAACTAAAAAAATTCCTGATAGTGCTTGTTTACACATACCATTTTATTATGCCATAGTTTATTTGTAAAATCTATATGAAATTAAAAAACAACTATGAAACAATGATATAAGTATTTCAGTATTGTATAAATTAATGCAAAAATACACTGCCAAATAGTTGTTTTTTCACTTTTTATGCGTTTTTATATGCCTGTTCATAGAAGAATTCCTGAGAATTCAATGGAGTTTCCTGATTTTTTGGGATTTTATAATTACCCTTATTGTCTTCTTCTCTAGCCTTCTGATTATCACTTAACATCGTAATGAACATTTCAATTAACTGCATTTTGATTTCTGGATCATAGACAGGCGCTGCTACTTCCACTCTTCGTAAGGTATTTCTCGTCATAAAATCTGCAGACGCAATATAAACTCTTTCTCTGCCCCGACTTCCGAAAATATAAATACGAGAGTGCTCTAAAAATCTTCCGACAATACTTCTTACATGAATATTCTCTGTTTTTCCTTTGACTCCTGGGATCAAACAACAGATTCCTCGAATAATCATATCAATTTTTACACCTGCACAAGAAGCTTCTATCAATTTTTCCATAATCTTTTTATCTGTTAAAGAATTCATCTTCAACCCAATATAGGCATCTTCTCCTGATTTTGCATGTGCAATTTCTTCATCAATCATATGAAGAATACGATTTTGCAAACAATGTGGTGCAACAAGCAGATGATTAACATTTTCTACGGTTTCTCCCATAGACAGAGATTGGAAAACATCCGCGGCTTCCATTGCAATATCTACATTGGCCGTCATCAATGATAGATCTGTGTAAAGCCGGCTTGTTTTTTCATTATAATTTCCAGTTCCAATCTGCGTAATATATCCGACATGTCCTTTGATTTTTCTCGTAATCAAGCATAACTTCGAATGAACTTTATATCCATCCAATCCATAGATAACACGACAGCCTGCATCTTCTAACAATCTGGACCATTCAATGTTATTTTCTTCATCAAAACGAGCCTTCAGTTCTACAAGAATTGTAACATCTTTTCCGTTTTCTGCTGCCTCAATCAAAGATTCGACGATTTTGCTCTGTTTGGCAACACGATACAATGTCATTTTAATAGAAATGACATCTTTATCATTTGCTGCTTCTTGTAACAGATTTAAAAACGGTTTCATACTTTCATATGGATAAGATAACAGTTTATCTTTCTTTGCAATCTGATCTATAATAGATTCTTCATCGTTAAACTGCGGCGATTTTTGAGGAACCCTTCTTTCAAAAAACAGTTCTGATTCTTTTCTTAAAATATCCTGAATAGAAAAGACAAACGAAAGATCAAGTGGCGTCTGACTCTGGAATACATATTCCGGATCAAGTTCTAAGTATCCACATAAGGTATCTATAATCTCTCCATCCATTTCTTTCGAAAGTTCGAGACGTACTGGCGCAAGCTTCTTTCTCTTTTTGATAACTTGCACCATAAAATCACGATAATCAAGATCCTCATCATACATGGCATCTGCATCGATATCTGCATTTCTTGTCACACGAATTAAAGATTTTGCCTTTACATGATATCCCTTAAAGATTCTTGGTACATAATGAAGGATCATTTCCTCTGATAATATATAAGCATCTTTTTCCGGAATTTTGATTAATCTTTGGAATACTTCATTCCCACATGGGATAATCGCAAGTTTTTCTTTTCCATTTTTTGTTTCTAATACTGCCACAACATACAATTCCTTATTTTTCAAAAAAGGAAATGGCTGTCGTTTTCCAATAATCGTTGGGGAGATTAATGGTGCGATTTCTGTTTGAAAATAAGCTCTTAAATATTCGCTTTCTTTCTTGGAAATCTTCTGGAATTTTACCAATTTGATACCATAATCTTCGATCTGTTCCATAATTTCTTCATAAACAGCATCTTTTCTGCGATTAAGTTTTTGCACCTGAGGCATAATTGCCTCAAGCTGCTCCTTTGGTGTCATTTTTGTTTTATTTTCTTTCATATTTTTATCAATCAACATCTGATCAATCAAAGACCCGACACGGACCATGAAAAATTCATCCAAATTGCTCTGATAGATCGATGCAAATGTCAATCTTTCACATAAAGGAACTTCTCGATTTTCTGCTTCTTCCAGTACTCTTTCATTAAATTTCAGCCATGAAAGTTCCCTATTCATAAAAACTTTTTGTTCTATTTTCATTCTTTATCCTCCAAATATATTTGAGACTCCAATTTTTATTCTACTATTTCTTTGTTAAGTTCCCCATCGTCTTTTGTTAAGTTCCTGTAAAGTCCAACTATATTTTTACATTTTTCGCCTATTTCCATCCGTTTACACCATAACTGATCTATGTTACACTCATAGTATCTATAATAATGAAGAAATTTTTCATTGTCATTTTAGAAAAGGAAATAGAAATATGAATCATAAAGTATTACAAACTCTTGAATTTGATAAAATTATAAATATTTTAACCGGCTATGCCACAACAGAACTTGGAAAAGAACGATGTGCTGCATTAACACCTATGGAAGATGAATCTTCTATTTTAAATGCACAAGACCAAACACAAGATGCATTAACTCGCATTTACAAACGAGGAAATGTGTCTTTTTTAGGTGTCTCCGATTTGAAACCATCTCTGATGAGACTTCGTATGAAAGGAACACTTGGAGCAGGAGAACTTTTGAGAATTGCTGCTCTTTTGGAAACCGTAAAAAATGCCGTTGATTATGGAGTTCGCCCAGAAGAAGAACTGGAACTTGGCATCGACTCTCTAGATGAAATGTTTGAAAGTTTGATTCCTCTCCCAGATCTTCTGCATGAAATCCGCCGCTGTATTGTTTCAGAAGAAGAATTTAATGACGACGCTTCTCCAACATTAAAAAGTATCCGCCGTTCCATCAGACAGACCAATCAAAAAATTCACACTCAACTGACGGCAATGATCAGTTCTTCTTCCAACCAAGAGAAACTTCAGGATGCTATCGTTACAATGCGAAACGGCCGCTACTGTATTCCGGTAAAACAAGAATATAGAAGTTCTTTCCAGGGAATGATCCACGATCAGTCCGCTTCCGGCAATACATTATTTATTGAACCAATGGCTGTTGTTACCTTAAACAATGAATTAAAAGAATTGGAAGGAAAAGAACAATCTGAGATTGAACGCATTCTTTCCGTTTTAAGTGAACAGGCTGCTTTTGGTGTTGATGATTTAGCTCATAATCAGGAAGTTCTGATCTGTCTTGATTTCATTTTTGCAAAAGCGAAATATGCCAAAGATCTAGATGCTTCCAAACCAATTTTCCGTGAAGACGGAGTGATCAATATCAAACAAGGAAGACATCCTTTGCTTGACCAGAAAAAAGTTGTACCAATTAATGTATCTCTTGGGAAAGATTTCTCTATGCTGATCGTCACTGGTCCAAACACTGGTGGTAAAACAGTATCTTTAAAAACGGTTGGTCTTTTAACTTTGATGGGACAATCCGGTCTCCATATTCCGGCATTTCAGGGATCTTCTTTAGGTATTTTCCGTGAAGTTTTCGCTGACATTGGAGATGAACAGAGTATTGAACAAAACTTAAGTACCTTCTCCTCTCATATGACAAATATCGTTTCTATTATCCAGCAAGCACACAAAGACTCTTTGGTGCTTCTAGATGAGCTTTGCGGAGGAACCGATCCAATTGAAGGTGCTGCTCTGGCGATTTCTATCCTAAATGATCTTCATGACCGTGGAGTTAAGACAATGGCAACCACACATTACAGTGAACTTAAAATGTTTGCACTCTCCACCGATGATATTGAAAATGCTTCTTGTGAATTTGATGTAGAAACACTTTCACCAACCTACCGTCTAATGATTGGTATTCCAGGAAAGAGTAATGCGTTTGCCATTTCCAAAAAGCTTGGACTCGATAACCATATCATTGAAAACGCATCAGAACAGATTGATGAATCCGTCAAAGATTTTGAGAGCATTCTAGCTGATTTGGAACAAAGCAAACAGACAATTGAACAGGAGCAAGAGGAGATCTTTGAATACCGTAAAGAAATCGAATCTCTGCGTAAAAGTCTTAAAAATAAACAAGACAATCTTACGGAGAAACGCGAAAAAATGCTTCGCGATGCGCGTGAAGAAGCTCATAATATTATTTCTGAGGCAAAAGAAATCGCTGATTCTACGATCCGTGAATATAATAAACTAAAGAAACAGAAAAATAATCAGAATGCAAATAAGAAAATGGAGCATATGCGAAGTGATCTGCGCGGACGCATGAATAAATTAGAAAATCAGATGGCCTATAAATCCAAAAAGAAGGTCAACAAGCGGCACGATGCTTCTGATTTCCAGATTGGTGATCAAGTTTATGTTTCAAGCCTTTCTCTTGCTGGAACAGTTCAGACACTGCCAAATGCCAAAGGAGATCTGTATGTACAAATGGGTATGATGCGTTCCCTTGTAAATATTAAAGATCTTGAAATCACAAAGACTGTTAAGGAAGTTAAAAAGGAAAATCAACGCAACGAAAGCCGTAATCGCGGACGCACTGCAATCAATAAATCTTCTTCTATCAAGCCAGAAATTAATGTAATGGGTATGACCGTTGATGAAGCAATCGCACAACTTGATAAATATATTGACGATGCCTGTCTCGCCAATTTAAATCAAATCACCGTTGTCCATGGAAAAGGAACCGGTGCTTTAAGAAAGGGACTACACACATACTTTAAACAGCTGAAAAAACAAAAACGAATTTCTGGATATCGTGATGGGGAATACGGTGAAGGTGATCTTGGTGTTACTGTTGTTATGCTTTAAAACAGAAAGGAACGTTCAATGAAAAAACAAGTCTTATTATATAATATCAAAGATAAAAAACGTGCACTAAATATCCGTAAAGTTTTGATGCCATTAAAAGTCCCTGTCAAAATGATATCTTCCAAAGATTTTGCACACCCTATTGGATACCTTGCTGGACAAAAAGAATATCAACCATCCAGCCAATCCCCATCCGATTGTCAATTTGATGAAGAGATGATGGTTATGGCAGGCTTTACCAGCTATGACATTGATCAGGTGATTCGTGGATTCCATAAAAAAAGAATTAAGGGAATTCCATTAAAAGCAATCTTAACACCACATAATCAAGATTGGAATTCCTACCAGCTCTATCAAAATTTAAAAGAAGAACATAAAAAAATGACACAATAAATGTGTAGAAATACAAAACAGCAGATGATGGGCATCTGCTGTTTGTTCGTTGTAAGGGGTAATATAAAAAAGTTCTTACTAAAACTTTTTTTATGATCATACTATAGCACCAATAGCGTGACTGAATCGTGACTCATTCCAAAACTAACAATATTTTTATTGTTGTATCCATTTGCAACGAATAGCCATACGATTTTTTCCTCCATAGGTACAGGTAAATAATGTCATATCCCACTCACCTTTTTTCTTCATGGCTTTTACATCTGTTCCTGGAATCACTTCCATGTCTATAATTCGATACCAAAAAATATTACCATCCATATCCGTAAACTTAATCTTATTTCCGATATTCAATGTCTTCAAACGACTAAAATGTGCACGAAAATTATGACCTGCAATAATAATATTCTTCTTATATACGCTTCCACGATAACGGCATGGTGCAATCTTTAATCCAGCATAACTCCACTTGCTTAATACTGGAAGTTTTAACTTTAAATCCGGTACATAAAGCACTCCAATATAGTCTCTTCCATTGATTGTTTTTACTGGCATTTTCATATCTGGATAAAGTTTATATAATGGACTTATTTGTGCTTTTGGAATCTCTGATTCTAACTGATTTAGTACTTCACTGGAAAACTTTTTTGCTCGAGAATCTTCCCATCGATTATAAATGGTCAATACAAGTGCCGCTGATATCAACAACATTCCGATTACCATCCATATGGTTCCCTTTTTACTTTTCATCTTCGCTATCTCTCCGTCTTACCATTCCAATCAAAATACATAAAATTCCGCTGACTGTAAGAACCGGTACCGGCCACCATAACTGTCCTGTCTGCGGCAATTTTTTTCTCGTCGTATTCTGACGTTTATACTCTGCCGTTGTACGGGCTGTTGTTGTTTTTATTCCCCTTGATGTCGTTGTTATTGTATTCGTAGACGTTGTCGGCTTATTTATGTGTTGGTTTTTATAAGTATTAGTTATGATAAAAGACGTCCCTTCTTTTGCAACACTGACCGTATAAGCTCCTCTGACTTCTTCTGTCACTTCCCATTCATTCTTTTCGGAAAGATCTTTCCATGTATGCTGCCAATTATTTTTTTCATTTAATGTAACTTCATCATAGATTTCCCCATCTTTTAAAAGCTGTACAACAATTGTTTTGGGACGATTTTTTCCATGGCCTTCATCTTTCCATATCTTTGTCACTTGATAATCGCTTTTCTTTTCTATCTCTGGTTTTTTTTCATATTTTGGAACTGCTTTGATTGTATATGTAATTTGACCATTTTCATCTCTTGCCGGAATCTCTGCAAAAAATGGCATTGCTGTATAAATATTACCTTTTTTCTTATGTTCTTCTCCGATCACTAAATACAAACCCCGTTTCAAGTCAGAAAATGTTAAATTTCCCTGTTTATCGGTTGTTCCGTGACAATAGGAAGCAAGTTGATCTCTGCAAACATAAGCAGCCAAAGTTTCTGCAGCGTCTCTCATAGCATCTTTATCTTTCCCATTCAATTCTACTTGATACTTGGAAAACTCATCTGTTGTAATATAACTTCCGTTACCTGAAATATCTGCAACTCTATAAACACGAAATGTTGTATCCGAACATATGTAAGAAATTTGCAAATTTCCTGTTTTCTCTTGTGATATTTCTTGTGCAAATATATGAACCGGCATACTTACACAAACAATCAAAAATAGAATTATCATACTTTGTATTTTTTTCATTACATTCTCCATTTTTTAATCACCTTTTCCTCTTCGACTTTTCCTTGTTCGGATAAAAACTCCAATAATCAACAGAATACATACCGGAACTCCCATTGCAGTCGCCACTAAAAATGGATCAATCTGCAAAGCATCAGAAGCACCAACGTCTCTTGCGTTCACATTTGCAATTCTATGCCCACGAACTAACAGTCTGTGTGAATTCACTCCATACGGCGTACAGGTTACAAGGGTACACAAATCTTTCCCTTGTTCTATATCCAGATACTCCATATTGTCTGGCTTTACAATACGGATCTGATCAACCTGATAAGTCAGAGTCTTATCTAATACTTGAAGCATAAATATATCCCCTTCTTCCATCTGATCCAGATTCGTAAATAATTTTGCAGATGGCAATCCACGATGTCCTGACAAAACACAATGGGTATTTTTCCCACCCGTTGGAAGAGAAGACCCTGCAATATGTCCGATTGCAATCTGAAGTACCCCTTCATCAACTCCATGATAAATAGGAAGAGATACTTTGATCTTTGGAATCTCAATATAACCAATAATGCCATTCTTTCCGACATCCAAAAGTTTGTTATATACTTTCCAATCTTTTTTTGTCAGATGCCATCGATCTGGCTTTGTAATCAAAGTTTTATTATATTCCTGAGCTTCCTTCCATAGGCGCTGATAATCTTCCTTATCCAGTTTTTGCACTGCATCCACATAATTAGCAACGGCTCTTGTTTGGTAGAATGAATTCCAATAATCGCTCACCGTTGGATACAGCAATAAGCAAAGACCTACCACAAGAAACAAAATCACGATGATGGTTGATAAATGTTTTCTTATAAATTTCATAAGACTCTCCTTGCTGCTGTATTAGGGATTCCTACCAGGAGGAATTAGCATTTCCTCCCGAATATTTTCTCCCTTTTGAAAAATTTCTTTTTATTTTCTTGTACTCATACGTCTTTTTGTAATCAAAATAATTGCTGCACCAATAACAAAGATTGCGCCAACAACATAAAAGATTTTCGTACCAATTCCACCAGTTTCAGGCAATAAGGCGCCAGAGCCATTGATAACTTTTGTTGTGATAGATCCATTTTTTATATCTGTCTCAAATACACGATCAACACTTCCTCCACCAAGGTTAGTTCCTTTCAAAGTAAGTAATTTTGGATCATCTGAAGATACATCATGTGTTGCCGTAATTTCAAAATAAATATCATCAATTGAATTATATCCATCTGGAGTCTGTGTCTCTTTTAATCGATATTGCCCATCATCCAAACCTTTAAAAGTAAAAGTTGTGGTTGTTGAATCGTTTACCTCTACATACTCTCCAACGCTTTTCCATGTATCTTCAGCACTTCCTTCACCTTTTATTTTTTTCTCCAAAGTAAATTTAGCACCTTTTAATGGTTTGTTATTTTGATCTACTTTATTAATCACAGTTTCATATGTAAAAGCGATAACTTTATCTACTGGAGTCTTACCAGTTTCTGGTTTTTTATCTGAATCTTGATTTGGATTATTAGAAAATTCTAGATACATTTCATTTGGATTTCCTGCTTCTCCAATTTTCGCCTTATCATTTAATAGAGATTTATAATCTACTTTAATCATACTATTATTTTGGACTTGCGGAATATTTTTTAAATCATCAAATACAATATCAAAAGTATCGTTATCATCAGTATTGGTAACAACTTCATATCCACTTGTAATCAATTGATCATCTACATATACTTTTACTGATTGGCTATCAAATGTTAACCCTTCTGATTCTTTATCATGAAAAACAAAACGATATTTTCCTGCATAGGATTTCATATTATCTGCTACTCGTCCTTCTAACTGAAATGAAATTTTATCTCCAATATCGTAATCTGCAGAATCCTGCCAATCCGTTGTATTTCCCGTTGTATCATTGTGATCTTTGATTTTTTTCTTTGAGTTAGGAATAGATGCTTTAGGTTGTACATTAATATCCTTTACCACACGGAAAATATATTCTGTATAGGCATCATTTTGTTCTGTTAATGTATCATTTGCATCTTTGATCATATAATAACCTGCTGGCACTGTTGCCGATCCACCGCCTGTAATTGTCGCATAAGGTTTTGTCATATCAACATATTTATTAATTGCCTTACGTTTTTCAGCATCAGTTTTTGTAGATACATTTTGAATTTCCTGCAAAATATCATTTGATACTTTATCGCCTTCTTTTCCACCTTTCCCATTTTGTCCCCATTTAATTTCTCCAAGAACACCGCTATCACTTACCGTACCAGTAAATACCTGATAAATCTCATAAGTATGACCAGTAGTACCAGATCCATCCATTTTAATTGTAAAATTAGCTGCCGAAACCTTTCTTGATGGTGCTATGACTATCGTCATTGCAACTGCTAGTACCATGGTCAGCATGATACCAAGTATCTTTTTCATCTGTTTCATAAACATTCCTCCTTGTGTGTTTAAAATTAAAATTTACATTTATGAAAATCAAGTTTTTAATAGGGCTTTAATCCTCCCTCATTCCCTGATATTTCCTTTTATAAAATATGACTATAAAAGCCGCTGCTATAAACAAAACTCCTGCTGCAATATACCATTTAGTTCCCGAACCTCCTGTCTCCGGCAAAACATAAGATGCTACTTTGTTTGTAATCGAAATCTCACCACTTGAAATTCCATCATTATTAACATACGTTACTTGAATTCCAGATGCGACATCTACTTCCTCAACTGTATAGAAATATGGTTTTCCTTCCGCATCCTTCTTATCAAGATTATCCCAAGAAGCAGTCCATTGATTACTACTATTTAACTCTTTTACATCTCCAACTTTTTCTTTATTTCCAACTGGCGTATAACTAGAAGCTGTTGCTGATTTAATTGTAGGATTTTCAAAATAATCTCCTGATGTACAAGTGATAGTAACTGTTGTATCTTTCGTTACCGACGGAATTACATACGTCATTTCTGCTTTTCCATCAGAATTTGCACTTTCCTTTTTCCCATCATATTCAACAGTATATTTCTGATTCCATGCTGGCACTATAATTGTTGCCGAACTATTCTTATTAACTATCGTTGAAGTACTTTTAAAGAGACTACCATTCCCTTTTACATTGACCGTTAATGTATAACCATCCACTTTTGTTTTTTGCCGATATAATTGTACTTTTACATTTTTTTCTGTTGGTGATGTTGTTTTTCCCTCTTGATCTACCCAAAATTTCTTCACACTAACCTTTGTATAATCATTTGGTACATAAAGGCTTCCACCATCTGCTCCAAAGAAAAGGATTTTTGATTGATCAATTCCAGAACTTGAGGCCTGCGCTTTATTAAACGCTTCATTATTTTCTAAAATTTTTCCATTTTCCTTTGCCTTAAAAATAAAATAATACGGCTGTTCTGCTTTAGAATAACCGCTTGGCGGCATCGTTTCTGTCATACGATACAAACGATAAGGCTCTAGCGCATCTTCTCCATCATGTTCTGCATTTAATTCTATTTGTCCATTACTATCTGTTACAAGTTGTTGTGCCTGTGTTTTCCATTTGCTTCCATCCCAATATTCCAACTGAAATTTAGCTCCTGGTAACAACTTTTTATTGTTTTCACTATCAACTTTATAAATTGTCAATTTTCCTTTTCGTACAATAGAAGAAGAAGTAATCTTCTCTAATTTTGCATCTGTTTTTTTCTCATATTCTCCGATCAAATTAACCATATTGCTTAGCTGTGGTTGATCATGATTTCCAGCATCTATCGTATAACGGTATACAAGCATACACGACAATTCATCTGGTAGTTTCAATGTCATTTTATGACTGGTCTGATCATAAGACATCTGATAACGACTAGAATCTATCTCCTTTCCAAGATTATTTTGTTGTGATTCATCATAAAAATAAAGTTTTACATTAGTCAAATCTAAATAAGCATCAACTCCATTTGGAACACTCAATGTATCTGTCAATGTCAGAACATCTCCATTTGGTAATAAATCTCTTCCGCCTGGATTAATTAGTACTTTGTACTCTACTACATTTGTTGCTTTTCCATCACTATCTTTTAACTGTTGTACAGATTTTTCTATATTATCTATCTGCCGATTCACAGTTGTATTTTGTTCTATATGGTTATTATTCCATTGTGCATTGTTAGAGTACACTTTATTATCTTTTGTCTTATCCTGCCAATAAGGATCATTCTTCACTGATACAGCATAGGTAATAGAAATAATATTTCCATCCTCAGAATCGCCATTTAATTGTCCGCAGCTATTGTAGCCTTTTGCAATTTTCATCGTTATTTTCTGTCCATCTTGTGAATATGTTACTTTATTATTTCCATTAAAATTATAATTTCCCCATTGATCCGTACTCCAATAATCATTTCCATAGAAATGTCCTTTAACAGAGTCTGCTACTAACGTTGCTCCATCTGGCAGCGTATCTGTAACTGTAATTTCTCCATCCTCATTTTTTTGTGTTCGAAGAAGAAGTCTGTAATATAAAATGCCCTCAGATGCATCATAATCTATCTTGGCACTTCCATCATGGTATGAAATATTATTGCCATCCTTAATACCGATCTGTTTGTCAAATACTTTTGGTCTTGTATAACTATGATCAGCAGTTACCGTATGGTTAGGAATAAAAGATTCATTTTTAAACTTCCATGTATCCCCAGTATTCATTGCCTCAATGTTTACAATCGTAGAATAATCTAATTGCATCTTTGTTCCTACAATATCTTTATGTCCATCTTTCGGTATAACATCCACAGTAAATTTCTGAACTTTCGATGTAGTATCCGATGCTTGAATCTCTTTTCCATCCTTGTCATAATATTTTACTTGGAAGGAAACATAATCATTGTTATAGCCGCACTCTGTATCTTTATCATTGATTTTTAACGTAATTTTGATTTTATCTTCGATCTGTTTCTGCAATTCAGATGCGATCGCATAATGACTGTTTTCTGTAGGAGTACTTGTACCTCCTTCGGTTGTTGCCTGTTTGATCGTATCTGTATACTGGAACGTTCCCATCGCACCATTTGGTAATGTAATAATTGATTGCCAATGATAGTAATGTTTATCATTTTTTGTTTCTTCGCCATTCCATTGCTTTGAAAGATTCCATGAACGATGATTCACTCCAATTTCTTTTTCAGAATTATAGTCTTTCCCATCTTTTCCGATATTTGCTGTATTTTTTACATTACTATTTCCATCAGGTGCTTTTGTTTGGTATTCAATCGTGTACGTATCTTTTGATCCCTCTCCAAAGGTATAAGATAAATCTTTCTGATTTGCAGAGATCTTTCCAATTTCTTTGCCTGAACTATCTTTAATAATGGCATCTCCTACCATATCTTCCGGCAATGTATCAGTAAATTTATATCCACTAATATCTTTCTTCGATTGATTTACTGTAACTTTCCATTGAATTAGACCCGTATTTTGATCATAGTATCCATCTTTAAAAATCATCGATTTAGAAATTTCCACACTATTCCATGCCCAATCATTATGATTTCCGCTTTGTGCACCAGCACTGTTCGCAAGAGTACCTGCTCCATCTTTTCCTGTTGTCTCTGCTTCTGCTGTATAACTTACAACATACTGTTCTCCTGTTTTTAATGCCGGAAGATTGGAAATTTCAAATTTCTGTGCAGAATTTTCTGTCGTAATCGATGGTGTATATCCATTTACTTCTGTCTTATTTCCATTGGCATCTATTTTATAAATTTTAAAACTATCTTTATTATAAGTTCCAGTCGCATTTCCATTTTGGAATGCATCTTTAATCGTTACATTGCCTTCTGTACCATTTTTAGTAGAAACCGTTACTGAATATTCAATTGTTTTTCCATCTTCTTTCAAAGTTGCTGTTTTCTTCGTATTAATGTCATATTCTTCTTTTTGTTTTTTTACTGTAATACTTCCAGCATCTCCACCAAACTTAATTTTTCCATCTTCTCCAACACCATCTCTTGAGAGAGTTCCTTCAAATTGAATTTCTCCACTGAATGCATCTCCATTAGCAAACTCTTTATTAAACCGAATTTCAATTAAGCCATTTGTATCGATAATATAAGTACCAACATTTCGAATTCCTTGATAGACAATACCGGTTTCCTTCTTGCTGAGCTGAATACCACTTGGTAACTGATAATAGATTATTGTTTGATTATCTGGCACTTTTCCGGCAGGCAATTGATATTGTAAATTTAGACGAACCTGATCACCTTCCGTAAACTCTGTAGATTCCTTCCATTGTCCATTCTCTAATTTAGAAATAGTTGCTCCGGTCAAATAATCACCAAAATTCAATCTTTCTTCATTAGAATTTCCAGTGGATTCTTTTACTTTTTTCGCTTTTGTCTTTTTTATTTTCTTCGATTTATTTGATTTCTGTACAATATTTGCTTTTCCCTGTATAATATTTAATTTCTGTACAATACAATATTCATCACCTTTCTTGGCAATGGCTTGTATCTGTTCTTCATTTGCAATTTTATTTGTCTTTTCATCAGATTCTTCTGTCGAAGAGGTCGATGAATCTACTTCTTTGTTATCTTCTTTATTATCTTCTTTGTTATAACATTCTTCCGTATGTTGATGTTCTTCTTTTCCGCAAACCAACTCTTTTTCTGGTTCAGGAAAGCATTCCTTTGTATGTATATGCTCTTCCACTTCCAGTTTTCCACATTGTAACTGTGTTGTCTCTTTTCCATCTTTATCATAACAACTTTCCGTATGTTGATGTGGCTGATAAGATTCTTCCTGTCCGCAAATCAAATTTCCATCTTTATCATAACAACTTTCCGTATGTTGATGCCCCTTTTCTTCCGGTAATGGGCATATTAATTTACCTTCTGAATTATAACAATCTTTGTTATGCTGATGAAGAACAAAATCAGCCTTCCCACAAATTAAATTGTTATCTTTATCATAACAATCTTTCGTATGTTGATGTATTTTTAAATGATCCATACACAATAATTTTTCTATTGGTTTTTCTTTATAACATTTTTCCGTATGTGTATGCTCTTCTTTTCCGCAAATCGGTTTTTTACTCATTGTAATTGCAGGCAAGATCAACATATAAGTTGTAATAAAAACAACCATAATTGCTAATGCAAGAACCGTACGTTTCCATATTTTTTGTTTTTTGTGCTTTTTCAAATATTTTTTAATTCGTGTTAACAATGATGAATCCATTGTGACGACTCCCCCTTCTCTTAGGTATTCATAAATAATTAATTAATTGGTCCCATCTTTTTCAAAGGCCATATACGGAATACTAATTTCCCTACAATTTGCTCTTCTGCAACACAACCAACAACCAATTTTCGACTGTCAACAGATACCGATCGATGATCTCCCATTACAAAGACTTTTCCATCTGGCACCTGGTAAGGCAATGTAATATCACAATCTCCAAGTGCTTTTTCCTTTACATAAGGTTCATCAAGTTCTTTACCATCAACCGTTACATTCCCATTTTTATCAATATCGACCCACTCGCCAGCATTTGCAATAACACGTTTGATTAAAATTTTATTATTATAATAAAAAGCAATGACTTCTCCTTTTTTAAATTTGGAATGTTTCAATGATATCACAATATCTCCACCTGATAGTGTTGGATTCATGGAAGAACCATAAATCTGTAATACTGGAAGAAAAATCGTTGCCACCAGAATAGCCATCGCTGCAACAATAATTAGTATATAAATAGTATTTTTGAATGTTTTTTCGTAATTACTTCGATATCTCTCCCTTTTTAATTCCTTTTCCAGTTCATTGACTGTAGGAATCAAAAGTTTTTGCATTTTTTCCCTTTTCTTTTTCATTGCTCATCATCAATCCCTCTGAATATCTCCCGTAAAGGTTATCAATTCTCGTAATCCTTTATGTGCATCATAAAATTCTTCCAAATATCTTGAAATTTTATCCCATTTTTCCTCAGAATCTCTTTTTGCCTTTGCAATCATAGCTGCACACTTTTGCTCCGTTTCTATTTCTTTTTGCTGGCACTGAGCTTCCATTTGATTTTTTAACTGCAGGCACTCTACTTTTGTATTTTCAAGTAACTGCTTTGCTTGTGTTTTTACATCTTTCATTTCAGTTTCCTTTTTTTTCTCAATCATCTTGATATTATCAAGATATTGCTCTGAAGCTTCCTGAGCAGCAGTAAATACCCCGTTTAACTGCAAAGATGCTTCTGCAATTGATCCAACTTCCTCAATGCAAATTGCTCTTTCCTTTAATTGCTCCTGTGCCTGCGCAAGAGATTTTTTTAATTTTTCTACTTCTTTACTCTGTTCAAGAAGCATTTCCAAAAGTTCGCCTCGTTTTAATCGGCTTAATTCTTTATCTGTCATCATAATTCCACCTTATCCATATACAGAATACTATTTATTAATAATTTATGTCAATAAAATACTATCTATTTCATCAAACTTTATCCTGAATTAGAAGAAAGATCGCCACCATTAAAATTTATTTTAATTTTTCTATTGATATTAAGTGATAATGTGTTTAAAATATTCATAAAGAGCTCTTTTGTGTGTATTTGTTAAGATTGGACACTTTAATTTTACCACAAATGGATGCTCTTTTTTTATTCACTTGATAGATGAAGAGAAAAATTTGATAAAAATATAGTAACTATGCGACTTTCAGTCGCTAACACGACGAAGTCGTGAATAATTCAGGTTTATGCTATTATTATTCATTATATAAATATTTCATAGTAAGCATGGCTTCTTTTTCTCTTGCCCACTCATAATCTTCCATATAATTTCCTTCAAATGTATTGGTCTGTCGATCTTCTTGATCAAAAAGATCACAATTTACTTTCTGTTTTTTTACAAAGCAATATCCTCTTCTATTTTGTAAAATGTTATCACATCCATAATGAATAAATAAACGCTTACAATAGGAAACTGCTTTTCGATATAAATTTTTTGTTTTCTCGTCAAATGGACGATCAGACCACAATTTGTCAATGGCCTCTTCCATGGACACATAGCCGCCCTCATGATCAATACATAATGCTAATAATTCCTTTGCTTTCGCATTCGAAAAATGAATCAATTCTCCATCAATAAAAACATTAAAACGGCCAAAGGTTTCAAATCGCACCTTACGTTTCAATCTTCCAGACAATAAAACAGCACGCTGTACCATGTCTTTGATATCCGCTTCATTATATGGTTTTACAATATAATAATCGGCTTTTACATCAAAGATTGCCTCTTTTAAATAATCCCAGTATCCAGTTACATAAATAAGAATCATGTCCGGATATAATTTTCTCAACTCCTTTCCAAGATGAATTCCTCCGATTCCGGGCATTTCAACATCTAAAACTGCAAAATCAATTTCATGATCTTTTGCATATTTTAATGCCTTGGAAGGTGATGTAAAAACTTCTTTTAAATCAATTTCTTCATAACTTTTCAGATAATTTTCAAGCTGTTTTAAAATAATATATTCATCATCAACTAATATCGTTTTCATATCTTATTCCCTATCATATATATCTTTAGTTCTAAAATTTATTTTCTATCTTTTCCCACAAGATTATACACAATTGTACGGATAATTGCACGGTTTTTCTTTTTTATTATCTTTTACTTTTTTATTATCTTTTACGATTTTCTTCCACTGGAAAATAAATAGAAACAGTAGTTCCATTTCCTAACGCAGTTTCTATTTTTAAATCTGCATTCATCATCGTCCTAAGACGATAAGTAATGTTCTTAATTCCAACGGATTTTAAATCTTTTTTATGAAATCCAATGCCATTATCCTGTACAACAAAAGTTCCGGTATTTCCTTGTATTTTTTGTTTTAAAGTTACAATCCCTCCCTCTTCCTTTTTGCATATTCCATGCTTGATAGCATTTTCAACCAAAGGCTGCAAAGACAAAGCCGGTACATAAAGATCCATATCTTCTATCTCATATTCAAACTGAATTCTATCTCCGAACCTAACTTTTTCAATCTCAATATAAGTCAAAATATGCTCTAATTCATTTTCCAGTGGAATTTTTGTATAAGTCGTCAGCTGATCGATATTATTTCTCAAATATTTAGAGAACATATAAACCATATGCTCTGCTTTTGATGGATCAATCTTTATCAATGCCTGAATGGTTGTCAATGTATTATAGATAAAATGTGACCGTATCTGACCAACAAGAAGCTGGATTCTTGTTTCCTCAAGCTTCTCTTCTATCCGGCGATTCTTTTTTTCATTCAGGACCATTCCGTGAAATCCAAATATCACAATAATCACCGAAAAACAAATACCAGAAAGAACGGCCATTCGTGAGATCCACTGTATCCTGTCAACCCAATAGGAAATACATCCAATCAATGCAACAGTAGCCAAAAGTAATTCCATTGTAAACATATAATGATGTTCCCGTCTTTTAAAGAATCTCCAAGCAATAGGAATTAAATATAAAAATCCTATGAGAATAAGAATATGTATACAAATCAAAGAGTCTGGAAGTGTTACAAGATTCATTGCATGAAGCAAAAGTAATATACAAATATTCAAATCTGATAGATTACAAAGCCACTGGCAAATTTTTTTATCTTTCTTTTCCACATGATCTTTTACCATACGAAAAAAAGCACCCGGAAGTGCCAGGAAAAAGCATTGCGAAGTATAACAAATAAAAGAATCTCTGAAAATAAAAGAATAAATCCTTCCTGATGAAAAAAATACAAATCCACCAAGAATGATTGTAAATATTCCCATATGCGCATATTGAGAAAATAATTCTTTTTTACGTATAATAACTGGAAAAAACATAATAATCACTCCAAATAAAAAGAGCAACAAAAAAATGCTTCGAAACCAACTTTGTACTTTCTGAATTTTCCACCAGACTGCATTCTCACTTTCATAATAAATCCTTCCAGATTTTGTTACAAAAAAACCATAGGGATTTTCATATATTAATGTAATTCTATCTCCCTTTTTTATTTTTCCTTTTTCAAATCTAATCAAACTCCACCCACTCGGAATTTTATTTCCAAAACTTCCTGCATTCTTTTTATCTCGGACATAAATGAGTGAATGATTGTGATAGACACTCAACTTTTGATAAATACTATACACTGCCAGCATTTGATTATCATTTGGAGTATCCCTGATGATTGTTGTAATCTTTTTGTTTTTTTTATTTGAAGAATTGATATTTTCCCAGTTAAGATTTTTTAATTTTCCTGGTACTTTTGATACTTTTATTGGCATATTTCCAATTGCCAGTAAAAGTAAAACCATGATAATGAAAACTCTCATCCCCACCTTTTTATATGTTTTCATCTTAAATAAATCTTCCTTTATCCTATCAAAAAAATGGACCTGAATTTATACTCCGGTCCATTTTTCATGTACTATCGAATTACTGAATGATAATCTGACACGCTTTCATTGCTTCCAGCGCATTTTCATGGCTTTGCGGCGTTACCCCAGCACAACATGACGCATCCACAATAATTTTGGCTTCAGGCAAGGTTGCCTTCAAAAGCATTGCATTTGAAATCACACAAATGTCTGTACATAATCCGATCAACTCAATTTCTAAATCTTCTTCATACTCTTTTGCAATCAAATTCGCAAGCTCTATAGAACCAAAAGTGCTTTTTCTACAAAAATCATGAACTTCTGCCTTTGTATCCGCAAGCGCACTAAGAATATCGCTTTGAAGTGCCCAGCCATCCTCCCCATAAATACAATGAGGTACTGGAAGATTTTTTCCTTCCTGTGTATCCATATAATCAGCTCCATGTGTATCTAACGTACCATAGATATCTCCATGGAATCCTCGAATCTTTTCTGCCACAGGCTCAATAATCTGACAAGCTTCTTTTGTCCCAAGTGCGCCATCGATGAAATCATTTTGCATATCAACAATGATTAATATATTTCTCATTGAAGTTTTGCTCCTACCAACTGATTAACAAGTTTTCCATCTGCTTTTCCCTTCACTCTAGGCATCAGATTCTTCATGACTTTTCCTTTGTCTTTCATCGTTGGTGCATCAATGCCAAGTTCTGCAAGAACCGCATCAATTTCTGCATTAATCTGATCTTCACTCATCTGTTCTGGTGCAAACTCTTCTAGTACAGAAAGACGTGCTTTACATTCATCAATGATGTCCGTACGATCTGCAGGGCAAGATTCCATCGTTTCCTTCGTTTGTTTAATTTCTTTTGCAATAATGGTATTTTCTTCTGCCTCTGTAAGATCTTCTCTTTTATCAATTTGTGCATTTTTTAATGCACTTAACAGCATCGATAGGCTTTCCTTTCTTTCCTTATCTTTGTTTTTCATTGCTGTCATCATTTCCTTACGAATTACATCAATCATACTCATTGTTCTTATGTCCTCCTCTATTTTATCTTCTTTGTATGTTTTCTATTTTAACACAGCCTTTTTTTTCATTCAAATTTCCCAACAATAGAGACTTCCTTTCAAATCTCTCTTTAGTGACGAAGCAAGATAAAATTCTCGATATGTTCGTACTTCCTCAAGATCTGTTCTCTGTTCTTTGAGAAAAATTTCCTTTTCAAATACATGTGCATACATAACTTCTTTTCTTTGTGCTCCCTCTATAATCTGCGCTGCATCTACGTATGCACTGCCAAGATCCATCCTCTTTCCCTTCCGTCCATAAATACTGCTCTGTTCATAGACAGGAAGATCTTCTGTTAAAAATAAAAACAATTTTATCGGATGAACCCATAAACATTTTTGTGATACAACTTTCATATCACAGGGAATTTGTCTTCCTTCTATATAATCACGTAAAATATGAAGCTTTTTTTCTTCTGCTCTATTTTCAGCTTTCAAAATTCCAAGACCACCAAGTTGTGGCATATCAGAAATCACTTTTTTCTCAAGAATCATAACTGCTTTTCCTTGCTCTTTTTGAAAATGAGCTTCGATTCCATGTGTAAGTGTTGCACCCACATAAACAATATCTGCTTTCTGATCTTTTTTTAAAATCGGATATTGAGGAAATTCTATTTTTTCCTGCCAGATTGAATGCATATGCATACATACCACCTCTTTTTTGATAGTATGTGCTGTTTTTATTTTTCAAATTCAAATAAATTTAATCCAACTTCCGGATCAAAAGTACGGTCAACCGTTCCATTAATTTCTGTAAGGACAAGTTCTCCAGTTCCACTAATCACCGCTTCTGTTAGATGTCCTCCAAAAACATTTCCGTTTTCATCTGCTACACTGATATGGAAATGGGTATAGGTTTCCCCGTTCATCGTATTAATATTTCCACCAATGGAAACAATTTCAAGATCTCCTTCCCATGTATGTCCCTTAAATACTTTTTCTTTTGTATCAAAAACTCCAGCAGTTACCTTTCCTGCCGCCCCAATTCCTGTTAAATAGGCAAGTTTTATATTTTCCTTCTGTGCAATTTCTTTTAATTTTTCACAAATTTCCTCTCCACGATCAACTCTGATTACATACTGATTTTCAAATTTTCTGTATTCCATTTCTTTCCTCCTATTATTTTACGATTATCTTTTTCTTCTATATTATTATATAAGGCAACTACAAAAAAAGACAAGATGCATTGGTATTTTCCAATAACATCTTGTCTTTTGTTTTCATATTTTTTACCAAGGAATTGCCTGGAATAATCCTCCTGCGATCAATCCTCCAATGATTGGTCCGACGATTGGGATCCATGCGTATCCAAAATTGGAATCTCCTTTTCCTGGGATTGGAAGGACTGCATGTGCAAGTCGTGGTCCAAAGTCTCTGGCTGGATTAATTGCATATCCGGTCAATCCTCCAAGAGACATACCAATAGCCACGATGATTCCAAATACGAAGAAATAATTTAATCCCATGCTTGATGCATTCTCCACATTTCCGATACCAAGAATAGCAAATACAAGCACAAATGTACCAATGATCTCGCTTAAGAGATTTAAAATAGTGTTTGGAATGGATGGTGCTGTACAGAAGACACCGAGTTTTGTTGCTTGATCTTCTGTTTCAGCAAACTGCCCTGCAAATAAAATATAAACAAGAATACCACCAACAAATGCTCCAGCTACCTGAGCAATAATATAACCTGGCACCATAGACCATGAGAAATTTCCTATAGCTGCAAGTGCAATCGTTAATGCTGGATTAAAGTGTGCTCCTGATGCAGCACCGAAGATAAATGCCGGAACAAGAACTGCGAGACCCCATGCAAATGTGATCTGTACCGCACCAGCTCCTTTCATTCCAGATTTATTTAAGTTGACGTTCGCAACAACTCCATCTCCTAAAAGGATTAAAATCATAGTTCCTAAAAATTCTGATATGTATGGCAGCATAACATATACCTCCCTTTTTGCTTTTCATCAAGTAGTTTCTCTACTTACTTTTTATGGCCGTTCTCTAATTTTTTGCCCATCCAAAGGAATATTTTACAGCTTTTTCCCAACCTGCAAGTTTTTCATTTCTTTCTGCCTCATCCATCTCTGGTGTAAACTCACGATCAATATTCCAGTTTGCAATAACATCTTTCTTATCTTTCCAATATCCAACTGCTAAACCTGCAAGATATGCAGCACCCATAGCAGTTGTCTCAACACATCTTGGACGACGTACCTGAGTACCAAGAATATCTGACTGGAACTGCATTAAGAAGTTATTTGCACTGGCTCCTCCATCTACTTTCAGAGCACTTAATTTAATTCCGCTATCTGCTTCCATTGCTTTTAATACATCATATGTTTGATATGCCAGAGATTCCAATGTTGCACGGATGACATGATATTTATTTACACCTCTTGTAATACCAACAATTGTTCCTCTTGCATACTGATCCCAATGAGGAGCTCCAAGCCCCGTAAATGCAGGAACAACATAACATCCATTTGTATCTTTTACTTTGGAAGCCATATATTCAGAATCTGGAGAAGAATCTACTAAACGCATTTCATCTCTCAGCCATTGGATTGCTGCTCCAGCAACGAAAATAGATCCTTCCAATGCATAATTGACTTCTCCGTCAAGTCCCCATGCAATGGTTGTAACAAGACCATTCGTTGAGAAAACCGGTTTATTTCCTGTGTTCATCAATAAGAATGCTCCCGTACCATAAGTATTCTTTGCCTCTCCTGCTGTAAAGCATGTCTGACCAAATAATGCTGCCTGCTGATCTCCAGCAGCTCCTCCGATTGGAATTTCTGCTCCAAAGTAAGAAGCATCTGCCATTCCATATACTTCACTAGATGGTTTTGCTTCTGGAAGCATACATTTTGGAATATCCAGTTCTTTTAAAATTTCATCATCCCACTCTAATGTATTAATATTAAATAACATCGTACGTGCTGCATTCGAATAATCTGTTACATGTACTTTTCCTTTTGTTAAACGCCAAATCAGCCATGTTTCAACCGTTCCGAATAATAAATCTCCTGCCTCTGCCTTTTCTCTTGCTCCAGGAATATTATCAAGAATCCATTTTACTTTTGTACCACTAAAATATGCATCTATGATCAATCCGGTTTTTTCACGAAACTTATCCGTAAGACCTTTTTCTTTTAGTTCATCACAAAATTCAGAAGTTCTTCTGCACTGCCATACAATTGCATGATAAACTGGTTCTCCTGTATTCTTATCCCATACAATTGTTGTTTCTCTCTGGTTGGTAATACCAATGGCTGCAATCTGCTCTGCTGTGATATTCAGCTTATTCATAGCTTCTACCGCAACACCAAGCTGTGTAGACCAGATTTCATCTGCATCATGCTCTACCCAACCCGGATGAGGAAAATACTGTGTAAATTCCTTCTGTGCCACACTGCAGATAACACCTTGCTCGTTGAACAGAATACAACGATTGCTTGTTGTTCCTGCATCTAATGCCATAATGTATTTTTTCATATTACGCCTCCTAAAAAAACACTCTTCACTTGTTACACGCTTTTCTTCTAATATAGCATATTTTGCACAAATGTCAAACGATACATTTTTATTTTTTGTGCATTTTGTACATTTTTTAGTTAATCATTTATCTTGATTAATAATTAATTTTTTATATTTTTCTACATACTTCATGCCGAATTCAATAAATTTCAATTAATTTTTTTCTGTATTAATAATCATATTTTCGTCTGATTAACTACGACTATTAATCAAAATATTTTTTATGTTTAATGACCACAGCAAAACATTTTTATAAACAACAGACAAATCTCTATTATATAAAAGAGAAACGCCCTTTATGGACTGCTGCTTTCAGTTCCATAAAGGACGTTCTCTTACTGATTTTTATTTTTAATTCAGGATAGACTATTCCACAATCGTTGTGAATTTTTCCCAAGGGATATTTACTTCTGCTCCCTCATTGATAATCGCATCTACATGCATTAATAACGGGAAATCTTCCAACGCTACAACTCCGCGTTCTGCAAGTTTGCGGACTGCACGTGCTGTTCTTGTCGCGATAACAATAGATTCTAAAGTTACACCTTGTAATTCTTCCATTGCCTGTTCAAATGTTAAACCGCGTCCAAGAAGCGTACCAATTTTTCTTGTTCTTCCACCAAATACAGTGACATAAAGATCTCCTGCTCCATGGATGATATTTTCAGGTCCACCATGGATCAGATCCAGGAGGTGCATCATTTCTTTGACACCCTGGCCAAATAATGCTGCCTGAGAGTTATAATGTACGGCACCAATTTCGCCATCTCTTTTCTCTGCAAGTCCTACTGCAAGAGAAACCCCTAATGCGTACGCATTCTTCATGGCAACGGCACATTCCACTCCAACTACATCGGTTGAAAGACTAATATGATAATAATCTGTTGCAAGAAGAGATTTAATGAATTTTAAAGTCTCCATATCTTTTCCACAGAAAGCTACATGACTGTCATCATGGTCTGCAAGTTCATAACTTGTGCATGGTCCTCCGATGGCATTGAAATTAATATGTTTGCCTTCTGGCTGTCTTTGAGCAAAAATGTGAGGGTAAGGTACCAGTGTACCATCATCAAGGTCCACCATACCTTTTGTAACGGTTAATAGAGGAACATCTTCCGGAAGAACCGGTAAGATTTCATCACAGAACCAATCAAGACCAAAACTACTGACTCCACCAAGAATCAGATCTGCACCTTCCAATGCTTCTTCAAGTTCTTCAATCTGATAATACTTGATTCCATCATGAAGCGTTCTTTTCAATGTGATATGAAAATTGTCCTTTCTCAATCCATCAATAATCTCTCTGTCTAGTGGTGATCCTACCAGACGTACCTCATGTCCATTCTCGAATGCCGGGAATGTGATTGCAGAATTCATCTGCCCTGCGCATACAAATGTGATAACACTCATTTCTTTTTCCTCCTGAATTTAAAAAGCTGTTTTTGGTTATTCTGCCACCTTCTTACAGGCAACAATATCTACACCAAGGCCCAGAACATCCGGGATCACAACATCACCCACCTGTACTGGTGCTTTGACTGTGACCTTATTTAATTCATTCATAACATCATAAATCTTACTTTTTGGAATATCCCCAGCAGTTTTTACGGGTACTCGTCTAGCCTGTTTACTTTCTACTTTCACAGTAGAAGTAATGACTCTGGTAGGATTTACAAGTTCTTTTTCTCCATAGGCAGCTCCTCTTGGGCAGCCATTTCCTGTTACTTTATATCCATTCTCTTCATCAACTTTTAAATGGCATCCTTTCGGACAAACAATACAAATCAGCTCTGTCATGTTATGCACCTACCTTTTCTACTGACACGGTAATTTCACCATTTTCTACTTTATCTAAAAATGCTTTTGGAATGACGATTTTCTCCATTTCTCCAGGAGCCATATGCTCACGTTTGAAAGATGCAAGTTCCTGTCCATTTGATTTTACTTTGATCTGAACATCTTTAAATACATTTCTTGCACGGAACATCACTTCCACTTTTTTATCTACATTAGACGGACGTACTTTCTGAGGTACGATACCATTGACTCCGTCACCATTCTTGATAGCGATGCATGTCTGATCTTTTGTTTCTCCATTTTTCACATATTCTGCAGCACTTTGTCCAGCTTTCTGACTTTCTGCTGTAACAAAGTCTACCAGGTCATGTACATGAACAACATTTCCACTTGCAAAAATACCTTCTGCAGAAGTTTCCATATTTTCATATACGACTGGTCCACTTGTTGCAGGATCCATCTCAATTCCAGCAGATCTTGTTAATTCATTTTCTGGAATTAGTCCAACAGATAATAAAACAGTATCTACATCAAATTCCATTTCTGTTCCTGGAATTGGCTGATTCTTTTCATCTACTTTCTGTACAATGACCTTTTCAACGCGTTTATCACCTTGAATATCTGTGATTGTATGAGATAAATATAAAGGAATATTATAGTCATTTAAGCACTGAACGATATTACGATTCAATCCATTGGAATATGGACAAAGTTCCACACATCCTACAACTTTTGCACCTTCCAAACTCATACGTCTTGCCATAATCAGTCCGATATCTCCAGAACCAAGAATCAGAACTTTCTTTCCTACCATGTATCCTTCGATATTTACATAACGCTGTGCAGCACCTGCTGTAAATACACCTGCCGGACGATCACCAGGAATAGCGATAGCTCCTCTTGTTCTTTCACGACACCCCATATTTAATACAATCGCTTTTGCTTCCAGCTTCATATATCCATTTTTCTTATTCATCGCATGGACGCATTTTTCATTTTCATCTACATCCAGTACCATAGTATCTAACATAACTTCGATATTGGTTTCTGCCAACATGTCAATAAATTTTCCTGCATATTCAGGACCTGTTAATTCTTCTTTAAAATAATGGAGTCCAAATCCATTATGAATACACTGATTTAAAATTCCTCCAAGTTCCTGGTCACGTTCAATGACAAGAACTTTTTCGGCACCGTTTTTATTTGCTTCTACTGCTGCTGCCAGCCCTGCAGGACCTCCGCCGACTACAATTACATCATACTTCATTATTGGGCACCTCCGTCCTTTGTTTCTCCTGTAATAATATTTGTTCCCAGACGATCCTGTGGAACCTCTGCTAATGGGATGTTTAATTCTCTTGCGATGATTTCCTGAACTCTTGGTCCACAGAAACCTCCCTGACATCTTCCCATACCTGCATTACATCTTCTCTTCACTGCATCAATAGAAGTTGCTGGAATTGGACGATGAAGTGCATGAACAATTTCTCCTTCTGTAATTGTTTCACAACGACAGATGATTTTTCCGTAAGCTGGATCTTTTTCCACCAGTTTTGCTCTTTCTTCATGACTTAAATGTTTGAAACGATCAATATGTCTTTCATCAACAATATTTTTCTTTTCTTCTAAAGAAAGTCCAGAATTTCCAAGCATCTTAACGATATCTCGTGCAACTGCACATGCAGAAGATAATCCTGGGGATTCCATTCCTCCGACATTAATAAAGCCTTTATTTTTTTTATCTTCGTAAATCTGGAAATCATGCATTTTTGTTCTTGCACGAACTCCTGCAAAGTTACGGATAGATTCTCTGAAATTAATTCCAGGAACAGATTTTACCGCCTTTGTTCTTACAAAATCAAGACCTTCTCTCGTTGTGGAAACATCATTTGCAGCTGATGGCTGTGAATCTGGTCCTACAATTAAATTTCCATGAACTGTAGGAGAAACAAGAACACCTTTTCCTTTTTCATTTGGACATTGGAAAATAACATGATTTACAAGAGTTCCCTGACTCTTATCCATCAGATAATATTCTCCTTTGTTTGGTGTAATTTCAAAAGTCTTTTCATTACACATTTCATTTACTTTATCTGCATAAACTCCGGCTGCATTGCATACATAACCTGCTTCAATTACGCCATTGTTTGTTTCAATCTTAAATACATCATTTTCTTTGCTGATACCTTTTACTTCTGTATTCAGCTTAAATTCAACTCCGTTTTCTACGGATACTTCTGCCATTGCAAGGGCAAACTCCCATGGACTTACAATTCCAACGTTTGGAGAGGAGAGTGCTGCAACTGCTTCATCAGAAATATTTGGCTCTTCTTCTCGAAGCTTTTTCTGATCCCAGATTTCAAGGTCTGGTACTCCGTTTTCTTTTCCTCTTTCCAGAAGTTCTTCCAGTGTTTTCTTTTCTTCTTCACTAAATGCTACAACCAACGCACCAATCTGTTTAAATGGTACATCCAGTTTCTTGCATAATTCTTTTGTATATTTATTTCCCTGGATATTATACTTTGCCATTAATGTTCCTGGCTTTGGATCATATCCTCCATGAATAATCGCACTGTTGGCTTTTGTTGTTCCTACGGAAACATCATTTTCTTTTTCAATCACAACTGCTTTCACATTATATTTTCCTAATTCGTATGCGATAGAACAGCCTGTGATTCCTGCACCGATAATTGCTACATCATACACTGTTTTTACCCTCCTGTTTTTCGCTTGCGTTTGTTTCTTTCTGTCTCTATCTAATCACACTTTTCTCCCTATGTCAAACCGTTGAAACGCCCATTTTATGCGGGTTAGCGCATTTTTGAATTAATCACTCTAATTGATTAACACCTTTCAATTTTTGAGTTTTTTCCTATGACTTAAGGAAATGACGGAAAGCCTTGCATTTGTTGTTAATCATTTGTATACTATTAATAATCAGAGTTTTAATTTAATTAGTAATTGGAATTAATCAAAATAAATCATTGATTTTTTTGCAAGGTTTTTGTTGAAAAATATCTATCTTTTGATTTTTTCATTTACAACGGAAAGGATATTATTTATGGGTAAAAGAAATAAGGTTACAACAAGAGATATCGCAGAGTATACAGGTGTCTCACAATCCACAGTTTCCATGATCTTAAGTAAAAAACCTCATGTATCATTTTCAAGGGAAACCATTGATAAAGTAAAAGAGGCTGCAAAAGAACTTGGTTATCAAAAACCACAAAAGGGAGTGAGGAAGAAAGATTCTGCTCTCGCAAAAAGCATCATTGTTATCTGCCCACTTCTTTCAAATAGCTACTATACCATGATCATTCACTCTATTACAGAACGTGCACAAGAATATGGATATACTGTGTTTACCGTTTCAACCTTAAGAAATGTATCAAGAGAAGAGCTTTATCTGCATCTTTTGTCTGGGTTTGAACTTGCAGGTGTTATTTCCTTATATCCTCCAACAAAAATTTCAGAGGCAAACGCTCTTTCCAAACAAGTGCCTGTTGTCTCTATCGGAGATAAACCAGATGCCTGTCGCTTTGATTCTGTAGAACTTGACAGTAAAAAGCCTGGTTATCTAATCGCAGAACATCTGATTTCTCTCGGACATACAAGGATCACCTATGTCTCAACTCCAATCCGCGCAAAAGAAATTGGAAGAATCCATCGCCTTCAAGGACTAAAATCCTGCTTCCATGATCATGGCCTAGATCCTTCCAATATTGAAGTGAAATCACCAAAACTTGCTGTGTATGGTCGATATTCTTCTGATAACTCCGAATATGAAAACGGCTATGCCCTTACGACTGAAGCTCTGGAAGCTAATACACCATCAACCGCTTTTGTTGGAAATAATGATATGACAGCCTTTGGAATCATGGCTGCCATTGCCGATTATGGCTATCATATTCCTAGCGATTATTCTGTTTGTGGTTTTGACAATGTTCCTCTATCTGCTATGCCGCAAATTTCACTAACAACAATTGAACATGCTTCTATCTATAAAGGACGAGAAGCTGTTGATATCATTTATAAAAAGAATGCACAAAAGGACAAAACCTCCAAACATTACATCATGCGTATGGAATATGAACCCGAACTAATCATAAGAAAATCTACAGGTAAATGTAAATTATCTTAAAAGTATTTTAGGGAAAGAATTCGATTTTTGAATTCTTTCCCTTCTTTTTTTACAACTTTTCTGAATTAATTAATTCGATAAATTTATTTTTTATTTTTTAAAATATATTATTATATATATTTTATGTGAAAAATGCACATAAAAGCACATGAAACAAAGTTTTGTCACAGCGTTTTGTGAAAAAACTATGATTAGTGTGTATTGATTCCCATACAATACATGGAGTATGATAATAGCATGATAAACGTTTATGAATATGCACAGCATAAAAGATAAGGAGGGCGCATGGCCGGCAAACTTCTAACAAATGAATTCCAATCAAATATCATACTGAATGCAACTTGTCATTCAGTGGAAGATGCTATCCAACAAGTCGGACAGATTCTTGTGAAAAATCACTATGTAACAAAACCTTACATACAGGGCATGCTAGAACGCGAAGCAGATTATTCTACCTATCTTGACTTTGGCATTATGATCCCACACGGAAATGAAGCGTCTCTTACTTTTGTCCAATGTCCCGGAATCAGCATTTTACAAGTTCCCAAAGGATTTGACTACCTCGGTCATACAGTGACTCTTGTTATTGGTATTTCCAGCAAGGAAGAGGATCCTCTTCAGGAATTGTTACAGATTACGGATCTTATTTTAAAACCAGAAAAACGTGACCGTCTTCTTCATTTATCTTCCAAACAGGAATTCATTGATTTAGTAAATGAAAACTATGCAATAGAAGGAGAGTTATAAAAATGGCAGAAAAAACTACATTTTCACAAAAACTCCAGAAATTTGGATCTGTTCTTGCCGGAATGGTCATCCCAAATATCGGAGCGTTTATCGGATTCGGATTAATCACTGCATTTTTCCTGAAAACAGGATGGACACCAAATACAAAACTTGCAGCCCTAATCACCCCTATTCTAAATTATCTGTTACCAATTTTGATTGGTCATACAGGCGGTAAAATGTTTGGTGGTGACCGTGGTGGTGTTATCGGTGCATTTGTAACCATCGGTGCTGTTGTTGCCGTTGATGGAACACCAATGTTCCTTGCAGCTATGATCCTTGGACCTCTTTCCGGGTTCTGTATTAAAAAGTTTGATCAGGCCGTAGATGGTAAAATTCCAAGTGGATTTGAAATGATTGTTAACAACTTTTCATTAGGTATCATCGGTGCAATCCTTTGCTGCTTTGCACTTCTTGTATTTGGACCTGTTATGGAAACTGTTACACGAGTTTTAACAAATGGCGTAAACTGGATCGTTGCTCATAATGCACTTCCATTATCTGCAATCTTTGTAGAACCTGCAAAAGTATTATTCTTAAACAATGCATTAGACCATGGTATTTTTGGACCAATTGGATACGAACAAGTAAAAACTCTCGGTCACTCCGCTCTGTTTTTATTAGTTCCTAACCCAGGTGCAGGTCTTGGATTATTACTTGCTTACTGGTTCTTTGGAAAAGGTGAAATGAAAGAAGCCGCTCCAGGTATGATTTTAATTCATTTCTTCGGTGGTATCCATGAAGTTTACTTCCCATATGTACTTGCCAATCCATTAACTATCATTGGTATGATTGCTGGTGGTATTGTAGGAACAGGAACTCTTACCTTCCTTAATGTTGGAACCGTTGCAACTCCTTCTCCAGGAAGTATCTTTTCTGTCATTGCATTATCACCAAAAAATTGTATGCTTGGTGTTATTTTAAGCGTGGTATTATCATGTGCTGTATCTTTTGTTTTAAATTCATTCTTTGTAAAACGAATGGTTGCCAAAGGTGGAAACACCTCTCTTGGAGCATCTGTCATTCCAAAAGAAGCTATGGGAAATTCCGCTTCTACTGAGGAAACAACAACTGCAACAACCAATGACAGCAGCCTCGGTGTTGCAGGAATTGATATTAAAAATATCAAGAAGATTGTTGTTGCATGTGACGCTGGTATGGGATCTTCTGCAATGTCTGCTGCTGCACTAAAGAAAAAAATAAAAGCAGCGCAGCTTCCAATCGAAGTTATTAATACTGCAATTTCAAGAATTCCAGATGATGCGGACCTTATTATTACTCATGTAGAACTTACCGGAACTGCCAAAGCGGCTCAGCCAAACAAACAACACTTGTCGATCTCCAACTATTTACAGGCCCCAGAATATGATGAACTTGTAGAACGCTTTAAAAAGGAACTCTAAAACTTACTGCCAGAATAAGGAGATATTTTTCTTAGTCCTTGGCACTATCTTACAAAAAGGATACGTCTATGAAAGCAATTATGTATGGAGCCGGAAGCATCGGTCGTGGCTTTATTGGTGCTCTATTTTCAGAAATCGGTTATGAAGTTGTATTTATCGATGTTAATGATGAAGTTGTAAAAATAATAAATCAAAAACATACATACCCTCAAATCATCATGAACAAAGAAAAAACCACAAATTGGATAAAGAATATTCGTGCTGTTGATGGAAAAGACACAAAAGCTGTTAGCAATGAGATCGCTGATGCTGATATTCTTGCAACTGCTGTCGGTGCTAATGTTCTTAATCGAATTGCTCCAGTAATTGCACAGGGTCTCTTGAAACGCTGGAAAAAGGACCCTGAAAATGCCTTGGATCTTTTAATCTGTGAAAATTTGATGGATGCAGATGTTTTGCTAAGAAAATATCTTCTTAATGCATTGCCAAAACAATATCACCCAATCATGGAAAAACAACTAGGGCTTGTAGAAACATCGATTGGAAGAATGGTACCTCCGGCAGATCCGTCTTTTATTTCAAAGGATGAACACCCATTGGCCGTGCATGTAGAACCATATGATTTTCTGCCGGTCGATAAAGCTGCTTTTAAGGGCAACATACCCGCATATAAAAAAATCATTGCTTATGAGCCTTTTCACTATTTTCTGGAACGAAAATTATATGTTCACAATATGGCACACGTCACTACTGCTTTTTTGGGTCAATTTCTGCATAAGACCTATATCGATGAAGCTGCCAACAATATCTATATCCAGAAAATAGTCAAAGGCTGTATGATGGAAAGCTGTATGATGCTTGCACAGAAATATAACATAAATTTTGCCGAACTAAATTCACATATGGATGACTTGTTACACCGCTTTAAAAATCCATATCTGAAAGATACCGTATCAAGGGTTGCTCGTGACCCAATACGGAAACTAAAACCTTCCGATCGCCTAATAGGAGCAGCAAGAAGTTGTGAGAAAGTAAATATTACGCCAATATATATTTCTTTTGCAATAGCCCTTGCCCTCTCCTTTATGAATGGCGAAGAACCAAAATGCCTGATGAAAGAAATTTGCAAGATCCAAGAAGAAGAACCTCTTTTTCAGCGAATCCTGTATTTTTATGATAAAATCATGATAAAAGACATCTCTCTGAGTGATCTTGTCTCTATCATCGATGATCTTCAGGCAAATATTCGGGGAGAAATCGTATAGAAAGAACAGGTGTATTATGCTAATTTCTGATCGTTCAAAAGAAATCATTGAATATCTTATGAACGCCAACGGTCCTGTGACCGTAAGCGATCTGGCAAAAAAATTTCAGGTAACAGAACGAACTATTTATCGTCAAATACCGGAAGTAACACAAACTATTGAATCCTATGATCTGACACTTGATAATTCATCAGGCAAAGGATTTATGATCTTCGGATCACTTTACAATATCAAACGTTTAAGTACTGCTTTTGAAGATGTAAAATCAGAGCAAAATTATTCAGGAAAAGAACGAGTTGACATCATTCTTCTGACTCTGCTAAATGAAGATGATTACATTAAAACACAAGCTCTGGCCATTGATCTAAATACATCCTCACAAACAATAAGAAATGATTACATAGCCCTGAGAGAAAAAATTCAAGGCCACAATGTAACATTTGAAGCCAAAAAAAGTGAAGGAGTTCGTCTTACAGGAAAAGAAATTCCAAAGCGACATCTGCTTGTTAACGTTGTTTTGCAGAATATTTCCCCAGACAACTTCTTCGAATGGTTGAAAGATGAAAAATACCGGCAGAATCCATTTATTGAATTACTAAAAAAATTCAACTGCGAACAACCATTAAAAATTCTTTATCAGAAAATGCAGCTAGTGATCCGTAAACGTCATTTGAATATTTCTGATAAAGAATTACAGGAATTTCTCCTGCTGATTGCAATTTTTATAAAACGCCATCCACTGATGGAGCAACAGCCGGACATTTTGAAATTGAATATGCAAAAACCGGATAGTGAATATGAAAAAGATTTCCAGATGGATATCTTAAAAATTCTTGAAGAATCTTTTCAATTGACACCATATGAAAATGAACAAGATTATTTCCGGTGGATGATTCATCTTTATATTGGGCGGACACATTATGAATTAAGTAAACAGGTTTCTGCTTTTCAAAATCTTGATAATATCAGCTGTCTGATTGGGGAAGTGGAATCGAAATTTCATTTTCCTTTCAGCCACGATAAAAATCTTGCTGAAAACCTGCTTCTTCATATAAATATGGCAATGGAACGTATCCAAAGCGGTATTAATGTCAACAATCCAATGCTTGAAGATGTTTATCAATCCAATCCAAAACTTTATGAGATTGTCAAACAAAATTTTCTAAATATTTTTCATCCATCATCTTCTATCCCAGAAGATGAAATCGGATATATCGTTATTTACTTTCTCGCATCAATTGACTGTTTAAGCAAACGATCCATTTCTGCATTGGTCATATGTTCTACAGGTATTGGATCATCCAAAATGCTCCGAAGCCGTTTAGAACGCGAATTTGCCGAAATTGATGTAAAAAAGATTATCTCTCTGCACAAACTGCATGACGAAGATCTTAGCAAATATGATTTTATTTTCTCTACCGTTCCTCTGGATTTGGAAGAAGATAAATATTTATGTGTCTCTCCTCTTTTAAATGAACGGGAGAAAGAAGAAACCAAAAAAAGAATTGAAGAATTGAACAAAAAAAGGAGACTATTATGAATGATATTTTTAACGAAAATAATATTATCTTAAATGCAACACTAAAAGACAAGGCTGATGCCATCGAAAGTGCTGGAAAAATTCTTTACGATCAAGGTTATGTAGAAAAAGATTATATCCCATGTATGCATGCACGTGAAGAAGTGATTTCCACTTACATTGGAAATAATGTCGCAATTCCTCATGGCATCGATGGTTCTGAAAAATATATCAAAAAATCAGGCATTTCATTTATTCAGGTTCCAGAAGGTGTCCTTTATGGCGATGAACCAGCTTATATTGTTATGGGTGTAGCAGGAAAAGATGGAACACATCTCGATATTTTAATGAAACTTGCAGAAATTATCTGTGAAACAGAAAATATTGAAAAATTAAGAAATGCAAAAACAAAACAGGAAGTTTTAGATATTATTGGAGATCTTGAAGTTTAAAAAAATTCATACATGAAATTTCCTACTGCGGGAAATTTCATGTATTATTTTTTTATTTACTGTTTTTTATAATATATTTAGGAGGATTTCATTCATGTTAATTTTAATTGATGACGCAGATTTAACAAAAATTGAAGAACTTTATAAACAATATCCTTATGATGGAGTTACAACAAATCCAACGATTTTAAGCAAGACGGGAAATCCGAACCCAATGGATCAGCTAAAAAAGATTCGTGCTCTGATTCCTGAAGATTCCATGTTGCATGCACAGGTTTTATCTACAGAAACAGATGCCATGGTCAAAGAAGCAAAACATATGGTATCTGTTCTTGGAGAAAATACATATATTAAAGTACCTGTTACAGCCAACGGTTTAAAAGCGATTTCTATTTTAAGTAAAGAAGGAATTCATGTGACTGCAACTGCTATTTATGGTGTCATGCCCGCATTTATGGCTGCAAAAGCAGGTGCAAAATTCTTAGCACCTTACGTAAATCGATTAGATAACCTTGGTTATGATGGTGTTCAGATTGCAAAAGATATTCACACAATTGTAAAAGCTGCTGGGTATGAAGCAGAAGTTCTTGGCGCTTCCTTCAAAAACTCTCAGCAAGTTCTTGATATGGGCAAATTCGGAATTGGTTCTGTTACAATAAATCCAGATACTTTAAAAGCACTTGCATTCAATGGTGTCGCTGAAAATGCTGTAAAAGACTTTATCCATGACTTTGAAGGATGTTGTGGCGAAGGCAAGACTATGCTTGATTTTGAATAATATTACATAACTTTATAGATAAGAAAAACGGCGATTCCGCCGTTTTTTTACATATTTTTAAACAAACACAAAACTCATCAACGCTGTGATTGTAAAAAATGAAATTACAGTTGTTACCATAATTCCTTCTGATAAAACTCTTGTATCCTGTCCATTATTTTCTGCTTGGATTAAAGGAAGATTCGCAACTGGCATTGCGGCCTCCAGGCAAAAAGCCTGAACCATTTCCATCTCAAGCCCAAGTCCTTTTAATACGAAAAATAAGACAATTGGAAACAAAATCATTCTTAGAATAATATAAATCCATATATTTTTATCTTTTATACAGCTTTTTACAGACATTTTAATAAAAGATACACCCAACAGACACATGGATAAAAATACAGTTGCGTTTCCTACATAAATGACACTATTGGAAATAACCGTTGGAAGTTTCAATCCCGTCCAAAAAACAACCAATGTAAACAAAGACATAATAATTCCAGGACTTAAAAGATTTTTCCACTGAAATCTTTCATTCTTTCCTCCAAGGATTTTTACTCCATGTGTATAAAAAAATAGTCCAAACATAATATTAAATACGATAATATAAAGCATACCATTGTTAGATAAAATAGTCTTTGCTACCGCAATGCCAATAAAACCAACATTCGTATAAACAACCATCATATTATAATATTTCCGTTTATCAGAATCGATTCCTAACAGATACGGAAATAAAACACCCAAAATACATAAAATAACATATAAGATAATAGCAATTAAAACTGCAATTAACAATTTGGTATGTGTTGCTGTAATTCTTCCTGATAAAACACAGGACAAGATCATCGCCGGATTACATACATCAAGTACAATCGAAGATAATTTCTGCTCAGTCTTTTCATCAATAATGCCTTTTTTCCCAAGATACATTCCTATGATTACTAAAATTGCTATAACAGCCATTTGTTGTATAATAACTTCTGTACTCATCTTTCATCTCCTTAAAAAATAAGTAAAAATTTTGTTTAAACAAGAAAGAATCCTATTTTACAGGGTTCTCCGCCACAGTTTCTGCCCAGAGGCTTTTTTCTTTCATATGGGCTTTCATCAGAATTTCCTATGAAATAAAAAAAACTTTGGTAAAATTACCAAAGTTTTTGATTGCGGGAGCCGGATTTGAACCAACGACCTTCGGGTTATGAGCCCGACGAGCTACCAGACTGCTCCATCCCGCGATATTCTATAAATGCAACGAAAACACTTTTTTTAAAAAGTGTTTTAAAAGGCGCCGACCAGATTTGAACTGGTGATCAGGGAGTTGCAGTCCCATGCCTTACCACTTGGCTACGGCGCCATATGAATATGTCAGAAATTAAAAAGATGACTCCAACGGGATTTGAACCCGTGTTACCGCCGTGAAAGGGCGGTGTCTTAACCACTTGACCATGGAGCCTTTTTTCTTTGACCGCTTCACGGTCTTTTTTTATTGGTCTCCCCAA
>NZ_JAHLPY010000010.1 GCF_018918155.1 Anaerostipes sp. MSJ-23
TGGTTATGTTGGTATTGAATTAAGTGAAGTAAATAAAGTATAATATCCATGAGCATTGTCTCCTTTGTTGATAATGGTTTGTGGTGAATTCATTATACTTCAAAATGGAGGTCAATGCTTTTTTTATTTGCAAACCTCCAATAAATCAAGGTTTTAAAGATTTTTAGAACAATAAAAATGGGTAATATTTGACACTACCAATATTTTCTAGGAGGATAATTTATGATTTTAGAAAAAGCAAAGGAATTAAGAGCAGCAACCATCATTAAAAATCTTGAAAAAAGAAATATGACTGGTATTTACTGCAAAACCAAAGGAGATGCCCTGAAACAAGCTCTCGATTATATTGAAAAAGGATCTGTAGTCTCTTGGGGTGGCTCTATGAGCATTGAAGAAATTGGCCTAATGGATGCTGTTAAATCTGGAGATTATCAAGTCATTGACCGTTCTATTGCTAAAAATTATGAAGAACAAAGAGAAATTTTTTCTAAGGCTGTCTTATCTGATTATTATCTAATGAGTTCTAATGCAATTACGCTTGACGGAGAATTAATCAACATCGACGGAACTGGAAACCGTGTTGCATGCCTAAATTATGGTCCAAAAAATATTATTATGATCGTCGGAATGAACAAAGTTACAAACAATGTAGAAGACGGAATTGCAAGAGTCCGCAATATTGCTTCTCCACCAAATGCTCTCCGTCTTGATCTAAAAACTCCATGTTCCATAACTGGACGTTGCCAAGATTGTTACGGAGATTCTTGTATCTGTAGCCAAATTGTTATCACACGCCGTCAGAGTGCTGCCATGAGAGGCCGCATTAAGGTCATTCTTGTCGGAGAATCGCTGGGTTATTAAACTAAATTTAAATACAAAAAACAGCAGGTAGCTGATATATTCCAAATTTATAGACATATATCCAATGCACACCTGCTGTTTTCTTATTCTTTTTTAACCTTCCTGATCCCACTCGCGAAATGCAATAAATTTTGTTTTCCATAGAAGCGAAAAGGCAGGGGTTAAAACCCACAAAAGATATCCTCTTTTTCCTTCAAAAAACGGAAGCTGAATAATTCCTACGAACTGCACCAGCAATAAAATCGCATAAAGAACAATTAATCCATATGCTACAGAATAGGATGGATACACATCCTGCCGAATCTTAGCACTAAAATAAAACCGATCCAATGTAAGAGAAAGTACGGATAGCACTGCCAAAATTATTTGAACAAGTTTCTGATCCCCACCAATTTGCCAGTAAACAAGAAATGCTCCTGCAAAAATTAAAATTTGAAGATACCATAACATTTTTTCTTGTTTTTCATATAAATCCATATCAAATCCTCATTTCTAATAATGAATAAATACCGGATCCCCGATCTTTGTTAAACGATATACGGAAGCTGCATTGGACAAGGTTAAATTAACACATCCATGGGATCCATTTGCTTTATAATAAGTTGGCGACCAGCGATTCCAGTCTCCTCTACTACTGTAATGATATCCAGTTCCTGTCCACATAATTCTTGTCCAGTATTTTGTCGGAACACTATAATCTGCACCAGTCAAGGTCTTCGTTAATTTCTTTTCTTTGATATCATAAACACCAGTTCTTGTAATACGATCCGGAGTCGCTTTTCCTGTAATACAAGTACAACTAAACACAAGTTTTCCTTTTTTATAAATAAATACTTCCTGTGCAGATAAATCTACTTCACTATAATTTTGGGTATCCCAGTCATTTTGTTTCTTTGCGAAATCCATACGATATCCTTTGTGACTGTATACTGGTTTTAAAAATGTTGTCAATGCTTTTTGTTTGTCTGCAGATGGATTCTTTTCATAAGCTTCAATTGCACTTGCCTGTGGCGTTGTCTTTAGTGCTTTCATTACCTGCTTGATTACTTTATCATAATCAATTCTCCAGCCATAATCTCCACCGCTGACTTTGATTTTCTTTCCAGAATGAGTCTTAAATGTTCTTGCAATTCCCTGTGTCTTATACTTTAAGCAGAATTTTTCCAGCCATTTTTCTACAGCTTTTTTATCCAAAGACACTTTAAGATTCTTTGTATCTACTTTAATACACGCTTGAAGATCTTCTGGAGACATTGTTTCTTTCACATTTTTACCCATATCCCATTCAATCCAATGCAGCAAATATTGATTATAAGTTTCCTGCATTTTTTTAAGAGAATCCTGATCTTTCCGAAGCCCCGGCTGTTTGTAAACATCAGAATAATTCTTTGCATCTGTAACATCCATTGTAGAAGATAATTTTTCAACCGCTGTTCCAATTGCTTTTGCAAACGCATCCTGATTTAAGATATTTCCCTCTACTTCTTCTTTAATTACTCCATATTTCTTCTTTGCGGAATAAACAATGGTTGCATCTTCTGGCTGAATTAACTGATAACCATTCTTTCCAGTTACAAGATCTGAAGTTTTCACAAGATTTTTTACATTTTTTGTAGAATAAGAAATCAGATTTCCTGTTTTTGTATTCGTCTTATTTCCAAAAGAAACCAAAACACTGGAATTATGCTGATCATTATAAGCCTCTTTGATCATATTTTCTCCACTTAAGTGAAGACCAATATCTTTTCCAGTCAGCGTCATATTTCCATGATTTCTTGCTTTAATCTTTAACTGGTAGGAGTCTACTTTTTTCTGAATTTCTTTGACGGATTCTTCATAGGTCATCCCTGAAACATCTACCTGGCCAATCTTACTTCCTGGATACCATCGCCCAGAATAATGAATATGTACTCCAGCAGCAGCTGCTGCTACTGCAACGACGATGACGCCACCTGCAATCATCAGTCCCTTTTTCTTATCTATTTTCATGAAAATCCTCCAATTTATAAAAATACATTTATTGCCGATAGACCCTATTCTATCGCATATTGACTAGTATTTCAACAATTTCGAAAAATCTTCCCTGAAATTGCAAAAAAAGAAGAGATACCCGACACAAAAGTTTTTTGTGTCGGAATTATCTCTTTTAACCAACTTAAAATAATATGTATTCTATTCGTATAATGGATATTTATCTGTTAATCCTTTTACTAAAGCTGCTGCTTCATCCAGATTTTTATCTAATAATGTTAGACGAATTGCTTTCGCGATTGTCTTCATATCATCTTCTTTTAATCCTCTTGTTGTAACTGCAGGAGTCCCAAGACGAAGTCCTGATGTTACAAATGGAGATTTTGGATCATTCGGTACTGTATTTTTATTACATGTAATATGAACAGAATCCAAAACTTTTTCTGCTTCTTTTCCTGTCAAACCATATTTCTTTAAATCTACCAACATTAAGTGATTATCCGTTCCACCAGATACAATATCAAATCCTTCTTCTATCAAAGCTTTTGCTAATGTATCTGCATTTTTTACAACCTGTTTCATATAATCTTTAAATTCTGGCTGCAATGCTTCTTTGAAAGATACTGCTTTTGCTGCGATTACATGCATTAAAGGTCCACCCTGGATTCCAGGGAAAATTGCTTTATTAAAGTTGTATTTTTCATTTACTTCGTTGCTGCACATAATCATTCCGCCACGAGGTCCTCTTAATGTTTTATGTGTAGTCGTTGTTGTTACATGTGCATAAGGAATTGGGCTCTGATGAAGTCCTGCTGCTACTAGTCCTGCAATATGTGCCATATCAACCATTAAAACAGCACCAACTTTATCTGCAATCTCACGGAAACGTTTAAAGTCAATAGCTCTTGCATAAGCACTTGCTCCTGCAATGATCATTTTTGGTTTGCATTCCAGTGCGATTCTTTCTACTTCATCATAATCGATGTATCCTTCATCATTAACTCCATAAGGTACGCAATGATAATTTTTTCCTGACATATTTACAGGGCTTCCATGTGTTAAATGTCCACCATGATCAAGACTCATTCCCATATAAGTATCTCCGACATTTAATACAGCAAAAAATACTGCCATATTTGCCTGAGCTCCAGAATGTGGCTGTACATTTACATATTCACATCCAAATAATTTTTTGGCACGTTCTCTTGCCAGATTTTCTACGACATCAACGTATTCACATCCACCATAATAACGTTTTCCTGGATATCCTTCTGCATATTTATTTGTCAGATGACTTCCCATTGCTGCCATAACTGCTTTGGAAACAAGGTTCTCAGAAGCAATCAGTTCTAGATTACTTCTCTGTCTTGTAAGTTCATCCTCCATTGCTGCTGCTATTTCGCTGTCATAATTTTTTACTTCGCTAAAATCAAACATGCTACTTTTTTCTCCTCCATTGCTGCTTTTTGTTATTTTACTCCTGGAATTGTTCTTTTAACGCTTCCACTGCGCGTTCTACGCGACTTTCCTTGATCAATACTGTAATTTTGATCTCAGATGTATAAATCATTTTAATATTGATTCCTTTATTATATAATGCTTCAAACATTTTTGAAGCTGCTCCGGAATTTGACATCATTCCAGCTCCGACAATCGATACAATTCCTACTTCTTTATCACATACGATTTCATGATAATCTTGCTCTGCAAATGCTTCTTTTAAAGTATCAACTGCTTTTTCTGCATCTTCTTGTGCAACGACAAAAGAAATATCTTTTTCATCTCCACGTCCAATCGACTGAAGAATCAGTTCTACATTTAATTTCTTTTCTGCAATTGCTCCAAACACTTTTGCAGCAATTCCTGGCTGATTTTTAATTCCTTTGATGGCAATCAGTGCAACATCAGCGTTCGACTGCACACCACTGAATAACATTTTTTCCATGTCTATTTTTCCTCCTCATCTTTGTCTTTTGCAAGCTCAATACCAAGCTCTTCTAATTGTAATTTATCCACTTCCCCAGGAGCTTCTGTCATCAGACAAGATGCATCTTTTACTTTCGGGAATGCGATCACATCACGAATGCTATCCTCTCCTGTCAACCACATCACGAGACGGTCAAGTCCATAAGCCAATCCTGCATGTGGTGGAACTCCAAATCGAAATGCATCCAACAGGAATCCAAACCGTTCATGTGCATCCTCTTTTGTAAATCCAAGAGCTTCAAACATTTTTTCCTGGATATCATTCTGATGAATTCTTATAGATCCTCCACCAAGTTCTGTTCCATTTAATACGATATCATATGCCTTTGCACGAACTTTCCCTGGATCTGTATCAATCATTTCAATATCTTCTTCAAATGGCATAGTAAATGGATGATGCATTGCTGTATAACGATTTTGCTCATCACTCCACTCAAGTAATGGGAATTCTGTTACCCACAAGAAATTGAATAAAGATTCATCAATCATATCATATTGTTTTGCAATATGAATCCTTAAATTTCCGAGAACATCGAAGACAATTTTATCACGGTCAGCTGCAAATAAAAGCAAATCTCCTGCCTGGCCATCCATTGCCTTGATTAAGGCATCCATTTCTTCTTCTTTCATGAATTTAGCAAAAGAAGATTTCACACTTCCATCATTCTTTAACTGAATATAAGCCAGACCTTTAGCCCCGAAATCTTTGGCATAATCAACAAATCCATCAATTTTTTTACGTCCGAGATCTCCAAGACCTTTTGCATTTAATCCACGAACAGATCCGCCATTTTCCAATGCTCCTTTAAAGACCATAAAGTCACATCCTGCTACGGTATCTGATACATTAACAAGTTCCATTCCAAATCTTGTATCTGGTTTATCAGATCCAAAACGATCCATAGCTTCTTTGTAAGTTAGACGTTTCATTGGAATCTGAACATCAATATCAAGAATTTCCTTAAAGACTTTCTTTAAAAGACGTTCATTTACATCAATAACATCGTCGACATCTACAAATGAAAGTTCCATATCAACCTGTGTAAATTCTGGCTGTCGATCTGCACGAAGATCTTCATCACGAAAACATTTAGCAATTTGATAGTAACGATCAAATCCAGAACACATCAGAAGCTGTTTATAAAGCTGCGGAGACTGTGGAAGTCCATAAAAACTTCCTGGATGCACACGGCTTGGTACAAGATAGTCTCTAGCCCCTTCTGGTGTGCTTTTTCCAAGAACTGGTGTTTCAATTTCAATAAATCCTTCATCTGCTAGAAAATTTCTAATAATTCTTGCAACTTTATTTCTTGTAATTAAATTTTTCTGAAGGTTTGGTCTTCGAAGATCCAGATAACGATATTTTAATCGAAGTTCATCCTTTACTGTTTTTTCTGCATCAATTGGAAACGGTGGTGTATCAGACTCAGAAAGTACTCTTAATGTATGTACTTTAACTTCAATATCCCCCGTTTTTAAATTTTCATTAATGGCTGCGCTTCTTTTTTGAACAGTTCCTACCGCTGCAACAACATATTCACTTCGAAGTGTATTCGCTTTTTCATAATCTTCTTCTGATAAAGTTTCCTGATCAAAAACCAGCTGTAAAAGTCCAGAACGATCTCTCAAATCGACAAAGATTAGACTCCCTAAATTTCTTCTTTTCTGTACCCATCCCATAACAGTCACTTCTGTTCCTACAAGCTGATTGCTTACTTCTGTACATCGATGGGATCTGGCTAAACCTGACATTGATTCTGCCATGATAGTTCCTCCTTCATATTTTTTTGTAATTTATGCATCCTGCTTTACGAGAATCTGCTCAATCTCCGCTACATAAAGAACATGATAATCTTTATTCGGATACCACTCATCATCCAGTTGTTTAAAAGCATCCACAAATCCTTCCGGCTTCATCGGCTGTGCAAATAATTTTCTACAAATCAACACGATCTTTGCTTCTTCAAAAAATGGAATCCCATTTGCGTCGGTTGGCGTAAGTCTCGTTTTAGAAATTTTATCTTCATCACGTCCGGAAACGCTTCCAAGATAACTTAAATCCTTTTTAAATGTATCATCATAAAATGATAAAGTGAATGTATCGGATGAGTCAATAAACTCTTTTGTATAACGTTGTGGACGAATCACTGTCACTGCAACATTCTTTCCCCACATAACACCAAATCCACCCCAGGAAGCAGTCATTGTATTTACTTTCCCTTCTGGATTTTTTGCGGTTACAAGCATCCATTCTTTTCCTACCAGGCGAAATACGCTCTGATCAAAATCTTCTGGTGCCACGATTGCATACTCACTCATTAAGTTTCCTCCTTTTCAGGTTTCATTCTATAAATAGTCTTTTATATGGTCAAGTGAAACTTCTGTATTTTCTCCTGTTTCCATATTCTTTAAATGTCCTTGTCTGCTTTTTAATTCATCTTCACCGATGATAATCGTATTTTTTGCATGAAGCTTATTTGCATATTTCATCTGTGCTTTCACACTTCTTCCAAGGTAGTCTGTTTCTACAACAAAGCCATCCATACGAAGATTTGTTACAATCTCGTAGGCTTTTGCCTTTGCTTCTTCTCCAAGAATTCCAACATAAAGATCCAGATCTCTACTGCAAGGAAGTTCTACGCCCTCTTCTTCCAAGAAATATAGAATTCTTTCTACACCCATTCCAAATCCAACAGATGGCATAGAAACTTTTCCGTCAATTTCATGAACTAAATTATCATAGCGTCCACCGCCACATAAAGTAAACCCATCTTCATTTACAAACTCAAAAACAGTCTTTGTATAGTAATCTAACCCACGTACAATTTCTGTATCTACTTCATATGGAATATTTAAACTTTCCAGCATATTTTTCAAAGTTTCAAAATGCTCTCTGCATTCATCATCTAGAAAATCAATGGTTCTTGGCGCATCTTTTACAATTTCCTTACAATCAGGAACCTTACAATCAATCACACGCAATGGATTTTTTACCATACGCTCTCTACAAGTTGGACATAAATGATCTTCATGTTCTTTTAAGTATGCCAACAATGCCTGATTATATTTTTCTCTACATTTCGAACATCCAATACTGTTAATATGAAGTTTTGCATCTTTTAATCCGATTTTCTTAATAAATGCGGAAACAAGTGTAATTAGTTCCACTTCTGCAAGAGGACTTTCTGCTCCCACAAATTCTACTCCAAACTGATGATGCTGTCTTAATCTTCCACTTTGAGGTTTTTCATAACGAAAAGCTGGTGTAATATAAAACATCTTAATTGGCTGAGGATCATTTTGCATTCCATGTTCCAGATATGCACGGATCGCTCCCGCAGTTCCTTCTGGTTTCAAGGAAATACTTCTGTTCCCTTTATCTTGAAATGTATACATTTCTTTTTGTACAACATCTGTTGTTTCTCCAACACCTCGCTGAAAAAGTTCTGTGTGTTCAAATACTGGTGTGATAATTTCATGAATATTAAACGACGCACAAAGATCCTTAAAAATATGTTCTAAATAAGTGCGCTGATCCATTTCCTTTCCAAACCAGTCTTTTGTACCTCTTGGTGCCTGTGTGATCATGTTTCTTCCTCCTCTATCTCATCCAGATTGGCTTTTTCAATGACTTCTTTCATACTGTCAGAAAATGCCACTCTCTGAAATGCTAAAAATACTTTCATATCAAAATTTTTCACATCATCAATGATGATGTCCAGTGCTGTCTCTACATCAAAAGCCTCCCGATAATCTCTATTAGAGATCAGTGCTCCAAATACGTCACAAACATGCATGATGCGTGCGGCTAACGGAATATTTTTTCCTTTTAGATTATGTGGGTAACCAGTCCCGTCATAATTTTCATGGTGATATAAAACAGCGTCTAAAACAGTCTGATTATATCCATACTCTACAAGAATGGCGTATCCAATAGACGGATGCATTCTCATATATCTGGTCTCATCAACGGCAAGTATCTCCTCTTCTTTTTCATTCATATAAAAATTCAAGCGAACTTTTCCAAGATCATGTAATAATCCTGCAACTGCCAAATCATGGCAGATATCATCATCTAGTTGCAGTTCACGACCGACCAGATAAGCAAGATTACTGACAACAATTCCATGACTGAGTGTATCGATAATTCCTGCCTGAATCGGTGTCTCTATATCTGCTCTCCCATAGCTGACTGCCATAAAAACTTCTCCTATTTTCCGTCAATTGCTAATTCTTTTCTATGAATCATTTCCTCTATTCGTTGCGTATACTGAAAAATATCCTTCAGATTTTCAACTCTCTGAAAAGAATTTTTCTCTTGATGCATGATCTTTGATGAAGTTCCTGCACCAACTGCTATAATATCATGTAATTCCTCCATAATCAAAATATTATAGAGACATTCTTTCTTTTTTTTCGAAAAACCTACATTTTCAAGATTGCCAGGAATGTTTTTTTGCCGATATAAATAATATGGTTCCATTTCCATGGAACGAGCACATGCATGAGCATAAGAAATCATCTGCGGAGTCGCTCCATAATGAAACAATTCCTTGATCTGATTAAACTTGGAAGAACGTTTCACAGCAAGTGCATGAACCGTCAAACTATCAGGATCTAATTTCTTAATTTCCTCATAAGTTCTTTTTAGCTCATCCATACCTTCTTCCGGTAATCCACAAATCGTATCCATATTAATATTATCAAGCCCAGCTTCTCTCGCCATAAAAAACTTTTCTCTGACATCTTTTACAGAATGCTCTCTTCCAATCAGATGAAGTGTCTTATCATTCATTGTTTGTGGATTAATACTAATCCTAGTGACTCCATATTTTGCAAGAATTTGAAATTTTTCCTGGCTTAGACTATCTGGACGTCCGGCTTCTACTGTCACTTCCAATAGATCTTTAAATGGAAATTTCTGATTTAGCTCATCTAACAAATAGGCAAGTTCCTTCTCCGGAAGTGCTGTTGGAGTACCACCACCGATATAAATCGTTTGAAGCTTTTTCTTCGAAAATCTTTTCTTAACAAAATCAAGTTCCAACAAGAGAGCCTTTAAATATTCTCCAACCTGATCTTTAAATTTTTCAATTGGATAAGACGCAAAAGAACAATACATACAAGTGGTTGGACAAAAAGGAATTCCAACATATAAGCTATATCCTTCTTTATAAGGAAATCTAGATAACAACACTTGTTCTTTTGAAACAACTTCTGTACAAAGACTCGCTTTTTCTTCTGAAGCTAAGTAATCTTTTTGAAATTCCTCCATGATTTCCAGATTCGTTTTTCCATGTTCATATCCATCAAATACAATCTTCGTCGGACGAATTCCAGTCAATGTTCCCCAAGGTAATTTTTTCCTTGAAGCTTTGGAAAAGAGATGATACACTGCCCGTTTCATTGGATTTTTAAATATTTTTTTATTCTTATAATCCCCCAAAATCTCTTCTTTGTCAAGAAAGTTTTCTTTTTCATATAATCTTAGGGTCACTTTTTCCTTCTCATAAAAAACTTCCAGGATAAAATCATAGATAGAACTAACGGAATCCGTTAGTTCTATCTTTTCTCCAATAAAAAACGCCAATATTAAACTTCGAATATCATATTCATAAATTGTCTCGTTTTGAATTAATCCTATCATTGCCTATACTAAAAACGGATTACTCCGTTTTTCTTCTCCAATCGTTGTCGGTGGTGTGTGCCCTGAAAAAACTTTTGTCTCTGGCGGAAGGACAAATAATTTTTCACGAATTCCTTTTAAAAGTGCATCAAAATTTCCTGTCGGAAAATCAGTTCTTCCAATACTCATTTGAAATAAAGTATCGCCTGAAATCAGCCATCCACATTCTTCAAAATAATAGCAGACTCCGCCCTTCGTATGTCCTGGAACATGGATACATCGAATTTTTGTCCCAATTAGCTCAATAATATCTCCATCTTTTACAAGGCGATTTGCTTGCATGGAAAGTGTAAGTCCCATCATCGATGACAAATTTAATTCTGGATTTTGAAGCACTTCTACTTCATCTTCTTGAAGGTAAACCTGGAGATGAGGAGTTTCTTCTATTAAATATGGTAATGCCATAATATGATCAAAATGTCCATGAGTCAAACACACTGCAGTAAGTCTCGCATCTTCTTTTTCTAACAAATCTGTGATTCTTTCTCCCTGATCTCCTGGATCAAATACAACGGCCTCTTTTATATCTTTATTAATCACAATATAACAATGCGTCTGCATCTGTCCAAGACAGATACTAATTAATTTAAATGAACCATGTCTTTCTTCTATCATCCTGCTGTCCTTTCTATGTCAATGACACCTTCGATGCCTCTGATCTTTGTAATAATACGGTTTAACTGACTGACTCCCGTAATATCAAAAGACATACTTAAGGTTGCCCTTCCTTTTTTGTTATTGGATACATTAATCGTAATAATATCAATATCAAGTTCCAAAAAGATTTTAGAAACATCTGCCAGAAGTCCTTTCCGGTTATTTGCATAAATATTAATTTCTGTCGTGTACTTCTGATTTGTCTCTTCTTCACTAACCTGCCATTCTGCCTCAATCAGTCTGGCTCTGTCATGTTCTGACATATTTAATAAATTAACACAATCTGTCCGGTGAATAGAAATTCCTCTTCCCCTTGTAATAAATCCAACAATCTCATCTCCCGGCACTGGATTGCAGCATTTTGAAAAACGAACCGCTACATCATGCACACCTTTTACAATAATGCCGCCTTTTCCCTTTCCTTGCTGTCCTTTCTCATCTTTTCCCTTTTCTGAAGTATTTTCTGAAGTTTTAGAAATTTTAGAAAGAACCTGTTCATCTGTAATTACTTTCTTCTGATGCTTGCGATCTTCATCCAGCATCTTATTAATAACCTGTCCTTCTTTTAATCCTCCATGCCCAACTGCTGCGCAAACAGAATCCCAATCTTTAAAACCATATTTCAACTGAACTTTTTTGAGATATTCTGGTTTCATCAACTTTGAAAGATTAATCACTTTACTCTTACAATATTTTTCAAGTAATTCTTTTCCACGAACAATATTTTCTTCCTTAAACTGATGTTTAAACCATTGATTGATTTTACTTCTGGCCTGCGTAGTCTTTACAATATTTAACCAATCACGACTTGGTCCATTCGAATTCTGTGAAGTAATAATTTCTACACGATCTCCGTTTTGAAGCTTATATTCAAACGGTACCTGCTTTCCATTTACTCGAGCTCCTACCATTTTATTACCAACAGCACTGTGGATAGAATATGCAAAATCAATTGGGGTCGAACCATTGGCAAGATTTTTTACATCTCCATTTGGCGTAAAACAATATACCTGTTCTGCAAAAAGATCTAGATTTGTCTTTAAAAGACTTAAAAATTCTTTATTGTCATCCATATCTCTTTGCCATTCTAAAATTTCACGCAGCCAACTTAACTTTTCTTCTTCTTTATTAAGACCTGGTGTATTTTTATTTTCTTTATATTTCCAATGAGCGGCAATACCATATTCTGCCACACGATGCATTTCAAATGTACGAATTTGAATTTCAAATGGATGTCCTTCTGGCCCAATTAGTGTTGTATGCAGAGACTGATACATATTTGGCTTTGGCATAGCAATATAATCTTTAAATCTTCCAGGAATTGGTTTATACATTTCATGAATAATTCCAAGAGCTGCATAACAATCTTTTACCGTATCGACTTTAATACGAACTGCAAAAAGATCATAAATCTGATCAATCGTTTTATGTTGATTTACCATCTTTTTATAAATACTAAAGAAATGTTTGACACGACCATCAATTTCAGCCTTAATTCCGGCACGGTCAATGTGTCCCTTTACTTCATCTACGATTTCCTTAATAAATGCTTCTCGTTCCTCTTTTCCGGAATTCAAGGAATGTTCTAATTCTTCATAAACTTCTGGTTTTAAATATTTTAAAGCTAAATCATCCAATTCTACTTTAATTTTTGAAATACCAAGACGATGTGCAATTGGTGCATAAATGTCCATGGTTTCTCTTGATTTTTCTTTTTGTTTTTCTGGTCGCATAAACTGCATTGTACGCATGTTATGCAATCGGTCTGCAAGCTTGATCAAAATAACACGGATATCTTTCGCCATAGCAAGAAACATTTTTCGTAAATTCTCAGCCTGCACTTCAATCTTATCTTTTGAATAACTTAACTGTCCAAGTTTTGTAACACCATCAACCAAAAGGGCAACTTCTTCTCCAAATTGACTGACAATATCTTCATAGGTAACATCTGTATCTTCTACAACATCATGGAGCAGGCCCGCCATTATCGTTTCTTTATCAAGTTCCAGTTCCGCCAGGATGATGGCAACGCAAATCGGATGAATAATATATGGCTCTCCAGACTTTCTCTTCTGCCCATCATGCGCTTTATATGCCACATCGTATGCCCGCTTTACACATGTAATATCTTTATCATCATAAATTTTTTCCATAGTTTGCAGTAACTGTTCTTTAAGCTTCTCTGGCGGAGTAAAGCTTTCTGGGTTACTGATATCCTTTTTTACACGGTTTATACTTGTTGTTTTATTTTCCTGTTCCATGAAGTACCTCTTTATATTTTAGTTTTTCTTTAACTTTGATTCACAGTAAATACAACGGTAAACTTGATTTTCCCTGTCAGTAAGTTTAAAAATATGATCAATTTCTTGCTCTACAGATGTAATACATCTTGGATTTTTACATTTTGCAATATTTTTGATCATTTTCGGAAGTTCTACTTTATGCTTTGATTCTACTTTCCCATTTTCAATGACACAAACCGTAATCTCCGGATCAATATATCCGAGAACATCAAAATTCACTTCAAAATTGTCAGAAATTTTAATAATGTCTTTTTTTCCCATTTTGCTGCTTTTTACATTTTTAATGATTGCAACACTGCAGTCCAGTTGATCTAATTCCAAACTCTTATAAATATCCATTCCACGTCCTGCCGTAATATGATCTAGAACGATTCCATTTTTAATACTATCAATGTTCATCTGCACTTACCCCCAGTAAATCCATAATCAATGCCATTCTGACATGTTTCCCATTTAATGTCTGTTTAAAATAACATGCTCTTGGATCTTTATCTACCTTTACCGAAATCTCATTTACACGAGGAAGTGGATGCAAAATTGAAAGATCCTTTTTCGCAGTTTTTAATTTATCTGTATCAAGAATATAACTATCTTTCAAACGAATATAATCAGCCTCATTAAAGAAACGTTCCCTTTGAACACGTGTCATATAGATGACATCCAATTCCGGCATAACATCTTCCATTTTCTGCACCTGTCGGAAAAGAATTCCTTTTTTCTCAAAGACATCTTTTTTCAAATATTCTGGGATCTGTAATTCTTCTGGTGAAATCATGATATAATTGATATTTTCATATCTTGATAAAGCTTTGATTAAAGAATGTACTGTACGTCCAAATTTCAAATCGCCACAAAAACCGATCGTAAAATTATTAAGGCGTCCTTTTTCTCTTCGAATAGTAAGTAAATCAGTCAATGTCTGTGTTGGATGATTATGACCACCATCTCCAGCATTGATAATTGGAATATCTACAAACTGAGATGCAACATAAGGTGCACCTTCTTTCGGGTGTCGCATTGCGATAATATCTGCATAACATGCTACAACCCTTGCTGTATCGGCAACGCTTTCTCCCTTTGATGCAGAAGATGAATCCGCAGAAGAAAAACCAAGTACGCTGCCTCCTAATTCAAGCATTGCTGCTTCAAAGCTAAGTCTCGTTCTTGTACTTGGTTCAAAAAATAATGTAGCAAGTTTTTTATGCTTACACACTTCCTGATACTTTTCCGGGTTTTCGGCAATATCATCTGCGCGATCTAATAATCGGTCGATATCCTCCACGCTTAGGTCCATTGGATCAATCAAGTGTCTCATAGTTACTTCCTCCTAAAAATCATACGTTACTCTGAGAGTATATTTTTATTCTACATTTTTAGACACCTAGTGTCAATTCATTTGGTCATTATTTTATAGTATCCGATTTCATTCGAAGGAAACCTTTTTCAAGCATAAACGCTGGTCGATAAGACATTTTTGCCTTTCTAAGACCCTCTTCTCCCAGATCCTCTTCACGATTTACATATTGATATCCTTCCATCTCATGAAGTACAAATTGTTGGTTAATCATCGGATAAGCTCCTTGAATATCCGGAAAGGCCTTTTCAATATGAACTACAAATGTATCTTTATTTAATGCAGGTTCTCCAAGTGATAATCCTACAATTTTCCCATCAGCTCTTAAAATTCCACCAGAAAGCCCAAGTTCCTTATAATAAATCAAACTGTTTTTCGATACACAGATTTCTTCATGTTTTTCCAAATCTTGTGGATCACAATTTTGTATTTTCCATTCCATCAACATAGCCAATGCTTCCAACTGATTTTCATCATTCAGTTTTTCATAAGACCATTCATGATTTTCTTTAAATCGATTGATATGATTACGTTTTCCATGAAGCTTCTTACCTTTCAGCGTTGCCAGTTTTTCTCTTTCATAAACATAATCTGCTTCATCACGGTCATATTTTACTGTAAAAATATCTCCAAACATCTCTATCATCTGTTCTTCCATTTTATGGGTAATTCCGTGCATAATAAATGGAATCTTTTTTTCTTTACAGTATTCCATTATCTGTTCAATCGCTTTTTTCTTATTTCCATTTCCCATAGGAAAACAAAAAGAAGTCCCTTCCTCATCAGTCTTTGCTATAAAAGTTTCTTCTACAATTGCATATTGGCAGGAATAAAACTGATTCCACAAAATAATATTTGATGAATTAAAATCACAGCTTCTTGTTGAATCCTGTGTCAGATAATAATCCATTTCTTTTTTGCTTTCCAATGTTGGTGTCTTAAACTCCATACGATGCTGCTCCTTACTTGTGATATGGTTGATGATTTATAATCCGGTAAGCTCGGTAAATCTGTTCCAGCAATACAACTGCTGTCAAAGAATAATTCATAGAAAAAGAAGATAGATGAAATAAAGTTCCCTCTGGTTTTTCATTATCAATAAAATCACCGATAAAAAAGGTGATAACAGAGATTCCCTGAACAGACATTTTCTGAATGCGATCAGCAAATGCCGGGCTTGTCAAGCTCTCTTTTCCAGGTACAATATAAAAAACATTCTGTGCTTCTTTTTCATATTTCTTCATTTGTTTTTCATTCTTTATATATTTAATAGAAACATTTGCATAAGCCTGCAATCGTTTCAGATATTCATCCATAGCTTTCTTATACATCGGTTGTGCCTTTTTTTGAAAAAGGTAAATATAAAATTTCATCATGATATCTGACTACCTTTCAAAAATTTTTCCAATTTTTTATCAGATTTCTTTGCCTTTTCATAATCTCGACTGACCTTAGCAATCAATTCTTTCGTTTCACGATTGCTAAGACTTTCTTCTTTGGCGGCTGTAATTTCTTCCGGTTCACGATTTTCATTATTATAAAGAAAAAAAGAATTTCCTTTTTCTTCTACGCCATAAACGGATAACCCTGGAGCCGGAGTAGAAATCCCCTTAATCTTAAGTTCATATGTAACATATACAATATAAGATTGATTGTTTGGTCCTTCTTCCACCCGATAAGAAAGATTCTGATATTTTTCTACATACTGCTGGAATTTTTTCTGTTGTTTTTTTAACATTTGAAAATCTTGCGTTACTTTTTTCAAATTTTCTCTATCATTCTTTTGTATCCATTGATAATAATCAGACATAAAAGCTTGTACTTTTTTCCTTTTTTCCTGCTGTTCTTTCTCTCTTTGATCTTCTTGTGTCTGCTTTCTGGATATTTTTTCATTCGTAATCTTTTTTGCATACAGTAAATCTAGTTTTAAATAAGCAGATACACAGACTGCTAAAAACAAGATCCAACTAGATACAAGGATGATAACCGTTGATTTTTTCAACTTCAAAACAGTCCTCCAGTTTTTATAATACAGTATTTCTTTGGATTTCATTATATTATACCATCTTTAACGTTAAAGGCAAAGAAAATCAGAAAAAACGCTAAAATCTTTAAATTTATCATGATTTTAGCGTTTTTATAAATAATAATAAAGTTTTCTATAGTTTTTCTTTTCTTCCAATAATGTTTCTATATAAAAAAATCGAAACAATCGCGGTTATAATTTCTGCAACCCAAAAAGCATTCCATACACCGATAGCCCCCATAATACGACTTAAAATGTAAGCTGCAGGGAGAATCACAACAACGTATCTTAGCAAAGAAACAATAAAAGAAGGACCTCCTTCACTAAGTGCCTCAAATGCTCCTGCACTTGTTACAGAAACTGCTGAAGCAAGGAATCCAATACTGATGAATCGTAATGCTTCTATACCAAGCTGTACGGTTTTCGGATTTTTTGTAAACATATTCATTAAACTTTGTGGAATTCCCATACAAAGAATTGTTCCAATAGCCATAATACCTAAAATAATAAACAAAGAAGTTCGATATATTTTTCCAACTCTCTTATATTCTCTAGCTCCATAATTATAACTAATCAGTGGCCTCATGCCCTGAACAAGTCCATTGGCAGTCATGTAAAGAAATGTCTGCAGTTTATAATAAATTCCAAGAACAACGATATATGTCTGTGAAAAAGAAGCTAAAATTCCATTTAATGCGGAAACAAGAACTGATGGAAGTGCCATATTGAGCGTTGCAGGTATTCCAACAGAGTAAAGACGAATCCATAAATCTTTTTCTGGTTTCAGATATTTTCTTGATAATTGTACATTTAATGGATATTTTACATAAATAATCAAATAAATAATTAAGGTAGAACACTGCCCAATCACTGTCGCAACGGCAGCACCTTCAATTCCCAAAACAGGAAAAGGTCCAAATCCAAAAATTAAAATCGGATCAAGAATAATATTAATCATACATCCACATAACAAACTTGCCATCGTCACCATCATCTTTCCAACGGATTGGAATATTTTTTCAAATGTAATCTCTGATGTCACAACGACAGAAAAAATAAGAACAATATTAGAATATTTTAATCCAAGGTGAATTAATGCTTCATTTTGTGTAAAGATTCTCAAAAAAGATGGCATAAAGAGAAGGCCTAAAATCATTAAAATAATTCCATGAATTATATTTAAAAACAATCCTTGAGTGGCAGCTTTATTTGCTTTTTCTTTGTTCTGCGCTCCCAAAAAAATTGCAATAACAGCATTTACTCCAACACCAAAGCCAACGCCAATGGATGTAATCAAATTTTGTAAAGGATATACCAAAGACAAAGCTGTCATGGCATCCTCACTAATCTTTGCGACAAAAATACTATCAACGATATTGTACAGCGAATTAACAAACATTGATAGAATCATCGGCAACGCCATCGACATTAATAATGGAAAAACAGGTTTTTCTTTCATATAAATTTGATCCATATAATAATACCTCCAAAAATTTAAAAAATAAAAAAGACTATAGATTCTTCTATCTCTGTCCTGTTTAAAATCAGAAACAGAAAAATCTATAGTCTCTCAGACAATATAAACTGCACCAGGCGGGAGTCGAACCCGCGGCCAACAGCTTCGGAGGCTGCCACTCTATCCACTGAGTTACTGGTACTTGTATTTTATTGTTATTAAAAAAATTTCATTAAATAAAAAGATAATCCATGGTTATCCACGGATTATAAAATGCCGATGGTGGGACTCGAACCCACACGTCCATAAGAACAACAGATTTTGAGTCTGTCTCGTCTGCCAGTTCCGACACATCGGCGTATCCAATTATTTTTTCGACCTCAGATATAATACCATTAAATAACATAACTGTCAACAAAAAAATAAAATTTTATTATTTTTATTTTTTAAAAGTACAATTGATGTGATATCCTCCTTACAAAAAACGGTATCACATCATTGACTCATATACATATATTTAAATGATTCACTATTAAGATTTTTTAGGCAGCACCAAACTAAGAATCAAGGATACTACAAAAACTCCTGCTACTGCATTCCCATTAAAGATATCTCCAACTTCTTTTGGAAACATTGAAAAAAAGTTTCCAGATGTCTGTGTAAGACCCACTCCAATACAAAACGCTAAAGATACAATAACCATCGTACGATCATCAAATTCACATTCCTTTAACATTTTAATTCATACATAATTGATCCAAACATCATAACAGTGCACCCACCTAAAACTGCCTGCGGAATCGAATAATGCCCCAAGTGGTGGAAACAAAGAAGCCAAAATTAAAATCAGAGCCCCCATTAGAATCGTAAAACGGTTGATTACCCCCGTCATTGTGACAAGGCCAACATTTTGACTAAATGATGTTAATGGGAGGCATCCAAAACAGGCAGAAATCGCACTAGAAAACCCATCTACTGCCAAAGATCCCTGTAATTCTTCCATTTTAATATCACGCTTTAATGCGCCTGTACAAACAGCAGTTGTTGCACCGGTCGTTTCTGCTGCCGATACAAGGAATACGATCGCAATTGTAAAAAAAGCTCCAATATTAAATATCGGCTTATGATTCGCAAGAAATACTAGTTTTGGAATGCTAAAAACTCCAACTTGCTGAATTGTTTTCGAAATTCCGGAAAAATTAACTAAAGGAGCTATTCCCGTTACTGTAAAAACAATAGAAAGCAAATATCCAAGTACCAAACCGACTAAAACATTTAAGTTTTTATAAATGCCTTTTAGCAAATATCTAGATACTAAACAAATAAAATTTTCCAGATGGGATATAACTGAAGGCATGTACCAATCCCTGCGACAAACATCGCACATTGAAGTATCTGCGTAATTTCTGCAGAAGTTAAATGATTATTAGTCCCACGTACAAAAGCCGCACTACATACAATCAATACTGGGGCAAGATTTGATACAAACATTGCCAGTACATGCTGCAAGCCAAATGGAATCGCCTTTGATAAAGGAACTCTTCCATTCAGCCTATAAATATTTTCTACACTGACATGATCTTTTTGATTTTTCATTTTAAAATCCTTTCCTTTTTCTTATTTTTTACTTTGTCATTTTTTGTAAGTAAATACAACTGCAGAGATTTCCTATAATTTTTGACATTCAAAGAAAAAAGAATTAAAATGAAAAATCTAAGGAGGCCTTTATTTATGGAACATATTTCAAAAATTGAAGTTCGTTATGCAGAAACCGATCAAATGGGAATTGCACATCACAGCAATTATCCCATTTGGTTCGAGGTAGCGAGAACCGATTTTATCAAAGCTGCAGGGATTTCTTATACCAATGTGGAAAAAGAAGGAATTATTTTACCGTTAACCAGTTTGGAATGCAAATATAAAAAAGCAGCTTTTTACGAAGATCAACTAGAAATCCATGCTAAACTTACAAAATTAACTCCAGTACGTGTAGAATTTACTTATCATGTAACTAGAGGAGATGATCTAATCGCTGTTGGAAAAACCGGACACGGAATGGTAAGTAAAGATCTACATCCGATTAATGTAAAAAAAGAACATCCAGATCTTTACCAAATGTTTTCATCTGTATTAGAGACGGCTTAACTGCTCAGTTAAAATGACTCTCATCAACTGATGAGGAAATGTCATCTGACTGAAGCTTAATTTCAGATTAGAACGAGATACAACTTGTTTGGAAAGTCCTAAAGAACCACCAATGATAAATGTGACACATGGAATCGACTGTCGTTTCCACTGTGTCCATTTTTTTACAAAACTTTCGCTAGAAAGAGGTGTACCTTCAATACAAAGTACGACTATTAGACTTTCTTCAGGAATTTTTGCAAGAATTCTTTTTCCTTCTAATTCTTTAATTTTCATATTTTCTTTTTCCCCGGCATGATCTGGTGTCTGTTCATCTGCAAGTTCAATTACTTCAAATGAATACTTTTTTTGAATCTCTTTCGCATATGTATCCATCAACTCTCTTAAATAACCTTCTTTTAATTTTCCAACACAAATGATCTGTATTTTCATAATATTCTTTTTCCTCCTTAAAGAAAAAAACTGTTACAGTTCCCTGCAACAGTTCTTATTGTTATCCTTTTAATTCGCTGAGCAAATCTTCAATCTCATCGATACACGCTCCACAAATCGTTCCTGCTCCTGTTAAATCTTTAACCGCATCAATTGTTGTCGCACCTTCTTCATAAGCATCCATAATCTGTCCTACCGTAACATCTAGACATGGGCAAATAATTTGTTCTCGATCCATCCTAATACCTCCTTTCCAAAGGTATTATTCTCATTTTTTTCTGCTCTATACACTGTTGATTATTTTTTCAAGATTTTTCTTTTGAATTTGTTTATTTACAATTTCCGTCAGTATCTGATATAAAACAGAACAAAATGGAATGCTAAAAATCATTCCAACAATTCCAGCAATATTTCCGCCAATTGTAACAGCCACAAGTACCCAAATCGATGGAAGACCTACAGAATTTCCAACAACATGTGGATAGATAACATTTCCTTCAAACTGCTGCACAACAACAAACATAATTAGAAATACTATGGATTGTTTCCAGGCTACTGTAAGAATTAAGAAAAAACCTACCCAACATCCAATAAATCCTCCGATAATCGGAACCAATGAAGTTACTCCAATAAATACTGCAATTAAAATTGCATATGGAATTTTAAGAAATTTCATAGATACAAAAATTAACATTCCAAGAATAAATGCTTCCAGACATTGACCAGATAAGAAATTAGAAAATGCCTGGTTAGAAAGTCTTCCAATTCTTATCATATATTTTACAATTCTCTGAGGTATAAAAGCAAAAAGCAGCTTTTTCACCTGATGAGAAAGTTTTTCTTTTTGAAGCAATGCATTCAATGCAAAAACAAAACCCAATGCAAAATTTATGACAACTTGAACCGCCGTAGAAATGACACTAACTGTCGAATTTAAAATGCTTGTCGCCCATGTTTGCAAAAAATCCATAATCTCACCAGAAATTTTATTCCAATCCATATCAATCTCCGCAATATATTTATGTACTGTTGGATATTTTTCAGAAGTTGTATCTAAAAACTTTTGCAATGTATTTATGGAATCTGGAATATTATTCGACAACTTATAAAGAGTTCCCGCAAGTTCCGGAATAATTAATCCACAAACTAAAATAATCACACCCAAAATACAAACTAGTGCCGAAATTAAACTAAAAGCTCTTTTCCCCTTTTTTAATTTCCCAAAAACTTTATTTTCAAAAAAGCGCATAGGAACGTTAATAATAAAAGCTAAACATCCGCCTAAAATAAATGGAAAAGCTACGGATGAAGCATAAAAAAATCCATGTGCTACATATTGCAAATGATTTAGGGCAAAATAAAGGACAATGCCAAATGTAATCAAAATAAATGGTTTCTTATCATGCTCTTTAAAAAATTTCATTTGTATCTCCTTTTTTATATATTCAAATATCCCCTGACATCCTTCTGCCATCTGTCAAAGGCTTTTTTTGAAATCAAATTAAAATTCCAAAAGAAAATATTGAAAGGGAGCCCTGCTATGCAGTCTCCCTTTTTTCTCTTTAGTTACGCCCAGAATGCCGGTCTCGCAATTTTGACGCCTAGCAGAGCTAGGTGGGTTTTCTCGACAAACCTTCTGCCGTCCCCGCCAAAATGAGGGCGTGACATCCAGTTTGTTATATGAAATCCCTTGATAAATAAATGTAGGTTCAAAATAGCAAGTTATCGTACACCCCAGGTCGTATTTCATTTATACCTATTATACGTTAAGTATGCATCTTTTTCAAGTCACTTATGCAGAAAATTCTACTTTATATGAATCGTATTCGTTTTTTCAAACGGAGAAATCTTATCATAACCGCTAATATCTCGCTTTAAATCGGCTTTTAAATAACGAAATGTATAATCTTCTCCTTTTTTTGCATACATGACAAGAAGCCTTGTGAGGTATTTTCTCGATGCATCATTCATGATGGATCCACCGATTCCATGTTCAAAATATTTTAAAGGATCTTCTTTTTTAAACTTCTTTCCATTATAAATCTTACCGGCACTAATTCGGTCTACAAACATTTCTGCCATATACTTTTTCGGGATCTTCATGCCTACTAAACCCTTTTTGGAAGGATCCAAACTATAATCAATCCAGTATTCAAAATGATGCTTGTTCCTTCCTTTATGATGAAGCCATGCCATGGATACTCCTTTTTTGAGACGTTCCCTGTTATTTGGGCTTGCCGTTCCTTGATAATAGATCACCCCTGGAATAAATTCCGTCGGAGAATATTTTGACATATCATGCATAATACCTTGATAATAAAGTCCGAGTCGAAAACATCCTTTGGCAACCAATAGTTTATGTTTTGTAATTGTCTTAAAATGTCCAAGAATATTCATTCACACACTGCTCCTAAATTTTAATTCCTTCAACTTCTATTATCATAGCAAAAACTTCGGCTAATGAAAAGCCTATTTTTTGACAAAAAACAGTATTTCGGTCAAAAAGCCCGAAATACTGCTATAAATTTTTCTTATAAATTTGTATAACCCATTAGCTGATAATCAACTTCTCTTGCCGCATCTCTTCCTTCGCGGATTGCCCATACCACAAGAGACTGTCCTCTATGCATATCTCCTGCAACAAAAACATTTTTTACATTCGTTGCAAATTTTCCAGGTTCTGTCGCTACATTTGTTCTTTCGGTTACTTTTACACCAAAGGCATCTGTTACATAAGATTCACTGCCAAGGAATCCCGCTGCAATTAATACCAGATCTGCAGGTACTTCTTTTTCAGATCCTGCAACCGGAACCATAGCCATTCTTCCTGTTTTTTCGTCCTTCTTACTTTCTAAAGAAACAAGAACCGCCTTACAAACCTCTCCTTTTTTATTCATCTTAAACTCTTTTACAGTTGTCTGATAAATCCGTGGATCATGTCCAAAAACTGCAATTGCTTCTTCCTGACCATAATCTGTTTTGCAGATTCTAGGCCATTCTGGCCATGGATTATTCTCTGCTCTCTGATCCGGAAGCTTTGGCATCATTTCAAGCTGTGTGACACTCTTTGCTCCATGACGAATTGATGTTCCAACACAGTCATTTCCTGTATCACCACCACCAATAACAATCACATTTTTCCCTTTTGCAGAAATATATTTATGATCTTTCAAATCTGAATCTAACAAACTTTTTGTTGTTGATTTCAGAAAATCAACAGCAAAATAAATTCCTTTTGCTTCTCTTCCAGGAACTTCAATATTTCTTGGATGAGAAGAACCACAAGCAAGAATAACTGCATCATAATCTTTCTTTAATTGCTCAGGCTTGATATCCTTTCCAACATTTGTATTGGCCACAAAATGAATTCCTTCTTCTTCCATGATTTTTAATTTACGTTCAATGATATGTTTTTCCAGTTTCATATTTGGAATTCCATACATCAAAAGTCCGCCGAAACGATCTGAACGCTCATAAACTGTTACCTCATGTCCTCGCTTATTTAAAGAATTGGCTGCAGATAATCCAGATGGACCGGAACCAATCACTGCAATTTTCTTTCCCGTACGCGATTTTGGAGGCATTGCTTTTGCAAGTCCATTGGCATATCCATATTCAACAATACTTAATTCATTTTGCTTTGAGCAGACTGGATTTCCATCCAGTCCACATGTACATGCGTTTTCACAAAGAGCCGGGCAGACACGTCCTGTAAATTCAGGAAACGGATTTGTCTTTTTCAGTCTACGATATGCTTGTTTCCAATTTCCTGTACAAATTAGGTCATTCCATTCCGGAACAAGATTGTTTAACGGACATCCAGATGCCATTCCATTCAACAGCACTTGGCCGGACTGACAAAATGGTACTCCACAATCCATACATCTGGCTCCCTGTTTCTGTTGTTCTTCTTTTGAAAGAGGAACATGAAATTCATTAAAATGTTTAATTCGTTCTTTTGGAGATTCTGCTTTGGCATCTTCTCTTGCATATTCTAAAAATCCAGTTGGCTTTCCCATAGTTTCCTCCTCTATTTCTGTCCATTTGCATTCATATAAAATGCTTCCATCTGTGCCTGTTCACTACTCAATCCACGTTCTTCCATCTGTACGATCAAATTCAGCATCTTCTTATAGTCATTTGGCATAATTTTCTTGAATTTTGGTAGATAATCTCCAAAGTTTTTCAAAATTTCTTTACCTTTTTCAGAATTAGTATATGCTACATGTTCTTTCAGCATATCTTTTACTTCCATAACATCATACTTGGAGGTTACTGTTTCAATGGAAACCATTTCTTTATTCAAATTCATATAAAGTTTACTGTCTTCATCCAATACATAGGCAATTCCACCGCTCATTCCAGCTGCAAAGTTCTTTCCTGTTGGTCCAAGAACGAGAACACGTCCACCAGTCATATATTCACATCCATGATCTCCAACACCTTCAACAACTGCAGTTGCTCCTGAGTTTCTTACACAGAATCTTTCTCCCGCAATACCATTGATATATACCTTTCCGCTTGTAGCACCATACAATGCAACGTTACCAACAATGATATTATCTTCTGGTTTGAATTTCACTCCTTTTGGAGGGAAGACAACTAATTTTCCTCCAGAAAGACCTTTTCCAAAATAGTCATTACTGTCACCAACAAGCTGAAGAGTAAGTCCTTTTGGAATAAAGGCTCCAAAACTTTGACCTCCGGCACCATTACATTTAACTGTATAAGTGTCATCTTCCAATGCTTTTTCTCCCCATGTTCTTGTAATTTCTGCACCAAAAATTGTTCCAAATGTACGATCAATATTTGTAACATCAACCTCAATACTCTTCTTTTGTTTCTTTTCAAGAGCTGGTTTTAATTCTTTTAATAAAACATTCACATCTTTTGTTTGATTTAATTTAAAATCATATACATTTTTATGATAATAGTCCATTTTTTCAGGTTTTTCCTGGGCGTTGTAAAGAATTCTTGACAGATCCACATGTTTTTCTTTCGCAACTTCGTTTGGTCTTAATAAATCTGTACGTCCAACTAATTCATCTAAAGTTGCTACACCAAGTTTTGCCATATATTCTCTTAATTCTTGTGCAATAAAACGCATAAAGTTTACAACATATTCCGGTTTTCCTTTAAAACGTTTACGAAGCTCAGGATTTTGTGTTGCCACACCAACTGGACAAGTATCCAGATTACAAACTCTCATCATCACACATCCAAGTGTTACAAGTGGTGCTGTAGCAAATCCAAATTCTTCTGCACCAAGCATTGCTGCAATCGCTACATCTCTTCCGCTCATTAGTTTACCATCTGTTTCCAGAATAACTTTATTACGAAGGTCATTCTGAATCAGATTCTGATGTGCTTCAGCAAGTCCAAGTTCCCAAGGAAGCCCTGCGTTATAAATAGAGTTTCTAGGTGCTGCACCTGTACCACCATCATATCCTGAAATCAGAATTACTTGTGCACCCGCTTTTGCAACACCAGATGCAACCGTTCCAACGCCAGCTTCTGAAACTAATTTTACGGAAATTCTTGCATTCATATTTGCATTTTTGCAATCATAAATCAACTGTGCTAAATCTTCAATAGAATAAATATCATGATGTGGTGGTGGTGAAATCAAACCAACCCCGGCAGTTGAATGACGCGTTTTTGCAATCCAAGGATAAACTTTCTTTCCTGGAAGATGTCCACCTTCTCCAGGTTTTGCTCCCTGTGCCATTTTAATCTGAATTTCTTTTGCACTTACCAGATATTCACTTGTTACACCAAAACGACCAGATGCAACCTGTTTAATTGCTGAACAACGATTTAGTCCATCTCTTCCAATCTTTAAACGTTCCGGACGTTCTCCACCTTCTCCACTGTTTGACTTACCACCAAGCATATTCATGGCAATTGCAAGTGTTTCATGAGCTTCTCCAGAAATAGATCCATAAGACATAGCTCCAGTCTTAAAACGTTTCACGATAGAATCAACACTTTCGACCTTTTCGATTGGAATTCCTTTCTTCGGATAATTAAATTCCATTAATCCTCTTAAATTTCCAGGTTCCAGTTCCTGATCAATCATGTGCGTGTATTGTTTAAATAGTTCATAACTTCCGGTTCTTGCTGCAACTTGAAGCGTATGGATTGTTCTTGGGTTGTACAAATGCTGTTCTTTTCCGCTTCTATATTTATGACTTCCAGCACTTTCCAATGTTAAATCATTTTCCAGTCCTAATGGATCAAAGGCAGAACCATGTCTTGCATCAACATCAGCTTCTAGATCTTTCAAAGAAATTCCTTCAACTCTGCTGACTGTATTTGTAAAATATTTATTTACAACATCAGAATTAATTCCGATTGCTTCGAAAATCTGAGATCCCTGATAAGACTGTAAAGTAGAAATACCCATTTTAGAAGCAATTTTTACAATTCCATGTAAAACTGCATTTGTATAATCATCTACTGCAGCATAATAATCTTTGTGAAGTAAATTATCATCAATTAACTTCTGAATACTTTGCAATGCCAGATATGGATTGACTGCACAAGCACCATATCCAAGCAATGTAGCAAAATGATGCACCTCTCTTGGTTCTCCACTTTCAAGAATCAAAGCTACCGATGTACGCTTCTTTGTTTTAATTAGATGCTGATGCATTGCAGAAACAGCTAATAAACTAGGAATCGCCACATGGTTTTCATCAACACCACGGTCTGATAAGATAATAATATTTGCTCCATCGCGGTATGCACGATCAGCTTCTACAAACAAACGATCGAGGGCTTTTTCCATAGAAGTATTTTTATAGTAAATAATCGGAAGTTCTACTACCTTAAATCCGCTCTTATTCATTGTCTTAATCTTTAACAGGTCTGTATCTGTAAGAATTGGATTATGTACTTTCAGCACACGACAGTTTTCCGGTTTTTCATCTAAAATATTTCCTTCTTTTCCAACATAAATTGTTGTAGAAGTTACAAGTTCCTCACGAATTGCATCAATTGGTGGGTTTGTTACCTGTGCAAATAACTGTTTAAAATAGTTAAATAACGGTTGATGTCTCTTAGATAATACAGCCAAAGGTGTATCTGTCCCCATCGCTGCAATTGCTTCTGCACCGTTTAATGCCATAGGCTGAATGGATGTCTTAATTTCTTCATAAGTATAACCAAAAGCCTTCATCAATTTTTCACGTTCTTCATTTCCATAAGAAGGTACTGGCTGATTTGGAATCTTTAAGTCTTTTAATTCCAAAAGATTACTATCCAGCCATTCTCCATAAGGCTCTTTTTCTGCATATTTTTCTTTTACGATATCATCAGCAATTACTTTTCCCTGAACTGTATCGACAAGCAGCATTTTTCCAGGACGAAGTCTTTCTTTTACAACAATTTTTGTTGGATCAATATCAAGAACACCAATTTCAGAAGAAAGAATCAACTGATCATCATCCGTAATATAATATCTAGAAGGTCGAAGACCATTACGGTCAAGGACTGCTCCTACCTGATCACCATCTGTAAATAAAATAGATGCAGGTCCATCCCATGGTTCCATCATTGTTGCGTAGTATTGATAAAAATCTTTCTTTTCTTGAGAAATGACTTTATTGTTTTCCCATGGTTCTGGAATCGTAATCATCACTGCATGTGGAAGATCCATTCCGCTCATAACAAGGAATTCCAATGTATTATCAAGTCTTGCTGAATCAGAACCATTTGGATTTACAACAGGAATCAATTTATGCATCTCATCTTTGAGATATTCAGATTCCATATTTTCTTCACGGGCAAGCATTTTATCCGCATTTCCACGAATAGTATTAATCTCTCCATTATGTACAATAAAGCGATATGGATGTGCTTTTTCCCAACTAGGTGTTGTATTTGTACTAAATCTTGAATGCACAATGGCAATCGCTGACTCATAATTTGGATTCTGAAGATCTTTAAAGAATGTACGCAACTGTCCAACAAGGAACATACCTTTGTATACAATCGTACGGCTTGATAAAGAAACAACATAAGATTCTTCATTACTTTGCTCAAATACTTTTCGTGCAATATATAATTTACGGTCAAAATCAAGACCTTTATTTACATTTTCCGGTTTTTCAACAAATCCCTGAAGGATACGAGGCATGCATTCAATAGCCTTTCTTCCAAGAACTTCTGGACAATTTGGAACCTCACGCCATCCAAGGAAGTGCATCCCTTCTTTTTCAACAATAATTTCAAACATCTTCTTTGCCTGTTGAAGTCTTAATTCATCATTTGGAAAGAAAAACATACCAATTCCGTATTCTCTTTCTCCTCCAATTGGAATCTTTGCTTCCTTACAGGCAGTTTCAAAAAACTTATGGGAAATCTGTAGCATAATACCAACACCGTCTCCGGTTTCTCCTGCTGCATCTTTACCAGCTCTATGTTCCAATGTCTCAACAATTTTTAAAGCATTATCGACTGTCTGATGATCTTTTGTACCTTTGATGTTGACGCAGGCACCAATTCCACAGTTATCATGTTCGAAACTTGGCTCATATAGTCCCGGCTTCTGATTCATCTGATTCGTCATATTTCTTCTTCCTTTCGTCAATTCTCATTCTTGTTGTGTTTTATAATACCGAACTTTGTCTCCTTTGTAAAGAAAAAAATTCTTAAGTTTTCTGATAATATGATAATTAGTATTTATTAATAAAATAATCAGATTATTTATCCTTTTCTTGTCTTCCCTTTTCTTTTATATTATAATTTTCTTAGGATAAGACTATATTAAGGAGATTTTTATGAAACAAATGAAAAACAAAAACCCTCTAGGTACCGACAAAATTGGTACCCTTTTATTGCGCTTTGCAATTCCGAGCATTATTGCTATGTTGGTCAGTGCCCTCTATAATATGGTTGACCAATTTTTCATTGGCCGAAGTGTTGGAATGCTAGGAAATGCGGCTACAAACGTTGCTTTTCCACTTGTGATTACTTGTACTGCAATCGCTTTAATGTGTGGTATTGGAGGCGCAGCAAATTTTAATCTTTGTATGGGTGGAAATGAAAAAGAAAACGCTGCAAAATTTGCAGGAAATGCAATTACAATGTTATTTTCCCTTGGACTATTTTTATGCATCATTACCAAAATCTTTTTAAAACCTATGATGCTTTTATTTGGAGCAACACCAGATGTATTAAATTATTCCTTAACTTATACTGGAATTACTTCGTTTGGTTTTCCATTTTTAATTCTTACAACCGGAGGCACAAACCTTATAAGAGCTGATGGAAGTCCAAAATTTTCCATGGCTTGTACTTTAACCGGAGCCATTATTAACACAATCCTTGATCCACTTTTTATTTTTGGATTGCATTTGGGAATTGCCGGTGCCGCATGGGCAACTGTTGTTGGACAAATTATTTCCGGACTCATGGTCATTGGATATCTTAGACACTTTAAAACCGTAAAACTTACCAAATCTTTATTAAAACCACATAGTGTTTACTGCAAAAAAATTATATCCCTTGGAATGGCTCCATTTTTTAATCAAGTTTCACTAATGATTGTTCAGATTGTTATGAATAATGTTTTAATTCACTATGGTGCGCACTCCTCTTATGGAAGTGATATTCCTCTTGCATGTGCCGGAATTATCACGAAAATCAATATGATTTTCTTTTCTATTAATATTGGTATTTCTCAAGGATTACAACCGATTATTAGTTTTAATTATGGTGCCAAAAAATTTCATCGCGTTAAAGAAGCTTATTTAAAAGCTGCTATTGCTGCAACCATTATTAGTACAGTTTCTTTCTTATGCTTTCAACTATTCCCAAGACAGATCATAGGTATCTTCGGATCAGAAAGCGAAGCTTATTTCCAATTTGCTGAGAAGTTTTTCCGTATTTTCCTATTTTGTACTTTTATCAATGGCTTACAGCCAATTACTGCAAACTTTTTTACAGCAATCGGAAAAGCAAGTCGCGGTATTTTTCTATCGTTAACCAGACAGGTGATCTTCTTACTTCCATTGATGATCCTTCTCCCAATTTTTATGGGAATCGATGGTGTTATGTATAGCGCACCTATAGCTGATGCAATCGCAGCAATTTGTGCCATCACATTTGCAGCATATGAATTGAAATCCTTTTCGAAGAAATAAAGATCAAAAAAGTAGCCTTTGAAACTATTGATATGATACCTCTAAAGTAGACAGATAAAATAACCAAATCTGTTTCTTTGGAGGTTATTTTTATATCTAAATCATCTCATATACCTAAATTCAGAGTAAAGATATTACAAGAGTATCTCAATGGCGTCGGTTTGTTCCGATAAAATATCATATTGGAGTTTCAACACTTCGAAAAGAAATTAATACATGGAACTCCTGCTTTTATATCTGAAAAACGAAAAGAAATTATTACATACTGTGTTAACCATAATCACAATTACAAAGAAACCGCAGATATTTATGACGTAAATTTATTCCTGAATAAAGAAAAATGTATGCATAGAAAAAAGTGCCTGCACATCCAGCAGATATGCAGACACTTTTTTGAACCTTTTTATTTTTTTCTAATTTTCAAATATTCCTGAAGTCCTCTATTTCGAAGTTTACATGCTGGACAATGCCCACATCCATCTCCCATAACTCCATTATAACATGTCAGTGTCTCATTTCGAATAATATCAAAAACACCAAGACGGTCAGCCATTGCCCATGTCTCTTTTTTATCAATCCACATCATTGGTGTGATTACTTCAAATTCATAATCCATTGCAAGCGTCAATGTTGTTTCTAAAGAGGAAATAAAGACATGACGACAATCTGGATATCCACTAAAATCACTTTGTGATACTCCTGTTACAAGCACATGAATTCCTCTTTGTTTTGCAAAGACAGCTGCAAATGTAAGAAAGAGCATATTTCTTCCATCTACAAAAGTATTTGGTGTTCCTTCTTGTGGAGCTTCATGATCTACTTCCATATCTACTCTCGTTAAAGAATTTGGAGCCAATTGATTTAAAAGCTCCATATCTAAAATATGATGTTCGATTCCATGTTCTTTACAAATTTTCTTTGCACATTCCAATTCTAATGAATGTCGCTGTCCATAATTAAATGATAATGCGATAACTTCTTCGTATTTTTGTTTTGCCCAGAAAAGACATGTTGTACTGTCCTGCCCACCGCTGAATACAACAACAGCTTTCGTTGGTTTTGCCATAACTTTCCTCCTCTATTTTCCTGCCTGCATTAAGAAATGCCATTTTAATGTATCATCTGTCTCAAATTTTCCACGTAATGTCGTTGTAACTGTTTTAGCATTATTCTTTTTAATTCCACGCGCACTCATACAACTATGACACCCTTCAATATAAACAGCTACATCTTTACAGTTTGCAACTTCCATGATAATTTCTGCAATATCACTTCCGATACGTTCCTGAAGCTGTAATCGTTTTCCAACCATATCACAAATTCTTGCAATTTTACTCAGCCCAAGAACCTTTCCGTTTGGAAGATAAGCTACCGAAACTTTCATATCATACATTAATGCCATATGATGTTCACAATAACTAAAAATATCAATATCTTTTACGACTACCATATCTCTATGTTTTTTTACTTCCAGATCATCTTCAAATGTTTTATCAAACATCTGTGCAATTTCATGATTTGTATAATTCATGCCTTCAAAAACTTCTTCATACATTCTTGCTACACGATCCGGGGTCTCTTTTAATCCTTCTCTATCTGGATTATCTCCTAAAGCAACTAAAATTCCTCTAATATGTTCTTTTATTGCCTCTTTATCGATTGCCATAATTTTTTCTTCCTCCTACACTCCGGTTTGTTCCGGATCCCAGACTACCTTATGAATCTGGATTTGAAATCTTACCTTATTTAAATGTTCTTCTTTCATATACTCTACAATCTCTTCTGGTTGAATTTTCCCAAAAACTGGACTAAAATAAACGATTGCACGTTGACACAGAGAAAAACGATCTATGATTTCTTTGGCACGCACTAAATCTTCCTTGCTCCCAATGACAAATTTTACAACATCCCATGGCTTTAACTGTTCCATATTCTCAAGACACATAGCTTCTTCCATATGACTGGACGGAAGCTTATAGTCCATTGTCATAGTCAGCCTAGCATCTCTTTCTTTAAATGGACGAATCGGAACGCTCCCATTGGTTTCAATTTCAAGTTCCACCGGTTCCATCAGAATGCTTCCAATCAACTCCTGAATATTTTCATCAAGTAAAGGCTCTCCACCTGTCAATGTAACTAATTCCACGCCAGACTCTAGGATTCGATCTGTAATCTGTTTCGCAGTCAATAATTCACATTTTGCTTTTTTTTCGTTCGCCCATTTTGTATCACAATAAGAGCAGGAAAGATTACAACCTTTTAATCGAATAAACATAGCAAGACGACCTGCCTTTTTTCCTTCTCCATTAATACTTACAAACGTCTCAACAACCTGAAACTTTTCCATCTTACTCACCATATCCCGCCATATTATTTGGAGTCTCGTATACATTTACCAGACCAACCTCATATCCAAGACTTTTAATCCTATAAAAGAAATATTTTGCAAAATTTTCCGCTGTCGGGCGAAATTCCACTTCGATCATACGAAAATGTTCTTCTTTCAAAGCTTCCATTGTCTTTTCTCTTAAAGTTCCTTTTTCTATGATCAAACAATGATCAAACTCATCTGCCAAAGTTTTTACATCCTTTTTTAATTGTCCAAAATCAACAATCATTCCTCTTGTCTGTCCACACTCTTCTAATGTCTCACTTTTTACACTTACTTCAAGTTTCCAGCGATGCCCGTGGAGATTGCTACATTTTCCATCATATCCAGACAGAAAATGCGCAGAATCAAATGATGCCTGTGTTGTTAACTGATACATAGTTGTTTTTCCTTCCTCTATACTAAAATACATGAAAAAGGATACAGATTACGCACCTGTACCCTGAAATTCTAATCTTTCAAGTCCTAGTTTTTTTTATAGACAGGATGGTACGAATGAACTGTCTGTTTTCCAACTTGTAACATTATAGCATTGTTTTTATGAAATAGCAAACAGAGATTGCATAAAATGCAATCTCTGTAAATAATGAGTCATATTTATTTTTTCAATGGTTTCTTTGTAAAAGACATAATCAGCATTCCAATGACTGCTCCAATCGCTACCGATAAGATGTACTGTAATGGATTTGTAATAACACCGATAACAAAGATTCCACCATGAGGTGCCGGAAGTCCACAGTGGAACGCCATAGATAACGCTCCTGCGACTGCTGATCCAATAATACATGGAGGTAAAATATGAATTGGATCACCGGCTGCAAATGGGATAGCACCTTCTGTAATGAAAGATAATCCCATTACATAGTTTACAACCCCTGATTTTCTTTCATTTTCTGTAAAACGGTTCTTAAAGAATGTTGTACATAATGCAATCGCAAGAGGAGGTACCATACCACCAGCCATAACAGCTGCCATAATTGCATATTGCTCTGCACCTGCATTTGCTACTGTTAACTGCGCTGTACCGAAAACATAAGCAGCTTTATTGAATGGACCACCCATATCAACAGACATCATTCCACCAAGAATTGCACCAAGAAGGATTGAACTTGTTCCGCTCATTGAAGAAAGGAAATTATTTAATCCTGTATTAATCGCACCAACAATTGGGTTAATTGCGATCATAATGATTCCCATAATCAAAATACCACATACGGGATAAAGAAGAATTGGCTTTAATCCTTCCAGTGCACTTGGAAGCTTATCAAAAAGCTTTCTTAATAATACAATAATATATCCACCAATAAATCCTGCAAGCAACGCACCGATAAATCCGGATGAAATTGCTTTTGAAGAATCATAGGACATAATATTAGCAAATGTATAACCACCGTTTGCCAGTGCTCCACCAACAAAACCAACAGCAAGTCCTGGACGGTCTGCAATACTCATTGCAATAAATCCTGCAAGGATTGGAAGCATAAATCCAAAGGCCTGCTCACCGATGGTCTTTAATGTTGCCGCAAGAGGTGTATTTTTACCAAAGTTTGCTGGGTTAATTGCTTGATTATCAAACAGGAATGCTAATGCGATCAAAATACCACCGCCAATAACGAACGGAAGCATATGTGATACACCATTCATCAAATGTTTATAAATCTGACGTCCAACACTTTCTCCTTCTCCCTGTTCTTCTTCCTGTGCAGCTCCAGAATGATGATACGTTGGAGCTTTTCCATCAAGAATTGTCTGGATCAATTCTTGAGGTTTATTAATTCCATCTGCAACTTTTGTCTGGAGCACTTGTTTTCCATCAAAACGTGCCATTTCGACATTTTTATCTGCTGCAACGATAATTCCATCACAATGTTCAATTTCTTCTTTTGTCAGTATATTTTTTGCACCACCAGAGCCATTGGTTTCTGCCTTTAATGCAATTCCCATCTCTTTTGCTTTGTTTTCCAAAGATTCTGCGGCCATAAAGGTATGCGCAATTCCTGTCGGACATGCAGTAACAGCCAATACCCGGTATCCATCCTTTATTGTTTTTTCTGGCTGTTCTTCTTTTTTCTCTGCCTCTTCTGGGAATTTTTCAGTTTCTTTTTCATCAATCAATTTCAGATATTCTTCTTTTGTTGTTGCTTTTAAAAGTTTTTCTTTAAAAACAGGGTCCATTAAAATTGTTGATAATCTTGCCAATGCTTCCAAATGAACATCGCTTCCTTCCGCAGGCGCAGCGATCATAAAGAATACATCGGATGGTTCTCCATCCATTGCTTCATAATCTACCCCATCTGGAACAGTCATAGATGCAAGTCCTGCTTTCGTAACTGCTTTGTTTTTGGCATGTGGAATCGCGATTCCTCCACCAATTCCAGTTGTTCCTGTTGCTTCTCTGGCAAGGATTCCCTTTTTATATTCCTCTCGATCGGAAATATTTCCACCCTTCACCATCAAGTCAACCAAATGATCAATTGCTTCTTCTTTGCTGCTTACTTTTACGCCAAGGTCAATTGTGACATCTTGCAATAATTCTGTAATTCGCATACAACATGATCCTCCTTTTCTTGTTATAAATCATTCAAAATCAGTCATTCTCCATTCTGATTTTGATTGTTTCTCTTCCTTTTTCTTAAATTATAGCACTATTTCAGTCAAAGTCAATCATTTTTAGTCATTTTTAATCATTTTGTTGTTTTGCAAAAAAATGAAAAGATGTACAAGAATTTTTTTTCATTTTTCTTGTACATCTTTTCATTTATTAACATTTTATTCTGTTTTAAAAGGCTTTTAAAATCAATCTCCAAGTAACATATAAATTCCAATGACCAACATTAAAATACCAAGAATTCCTTTAAAAATCTTTGCAGTCAAATTAGCCGCACTACTTTCATCCAAGCGATTGGCAAATCCAACAGATGTTCCTGCAAGTACAATAATAATTCCATGTCCGATGGAATAACAAAGCAATAAAATAATTCCAAGAAGAAAATTACCGCTCTGCGTTGCAATCGCAAGCAACATGATAATGACTGGTGCTGCACAATGAGAAGAAAAAATCCCACCAATCATTCCGACAAAAAAAGCACCAATAAATCCTTTTTTCCCATGACCACCAACTCCATGAACATGAGGGATAAGATGAATGACTCCCCACATCTGCAAGGCCATTAAAATCATCAAAATTCCTAATATAATATGAAGAATCTCTGAATGTCCAATCATATGACCAAGCGCAGACGCCAGAAATCCAAGACAAATAAAGGTTACAGCAGCTCCTACTGCAAAAGTAATAGATAATAGGAGAGCTTTTTTGTTATCTTCAATCTCCTCTCCATCTGCCGTCACATACCCTGTAATTAATGGAATATTTGATAATCCACATGGTGTTAGGGATGTAAAAAGTCCCGCTGCCAGGGCGAAAAACGGTCCAATCCATAGATTTCCCTGAATCATCTGAATAATGTTTTTTGCAAGTGTTTCTAACATAATATAATCCGCCTTCTTTTATTTTAATTTTAGACTCTAAAGGTTTATTTTACTCATTTTCAAAACAATATGCAACTATTATCTAATGTATTCTAATGAAATCTTTTATCATTTTCTATTTCTATGCTCGAATCGCCCAACGCATTTTTGTTGATTTTGCGCGTCCATTTCTTGCACACTCTTCTTTTGAAGGGCGAATAACGTCTTTTGCTACATCGCTATAAATTCCAGATTTCTTTCCATCTTTAAATGCATGTTTAACAAGACGATCTTCCCCTGAATGGAATGTAAGAATTGCCACACGTCCTCCTTTTGCTAACGCTTCTGGAAGCTTTTCAAGAAATTCTTCTAGCACTTCAAATTCACTGTTTACATCAATACGTAAAGCTTGAAATGTTCTTTGGCAGGATTTTTTTACAGCTTCTTTTCTTTCTTTTTCCGACAAAAAAGAAAGTGCCTTTTCTATCACATTTTTAAGATCTGTCGTTGTCTTAATTTTTTGTCCACGTTTCATCACTGATATTGCTTCTTTTGCAATTTGTTTGGCATAAGGTTCATCTGAATTCTCAATAAGCATTCCTTCAAATTCTGCCTTTGTAATATCTTCTAAACGCTCTGCTGCCGAAATTCCCTTTTCTGGATTTAACCTCAAATCCAGTGGACCTTCAAATTTATAAGAAAAACCACGCTCTGGATTATCAATCTGCATAGAGGATACCCCAAGATCTGCTAAAATAAAATCAAATGGACCATGTTCTTTTGCTACCTGATCAATATTTGCAAAATTTGTATGGATAATACTTAAAACATCTTCGCCAAATCCAGCCTCATGCAATCGTTTTTCCGTCTTTACTGATTCAATTGGATCCACATCCAGCGCATAAATATGCCCTTTCCCTTGAAGTCTTTCCAACATTTTTCTTGTATGACCGCCATATCCAAGCGTAGCGTCTAATCCTTTTTGTCCTGGTTTAATATCAAAAAAATCAAGAATCTCTTTGACGCAAATAGAAAGATGCATTCCAGCCGGAGTGCTTCCCTTGCTAATGACTTTTTGAATCGTATCTCCATATTTTTCTGGGTTTAATTCTTTATATTTTTCCTCAAATCGTCTTGGATGTGTCCCTCTATAACGTACTCGACGTTTATGTTTCTTTTCTTGTTGTTCCATTGTATAACCTCTTTTCTTTCTTAATTTATATTTTATGAAGAATTTCTAGGAAAGAAAAAAACAGAGCCTCTTTGTACAAAGACCCTGTCTTGTTTTTTCTAATTTCCTGTCTCAATACTAATTTGATTGAACTGATCAAGAAGATCATCTACGACAAGATTTGCCTTTTCTTCTCCTGCCTTATCGACAATCGCATGTCCTTGATGCATCATAATCAGACGATTTCCATATTCAACAGCATAACGAAGATTATGTGTGACCATAATTGTTGTCAATTTCTTTTCCTTCACAACTTTTCCTGTCAATTCCATAATTAATTCCGCTGTTTTTGGATCCAATGCAGCAGTATGTTCATCAAGAATCAAAAATTCAATCGGTGCCATCGTTGTCATCAACAGTGCCATTGCTTGACGTTGCCCTCCAGAAAGTGCTCCAACTTTACTCCCCATCATATCTTCCAGGCCAAGACCAAGTTGACTTAATAGCTCTCGATAATAATCTTTTCTTTTTTTATTTGTTCCAAAACTAAGACCGAAACTCTTTCCTTTATTATCCGCTAATGACATATTCTCAAGAATGGTCATAGAAGGACAAGTACCCATTGCTGGATTTTGATAAACACGCCCAATTTTTCTCTGACGAATAAATTCCTTTTGATGTGTAATGTCTTCTCCATTTAAAGTAATTGTTCCATCTTCGACCTCAAGACTCCCACATATAAGATTTAACAAAGAAGTTTTCCCAGATCCATTACTTCCAATAACTGAAATAAAATCGCCATCATTGATTGTCAAATTAAAATCTTTAAATAGACAAACTTCATTTACCGTTCCAATATTATAATATTTATCAATATGTTTTAATTCAATCATGATTTTTTCACCTTCTTCTTACGGTCCATACTGACAACCAAAATGATTAAAAACAGTGCCGCAGTAATTAGTTTTAAATCCGTTGCAGGTAAACCAACTTCAATGGCAATAGCCACGCAGGCTTTATAAATAACCGAACCTATTACAACAGCCGTTGTTGCCTTAAAAAATTTTCCTTTAAAAACGTTTGTTCCAATAATAACACTTGCAAGTCCGATTACAATCGTTCCAGTTCCCATAGAAATTTCAAAAAATCTTTGTTGCTGACACATAACACTTCCTGCCAAAGAAACAAGTCCATTGGAAATAGCAAGTCCCACAATTTTTACAAACCCACTATCCTTTGCAAGAGAAGTAACAATCGTTGGATTATCACCAACTGCACGAAGCAGGTATCCAGATTTTGTTTTTAAATACAAATCAAGTAATACCTTTGCAATCACCATAACAATAAAAATAATGATGACAGTCTTATAAGGTGATAAAAATGTTGGGAAAATTCCATTGATAAAATCATTATCAAAAATAGATTTGTAATTAAATAATGGAACATTATTCTGGCCAACAATTCTTAAATTTAATGTATAAAGCCCTGTCATGACGATAATTCCCGATAAAAGGTCTCTAACTTTAAATTTCACATGGATAATACCGGTAACCATTCCAGCCAAGGCTCCTGCTGCTGTTGAAGCAAGCAATGCTAAAATTGGATTTTTCCCAGACGAGAGTATAATAGTCGTAACCGCTGCTCCCAATGGGAAAGTACTATCTACTGATAAGTCTGGAAAATCCAATATTTTATAAGTAATGTATACGCCAAGCGCCATAATTGCATAGATAAATCCCTGCTCAAATACGCCAATGATTAATTGTTCCATAATTTTTTACATCTCCTGATTATTTTTCTGGGGCACTAATTTTGTTAAATGTCTGTTTTGCCTGTTTTTTTACGTCATTATTGATATTCATACCAATTTTCTTTGCGGCTGCTGTATTGATGATCACATCTCCATTGTTAAATGTCTCAAACTTCATATCTTTTGCTTTTTCTTCACCCTTTAACACTTTCGCAGCCATCTTTCCTGTCTGTTCCCCTAATTTCACAAAATCAATACCGACACATGCAACACATCCTAATTTTACCTGTTCTACTTCAGAACCAAATACAGGAATCTTTGCTTGGTTTGCTTTCTGTAAGTAAGTCTGCATATTGCTAACAACCAAATTATCTGTTAAGTTTGTAATACAATCAACTTTTTTAATCAAACTATCTGCTGCCATTGGCATATCTGCAGATGCTGTAATTCCTTGTGTAATAATTTTAAATCCATATTTATCTGCAACTTTTTCGTAAGCTTCAATACCAGCTTTCGCATTTGCTTCATTGGTGCTATATAAAATTCCAACATTCTTTGCTTTTGGCATCATCTGACGAATTAATTTTAACTGTTTTTCTGCAAGAACTAAATCTGATGTTCCAGTAATATTTCCAAGATTCTTTCCATTTTTATCAACAAATCCTGCTGCTTTTGGTGATGTTACTGCTGTGTAGATGACAGGTGTGTCACTACCTTTTACTGCGTTATATGCACTTTGTGCACTCGGTGTTGCAATTGCACAAATCATATCAAGATTTTTCGATGCAAAGTTAGAAGCAATCTGATTATCCGTTGCCGTATCAGATTGAGAATTTTTATAAGTAATTTTTAAATTCTTTCCTTGCTCAATGCCTTCATCTTTCAGTCCCTGTAAAAATCCTTTTCTGCAGTTATCCAAAGATCCATGTTCTGCAAACTGGATAATTCCAAGATTGTATGTTTTATTACTACTATCTTTCTTGTTGCTTCCGCATCCAGTCATAAGAGACAGTGCCATGATTGCTGTTAATCCTGCTGCTAATACTTTTTTCATTGTTCTCATCATTTTTTCTCCTTTTTCCTTTAAGTTGTACGTTTCTTGAATTCATCTCTTTTTTGAATTCTTTTTGGAAAATAGAAAAAAGAAAAGCCCCAAGCATCTTCTGCTTGAGGCGAAATATCCGCGGTACCACTCAAATTGACATTATAATGTCCACTTAAATCATATACTAACATATATGCCCACTCTGATAACGGGTCGGGTGCCCGGCGATCCCTACTGAATTCAAAATCGCCCTCGGAAGTCCATTCAACAGGGAAATCATACTGCAATCACACCACCTGCAGCTCTCTTGGAATCCTTCCTATTCTGCTTACTACTCTTCCTCAACGGTTTCTTTTCTATTTGTTTAAAATCATAATACTTTTTCATTTAGATGTCAAGCTCTATTTATAAAAAGAATGACCTTCATAAGTAAAAAGCCTTGTAAGAGAACGCTCAAACCATGAAACATTTCCTGGAGTTGCCATTGTCTTTTCCACAAAATATAAAGCTCCTTCTGAATAATCTTCTCCCTCAAGCACTCTTTTTACACTTTGCCTTGTACTTTTTGTAATAGTTACCGAGTCATATCTTCCATCTGCCGTTGGAGAAAACTGTACTTGTCCATTTTCTCTTTGAAAAACAACTGCTTCAATCGTATTTGGAAACTCTTTTGCTCTAACTCGATTTAAAATCACATTGGCCACAAGAATTTTGCTCTTTAAATCTTTATCCGTAGCTTCCGCTTCCACGATTCTTTCTAAAATCCTTTGTTCTCTATTCGTAACTTCATACATTGTTTTTGGAATATAAACAGGTCTTTCCCTGATTATTTGTTCTAAATCAATTTTTTTCAAAAGTTTTACTTGCAAAAGATAATTTCTTTGTTCGTTTAGAATCTTTTTCTGAACCAGATATTCCATCTGGCTCCTGCTTCCTGCTGACAGCTGCATGAATTCTCTTGCGTTTACCCTATGGCTAAAACAAAGAATACCAGTCAAACACAATACAACTGCTGTTTTTATCCTTTTTTTCACTCACATACACTCCTTCACTATCGTAGTGTATGCAAAAATTTTAAAACCTATTCCATAAAAATTTAAATTTCACAAAATTCTGATGGATAGATTTGTCCATCTTTAATTACTTTTTTTAAGCGAAGTTCTTCGTCCCATAAAACAAGGTCCGCTTTTTTCCCTTCTTCAATAGATCCGTACCTATCGTCAATTTTCAAGCTTTTTGCTGGATGAATAGTGGCACAGGCAATGGCTGTCTCTAAAGGAATTCCCATCTTCTTTACTGCAATTCTAACACAGTCTGGTAATGTTGTCGCGGAACCAGCCAATGCTCCATCTGACGCAAGTGTTGCACGATTTCCTCTAACATTAACATCCAATCCGCCTAGTGTATAAGAACCGTCCGGCATCCCAGTTGCACGCATACTATCACTGATGAGAATCATACGCTCTGCTCCCATCATCTGAAATGTTGCTCTTACAACGGATGGATGAATATGAATTCCATCGCAAATTAATTCAGCCATAACATGAGGACTATCTGATACTGCACCAATTACACCTGGATTCCTATGATGAAATGGCGGCATTGCATTATAAAGATGCACCGCATGATCTGCCCCAAGATCAAAGGCCTCCATAGCAGTATCATAATCTGCATTTGTATGGGCAAGAGAAACCGATACTTCTTCTTTTACTTCTTTTATAAAATCACTGCATTCACTTTCTTCCGGCGCAATACCAACAAATTTTACAAGTCCACGAGCCGCTTTTTGAAATTTTTTATAAATAGAAACATCGCAAGGAATAATATTTTTTTCATCCTGGGCCCCTTTTTTTACTTTGCTGATAAAAGGTCCCTCCATATTAACCCCAACTAAATCTGCTCCCCAAATAGTTTGTTTTTTTTCTTGCAGGTCACGATAATCCGCTGCATTTTCAAGGATCTGTTCCAGTTTTTCTACTGGGAGTGTCATCGTAGCTGGAGAAATTGCTGTCACTCCAATAGATGCTTCAAACTGTGAAATTGTATCCAATACTTCTCTTGTTCCATCACAAAAATCAGCACCTTTACATCCATGAAAATGAAGATCAATCATTCCAGGAATACAATAACATCCTTGTCCATCAAGCACCTGTTGGGAAGCTGTACTTTCGACAGCTTCCCTTTCTGTGTAGACTTCTTTGATATGATCATCTTCTGTTATAATAACACCAGGAACAAACGTCTGATCCGGTTGATAAATTTTTATATTTTTTATAATCATAATATCGCCTTCTCTTTAGCATTTTTCTATTTCTGAGATAAATATTCTTCTGGTACAAGTGATAATGCTGCTTCATCTGCAACAATTGTCACATCATTATGGAACTGAAGAATTGATCCAGGTACCTGTGGTGTTACTTCCCCACAAATAGAATCTTTAAGTGCCTGTGCTTTTTCTTCTCCACTTACGACAACTAATAATTTTTTAGATCTTAGAATCGTACCGATTCCCATGCTATAAGCCTGTTTTGGTACATCATCAATAGAATCGAAAAATCTCTTATTTGCATCAATGGTACTTTCTTTTAATGTTACACAATGTGTTGCTTTTTCAAAAATATCTCCAGGTTCATTAAACCCAATATGACCGTTTCTTCCAAGACCCAAAAGCTGAAGATCTACAATTCCAAGGCTTTTTACAAGCGCTTCATAACGTGTTGCCTCTGCTTCACTGTCAAGATTCATTCCATCTGGAAGATATGTGTTCTCAACATTGATATTTACTTTATCAAATAAATGTTCATGCATAAAATAATAATAACTTTGCTCATTTTCCTTTGGAAGACCTTTGTATTCATCCAAATTAACCGTTGTTACATTTGAAAAATCAAGATCTCCTTTTTCATACCATTTTACTAACTGTTCATAAACGCCAATTGGTGAAGATCCTGTTGCCAATCCAAGCATAGACTCTGGTTTTAAAATAATTTGTGCAGATATAATATTTGCTGCCACTCTGCTCATTTCATCATAATCTTTTGTTTTATAAATTCTCATTTTTTCTCTCCTTTCAACGCTTTCAACGTATCATCATGTAACATTTCTTTTTTCAATTTATCTTGTTCTACATAGTATGAGTAGATTAAGTCCAACGTAATCAAGATTGGAAACTGTGGAGAAATTAAATTTCCATGATCCAGGTATTTCAAAGAAGGAATCAAAACAAGTTCATCGCAAAATTCCTGGTAATTTTCCACATTTCTCCCTGTAAGTAATATGGTCTTAGCTCCTCGGTGATGAGACTTCCTTAGCATATAAAGAACATCTGAAGAACTTCCACTAATACTAATTCCAATCACCAGACGCCCCTCTTTTTGCATCACTGCCTGCATCCTCATTAAATCAGGATCTTGAATAGAATCAATGTCTACACCAATTCTCATAAACCGAAGTTTCATTTCTCTTGCAGCAAGTCCCGAACTACCTTTTCCACATACAAAAACTCTTTTTGCTTTTCCAAGATCATCACAAATTCTTAAAATCTGTCCTTCATCCATCAAACTGTACGTTTTATTCAATAATTCTTGATACGCATTTAATACTGTTCTTGTATGAGCTGTAATTTCCTGATGACTTTCTACAAAATTTTCTTCATATTGGTAAATAAATTCCCGATAGCCTCGATAACCACATTTTTGAGCAAACCTTGACAAAGAAGCCTCTGATACAAATAATTTTTTTGAAATTTGCTTTGCGGAAAAATTGATCTTTTTTTTATTTTTCAGAAAAAAATCAGCAATGATCCGTTCCATCGGTGTAAAATTTTCATATGTTGATTCTATAACCGGTATAACGGATTTTTTCTCATATTCCATGTTTTTTCCCTTTACTATAAAGTCTCTATTTCCTGTGCAAATGATTTTGTGATTAACTGTGGTCTTGTAATTGCAGATCCAACAACAACACTATATGCTCCAAGTTCCAACACTCTTTTTGCTTTTTGTGGAGTATTAATATTTCCTTCTGCGATGACCGGATGTTTCACTTTTTTTAAAATTTCTCGAAGAATTTCAAAATTATTCTTCTCAATTTTTAAATGACTGCTTTGTTTTGTATAGCCAACCAATGTTGTTCCTATAAAATCAAATCCAAGTTCATCTGCATGAATCGCCTCTTCTACCGTCGAACAATCTGCCATAAATAACTGATTCGGATATTTTTCTTTGACTTTTTGGAAGAAATCATCGACAGAAACTCCTTTGGGACGACTAGAAACCGTTGCATCTATTGCTATAATTTCTGGTTTTACCTCCATAAGTTCTTCTATTTCTTTCATTGTCGGTGTGATATAAACATCACAGCCTTCATAATTTCTTTTTACAATTCCAATCACTGGAAGATCAACCGTTTTTTTAATTTCGGAAATATCTTCTTTTGTGTTTGCCCGAATTCCAAAAGCTCCACCTTGCTTTGCTGCCAAAGCCATTCTTCCCATGATAAAAGAAGAATGAAGAGGTTCCTCTGGCAAAGCCTGACAAGAAACAATTAGTTTTCCTTTGAGATTTTCAATACCCATTTTGATTTCCTCCTTCTTTGTTTCGTTCTTTATCTCTAGTATATCCGCTTTAAAATTATTTTCAATACTTTTGTATTATTCTGAAAGTTCTTTCAATAACAATCGAAAAATATCTTCTTTTGTAAAAAATGAGTTCAAAATTTGTAATTTCTTTCATATTTTTATACAAAAAAAGAAGGTATTGCATACCTTCTTAAAAAGTCTTTGATCAAACTTAGCCAGACGATAAGCCGGGTTCTGTCATTGAATGGTCATCTATCTCGACTTGCTGTTGCCAGCAAGCTCTAGCGACCCACCTGAAAACAAATCGGGCCAATTTATCGTTTTCTGTTCGGTCTTGCTTCGGATGAGGTTTACATGTGCCCTGTCTGTTACCAGACAGGCGGTAAGCTCTTACCTTGCCTTTCCACCCTTACCGGTAAAACCGGCGGTTTATTTCTGTTGCACTGGCTTGAGGGTTGCCCCTACCGGACGTTATCCGGCATCCTGCCCTATGAAGCCCGGACTTTCCTCACCATTCCCCTTTCGTCTGAAATGGCGCGACCATTTGTCTGACTAAGCACGTTTGCTATCATATCACAAAAAAACCTTGAAAACAATATTTATTTGAAAAATCCACGCAAACTTGCAAAATTTTTATGTTTCAAAACAACTTCCGCCGATAAATTCTCTCAAAAGTGATGTTTTTGGAATATCTTCACTCTTAATATTCAAAAAATAATCAAGAAAATTTAAAAGTCTTTTTGCTTCTTGATATTCTGGACAATTTCTTGGAACCGCAAATAATAATGGCTCTGCATACTGTTTTAGAACAGCCAATTCATAAATCTGTGAAGAATTAAACATAATATCTGCCTCTTCCTGATATGGAAAGATATTATCTTCTTCTCCCTTTCTTACAGAATCCCATCGTCCAATCGTTTCCTTTGCATCATTGCCTCTCGTCATCGAATCTCTTACGATCCTTCGAAGTAATCTTCCATCAGAACTCGGAATTCTATTATGTTCATCCAGATTAATCTGGCTTAATGCACTAACATAAATTTTATATTTTGCTTCTCTTGGAAGGTTTCTAGAAAGCTCACCATTTAGTCCATGAATTCCTTCAATAACAAGGATATCATCATGGCCTAATTTTAATGTCTTTCCTTTATATTCTCTTTTTCCCGTTACAAAATTATAAGTCGGCATTGAAATTTCTTCACCTGCTAAAAGGCAATTCATATGTTTTGTAAAAAGATCAACATCTAATGAAGCAATTGTCTCAAAATTATAATTTCCAAATTCATCTTTTGGAGATAATTCTCGATCAAGGAAATAATCATCCAAAGAAATCGGATGTGGATTTTTTCCTGCAATTTGCAGCTGAATCGATAATCTGTGAGAAAATGTTGTTTTTCCAGAAGAAGATGGTCCAGCAATTAAAACAATCTTTTTATGTCCCTGAACAATTTTATCGGCAATTTCTGCCATCAATTTTTCTTGAAGTCCTTCCTGTAAAAGAATCAAATGATTGGTATTTCCACATGTAATGACTTCATTTAAAGCGCCAACCGTATCGACCCCCATCGTGGCACTCCACTCTCTGGATCGCTGCATCACGCGAAACAATTTGGGCTGTGGATAAAATTTCTGAAGTTCTTCTGTCTGATGGCGTTTTGGTGTCTGAAGTACTAACCCATCTTGATAAGGTGATACAAGAAATGTTTGAATATAACCTGTTGATGGTGCCATATATCCATAAAAATAATTTTCGTATCCTCCAAGAGAATATAAGTTGGTCTTAGATTCTCTACGAAAACGAAACAATCTCTGTTTTTCCTTTAATCCAACACCTTCAAAATATTTTTGCGCCTGGTAAGTATCTACTGATGTTTTTTGAATTGGAATATTTTCCTTACAAATTTCTTCCATTCGCTTTTGTACTTTTAAAGCCATTTGAACATTTACTTGAATATCTCTTACGAGAAATTCACAAAAGGTGCTATTTCCAATAGAATATTTAATTGAAATATCATCACTGGAACCTTCTCCAAATAAATCTTCGCATGCTTTCAAGAATATAAACATTGCTGTCCGTTTATAAGTCATATACCCAGCTTCCTGTGCTAGTGTAACAAATTCTACCTGACAGTTTTTCTCAACTGGTTGAAATAATTCTTTTAATTTACCGTTCACATAGGCGAGTAAAATAACTGGTTCTCCCTTTTTTTGTACTTTATCTGCAAGTTCCTGAAAGGTTGTACCAGCTTCTACCGTGTAATCTACACCTTTTATAGTTACATGATACATTCGCATCACACTCCTTTTAAATGACTTTGTAAGGAACTCCTGCTTTATAAGAAATAATTTCACACTCTGGTAACTTATCAGAAAGCAACTGACTCATATCATCAATAAAGATTTGTTCCAATCCATAATGTCCAGCATCTATGATAGAAAGACCCATATCTATAGCGTCCAATCCTTCATGATGACCAATATCTCCAGTAATCAAAACGTCCGCTTGTTTTTTTACTGCCTCATAAATCATACTTCTACCAGATCCAGGAACAAATGCAAGCTTTTGCACCTTATGTTCTAAATCTCCAAAAATAGTAATACTATCCAAAGAAAATGCCTTCTTGATTTTCTGTCCATATGCCTCCAGAGTCACAGGTTTTGTAAGATTTCCAATCATTCCTATGCCTTTTCCTTCTTCTCTGAGTTTTGGATTTTTTGTAAGCTCTAATGCTTCCTGTGGACAAAATGAAAGTCTCTTTGCAATTTGTTCTCCCATTCTACACACATCATAGTTCGTGTGCATTCCATAACAACTGATCTGATGATGAATCAATTGTAACATTTTCTTTTGAATAAAGTTTTCATCTGTACACCTTTTCATAGAGGAAAATATGATTGGATGATGTGCAAGAATAAAGTCCGCACCAACTTCTATTGCTTTTTCAACTACTTCATTCGTAATATCAAGAACTACTAAGATTTTTTTGACTTCTTGTGTTCTATCACCAATCAAAAATCCTGGATTATCCCAACCTTCCGCCGCATAAAGCGGTACTTCTTGTTCCAAAATTTCTATGATATCCCTACATTTCATAATATCCGAACGCCTCCCTTATATAATCACACATCGTAAGTATTTCCTCTCTGCGTTGCCGAATATGCTCTTTTTCACTATCATTTAAATATTTTAATATTTCTCCATATTTTTGATACTGCAAATCCATGTATTCTAAAAGTATCGGATCTTGATTTTTTAATAGTTTTTCTCCAAAGTAATAAAAACATTCTTTTTCATAGATTTCTTTTCCATGAATCGCGCGTATAATTATATAATATTTTCCATCTTCTTTTACCATAGCTTCTTTTGCAATCAAAAATCCATGGTCATGAAGAAAATGCCGCACTTTTTCCAAGTGAGACTGTGGCGAAAGAATCATTTCTTTGATTTCTTTTAATTTTTCCAGATCATTTTCAAGAATCTTAACAACAAGATCCCCTCCCATTCCTGCAATGACAAGAGAATCAACTTCCGTTTGTGGAAGTTGATTCAATCCATCTGATAGAATGCATGTGATCTGATCTTGTGCATCCATTTCTTTTATATGTTGCCTCGCCCGGCTTAGCGGTTCCTTTCCTACATCCATTGCAAATGCTTTTGGACATTTACCGCTTTTGACCAAATCGATCGGTATGTATCCATGATCTGTTCCAATATCCGCCACACATAATCCTTTCGTTACGAAAGATGCAATGGTTTTTAAACGGTTTGACAATTCCATAGGCTACACCTTAATCTAAATAGTCTTTTAATTTTCTGCTACGACTTGGATGTCTTAATTTGCGCAATGCTTTTGCTTCAATCTGTCGGATACGTTCTCTTGTAACGTTAAATTCTTTTCCAACTTCTTCTAGCGTTCTTGCACGGCTATCATCGAGCCCAAAACGCAATCTTAATACTTTCTGTTCTCTTTCTGTTAATGTTCCAAGAACTTCATCAAGCTGCTCTTTTAATAAAGTAAAAGCTGCTGCATCCGCTGGTACTGGTACATTTTCATCCTGAATAAAATCTCCAAGATGACTGTCTTCCTCTTCACCAATTGGAGTTTCCAAAGATACTGGTTCTTGAGAAATTTTAAGGATCTCTCGAACACGCTCTACCGGAATATCCATTTCTTCTGCAATTTCTTCTGGAGAAGGTTCTCTTCCAAGTTCCTGTAGTAACTGTCTAGATACACGAATGAGTTTATTAATTGTTTCTACCATATGAACCGGAATACGAATCGTTCTTGCCTGATCGGCAATTGCTCTTGTAATTGCCTGACGAATCCACCAAGTTGCATACGTACTAAATTTATATCCTTTTCGGTAATCAAATTTTTCTACTGCTTTAATCAACCCAAGATTTCCTTCTTGAATTAGATCAAGAAACAGCATTCCACGTCCAACATAACGTTTTGCAATACTTACAACAAGACGTAAGTTTGCCTCTGCCAGTTTTTTCTTAGCGGCATCACCCTTCGCGATGTAACGTTTCTGTTCCTTGATTTTTTCTTCCAGCTCTTTTTTCTCGTCTTCATTTTTTGCATTTTCTAGCTGTTCTTTGAGTTTCTCAATTTCTTCTTCTGCCTGATTTCCATCTTCCATTTTTTGAGCAAGATTAATTTCTTCATCTGCACTAAGAAGTGGTACTTTACCAATTTCTTTTAAATACATACGCACAGGATCTTCAATACTGATCCCATCTGGTACAGCAATTTCTGTCTCATCATCTAAAGTATCATCCAAATCATCATCGTCATCCTCCACTGCTGCCAGTGTCAAAACATCGATTCCATTTTGTTCCAGATAATCATAAATTGCTTCCATCATATCAGATGTCAATTTCATATCTTTAAAATAAGATTCAATCTGTGCATACTCCAGAAAATTTTTATTCTTTTTTCCAAGTTCGATTAATCCAGAGAGTTTCTCACTGAATTGTTCCATTGTACCTTCCATAGTTCGTCCTTTCTTCTCATTTCTATTGTAACCAACCTATATTGAAATATGCAGTTTTAAAAGACTGCTCTTTTCCTGAATCAGCTCCTGCCATTTCAAAATATCATTTGTTGCATTCATCTGTTGTTCAATACTTTCTTCTTTTACCCGCCGAACAATATCTGTCAGCGCCTTATCATTATCTTCCGGTGACGGAGCCATCTTAAGCGTTGTATTAAATAATTCCGCTATTTTTTTCTGATCCTTAGGATCCGTATACTGATTAAGAATTCTCGCCGGAATCACTTTCTTTTCCTTTTCATACTGTTCAAATAGCATCAGTGCCACTCCATGATAAATCGGATCATGAAAATCCTCTGGACTAATAATGCCATTTAATTTTTCAAATAAAACTGGTTCGTTTACGAACCATGTGAGTAATAATTTTTGTGGCTGCCTCTTTTTCTCCTGTTTGTCTTCCTCCGGTGCTACCCTTCTTTCTTCTCTTTTCATCCGCTGACGTTCTTGTTGTGTAATATACCCATTACTTCCATAATCATCCACCAAGTCTTGAAACTCCTTAGGACTGATGAAATATTCTCTAGAAACAGCTTCGATAAAATTTTTTCTTTCCAAAGGATCTACAATTCCTGCCAACACTTTTGCAGCTTCATGCTGAAATTTTGTTTTTTCTCCAGGATCATTTTGATCATATTGACCGGACAATGTTTCAATCTCAAACATAACACAATTCTGTGCTTTTTTAATACGTTCCTCTAATGCCGCAGCTCCCATATTTTTTACAAATTCATCAGGATCTTTATATGGCGAAAGATTCAAAACTCGAACGTTCAGTCCAGCATCTTTTAAAATTGGAATCGCACGTAAAATGGCTCTCTGTCCTGCCTCGTCATTATCAAAAGATAAAATAACATTTTCTGTATAACGCCTAAGGAGCATACCATGACCACTCGTAAATGCGGTTCCTAAAGCTGCAACGGCATTGGTAAATCCTGCCTGGTGCATAGAAATTACATCCATGTATCCTTCACATAAAATGATTTCCCTTCTTCTAGAACTTCTTGCAAAATTCAATCCATATAAATTTCTGCTTTTATCAAAAAGTTTTGTCTCTCTGGAATTTAAATACTTAGGAGTTCCATCTCCCATAACTCTTCCACCAAATCCAATCACACGATTATTTACATCCATAATTGGAAACATGACACGATTCCAAAATTTATCACTACCCCCTTTTTGTTCATTAAGTGTCACAAGTGCTGAATCTTTCAATTCTTCATCACTGAATCCTTTGCTTTTTAAAAAGCGATAGAGATCATCATGATAAATATCGGAATAGCCAAGGCCAAATCTTCGAATCGTATCTTCTGTAATTCCACGATTTTTAAAATAGGCCATCGCCTTTTCGCCTCGCTTACTTTGAAGAAGGCAATAAAAATAATTGGCTGCTTGCTTATTCATTTCCCGAAGTCTAGCCTTTTCATCCATTTTCCGCCGGTCCTCATCATTCAGCTCTTCCTGTGGCAGCTGCATTCCTGCACGTTCTGCTAAAAAACGGACGGCTTCTGGAAACGAAAAATTTTCATATTCCATCAGAAATGTATAAACATTTCCTCCGGCACCACAACCAAAACAATAATACATTTGTTTTTCTCTGCTTACAGAAAAAGACGGAGACTTTTCATTATGAAATGGACACAGTCCAAAATAAGAACTGCCCTTTTTTTTCAGTGGTACATAACCGGAAATCACATCCACGATATCATTGCGGCTTCGCACTTCTTCGATAATGTCTTCTCCATACATCATGTGCTCTTCCCTCCTTGTCCTGAAAAGTTCTCTCTATTATAATATTCTACATTTTCTGCCGAATTCCTTTTTTTATTTTGAACTTTTTTCATTTTATGTTTCTAACCAAAACTTCGGTATAAAAATGTCTTGATATTTTTCAATTGCGTAATGATCCGTCATCCCTGCAATATAATCGCAGACCGCTTGTTCTCTTGAATCCCCTTTATGTTTTATCCTATCTTGATGATCCTTTGGCAATTGTTCAATATGCGAAAGATAATATTCATATAACGGGGCTATAATATTGGTAACTTTTTCTTCTTCTTTTTTTGTATCCGGATCTGTATACACATGTTCAAACATAAAGGATCGAAGACCAAACATTGCCTGATATATCGAATCGGACATGCAAATATCATTTTTTCCCTCACTTTCCCGAACAATATCAAGAATCATCGTATTGGTTCTTTCCCGAAAGGAATGTCCTAATACCTTCGTATATTGCATCGGAAGATCTTCTTCTTTTAAAATTTTTGCCCGAATTGAATCATCAATATCATGATTGATATATGCAATTTTATCGGCTAGACGAACAATTTTTCCTTCCATCGTTGCAGGCATACTTTTGATCGAATGATGCTCCATTCCATCAAGAACTTCCCATGTCAGATTTAACCCTTTCCCGTTTTTTTCAAGATACCTTACAATACGCACACTCTGACTACTATGTTTAAAACCTAATGGATTCATTTCATTTAAAACCTTTTCACCTGCATGTCCAAACGGTGTATGTCCAAGATCATGGCCAAGAGCAATCGCTTCGGTTAACGACTCATTTAAACGTAGGGCACATGCAATGGTTCTTGCATTTTGTGATACTTCCAACGTATGAACCAATCTTGTTCGATAATGATCTCCCTTAGGCGATAAAAATACTTGTGTCTTATCTTTTAAGCGGCGAAAAGCCTTGGAGTGAAGAATGCGATCCCGATCCCGCTGATAACAGGTACGAATTTCACATTCCACTTCAGGCTTCTCTCTTCCTTTTGTATCCATACTAAGCATTGCATAAACGCTGAGATTCTCTTTTTCTGATAATTCCTGTTTTTCTCTGATCTCCATCAAACCCTCCTTATCTTTATAAGAAATTTTTTCTTTTAAGAATTTGAAGGTGTAATATCAGCCTCCATCACAGAAATCGCATCTAACGATACCTTCATGATTTCTTTGATTTCTTCCACTGTCATTGATAAGTATTCGGCCAACTCTTCTGCTTTTGGCTCTCTGCCAAGTTCTTTTGCTAAATGCGTTGATGCTTCATCTAAGCGATTCGCTTTTATAGCAATCTGTTGTCCAATATTATCAGATCCTTTTTGAACCGCAATTGCATCCAACATACAGTCTTCAATAATTCCTTTTGCATGACGCATAAAAGCATCTTTATCATCTCCGCTAAACGATGCCATAGCTTCTAAAAGTCCAATATTTCCTTCTTGGATCAAATCTGCAAATAAAACACCTTTTCCCTGATGTTCCCTTGCGATTTCCACAACGAGAGGAAGGAGACACTGAATTACCTGATCTCCATCTGTTCTTTTTGCAAGCCATTTTTTTAAAACTTCCTGTTGTTCTTCCACAGAAATAGAAAGATCCTGAAGCTCTTCCTCATAAAACTGAACAATAGAAGAATCTTCTTCTAAACTTTCTGATTTTGTTTCTGCAACGGATGTTTCTTCCATTTCTTTTTTGGTTTTTTCATAACCAATGACACGAATTCCGGCTTCTTCATATGTATCAAATAATAATTTCTGTGCCGATTCATCTAAAGAAAGATCACTAAAGTAATCAAGCAATTCTTCTTTAGAAATCTGATTACCATTTGTTTTGGCAATCGACAACATTTCTTCCATTCCTTTTAAAAATGCACTTTTATCCATCGTTTTCTCCTTTTATTTCAGAAAAGCAAAATAGCAAATGACTAAAATACCAAGAATGATACGGTAAACGCCAAAAGCTTTAAAGTCATTTTTCTTAATATATCCAAGCAAGAATTTAATTGCAAGAATGGATACAAGGAATGACACAACCATTCCAACGATCAAAACCGTTGCTTCTATAGAAGTAAAATGAAGTCCAAATTTTACAATCTTTAATAAACTTGCACCAAACATCACTGGAATTCCAAGGAAAAATGAGAATTCTGCTGCTACAGTTCTAGAACATCCAATCAAAATACCACCAAGAATAGTAGCACCAGATCTTGAAGTTCCAGGAATTAGAGAAAGTACTTGAAATACACCAATGATTAATGCCATTGAATATGTCAGACGATTCAGATCGTCCATTGCTCTTCCTCTTCTTTTTTTATTATAATTTTCAACGACAATAAATAAAATACCATAAATAATCAAAGTAGCTGCTACAACTGGCGGATTATAAAAATGATCATTTAGCCAGTCATCCAACAAAACACCGATGACAGCTGCTGGTAATACTGCAAGAATTACCTTTGTCCATAAAATAACGGTATCTGTTTTTTCTTTTTTGTTCTTTTTTGGTGAAAAGGGATTCAATTTATGAAAATAAAGAACAACGACTGCCATGATCGCACCAAGCTGAATCACAACATCAAACATTTCCATAAATGCATCTGACATATTTAAATTAATAAATTCATTTGCCAAGATCAAATGTCCCGTACTGCTGATCGGCAACCATTCCGTAATTCCTTCTACAATTCCCAAAAGAATGGTCTCAATTAGTAATAAAATATCCATAACTCCTCCAAGTCATCTGCTCCTGTTGTTTATTTGCTTCATCTACAAAGAAGGGCGCTTAGGAATTCCTAATCACCCTTATTCCTGTTTTTATTCTTCTGCTTCTTCATCATCTCCAAGAATTTTGACTTTTTCCTGTCTTAATTCTTCAACAGCAATCGATAATGGCTTTTCTGAATTTGATACCGCAACCAATGGGATATCTCCTCCAATAATCTGTCTTGCACGTTTGGCACTTGCCAGTACTACAGAATAACGGCTAGAAATTACTTTCTCATCTTCGCTATCTCCGTTAATAACTTTCATTAATTCGGTATATGATGGATGTAACATAATAAATTCCTCCTATAATTCTTTTAATCCTTTTCTTGTTGCTTCAATAAAATCCAGGTTATTTTTTAACAGACTTTCTTTTGCACGAACGATTGAATGAATTTGATCAACACATTCTTCCAGATCATCATTGACAACAATATAGTCATATTTATCCATATCCCTGGATTCTTCTTTTGCGCGATCTAAGCGCTTTTTAATCACATCTTCAGATTCTGTTCCACGCCCGATCAAACGCTGTTTAATTGCCATAGCGCTTGGTGCCGTGATGAAGATTAAAAGAGCATCTTCATACTGTTTTTTGATATGAAAAGCACCTTGTACTTCAATTTCCAAAATCACATGATGGCCTGCCTGTAATTCATCTTCTACGAATTTACGAGGAGTCCCATAATAATTATCAACATACCTAGCATACTCTATAAATCCATTATAATCAATAAGATTTTTAAACTCTGCTTCGGTTTTAAAAAAATACTCTCTTCCGTTTTCTTCGCCTTCCCTTGGTTTCCTTGTCGTTGCAGAAACAGACAAGCTGTAGCCATATTTTTCTACAAGTCGCTTTGCAACTGTTCCTTTTCCAACACCAGAAAAACCAGATAAGACAAGCAGTGACCCTTTTTTCTTCATCTTGCATCCCTTCTTTATTCTATATTCTGAATTTGTTCCCTGACTTTTTCCACATTGGTCTTTAATTCAATGGCATGGTCTGAAAGCGCCACATCACTTGATTTTGATAAAATCGTATTTGCCTCACGATTCATTTCCTGTGCCATAAAATCAAGTTTACGTCCGATTGCCTCTTCCTGATTAAGGACATCTCTCATCGAGCGAATATGACTTTGAAGTCTTACAATTTCCTCATCCACAGCAATCTTGTCCGCGTATAAAGTAACCTCTGCTGCGATTCTATTTTCTTCAATTGTAGAATCTTCTAGAAATTCTTTTACCTTTTCTTCAAGTTTTGCCCGATATTCACGAATAATATCTGGAGAACGCTTTTCAATGAAATCTACATCTTCTTCCATCTGATCCAGCTTGCCAAGAAGATCCTGCTTTAGATTTTCCCCTTCAATCGTTCTTGTTTCCACAAATTTTTCTGCTGCAGATCTTAAAGCCCCTTCAATTAATGACCACCATACTTCTTCATCTTGTGGTTTTTCTTCGATAGAGATTACTTCTGGAAATCTTGCAAGATCTTTTGCTGTAATATTTGATTCAATTTTAAAATCATCTCTCATCTGCTCAAAGATCTTCAGATATTCTCTTGCCATTTCCTGATTATAACGCAATCCGACAGATGTCTGTGATAAATCTTCAAAAGAAACAAAAATATCAATCTTTCCACGGCTTACATATTCCTTCATGATATTTCTAATTTTTGCTTCAAACATTGAAAATTTCTTTGGTAATTTCAAAGAAAGATCACAATATCTGTGATTTACGGACTTTATTTCTACTGTAACTTTCTGATTTTCGGCATTGGATATTTCTCCATGTCCGAAACCTGTCATGCTTTTTATCATAAACTCATCCTTTATTTATTTTTGTCAATCTTTTATATTATACGCAAATCCAGCAGTTTCGTCAACGTTCTTTCTGTTTTTGCTCTAGATACTTTTTCAAACATTCCAAATAATGAAGAACCATTCCCTTTTTGAGAGGAACAAAACATCCAATATCGAGTTCCTCATATTTAAAATGCTTTGGACCACCGTTTTCCCCACGCTTCCAGTATCTCATTGCCTCCTCAAAGGAAAGAAAATAACAAGCCTGTCGATTTGTAAAATATAAAAGCAGAAAACTAATTCCGCCTTGTTCTTCAAACTGTCTCATAAACTTCATTTGATGCTCATGAATGTTCTGAAGCGGAAAGATATCCGTTGCACATTCCTTAGCATCAAAACAAACAGGAATTCCTTGTACCACACCAATATAATCTACGGTACTTTTTTGATCAAAATAAGCAAGCGTAATATGTCGATGCATTTTATCAAACCGTACCGGCTTAATTGATGTCGGTATTTTTTGAACAAGTGCAAGATTTTGTTCTCTATATTTATCATTTGTGTAATTTACAAGTTCTTCAAGAACAGAACCTCGCAATCCCTTTACATTCCAGCTTCCCATGATTCTCTCCCAAATAATTGTGTCGCAATTTCTTCAAACTGCTTTGGTAAAGGTGCTTTTATTGTCCGATCTTCAAGGTTTTTACATCCCTTCATTTTTTTTGGAAAATGAAGTTGTCCACAATGCAGGAGCTGTCCTTTTAAAGAAAATCTTTTTTTCGCCCATTCATTTATTTTTTTGTCTCCATACTTTGGATCACCAAGAAGCGGATGTCCCTGATTCGCAAGGTGTGCACGAATTTGATGTGTTTTTCCAGTTACTAATTTTACTTTTAACATTGTAAAACCATTTCCTGTTGCCATTGGTTCATAAGAAGTTTCAATCGCAGATGCATTTTCTATCTTCTGTTTCCGAATCGTAACTTTATTGCTCCTATGATCCTTAATCAAATACCCACAAACTCTCTCTCTTGTTTTTACCGTTCCTTTTACAATACAATAATAATATTTATCCAGGCTACGGTCTTTTAAAATTTCAGCCATTGTCTGAAGACCATGAAGAGAAATCCCTGCAATAATAATTCCTGTCGTATTACGATCCAGACGATTGCAAATAGATGGCTTTATCATCTGAAGATCTTCTTTTGAAATCCATCCTTTTTCCACTGCATATGGTGCAATTTGTTCATTGATTGAGATATCTGATGGTTTTGCTCTTTGCGATAAAACACCATAAGGTTTGTTAATGAAAAGTACATTTTGATCTTCGTAAAGCACACTCAATGGTATTTTTTGTTTTTCTACCTTCACTTCTTGACGAAACTTTTCAATCGTCTCCTCTGCCAGATAAACAAATACTTGATCTCCTTTTTGAAGTTTTTCATTTCCAGAAGCCTTTTTTCCATTTAATTTTATATTTTTCTTTCGAAGCATCTTATAAACAAAACTTTTGGGCGCTTTATTTAAATATTTTGCAAGCATCTTATCCAGACGCTGCCCTTCTTCTTTTCCTGTAATCTGTATTTCACGCATAACTCTTTTCCCTGTCTCTTATTTGCCTGTTACTCTTACAATCCACCCGGTAGGAAGAATCTTACAAAAGACAGTTAAAATTTTCATCACTGGTCCATAAACAGATACTGGTTTTTTCTTTCTTCCATCACGCAATGCTTTTTTTACAACTTTTTTGGGATCTGCCAAAACAAGTTTTTTGTAAAATTTTACTTCTTCTCTCTGGTAAGCGATATCAAAAAATTCAGTTTTAACAGGCCCCGGGCAAATCGCCGTTACATGGATTCCACGACTTCTTAGTTCCTGTCCAAGAGCTCTAGAAAAGCTTAACACATAAGCCTTTGTTGCAGCATACACAGAAAAACCTGCCTGTGGTGCAAAAGCTGCGGCCGAAGCGAACTGATAAATATATCCCCCTTTTCCCATATATGGAATTGCCAATTTGGTCAATAAGGTAAGTGCTGTACAGTTTAAGGATATCATTCCAGAAATCTCTTCCATCTCTAAATGTTCCAAATTCCCAGAAATTCCAAATCCAGATCCATTGGCAATGATACATACTTTTGGTCCTTCCTTACAAAGGACCTGTTTAAGTTTTTCAAAACTTTCTTTCTTCTCAAAATCCAAAGCAAAACTTCGAATTTTTGTTGTTGAAACCTCTTTTTTTAGATCTTCCAGCCGTTCTTTTCTTCTGGCAATCACCCAGATTTCTTCAAGAAAAGGATACATTTGTGCAATCTGCAAAACAAATTCCCTTCCCATTCCGGAAGACGCACCGGTTACAATTGCTATTTTTTTCATGATCTTCCTTTCAATACCCGATATGTTCCATTTAAAATGTCATAATAAGATTCAATATAATAATCAGCAAGTTCTAATTTCTCTTTCATCGAACGCTCCGAATAAGGATCTTTTACCGCACAAGTTTCCATATGTGCTCGTTTCCCAGCTAACAATCCATAAGGAATATCCTCAAAAACAAGAATTTCTTCTGGTTTTGTTTTTAATTTTTCCGCAGTATATAAATAGACATCAGGTTCTGGCTTTCTTCTCGGTACTTCATCTGAAGTACAAATATAATCAAATGCATCAATAATTCCATTAGAACGAAGACACACTTTTGCAAGTTCCCTAGAATTACTTGTCGCAATTCCAAGCGACATATTTTTTTCTTTTAACTTTGCAATGAATTCCTTTGCTCCATCTTTTAGTGGAATCTCTGTTTCATACATTTTTGCTGCCATCTCATTCCATATACTCTTAATTTCCTCGATCGTCAAAGGAAGTGGAAAATGTTCCTTAAAATAAACAGCGGTCTCATGGAAACTATATCCTTCTAATGCATCATTTAATCCTTCCGGCACAGTTAGTCCATATTTTCCAAGAAATCGAACATCAATTTCTTTCCAAATCCACATGGAATCAACAAGCGTTCCATCCATATCAAAAATTACTGCTTTTTTATTTTCTAACATGAGCGCTCCTTCAATTTAATAATTTCATCTTTTGTCAATGTGCGGTAAGACCCTTTCGAAAGTGCCTCATCCAATACAAGGTTTCCCATGGATAATCGTTTAAGATAAAGAACCTCACTACCAATAGCATGAACCATTCGTTTTACCTGATGAAATTTTCCTTCGGTAATTGTAATCAAAATTTCTGATTCTTCCTCTCCTGCCTTTAGAATTTCAAGTTTGGCAGGTTTTGCAATCTCACCATTTCCGATTGGAACACCTTTTTGAAATGCCATAATTGCCTCTTTTCCAACGGTTCCCAAAACTTTTGCCATATAAACCTTTTCTACATGCTTTCTTGGTGATAAAAGATTGTGAGCTAACTCTCCATCATCTGTCAAAAGAAGCAATCCTTCCGTATCTTTATCCAGTCTTCCAACTGGAAATAATTTATCTTTGAAAGGCTCATTTATAAGATCAAGTACCGTTCGATCTTTTGAATCTTTTGTCGCTGAAATTACACCAGCTGGCTTAGATAGCATCAAATAATGAAATTCTTCAAAACAAAGCGGACTTCCATCCATACAAACATGATCTATTTGTATCGATACCTTACTTTCTGGCTTTGTGCAAAGCATTCCATTGATCGTTACTTTTTTCTTTTTTAATAATTCCTTTGCTTCTTTTCTAGAGATTCCAAGACTTTCACATAAAAATTTATCCATTCTCAAAATTTTCTTCATTATAACCATCTCCAGCTGGAGGCATATTTATTTTTCATTCTACCTTTTTTTATTTTCCCCCAACCAAGCGGAAAACCTCCAGTTCCGATCAAGTGCATACCTTCTGTATGAATATCTACATTCAATGTTTCACATTTTAAATACCGAATGGTTCTCTCATCTTCCAGGTCAAAAGAAATATATTTTTCAAATTCTTCTGGTCGAAGAGCAACTGCAAATGATTGGCTTGGTTCAAAACGACCTTTTTTCATCTCTCCCAAAAACAATCCTTTCCTAAGAACACGGATTTTTTCAAGTTTGGGCAGATCTTCTTCTAGATAAAACAATTTTCCTTGATGTTCTCTTACATGATTCCAATCAATTGGCATCTTACAATCTTTAAAAAATTGTTTTGTTTCATCACTTAGTTTCGGTGTTTTTATCTTTTCATATGAAAGCACCTCTTCTTTCCCTGGCGCTTTCTGAAGAAGGGCCAAGAAATGTCCTTCTCCCTTAATTTTATGTGGCCACAGACGAATACAATGTTTCACATCTTCTCGTTTGCTTAAAGTCCATTCTGGATGCCCGTGATCAAAACCGCCACACATTTTCATCGGAACGAGACTCAAATCATCATTATGCTCTAACATATATTCAATCACTTGTTCATTTTCTTCTGGCGAAAATGTGCAGGTAGAATAGAGAAGCATACCTCCTGGTTTTAATAATTTTACCGCATCATCGACAATTTCTCTTTGAAGTTTTGCATAAGGTTCGCTCCCTTTTTGTTCCCAATTTTTCAGTTCATTGCTTCCCTTTCGAAACATTCCCTCGCCAGAACATGGAGCATCAATCAAAATTTTATCAAAAAATCCATGCAATGATGGCACCATATATTTCGCTTCTGTACATAAAACAACACTATTTCGAATTCCAAACATCTCAATATTACGAATCAACGCTTTTGTTCTCGATACACTAACATCATTAGATACAAGGATCCCTTTTCCTTTTAATTTTGCACCAAGCTCTGTAGATTTCCCACCAGGAGCCGCACATAAATCAAGAACCTTATCTCCTGGCTCCACTGGAAGATAAGAAGCCGGTGTCATTGCACTTGGTTCCTGGATATAATAAAGTCCTGCATAATAAAATGGATGTCTAGATGGTCTTTCTTCTCTACTAACATAAAAGCCATTATCGGTCCATGGAACCGGTGTTACGTTAAAAGGACAGATTTTTAAGAAATCTGCCACCGATATTTTTAATGTATTTACTCGTATTCCATAATAAGCCGGATCATCCAAATGCTGTTCATAGGAGGAAAATTCTTCTCCTAAAAGCTTTCTCATTTTTGCTTCAAATTCTACTGGTAATTTCATATTATTTACTCCTATGAAATACTCTGAGCACGATAGCCTTCTGCAATAATATCCAGCTGTTTATTAAAGTGCTCGAGTTTTTCCATATCTCCTGTTTCGTATATTTTATAAAATTCATCCTGAATCTTTACAACTTCCCGTTTATTGGCAACTTTATAAAGATTTTGCATGGTATGAAGAATTTCTGACACAACGTTTGCTTTCTTTCGAAAAGAATTCTGTGCATCCATAATCTCATCCCTCACTGCCGACATTTCTTGATCTAAAATATCAATTGCCTCTGAGGCTCCAAGCAATTTACTTGTTACATGTTCTGGAATATTTCCTTTATATTTATATTGAAGAGAATGTTCTACGGTTGCCCAGAAATTCATCGCAAGCGTTCGAATCTGAATTTCAGCCTTCAAACGTTTTCTTCCATAAATCGTATTCACTTCATAATAAATAATCAGATGGTAACTTCGATAACCACTATCTTTGGATTTAGAAATATAATCCTTTCTGCTTTTAATTTTCATATCCGAGCGATTTTCAATAATTTCAACAACCTTCTCTATATCTTCTACAAATTGACAGATCAGTCGTACACCTGCAATATCTTCCAATTCCTCTTCTATATCATTTACATTAATTTTTTTCCTCTGCATCTTATCAAGAATGCTTGAGATTGTCTTAACTCTTCCATCCACCTGTTCGATCGGCGAATATCTTCCTGCATTCCGATATTCCTGTATCATATGATGGAATTTCAAAACAAGCTCATCTACCGCCAGTTCATATGGGCTTAGGATCTCTCTCCATAATTGTATTTCCATGTATTCCCTCCCTGTAATCATTTTGTTATTATAGCATATTTTTACACAGAAAAATAGCCAACTTTTTTAGATTTCGAAAGCTGACTATTTTATACCACACATGCCACTTTTTTCAAATGGCTGTAGCTTTTTTCATTTTCTTTTGTATTTCTATAATATACTCAGGCATATTCTTCGCAAGGAAGAAGTTTTTGTACTTTTAATCGTAATTTACCATTCTAGATAAACAGATCCCCAAGTTAAACCACCGCCAAAACCACAAAGAACAATTTTATCTCCTGGATTTAACATTCCTTTCCGGTTCATTTCATCTAAAAGAATTGGAACAGTTGCCGATGAAGTATTGGCGCAATGATCAAGATTGACTGGAAATTTATCCATTGGTTCTTTTAGACGTTTTGCAGCTGCTTCAATAATTCTTAAATTTGCTTGATGTAAAACAAAATAACGAATTTCTTCCTTATCAACTCCTGCTTTTTCCAGTACCTTTTTAACGCTCTTTGGTATCATGCGAACTGCAAATTTAAATACTTCTGGTCCATCCATGGTTACCTGCTGCATTGGAGACTCATCCTTTACAAGGAAATTATTCAAATGACGTTCTTCACAAGTCAAAACACCACCTTTGGCTCCATTAGATCCTGCATCAATATATACATTTCTTGTAGCATCTGCTTCCACAATTGCACATCCTGCCCCATCTCCAAACAATACACAGGTACTTCGATCTTGCCAGTTCATAAGTTTTGACAATGTTTCTACTCCGATCACCAGCATTTTCTTTCCCATTCCGGCCTTTGCATATGCGCAGGCTGTCTGAAGAGCAAACAAAAAACCAGAACATGCTGCATTGATATCCATACATACCGCATGATCTGCACCAATTTCTTTTTGTACTTCACAGGCCGTACTTGGAGTCGCATGGTCTGCCGATAGGGTAGCCACAAAAATATGATCCAACTCCTCTGGTTTGACATTGCTATCTTTTAAAGCTTTTTTTGCTGCCTTTGCTGCCATGGAAGAAGTTGTATCTTCTATCGAAATGTGTCTACTTTTAATACCGGTTCTTGATGAAATCCACTCATCACTCGTATCCATTATTTTTGCAAGATCATCGTTGGTCACTGATTTTTCTGGAAGAAAACTTCCTGTTCCTAATACTTTAATAGCCATAGTTACTCCATTTATCCTGATGGTTTTCCCACAATTTACTTTGTCTTTCAAAGTATATTCTTTTTTCTTGTATTTGTCAATGCTGTTATATAATGATACAAACAAGTCCTCCATTGCTTTCATTAATAATTTTTTCCATTGTTTCCTGTAGTTTATGTTGACTTTCTTCCGTCATTTTTAGCGCTTTTGCCTGCATTCCATCTCCAACCAGCTGTTCTAGTGTTTTTCCAAAAATATTAACATCCCACATACTTTCTCCTGGTTCTCCAGATCCTTTTTCAATATATTCCATCAAATCTTTTGCCTGATATTCTTCTCCAACAATCGGCGCAATTTCTGTTGAAATATTCGCACGAATCATATGAATAGAAGGAGCACTTGCTTTTATTTTGACTCCATATTTGCTTCCATGCTTTACAATCCGTGGTTCATCCAATGTAATATCTTCCTTCGTTGGTGTAACGACCCCATATCCTCTCTGTTTTACAGCACTTAATGCCTCTCCAACTTCCTCATATTCTTTTTTCTTCTTTGCAAGCTCCTGCATAATCTGAATAAATTCATATTCATTTCCTATTGGGAATCCGATGGTATCACTAAGGAAATCATAATAAAATTTATCATCAATCGATACTTGGATGGAGATTTCTCCGGTATCCATCGCAACATGATCCAGTTTCCATGCTTTTATGTATTCTGTTTCAAGATCCGTTTTTTCATAAACATCTCTCATGCAGCTTTTATCTTTCATCATCTTCCTTGCTGTTTCCAGAAGTTCTTTTTTTAGTGGGTGTTCCTTTGGAAGCGTTTCCGTCCACTTTGGTACATAAAATCCAATGGATGTAATTGGAAATTCCATCAACACACTTTTTAAGATCTGATAAATATCTTCTTTTTTTAGTTGCTCTAAATTCATTGGTATTACCTTTGCATGATAACGTTCTTCTTTTTCTCTAGCCAAATTCCTTGTCTCCTCCGAATATGGATGAATTGTATTTAAAAGAACAACAAATGGTTTTTGAAGACTTTTCAGTTGTCGAATTGTCTCTTCCTCTGGCTTTTCGTATTGCATTGCCTCAATTTCTCCAAAAGATCCATCACAAGTTACAACAACACCGATCGTTGAATGCTCTGTAATGACTTTTTTTGTTCCAATGGCCGCTGCCTTTGTAAATGGAATTTCATGATCAAACCATGGTGTTTTTACGAGACGTTCAGAATCTCCTTCCATGTGTCCAGTGGCTCCATCCACCATATATCCCACACAATCAATCAGACGGACATTTAAATCAATCTCATCTTCTACCTTAATAGAAACCGCTTCATTTGGAACAAATTTCGGCTCTGTTGTCATAATCGTTTTTCCACTGGATGATTGCGGAAGTTCATCATTTGCTCGACTTCTTTCATGTTCATCTTCCATATTAGGAAGCACCATCAAATTCATAAAGCGTTTGATAAATGTACTTTTTCCTGTTCTTACCGGACCAACAACTCCAATATAAATTTCCCCATTTGTCCTTGCCTTCATATCCTTATATACATTAAATTGTTCCATAACATCCTCCTTGGATAGACTGTTAAAGTATATGCAGGACATGCAGAAATATTCCTGAAAGCTTCTTGCTTTTTCTAAAAAGACATTGTATAATTTCTCCAGTTTATAAAAGGAGATTTATTATGTCATTTACCGGAATTTTCAAAGCAAATGATGGTATTTTCGCCATTACCGATTCTAAAGCATCTAAAAAAGAAAATGATCAGTGGGTAGAAGATTTCCAAAGAAATCCTGAAAAATTATTTCCATTTGTCAATGGAGTTGCTGTTACATATGGTTCCAACCAGATTCTTACCCAAAATCCTCATCAAATTTTTTCTAAAAAAATAAATCTTGAAGATTTTGTATACAGTTATTTATCCAATCATCCTTCCTTAGATTCTGCTTTTTTTCAAGAACTGCTTGTAAAAATAAATTCAAATCCTGTCAATCAGGAACCCATTAATTTCCTAATCGGACGTAAAATACGTGCCGGACAATATTTGCTAGAACATCACCAAATCGGTTATCAATATTATGTGCAAAAAATTCTCCCAGAAACAAACTTCTTTGTAACGGGCGGATGCAATCTTTACTGTCAAGTATTTGATCAAATGGATTCTCTGACGCATATTACTTCTGTAAAAATTCTTCAAAAATATGTTGCTTCAAGACTTGATCAAATGATTCAGTTTTATGATGATATTTTATCTTATAACCCCGTTGGAGGTAACATTAAATCTTATATTTTCGCATAAAAAATACAGGATCGCCAAAAAGTGGATCCTGTATTTTTCTTACTATTCTTTTTTATGCCTCACTAAAAAATTTTGCTTTTACTTCTTCTACCGGCATATCTTTTCCAGTAAATAATTTAAAGGAAGCAACTCCCTGCCATAACAGCATTCCCTTTCCAGGAACAGTAATACATCCATGTTCTTTTGCTTCTCTTAAGAATTTTGTTTCTTCCGGATTATAAACAACATCAGCAACAACTAATCCTTCGTGAAATAAACTTGTGTCTGTAATAACTGTTGTATTTTCTCTTGGTTTCATTCCAAGTAAAGTTCCGTTCACAAGAATATCTGCAGCATCAATTTTTTCACGCATTTTATCTTTTGCATCCAAGTCATAAAGTTCTACTTGACAAGATGGAACTTTTGCTTTTATCTTTTCTACCATTTTTTCTGCTCTTTCAAAAAATGGATCTCTTGGATTAAAAATTGTAATGGATTTTGCTCCATCTAATGCACATTGTACCTGAATTGCTGTTGCAGCTCCTCCGGCACCAAAGATGACAATATCTTTTTCCTTAACATCCACACCATGATCTTTTAAATTTGCAACAAACCCTTCTCCATCAGTGATATGTCCATACAATACACCATCTCTGTTAACAATCGTGTTGACAGCACCAATCAATTCTGAAGCTGGTGATAATTCATCTACATTTTGTGCTGCTGCTGTTTTGTTTGGCATTGTTACATTACAGCCTTTGATATCTAACAGACGCATCGTTTTTATAAATTCTGGTACCTGATCTTCTTTAATATCAAAGGCAAGATAAGCACCATCTACTCCACATGCCTGAAAACCGTAATTTTGCATTGCAGGCGATGCTGAATGTGAAACCGGTGATCCAATGACTGCAAATAATTTGGTTGTCCCTGAAATTCTTGCTTCCACTTACATATTCTCCTTTTATCTTTTGTTTTTATTTTCCCTCGATAATCTCCTGAATCAGATCTCTCTCATCCATATGATGTTTGACACCCTTAATTTCCTGGTAATCTTCATGACCTTTTCCTGCGAGAATTACAATATCTCCTTTTCCCGCATGTTCCATACAATATCGAATAGCTTCCTTTCGATCTGGAATCGTCACATATTTTCCTGGTCCCTTATGTACACCAATGAGAATATCATTGATAATATCCATTGGTTCTTCATTTCTTGGATTATCGGAAGTAACAACAGTTAAATCTGCCAGATTAGAAGAGACTTCTCCCATTTCATAGCGTCTGGCTTTTGCACGATTCCCTCCACATCCAAACAGGCAATAAATCTTATTTGGATTATACTTACGAATGGTTGTCAAGAGACTTTCAAGACTCATTGCATTATGTGCATAATCAATCATTAATGTATATTCTCCCGGAGTCTTAATAATTTCCAGACGTCCTTTTACCTGAATCGTATTCAATGCAGATAATACATCTTCTTTTACAATTCCCATATGGCGGCACAAAGAAATTGCTGCTAAAGAATTATAAACCGTAAAATCACCTGGAATATCTACATGAACATTATATTCCTGTTTTCCTTTTAAATCATAAGAAACTCCAAGGTATCCCGGTTCTTGGATTCTTGCAATATTTTCTGCATAAACATCATTTGATGCATTCATTCCATAAGTTTCAATCTTACATGTATGATTTTTGATGATACGTTCTACATAATCATCATCTCCATTGACAATTCCCTGTTTACATTGTTGGAATAAAAGACTCTTACAATGAATATAATCATCCATATCTTTATGCTCATTTTCCCCGATATGGTCTTCTGCAAGATTTGTAAAAATACCGTAATCAAATACAAATCCACTTGTACGATGAAGCATCAATGCCTGAGAAGATACTTCCATAACAACATTCTTTAGTCCTGCATCTACCATCTTACGGAAGGATTCCTGAACCACATAAGATTCCGGCGTTGTATTTACAGATGGAATTCTTTCATCACCAATAATTGTTTCAATTGTACCAATCAATCCTGTTTTTTGTCCTGCATGTTCAAGCACTGCACGAATCATATAAGTTGTTGTTGTTTTTCCTTTGGTTCCTGTAATCCCAATCGTTGTCAGTTTTTCAGCGGGATATCCAAAATAAGCGGCTGACATTTCTGCAAGAGCAAGTCTTGTACTTTCAACCTTAATAACAGTCAAATTTTCTGGTACTTCTACATCCTTTTCTACAATAACTGCTACCGCACCTTTTTCTGCTGCATCCGCTGCAAATTTATGTCCATCAAATGCTGCACCTGAAATACATACAAATACGCTGTCTTCTTCTATTTTTCTGGAATCATATACCAGTGTTGAAATTTTTACATTATCACTTCCCTGAATACAATTATATTCAGAACGTTCTAATAAATCCTTTAAAATCATTCTCTTTCTCCAATTATTCTGTCTTTTTCTATTCTGCTGCATCTATATTAGAAAGATCGATCTCTCCATCAAATACTTTTGTCGCAGGCCCTGTCATAAAGATCGTATCTTTTTCTTCATCATATTCAATCTGAAGATCACCACCTAAAAGGTGAACCAAAACTTTTTTCCCTGTCTTATGATTCAAATAAGATGCATATGCACTTGCACAAGCCCCGGTACCACAGGCAAGCGTTTCTCCTGCACCTCGCTCCCACACACGCATTTTAATTGTATTTTCATCAATCACCTGAACAAATTCTGTGTTCACACGGTCCGGAAACATTGGATGGTGTTCAAATTTTGGCCCGATTTTTTCCAAATCCAAATCATCTGTTGAGTCAACAAAAACAACTCCATGAGGATTTCCCATGGAAATACAGGTAATTCTATATTCTTTTCCATCAACAATGATCGGCTGATCAACAATTTCCGTAAGATCATCATAAATGGCTGGAATTTTTTCCGCCTGTGTGATTGGAGCTTCCATGTCAACTTTCACCCATGTCACCTTTCCATCTTCCACAGTGAGATCTAATTCCTTCAAACCACCTTTTGTTTCTATGGTTATCTTTGTTTTATCTGTCAGTCCATAATCATAGACATATTTTGCAACACAACGGATTCCATTTCCGCACATAGCTCCTTCAGAACCATCAGAGTTATACATGGCCATTCTAAAATCAGCCTTATCAGACGGACAAATACAAATCATTCCGTCAGAACCAATTCCAAAATGCCGGTCACTGACAAATTTGGATACCTTATTCGGGTCATCGATAGTTTCTTTCAAACAGTTTACATATACGTAGTCATTTCCACAACCGTGCATCTTTGTAAATTTCATGCAATCACTCCTTTTTTAACGTTTCTCTTATTCTATCACAAGGAAGTGTATATTGTACAGGCGAATTTCTACGGATTTTTTATTCATTGTTTTTATCTTTTTTACATATTCTGTTTTATTACAAATAATAAGTTTGATAAAAATTTAATTAAAAAAGACCATGACTTCTATGATTATCCCTTCCCTATGGATTTCTCCTGTAAAGAGAGGACATATCATTTTTTTGAAATCATGATCTTTATAATTTAATTTAATCTATGCTTCCAACAATTTTTCAATTCCAGCTTTTTTTACACAAACACAGAACAAATCAATTGCCTGCTGTAATTCTTCTACTGTTGGATAGGTTGGTGCAATTCTTAAATTGCTATCCTTTGGATCTTTTTTGTATGGATAAGTTGCACCTGCTCCTGTAAGAACAACACCTGCTTCTTTTGCAAGGCGCACAACTTCTTTTGCACATCCTGGCAAAACATCAACGGAAATAAAATATCCACCTTTTGGATTTTCCCAAGAAATCAGTCCACTTCCTTTTAATTCTTTTTCCAAAGTATTCAATACCGTCTCAAATTTCGGTTTTAAACATTCTGCCATTACTTTCATATGATCACGCAGTCCCTGTGCATCTTTAAAGAATTGCACATGACGAAGCTGATTAATTTTATCTGCCCCAATGGTCTGTGCCGTCATAATATTTTTAATTTCCGCAATATTTTTATCACTTGCTGCAATAATAGAAACACCTGCTCCAGGGAAGGAAATTTTTGATGTCGAGAAGAAATAATATGGTCTTTCTGGATTTCCAGCCTCTTTACATGCATCTAAAATATTTTTTACTTTTACATCTTCAAATACCCAGTGAACACCATATGCATTATCCCAGAAAATTTTGAAATCTTTTGCAGCAGTCTTCATAGAAGCCAAACGATCTACCGTTTCATCACTATAACAGATTCCCTGTGGATTTGAATATTTTGGTACACACCAGATTCCTTTGATGGCATCATCTTCTGCTACTAGTTTTTCTACCTGGTCCATATCTGGACCTTCACTTGTCATGTCGACAGAGATCAGTTCTACTCCTAATTTCTGTGTAACCATAAAATGTCTATCATATCCTGGACTTGGGCATAAAAATTTCACCTTGTCAAGACGTCCCCATGGAGTCTCTCCCATTGTTCCAAATACAAATAAACGCATCATTGCATCAAACATCAGATTTAAACTTGAATTTCCACCTACAATAATATTTTGAGCTGGAATATCAAGCAGATCACTGAAAATCTTTTTCATTTCAGGAATTCCATCTAAAACACCATAATTTCGAACATCTAGCCCTGCTTCTGTATGATAATCTGTCATTTCTTTTAACAAACCATTCGTCTTATCAAGCTGTGCCGGTGCTGGTTTCCCTCTAGACATATCAAGAGATAAATTTTTATCCTTCCATGCCTGATATTCTTTGTCTACTTCTTCTTTTAGTGCCTCTAACTCCTGTTTTGACTTTTCAGTAAATTCTACCATGTCTCTCCATACTTCCTTTCCTATATCTTGTCGTACGCTACTCCCACTGAAGGTTGTTATATTCTTTTTTTCTCTCCCTTAAAAGAAGAGTGGTAACTTCCTCTTTTGGATCTGCATGTTCAAATAGTACATGATTCACTGCCTCCACAATCGGTACTGAAACTCCACATTTCTTTGCAAGACCCAGAGCTGCTTTTGCAGAATATACCCCTTCAACGACCATTTTTACTTCCTTCATGGCCTCATCCGCAGATTTTCCTTTTCCCATTAAGTAACCTGCTTTTCTATTACGGCTATGAACACTGGTGCATGTTACGATTAGATCACCAACTCCAGTCAGTCCGGAAAATGTTTCCGGTTTTCCACCAAGAGCAACTCCAAGTCTCGATAATTCTGCAATTCCTCTTGTCATCAATGCTGCTTTTGTATTGTCTCCATATCCTAATCCATCTGTGATTCCTGCCGCAAGTGCAATCACATTTTTCAGTGCTCCTCCAAGTTCGATTCCTATAATATCGGGACTTGTGTAAACACGGAATACATGATTCATAAAAATATCCTGAAGCATTTCTGCAAGTTCTTTTTTCTTTGATCCAATAACAACTGTTGTAGGAATCCCTCTCCCCACTTCTTCTGCGTGACTTGGTCCAGATAATACACAAACTTGCGCATCAGGTATTTCCTGCTCAATAATATCAGATAATGTCATATAAGTCACATCTTCAATTCCTTTTGCAACATTTACGATAATCTGATCTTTTTTCACAAAAGGAGCCATCTGTTTGGCAACAGAACGGACAACCGGCGATGGAACTGCCATTACAACAACATCCTGACCGGTAAGACTCTTTTCAAGATCAGCTTCTATCCGAATATTATCCGGCAAGATAACTCCTGGAAGCTTGTCCTTTTGCTCTCTGTCTTTTTGAAGCATTTCTACTTCTTTTGGATCATGGGACCATAAAGTCACCTGATGCCCATTGTTTGCTAGTAAAACTGCTAACGCACTTCCCCAGCTTCCTGCTCCAATTACGCTGATTGTATTCATAAAACTCCCTCCGCTAACGCTTTACTTTCTGACCTAACTTATTCTCTGTGCCGTGCAACAGGCGTTCAATATTTGCACGATGACGCCAGATTGCCATGGCTGTAAATATACATCCGACAAATATCAGAGGCCAATTATTTGGTTCGCTGAAATATAATATAAACGGTATAATTAATACCATACAGATTGATCCGAGGGAAACATATTTTGTGAGCGCTGTAACTACAAGAAAAACAAGCCCACAAAGAAGCCCAAGCTGCCAGTGGAATGCAAAAATAACTCCACCGGTTGTTGCAATTCCCTTTCCGCCTTTAAACTTAAGAAAAAACGGGAAGTTATGTCCAAGAACAACCGCAAATCCAGTCAAAAGCCATAAAACAGCCTGACTTTTCACACCAAAAGCCGGAATAATTACATAACGTGCAAGATTAACTGCAATCAATCCTTTCAGTGCATCTCCAAGAAATGTCACAATTGCTGCAGTTTTTCCAAGTGTTCTTAATGTATTTGTTGTCCCAGAATTACCACTCCCATAATCGCGGATATCAATTTTATTTATCCTTCCAACAAAATATCCTGTCTGAAAGCAACCAAACAAGTAACCTACAATCATACAGACCACGACACAAAGCATCATTTATCGTTCCTTCCTTTCCCGCGCAATGATACGGATTGGCGTTCCGCGGAAACCAAAGGTATTCCTAATTTGATTTTCCAGATATCTCGTATAAGAAAAATGTGTTAGTTTTTTATCATTGACAAATACAACAAATGTTGGCGGTTTTACCGAAACCTGTGTCATATAGTAAAGTTTTAATCTCTTACCTTTATCAGAAGGCGGCTGTTTCATTGCCACTGCCTCTGCAAGGATTTCATTTAATACTCCTGTTTGAATACGAAGTGCATGGTTTTCAATAACAACATCCAGAAGATCAAAAATTTTGGAGAATCTCTGTCCCGTTTTTGCAGAAACAAATACAAGCTCTGCATAAGACATATAAGAAAGAACTTCTCTTACTTTGCTTGTATATTTATAAATTGTCTTATCATTTTTTTCTACCAGATCCCATTTGTTAACTGCAATGATCATTCCTTTTCCACGCTCGTGGGCAATTCCTGCAATCTTGGCATCCTGCTCGGTAATTCCTTCTTCTGCATCAATCACAAGAATCGCTACATCACAACGTTCTACTGCAGCAACAGTACGAATCACACTATAACGCTCCAAATCTTCTTTTACTCTACTTTTTCTTCGAAGGCCTGCAGTATCGATAAATACATATTCTTTATCTCCACGTTTAATTACAGTATCTACTGCATCTCTTGTTGTTCCCGCAATATCAGAAACAATCAGACGATCTTCTCCAAGCATTTTATTAATCATAGAAGATTTTCCTGCATTTGGTTTTCCAATAATGGCTACTTTGGGACGCTCGTCCTCTTCTTCCTGAAGTTTCTGTGGATCACAATTTGCAATCACTTCATCTAAAAGATCTCCAAACCCAATCTTTGAATTGGCAGAAACAGGGAATGGAGTTCCAAGTCCCAGATTATAAAATTCATACGTATCCATAATAAATTTCTGGTAATTATCAACTTTGTTTACTGCTAAAACGACTGGTTTATGTGAACGGCGCAACATATCTGCCACCTGATAATCTGCGTCAACCAATCCCTGACGTACATCTGTTAAGAAAATAATTACATCTGCAGTTTCAATGGCAATCTCTGCCTGATCTCTCATTTGAGATAATAATAAATCTCCTGTTTCTGGTTCAATACCACCAGTATCAATCATTGTAAACTGATAATCAAGCCAGGTAATATCAGCATAAATACGGTCTCTGGTTACTCCAGGTGTATCTTTTACAATCGAAATATTTTCCCCGGCTAACGAATTAAATAAAGTAGACTTCCCAACATTAGGACGTCCTACAATCGCTACAATCGGTTTGCTCATAATCTATATACCTCTCTACAAAATCCAAATAATTATTAATATAAGTATACTCTATTCAAAGGAACCCGTCCAGCTTAAGTTTATAATACAATAAAGGCTCCAAGATTCCCTCTTTTTCCATGACTGGCACGATGAGAAAACAAATACTTAGAATTACAACAAGTGCATACGTCTGTAATATCTAGATGTTCTCTTTTTATTCCAGCTTCCAAAAGAATGATTTCATTGATCTTCCATAAATCAAGCTGATATTTTCCATTTCCTTTATCATCCATATATTCTTCTGGCTGATGTCCTTGCATTTCTTCTCGAAAAACATCTGCTACATCCTCACTGACTTCATAACAATCTCTGCAAATAGAAGGGCCTATCGCAGCGACAATATCTTTTTTGCTGCAACCGTATCCTTTTTCCATAACATCAATCATCTTCGCACCAATACGCCCAGCAGTTCCTCTCCATCCAGAATGCGCGAGGGCCACTACTTCTTTTACTGGATCATAGAAAAATAATGGCACACAATCCGCATACCCTGTGTATAATGGAACTCCCTTTTCATTTGTCACAAGTCCATCCATGTTAGTCATAACTTTCCCACAATCTTCTTTTGTTGCTTTATGAATTTTCGTCTCATGAATCTGATTAGAAAATACTAATTTTTTAGAATCAAATCCAATGGCTTTTCCAATTCGGCGGAAATTTTCATCCACAGCAGCCTTATCATCTCCTCTAGTATAACTTAAGTTCATAGAAGCGAAAATACCTTTGCTGACTCCACCCATACGAGTAGAAAATCCATGAATCACACCTGCCTGATCCAATTTTTTAAATGTAAGATACGGCACTTCTCCTTCATGAAGAACCGTAGAATGATTTTCATTTGATTTTTTAAAATGCATTTTTTATTACCCTGATTTTCTTTCCTAATATCTCTACAACATCAAACCGCATCGGCTGATCAAAAGAAAGTCCTTTTTTCTTTATGTAAACGTTTGCTGTCTGATAAATTTTTCTTTGCTTATTCTGGTTAACGGCTTCCGCTGGAGTTCCAAAAGAACAATCTTTTCGATATTTCACTTCAACAAAGACAAGAATTTTTCCATCTTTGGCAATAATATCAATCTCTCCAGTCCTTATAGAAAAATTTCTGTCAAGGATTTTATATCCCTGTTGTTTCAAAAACCAACAGGCAATCGATTCTGCCGCCATACCTTTTGCTCTTTTATCTATCATATATATTTTTTCACAAATGTCCTGCGATGAATTTCGCAAATTCCTTGCTTTTTAATTCCCTCAATATGTGCTTTTGTTCCATAACCTTTATTTTTGGCAAAAGCATAACCAGGATAGATCTTATCATATTCTACCATCATATGATCTCTCGTTACTTTAGCCACAATGCTTGCTGCTGCTATGCTTGCACTTTTTGCATCCCCTTTGATGATTGGAACTTGTGGAATCTCCACCCCTGGAATTGTTACGGCATCATTCAACAAAAGATCCGGCGTAACCGATAGTTTTTTAATTGCCACACGCATTGCTTCGTAAGTTGCATTTAAAATATTAATTTCATCAATTACTTTTTCTGAAACCATTCCAATACCAATAGCAACTGCTTTTTCATAAATTTCTTTATAAAGAGTTTCTCTTTTTTTCTCCGAAACTTTTTTCGAATCATTTAAATAAAGAATATCACAGTCTTTTGGCAAAATAACTGCAGCTGCAACGACTGGACCCGCAAATGGCCCACGTCCGACCTCATCAATTCCACAGATATACGAACAGTCTTTATGTTCTCGTTCATAAGAAAACATTTCATACATACGTTCTTTTTCCAGCCTTAATTTTTCTTTTTTTTTGGCTTCTCTCTGTTCTTTTAATGTCATTTATGCTTCCTCAACTTCCGGAATCTCTAAAGAAATTTTTCCAAGTTTACCATTTCGGAATTCTTCTAATAAGATTTTTGATGCCTTTGTATAGTCAAGCTCATCGCCTTTTAACTTACAGTTTCTATTGATTGCAATGCTTTCAAGAATTTTTACTTTATCTTCGGATTCCTCTACATCATAACGATCAGACAAAATACTCGGATAATGTTCTTTCAAATAACAAATCAATTCTAGTGCCATTTCATCCTGATTTAAAATTTCATCACGAATGGATCCGATCAAAGCTAGACGCAATCCAACCATCTGATCTTCAAACTTTGGCCATAAAATTCCTGGTGTATCTAAAAGTTCGATATTTTTATTTAACTTAATCCACTGTTTTCCCTTTGTAACTCCAGGTTTATTTCCAGTTTTTGTACAGGCTCTTCCAACAAGGCTGTTAATAAAAGTCGATTTACCTACATTTGGAATCCCTGCAATCATCGCACGGATTGGGCGATTTTTAATTCCTCTTTTTTTGTCACGCTCTAGTTTCTCTTTACAGGCTTCCATAATGATATTCTGTGTGGCTTTTACACCTTTTCCTGCTTTTGAATTTGTCTTTGCAACAAAAAATCCCTTAGACTTAAAATACTCTTCCCACTGTGCAGTTACTCTTTCATCTGCCATGTCGGATTTATTCAACAAAATCAAACGATATTTTCCTGCTGCCAATTGATCAACATCTGGATTTCTACTACTTAACGGAATTCTTGCATCTACCAGTTCAATCATAATATCAATCAATTTCATATTTTCCTGCATCATACGTTTTGCTTTGGTCATATGACCAGGATACCACTGAAAATCCATAATATTCTCCTTTCATTATCCCCATGGCCAGTACTTGATACTAACCTTTCCTATAATATTGTTTTTCTTTACATTTCCAATGCTTGCACTTCTAGAGTCTTCACTGTTATTGTAATTATCGCCAAGAACAAAATATTGTCCCTTTTTCAAAGTAATCTTATTTCCTGCAAGTCCGGGAGAAAGAACTTTTTCTTTTGAAAACATTTTAATTTTCTTTCCATTCACATAAACGTTCCCATCTTTTACCTGCACAGTTTCTCCAGGAAGAGCAACAACACGTTTTACATAATAATTTGCGTCTTTTTCATTTTTTAATTTAAATAAAATGACATCATATCTTGATGGACTTTTTATATGATAAATTAATCGGTTGACTAAATGCTTATCTCCTTTTTCCATTGTAGGATTCATAGAATCTCCCTGAATTGTATAACTAAAACATACAAAACGTATAATCAAGAAAGCAAGTAGTACTACTCCAACAAATGTTAAAATGTATCCACCAATCATCTGTCTTTTTTGTCTTTTCTGTTTTCTCATCTGATAGGTTACTGTGTATCCACTTCTCATAGAAACCTCCTCAAATCTCTCATGAAATTAAAACAAAAGGGATAAGCCAAACAGCCTATCCCTCTCTCTTTTTTTATTATACTCTTTCTTTTACTTTTGCTGCTTTACCAACACGATCACGTAAGTAGTATAATTTTGCACGTCTTACTTTACCATGTCTTACAACTTCAATCTTTTCGATGATTGGAGAGTGTACTGGCCATGTTTTTTCAACACCTACACCGCTTGACTGTTTTCTTACAGTAAATGTTTCACGTGATCCACCGTTCTGTCTTTTAATAACAGTACCTTCGAAAACCTGAATTCTTTCACGATTTCCTTCTTTTACTTTTGCGTGAACTCTTACAGTATCACCTGTTCTAAATTCAGTTACTTCTCTTAACTGTGCATCTTCGATGCTCTTAATAATATCCTGTGCGCTCATTGTTGTTCCTCCTTGAACGTTTTCAGATGTTCTTAATACCTATCGTAACAGAGGACCATCCATATTTATAACAACTCGAATATTCTATCATATTTTTTTATGTTCATCAAGTGCTTTTTTTATTTTTTTAAAATAAATTTTTCTATAGCCTTTGCAACACCATCTTCTGCGTTAGAATCTGTAATATAGTCTGCAATTGCCTTCATTGAATCAAGTCCATTTTCCATGACAACAGAAAAATCAGCTGCTTCCAAAAGTTCTTTATCATTATCCGCATCTCCAAATGCCATTGTTTTCTCCGGATAAATTTTAAGAATCTGTGTAAGATGAGAAAGTGCGTCTCCTTTATTGCATCCTTTTTTAGATATTTCAACATTCTTAGGCAGAGAACTTGAAAATTGAATATCATCAATGGTATCAAGAAATTGCCGAACCTTTTGTCCTTCTTCTAAAGTACGGAAAATCACAGTAATTTTTTCAACTGTTCCATTGGTCTGTTTAATATAGTCTTCAACATTTTCTACTAGCTTTCTAGAACCAAGAACAATTTCTCTCATATTTTCATCTAACTCGTAATAATCAATATTTTCCATAGATTGTCGTTCTCCATAAGATTGTCCATTACAAATCACACTAATCATTAAATCAAATTTCCTAAGATCCCTGATCAATTCTAAAACACGTTTTGCATCAAAATGATTCTGATATAGTATTTTTTTCTCTTTTCGATCGTAAACCGTTGCCCCATTACTAAAAATTCCATAACGAATGCAATCCATTTCTTTTAACTCTTTTGGAAGTGCATTGATCGCCCGTCCAGTTGAAGGGACAAACACTACCCCAATTTCTGACATTTCTTTTATAACATCTTGTGTATATTTTGTAATTTCACGACTCGGATTTAAAAGGGTTCCATCCATGTCTGCTGCCACTAACCCAAATGCACTTTCTTCCTTATTATTATTCTTTTCCTTCATTCTCTTCATATTCCTTCCACAAATCCGGTCTTCTTTCTTTTGTTCTTTTGACAGACTGTTCATGACGCCATTTCCTAATATTTTCATGATGCCCAGATAGAAGTACATCTGGAACTTTTTTATCAAGAAAAACAGGTGGTCTTGTATACTGTGGATATTCAAGTAAACCATTTTCAAATGACTCATCACCTGCAGAATCATCGTTATGAAGAACACCCGGCACCAAACGTGAGATGGCATCAATCATAACCATTGCAGGTAATTCCCCACCTGTGAGTACATAATCTCCAATGGATACATAATCTGTAACAATCTCTTCTAGAACCCTCTCATCAATTCCTTCATAATGCCCACATAAAAAGACAAGTTCCTCTTCTTTTGCCAATTCTTTTGCCATGTCCTGATGAAAAACACGTCCTTGTGGCGTCATGTAGATTACCCTTGGTTTCTTTTTCATATCTTTCACCAGATCCTCATACGCACGATAAATTGGTTCCGGCTGCATTACAAGTCCTGCACCGCCTCCATAAGGATAATCATCCACCTTCATATGTTTATTCTGAGAATAATCACGGATATTCACTGCTTGAATCTTCAAATGTCCTGCTTCTACTGCTCTTCCAATAATACTTGTATTTAATCCATCCATTACCATTTCCGGAAATAATGTTAAAATATGAAATCTATTCATCGAGTAATCCTTTCATAAGATGAACAAGTACCTCTCCATTCTCCAGATCTACCTTTTTAATACATTCTCTAATCACTGGAAGAAGAACCTCTTTTCCATCCTCCGTTGTCACAACATAAACATCATTTGCTCCTGTTTGAAGAACATCGCTTAAAGTTCCTATGACTTCTTTATTTTCTTCATTTAATACTGTAAGTCCAATCAGATCCGCAATATAATACTCATCGTTTCCAAGTGGTACTGCCTGATCCCTTGTAACAAACAAACCACATCGTTTATATTTTTCTATTTCATTGATATTCGCAAATTCTTTAAATTTTAATACTGGTTGGTTTTTTATGAATTTACAGGAAACAACATGAAGAAGCATCCTTTCTTTTCCTGTTTCAAGATATACTTCCTTTAATTTTTTAAAACGTTTAATATCATCCGTCATAGGGAAAATTTTCACTTCCCCTGCAATTCCATGGGTATTTGCAATCGCTCCCACCTGTAAAAACTGTTCCATTTCCAAAACTCTTCCTTTCTCTCTTTCTTTTCCTTCTTATCATAAAGAAAGAAATGATAAAACTCAACTCTTTTTCTATAGAAAAGAAAAAATCTTTTGATATTTTCCATTTTTTTACAAAAATATTGATTGTAAATTTTTTCCATGTTATATTAGATTTATCGATATAAAGAGGAACTTAAAAGGAGATGATATTTATGTTAAAAAAAATGTTTTTCTTTTCTTTCATTGCTGTATTCTTTGGACTATCCATTACTGGATGTCAGAAAAGTACTTCTACCCCTAGATTTAGTCGAGGAAACAGCATTTCCAAAAAATCCGACGGTATTTCCGGCTCAGAAAAAGAAAAACCCAAAATTGTCGAAAGTGGCTATCGCATTGTAGATTCCTATGGATCAAAAACCATTGAATATGCAGGTACTATTGAAAATCCAAACAAAGACTGCGGCCTTAGATTTCCTAAAGTCACGATCATTGCAAAAAATAAAGATGGATCTATCCTTTCTTCTAATGAACATATTCTTGATCCCATCGCTCCCCTAGATAAAATATCTTTTGCAGATACTGGAGACTGTAAAGAAAAGACTCCTGCAAGCGTTGAATTTAAAGTAGATTGTAAAACTTTCACTTCCCCAAACGACAAAGACATCGTTCCAACAAATCAAATCAAAATTTCAAACATTTCGGAAACCTCAGAAAATGGAAATGAATATTCCTACACCGGAGAAATCGAAAATAAAAGCGACTCTGACCTTCGTAATATTACTCTTATCATTTTATTTAAAAAAGATAATAAAATCGTCGGTGGAAAAGCATCAGAAATAGACGATCTAGAAGCCGGAGAAAAAACAACTTTTGATACACTTAAAGAAGATGTTCCAAAACACGATGAATATCAAATTTCTGCAAGTTCATGGTTAAAAGATTAGTTTTTTAATGATAGGACACACTATCGAAAAAGAAATAATGAGAGGCTGTAAAATAAGTGATATGCTGAAATCTATATCTGGATGGAACAGAAAGCCAACGGCGAATTGCCGATATGTTTGATGTAAGTCTCGCATCTGTCCAACAATGGATTCGAAACTATGAATCTATGGGAGCAAATGCATTCACATTGAAAGGGAAGAAAAAATATCCCAAAGAATTGAAACAACAAGCAGTCTTAGATTCTTTAGCAGGCTATGGTTCTCAAGATGATATTTGCAAAAAATACGGGATCCGTTCAAAAGGTAAGTTACAAACTTGGATAAAGAAGTAGAATGATCATGAAGAATTAAAATCTTCTGGAACAGGAGGAAGCATTATCATGACCAAAGGAAGAAAAACCACTTTTGAAGAACGGGTTGAAATAGTACAGTATTGTATCGCACATGATCGTAATTATGCCCAAACAGCAGGACAATACCAGGTGTCCTATCAACAGGCTCGCAATTATGTCGTTAAATATGAAACCAATGGAGTAGAGGCTTTAAGAGATAATCGTGGCAAACACAAAAGTCCTGATCAGATGAGCGAGTTAGAAAAGCTACGTGCTGAAGTTAAAATTTTAAAAGCAGAAAAAGAACAGGCTGAGATGGAGGCATCTTTTTTTAAAAAACTCGAAGAAATAGAGAGGAGGCAAGGCTAAGCCTGATCCGTCATGAACATATATATCAGGCAATTAAAGAAGAACATGAAGATCATAATTATTCAGTTACTGCACTTTGCAAACTTGGTAATGTTTCTAGAGCAGCTTATTATAAATGGCTACACAGAGAAATTCCTAAAAGTGAGCAAAAGAATAGGTTTATTGCTGACGAGATAGAAAAGATTCATACAGACTCACCGGATAAAGGCTATCGAAGAATCAGAGATGATTTGGAACGATATCATGGTATTGATGTAAACGATAAACGTGTGCTACGCATTTGCCGTAAACTTAATATAAAATCAACTATCAAGTATTCTAACAACGGATGCACAAGACAGGCTGCAAACCCTCAGTATATAGCTGAAAATATACTTAATCGGGAGTTCACTGCCAAAGCACCAAATGAAAAATGGCTCACTGATGTGACAGAATTCCATTATGATATTGGGACGGAAAAGCATAAAGTTTATCTAAGTGCAATACTGGATCTATATGATAGACGAATTGTTTCGTATGTTATTCGTGATAAGAACAACAATGCTTTGGTGTTTGATACGGTAGACAATGCTTTACTTAGAAATCCTAGTGCGCAGCCACTGTTTCACAGTGACAGGGGATTCCAATATACGAACAGGACATTTCATACAAAACTTGTAAATGCTGGAATAATACAAAGCATGTCGCGAGTTGCTAAATGTATCGACAATGGACCAATGGAAGGCTTTTGGGGAATTCTGAAGAGAGAGCGATACTATGGAAAACGATTCACTGATAGAGGTACTCTCGTAAAAATGATCGAAGATTATATAGATTATTACAACAATAAACGCTTGCAAAGGAATCTCGGAATTTTAACACCAATGGAAAAACACGAAATTTACTTGCAAGCTGCATAAAAACTGCCAGCAGATAAATTTCTGCTGGCAGGAAAAATTTATATTTTTTCAATTGTCTACTTGACGGGGAGCAGTTCAAAGTTCCTAATCAAGGAACGCCAGTTCCGGCAAATGTCGGTTCTGGCGTTCCTTGATTTTATGGTTCTTGTTTTTAACAAAAGGACAGTTTTTCGTGTAAAAAATAGTGCACTTAATAAGCCCG
>NZ_JAHLPY010000011.1 GCF_018918155.1 Anaerostipes sp. MSJ-23
TTCCATGTATGGACTTAGCACCAATTTCTGCTGTTGTTCGATCATAAAAACACCGCCTATATTTGATAGATACATTGTACCAAATATAGACGGTATTATCTACTTTTTCAGTGCCCTCGATTGAGGGGCAGGGGAGTTGAATAGGCGAAGCCTATTTTTTGTAAAAATTTGCTTGACCATTCCCTTACGTCACCCTTTATGATAGTCTATAGAGACAAAGGGGGTGTTTTGATGACGAAAGATGGATATTATACATCCGGAGAGTTTGCAAAGAAGGCAAATGTAACATTAAGAACCGTTCGCTATTATGATCGTCAGGGAATTTTAAAGCCGAGTAAGATTGCAGAAAATGGTTATAGATTGTATACAGATGCGGATTTTGCAAAGCTTCAGAAAATTTTGTCATTGAAATATCTTGGTTTTTCTTTGGAAGAGATTATGACGATGACAATCAATGATGAAGATCAGGATTTTATTCGGGAATCTATTGGTTTGCAGCTGTACCTTGTTCAAAAAAAGATGGAACATTTAAAGATGGTGGAACACTCTTTGAGAGATATGGAAGAGCAGATGGAACATGCACAAAAAATTGATTGGAATGAAATGATTAATCTGCTGCATGTGACAAATATGGAACATGGATTGGTAGAACAGTATAAGAACGCTTCGAATTTAGATATCCGAATCAATCTTCATCAGAAATATTCTCAAAATCCGATTCCATGGTTTGATTGGATTTATGATCATTTAAATTTACAAAAAAAGGATCAAGTATTAGAGCTTGGATGTGGAAATGGAGAACTTTGGAAGGGACATGAAAATGATTTACCGGAAGGGGTTCATGTGATTTTATCTGATCAATCGCAAGGAATGGTGAAAGATGCAAGAAAATATGTGGGTGATGGAAATGGACAGATTTCTTATGAAACGATCGATTGCAGGAAGATTTTGAAAGAAGACGCTTCGTTTGACAAGGTGATTGCAAATCATGTGTTGTTTTATTTGGAGGATAGGAAGAAGGCACTGAAAGAGATTCGAAGAGTGATGAAGTCAGATGGAGTATTTGTATGCAGTACTTATGGAAGCAGTCATATGCAGGAAATTACAAAGCTGATGAAAGACTTTGATGAAAGAATTACGTTATCAGATCATCGTTTATATGATGTTTTTGGATTGGAAAATGGGAAAAAACAGTTAGAAGAAGTTTTTTCATCAGTAGAAGAAGTTGATTATGAAGACGAATTGCTTGTTGATCAGCCGGAACCTTTAATTTCTTATATTCTTTCCTGTCATGGAAATCAGCAGGAATATTTGAATCATCGTTATATAGAATTTAAAGATTTTGTGAGAAAGAAGATAGCGGCAGAAGGTGTGATGAAAATTACAAAATCTGCTGGAATTTTTATTTGTAAATGTAAATCTTAATAAGGAGGAATTATGAAAGTTTTTGTTACAGGAGTTAAAGGCCAGCTCGGTTATGATGTGATGAATGAACTTGCAAGTCGTGGAATCGAAGCGGTCGGTGTAGATATTGAAGAAATGGATATTACCAATGCTGATCAGGTGAGAAAAGTCATTACAAAGGCAGCACCAGATGCGGTGATTCATTGTGCGGCCTATACAGCGGTAGATGCGGCAGAAGATAATGTTGATATTTGCAGAAAAGTTAATGCAGAAGGAACGGAAAATATTGCAAAAGTCTGTGAAGAGTTAGACATTAAAATGATGTATATTAGTACAGATTATGTATTTAATGGAAAGGGAAGCCGTCCATGGAAGCCGGATGATGAGAGAGAACCATTAAATATCTATGGACAGACAAAATATGAAGGAGAACTTGCGGTTGAGAAACATGTAAAAAAATTTTTTACAGTCCGTATTGCATGGGTATTTGGAGTTAATGGAAAGAATTTTATTAAAACAATGTTAAATCTTGGAAAAACTCATGATCATTTAACTGTTGTCAATGATCAGACGGGTTCACCAACATATACTTATGATCTTGCAAGACTTTTAGTAGATATGATTCAGACAGAAAAATATGGAAGATATCATGCAACCAACGAAGGGCTTTGTACATGGTATGAGTTTGCATGTGAAATTTTTAAGCAAGCAGGAATGAAGGTATCAGTTGCACCGGTAAGCAGCGATGAATATCCAGCGAAAGCAAAACGCCCGGAGAATAGTCGTATGGATAAGAGTAAACTCGTAGAAAATGGATTTACTCCGTTACCGTCTTGGCAGGATGCTTTAAGTAGATATTTAAAAGAAATTGAGTATTAAGAAAAAGGAGAATTATCATGGGAAAAATTACAGTAACACCTTGTGAAATTGAAGGACTTTATGTGATTGAGCCAACAGTTTTTAAAGATGAAAGAGGATATTTTGTAGAAACTTATAATCAAAATGATATGAAAGAAGCGGGACTTGATATGGTTTTCGTACAGGACAATCAGTCAATGTCTACAAGAGGTGTACTCCGTGGACTTCATTTCCAGAAACAGTATCCACAAGGAAAACTTGTTCGTGTAGTTCGGGGAAAAGTATTTGATGTTGCCGTTGATTTAAGATCAGAATCTAAAACTTATGGAAAATGGTTTGGTGTAGAACTATCGGCAGAAAATATGAAACAGTTTTATATTCCAGAAGGATTTGCTCATGGTTTTTTAGTGCTTTCTGATGAAGCAGAATTTTGCTATAAATGTACAGATTTCTATCATCCTGGAGATGAAGGAGGACTTGCATGGAATGATCCTGAAATTGGCGTTGAATGGCCATTAGAAGAAGGAGTTGATCTAATCATTTCTGAAAAAGATCAGAAGTGGAAAGGGTTAAAAGATACATTTAAATTTTAAAATGCCCACGGGGAGAAAGGGAAACAAATGAAAGGAATTATACTTGCCGGAGGTTCCGGTACAAGACTGTACCCATTAACAATGGTAACATCGAAACAGTTATTGCCAATCTATGATAAACCAATGATTTATTATCCGCTTTCTGTATTAATGAATGCTGGGATTCGTGATATTTTAATTATTTCCACACCGGATGATACTCCAAGATTCGACTCCTTATTAGGAGATGGTCATCAATTTGGAATTCATTTATCTTATGCTGTACAACCATCTCCAGATGGACTTGCTCAGGCATTTATCATTGGGGAAGATTTTATTGGGGATGATAATGTTGCGATGGTACTTGGAGATAATATTTTCCATGGACATGGACTGAAAAAAAGACTGTTGCGTGCGGCAAATAAAAAACAGGGAGCTACCGTATTTGGATATTATGTGGATGATCCGGAACGTTTTGGAATTGTTGAATTTGATTCCGATGGAAAAGCAATTTCGATCGAAGAAAAACCAGAAAAACCAAAATCTAATTATTGTGTAACTGGTCTGTACTTTTATGATAATCGTGTGGTAGAATATGCGAAGCAGCTTAAACCATCTGCCAGAGGAGAGCTGGAAATTACAGATTTAAATAAAATTTATTTAGAAAATGGAGAACTGGAAGTTGAATTACTTGGTCAAGGATTTACATGGCTGGATACAGGAACACATGAATCCTTGGTAGAAGCGACTAATTTTGTGAAAACAGTAGAAACACATCAGCATAGAAAAATTGCATGTTTGGAAGAGATCGCATATCTAAATCACTGGATCACAAAAGATCAGCTATTAACAGACATTGAACCATTAAAGAAAAATCAGTATGGACAATATCTACTGGATGTTGTTGCAGGAAAATTTTTGGATAAGTAGGAGAAAAAAATGAAAATATTAGTAACCGGTGGAGCCGGATTTATTGGAGGAAATTTTGTTCATCATATGGTGAATAAATATCCAGAAGATGAGATTGTAAATCTTGATTTGTTGACATATGCAGGAAATTTAGAGACATTAAAACCAGTAGAAGACAAACCAAATTATAAGTTTGTCAAAGGAGATATCGCAGATCGTCCATTTATTATGGATCTGTTTGAAAAAGAAAAATTTGATATTGTTGTGAACTTTGCAGCAGAAAGTCATGTAGATCGTTCGATTGAGGATCCTTCCATTTTTGTAAAAACCAATGTAGAAGGAACGGTTGTATTGTTAGATGCAGCAAAAAAATATGGTGTGAAACGTTATCATCAAGTATCCACAGATGAAGTTTATGGAGATCTTCCATTAGATCGCCCGGATTTATTCTTTACAGAAGAAACACCGCTTCATACATCAAGTCCATACAGCAGTTCGAAGGCAAGTGCTGATCTGTTTGTATTAGCTTATTATCGAACATTTGGACTTCCAGTAACAATTTCTAGATGTTCGAATAATTATGGACCATATCATTTCCCAGAAAAATTAATTCCATTAATGATTAGTCGTGCGCTGGCAGATGAGGAACTTCCAGTATATGGAAAAGGAGAAAATGTTCGTGATTGGCTGCATGTATCGGATCATTGCGAAGCAATTGATTTGATTATTCATCATGGAAAAGTTGGAGAAGTTTATAATGTCGGAGGACATAATGAACGTACAAACTTAGAAGTTGTAAAGACGATTTTAAAAGCACTGGATAAACCAGAAAGCCTGATTAAATTTGTAACGGATCGTCCTGGACATGATATGCGTTATGCAATTGATCCAACCAAACTTGAGACAGAACTTGGATGGAAACCAAAATATAACTTTGATACTGGAATTGCGCAGACAATTCAATGGTATTTAGATAACAAAGACTGGTGGCAGAACATTTTATCTGGGGAGTATGCAAATTACTTTGATAAAATGTATGCAAACCGTCTATAGGGGCTTTGTATGAAGAACTTTCATAAAAATACAAAACGGCTGTTATACTGGGGGATAACAGCCGTTTTGATGGTTCTTATTTTTTCTTTCTCTGCAAAAAATGGAACAACTTCCTCTAACATGAGCATTCATTATGCAAAAGAATTAGCAAAATTTCTAGGCTGGATTGGAATTTTTCAGATTCAATCATCCGCTGATCTTATGATGCATGCGAAAAATGTTCATACATTTGTAAGAAAAACTGCACATTTTACAGAATATGCTGTGCTCGGATTTTTTACTTATCGGGCAGTATCTTGTGATATAGATAATCGAAAAAAGGCGATGTTAACTGCACAATTGATTTGTACCGGTTATGCATCTACGGATGAGATCCATCAGCTTTTCGTCCCTGGACGAGAAGGAAAAGTTTTTGATGTATTCATTGATAGCTGCGGAGCCTTTTGTGGAATTTTGTTCTCTGCTTTTTTGTAAAAGAGGATCCTTTTCTTTTTGGATATGTTATGATTGAGATAATAAAAAAGGTTGGTAAATCGAGAAGGAAGGGAGAGAAAGAATGAAAAAAAGAGTTATTTTCTTCGTTACAATTTTATGTTTTGGCATAATGATTGGGTGTAAAGAAAAAAATCAGCCAAAGAAAAAGAGCATTCAGCCATTTTGTGGAGAATGGAACTGTGAAAAGACACCACTGGAACATAAAAATTTATATTCTGGGTATTTGAGATTAGTCGTTAAAAAGAATGGAAACTTTATAATGTATGATGTAGAAGCTGGAAATCCAGGAATTGAAGGAAAGATGGTCATCAATTCTAAAAAGGAACTTACTTTAAAATGTAAAAATTCTGAAGATTTCGATCCTCCTGTTGGATGGGGAAAGATGCACAAGACACAAAAAATTAAATATCAGTTTATAAGAAAAAATAAAAAGAAAAAACTAAGACTAACTTATGGAAAAGGAAAAGGGAAAACAACTCTAGTATTTTATAAAAAATAAAAAGAAGGTCGAATTCCTAAAGAGATATATGATTTCTAAGGAGGACATTCGACCTTTTTTCATCTATCTTAATAATAAGTGTTTTTCAATAAAGTTTGCAATCCCATCATGATTGTTATCTTCGGTGATATAATCAGCAACACTTTTTGTCTTCTTACTTCCGTTTGCCATGACAACGCCAACACCAGCATGTAATGTCATATCATAATCATTATCAGCATCTCCAAATGTGCAAAGATTATCCATCGAAAAATGATGAAGTTCCATGACTTTTTTTAGACCAAAAGCTTTAGAAATTCTTGGATCCATATATTCAAAAAGCAATTTGCTTGTCTGAAGACAGGCAGATTTAAACTTTTCACTGTGGAAAGTCTTACTACGCTTAATGACCTCGGGCATTACTTTTGGATTGCATACGATTAGAAGTTTTAACTGTGGTTTTCTTAAAAATTTATCAAAATCAATAACTTTATAAGGAAGTTGATCGGTTTTAGAAAGCTCTTTTATTAAGTTATCTTCCTTTGGGGTGTATAGGACGCCATCTCCATGAATACAAAAATTGACATCCATATCTTGAAAGTGTTTGATAATATCTTGAATTAGTCGGCCATCTAAAGGATAATTTTGCTCATAGTGGTCATAAGCATAATCATAAATTTCTCCACCATTGCTTCCAACGATCATATCGACCATTCCATCGATGCCCCAGATGGGAAATAGGCGTTTAATACTAGGAACATCTCTTCCGGTGGAAATACCAAATAAAATACCGTGGTCTCGAAGTGATTGGATTGCTTGGATTGTTTTGAAAGTAATGATGCCATGATCGTTTAAAAGGGTGCCGTCAATATCACACATAACTGCTTTGATATGATTCATAATCTTTAGTTTCTCCTGTTTGTATAAATTTTTTTCCCTACATTTTATATTGTACCATAATTTGGTACACAAATCTTAAAACAGTGCATATCTTATCAGAAGAGAAATAGATGTGAGGTTTACGATGGCAGGAGTCATTTTAGATGCCGGGCATGGTGGATATGACGCTGGTGCACAATATAATAGAAGAAAAGAAAAGGATGATAATCTCCGTCTTGCACTTGCAGTAGGAGAGATTCTTTCACAAAACGGAATTCCAGTTTCTTATACAAGACAGAGTGATATTTATCAGTCACCGACACAAAAAGCAAGAATTGGAAATGAAAGTGGGGCAGATTATTTTATTTCTTTCCATAGAAATGCAAGTCCGAATGCGAATCAATATCATGGAGTAGAAACATTGGTATTTGATGACAGTGGAAGAAAAGCCGAAATGGCAAGAAATATCAATGCAAATCTCGAAGATATTGGGTTTCGAAATATTGGGGTAAGGGAACGTCCAAATCTTGCGGTTCTTCGAAGGACCGATATACCAGCAATTTTAATCGAGGCTGGTTTTATCAATTCAGATCAGGATAATCAACTTTTTGATGAACGTTTTGGGGACATTGCAAAGGCGATTGCAGATGGAATTATGAAGACAATTGGAAGTGGACAGCAGGCACTGAGGGGAATCTATCGGGTGCAGATTGGATTGTACAGCAATTTTTCAAATGCTCGCTATGCATTAAATGAAGCGTTAGCACAAGGATATGATGGGGATATTGTTTATGAAGAACCATATTATGCTGTACAGCTTGGAGAATTTGATACGCTAGATGAAGCTGTAAAATTGGAAAATGAGCTTCGTCAAAAAGGGTATGATACTCTTGTTATAAAAAAATAAAAAGAAAATGTGCTATATCAACAAACACGGATTGAAAGAAAGTTAGTCTGTGTTTGTTGGTCGTAATTTTGCAGTGTATAAAAGATGAAAGTATCAGATAAAAATAAGAAGAATATTAAAAATAGATAGACGATGATTAAAATCTTTTCGCAGTATAATTGCTAAGGAGCATTAAATTAGATAGGAATTGCTCTTTTTGATTGTAGGAATGTTTGTATTTGATATGACATAAACTAGAGGAAAAGATGGGAAATCTGAAATGAAAGTTTTTTGGAAATATCTGGTTTTTGGAATGGTTATTCTAGGATTTGGCGTTTTTTTTCGGGCAAATCGTATTCAGGAGAATTCTGTGAAATTTTTGAAGAACAATGTATATGTCTGGAGTGAAAGTGATGCAAGAAAGCTTCCGATTTACTGTGTGGATACAAAGAAAAAAGTATTAAGTCTTACCTTTGATGTTGCCTGGGGAAACGAAGATATGAAAGAAATCCTTGAAATCTTGAAAAAGGAGGATGTGGTAGCCACCTTTTTCTTTTGTGGAGATTGGATTCGTCGATTTCCAGAAGATGTAAAACGTGTTTCAAAAGCAGGACATGATATTGGAAATCATGGAGATCGTCATAAATATATGACAAAGCTTTCTGATCAGGAGCAGCAGGAAGAAATCAGAGGAGCAGATGATAAAGTAAAAGGACTTCTTGGGATGTCAATGGATTTATTTCGGCCTCCATATGGAGATTATGACAGCCGTGTGATAAAAAATGCAGAAAAAATGGGGTACTATAGTATTCAGTGGTCAATTGATAGTCTTGATTGGCAAGAACCACAACCAGAAGACTTGATCAAAAAAGTATGTGAACATAAAAAGTTGGCGCCTGGTGGAATCATTTTGATGCATACTGGAACAAAGTGTACAAAAAAAGCATTGCCACAGATCATCCGTAAATTAAAGAAACAAGGATATACGTTTGTGCCAATTTCCAAGTTGATTTATCGAAAACATTATCGAATCAATCCGGAAGGAAAGCAGATGTTATTTTATCAATGAAGAAACTGCAGGATTCTTGTCAAATTATTAACAAGAGTCTTGCAGTTCTTTTTTTCCTATGCTATACTGAGAAAGTTGCGAAAAATTGAACATAAGAAGGTGCCTGACAGAAATAGGTCAGGATAATAGGGAATCAGGTGAGAATCCTGGACAATCCCGTTGCTGTGTAAGCGGAGTGTTTTTTGTGCCTTTGGGTAGTCACTGTTGAAAAATGGGAAGACAGAGAAACATGTGGATGCGAAGTCAGAAGACCTGCCTTTTTATGCGTAACTTTTAGTTCTGCGGTCGACGGACACTAAGAGACAGATCCTTTGAAAAAGTAATAAAATATTCGAAGGATTCTTTCTGATACCCGTTTGTAACCGAAGATATGGTTCAAATGGGATTTTTTCATTTTAGGAGAAAAAAATGCAAATTGATTATTATGCTTATCAATCAAAAATGAATACATGGAATAGAGAATGGAAAGTCATTGTCTGTGTGGTTACGCTATGTTTTATCATAGGATTGAATCGTTTGCCAATTTCCTTGGTGTCACTTGTGGTTATGAGTAGTTTGACACTTTTTTGTGGAAAGACGCCATGGAAGATTTATCGACGTTATATGATGGTACCGTTCGTTTTTTTGGTGATTAGTGCTCTTGCGATTGCATGTGAGGTTTCTTTTCACGCACTTGGTACATGGAATCTATCGTTTCACTTTTTTTATTTATGTTTTACAAAAACAAGTGTAGATCGTGCCATTGGAGTGTTTTTTAAGGGACTTGCCGGAATGAGTACACTATATATGCTTTCTTTTTCAACGCCAGTACATGAGATCATTGTAGTGCTTAAAAAAGTACACCTGCCTGTAATGCTTGCAGATTTGATGAATTTAATTTATCGATATATTTTCCTTCTGTTTGATGTAGCGGCACAGATGCAGACGGCAGCGAAAGCCAGACTTGGATATCGAAATTTTCGAATTTCCATGAAAAGTTTTGCTATGATGGGTGGAAATTTATTTTTCCTATCGATGAAAAAAGCGAATGCATATGCAGATGCTATGGAGGCAAGAGGATATCATGGAGAATTATTATTTTTAACAGAAGAACATCCGGTTTTATGGTGGCAGGTTGTTGGAAGTTTAGTTTTTTTTGTAGTGTTAGTGATTATTTTTAAACAATGTTAGGATGAAAATATGGAAAAAACGATAATAGAGACAAAAGATCTGTCTTTTTCTTATGAGGAAAAGCAGGTATTAAAGAAAATAAATGTTAGCATTCGAAAAGGTGAAAAGATTGCGGTTATGGGCTGTAATGGAGCTGGAAAATCAACATTTTTTTTGAATTTAAATGGAGTTTTGCAGCCGGATGATGGAACTATTTTTTTTCACGGAGAAAAGATGGGAAAAAAGAATTTTTTAAAGCTTCATGAAAAAGTAGGGTTTGTATTTCAGGATGCGGATAGCCAGATGATTGCATCAAATGTAAAGGCAGAAATTTCTTTTGGACCAATGAATTTGGGCCTTTCCAGGCAAGAGGTGGAAAAAAGAGTAGAGGATGCCGTTGCCTATATGGAGCTTGGGGATTTTATAAATCGTGCACCGCACTATTTAAGCGGTGGTGAGAAAAAAAGAGTGAGTATTGCGGATATTCTTGCTATGCAACCGGAAGTTTTGATTTTTGACGAACCAATGGCAGCATTAGATCCGGTGAATGCACAAAATGTAGAAGAGGTTTTAAATCGAATTCATGAGGATGGAAAGACATTGATCATTGCAACACATGATGTAGAATTTGCCTATCGTTTTTCAACAAGAATTCTTGTGTTTTGTGATGGAGATATTATCGCAGATGGAACACCAGATGAAATTTTTCATAGAGAAGATGTCTTAGAGCGTGCGCATTTAAAGCAACCTTCCATTATGACAATATGGGAGGCTTTGGTGGATCAAAAGATTGTTCCAGAAGAAATTAATCCACCCAAAACAGCAAAAGAAGCAGCAAAAAAAATCCAAGAGGATTTTTATATATAAATAGAAGAAACTAACTCATTGTGTCAAAAAGGGAGGATTTTAACAATGACAAAGAAACAAAAGAAAATTTTTCAGTGGAGTGTGGCATTTGCGATTGCTTTTGCAGTCTGTCCAAATGTTCATGCAATGCATATTATGGAAGGATATTTACCACCTTCTTACTGTATTCTCTGGGGTGTAATTTGTATTCCGTTTCTTGTAAAGGGATTTTTTGGAATGCAAAAAATGACAAAAAATAACAGAAAATCAATGACAATGCTTGCTATGGCGGGAGCATTTATTTTTGTTCTATCTGCATTGAAAATTCCATCTGTAACCGGAAGTTGTTCTCATATGACTGGAACCGGACTTGGAGCTATTTTATTTGGACCAGGAATTGTTAGTATTCTTGGAATCATCGTATTATTATTCCAGGCAATTTTACTTGCTCATGGTGGATTAACAACTCTTGGAGCGAATACATTTTCTATGGCAATTGCAGGACCTTTAGTATCTTATGGTATTTATCATGGATTAAAGAAGTGTAATGTAAATCGTAAAGTAAGTATTTTCCTTGCAGCTGCAATTGGAGATTTATTTACTTATTGTGTAACAAGTATTCAGCTTGCACTTGCATATCCAAGTGCACATGGTGGAGTTGCAAAATCAGCAGTTCAGTTTCTAGGAGTCTTTGCTCCAACACAGCTTCCATTGGCCATTCTTGAAGGAATTTTAACAGTTATGATCATGATTGCTTTGGAAACTTATGCAAAACCAGAACTTGGAGCAATCGGATTTAAAGAAGCAGAATAAGGAGGAAATACAATGAAGAAGAAAAATGTAAAGACAATGATTTTGCTTTTGATTGCAGCAGCAGCTATTATTATTATTCCTCTGTTTGCACTTCAGGGTGCAGAATTTGGAGGATCTGATGATGCGGGAAGTCAGAAAATTGAAGAAATTCAGGGAAAAGGATATAAACCATGGTTTACACCAGTTTTTGAAAAAGCATTACATGGAGAAATTCCAGGGGAAGTGGAAAGTCTTCTGTTTTGTGTTCAAACTGGAATCGGGGTTGGGATTCTTGCATTCCAGCTTGGAAAGATGGTAGAAAGGAAAAAATATGAAGACAGGGACGATCGTCGTTAGCTTTGGAACAAGCCATGCAGATGCGAGACAAAACAGCCTTCGTGCAATTTATCAGGATATTGTACAGGAAAAAAAAGAAGATTTTATCGATGAAGCCTATACAAGTGGCATGATTCTTGATAAACTCTCTAAGGAAGGAATAGAAATTGATACGGTTGATCAAGCACTTCAAAAAGCAGTGGAAAAAGAAGTCACAGATCTTTTTGTTGTTGTCACTCATATGATTCCTGGAATTGAGTATCAGAAAATTCTTGGAATCATCGATCATTATAAGGATCAATTTAAAAATATTAAAGTTACAACACCGGTTCTTGATAAAGAAGAAGACTGTCAGTCACTGGTTCCTGTCTTAAAAGAAATGTTTTCTTTTGAAGACTCCTATGAATATATTCTAATGGGGCATGGAAGTGAAGATGCGGCCAATATTCGTTATGCACAGATGAATGAAGCATTAAAAAAAGCGGGCCTTTTTTATGTAAGGATTGCTTCAGTGGAAGCAAAACCGGATCTTTCTGATGCTATGCAGCATTTAGAAGCAATGGAACAGAAAAAAAAGGTGATATTATATCCGTTTATGGTTGTTGCAGGGGATCACGCAAAAAATGATATGGCAGGAGATGAAGAAGAGTCCTATGCGACAATGTTAAAAAAAGCCGGATATGAAGTGGAAATTCATATCAAGGGACTTGGAGAGTATCCACAGTTTCGTAAGATTTATCTTGAAAAATACCGGAAAATTTGTGACCTTTCAAAATAGATAGACAGGGGAAGCAATATGGCAGGAAAATTATATGGTGTCGGCGTTGGACCGGGAGATCCACAACTTTTGACGCTGAAGGCGGTAAAAATCATAGAATCATGTGAAATCATCGGAATTCCATCAAGGAAAAAGGAAACTTGTACGGCCTATCAGATTGCAAAGGGTGCCGTTCCTTTGATTGAGGAAAAAGAAATTGTTTGTATTCCGGTTCCGATGACGACAGATGAGAAAAAACTTGAGAGTGCGTATCAAAAAGGAAGTGCCCTCTTAGAGTCTTTTATGGATAAAGGAAAAAATATTGCCTTTTTAAATCTTGGAGATCCAACGGTTTATGGTAGCTATATGACGATTCACGCTCATGTGCGAAAGGATGGATATGAAGCAGAAATTGTGAATGGTGTTCCATCTTTTTGTGCGGTGGCAGCGACGTTGGAACTTTCTCTTGGAACAAGAAATGAAAATATCCATATTCTTCCAGGATGTTATGATGAGAAAGAGATCACGAAAGAAGATGGAACAAAAGTGTTAATGAAGTCTGCCGGAAAGATTGGCGAAGTAAAGAAAAAATTACTGGAACTTGAGTCATCTGGGCAGGCAAAAGCATATGCTGTTGTGAATTGTGGGATGAAAGATCAAAAAGTTTGTGAAGATATTCAGAAACTGGATGAATCTGCGGGATATTTTACAACGGTTATTTTAAAAGATCAGAAATAAAGTAATAGGCAGACATCGTCTGCCTTTTTGCTGTGTAAGAAGAATTTTTGACGGATTAAGGATAGAAGTATGGAATCATATGTAAGAAAAAATCAAAAAAAGTTAAGATGTGGTTTTACGACAGGGACATGTGCAACAGCTGCAGCGAGTGCAGCTGCTACAAGGCTTCTTTTTGGAATTGTAAAAAAAGAAGTTCGTGTGCATACTCCTAAGCAGGTTATACTATCCATACCGGTTTATGAAGAAAAAACGGAAATAAATGCTGCACAATTTTTTGTAGAAAAAGATAGTGGAGATGATCCGGATGTGACAAATCATACAAAAATCCATGTTTGCGTACGTAAGGTTTTTGAAAAATATAAATCGAACTATGTTTTTTATGATTCTGTTTATCCATTGTTATCATTGGATGGTGGAATTGGTGTTGGTCGGGTTACAAGAGAAGGATTGGAACAAAATATTGGATACGCAGCGATTAATAAAGTTCCAAGGAGTATGATTTTTCAAGCGGTGGAAGAAGTAAGAAAAATGGCATCCTATGAGGGAAGGCTGCATATAACGGTGATCGTTCCAGAAGGGGAGCGCTTAGCAAAAAAAACATTTAATCCGAAACTTGGAATTGAAGGGGGAATTTCAATTCTTGGAACCAGTGGGATTATTGAGCCAATGAGTGAAAAAGCGATTGTGGATACGATCGAAACGCAAATACGGCAGTTAAGTCGTCAAGGAGAAAAAAGTCTTCTTGTCACACCTGGAAATTATGGGCAAAGTTATGCAGCAAAATATTGTGGGTTAAATTTGGAAGATAGTGTGAAGTGCAGCAATTATATTGGAGAGACTATTGATCTTGCAGTTTCTTATGGGATGAAGCGTTTCCTCTTAGTTGGAAATATTGGAAAACTCTGCAAGCTTGCAGCAGGAATTATGAATACACATTCTAAAGTAGCAGATGGAAGAAAAGAAATTTTTATTACACATACCATTTTTTCAGGAGGGACACGATGGATGGCAGAGGAGCTTGCAGATTGTATTACGACAGAAAAGATGCTGGAAAAATTGGAAGTATGGGGACTTAGGGAAGACGTGATGAAAAGTATTTGCCAAGAAATTACGAAAGTATTAAAACATCGTATGGGGGAAGATATGGAATTTGGGGTCCTTTTATTTTCGGAAAATTTTGGATTCCTTGGAGAAGTAGGAGATGGAAAAAAATTAATAAGTCAAATCAGGGAGGAACAAAAAAGATGATTCATTTTGTAGGAGCAGGACCAGGAGCAAAAGATTTAATCACATTACGTGGATATCGGCTTTTAACTCAAGCAGATGTTGTGATCTATGCGGGATCATTGGTAAATCCTGACCTTCTTCAGGACACAAAAGAAGGGTGTGAAATTTATAATAGTGCTTATATGACATTGGATGAAGTCCTTGGAGTTATGGAAGTGTCAGAAGAGGAAAACCAATCTGTGGTTCGGCTTCATACGGGCGACCCATCTCTTTATGGTGCAATTCGAGAACAGATGGATGCATTGAGAGAGAAAAAAATTCCATTTGATATTTGTCCAGGAGTGAGTTCATTTTCTGGTGCAGCAGCGGCACTCGAAATTGAATATACATTACCAGAGGTTTCTCAAAGCTTGATTATTACAAGAGCACAGGGAAGGACGCCGGTTCCTCAAAGGGAATCTTTGACTTCCTTTGCGGTTCATCAGTCTACGATGGTTTTGTTTTTGTCTTCTTCATTAGCGCATAAAGTGAGAGAGGACTTAATCCGTGGAGGTTATGATAAGCAGACGCCGGCCGCAATTGTGTACAAAGCAACATGGCCAGAAGAAAGAAAAATTGTAACTACTTTAGATCGTCTTCCGTTTGTGATGGAGGAAGAAGAAATTACAAAAACGGCTTTGATTATCATTGGAAATATCCTTGGGGATTTTTATGAAAAATCAAAATTATATGATCCATCATTTACAACAGAATACCGGAAAGGAATTCAAAAATGAAAATATGGATGGCAGCCTGTAGTAAAAAGGGCTATGAACAGATGATAAAAGTGAAAAATTTATGGATGAGGCAGGATCCAATGACACAATTTTGGACAGTTGTAAAGTGTAAATCTATGCCGAAACAATCGATTCCAGAAAGTCTTTCAAAAAATGTAAAAGAAGCTTTTTTCTGGGCAGATGCCATGATTTTTTTCTGTGCCACTGGAATTGCTGTTCGAATGGTTGCACCATGGATTTTACATAAATCGAAAGATCCGGCAGTTCTTACAATGGATGAGACAGGAACTTTTATTATTCCTTTATTATCCGGGCATGCAGGTGGGGCTAATGAACTTGCAAAGAGGATCGGTAAGATGACAGGAAGTCTTGCAGTAATCACGACGGCAACGGATCGAGAGCATTTATTTTCGGTGGATGACTTTGCAAGAAAAAACCATTTAGTTTTATCTGACTGGAACAAAGCAAAAAAGATGTCAGCGGGTCTTTTAGATGGAAAAGAGGTAAAGATCTTCTCTAATTTTTATATTGAAGGAGAAGTCCCGCGTCAGATAGAAGTTTGTACTATAAAATCAGAAAAAGAAAAGCAAAGTTTTCTAAAAGAGGATGTTTTTATGATTGTGTGGATTTCTTTGGATCCACCATCAAAAGATTTTTTGAAAGAATATGGGGAAGAAAATATATTATGGCTTGTTCCAGCGGCTGTAATTGCTGGTGTCGGATGCAGAAAAGGAATCTCTTATGAAAAAATCGATTGCGCCATTTATGAGACGTTTAAAGAGGAAGGAATTTGTATAAAGGCATTGGATTTGATAGCGACGATTGATTTAAAGAAAGAAGAGCCAGGGCTTGTATCTTGGTGTCAAAAATATAGGAAGAAGCTTTGTTGTTTTTCTTCAGAACAATTACAAAAAGTCCCAGGGCATTTTCATTCATCGGCTTTTGTTAAAAAAGTTACTGGAACGGACAATGTATGTGAGAGGAGTGCAGTAGCCTGTGGGGGAGAATTGATTTGCGGAAAGAAGAAAAAGGATGGTGTAACGGTAGCACTGGCAAAGAAGAAAGTGAGGATAAAATTTTGAGTTCATTATTATATATTGTAGGGATTGGACCTGGAAAAGTAGAGGCGATGACAATGGAAGCCAAGCAGGCATTAAAAGAAAGCGAGGTAATTGCCGGTTATACCGTATATGTGGATCTAATACGTCCTTATTTTAAAGAAAAAGAGTATATAATGACTGGAATGAAACAGGAAAAAGAACGTTGTAAATTGGCATTGCAGTCTGCACAAAGTGGAAAAACAACATCCGTTGTATGCAGTGGAGATGCCGGTGTCTATGGAATGGCAGCACTTTTGATTGAGATGGGGAAAGAATATCCTAATATTGAAATTCAGGTGATCGCGGGTGTTACAGCTGCATTATCAGGAGCCGCAGTTTTAGGAGCACCTATTGGACATGATTTTGCAGTAATCAGTTTGAGTGATTTGATGACACCATGGGAAAAAATTGAAAAACGTCTCGCTTGTGCAGCAATGGCAGATCTTATTATCTGTCTTTATAATCCATCTAGTCGGAAAAGAAAAGATTATTTAAAAAAAGCCTGTGAAATTATTTTAAAATATCAGCCAGAGTCATTAGTTTGCGGATATGTAAAAAATATTGGAAGAGAAGGAAAAGAGGCAAAAATTCTTTCTCTTGGTGAGTTGAAAGATACAACCGTTGATATGTTTACAACGGTATTTATCGGAAATAGTCAAACAAAACAGATCAAAAATCAGATGGTAACGCCAAGAGGTTATCAATTATAAGTAAGAAAGGAGACGAAAATGGCGGCAATTACAGTTTTTGGAGGTACAACAGAAGGAAGAATTCTTGCGGAGGCATTTGGGGATACCTCTCTTGAACTGTTCGTATGTGTTGCAACATCTTATGGGGCATCTCTTCTTCCAAAATGTAAAAACATTAACATTCATACCGGACGTATGGATGTGCAGGAAATGAGAGATTTTCTTTTAAGTCATACATCAGGCTGTTGTTTGGATGCAACACACCCTTATGCTCAAGATGTAACAAAAAATATTAAAGAAGCTTGTAAAGAAGCTGGAATTTTGTATGTTCGTATTTTCAGAGAAGAAGGAGCTCATCAGGAAAAAGAACAGGGAATTTATTATAAAAAGGATCTTAGACAAGCCATTAAGTTTTTAAAAAAACAGGAAGGAAATATTTTGATTACAACGGGTAGTCGTGATTTAGAAGCTTATACACAAATTCCAAATTATGAAGAACGGTGTATTGCGAGAGTTTTACCTGGAATTGAGGTCTTACAAAAATGTGAAAGTCTTGGATTTCATGGAAAACATGTGATTGCGATGCAGGGACCTTTTGGTGAAGATTTCAATTATTGGATGTTAAAGGAAACAAAAGCTTCTTGGCTTGTAACAAAAAATTCTGGGCGCACTGGAGGTTATGAAGAAAAATGTGCAGCCGCAATACGTGCCGGCGTTGGAGTTGTTGTAATAGGGAGACAGGAAAAAGAAACAAAAGAAGCAATGGATGTTTTGGAAGCAATTGAATGGGTAAAAAAAAGATATAATCTCGCTATTGATGAAAAATGGCTCGATGATTTAAAAAAACGCCAGATTTATCTGATAGGAATGGGGCCTGGAAATCCTAAAATGATGACAATTTTAGCAAAAGAGGCATTGGAAAATAGTGATGCTGTCATCGGTGCCGGAAGAGTTCTTCAAATATGGGAAGAAGATACGAAAAAGCCCAAATATAATTGCTATAAGAAAGAAGATATTTTTGATATTTTAAACGATCATCCAGAATATCAAAAAATATCGATTGTTTATTCTGGTGATCTTGGGTTTTATTCTGGAGCAAGAGGGATGAAAGAATTATTTCCAGATGCAAATGTGCATATGATTTCTGGAATTGCATCCCCGGTTGCATTTTTAAATGAGCTTGGAATTCCGTGGAGTGAAGTTTTTTTGACAAGTTGTCATGGAAAACATCAAAATTTATTGTCTTTGATTCAGGAACATCGTTATGTATGCAGTTTGCTTGGAAGTGAGAATACAGTAAAAGATACATGTGAGCAATTAATTGCGTGTAAAATGACGGATGTAAATGTTGTCCTTGGAGAAAAAATTTCTTATCCAGAAGAAAATGTAACGAGAGGAAATCCAAAAGATTTTCTTTCTATAAAATATGATCCGCTTTCTATAGTTTTATTTGAAAATCCGAGAGTACAAAAAGAGGTAAAAGGGTTCGGAAAAAAAGATACTTCTTTTATTCGTGGAAAAGTTCCAATGACAAAAGAAGAAGTGCGTACGATTTTATTATCGAAATTACATTTAAGGAAAGATTCCATACTTTATGATGTTGGAGCCGGAACCGGATCAGTATCTATTGAAGCGGCCCAAAAATGTAAAGATGGAATGGTTTATGGAATTGAGAAGAAGGAAGAAGCCATCCATTTGCTGCATAAAAATAAAAAGAAATTTGGCGTTTCTAACTTTAAAATTATAGAAGGAGAAGCTTCTGAACAAATAGATATCTTGCCACGACCAACGCATGCATTTTTAGGAGGAACCGGAGGCAAGATGATGGCAATCATAGAAAAAATCCGAGAAAAAAATAAGGATACACGGTTTTGTATAACATCGGTTACACTTGAAACATTGAAACAACTTGAAATACTGCAAAAAAAATTTCCAGAGTATGAAACGATGGAAATCATTCAGATTCAAGTATCAAGAGCAGAAACGATGGGAAAATATCATTTGATGAAAGCACAGAATCCAGTTTGGATTGCAAGTTTTGGAGGAAAAGAAGATGAGTAATCATATGGCAAGAGTATTATTTACAGCGCCTAAAAGTGGAAGTGGCAAGACGATGGTCGTTTGTGGAATGATTGAAGCACTGAAACGAAAAAATAAGATTCCTGCTTGCATAAAATGTGGACCAGATTATATTGATCCGATGTTTCATCGGAAGGTTCTTGGAATTGATTCTGGTAACCTTGATTCATTTTTTACAGAAGGGGAGACGATTCGTTATCTTCTTGTAAGAAAGATGGAGAATGCGGATATTACTTTGATGGAAGGGGTCATGGGATATTATGATGGTCTTGGAGGGCAGTCTGAAAAGGCAAGTACTTATGAAATCGCTCAAATTACAAAAACGCCGGTTATTTTAGTAGTGGATGGACATGGAGCTAGTGTTTCTTTGGCAGCGGTGATTCAAGGAATGATAAAATATCGGAAAGATAGTAATATTCAGGGAGTGCTTTTAAATCGTGTATCTGCTGGTTATTATGGACGGTTAAAGGAACTGATTGAAAAAGAATGTCAGGTAAAAGTTGTTGGATATTTACCGGATATGAAAGATCTTTATGTTCCATCAAGACATTTAGGATTAATTACTCCGGAAGAAATGAAGGAATTTCATCGATGGGCAGAACAGATTGCAATTCAGATGGAAGAAAGTGTCGATCTTGAAGCAATCATGGAAATTGCTGCACAGGCACAAAAATGCGAGGGAAAGAGACCACAACTTCCAAAAATTCATGGAAAAGTAAAGCTGGCGGTTGCAATGGATGAAGCCTTTTCCTTCTATTATAAAGAGAATTTGGAATTGCTTTGTGAGATGGGAGCTCAGATTGTTACTTTTTCTCCTCTGCATGATGAATCTTTGCCAGATGATATTGATGGAATTTTGTTTGGTGGAGGTTATCCGGAAAACTATGTAAAAGAGTTGGAAAAAAATAAGAAGATGCGTATGCAGATCCAAAGACTTTTAAAAGACAAAATGCCGTGTCTTGCCGAATGTGGAGGCTTTTTATATTTACAAAAAAGCTTAGAAGGCAGCCATGGAAGTTATGGAGAAATGACAGGAGTTTTTGATGGAGAAGGGTTTAAAACGTCAAAACTTAAACGATTTGGTTATGTGCAGCTTGAAATAAAGACGCCAGGGATTCTTGGCGAACGTGGTCAGATCATTCGTGGACATGAATTTCATTACTGGGATTGTACAAAGAATGGAGAAGATTTTGTGGCAAAAAAACCAACGGGAAAAATTTCTTATGATTGTATGATTCATACGCCATTTGTGGCAGCTGGTTTTCCGCATCTTTATTATTATAGTCATCCAGAAATGATACATTCTTTTCTTCAGGCATGCAAAAGATTTCAAGCACAAAGGCTTGCAAGAAAGCATTGGGATGCGATAGCAAAACCAATTGATAGTCTTGGTCAGTTGGAAAAATTGGTTATCCAGTTATGTAAAATTTCAGGCGATTCAAAACCCTGGAACCTTCAAAAAAGAGCTTTGCTTATTTTATGTGCGGATCATAGGGTCGTAGACGAGGGAGTTACTCAGACGGGAAGTGAAGTTACAAAGATTGTAGCTGAAAATTTTGCAAAAGGATGCTCTACGGTAAATTATATGGCTGAAAGTGCCAATGTTGATATTTATACGATTGATGTTGGAATGGATACTGCGGCTTATCCGGAAAAAAATCTTGTGCAACATGCAGTTATTGATCGAAAAATTGCAAGAGGAACCAGAAATATTGCAATAGAAGCGGCTATGACAAGAAAACAATATGAGCGTGCCATAGAAACTGGAAGGGAGCTAGTGAGGGAATTAAAGGAGAATGGTTATCAGGTTCTTTCAATAGGAGAGATGGGAATTGGAAATACAACTCCATCTAGTGCGCTTACATCTCTTTTCCTTTCAGAGCCTATTGAGAAAGTAACTGGACGAGGAGCTGGATTGTCAGATCAATCATTGGAAAGAAAAAGAATTGTTGTAAAAAAGATCGTAGACCGGGTAAAGAAAAACAAAAATAATACACCAGAGGAAATTCTTATAGAAGCTGGAGGTTATGAAATTGTGGCAATGACTGGTATATTTCTTGAAGCAAAAAGACAGAGAATACCGGTGATTCTTGATGGAGCGATTTCAGCCGCCGCAGCACTGGCAGCAGCAAAGATCGATCCAGGAACGGTAGAAATCATGATTGCTTCTCATGTATCTAAAGAAGGTCTTGCACCGTTGATTTTAAAAGAACTTGGCCTTCGTGCGATTGTCCATGCAGATATGAGCCTTGGAGAAGGAAGTGGAGCCATAACATTGTTTCCTTTGCTTGACATGGCAATGAATGTTTATAAAAATATGGGGACTTTTGAAGAATATAACATTGAAGAATATAAAAGATTTCATTCATAGAAAGGAATAGAAAGGATGCTATATCTTATCACCGGTGGAAGTGCCAGTGGAAAATCAGAATATGCAGAAAATCTTGCAGTAAAAAAACATAGAGAAATATTTGGGGATGGGAAGCTTTTGTACGCAGCTTTTATGTATCCGTATGATGAAGAATGTAAACAGAGAATTGAACGACATAGACAAATGCGAAAGGAAAAAGGATTTGAGACGATAGAGCCTTATATATGCAAAGATGATATTTCATTTGGTAGGAGAGATGTTGTTTTGATGGAATGTATGTCGAATCTTCTTGCAAATGAGATGTATTTGGACGGTGGGGTAACCAAACGTTATCCAGGAAAATGTTATGAAGATTTAGAAGATATCATTATATCTTACATAAAAAAGGTAGAGGAAAACGTCGGATGTGTTGTCATCGTAACCAATGAGATATTTGCGGATGGAATGCCGAAGGATTTAGAAATGCGTTCTTATGTTACAATCCTTGGGCAAATCAATCAGAAACTTGCAAAGATGAGTACGGCAACAGTGGAAGTGGTTTGTTCGATTCCTGTTTTTTTGAAAGGAGAAGAGAAATGTTAAAATCCATGATCATTGCATTTTCAACGTATTCTAAAATTCCAATGCCGCAGATTGAATGGGATAAGAAAAGTATGCACTATAGTCTTTGCTTTTTTCCATTTGTTGGGCTTGTCATTGGTGTCATCTTTGTATTTGGATATGAAATTCTACGATGGATTGGATTTGGGAAAATAGCAATTTCAGCTATTTTAACAGTACTTCCGGTGTTATTAAATGGAGGAATTCATATGGATGGTTTTCTTGACACCATTGATGCAAAAAGTTCTTATCAACCAAAGGAAGAAAAACTTCGCATTTTAAAAGATCCACATATGGGTGCATTTGCAGCAATTTATGGATGTGTCTATTTGTTGCTTTCGTTTGGTCTTGTTAGTGAGATAAATCAGCATACCATTTTTCTTGTTGCAGCAGGATTTATATATTCAAGGATTTTAAGTGGATGGTCTATCAAGACTTTTTTAAAAGCAAAACATGATGGAATGGCGGCAACGACTTCAGATGCAGCATCAAAAAATGTAAAGTGGATTCTTATAATAGAAGGAATTTGTACAGCCATTGGAATGCTAGCTTTTGACTTTGTACGAGGTGGACTTTGTATTTTAGTAGGATTGGGTTGCCTTTTTTACTATAGAAAGATGGCTTACAAGGTTTTTGGTGGTATTACAGGAGATATTGCTGGATATTTTTTACAATTGTGTGAGATTTTTATACTTGCGATTTTGGCGGTTGCAAAGTAGATAAGAAAGGATAGAAAAATGATATTTATTACAGGAGGAGCTGGACAGGGAAAATACTCCTATGCAACAAAGCAGTTTGGAGGAGAGAAAAAAATTATTGATCATTATCATAAAAGGGTAGAGGAACAATTAAAAAAAGGTTTGGATCCGATGGAAGAAGTAAAAAGATTTTTAGAAGAAGAAAAACCGGATATTGTGATCAGTGATGAACTTGGATGTGGTCTTGTTCCGATAGAAAAAGAGGAAAGGGACTTTAGGGAATGTTCTGGAAGAGTCAGTTGTTATCTTGCCGGACAGGCTCAAACCGTAATTCGTGTTCTTTGTGGAATTGGGGAGAAAATTAAATGAAACTTATCATGATCCGTCATGGAAAAACAAAAGGAAATGTTGAGGGACGTTATGTTGGTTGTACAGATGAAGATATTCTTAAAAGCGAGCGATCACGGCTTCAAAAAAAGAAATTGCCACAGATAGATATTCTTTATGTAAGTCCAATGAAACGTTGTGTTGAAACTGCAAAAATTCTCTATCCGGGAAAAGCTCCTTTGTTTGTGCCTGATTTTCGAGAGTGTGATTTTGGGGCGTTTGAATATCAAAATTATAAAGAATTGAATGGAAATAAAGATTATCAAAAATTTATTGATACGATGGGAATGAGTGGTTTTCCTGGTGGGGAGACAAGAGTACAGTTTCAAAAAAGATGCTGTATGGCCTTCGAGAAAATTTTAATGGGGTTAAAAGAAAAGGAAAAAATAGCAATGGTTGTACATGGTGGAACGATTATGGCAATCTTGGATGCGTTTTCAGATCCTCATCAGGACTATTATGGTTGGCAGATTGGAAATGGAGAAGGATTGGAAATGGACGTTTGCCAGAAACAAGATAAGATTTGCCTAACATCCATTCATAAGATTGAGACAGGAGGGCATGGCATTGAATAAAATCGTTGTCATATGTGTGGGATGTTTGTTAGATTGGATAATTGGAGATCCACATTGGCTTTGGCATCCAGTTCAAGGAATTGGGCAATGCATCGTGTGGATAGAAAAAGGACTTCGGACTTTCTTTCACATATCTGATCAGAAAGAAGAAGATCGCACGAAAAAAATATGGTGTGGAGGAATTCTTGTTTTGCTTGTATTGCTTTTTTCCTTCTTTGTCTTTGGAGGAATCTTGTGGATTTGTGGAAAAATTCATCCAGCAATTCAAATGGCAGTGGAATGTATTTTTTGTTGGCAGATGTTGGCGGCAAGATCTCTTCAGAAAGAAAGTATGAAAGTTTATGATGCATTAAAAGAAGGAGATCTTGAAAAGTCAAGAAAGGCAGTTTCTATGATTGTTGGTCGTGATACCTCGGTTCTTGATCAGAAAGGAATTACAAAAGCAGCTGTTGAGACGGTAGCAGAAAATACATCAGATGGAGTCATCGCACCATTATTTTACATGCTTCTTTTTGGACCGATGGGAGCGTGCCTTTATAAGACTGTAAATACAATGGACTCAATGATTGGATATAAAAATGAACGTTATCTTTATTTTGGACGGGTGGCAGCTAGACTGGATGATTTTGTAAATTATATTCCGGCAAGAATTTCCGGATTATTTATGATTTTTGCTTCTTTTCTTTTACACCTGAATGTTAAGGGGGCATGGAAAATTTATAAGAGAGATCGAAAAAAACATGCTAGTCCTAATGCAGCCCAGACAGAGGCAGTTTGTGCAGGTGCTTTATCAATTCGTCTAGCAGGGGATGCCTGTTATTTTGGAAAGTTATATAAGAAAGAATTTCTTGGAGATGACCTTCGTCCAATAGAAACAGAAGATATCAGGCGAGCATGCTCTTTAATGTATGTAACGGAAATTCTTGTATTTATTGTAGGTATTTTGATCATAGGATTGTGGATGGTGAAATAAAGGAGGATTCAGATGGAAGAAAGTTATCAACATGGAGGAGATATTTACAGAAATGATGTTTTATATGATTTTTCTGTAAATACGAATCCTTTTGGAATGCCGCAAAAAAGTGTGAAAGCAGCGGTTAAAGGGATTTCTCTTGCAAAATGTTATCCAGATAGTCAGGCAGATGCTTTAAGAGAAGAAATTGCGAATAAAAAACAGCTTTTAAAAGAACAAATTTTGGTCGGGAATGGAGCCGCGGAATTGATTTATGGACTTTGTCAGGCAATTCAGCCTCAAAAGGTACTTACTGTCTCTCCATGTTTTCAGGAATATGAAGAAGCAGTTTGTTCTTGTAATGGAGAAATGCAGTTTTGGAATTTAAAGGAAGAAAACAATTTTTCATTAGAAGAAACTTTTATAAAAAAGATTACGGAAGATATCGATCTTGTTTTTTTATGCAATCCTAATAATCCGACGGGTCAATTAATTTCCAGACAACTATTAGAAAAAATAGCAAAACGTTGTGAAGAAATGAAGGTATGGTTTTGTCTTGATGAATGTTTTCTTCCATTTCTTAAAGAGGAAGCATCTTATTCTATGCTTTCTTCGATTTGTGATTTTCCACATTTAATGATTCTACGGGCATTTACAAAAATTTATGGAATGGCAGGATTACGTCTTGGATACGGAATAAGTTCGAATGGAAAACTTCGAGAAAAAATACAGCGAGTAATTCAGCCATGGAATACATCAATACCAGCGCAAATGGCAGGCGTTGAAGCATTGAAAGATGATGCATATCTTTTGATGACAAGGCAGCTAATTGAGAGAGAAACACAATATTTGATGAGAGAGATGCAAAAAGGCCTTGCAGAAAAAATTTATGAACCATCGGTAAATTATATTTTCTTTAAAGCTAGAAAGGATTTAAAGGAAAGGCTTCTTGAGAAAAAAATCTTAATTCGTTCTTGTGATAATTATCATAATCTTTGCAGAGGTTTTTTTCGGATTGCCGTGCGGGAAAGAGAAGAAAATCAGGCCTTAATAAGAGCGTGGAGGGATTTAGAAAGGAAATGACAATGAAGCAAAAAAAAGCAAAATCGATTATGATTCAGGGGACAATGTCTAATGCAGGGAAAAGTTTGATTGTAGCGGGACTTTGTCGAATTTTTGCACAGGATGGATATAAAGTGGCACCATTTAAGTCTCAAAATATGGCATTAAATTCTTTTATTACGAAAGAAGGACTTGAGATGGGAAGAGCACAAGTTGTTCAGGCGCAGGCGTGTGGTGTGGAACCTTCGGTAAAAATGAATCCAATTTTATTAAAGCCGACAACAGATATGGGATCTCAGGTAATTGTTAATGGAAAAGTCCAAGGAAATATGCGTGCCATGGATTACTTTAAAAAGAAAAAAGATTATATTCCGGTAATCAAAAAAGCTTATGAACAGTTGGCATCGGAGTATGATATTATTGTGATAGAAGGAGCAGGAAGTCCAGCGGAAATTAATCTAAAACAGGATGATATTGTAAATATGGGAATGGCGGCCATTGCAGATGCACCAGTACTTCTTGTTGGGGATATTGATCGGGGAGGTGTGTTTGCACAGCTTTATGGAACGGTTGAATTATTAAATGTGAGTGAAAAAGAAAGAATTAAAGGGCTTATTATTAATAAATTTCGTGGAGATGAAGAAATTTTAAAGCCGGGACTTTCTATGCTTCATAATCTTTGTAAGAAGAAGGTCGTTGGGGTGATTCCTTACCTAAATGTTGACATTGAGGAAGAAGATTCTTTGGCAGAAGAACTTTCACAAAAAGTATGTACAAAAGCTATTGATATTGCAGTTATAAGGTTTCCAAAGATTTCTAATTTTACAGATATGCAAGCACTTTCTATGGAAAAAAATATCTCTGTTCGATATGTAAATAAAAAATCAGAGCTTGGAAACCCAGATGTTATCATTCTTCCAGGAACAAAAAATACAATGAAGGATCTTTTGTGGTTACGTGAAAGCGGTTTGGAAGGAACTATTTTAAGGCTTGTATCTAAAGGAAGTCTTTTGTTTGGAATTTGTGGTGGATATCAGATGCTAGGGGAGAAGATTACGGATGTAAACGGAATTGAGGGAAACGGAAGTATTCGTGGACTTGGATTAATCCCGATGAATACAATCTTTGAGCCGGAAAAGACAAGAACGCAAATCGAAGGGATTACATTAGATGCACTGGGAAGTCTTGCTATTCTCTCTGGGAAAAAAATTAAAGGATATGAAATTCATATGGGACGATCCATTTTTACGCAAGAGCATCAGGCATTTGCAGTTTTTAAGGGAAAAAAAGATGGATATTGGAAGGAAAACGTGATAGGAACTTATCTCCACGGTGTTTTTGATGAAGAAGAGTTTCGCAAAGCATTTTTGAAATTTTTATTTCAGAAGAAAGGATTGGATCCTAAGGAAATTTCAGATCTTACACTGGAAGAGTATCACAATCAGCAGTATGATCTTTTGGCAGATGGTATTCGCAGCCATCTTGATATGAAAGAAGTTTACCGGATTTTGGAGAAAGGTGGAAGTCATGCTTGAAATTTATCATGGGGATGGAAAAGGAAAGACAACAGCGGGAGTAGGACTTTGCCTACGTGCAGCAGGAGCTGGTTTTTCAGTATGGTTTTTTCAATTTATGAAGGATGGAACTTCTGCAGAAATTCCAATGTTATCAAAAATTGATGGGATTCATGTTGTTTATTCAGATGTTTTTTTTGGATTTACGAAAAATATGACGCAGGAACAAAAACAACAGATGAAAGAACAATATAAAAAAATGTTGCAAAAGGCAGAAGAGATTGCAAAAAATTCAGAAAAAGAAACGTTAATTGTATTAGATGAAGTTCTTCATGCTTGTAATCAGAAGTTACTGGATCAAAAAGTATTGAGAAAATTTCTCGCTGCATATAAGGATCAGATAGAAATTGTATTGACTGGAAGAAATCCATCCAAAGATTTAATGGATCTTTCCGATTATATATCTGAAGTAAAAAAACAAAAACATCCTTATGATCGTGGAATTGCGGCGAGAAAGGGAATTGAGTTTTAAGAAAGGAAAAAACATGAAAAGATGCAAGGTTTCGCTGGAAAAAGTACTTCCGGCAGAGATTGAACAAAGAAGTTTTGAAATCATTACACAAGAACTTGGAGATCGCATATTAGACCCTATTGAGGCACCGGTTATTAAAAGAGTGATTCATACAACTGCAGATTTTGATTATGTTGATCACTTGTATTTTTCTGATGACGTGGTAAAATCTTTACAGAATGCACTTAGAGATGGAGCATGTATTGTCACAGATACACAGATGGCAAGATCTGGGATTAATAAACGCGAACTTTCGAAGTATGGTGGGGAAGTGTTATGTTTTATGAGTGATGAAGATGTTGCCATTGAAGCAAAAAGAAATAAAACAACAAGAGCTGTTGCCAGCATGGAAAAAGCATCTAGACTTTCAAAGCCTGTCATTTTTGCTATTGGAAATGCGCCAACGGCACTCGTTCGCCTTTATGAATTGATGCAAGAAGAAAAAGTTCATCCGATAGGCATCATTGCAGTTCCAGTTGGATTCGTCAATGTTGTGGAATCAAAGGAATTAATTATTAAATCTGGATGTCCATCTATTGTGGCACGAGGAAGAAAAGGCGGAAGTAATGTTGCAGCAGCAATTGTCAATGCCTTGTTGTATGAAATGCGCAAATAAGAAAAAATATTTTCCCTTAAAAAAATAAAAAAATACGCCCAAAACGTCCAAAAAACACAAAAAATAAGAGAAAAAACATAAAAAAATGCGAAAAGTACTACATAAAATACAAAAAAAGGCTTGATTTTAAAAAAAAATCATTGTATCCTATAACCAATGAAGTTACTGACAAGGGCGTCAAACAATTAGTTTCATATTGTTTGTCGTCCCTTTTTTTCTATAACGGGAAAAAAATAGATAGATTATAATACTTCAAATGTAAGAGAAGAAAGGAAGAACTCTATGAAGGAAAAAATTAATGTATCAGAAATTTTTGGATCTCATGTGTTTAATGACAGTGTTATGAAAGCTCGTCTGCCAAAAGCTGTTTACAAAGATCTGAAGAAAACAATCGAAGAAGGAACAGAATTAAATCCTGCAATTGCTGACGTTGTTGCAAATGAAATGAAAGAATGGGCTATTGAAAAAGGTGCAACTCATTTCACACACTGGTTCCAGCCATTAACAGGTGTAACTGCTGAAAAGCATGACGCATTTATCAACCCAACAGATGATGGAAAAGTTCTTCTGGAATTCTCCGGAAAAGAACTGATCAAGGGAGAACCTGATGCGTCTTCATTCCCATCAGGTGGATTAAGAGCAACATTTGAAGCTCGTGGATATACTGCTTGGGATTGTACATCACCTGCATTCATTAAAGAGACAAAAGATTCTTGCATTTTATGTATCCCAACAGCTTTCTGCTCTTATAAAGGAGAAGCATTGGATAAGAAGACACCACTTCTTCGTTCTATGCAGGCACTGGATATTCAGGCAACAAGATTATTAAATGTTTTAGGTAATAAAAATGTAAAACGTGTCAGTACATCTGTTGGACCAGAACAGGAATATTTCCTTGTTGATGAAGAAAAATATAAACAGAGAAAAGACTTAATTTTTACAGGACGTACTTTATTTGGGGCAATGCCTCCAAAAGGACAGGAAATGGATGACCATTACTTTGGTATTATCAAACCAAGAATCGAAGGATTCATGAAAGATTTAAATATCGAAGCATGGAAACTTGGAATTAGTGCAAAGACAGAACATAATGAAGTAGCACCTGCACAGCATGAATTAGCACCAATTTATAATTCTAATAACGTAGCAACAGACCACAACCAGTTATTAATGGAAACAATGAGACGTGTTGCAAGACGTCATGGATTAAAATGCCTGCTTCATGAGAAACCATTTGCAGGAATCAATGGTTCTGGAAAACATAACAACTGGTCTATGGTGACAAATGAAGGAAAGAACCTGTTAGACCCAGGAAAAACTCCTCATGAAAACCAGCAGTTCTTACTGATCCTGGCAGCAATTATTGCAGCTGTTGATAAACATGCAGATTTACTTCGTATGTCTGCTTCTACTCCAGGAAATGACCACAGATTAGGAGCTAACGAAGCACCTCCTGCAATCATTTCCATCTTCCTTGGAGATCAGTTAGAAGATGTTGTAAAACAGTTAGTAACAAGAGGAGAAGCAACAGAATCGAAACATGGAGATAAATTAGCATCTGGTGTACATTCTCTTCCTGACTTTGAAAAAGATGCAACAGATCGTAACCGTACATCACCATTTGCATTTACAGGAAATAAATTTGAATTCCGTATGGTTGGTTCTACACAGTCTATCTCAGATCCAAACGTTGTATTAAATACAATCGTTGCAGATATATTCTCAGATATTTGTGATAAATTGGAAAAAGTAGAAGGTGGAAAGAAAGCTGTTGAAATGGCAGCTCATGAATTGACAAAAGAATTATTAACAGAACATCAGAGAGTTATCTTCAATGGTAATGGATATTCTGATGAATGGGTAGCAGAAGCAGAAAGAAGAGGACTTCCAAATCTTCACAGCATGGTAGATGCGATCCCAACTTTGACAACAAAGAAATCTATCGAAATGTTCGAAAAATTTGGTGTATTTACAAAAGAAGAATTGGAATCTCGTGTAGAAGTTCTGTTTGAACAGTATTCTCAGACAATCAATATTGAAGCATTAGCTACACTTGATATTGCTAAGAAACAGATCGTACCAGCCGTTATGAAGTATCAGAGAAAACTGGCAAATGGCGTTGCTGAATTAAAAGCCGTTGGCATTGATAGTTCTGTACAGGAAACTCTGCTGAAAGATATTACAGCAAACTTAAATGATATGTTTGCAGCAATTGCAACTCTGGAAGCCGATGTACCAAAAGCACAGAGTCTGGAAAGTGAAGCACAGGCACGTTGCTATCATGATACAATTTTTGCAGATATGAATGCAGTTCGTGAACCAGCAGACAAACTGGAAATGTTAGTTGCAAAAGAAGATTGGCCAATGCCAAGCTATGGAGATCTGATCTTCGAAGTATAATTTTTACAATTTTTATAAATGAAGAAAAGGTACCGGAATTTTCCGGTATCTTTTTTTGTTTTTCGTATATGCTAATTCTGTGATCTTAAGAAAGAAATGAGGGAAAACAATGGGACGAAAAATCACAGGATTTGTATGCATGTTTCTTTTGATGGCATGCTTTGCATGGCAGATGGCACAAGATCATGTAGATCTCATGCATATTGCAGGACAACAGGAAGGGGAGGGAGGACTTCTTGCAAGTAATTTAGCAAATAGTAAAAAGGTATATCTGACATTTGATGATGGACCATCAGATCATACTGGCGAGATTCTTGATATTTTAAAAAAACATCATGTAAAGGCTACTTTTTTTGTCATTGGGAAAGAAACAGAAACAGCGAAAAAAATGTATCAAAGGATTGTGCTGGAAGGCCATACACTTGCGATGCATTCTTACAGCCATAATTATGACCAGATTTATTCTTCCGTCGGTGCTTTTGGGAAGGATATGAAAAAACTTCAAAATTATTTATATGAGGTTACAGGAACAAAACCAGTGATGTTTCGCTTTCCTGGTGGGAGCAGCAATACATGTGCTGGAGACATCCGGCCATTCATCCGTTATGTGAACAGACAAGGATGGCTTTATTATGATTGGAATGCATTAAGCGGAGATGCACTTGATTTTCAGGCAAGTTCTGAAAAATTAAATGAAAATATTTTAAAAGATGTTCGGAGACAGAAGACAAGTATTGTTCTTATGCATGATCTCCATGAGACCATTCATACGGTAAAAGGATTAGATTCCTTGATTACAACATTGAAAAAAGAAGGTTATCATATTCTGCCAATTACTCAGAATACAAAACAGATTCATCATGTATCCGTTGACAAATAAAGGCAGGTACCGTAAAATAAGGTTTCAGATAAGGAGAAATAACTATGATTATAAAAAGTGTTGATTTAGAAACCGTATGCGGAATTACCAGCCGCCTTCCGGAGAATAAGCTTCCGGAGGTGGCCTTTGCCGGGAAGTCTAACGTAGGAAAGTCTTCCTTGATCAATGCATTAATGAACCGGAAATCTTATGCAAGAATTTCAGCTAAACCTGGAAAAACTCAGACCATCAATTATTATAATATTAATCAAGAACTTTATTATGTAGATCTTCCAGGGTATGGATATGCAAAGGTGACACAGTCAGTGAAGGAGAAATGGGGACAGATGATTGAAAATTATCTTCAGTCTTCAAAACAGTTAAAACTTGTATTCCTCCTAATTGATATTCGTCATAAACCATCGAAAAATGATGTACTCATGTATGATTGGATCTTACATAATGGATATCATCCGGTGATTATTGCAACAAAGCTTGATAAATTAAAAAGAAGTCAAGTACAAAAACATATCAAGGAAATTCGTACAGAACTTCAGATGGATAAGGAAACCCCTGTTTTTCCATTTTCTGCATTATCCAAACAGGGAAGAGAAGAAATTTGGGATTTTATTGAAGAAAAAGTCCTGAACATAGAAGCTCAGGACGAAGAAAAATCAGAATAATAATTGTTGAATCAGGGATGAATAAACATCTGAATGTTTATCATTCCAATGATCACAAATATGGACAGCCTGTTCTCTTGAAACAACATTTAAATTTAATTCAAGAAGCAGGGTGTCTTTTTCTTTGATTTTTAAATGTACAGTATATTCTCCACGCTTTGCAGGGAAAAAATCGGCTTCCAGATCTGTCTCTTTTCGCAATTCATATTCTTTTTCATCAAGAAACTGTGCAATGTCTTTCTTGATAGAATCTGAAATCTGATAGCTGAACATTTCAATTGCTTCATCTCCAATTTCCGTCAGATAATAATGACTCATATTACGGATTGTTTTCGTACGAAGCATTTCTTCTTCTTCTAATTCATGAAATGCTCGTTGTACATTGAAATAGTTTGTATATCCTTTATCAATGATAAATTCACAAATCTGGGAGTTGCTTAGTGGGAAATCTACCTTTTTGATTAAATATAAAATCATTAACTTATATAAAGTCAGCTGGTTATCTTCCATATTAAGAACCTCCTAGTCTTATCTATCAAATCATAACATTTTCAACCGCTTCTTGCAACTTATGAATGAAATAGAAAAAATTACAGATAATAAGAAAGAGGTGATGAAGATGAAAACAGTTTATATAAAGGCAGAGGATAGTGTTTGTCTGAATCATAGAGATGTAAAAATAGAAGATATTCTTTCTTTATATTGTAGTGATCCAGATTTGGCTTATAAAATGAAAAAAATGAATTTTTATTGTTTTCCACAAAAGGGAAATCAAAGAAAAGTAATTTCTATTTTAAAAGTTGTGGAAATAATAAAAGAAGTTGATAAAACAATAGAAGTGGTTAATATGGGACCGGAAGATTTTATGATCTACTATAAAGAAAGGAAAGAAGAAAAAAGATGGATTCATTGGATAAAACTTGTATTTGTTTCATTGGTTGCCTTTTTAGGGGCAGGATTTTCTATTATGACTTATAATACAGACGTTGGAATTGATGATCTTTTTCACAATATGTATGAGTTAATTATGGGAGAAACTGCGAAAGGACCAAATCTTTTGCACTTTTCTTATACGGTAGGTCTTGCTATGGGTATTATCATATTCTTTAATCATGCAGGAAAAATAAAATTAAATGATGATCCTACGCCATTTGAAGTCCAGATGAGACTTTATGAGAGGGATGTCAATGATACGTTAATTATTGATGCAGATCGTAAGAAGGAGGAAGAAGATGTGGATTCGTAAAATCATTTTAGTTTTTTATGGACTTGCATCCGGAGGATTAATTGCAGGAAGTTTCCTTGCATTTTTAAGTATGGTGGGGGTGATTCCAAGGCTTGCAGGTCTTACAAAAACTATTCGTTATGCAAGAACTTATGAAAATTGTATTGCACTTGGAGGAGTTCTTGGAACGGTTGTTTTTTTATATCGGTGGCATCTTCCATTTGGAAAAGGAATGTTAATCCTTTTTGGATTATTTGGCGGCATTTTTGTAGGATGCTTGATTGGAGCATTGGCAGAGATGTTAAAAAGTCTTCCAATATTTTCACGAAGATTTGTATTAAGAGATGGGATTCCTTATATTATTTATGCCATTGCCCTTGGGAAAATGTTTGGATGTTATCTTCAGTTTTATATCATTCGATAAGAAAGGAGTGGAAAAATGAGACATGAACCAACCAAACAGGAATATTCACAGATGGTGGAAGAGATGACACCAAAGCATAACAGTTTGTTAAATTGTATTCGAGCATTTTTCGTTGGAGGTGCGTTTTGTCTGCTTGGAGAAATGATAAAACAGACAATGATGAAAGTATTCGATATTAGTAAAAAAGACGCACTTTTATATGTAACAATAGAGCTTGTTTTGCTTAGTGTGATTCTTACAGGATTTAATCTGTATGGGAAAATTACAAAATTTGGAGGTGCTGGAGGCTTGGTTCCAATTACGGGATTTGCAAATTCTGTAGCTTCTCCAGCGATTGAATATCAGAAGGAAGGACAGGTATTCGGAATCGGTGTTAAAATTTTTACGATTGCGGGACCAGTAATTTTGTATGGCATTTTTTCAGCTTTTCTTGCTGGTATCTGTTATTTTCTTGGAACACAATGGGGGTGGATCGGATGAGTCAGATGAGAGGAAAAAGCAGTATTGTATTTGAAAAAGCTCCTTATTTGCTTGGATGGTCTTCAATTGTTGCCCAAAAAGAAGGAGAGGGACCGCTTGGTGATCTATTTGATGAGGTGATAGAAGATCCTTTCTTTGGAGAAGAAACATGGGAAATGGCAGAAGGACATTTTATGAGACAAGCAGCAATGTTGGCGATAAAAAAAGCTGGACTTGCAAAAGAAGAGATTCGTTATGCGTTTGCAGGAGATTTATTAGAACAAAATACGGCGACTTCTTATGGATTAAAAGAGCTTGAAATCCCACTATTTGGTTTGTTTGGAGCGTGTTCAACTGCAGGGGAATCTTTATCTTTAGCTTCTATGATGGTTGCAGCAGGGTATGCCACACATGCGCTAGCAACAGCTTCCAGTCATATTGGAAGTGCAGAAAAACAATTTCGGTTTCCATTAGAATATGGAAATCAAAGACCACAATCTGCAACTTGGACGGTGACAGGTTCTGGTGCGTTTATTGTGTCAAGAGAGAAAGGACCAGTAAAAATTACCGGAATTACGACTGGAAAAATTGTTGATTATGGAATGAAAGATCCTATGAATATGGGAGCATGTATGGCACCGGCAGCAGCGCAGGTAATTTATCAACATTTTCAAGATTATGGGAAAGAACCAAAGGATTATGATGCGATTTATACAGGAGATCTGGGAGAAGTTGGAAAAGATATTCTGATTCGACTTTTAAAAGAAAATGGCTATGATATTTCTGAGGTACATGGAGATTGCGGATTAGAAATTTATGAAAATGAAACACAAGATACACATTCTGGAGGATCAGGATGTGCATGTAGTGCAGTTGTTCTTGCTTCTATGTTAATGCGCCGGCTGATTAGTGGATATTGGAAGAAGATTTTATTTGTACCAACCGGGGCACTGATGTCAAAGACAAGTTTTAATGAGGGTGAAAGTGTATGTGGTATTGCACATGCAGTGCTACTAGAAAGAGAGGAAGCATAATGGAATATGTCAAAGCGTTCTTTGTTGGAGGATTGATCTGTGTAATCGTACAAATTTTTATGGATCATACCAAATTGCAGCCTGGACGTATTATGGTATTGCTTGTGATTTCTGGAGTTTTGCTTGGTGCGCTTGGAATTTATGAAAAAATTGAGGCATTTGCTGGATGTGGTGCGACCGTACCATTGTCTGGGTTTGGGTTCAGTCTTTGGAAGGGAATGAAAGAAGCCGTTGATCAGCATGGTTTTCTTGGTTTATTTGAAGGAGGATTCACGGCTGCGGCAGTTGGAACTTCAGCAGCACTTATTTTTTCCTATCTAGCATCGTTGATTTTTCAACCTAAAATGAAACAATAAGAAAATTATTATTTATAATAAAAATGCAACCAGAAGGCAACAGCAATTAGTACTCCACAAATGACTCATCACCATTTATGGAGTACTGTTTTATGTGTAATTTATTATCATAAGAAACCGATGCAAAATGGTTGTTTTTTAATGTTTATTACATATACGGTTGGCAAAGTTTGATGGCAAAAGATATGGTGTATCATCCGTGCGTCCTTTGTTATGATTTTGGCGGATGAGATAAACTTTTTTCTCAATCTTTGATTTCGGACAGTTACCAGATGCAGGAAGTCCGGAATCTTTGCATATATTTATAGCTATATGAATATCACATGTTTGAGAAGGAATGGTTCCTTTTGCAAAGTATTCTTCTGTTGTCATATCACCGCGCTGATCGTGGTCACACACACCTGGAATAGCCAATTTACCAGATTTCTTGCAAATTTTGGCTTTAATAATACCTGAAGGTCGGTTGAAATTAACGTTAGTTTCCTTTTTTTCCTTTATAATTTGATTCATAACTTTACTCCAAATATTTTGTTCCGGATTTTTAGAATCAAAACGGCTATCTTTGTCATATCCCATCCAAACAGAAGCCGTATGATATGGTGTATATCCGCTAAACCAGTGATCATACTGATTTTGTGTTGTTCCGGCTTTACCGGCAACTGCCATTTTGGAAGAAAGTTTTGCCTTTGTCTCTTCTTTTATACCTTCCTGCATAGCATCTGTTAAAAGAAATGCGGTGGAAGGTTTCATAACTTGTTTTCCAGCAGAAGAACGGCTTAACAATACATTGCCATTTTGATCGACAACTTTTGTATAAAGAGAAGATTTATGATATTCTCCGCCATTAGCAATCGACGCATAAGCGTTGGTAAGTTCCAGATTGGAGACACCATAAGTAAGATTTCCAAGTGCCAATGACTGGCGGACATCAGTGAAAGTTGTACCATTATCTGTTATCTGATTTTCTACAAGAGAAGTAAAACCGAGATTTAAAAGATATTGGTAGGATTTTTTTGGTGTTATATCTGCGATTGCCTTTGCAGAAACGACATTTATGGAATTTGTAATGCCTTCTCTTATCGTAGAATAACCATGATATCTTTCATTATTGTTTTTTACGATACGATTGGTGTCTAAATATTTATATGGAGCATCATTATAAACGGTTGCAAGTGTTTTTCCATTGTCAAGTGCTGGAAGAAAGGCAGATAGCACGTTAAATACAGAACCTGGTTGGCGTTGGGTGCTAGTTGCTCGGTTTATACTTAATCCAGAAGTTCTTGTGCCACGTCCACCGACAAGAGCTTCTACATTTCCAGTTGATTGATTCATAATTGTCATTGATACCTGAGGTTGTATCGTTGTAGAGAGAAATTCTCCAACAACGGTGGAACCAGAGGACCGGATATGATCCCGAAATTTTTCAGCAACGGATTTTGCCTTTTTTGCACTTGAAAAAATCAAGCTATTTCCAAGATGGTGTCTTTTCATATAAGATAATACATTGTTTTCTGTGTAAGTAACATCATTTCCATTTGTATTTTTTACCGTTAGCGTATAAGTTAAAGACACTTTGGTACGGGAAGGATAGTTTTTTGGGTCACTTGTTACATGGTCTGCAATTTTTTGAATTTCGCTATCTTGTGTGGAATAAATTTTAAGACCTCCACTGTAAATTGCATTATAAGCTTTGGTTGCATCATATCCAAGCTGGCTTTTCAGATCATGTACGATCTGAAGGATGAGTGCGTCTTCAAAATAAGAGTTTGGATTATTTTCATTGGATGGTTTATCCGCATTTTTTTGAATTCTTGCATAAACATCGTCACTAACCGCTTTTTGATATTCAGATTTTGTGATATAATGTTGTTCCAGCATATTTTTTAATACTTGAAGCCTTCTGGCAGCATTATTGTCCGGATGAGTGATCGGGTTATAACGTGTCGGGTTCTTTGGAATACTTGCAAGAACCGCACATTCTGACAAAGTAAGGTCAGAAACACTTTTGTTAAAATATTTCTGCGATGCAGTCTGCACGCCGAGGGTTCCTTCCCCAAGATTAATCGTGTTTAAATATTCTTCCAAAATATATTTTTTGGAGGCGATGTCTTCTAATTCAAGAGCCATCGATTGTTCCTTAATCTTACGTTCAATTTTTTCAACAGTCGTTTTTTCAGGCTGAATGCCCAAAACATTATTTTTAATCAGTTGTTGTGTCAGAGTGCTTCCTCCCTGGTTTAAATTATTATTTTTCATACCGAGAAAAGCTGCACGGACGATTCCATAAAGATCAATTCCATTATGTGTATAAAAGCGTTCGTCTTCGATAGAAATAAAGGCGTGCTGAAGGCATTTTGGAATTTCAGATAACGGAACATAGATCCGATTGGAATCATGATTGGAAAGCGTTTTGATCTTCTTTCCTTTATTGTCATAAATGGTTGTAATATAACCTTTTGAGTGGACGGATTCTTTTGAGATCTGCGGTGTTGTTTTTAAAACACCACGCACAAATCCGACCGAAAGACCAAGGCCGGCAACAAGGACGGCGATGGAAATAATCAAAATATATTTAAATAAAAAAAGAGAGATTCTGGAATGTTTGCGAATTTGTTCAGATGAAAGTGTTTCTTTCTTTTTCCATACATTGTGCTTGGTATATTTCATAAAAAACCTCCTGGGTGTCATTATATCAGATAACGATGTGCAAGTAAACAAAGTGCCAGAGGGAGAAATGCAATTTTATAAGGAGAAAAAATCTATGAAAACAAGACAGTTAAAAGGGAAAAATCGATTTTTAGATGACAATGTACAGGAAAATGTAGTATCCTATTATTTAATGGAAGATCAGGAGCAGAATGTTTATGGAATAGGAATTGAGAAACAAAAAGAAAACAGTGATGTGATAGAGTGGGATGAAATTGAAAAAGTCTCGCATTCCATGGCTTATGTGGAACGAATTGTTAGAGCTCTGATTTGCTATCAGGTGACGCCGGTTTCCCTGGCAGAGTCTGTCGATATGCTTATGGTAATGGAGGAAGAAGAGGATGATACAAGCTTATAAAACAATCTACGAAGGTGGAGAAGGTGAAATTTCAGAAAAAAAATCAAGATTTATCGCTCATACAGCCCATGTAGAAAATGAGGAAGAAGCAATGGCATTTATAGAAAAGATTAAAAAAAGCTATTGGGATGCTAGGCACAATTGCTGGGCTTATAGTGTTGGGACAAAGCAGCCAAACCTTCGTTGCAGTGATGATGGAGAACCGAGTGGAACTGCAGGAAAGCCGATGCTTGAAGTGATTCAGGGAGAACAATTATTTGATACGGTTATTGTTGTTACTCGATATTTTGGAGGAACATTGCTTGGAACAGGAGGACTGATTCGTGCTTATACAAAGAGTACGCAGGAAGGAATCAAAAACAGTCAGGTAATTATAAAATGTCTTGGGCAGAGAATTAAAATTCAATGTGATTATACAACTGTTGGAAAGATCCAGTATTTGATTGCGTCAAATGAGATACCAGTTCTTGGGACAGATTATACAGATGTTGTTACCTTTGACTTGATTGTTTCATCAGATTTGGTTACACAAACAGAAAAACAGTTGATAGAAGCAACGAGTGCAAAAATAGAAATTGTCAAAGAAAATTTTTGCTATTTTGCTGAAATTGATGGAAAAATTAAAATATTTGAATAAGAAAAGGAGGCTGTTGCAAGAACAACGCCTCCTTTTTCATATTTTATAAAAACAAAAAGCTTTAAATTTAATTTTTACTATCTAGACGATTTACAGCGCTAATTAATGCAAGAACAGAGGCTGTAATAATATCTTCATGGATACCAGCTCCCCATGTGATGGTTCCGTTTGGTTCCTGAATAGCTACGTAAGCACATGCTTGTGAGTTAGAACCAACATTTAACGCATGTTCTTGATAGGTAACGATAGAATAATTCATATCACTATGACGTTTCAATGCATTGCTGACAGCGTCCAAACGTCCATTTCCCTTTCCGTGATAAACTTTTGGAATACCTGCTTTATCTAGAGAAATTTCTGTTTCAATACCACCATCTTTTTGTACAAAGTGAACTTCCTTTAATTTGTAAGGAGAATCAACATTGACATAGACATTTTTAAATACTTTCAAAATATCTCTAGGAACTAATTCCTGATGACGTTTATCAGAGACGTCTTTAATCATATAACCGACATCTTCACGCATTTTTCCAGGAATATGGAAACCAAAGTTTTCTTCCAGAACGTAGCTGATGCCACCTTTTCCAGATTGGCTGTTAATACGGATTACATCACTTTCATATTCACGTCCAATGTCTTTCGGATCAATTGGAAGATAAGGAATATTCCAGTGTTCTGGATGCTTTTCATCTCTCCAATGCATTCCTTTTGCAATGGCATCTTGATGAGATCCGGAGAAAGCCGCAAATACTAGTTTTCCAGAGTAAGGCTGACGTTCATAAATAGACATACGTGTCAAACGTTCAAATGCCTTGGATAATTCTGGCAAATTGGAGAAGTCAAGTTTTGGATCAACACCATGTGTATACATATTTAATGCTAGAGTAACGATATCTACATTTCCAGTACGTTCTCCATTACCAAATAAGGTTCCTTCGACACGGTCTGCACCGGCAAGAAGAGCAAGCTCGGTATCTGCAACTCCACATCCGCGGTCATTATGAGGATGAATAGATAATACAACATTTTCACGATATTTCATATGTTTGCTCATATATTCGATCTGGCTAGCGTAAACATGAGGCAGGGATAGCTGTACGGTAACTGGAAGGTTGATGATAACTTTCCAATCAGGACGTGGCTGCCACACATCAAGAACAGCATTACATACATCCAGTGCATAGTCAATTTCTGTTCCAGTAAAACTTTCTGGAGAATATTCAAATAAGAAGTTTCCTTCTGTTTCATCAGCTAGACGTTTTAATAATTTAGCACCGTCTGTAGCAATTTTCATGATCTCTTCTTTTGATTTTTTAAATACCTGTTCTCTTTGAGCAACAGAAGTAGAATTGTATACATGAACAATTGCTTTTTTTGCCCCTTTCAATGCTTCAAATGTTTTTTTGATAATATGTTCTCTAGCCTGGGTTAGAACCTGAATTGTAACATCGTCAGGAATCAGATCTTTTTCGATCAATGTACGTAAGAAATCATATTCTGTTTCTGAAGCTGCAGGGAAACCGACTTCGATTTCTTTAAAACCAACCTGGACAAGATATTTGAAAAATTCAACTTTTTCATCCAGACTCATTGGAATGATTAGTGCCTGGTTTCCATCACGAAGATCGACACTGCACCATGTAGGAGCTTTTGTGATGTACTCTTTTTTTGTCCAGTCAAGAGAAGTTTCTGGTGGCATAAAATATTGTCTTTGATATTTGTTTGGGTTCATCATGAATATGAACCTCCTTTCTTATAATCGATAAATAAAAAAACTCCGAATCTAGTCCTTTTGCAAGGATAGAGACGAAGATCATTCCGTGGTACCACTCTAATTCACATAAATATTATGTGCACTCATTTCCGATACGGGTCTTAAGAGACCGATATCTCTCCAATATAACGGTTGGAAACCGGCACTGCCTACTATAAGTTCAGCATGCTACTCAAAGGCGAGTTCAAATATACTTAACAACTGCTTCACACCAACCAGCAGCTCTCTTTATGCCTCGGATATTCTACTACTCCTTCTCAATGTATTTCTTTTTTTATTTAATGACAATCTAACATAATTTATGGAATGTGTCAACATACAAAATGTAAAATGTGCTCTTTTCCGGAAGACAAAATTGTGATAAAGTAAAAGAAACTATATAAAAAACCGGGAAGGAGAATGACGTATGAAATTTTGGGAATATTTAAAGAAGGAAGAGCCATCCCGTGAAAATGAGGAAGCAAGGAAAAGAATTTACAGGCTGCATCAGCAGGCAGGAAGCCTTACTTATATTGAATTTATGGAGAAGATGAAAGAACAAAAAGGATCAATGGAGGTAGAGTTTGTTCGAGGAGAATTAAAAGAAGGAGATAGTATCTATTTTTATGACCATCGCGGAGAGAAATCTGGCTGTGGAGAAGTTATAGAACTTTTGATTGGAAAACAAGAAAATAAAAGTCGTTTTTCTGAACAGGGAAATAAAGGAAGAATTCTTTTCCATTATGAGGAACCAGTGACGGAAGAATTTTGGAAAAGTCAGTATGTAAAGGATAAAAAGTAATAAAAAAACGACAGGACGAAAAGAGGACAAAGAGGTCAAAAAAGGCTCTTTGTCTTCTTTTTTTATACAAATAGAAGGGAGAGGTTCTATTGAAACTAAAAAAGAAAGGGTTAACCAATCAGATGATTATGGGAAGTGCCTGTTTTCTCTTTTGTGTGGTTTTCATTATTCCACTGATTAGTTGTTATTATGTTAATCAATGTGTAGAAGAGGAGGCTAAGGCACAGAAAAAGAGATATGATTGGACAAAACTTGGAGAACAGCTTGAAGATGCATCAGATTATTTGACGAGTGAGGCAAGGCAGTATGTGATCACCGGTGATTCAGGACATTTCTATAATTATTGGGAAGAAGTGTGTGAAGTGCGTGCAAGAGATGATGCGCTGGAAAAGTTAGAAAAGGGAGGTCTTTATAGTCGCGAGGAAACGCTTTTAAAGAAAGCAAAAAAAAATTCAGATGAGTTGATAAAAACGGAAGAATTGGCGATGAAAATGAAGATGGATGTTTCTGGGGTAACGATTAATCATAATGCAAAGAAGAAAAAGTATAAAGAGAGAGTTGAACATGTGATTCTTCCAGCTGCCTATAAAAAAATGACAAAATCGCAAAAAGAAAAACAGGCGATTGCTCTTTTATATGATGATGCTTATGAAGAAGCAAAACAATCAATTATGATCCCAATTCATGCATTTCAAAAAAGTATTAATGAAAGAATGGATACAGAAGTAAGAAAAAAGGGATCAGGAAGAGCCATGGCTTTGAAAGTGCAAACAGGAAGTCTCTGTCTGCTTCCGGTGATTATTGGAGCATGGATTGTACTTATTGCAAAGCTATATGTCAGACCAGTTCGTGAATATACAAAGGCAATGGCTAGTAAAAAAGAGAAACAGATTCGAGTGCTTCCATCTGGTGTTTATGAAATGCGTTATCTTGGAAAAGAATTTAATCATCTTTCAGAAAGATTGCAAAAGGAAAGTGAGAGAGCAAAGCAAGCCAGTCAGGCGAAGACAGAATTTTTAGCAAAAATGAGTCACGAATTTCGTACACCATTAAATTCTATTAGTGGTTATTTATATTTATTAGAAAAAAGCCCACTAACAGCAAAACAAAAAGACTATTGTCATTCTATGCATCTTTCTTCGCAAGGATTATTAAAATTGATTGATCAAGTTTTAGATCTTTCGAAAATAGAGTCTGGGCAGATGGTTTTTGAATATCGTCCTATGAAAATAAAAAATATGATAATGCAGGTAGAAAAAATGATGCGTCCGACGGCACAGGAAAAAGGACTTTTGATGGCCATAGAATTTGATGAAAAGCTTCCAAAGACTGTGATCGGGGATGAGTTTCGGCTAAAACAGATCTTATTAAATCTTGTTGGAAATGGAATTAAGTTTTCAAAGTATGGAAAGATTACATTAAAAGTATGTTTATTGGAAAAGAAAGAACAATATGATCGTGTATTTTTTTCTGTAACAGATCAAGGAATTGGAATTCCGAAAGATCGAATTGGGGAAATTTTTCAGGATTTTGTACAGAGTGATACAACCATTACAAGAAGATTTGGTGGAACTGGGCTTGGCCTTCCAATTACGAAAAAAATGATTGAAGAATTCAATCATGGGAAAGATACGTTGCATGTAAAATCAAAAGAAGGACAAGGTTCTTGTTTTTCTTTTACTATGAATTTTCAGAAAGCAGAGCAGAAAAAAAAGGAGACTGAACATTCAAATGAAAAAAAAGAAATAAAATTTTGTGGACAAAAAATTTTGCTTGTTGATGACGATACTATGAATTTAAGAGTGGAAAAGGAAATTTTGTTTCAGGCAGGGTTAGAAGTAAAGACGGCAGACAGTGGAAAGAATGCTATAAAAGAAGCAAGAGAGGCCCTTTATGATCTGATTCTGGTTGATATTCGGATGCCAGACATGAATGGATATGAATTGGCAGAAAATATAAGAAAAATTGTCGGATATGAGAAGATTCCAATCGTAGCACTGACGGCAGATGCAATAGGAGAAACCAGAGAAAAAGCAAGAAAGGCGGGAATGGATTATTGTCTCATGAAACCATTGCGTCCAGGCCAATTGCTTCATGTTTTGAATCATGAACTTGTATTAGAGCAGGAAGATACATCTATTTTTCTTGGGGAAGAATTATTAAAAACTGTGGGAGATGACAGACAGACATATAAAGAACTGATCGAAATGTTTTTAAAGAGTCAAGAAAAACAGTTTCATGTAATCCGTCAGGCTATGATGGAAAATGATGATGAAACGGTAGAAAGTGTCTTGCACAAAATGAAGGGAAGCGCAGGAAGCCTCTACTGTAATCTTTTTTATATAACATTGTGTAAAATGCACCAAAAGGCAAAAGGTGGGCAGAGGATTAAATTAGATGTTCTTATGGATGTATGGGAACAAACAAAACAAGTATTGATAAAAGAAATAAAAAATGAGGTGAGAGATGATGTATAAGGTTTTGATTGTGGAAGATGATGAAAATATGCGATTTTTGTATACAAAGATGAAAGAGTGGGAAGAATGTGGGTTTCGCATTGCAGCAACGGCAGAGAATGGAAAAGAGGCGTTGGAAAAGATAGAAAAACAGTCGTTTGATATGGTTCTGACAGATATTCGTATGCCAGATATGGATGGAATTGCTTTATTAAAACGGATCAAAGAAATGGAAATACCACTTGTAACGGTTCTTGTAAGTTCTCATGATGAGTTTGAATATGCCAGGCAGGGAATTTTATTTGGAGCTTTTGATTTCCTTGTAAAACCAGTAAGAAGACAGCAGCTTAAGGAAATGCTTCTTCGGGTTAAGGAAGTTTTCCAGATAGATAAAGAAAGAAAAGGATCTGTTGATTTCTCAGATATTGTTATGGAAAAGCTTATGTTTGACAAAAAGGATGAATTTATAAGAAAGGTATGCACTTTTTGCGCAGAAAATATAGAAGAAAATGTAACAATGGAACAGTGTGCCAAAGAGATGGGAATCAGCAAAGATTATTTTGGAAAGCTTGCAAGAGCACATTTTCATGTATCTTTTAAAGAAATGATGAATCAGATGAAGATAGAATATGCCAAAAAACTGATGAAGGAAGAATCCCTAAAAGCTTATGAAATCAGTCAGATTCTTGGGTATGCCTCTCCGGATTATTTTACTAAGATTTTTAAACAATATACAGGAAAAACACCGAGTCAATACCGGCAAAATTCATAAAAAATCAGATAATTCCTGCTTTTTATAGGATAATTCCTGTTTTTTTGGGTGTTCTCTTTTTAGAAGCCATGATAAGATACAACCATCCAAACAAGACGACAGAAAGGAGAGACCGACGATGAAAAATTATGTAATCACCATCGCAAGGGGATTTGGAAGCGGTGGAAAATATGTAGGAAAACAATTGTCAAAAAAACTTGGAATTCCGTGTTATGATAGTAAAATCTTATCGATGGCATCGGAATATAGTGGAATCAATGAAAATCTTTTTCATCAAGTGGACGAACGATTAAGAAAAAAATCAATTTTCAGACGGCGTTCTCGTATGGCAGGAAGAGATTATATTGTTGGACCAACAGAAAAACAATTTACATCGGATGATAATCTATTTCGTATACAAACGAAAGTGATTGAAGATCTAGCCGAAAATCAATCCTGTATCATTATTGGAAAATGCGCCAATCATATTTTGAGACAAAAAAGTAATGTTGTAAGTGTTTATATTGAGGCACCAAGAAAAGATTGTGTGGCAAGTATCCGGGATCTTCTGGCAGTGACAGAAGAGGAAGCAAACCATATGATACAAGAAACAGACCGTTATCGGAGTGATTATTATAAATACTATAGCGGTGGGGACGAATGGACGAATCCAATTTTATATGATATGACATTAAATACAGGGAGGATTGGACGAGATCAGAGTGTGGAACTGATCATACAATATTTGAACATAAAATTTCAAAAAAAATAGAAAGAATCAATCAATGGCAAAGAGGTCGTTATCGAAAAATCGGTAATGGCTTTTTATTTTGAAAGGAGAATTGTTATGAAGAAAGGGTACTGGAAGAAGGGAATTGTTCTTGCAATGACAGCTATCTTAGCATTTGGTGTTGCAGGGTGTGGAAAAAGAAAAGATACAGGAAGTAGTAACGGAGGAGGAGATACTGTAAAAGTTGGAATTTTACATTCTTTGACTGGATCTATGGCGATTAGTGAAGAGGCAGTACGAGATGCTGAAGTTCTTGCTATCAATGAAATTAATAAAAGTGGAGGCGTTTTAGGAAAGAAAATTAAATATGTAGAAGAAGATGGAGCTTCCGAACCTTCTACCTTTGCAACAAAGGCAGAGAAGTTGATTGATAGTGAAGGAGTGGCAACCGTGTTTGGATGCTGGACTTCTTCTTCAAGAAAGGCGGTAAAGACAGCATTTGAAGATTATAATAATCTGTTATGGTATCCAGTACAGTATGAAGGAATGGAATCTTCTAAAAACATTGTTTATACTGGTGCCGCACCAAATCAGCAGATCGTACCGGCAATCGAATATCTGAAGAAAAAGGGATATAAGAAAATGTTTTTGCTTGGATCTGATTATGTATTTCCAAGAACAGCCAATATGATCATTAAAGCACAGGCAAAAGCACTTGGTATGGAAGTAGTCGGAGAAGAATATGCCGATATGGATCAGACAGATTTTGCTGCAGTCATTGCAAAGATTGAAAAAGCGAAACCAGATGTTATTGTTAATACATTAAATGGAACTGGAAATGTATCGTTCTTTAAGCAGATGGCAGAGAAAAATTATACAAGTAAAGATTATATGACCATGTCATTTTCTATTGCGGAGGAAGAGGTAAAAACGATCGGAGCCAAAATTCTAAAAGGTCATATGGTTTCATGGAATTACTATGAGACAACGAATACAAAAGAGAACAAAAAATTTGTTGCAGCGTATAAGAAAAAGTATGGTAAAAATCGTGTAACTTCTGATCCTGTAGAAGCTGGTTATGATGCAGTATATCTATGGAAAGCAGCAGTGGAAAAGGCAGGAAGTTTTGATGTTGATGACGTAAGAAAAGCGATTAAGACAGGAACGATCTCCTTCCAGGCACCAGAAGGAAAAGTAACGATTGATGGAAATAATCAGCATCTTGCAAAACCGGTTCGCATTGGTGTGATCAAGGGTGATGGTTTAATTTATACAACCTATGAAACAAAGGGAACTGTGAAACCGGATCCATATTTAAAATCCTATGACTGGGCAGTGAAAGCAAAGCTTCAGCCATTAGAATAAAAGAAACGAGGTGTTGCAAATGGTACAGTTAATCAATACATTATTTAACGGGTTGAGTTTGAGTTCCATTGTTCTTTTGACATCACTTGGACTTGCAATTACTTTTGGTCTGATGCGTGTGATTAACATGGCACACGGAGAGTTTGTAATGATTGGAGCTTATACAACCTATGTTGTTCAAAATGTGTTTTCCGGCTTTTTGCCGGAAAGCATCCAATGGATTTTTTATTTTGCAGCAATTCCGATTGCTTTTGGAATTACCTTTTTATTTGGAAGCATTCTTGAAAAACTTGTTATTTCAAGATTGTATGGAAGAGAAATGGATAGTCTTCTTGCTACTTGGGGAATTAGTTTGATTTTGCAGCAGGCTGCAAGAAGTATTTTTGGGACACAAGGAGTGAATGTAACAGCACCTTCCTTTTTACAGGGAGGATTAAAAATTGGAGGATGTACATTCTCTTATAATCGTATTTTTATCATTTTTCTTGTGCTTCTTTGTCTCATAGGTATGTACTTTGTTATTTATCGGTCAGGATTTGGAAAGAAAATGAGAGCCGTTATGCAAAATCGTCCGATGGCACAGTGTATGGGAATTGATTCAAGAAAAGTCGATAATATTACCTTTGCCATAGGATCTGGACTTGCGGGTATTGCAGGATGTTCCGTTGCATTGTTGGGATCTATTGATTCAACCATTGGACAAAGTTATATTGTTAATTCCTTTATGGCAGTTGTTCTTGGAGGTGTTGGAAAGCTTGCCGGTACGGTTCTTGGTTCTGGAATTATTGGATTTTCCAGTATCTTTACAGAAAATTATACATCATCAACGATTGCAAAGGCATTGGTTTTATTAATTGTAATTATTTTTCTTCAGAAACGACCGCAAGGTTTATTTGTCATCAAGAGCAGAAGTTTGGATGAGTAAAAGGAAAGGAGGCTTCTATGAAAAAAATAAAAAAACAGGGAAGCAATATCTGCTTTCTGATAATTGTCATCTTATTAGCACTTGTTCCTATCATGTATCAGTATGAGTTGATTGAAGCAAGTTCAACGGTTTTATTTATTGGAAAATGTATGGCATTTGCCATTGTAGCGATTGGACTGGATTTGATTTGGGGATATACAGGAATCCTAAGTCTTGGTCATGGGTTATACTTTGCTCTCGGAGGATACGCCATGGCAATGTATTTAAAACTTCAAAGGACTGGAGGAGGTATTACAGATTTTATGCACATTGGAGGTTTAAAAGAGCTTCCTCTTGTATGGAAGCCATTTTTAAGCCTTCCGGTATCCATTTTTTTGATTTTATTTGTGCCGGGAATTTTGGCAGGAGTTATAGGATATTTTATTTTTAAAAATAGGGTAAAGGGTGTTTATTTTTCTATTATCTCTCAGGCACTGACATGGGCAGCATATTCTATTTTTATTGCGTTATCTCCTTATACAAACGGAAATGTCGGAATTACAGATATTCAGTCTGTATTTGGAAGTATTAAAGGTTCCATGAATTTTGGAAATCTTCAGATTTTATTTTATAGTGCATTGATTTTACTAATTCTTGTTTATGCAGGAGCAAAATTTTTAACAGGACGCAAATTTGGAAAGCTTTTAATTGCGATTCGTGATGGAGAAAATAGAACTTATTTTTCTGGATATCAAGTGAGTCGTTACAAAACATTTATTTATGTATTATCTGCGATTTTAGCAGGAATTGCAGGAGCAATCTTTGTAAACTTTAATGGAAGCATTACACCAAATCAGATGACGATAGCATATTCGATTACTATGGTGATTTGGGTTGCAGTCGGTGGAAGAGGAACGATTATTGGTGCTGTGATAGGAGCATTTTTAATTAATATGTGCGAATATAAATTAAGTTCCGGAGGACTTGTAGAAGTATGGCAGTATTTGATAGGAGCAATTTTCTGTATTACGATTATCTTCTTCAAAGGTGGAATTATAGGAATCGTTAGAGATCATCTTTTTGCTTCTGGAAGGAGAAAAAAGGCAGAGAGGAGGGAGCTAAGACAGAATTCTTAGCGTGAAATTATGAAAGAAAATGTATTAGAAATAAAAAATATTTCGGTATGCTTTGATGGATTTTATGCATTGACTGATGTAACAGCAAATGTAAAAAGAAATAGCATTCATTTCTTTCTTGGTCCAAATGGTGCTGGAAAAACAACGCTTCTTGATATTATTTGTGCAAAAACAAAGCCAACAAAAGGAAATGTTCTTTATTATCCGAAAGAAGATAAAGAAATGCGTCTTACCGGAATGAAAGAATATAAAATTGTACAGGCAGGTGTCGGAAGAAAGTTTCAGGTTCCTTCAGTTTTTGTTAATTTAACGGTTGAAGAAAATATGATTCTTTCTTTGAAAGGGCATAAAGGGATTTTTGATAGCATTTTTCGAAAACCAACAAAAGAAGAAATAGACAGTATCCATGAAGTCCTTGAAAAAGTTGGACTTTTAGAAGATATAAATACAAGGGCTGGGGCACTGGCTCATGGAAAAAAACAATGGCTTGAAATTGCGATGCAGATTGTGCAGAAGCTAGAAATTATTATGTTAGATGAGCCGGCAGCAGGAATGGGAAAACCAGAAACATTTCGAACAGGAGAAATTTTAAAACAAATAAAAAAAGATTGTACAATTATTGTTATTGAACATGATATGGATTTTGTCAAACAGATCGCAGACAAAGTAACAGTTCTTCATGAAGGAAAAGTTTTAATGGAAGGCGACATTAATACTGTTTTAGCAGATAAAACAGTTCAGTCTGTATATCTTGGAAGAGGAGGTGAATCTTAATGCTTACATTATCAAATGTAGATGCTTGTTATGGAGAAAGCAGAATTTTGCGAAAATTATCTATGGAAGTTCCGAAAGGAAAAATCGTAAGTTTAATTGGAAGAAATGGTGTTGGAAAGAGCACAACGCTTCGTAGTATTATGGGTTTGATCAAAACACCAGAGGGAAGTATTAAGATGGATGGTGAAGAATTGATACAAATGCCAACTTATAAAAGAGTGCGAAATGGAATTGGGTATGTTCCTCAAGGAAGAGATATTTTCCCACAGATGACAGTAGAAGAAAATTTAGAACTTGGGTTGCAGCCGCTTGGAGGAAAAGGAAAAATACCAGATTATATTTATGATTTGTTTCCAATTCTTCCACAATTTGCAAAGCGAAAAGGTGGAGCACTTTCTGGAGGACAGCAACAGCAGCTTGCAATTGCAAGAGCTCTTGTTGCGGAACCCAAAATTTTAATTCTTGATGAACCAACCGAAGGAATTCAGCCTTCGATTATCAAAGATATTGGTGTGGCGATCAAAAAAATCAATGAATGGAAAGGAATTACCATTCTTATGGTGGAACAATATCTTGACTTTGTATTAGAACATACGGATTACCTCAATGTTATGGAAAAAGGTGAGATTGTATATCGTAAAGAAACAAAAAAAGCGGATGCGGCAGAGGTTCAAAAGTTAATGACGGAATAAAAAATAATATTTTTTTCAAATTTTTTCTTCAGGTTTGCTGTGAAAAAAACATTTGCAAGCCTGAAGATGAAAAATTAAAAAAAACATTTGCAAAAAAATACGAAAAATAGCGGTTTGTAAGGAAATTATTTAAAAAATAGAAAAAAATTTAAAAAAAGTGTTGACAGATGGTAACAATGCATGGTAATATTAACGAGCTGCTTGAGTGAAGAGCTTAAGCAGAACAAAAATGATGGGGTATCGCCAAGTGGTAAGGCACAGGATTCTGACTCCTGCACCGCTGGTTCGAGTCCAGCTACCCCAGCTCATGGGTGTGTAGCTCAGGTGGTAGAGCACTTGACTTTTAATCAAGTTGTCCGGGGTTCGAATCCCCGCACGCTCACTACAACAAAAAAAGTTGTAAAAAGTTCTTGACAAACAAGAAAAAGTTTTGTATAATAAAATAGTTGTGTAAAACACAGAATGATGGGGTATCGCCAAGTGGTAAGGCACAGGATTCTGACTCCTGCACCGCTGGTTCGAGTCCAGCTACCCCAGCTTATGGGTGTGTAGCTCAGGTGGTAGAGCACTTGACTTTTAATCAAGTTGTCCGGGGTTCGAATCCCCGCACGCTCAGTAAGAAAGAAAACCGTAAGTTAAAAAACTTGCGGTTTTTTGTTTGGAAAAATGATACAATCTTGATATAGTTAAAAACTATAGCTAACATTAGATGATAAGTATTATACAAGAACTTTTTTTACTGATATGATAAGTTCATCGAAAATAATAAAAAAGAAATATGAGGTGATGTAATATGAGAAAATTATGGAAAAAAGTATTTGCAGTTGTACTTGCAGGAACGTTTATCACAGGTGCACTGACAGGGTGTGGAGCAGGAAAAAATGAAAGTAAAGAAAAGAAAACAGAAAAAATTGTTGTTGGTGCTAGCCCTTCTCCACATGCAGACATTTTAAAACAGACAAAGGATATTTTAAAGGATAAAGGATACGAATTAGAAATTAAAGAATATTCAGATTATGTACAGCCAAATACAGCATTGGAATCTGGTGATCTTGATGCAAACTATTTTCAGCATAAACCATATCTGGATCAGTTCAATAAAGAAAAGAAAACAAATCTTGTATCAGCAGGAGTGATTCATTATGAACCGTTTGGAATTTTTCCTGGGAAGACAAAAAATTTAAAAGATTTAAAGGATGGTGCAGAAGTGGCAGTACCAAACGATACAACTAATGAAGCAAGAGCACTTCTTTTACTGGAAGCACAAGGATTGATCAAATTAAAAAAAGGAGCTTCTTTAACAGCAACGAAAAAAGATATAGTACAAAATAAGAAAAATCTTAAAATTCAGGAACTGGAAGCTGCACAGATTCCAAGAACATTGAAAGATGTTGATATTGCAGTTATTAATGGAAATTATGCATTACAAGCTGGATTAAAAGTGAATAAAGATGCACTTGCAGTGGAAGATTCGAAATCGGTTGGAGCAAAAACTTATGGAAACGTTGTAGCAGTTAAAAAAGGAAATGAAAATAGTAAAAAAACAAAAGCACTGATTGAAGCTTTAAAGAGCAGTCAAGTAAAAAATTATATTCAAAAACATTTTAATGGTTCTGTAGTTCCGTTATTCTAATAATGAAAAAGAATCAATAAAAAGATTGAAAAAGTCAGGAAGAATTGGTATCATTGGAGTGTTGAAAAAATAAAAAATAACGGTTGGAAATTTTCCCCTGTTTTCCATTGGGAAGCAGGGGAATTTCCAGCTTGAGAAAGGATGGAAAATATGATTGAATTAAAAAATATCAATGTGGTTTTTGGATCCAAAGGTCATGAATTTAAGGCAGTCAAAGATGTAAATCTTACCATCGAAAAGGGAGAAATTTTTGGAATTGTAGGTCCAAGTGGTGCCGGGAAAAGTACATTGGTTCGTGTTATCAATTTATTACAGCGGCCAACCAGTGGACAAGTTCTGATCGAGGGAAAAGATATTACTCAATTAAATCGGAAGGAGCTTAGCAAGATAAGATTAAATATTGGAATGATCTTTCAGCATTTTAATCTGATCAGTGGTTCTACGATTGCAGAAAATATTGCTTTTTCTTTATATGCGAATCATTATCCAAAAGAAAAGATAAAGGCAAGAGTAAAAGAACTTTTAGAGCTTGTTCATCTTCCGGAAAAAGCAGATGATTATCCTGCTAATTTAAGTGGTGGACAGAAACAAAGAGTTGCGATTGCGAGAGCATTAGCGAACAATCCACATATTCTTCTTTGTGATGAGGCAACATCAGCACTGGATTTGGAAAATACAGAAGAAATTGTTGCACTATTAAAGGAAATTAATGAAAAAACAAAAATTACGATTGTATTTATCACACATGAGATGGATGTGGCAAAAAAATTATTTGACCGTATTGCATTTATGGAACAAGGGGAGGTAAAAGAAGTTACAGATATTTATACTGCCTTTACGGAACCTAAAGAACCAATTGCTAAGAGCCTGGTGGAAAGAGTTTTAAATGTTAATGTACCACAAGCGCTTGTCTTAAAAGAAAATGAAGAGCTGCTTCGACTAAGTTATACTGGAGATGATTCTTATGATCCTGTTATCAGTATTGCTTCGAAACATTACGACATTACGATGGATATTATCAATGGAAAAGTGGATTATATTGGTGAAAAGCCATTTGGTGTTTTGGTTGTGATTTTAAGGGGGGCAAAAGAGGAAAGAGAAAAAGCACTTGCTTATATTAAAAAAAATGTTTATAAAATGGAAAGGTTAGGGGGAAAATAAGATGAATGAGACAATTGAAATCATAAGATCAGAATTTGCCCAAGCATCGTTTGAAACATTTGAGATGGTATTGATTTCCATGGTTGCAGCAGCAGTGGTTGGAACAATTCTTGGATTGGTTCTTCATTTAACGTCCAATCCTATGTTTTATAAAAATCGAATTGTGAATGGAATTGCAGGAACAATCGTGAATATTATCCGTTCTATGCCATTTATTATCTTGATTATTGTATTGATTCCATTTTCGAGAATTATTGTTGGAACGTCTATTGGAGCGATCGCGGCATCGGTATCACTTTCGATCGCATCCATTGCATTTTTTGCAAGACTTGTAGAAGGCGCTTTTAGTGAAGTAGATAAAGGAGTGGTTGAAGCAGCTATTGCGACGGGAGCAAGTATTCCATTGATTATTCGTAAAGTATTATTTGTGGAAGCAATGCCAGCATTGATTCGTGCATTGACTGTGACTTTTGTAAGCATTATTGGTTATTCAGCGATGGCCGGTGCTGTTGGCGGCGGAGGAATTGGAAATCTGGCAATTATGTATGGATACAACCGTTATGAGACGGGAGTTCTTTTATTTACTGTCATTGTTCTTATTATTATTGTACAGCTTGGACAGTGGATTGGTGATAAAATTGCATTAGCGGTAACAAGAAAATAAAAAAATAGAAGTTTGTAAATATTTTCTTTTCTTCTGGAAATAATAAAGGTATATCCTAGAAAATCTTAAGAAGAAAAGGAGAAGTTACATGAAAAAAACAATTTGGACCTTATGTATGATGTGCGTGTTTGCACTAGGAATTTCGTTTGTATTTACCGGCTGCGGAAATCAGAATAGGAATGATACCACAGATATGACGACGGAGGAAAATGCAGCGGGAAATGTATCATCAGCAACAGAAGATGATAGTCTTGCAGATGATGTTGGAGAGGCTGCAGATGATCTTGCAGATGGAGCAGAAGATGCAGTAGATGATGTTGCAAATGGTTTTGACAGTTATGATGATGCACATGACTATCTTTTAAACAAGCTTAGTACAGACAATTCAGATGGACAGTATGAAGTGCGTAATGAAAAAAAAGATGTCACAGAGTATAAAGACGGAGCCAAGGGATATCATTTTGAAATCTATGATACATCTGATAGCTCTGGAAAAAAATTCGGAGATTTTTATGTAGATAAAGAAAATGGAAAGATTTATAAAAAAGACACAAAAACAAAGAAAATCGAAGAATATAAATAAGAAGAAACAAGACCAAAGAGTTCTGCCAAAAAGGTGGGGCTCTTTTCTTTTACAATACTTTACAAAGCAAGAGAAGTGTGGTATTCTTAGCTTAAAATTAGCACTCACATAAGTAGAGTGCTAACAAATACATAAACAAAGGAGGAGAGTGTTATGATTACAATACCTGTTTATGACATGATTATTTTGCCTGGAATTACTTATTATTTTAAAAAAGATGTATTTCAGGAATTGAGTATAAAAGATGCACAAAAAGGAGATGAAGTCCTTTTCCTTTTCATGAAAGAAGATAGAACAAGGGAAGAAATGAAGGAAGATGATTTCTATCCAATTGGTATCATGGGAACTTATCAGGGAAATGATGAGAATGGAAATATTAGTGTGAAGACGACAACGAGTGTTGATGTCAGAGAATTAACAGTAACAGAAGATGATATGAAAGTATCTGTTGAACCAAGAGAAGAAATTGAAGATATTACAGAAGAAGAAAAGAAAGAAAAATTTGGGCAAATGAAAGATGCTCTTTTAAAGTTTGTTCAGGGATTTCAATGGGGAGTTATGGCAAGAGGCTATATTCTTCATTGGAAAACGATGGAGGAAGTTGTTTCTTCTCTTGCAGGTTATTTAAATCTTACCAATGAGGAAAAATATGAGATCTTAGCTGCAGATCATTTATCTATTCGAACAGAATTGATTGAAAAGGCTGTTTATGAATTTATGGAAATGACAAGAGTCGGCCAGGAAGCAGAAAATGATCAAGTAGAAAGTTATGAAAAGGTTTATCGAGAAGATGCAATCAAAAAACAGATTGATTTTCTACAAAAAGAGCTTGATGAAATGCATCCGGAAAATGTATCGGATGTCCGTAGATTTGAAAAAAAGATCAAAGAATCCGGTATGAATGAAGAGGCAAGAAAAGAAGCAGATAAAGTTTTAAATCGGATGAAACAAGAAGGAAAAGACAGCCATGAATATGGTATGCTTTATGATTATCTTGATTTTGTAACAGGACTATCATGGAAAAAAGAAGATATGAAAGATGTCGACCTTACAGAAGCAGAAGAAATTCTTGATAAGGAACATTATGGACTGAAAAAAGTAAAAAGACGAATTATTCAGCAGTTGGCAGTCATGGCGTTAAATAGAAAACAGTCAGGTTCGATTTTATTGTTTGTTGGTCCTCCTGGAACTGGAAAAACAAGTATTGGTCAGAGTATTGCAGATGCTTTGCATAGAAAATATGTAAGAGTGAGTCTTGGAGGCGTTCGTGATGAGGCAGAAATTCGTGGACATCGTCGAACCTATATAGGGGCAATGCCTGGAAGGATCATGGATGGTATGAAGCGTTGTGGGACATCCAATCCTGTCATGGTGCTTGATGAAGTGGATAAACTTTCTAAAGATTATAGTGGAGATCCAGCCAGCGCACTTCTTGAAGTGCTTGATCCAGAGCAAAATAGTACATTTACTGATCATTACATGAATGTGCCATATGATCTTTCGGATGTTTTATTTGTATGTACAGCTAATACGATGGATACAATCCCAGAACCATTGTTAAATCGTATGGAAATCATTCAATTTCCTGGTTATACAGCAGTTGAGAAATTTCAGATTGCAAGAAAGCATTTGCTTCCAAAAGCGATGAAAACCATGGGAATTAAGGCACAAAATTTAAGGGTAACAGACGATGCAATTCGAAAGATTATCAGTGATTATACGATGGAATCGGGTGTACGAGGACTTAAAAAACAGTTGAATACATTATGCCGTTATGCTGCGGTTAAACTGGTAAAGAAAGAGCAAAAGAGTGTGACGGTAAGTCCAAGACGTTTGCAGGAATTTCTGGATCAAAAACCAATTCATCATGAAAATATTCTGGAAGAGAAGAAACCAGGAGTTGTGACAGGTCTTGCTTGGACAGCAGCTGGAGGAGAAATTCTTTTCATAGAAACGATGTTTACAAAGGGAAGTGGAAAAGTTTTGATTACTGGACAACTTGGAGATGTGATGAAGGAATCGATTCAGATTGCGATTACACTTGTAAAATCTCTTTATCCAGAGTATTCAGACAAGTTTAAGGAAAATGATCTTCATGTCCATGTACCGGAAGGTGCAGTTCCAAAAGATGGACCTTCTGCTGGAATTACATTGACAAGTGCTCTTGCTTCTTTAGTGACAGGAAAAGCAGTCAGTCCCGAATATGCCATGACAGGAGAGGTATCTCTTCGAGGTGGCGTTATGCCGATAGGAGGTCTTACGGAGAAGTTGATGGCAGCACAGAGAGCTGGTATTTCCAAAGTGCTTATCCCAGCGCAAAATGTAGATGATTTGGACGAAGTAGCAGATGAAGTAAAAGAGAAGTTAGAGATTATTCCAGTACATACGGTGGAAGAAGTTTTGAAGCTTTTGTTAAATGAAAGAAAATAAATTGTAAAAATTAAGAAAAGCTAACGACAAAATTCCTTGAATCATGAAAGATAGGTGTGCTATAATGAGACCGTGTTTGAGGAATGTATACAAAGAATAGTAAAAGGAAATAAAAAAATCAAAGCAAAAATTAGGAGGAATTTTAAATGAAAATCACAGATATCGTAAAGAAAGTAGATTTAAAAAAAGGTGGAATCTTTGCAACAGGAGTTCTTTTTGGAACAGCAGGAATTAAACTGTTAGCAAGCAAAGATGCAAAGAAGTTTTACACAAATTGTACAGCAGCCGTTCTTCGTGCAAAATCATGCATTATGAAGACAGCAACAACGGTACAGGAAAATGCAGGAGATATTTACGCAGAAGCACAGCAGATTAACGAAGATAGAGAACAGATGGAAGCAGATGCAGTTGTAGAAGATGATGATTTTACAGAAGTTTCAGATGACAACGCGGAAGAAGTGACAGAATAAATGAAATTTAGAATTAAACATGAGATTAGAGGACGTATTCGTCTTGAGGTTATGCAAAAACGAATGACCTTTCGCCAGGCGGATATCCTGTACTATTATTTAAGTGAACAAGACGGAGTACAATCTGTCAAAGTTCATAATGATACAAAATGTGTAACGGTATGTTATACAGAAGACAGACAGAAACTGATTTCGGCATTGAAAGAATTTCAATACGAAACAGCTCAGGTGCCGGAATCCTTTTTACAAAATTCTGGAAGAGAATTAAATGAAGAATACCGTGAAAAGTTGACAATGACAGTTGTAAGATGGGTAGGAAATAAATTGTTCCTTCCATATCCAATTCGTACAGTGCTTACGACATTAAAATCTGTGAAATATATTTACCACGGAATTCGCACATTGGCCCAGAGAAAACTAGAAGTGCCAGTTCTTGATGCGACAGCAATTGGTGTTTCTGTATTCCGAGGAGATATGAATACAGCAAGTTCTGTAATGTTCCTATTAAGTATCGGTGAGATTCTGGAAGAGTGGACACATAAGAAGTCTGTAGATGACTTGGCAAGAAGCATGTCTTTAAATGTTAGTAAAGTATGGATGGTTCAGGATGGACAGGAAATTTTAATGCCAGCATCTAAGATTCATGTTGACGATGAGATTGTTGTTCATATGGGTAATGTTATTCCATTTGACGGAAAAGTTGTCAAGGGAGAAGCAATGGTGAACCAATCTTCCTTAACTGGAGAATCTGTTCCTGTTCGTAAGACGATTGATGGAGTTGCTTATGCAGGAACGGTTGTGGAAGAGGGAGAATTGACAATCTGTGTAACACAGGTAGGAGGATCCAGCAAATTTGAAAAGATCGTTACAATGATTGAAGATTCAGAAAAACTGAAATCTTCCCTGGAAGGAAAAGCAGAACACTTAGCAGATCGTTTGGTTCCATACACATTAGCTGGAACAGGACTTACATATTTATTGACAAGAAATACAACAAAAGCATTGTCTGTTCTAATGGTTGACTTCTCATGTGCGTTAAAACTTGCAATGCCAATTTCTGTATTATCTGCGATTCGTGAAGCAAGCAATTATGATATGACTGTCAAAGGCGGTAAATATCTGGAAGCTGTTGCAGAAGCAGATACAATCGTATTTGATAAGACTGGAACATTAACTAAGGCAAAACCATCGGTTGTAGATGTTATATCCTTTAATGGAGAAGATTCTAATGAATTGTTAAGAATTGCAGCATGTCTGGAAGAGCATTTTCCGCATTCTATGGCCAAAGCTGTTGTGAATGCAGCAAAAGAAAAGCATTTGATGCATGAAGAAAACCATTCGAAGGTAGAATACATTGTTGCTCATGGTATTTCTACAACAATTGAAGGGAAAAAAGCAGTTATTGGAAGTTATCATTTTGTCTTTGAAGATGAAAAGTGCACGATTCCAGAAGGAAAGCAGGAAACATTTGATGAACTTCCACCAGAATATTCGCATCTATATCTGGCGATTGAAGGACAATTGGCAGCGGTTATTTGCATCGAAGATCCTCTTCGTGAAGAAGCAAAAGATGTAGTAAAACGTTTAAAAGAAGCAGGAATTAGCAAGGTTGTTATGATGACTGGTGATAGTGATCGTACAGCAAAAGCAATTGCATCCAAAGTTGGAGTAGATGAATATTATTCTGAAGTTTTACCAGAAGATAAGGCAAACTTTGTAGAAAAAGAAAAAGCCGAAGGAAGAAAAGTCATCATGATTGGTGATGGAATCAATGATTCTCCTGCATTATCAGCAGCCAATGTAGGAATCGCTATCAGTGATGGTGCTGAAATTGCCCGTGAGATTGCGGATATTACGGTAGGAGCAGATAGTCTTCATGAAGTCGTTACATTAAAATTGATTAGTAATGCACTGATGAAGAAAATTCATAAAAACTATCGTATGATTGTTGGAATTAATACAGGCTTGATTTTACTCGGAGTAGCAGGTATATTCCCACCAGCAACTTCAGCTTTATTCCACAATGTATCGACTTTGGCTATTAGCTTAAAGAGTATGGAAGATTTGATCGTGGAAGAAGATGAACAGTAAATAAAAAAGAAAAAAGCGCAGGAAACGATTATTCCTGCGCTTTTTTTAGTGCATTTTTGATGGCTTGTTTTAGAATGATATTTGTATACTGATTTTGATTGCTAAATTTAAGGTCCTCGATATTTTTTATTTTTGGAAGTTGACGGTTGATTTCAGTGAGAGATGGTTCAATTAGAGGGTACATAGTTTTTACCGTTTTATTCAAATGCTTTAAGGCTGCAGATTGTGCTTTTCCATTTTTTACTGTAACTTCTAATTCTAGTTCGTTTTCTCCTAATTTCAGAGGAGAAGAGTAAACACCTTCTGTATAACTGGAAGTTTTTTTTGTTTTGGAGGATTCTTTTGAAGGTGCAAACATAAAAATGAGAAGCATAATTAAAAGAATTCCAAGAATAATGAAAATACCAGTATAAATCAGTTCTTTTGCCTTAAAGACGACAATTTTCGTTTTTGATGACATAATTTCCTCCCAAAAAGATTCTTTTATAATATATGAAGAAAAATATGTGAATATTCCATCCAGTAAGTAATGTATGATATACTTCTAATAATCAATGAAAAAATAGAAAGGAATGTTATGTCATTACAATTTATTTTAGGACCTGGGAGATCTGGGAAAACAACGTATCTTTATGATGAGTTAATAAAGGAGTCCATTCGTTATAAAGAACAGAATTTTTTCCTTCTTGTGCCGGACCAATCTACATTAAATGCACAAAAAGAACTTGTAACAAGACATCCGTTTCATGGAACCATGAATATTGATGTGGTCGGATTTTTCCGTCTGGCCTATCGAATTTTTGAAGAATTATCTTATGTTCCTAAAGATCTTTTAGAAGACGAAGGAAAATCTATGATCATAAGAAAGGTGATGGAAAAAAGGAAAAAAGATTTGAAAGTCTTTGCATCCAGTATGAAAAAACCAGGTTTTATTGAAGAGATGAAATCTTTTCTGGCGGAGATGTATCAGTATGATATTTCAAAAGATAAAATTACAGAAGTGACCAAACAGATGAGTCATCCAGGGCTTCAGGCAAAAATGGATGATATTTTAATCATTATGAAAGATTTTGAGAAGGAAATTCAGGATCGATATCTGATTTCAGAACAACTTTTCGATGTGCTTGCAGAAAAAATGATATTTTCAGAAAAAATAAAGGATGCTATTTTTTATGTGGATGGGTTTACAGGATTTACACCGATTCAGAGAAAGGTAATAAAGAAATTGCTTCAGATTGGAAAAGAAGTAAAAATTACGTTGACTGCTGAAAAAGAAACATTTTATCGTCCATATAAAGATTATGAGCTATTTGCCATGTCAAAAATGGAAAAACATATGCTTGTTCAAATGGCACAGGAGCTTGGAGTAGAAGTGAAAAAAGATATTTTTTGCACTCCGGATACTCGTGATTCAAAAGAGCTTCGTTTTCTTGAAAGAAATTTATTCCATTATCCCTATAATATATGGAAGGAAAAATGTCAGGACCTTTATGTTTTTCAGGCAGTGAATCCAAGAATGGAGAGTAGACATGTGGCAGTTTGTATTGAACAGCTAGTTAGAGAAAAAAAATATCGCTATAAAGATATTGTATGTTTAAGTGCAGATCTTTCGGAATATGAGAGTGAACTTGAAAGAAGTTTTCAGGACTTAGATATTCCGTACTTTGTTGACTCTAACCGAAGACTTCAGAATAATCCCTGTATTGAAACGATTTTAGCAGCATTGAAAATGATTCAGGCAGATTTCTCTTATGATATGGTTTTTCGATATTTAAAATCAGGATTTTCCTGTTTATCCAATGAGGATGCAGATCTTCTCGAAAATTATGTGATTGCGCTTGGTATTCGAGGATATGCAAAATGGAACCAGCCTTTTGAATCAAAAGTATTTTCAGAAGAGGAAATAAAAAAAATTGAAGCAAACCGGCAGATTTTTATGGAAGAAATCAAGGATTTGAAAGAGGGAATGAAAAAACGAGGACAAAATGTAATTTTTAAATTGACTTGCTTGTATCGTTTTCTTGAACGTCTTGGAATAGAAGAAAAAATGCAGAAACGACAAAAGGTGTTTGAGGAAAAAGGAGATCTTGCCCAAGCAAAAACATATGAACAGATTTATGATCAGGTCATTGATTTGCTTGAACAGATGGCTGATATTCTTGGAGAAGAAAAGCTTTCTTACGATGATTTTTTAAGTGTTCTAGAAAGCGGAATGGAAGAAATGACAGTTGGTGTAATTCCTCCAAGTTTTGATCAGGTACTGATTGGAGATATGGAACGAACAAGAGCAGAAGGGGTTAAAGTACTTTTTTTTCTTGGAGTTAATGAAGGAATGATTCCAAAACAGTCTGCGAAAAACGGTGTGATTAGCGATTATCAAAAGGAATTGTTAAAAGAAAAAGGGATTTCTATGGCGCCTACAAGTAAAACACAGATTTATCAAGAACAATATTATCTTTACCTTGCTGTCGCAAAGCCATCTGATTTATTATTTTTATCCTATAGTCAGATGGGAGCCAATGGGGAAAGTCGTCAGCCATCATATTTCCTGGATCGGATTCTTCGAATTTTTCCAGCAGCCAGGATTGAAGAAGAATGTACAAGAGAAATTGGATATACGAAAAAAGAAGCAATGGAAGAGTTGACACAGCTTTTAGGAGAAGAAAAACTTTCCGATAAAGACTTTGAATGGTTGCAGGTCCTTTATTTTTCTCTTTGTGGACAGCAGCAGGCAGAGCGTCTTTTAGATGCAAAATTTTATGAAAATCGAACGACTCCATTAAGCAGAGACCTTGTAAGAAAGCTCTATGGCGATGTTCTTTGTGGGAGCGTAACAAGAATGGAACAGTTTGCTGGTTGTGCATTTTCGCATTTTATGCAATATGGGTTAAAACTCCGGGAGAGGATTGCTCATGAAATTCTTCCGATGGATATGGGAAAAGTTTTTCATAAAACAATGGAGCTTGTTGGAAAACAAACGGATTGGAAATTTGCAGATGATAAAAGCAGAGATGCTTTTGTTGATCAGATGGTAGAAAATGCGATTACGCAGGTTCAGCAGGAAATTTTAAATAGTACGAATCGAAATCATTATCTTCTTGATCGAATGAAACGCATATCTAAAAGAGCAGTATGGGTGATGGAGCAATATATTCGTCGTGGAGAATTTACACCGGAGGAATATGAAATTGCATTCTCAGAAGAAAATCACCTGGATTCCATGCATTTTATGCTAGATGACGGTGGAGAAATGATTTTTTCTGGTGTGGTGGATCGTATGGATAGTATGGAAGATGAGGAAAATAAATATTTAAAAATTATTGATTATAAATCTGGAAATATAAAGTTCGATTTTGCTAAAATTTTTCATGGATTGCAGATGCAGTTGATTATTTATATGAATGCTATGATGGAGTTATACGAGAAAAAGGGTGGGAAACGCGTTTTGCCAGCTGGAATGTTTTATTTTCATATGGATGATCCTACGGTGGAAGCACAAACAGAAGAAGATGCTAAGATGCGTCTCTTAAAAGAAATGAAAATGAGTGGAGTTGTCAATGAAGATTTTGATTTAATCGAAAAAATAGAAGATCCAGGAAACGAAGGATATCTTTCCATTCCGGTTCGGGCAACGAAAAATGGATTCGATAAACGTTCCTCGATTTTAAATACTAATCAAATGCTAAAGCTTGGGGCTACAGTAGAAGAAAAAATGAAAGAACTTGGAAATGCCTTAATGAAAGGAGATGTTTCTATTCGTCCGTATGAATATAAAGGAACAATGCCATGTACCTATTGTAGTTTTCGTAATATTTGTGCATTCGAGGAAGGAAGAGATCCGGCAAGAAAAATAAAAAGTATGTCATTGGAGGAGGGAAAACATGCCTTGGACGAGGGAACAACAGAAAGTCATTGATCAAAGAGATGCAGATATTCTTGTGTCTGCAGCAGCAGGTTCTGGAAAAACGGCAGTTCTTGTAGAGCGTATTATTCAAAAAATTACAGATGAACAGCATCCGCTGGATGTAGATCGTCTTCTTGTCGTTACTTATACAAAGGCAGCAGCTGGAGAAATGAAAGAACGTATTGCGCGTACTCTTGATCAAAAGGTACAGGAAAATCCTCAAAATCAACATTATGTTCGTCAGTTGTCCTTGATTAATAAAGCACAGATTACAACGATTCATAGCTTTTGTATGGACTTGATTCGAGAATATTTTTATGTTCTTGGGATTGATCCGAATATTACAACAGGAGAAGAAGGACAACTTTCGATTTTAAGAGAACAAATTATTGATGAGATTTTAGAAGAAGCTTATGAAAAAAAAGAAGAAAATTTTCTGCAGTTGATTGAATCCTATTCTCCAGGGAAAAATGATAAAGTCATCGGTGAATATATTTTGAATTTATATGAAAAGGCGAGAAGTCATGTTAGGCCGGATCAGTGGCTTGAACAGGCAAAAGAAAATGTATCAGTGGAAACACTAGAGGAGTTTCGAAACGCTCCATTTGTTCAAATGATCCTAAAAGATGCTAGTATGATGGTAGAAAATGCGATGCAAATGATCGAACATGCCATTTCGGTAGCTTCGCTTGAAGGAGGACCCTATTTTTACTTGAAACAGTTAAAAGAGGACCGGGAAATTTTTTTAAATCTTTGTTCTGCAAGAACGATGTCTGAGTTTTGTACGCAATATATAGGATTCTCAAAGCCGAGGCTTACAGGAAGAAAGAAAAAAACAGATCAAATTGATCCGATACTTCAGGAACAGTGCAAAACACTTCGAGACCATGCATACCGGATTGCAGAGGAAATTGGAGGAGCATATTTTTATCGTAAAGAAGGAGAAATTTTAAGAGAATTAAAGATTATAAAGGGGCCAATACGGGCATTGATTGATCTAACACAAAGTTTTCTTATACGTTACAGCGAAAGAAAAATTCATGAAAATTTGATGGATTTTGACGATATGGAACATTTTGCATTAAAACTTCTGATTGATCATTTTGATGAAGATGGACAGCCGGTACCAGGGAAGATTGCGTTAGAAAAATCGCAAGATTATGAAGAAATTTATATTGATGAGTACCAAGATAGTAATTTTATTCAAGATGCGATTCTTCGCAGTATTTCAAAAGAGGCGCAGGGTGGTCATAATATGTTTATGGTTGGAGATGTAAAACAAAGTATTTATAGTTTTCGACTGGCAAGACCACAGTTGTTTTTATCAAAATACCACAGATATCAGAAAGAAGGAGAACAATATCAATTGATTGAGCTTCGAAATAATTTCCGAAGCCGAAAAGAAGTTCTTACTTTTACGAATGATATTTTTTATGAAATTATGCATGTGTTTCTCGGAAATATTGAATATACAAAAGAAGTAGCTCTTGTCCCAACAATGGAATTTCCAGGAGGGTGTGATGCAGTCACAGAACTTCTTTTTTTAGATGTAGAAGAAATGAAAAATGCAAATGATAAGAAAGCAATTTTAGAAGCGCGGATGATTGGAAGAAAAATTCGTGAGATGGTAGAGGGAGCTCATCCATTAATGATTTCTGATCATGATGAAGAAGGACAGATGATTCTTCGGAAAGCAGAGTATAAAGACATTGTCATTTTGCTTCGTTCTATGAAAGAAAATGCACAGATCATTCAGGAAGAGCTGATGAATCAGGGAATTCCGGCATTTTTAAATAGTCAGAAAGGGTATTTTGATACAGTCGAGATTCGTACGTTGTTAAGTCTTTTATCAGCAGTGGATAATATTTATCTGGATATTGATGTTGCAGCAGTTCTTCGTTCACCAATGATTGGAATGAGCATGGAAGATCTTGGAAATTTAAAAGTGAATGGCGCAAAAGAGCATTTGTATGATTGTTTGATAGAGCAAAAAGATGCGATGAAGAAAGCAGCACAAGCGTTAAAACTTTTTCATTTGTTACGACAGGCAAAAACATGTATGCCATTGAACGAACTCATTTGGCTGGCACTTGACGAGACTGGATATTATCATTTTGTTGGGGCAATGCCGCAAGGAAAAAAACGCCAGGGAAACCTTTTGATGTTAATTGAGCAAGCAAAAGCGTTTGAAAATCACCAGATTCGCGGGTTATTTCATTTCATTCGCTTTATGCAGCAATGCAGAGAATATGATATGGATTTTGGTGAAGCTACAACTTTTGGAGAAAATCAGAATGTTGTTCATATTTCCAGCATTCATAAAAGTAAAGGGCTGGAATATCCAATTGTTTTTGTATCAAATATTGATAAAAAATTTAATTTAAGAGATAGCAATGGAAGTATGATCTTTCATCCCGATTATTTTATTGGAGCGGATATTATTGATCCGGTTCACAGGAGAAAAGGAAAAACCATTTTAAAAAGTATGATTCGAAGACAAATGCGAAAAGATGCACTTGGAGAAGAATTAAGGGTTCTTTATGTGGCAATGACGAGAGCCAAAGAGAAATTGATTCTGACTGGTGTAAAAAAAGGAGAAATTATATGGAATCAAACTAGGAAACCATCTTATGGAGATTTATTATCGGCGACATCTTATTTTGATTGGATTTCTATGGCTCTTCCAAGAATTCCTAAACAAGATTTTCGGATACAGGCTTATCATTTAGAAGATCTTTTATGGCTTCAGGAAAAAGAAGAAATTGATATACAACTGGAAAAACAGATATTTTTATCAAAACTTGAGAAAAATGTACCAAAAGAGCGTGTGGAAAAATTAAAAGAAGCATTTTATTGGAAATATCCATATGAAGCAGAAACAAGAGGACAGTTAAAATACTCTGTTTCTGAGATCAAACGAATGAGTCAGGAAAAAGATCCAGAGGAGGAAATGTTTCGGACAAAAGAAGTCAACAAAGAAAAAAGAGTACCAGCTTTTATGAAAGAAGAGAAAAAAATTTCGGCAGCTTCTAAGGGAACGGCAATCCATAAAGTCTTTGAATTACTTGATTTTTCAAAAGTATATTCTTACCAGCAACTAGATGGGTGTATTAAGAATTGGATTTCTCAGGGAAAAATCGGACAGGAATATGATAAAGTGATTTACAGGAAAGATATTCTTGCATTTCTTCAATGTGATTTAGGAAAAAGGATTCGAAAGGCTTCTATTCGAGGACAAGTGTGGAAAGAAAAGCAGTTTGTTGTTGGAATTCCATTCTCAGAGATGGAAGGAACAAAGGATTCCGATTCTTATGTTGTGGTACAGGGAATCATTGATTTATTTTTTGAAGAAGATGAAAAATTAGTTCTTGTTGATTATAAAACGGACTGGATTAAAGACGGAGAACAGGAATTATTGAAAAAGCGCTATCAATCTCAGATAGAATCTTATAAAAAGGCATTGGAGCAGATGACAGGAAAGAAAGTGAAAGAGTGTGATATTTATTCCATTGCGTTAAATGAGGCAATTTTATTATAAATGATAGATACATGTATGAAAAAGGGGCCTTTGGATATGCTAAGAAAGAAGTTAATGAAGCATATGGGAAAGGATTTTATCATGGCAAAGGAAAAAGAATTTATAAAAAAATCATTTGAAGAAATGGATGAGATGGAGCGTTTGAAATTTGAGACGGCAGTAGAGCTTGGTCTTGCAGATCGACTTCTTGAAAAAGGATGGAAATCTTTATCTGCCAGTGAAACAGGAAAAATTGGTGGAATTATGAATCGCAAGATAAAAGAAAGAAAGAGGGAATGAGACAGACCGGATATCGAAAGATATCCGGTTTTTACATTATAAGGAAATACTGTTATAATAACAATGGAACAAAGGAGGATATTTTTATGGAAGGAAAAAATGTAATTGCAGTAACAAACAGAAAACTTTGTAAAAGGCCGTTTCTTGAGGTAATAGAAGATTTAGCAAAAAAAGATTTAAAAACGATTGTATTAAGAGAAAAGGATCTATCACCAGAAAAATATGAAGATCTGGCAAAACAATGCCTTAAAATTTGTGAAAAATATGGTGCTAGTTTAACACTTCATAACTTCATTTCTGTTGCAAGAAAGCTTGGAGTCAAACGGATTCATCTACCATATCCGATGTTTTTAAAAGAAGCCGGGGATTTGTCTGATTTTGAATCGGTTAGTACTTCGATTCATAAACCGGAGGAGGCAGAACAAGCACAAAAAGCAGGAGCTGATTTTGTTTTTGCAGGTCATATTTTTGCAACAGACTGTAAAAAGGGACTGAAGCCAAGAGGACTTGAGTTTTTAAAGAAGACAGTTGAAGCTGTAGATATTCCCGTTTATGGAATTGGAGGAATTAAAGAGGAAAATTTTGAAGAGATCTTAAAAACAGGAGCTTATGGAGGCTGTATTATGTCAGGATTTATGAATTAAAAGGAGCAAAATACAAAATATGTTTGAATCCGTGTAGTTGTTATGCTATGATAATAGGAACTATACGAAGGAGGAAACTATGCGGTTAACAAAAAATTTGGCAAAACTAATATCAAAAACGTTAAAGTTTTTACAACGCCGTCTGGTAATCGTAGTTGTTTTGATTCTTGCGCAGACTCTGTGGATGACTTGGGTTGTTTCAGCCATTGGAGAATATTCAAAATTATTTCAGACAATACTAGAATTATTTAGTCTTGTGGTTGTTATTTATCTTGTAAATAAGGATGACAATCCTGCGTATAAGCTTGCATGGACAATACCGATCTTAATTTTTCCACTGTTTGGTGGTTTGTTATATTTAGTTCTTGGAAATAAACAGCCTGCCAGAAAATTAAGACTTCGTTTGGAAGAATCGATTGCAGAGAAAGATTTTCTTCTTGGGCAGGATTATGGAGTACTAGAAAATTTAAAAAAGGAAGATGAGCAGGTATCAACGCAGGCAAGATATATTGATCAGTGTGGAGGCTATCCAATCTATCAAAATTCAGATACGAAATATTATGATTCCGGTGAGGCAATGTTTGGAGATCTTCTAGATTCCCTGCGGGGAGCAAAACATTATATTTTTATGGAATTTTTTATTGTATCGCAAGGGTATATGTGGGATACAATTTTAGAAATTCTTAAAGAACGTGCTAACGATGGCGTGGAAGTTCGATTTATGTATGATGATGTTGGATGTGTGGATTTGCTGCCATATAAATATTATAAACAGCTAGAAAAATTTGGAATTATGTCCGTTGCGTTTAATTCTATTAAACCATTTGTTTCAACAGCATGGAATAATCGTGATCATAGAAAGGTTGTTGTAGTAGATGGTCATACGGCTTATACTGGAGGATTAAATCTTTCGGATGAATATATTAATCGCGTGGAACGATTTGGATATTGGAAAGATGCCGGGCTTCGAGTTACCGGAGATGCCGTCTGGAACTTTACTGTAATGTTTTTACAAGTTTGGAATGCTATTCGGAAGACAGATGAAGGATATGGTGCTTTTCTTCCACATCGGCATCATCAGGAGCAATTTGAAGGAAAAGGATATGTACAGCCGTATGCGGACAATCCACTTGATAGGGAAACGGTTGGAGAAAATGTTTATTTAAATATCATTAATGCATCCGTTCATTATGTTTATATGTACACACCGTATTTAATCATTGATAATGAGATGATCACGGCACTTTGTCTTGCAGCTAAACGTGGTGTTGATGTAAGAATTGTTACTCCAGCAATTCCAGATAAAAAAGCAGTGTTTTTATTAACTCAGTCTTATTATAATCAGCTTGTGGAAGCTGGAATCCAAATTTACCAGTTTACGCCAGGGTTTATTCATGCGAAATGCTTTTTATGTGATGATAAGATTGCAACCGTTGGAACGATCAATATGGATTTTAGAAGCTTGTATTTGCATTTTGAAAATGGTGTATTTATGTATAAAAGTCAGGCAGTGATGCAGTTAAAAGAAGATATGTTAAGAACTTTTAAAAAAAGTCAGCATATTACAAAACAATTATGTGAGGGTAGTCTTCCAAAAAGACTTGCTCAAAGTATTTTAAGGCTTCTGGCACCGCTTTTGTAGGAGAAAAATAATGGAAAGTTATACAGAATTTGCGAGAGTTTATGATGAATTTATGGATCAGACACCTTATGATTTATGGTGTGACAATCTTTTAACTATTTTAAAAAAACATCACATGAAGGAAAATGGGAGTATTCTTGAGCTTGGGTGTGGAACAGGGAAGATGACAAGAAGACTTGCAAAAAAAGGATATCAAATGACGGGTCTTGACAGTTCCTTGGAGATGCTTGAAGTTGCAGGAAATATGCAGGAAGATGACATTCTTTATATTCTTCAAGATATGGTCTCCATGGAAATGCCAGGAAAATTTGATGCTGTCGTCAGTGTATGTGATTGTATGAATTATATTTTGGAGGAAGAAGATCTTAAAATGGTCTTTCAAAAGGTAAGATCGTATTTAAAAGAAGAAGGTGTTTTTATCTTTGATATGAATGCTCCATATAAATATGAAAAGTTACTCTCACAAAATACGTTTGCAGAAGACAGAGAAGATGCAAGCTTTATTTGGGATAATTTTTATGATGAGCAGGAAAGGATCAACGAATATCAGCTTTCGCTGTTTATAAAAAATGCTGAAGGAACTTATGATAAATATGAAGAAGAACATTATCAGAAAGCATATGATGCAAAGAAAATTAGTCAAATGTTGGAAAATGCAGGATTTTCCAAGGTAACGATTCTCGATGTTGATACAATGAAAGAACCCGTACAAAAAACAGAACGATTTTATTTTATTGCATTATAAAAAAGAAAGGGAATTACAATGAAAGATTATATTATTAGAGGAACTGCTGCAAATGATGAAGTACGTTTTTTTGCAGCTTATACGAAAGAAGTTGTGGAGACGGCAAGAAAGGATCATAATACAAGCCCTGTTGCAACCGCAGCACTTGGAAGATTATTAACTGCAGGTGCGATGATGGGAAGTATGTGTAAAAATGATAGTGATGTGCTGACATTGCAAATTCAGTGTAACGGACCAATTGGTGGATTGACAGTTACGGCAGATTCAAAAGCAAATGTCAAGGGATATGTTAACAATCCTAATGTGATGCTTCCTCCGAATAAAGATGGAAAACTTGATGTTGGCGGAGCTTTGGACCTTGGAGTATTAACAGTCATCAAAGACATTGGATTAAAAGAACCATATTCTGGACAGACGCATTTGGTATCTGGAGAAATTGCGGAAGATTTAACATATTATTTTGCAACAAGTGAGCAAATTCCGACATCGGTTGCACTCGGTGTTTTAATGAACAAAGATAATACCGTTCGTCATGCAGGAGGCTTTATCATTCAGTTAATGCCATTTGCCACAGAAGAGACGATTAGTGCGTTGGAAAAGAAGATTGCAGAATTTAAATCTGTAACAGCATGTTTAGATGCAGGACATACTCCGGAAGAGATGATGGAACAGCTTCTTGGAGATCTTGGAATGAAGATTTATGAGACAATGCCGACGCAATTTTATTGCAATTGTTCCAAAGAAAGAGTAGAGCGTGCCGTGATCAGTGTAGGAAAAGATGAAATTCAGTCAATGATTGATGAAGGGAAACCAATTGAGGTCAACTGTCATTTTTGTAATACGAATTATGAATATTCTGTGGATGATTTGAAGAGAATGTTAAAAGAAGCTACGCATTAAGGCTTGGTAAGAAAAGAAAAACACCGTATCGGTTTTGATACGGTGTTTTTCTTTCATATGTTGGGAGACCTTTATTCTTCAGATGTTTCTTCTTTTGTATCTTCAGCATCTTCTTTGTCTTCAGTGTCTTCCTTTTTTTCTTTGTCTTCATCTGTGATGTTAATAGAGACATATCCTCTGTCATCCTTAGATGGTTCTGGGAAAATTTCATCGTCAAAAACATCATCAAAATCATCATCTTCCGGTTCTTCATTTTCTTCAGCACCGGTTACTTTGTTGTAAATTGCTCGAATTTGATCTCTGGCAATATAAAGAACACCGCCAATTGTGACGAGTGCTGTAACGATTTTAAATAAAGATTTTAGTTTCTTTGCCATAAAAAAACTCCTTTCTTTTTTCTCATTGTAATATGAAATTTAGGAAAAAGCAATGTGAGATTTAGAATTTTCTACTAGACGATCCTTTCTCGATCATGTATACTCTTTAAAGGATACATAAAAACCGGAACAAAATGGAAAGGAGGCGCAGAAAATGCTTCGGGTATTTAAAAATTATGAAGGGCACAAAGAGCTAGAGGAACTGAATCAAATAGAACGGGAATCATGGGTGATGGTTACAAACCCCACAGTGAGTGAATTAAGTGATATTTCAGAAAAATATCAAATTGATATGGCAGATTTGAAGGCTGCTCTTGACCCGGAAGAACGTTCGCGTCTGGAAAATGAAGATGATTATACGATGATTCTTGTGAATATTCCGGTTGTAGAAGAAGAAGATGGAAAAAAATGGTATGAAACGATACCACTTGGAATTTTTATTACGAATAAAATTGTTTTTACAGTATGCTTGGAAGAGACTAATATTTTAAAACAGTTTATTGATGGTCTTGTACCAAACTTTTATACTTATATGAAGACAAGATTTGTTTATCAAATTTTATATAATAATGCAACATTATTTTTGTATTACTTAAGAGTCATTGAGCAAAGAGCAAACCAGGTAGAGGAGATCTTGCATGAAACGGCAAAAAATAGTGATCTTATTCAACTTTACAATCTGGAAAAATGTCTTGTGTATTTTACGACATCTCTGAAGTCAAATGAAGTTGTATTAGAAAAACTTCGAAAACATATTGGGCTTCGTCATTATGAAGAGGACCAAGAGCTTTTGGAAGATGTTATTATTGAAAACAAACAGGCGATGGAAATGACTTATATCTATCATAATATTTTACGAAGTACAATGTCTTTGTTTGGTTCTATTATTGATAATAACTTAAACCAGGTTATGAAATTTTTGGCGGCAGTTACGATTATCGTAGAGCTGCCGACAATGATCTCTGGTTTTTACGGAATGAATGTCAATACAAAAGGAATGCCATTTGCAACTAATAGCTGTGGCTTTTTAATTATTGCCTTTTGTTCTCTTATTGTATGTTTGATTGCTGTATTTATTCTAAAAAAGAAAGATCTTCTTTAATCAAGATAGTGGCGCATATGTTTGAGTGCGCTTTTTTCCAGGCGACTTACCTGCGCCTGGGAGATGCTAATTTCATCAGCAACTTCCGTCTGTGTTTTGCCTTCAAAAAAACGCAGGCGGATAATATGATATTCTCTGTCATTTAAATGTTCCATTGCTTCTTTTAAGGAGATAGATTCTACCCAGAGATCTTCTTTATTTTTTTTATCTTTTACCTGATCCATTAAATATAGAGGATCCCCGCCATCTTGATAAACCGGTTCATATAAGGATAAAGGTGTTGCAATTGCATCCAGTGCAAAGAGAACATCTTCTTTTTTCATATCAATTTCTTTGGCAATTGCTTCTAGAGAAGGTTCTTTGTTTAATTTTCGGATGAGCTTTTCTTTTGCTGTAATTGCTTTATATGCAATGTCGCGAAGAGAGCGGCTGACGCGCATTGTATTATTATCACGAAGATAACGTTTTACTTCTCCGATAATCATTGGAACAGCATAGGTGGAAAATTTTACATTTAGGCTTCGGTCAAAGTTATCAATGGCTTTGATGAGGCCGATACATCCAACCTGAAACAGATCATCTGCATTTTCGCAGCTTGAAGAGAAACGCTGAATCACGCTTAATACAAGGCGTAGATTTCCTTTGATGTAAGTTTCTCTGGCTTTTTGGTCGCCTTGTTCAATTCTCTCAAACAGCAAATCTTTTTCTTCGTTACTTAACAGCGGTAAGGTTGAAGTATTTACACCGCAGATTTCCACTTTATTCAGTGCCATAATTTTATTCCTCCATGCGTAATCGTTCTAATAGAATCATTTACAAATGAGGGAATCTTTATACGATGAAAAAATTGCCAGGAAAATTGACTTCTATTTTTGGCGGTGCTATGATAAACAAAGCAAATGCAAAATAAGGAGATTATTTATGAAAAGAATCATAACTTTAATATGTGTGATCGGTTTGACCTTGTGCCTTGGTGGATGTAGTCTTCCGTGGCAGAAACAAAAAGAAGAAAAAACAAAAAAGGTACAGACGATTCAATCAAGCAAGATAGATGGAAGTATGAAGGGAAAGGTATTAAAAGTTGGAGTTTCAAAAGAAATGGCTCCTTTTTCTTATTACGATGAAAAACAAAAAAAGATTGTTGGATTTGATATTGATATTTTAGAAAAAATTAGTCAGTATCTTGGGTTTCAGTACGAGTTGGAGCCTTTATCTATGCAACAAACAGAAAAGAAATTAAAAGAAAAGAAGATTGACCTCGCCATTGGTGGAATCTCTATTACAGATAAGCGTCAGAAAGAATTTTCTTTTACTGATAGTTATTATGAAAATTCCTTATCCGTTGTGGTACAAAAAGATTCTGGTATTACAGACAGAAAAGAAATCGTAAAAAAGACGATTGGTGTTGAAAAAGGAATGTCTAGCGCACAGTATGTAGAAGATTATATGAAAGATACAAATAAGATCAAATATTATACATCTGTAAAGAAAATCTTTGAAGATCTTGAAAAGGGAAAAATTGACGCAACGCTGTATGATACGACGGGTGTCCAATATTATTTAGATCATTATCCACAAACAAAATTACAGGCATTAAGTGAGCAGCTGAATTCAGAAGAAAGCAATTACGGTATCATGTTTTCAAAAGGATATGAGGGTGTTGATAAGTTTAATGTTGCACTGCAGGTATTACAGACGAATGGAGATTATCAAAAAATAAAAGATATATGGGTTGGTAATAAATAAGAGAATAAAAAAATAATCAGGGACAAAAATTGAGCTGACCCCGAAAAGTTAGACTTTTATTGCGTAACAGATTGATTTCTGTTACGCATTTTTTATGCAACCATGAGAGCTATGTTGTGATATAACATAGTTGTAACACCTCGACCTAATAAGATATAATCTTAGGAGGAAACGAGGTATGTTACAAATGAGTAAACACTATGAACCAGAATTCAAAAAGAAGATTGTACGTCTTCATCTTGAAGAGGGACGAACCCTCAAAGGCCTTGCTGCCGAATGTGGCGTATCTAAAGCAAGTATATCTATTTGGGTAAAACAGTTTCGTGAAGAATGCCAAACAAATGAAGAAGCCAAAGCAGATTATGATTATATGAAGGAAAATTTGCAGTTAAAAAGGCAACTGGCAGAACTCCAAAAGGAAAATGACTTCCTAAAAAAAGCAGCGGCATTCTTTGCGAAGGAAATCGATTAGCGGCTTATCGATTTCTTCAGCAGTATGGGCACAAATACGGTGTCCGTTGGTTATTGAAAAGACTGAACATCCTACCAAATGCTTATTATAATTATCTGAAAAACAGGAAATCTGAATATCATAAGCATCAGGGGAAAATCAAGCATGAAATCGTGGACATCGATCACTCTCACAACGGCACGGATGGTTACAGAACTGTGCACGCTTATCTTCTTCGCAAGGGATACAGCATCAGTTGTGCAACTGTCCATAAGTACATGAATACTGAGCTTCCGTTATTTTCAATTACAAGGAAATGCAAGCCAGACTAT
>NZ_JAHLPY010000012.1 GCF_018918155.1 Anaerostipes sp. MSJ-23
CGTACAATCTTCTTTTTGAATTCTGGTTCATAGTGTTTACTCATTTGTAACATACCTCGTTTCCTCCTAAGATTATATCTTATTAGGTCGAGGTGTTACAACTATGTTATATCACAACAATAGTTTATTATAGCTATTAATAATTAAAATCAGAAATAGAACGATATATAAAGTATTACAATGAACGGAGAATAAAAGAGAAACTAGGCTGGAAGAGTCCTGTACAATACAGACTAGCTCTCATGGTTGCATAAAAAATGCGTAACAGAAATCAATCTGTTACGCAATAAAAGTCTAACTTTTCGGGGCCAGCTCATTTGCTTCCTGGTTATTTTTATATGTTTTATCCTACTAATCTGGAATTTACACCGTAGAACCAAGGGGATTTATAATCATAGTTTGATGTATGAACATGAGCCCATCCTGTTTTCTTTCCGTACTGGAATTGAACATAAACAATACCATCAGATAATGTCACTTTCTTTAAAGTCAGAGTTGTTTTTGCAGGAGCAACGAAACCTATTTTCTTTCCATTATAGAAAGTTAATTTCTTTGCAGTTACAAACTGATTTTTATTAAATAAAGCAGTGTATTTGTCTTTTTTATAATTTCCAATGACACTTTTTACATTACTTGATGTAGAGCTTGCTGCCACTAATTGATTGTTTGTATATTTATATGGAAGTGTCCATGTGATATATCCTGTTTCAGCAGGCTGAGTAGAGTGTTTGATTGTGATATAATTCTTTGATGCAGCAGTGATTTCTCCAGCAGTTGCAATACCCTGATTCAGAGAACTTACAGATACCAGTTTTTTAGATTTGGTATTGTATTTGTAAATCTGATTCATTGCGAGTGAATCACTATCGCCATAACCAATAATCTGGATAAATTCTTTGCTCTTTGACATGCTTGCATATTTTGCACTAATAAAGCTAACAGAACCTGATTTTAATGCTTTTGTGTAAGCGGTTTTTTTGTTGACAGAAACTGTAATTTTGCTTACATAACCTTTACTTTTGGTTGTTGTGATTTTGATCGCATCGGCTTTCCCGTCTCCGTTGATATCAGCAGACGTAGAATATACATTTTTTGACTGTGCAGGAATTTTTTTCGTAGCTGCTTTGGCCATTGTAGGGAATGATACCCCAAGAAGTAATGCGAAAGCTGATGAAACCATTAATTTAGAAAAATTTCCCCTCATAGTAAAATACCTCCTTAATAATACTAAATGTGGGTTGTAAAAAGTTTCATTATCCTTTACAACGTGACTCTATTATAGCACATTTTTTTTAATAGGAACAAACATTTATGTATTTTTCCTGGTACAAAAGAGATTAGGGAGTGGAAGTTGCTCTTGGGGAAAATTTTATCAAAAAAACAAAAATCATACCAAGCAAGAGAGAAAGCACACTCCAAAAATTAAATCCTTGAGAATGACCGGAATATTGATATCCTAAAATTGCAGCGGTGAAATAAAACATACTACTTGTGAAAGAACCAGCGTAGATTATATTTGTATCATCAAGACAATTTTTTTTCCTTGTTATGATACTAATGATTCCCGCAAGAAAAAAACAACCAGCAATTAGAAAAGGCGTGGTACCACCTGGATGGTTCCTAAAATCAAAAGGATGATGGTTTGTAGATGATGTATAAATCAAAAATAAGATAGCACAGCTAATAGAAAAGATTCCAAGAACAAGTTTGATCCGGTGTATTTGTTTCATAGAAATTCCTCCTTTTTCGATCTAGAATTATAAAGAAAGAGACGGCTTAAAGAAACCGTCTCTTAAGTGATAAAGTGTGTATCTGATCAAAGAAAACTTGTTAAAATGATAAAGAGTCCACAATCAATAAAAGGGATAATGATTTGTGTAACTGCGATATCCCAGTAAGCTTCTTTATGTGTTGTTTTGCAAATACCTAATAATGTAATCTGTGCACCCTGGTGAGGGAGGGTATCCAGAGTACCAGCAGCAATCGTAGAGATTCTGTGAATATCTGGAAGGGTAGCACCGAGCTGAAGATAGGTATTTTTTAGGGCTTTAAATGCGACACCCATACCACCGGAGGCAGATCCACAAGCACCGGCGCAGATAGCGACAGTTACCATGACAAAGATCAAAGGTGGCATGGAAAGATGTTTTAACCCAGCAACCAAATCTGCAAATCCCTGGGTTTCTGATACAACTCCGCCAAATCCTACAACAATGGCCGTATTCAAAATAGAAACACCAGAATCAGCAGCTCCTTTATTAAAAATATTGATCCATTCATTCATTCCGTTAATCCGTTTAAACATGAGGATTGTAGCCAAGGCAACACCAGCAAAGACAGAGGTTTCTACTGGAAAAGGATGCCATGGATTGTTAAACAGTACAAGAATTACAAGAATAGGAAGAACTGCAGTAAATGCATTTGGAAGATCTGGATTTTCCTCATCAGAAGGAAGTTCATCTTCGGATAGCTGATATTTCAAAGTAGGATCAAAAAAGCCAAATCCTTTTTTACTAAAAGAACGGGCACGCCATTCCAGCCAGAGGAAAATCATAAGAAACATACCAATGGCTGTCAGTAAAGAAGGAACAAAGGCAGCAGTTGATGTTGTTCCGAGACTGTTCATTGCGATGACATTCTGGACAGAAGGAGAACCAGGACCACTCATCGACCATGTCCAGCATCCTGCAGAAATTGCTGCTGGAATCAACCGCCTCGTTAAATTAGCTTCTTTAAAAAGATTCAGAGCGATTGGGTAGATTACAAAAAATACTACGAAACCGCTTACACCTCCGTAAGTTAAAAGACCGGTAATGATCATAATAATTGGAGCAACAAATTTTCCATGACAAAGTCCAGCAATTGCACGGGCAATTGACTCTGCCGCACCGGTGTACTGATATACCGCACCAAATAGGGCTCCGACAAAAAATACTAAAAAATAACTAGTTACATACTCTGCGGCAGCTGGCATGAAAAGTTTCTTTAAACTATCAAGAACCGGCATACCAGAGCAAATAATCACAAATGATGTCACGAGTGGAGCCAGAATAAGAGCGCTCATTTGTCTGAAGGCTAAAACACCAAACAAAATGATCGCAATTATCAGCACAAGAATATGTAAATTCATATATACATCTCTCCTTTTCTGAGGCGCATTCACGAGCATTTTTCTTTATTCAGTTTTCCATTTCAAAATTTTTATTTAAGACCCATAAGCTCATCTTTAAAAATACGTTCGTCCATAAGTTTAGGTTCTCCATCCATTTTTGGTGTAAATCCCATGTGATCGATGATTTGCGTCTGAATGTCAATTCCAGGGGCCACTTCTATAAGGTAAATACCATCTTCGCGAAGTTCAAATACAGCGCGTTCTGTGATATACATAACCGGTTGTCCAACTTTATTTGCATATTTACCAGAAAATGTAATCTGCTCTACGGCATCAATAAACTTATCAGATTTTCCTTCCTGGTCAATGATTAGTTTTCCATCTTTTGTAGAACATTTTAATCCGCCAGCAGTGAAAGTCCCACAGTAGTAAACACGTTTTGCATTCTGCGTGATATTTACAAATCCACCACATCCAGCAATACGAGGACCAAATTTACTTACATTGATATTTCCATCTTTATCAGCCTGTGCAAGACCTAAAAATGCGTCATCAATTCCACCGCCATCGTAAAAATCAAATTGTGCAGGCTGATCCAAGATTGCTTGGGCATTGACAGAACCACCAAATTGAGGACCACCTTGAGGAACACCACCGACAGGTCCGGCTTCAACGGTTAATGTAAAACGATCATTGATACCTTCTTCGCTCGCAACCATGGAAATATATTCTGGAATACCAATTCCAAGATTTACGATTGTATTTTCTCTTAATTCCATAGCGGCACGGCGTCCAATGATTTTCTTTGGAGAAAGAGAAGGATAGTCAAGACTTCCTAAAGGAACACGGAAATCTCCAGTCATAGATCCGTCATAATCACATCCGACACATTGTGTATGATGTTCCTTATTTTGTGTTACAACAACGGCATCTACATAAATACCAGGGATTTTTACAAGTTTTGGATCGGTATCTTGTACAACTTTTTCAACTTGAACGATAACCTTTCCACCGCAGTTTTTAGCTGCCTGGGCAATGGCAGTCGCCTCTGCAGTACAACATTCATGTTCCATTGTGATATTTCCTTGTTCATCCGCATAAGTTCCACGGATGAGAGCGACATCTACAGGGATTGCTTTATAAAGAAGACGCTCTTCACCACAGATATTTACAACTTCTACAATGTCTTCAGTGGTGACATCATTTAATTTTCCACCTTCTACACGTGGGTCAGCAAAAGTATAAAGTCCAACATGAGTTAATGTTCCAAGTTTTTTTCCGGCAATATCGCGGTAAAGTTGTGACAAAGTTCCCTGTGGAAGATTATAAGCTTTAATTTTATTTTGCATGATCAGTTCACCAAGTTTTGGAGCCATGTTATAATGACCGGCAATAACAGTCGAAGTCATACCTTCATGAGCAAAATGATCGGCACCGCTACCATCACGGTTTCCCTGTCCAGCAGCATAAAAATATGTAAGATTTTTTGGAAAACCAGTTTCCAAAAAACGTTGTTCGAGTGCACTGGTAAGTTCTTCTGGTAAGTCACAGGCTACAAATCCGTTTGTAGAAACAGTCATTCCATCTTCTATCAAATTTGCAGCTTCTGCGGCAGTCATAATTTTAACTTTTGCCATAATTGAATCCTCCTCAAGATTGAAACGCTTTTAAAAATCTTTTAAATTAGCTTTACGTTTTTCAAGGAAAGCGGTCATTCCTTCTTTTTTATCTCCTGTGGAGAAGGCAAGACCAAACAAATCAGCTTCTAAAGTTAATCCGCTAGAAAGATCTGTTTCTGTTCCTGTATTGATTGCTTCTTTAGCAAGAGAAATGGCATAGCTTCCTTTTGTCATAATTTTTTCTGCCATAGCTTTACATGTATCAAGCAATTCGGCCTGAGGGACAACTTTATTGGCAAGACCAATTCTATAAGCTTCCTGTGCATCGATCATATCGCATGTAAAGATCAGTTCTTTTGCACGTCCTTTTCCAATTAGACGTGGAAGACGCTGTGTCCCTCCAAATCCAGGAAGAATTCCAAGGCCAGTTTCTGGCTGACCAAACTTAGCGTTGTCAGAGGCAATGCGGATATCACATGCCATAGAGATTTCACATCCTCCACCAAGTGCAAATCCATTGACAGCAGCAATGGTAACCTGAGGCATTGTTTCAAGTTTTAAGAAAGCTTCTTTTGCAAGCATTCCCATTTTTCTTCCTTCAGCAGGTGTTGCATTGACCATTTCGGAAATATCAGCTCCAGCAACAAAAGCCTTTGCTCCAGATCCTGTTAAAATGACAACTCTGATATCTTTTCGTTCCGCAATTTCGCTAAAACATTGATCAAGTTCAGCTAAGGTTTCACTGTTTAATGCATTTAAAGACTTTGGTCGATTGATTGTAACAACTGCAATTTCATTTTCGACTTCCATTAATAAATTGTTCATGACGTATCCTCCTTAAGATAAAAATAACATATGTTTGTTAAGCAGTAGTGCTCATTGCTTCATAATACAAATAATTAGTATGCGAATAACTTGTATGTTTATAATATGCACTTTTCATAGGGGTCTGTCAATAGGTTTTAGTAAATTTGTATATTTTTGCGAAAAAGTAAAAAAGACTATTGACAAAAGTTACAAAAGAAAATATAATTAGTACGCAAACTATTAGTATACGATATCTAAGCACGCTAATAATTAACACAGATAAGACGTTCTATAAAAGGAGATAAGACTATGGATTTTGAATTAACAAAACAACAAGCTGCAATTCAGGAGACTGCAAGAAAATTTGCACAAGAAGAGTTACTTCCAGGTGTTCTTGAAAGAGATGCAAAAAGTGAATTTCCAGTAGAACAATATCATAAAATGGGAGAGCTTGGTCTGGTAGGACTTCCATATCCAACGGAAGTAGGAGGTCAGGGGGGCAGATTATCTGTCCTATGTATTGGCAGTAGAAGAAATTTCTAAAGTTGATGCTTCTATAGGAATTGGATATTCGGTAGCAACTTCCTTATATGGGGGAAGTATTATGAATTCCACAGCTCCAACGGAAAAGAGAATTTCTGGAAGATGTATTATCTGGAAAATCTTTTGGCTCTTTTGGCTTGACAGAACCAAATGCGGGATCAGATGCCGGAGGATGCGTTACAGTTGCAGAAAAAGATGGTGACGAATATGTATTAAATGGATTAAAATGCTTTAATACGAATGGACCACTGGCAGATTATACGGCTGTTTATGCATTAACAGAGCCAGAGAAAAAAGCAAAAGGATTATCCTGCTTTGTTGTAAAAAAAGGAACTCCTGGTTTCAGCGTAGGAAAGATTGAAGATAAGATGGGAATTCGTTCTGCTTAGGTATCAGAGATGGTTCTTGAAAATATGAGAGTACCAGCAAAAAATATGATTGTAGAATCTGGACAAGGATTTAAACTTGCAATGAAAACACTCGACGGAGGTCGTATTGGTGTTGGAGCGCAAGGCCTTGGAATTGCAGAAGGTGCATTTGAAATTGCAAAAGAATATTTAAAAACAAGAGAACAATTTGGAAAACCATTATATAGAAATCAATATCTTGCATTTAAAATGGCAGAACTTGAGATGGAAATTGAAGCTGCTAAATTAATGCTTTATAAGGCGGCAACTTATAAACAAGAAGGAAAACCATATTCGCTTCCAGCAACAAAAGCAAAGTATTTATGTACAGAAGCTGCAATGCATGTGACAACAGAAGCAGTACAGATGCTTGGCGGAAATGGATATATGAAAGAATATCATGTAGAAAGAATGATGCGTGATGCTAAGATTACTCAGATTTACGAGGGAACTAATGAAATTCAGAAGTTGATCGTAAGCGGAGCAATTTTTAGATAAATTAAATATTTCCCGAATTAACCAGCAAACAAGAGAAACTCCTTCTTTAGAAGTGTCGGTTAATTCCTCCAAACACAGATCGTCATTATAAAGAATAAAATTATGATGGCGATTTTTCTCATAAAATATAATAGGGAACGTCGCTTCTATTCTATGGCGATTGTCTTTTTACGAAAGATGATCACTGATAAAGCGTTACATGCATGGATCAAAGTCATAGAACAGGAAGAAATATATGATCAGATGTGGTTAACTGTTACGACTGTCAGAAGCTACTTCCATAGGAACGACTGTACTGCATGGGAGAGTAATTCACTAGTAAACTTGACAATGTTTTTAAAGAACGCTAGAATCAATGTAGTTAGCGTATGAACGATTAAAGGAGAAAAAATTGGAATTAACACAGTGTATTAATTATTTATTGACGACTGCACAACATAGAGTATTTCAGGAAATGAGTGCTCGTCTGGAACCGTTTGATGTAACTCCGGTACAATATGGAGTTATGTATTGCTTGTGGATGAAACATAAGACAAAACCAAAAGAGATTGCAGCAGAACTTCAACTTGAAAACTCTACAATCTCTGGAGTTTTAGAACGAATGGAAAAGAAAGAATTGATCAAACGCCAGGTAAGTAAAGAAGATCGTCGTTTTATTGAAGTAACATTAACAGAAAAAGGGAAAGCACTAAAAGATCCGATTCTTGAGACGGTAGAAGAAGTAAATCGGGATGTACTAGCAATTATGTCAGAAAAAGAACAGGAGGAACTCAAAGATTCTTTACGTGCATTGGCAGGAATTGCAAAATGAAGATTTTAAAAGAAAAGATGTATCTTGTGGATGCATCTTTTTTTAAGATTGAAATTAAAAATATGCTGTTGTATACTCAAAATAGAATATTAAAAAAAGCAGGTAAAAAATGAAAGTTACAATTCGACAAATAGCAGAAGCGGCTGGGGTATCTAGGGGAACCGTAGATCGTGTATTAAATAATCGTGGAAAAGTTCGTCCGGAAGTGGAAGAACGTGTCCGTAAAATTGCAGACGAACTTGGCTACAAACCCAATCTTTTAGGACGCGCGCTGATTAAAATGAAAGAAGACATTAAAATTGGAGTTATTATTCAGAATACTGGGACACCATTTATAAGTACAGTTTCTGATGGAATTTCTAGAGCAAAGGCAGAGGTAGAAAATTTTGGCGGAACTGTTTATGTTCATCCAGTAGATTATGGGAATGTAGATCAAATGCTTTATGCGATGAATGAGATGAAAGAATATGGTGTTCGTGGGCTTGCATTAATGCCAATTGACGATGAGAAAATTCGTAAGGTTATCAATCGGTTTTCTGCAGAGTATCATATACCAGTCGTTACATTGAATGCAGACATTGCTGATACAAGTAGAATTTGTTTTGTTGGGCAGAATGCAGAACAAAGCGGTCAGACGGCAGCAGGGCTGATGTGTGATGTTTTAAATGGACATCCAAAGAAAATTGCTATTATTTCTGGTATTGAGAGCAATACTTCTTTAAGTCGCAGAATCCGTGGATTTCGCAAAGAAATGGGATTGTTATCTGCAGATACAATATTACTTCCTACAAAATATTGTTTTGAAGATGATAAGACATCTGAGACTATTATTACAAATATTTTAAGGGAACATTCAGATTTAGACGGAGTTTATATTACAAGCCATGGAGAAAAAGGAATTTGTGATGGAATAAAAAAATTGGGGAAAACAGGGAAAATTAAAATTATTACGTGTGATTTATCAGAGCAAAATTATGAATATTTAAAAACTGATGAAATAAAGCTTATAATTGGACAAGATGGTGTTTATCAGGGATATGAATCTGTCATGGTATTGTATCGCTTATTATTTAATAATGAAAAACCGGAACAAGAATACAATTATACAGAAATTGTAATTAAGACCAAATATAATATTTAAGGGAGCAGGGAACCGCAAAAAGTGGTTCCTTGTTTGGCATAATGAACAAAAAAGAGAAGAATATTTTGGTTAAATTACCAATTGTGTGCTCGAACACACAATGTTATAATACAAAACATAAAAGATGTGCTCGAACACAACAATAAAAAGAACGTAAAAGAAAAGGAGATAAGTTATGGTTAATGTAGGAATTATTGGAGCAGGAAGAATCGGACAGGTACATATGAATAGTATTGTAACAAGAGTGCCAAATGCAAAGATCAGAGCAGTCGCAGATCCGTTTTTGAGTGAAGCAGCAGATAAAAAAGCAAAAGAAGCAGGAGCAGAGTATACAACAAAAGATTATAAGGAAGTACTTGCAGATCCTGAAATTGATGCAGTTATTATTTGTTCATCTACAGATACACATTCACCGATTTCTATTGATGCAATCAAAGCAGGAAAACATGTATTTTGTGAAAAACCAATCGATCATGATGTAGAAAAGATCAAAGAGGTAATAGAAACATTAAAAGGAACCAATTTAAAATATCAGGTTGGATTTAATCGACGTTTTGATCACAACTTTGAAGCAGCACAGAGAGCAGTTGCAGAAGGAAAAATTGGAGAACCTCATATTATTAAAATTACATCAAGAGATCCAGAACCACCAAGTGCAGAATATGTAAAGGTATCTGGAGGAATTTTTCTTGATATGACAATTCATGATTTTGATATGGTTCGTTTTTTAGCAGGATGTGATGCAGAAGAAGTTTATGTTCAAGCAGCTAATTTGGTAGATCCTGAAATTGGAAAAGCAGGGGATGTAGATACTGCAATTATTACATTAAAGATGGAAAATGGAGCTCTTGCAGTGATTGATAATTCTCGTCAGGCAGTTTATGGCTATGACCAGAGAGCAGAAGTCTTTGGATCCAAAGGAATGGTAGATATTAAAAATGATTCTGATTCTACAGCAGTGATCAGTAATGCGGAAGGTGTCACAGGAGAAAAACCGCAGTTCTTCTTCCTTGAAAGATACATGGATGCTTATGGAAAAGAAATGGTACAGTTTATTGATGCAATTGAAAATGATAAGGAAACTCCTTTAGGAGTAGAGGATGGATTAAAGCCAGTATTAATGGGGCTTGCAGCAAAGAAATCGTTAGAAGAAAATCGTCCGGTAAAAATTTCCGAAATCGCATTCTAAATCAAAGGACTTCGTTCATACGGACGGACGCTGCCAGAGAAAAAGAAAAGGAGTTAAGAAATGGAGAAACATACAACAGATACGATAGATGAGCAAATGAGACCACTAACCTGGGGAACAAGGGTATCTTATGGATTAGGAGATACAGCCTGTAATGTTGTTTATGGTATGGTTGGAAGTCTGCTGACAATCTTTTATACAGATTATGTAGGAATTAGTGCAGCAGCTATTGGATTGATCATGTTGATTTCCCGTGTTTTTGATGGATGTTCGGATGTGATTATGGGATTTATCGTAAATAAAACTCATTCCAAATGGGGACAATCAAGACCATGGATCCTGTGGATGGCAGTGCCGTATGCGTTGTCAGCGGTTCTGCTATTTACGGTACCGCATACGACAAGTAATCTGCAATTGATTTATATTTTTGTTACTTATAACTTTACTGCAACGATCTGCTATACGGCGTTAAATCTTCCATATGGAAGCTTATCTGCAATGATGACCAGATCTTCAAGAGAAAGAGATATGTTAAGTATTGTACGTATGGCATTATCACCAATCGGAAGAATTATGGCAGTTACTTTTACAACACCATTGGTAAAAGTATTTGGGAATGATCAGGCTGCATGGGTAAAAACAATGTCAATTTGGGCAGTTCTTGCTTTGATTATGCTGATCATCTGTTTTAAAAATTGTGAAGAAAAAGTTCAGATAAAGGCAGTAAAAAAAGAAAAAGTTTCTGCATCAAGAGCAGTGAAAGCACTCCTTACAAATCAATATTTTTGGGCAGTTTTAGTTCTTTGGATGATGCAAAATGTTATCACAAGTATTACAGGAACCATTCTTCCGTATTATTGTAAATATATTCTTGGAAACGATACATGGATGTATAGTGTTTTATATATGATAGAAACATTGGTATTGATTGCAGCAACTTTGTTTAGTCCGCTTCTTTTAAAACGACTTGGTAAGAGAAATATGTCCTTGATTGGCTGTATTGGTTGTTTCATCGGACAGCTTGTATTTATGATAAACCCTGCAAACTTTTATTGGCTGCTTGGATGCTGTATTATTCGAGGAATCTGCTTTGCACCTTTAAATTCGGTTATCTTTGGAATGCTTGGCGATGTCGTTGAATTTGGACAGTGGAAGAGTCATTTAAGACAGGAAAGTTTCATATTTGCCATTGGTTCTGTAGGAACAAAACTTGGAAATGGTATTACAGCAGCTATTTTAACACAGTTATTATCATTTGGTGGATATGTGAGTAAAGTTGGAGTTACTACACAACCGCAGTCAGCAGTTGATATGATTATGAATATTTATAAAGTTGGCCCAATGATTGTATGGATTTCTGTAATTATTATTCTTGTATTATATCGTCTGGATAAGAAATATGATGGAATTATGAAAGATTTGGCAGAAAGAGAAGCAAACGGAGAACTTTAATTTTTAAATATAGTGTGCACGAACACAGAAAGGAATAGAAAAATGTTTAATAAAGAAAAAGTAAAATTAGGAATTGCACCAATTGCCTGGACAAATGATGATCTTCCAGATCTTGGAGCAGAAAATACATTTGAGCAGTGTGTCAGTGAAATGGCACTGGCTGGATTTACAGGTTCAGAAGTTGGAAATAAGTATCCAAAAGATCCTGAAGTATTAAAGAAAGCATTGGATCTTCGCGGAATTGAAATATGCAATCAGTGGTTTTCTTCTTTTCTTATTACAAAACCTATAGAAGAGGTAGAAAAGGATTTCAGAGCACAGCTTACTTTCTTAAAAGCAATGGGCGCCAAGATTATTGGAGCTTCAGAGCAAAGCTACAGCGTACAGGGACAGCAGGATACACCAATTTTTGGACATAAATATATTATGAATGATCAAGAGTGGGACACTTTTTGTAAAGGAATGAACTATCTAGGAAAAATTGCAAAAGAAGAATATGGAATTTCTCTGACATTCCATCATCATATGGGAACGGTTGTACAGGATCCAGATGAAGTAGAACGCATGATGGAAAATACAGATCCAGAATATGTAAGTCTGTTGTTTGACACTGGACATTTTACATACTGTGGTGCAGATCCATTAGAAATGGTAAAAAAATATATAAACCGTATCAAACATGTTCACTTAAAAGATATTCGTCCAGAAGTTGTAAAGGAAGTGAAAGAAAATAATTTAAGTTTCTTAGACGGTGTAAGAAAAGGTGCATTTACAGTCCCTGGAGATGGATGTATTGATTTTGATCCTATTTTTAAAGTTCTGGAAGAAAATGATTATGAAGGATATATGTTAGTAGAAGCAGAACAGGATCCTGCAAAAGCAAATCCATTGGAATATGCAATGAAAGCCCGTAAATTTATTCGTGAGAAAACAGGATTATAAAATGCATATATAATAGAAGAAAGCGCTGTATTTATTGATATGGTGCTTTCTTTTTTTACAGTAAAATTGATTGACAATATTATCATAAAGTGATACATTATAACCATAATATAACTAAAAGTTACTCAAAATATAATCAAAAACAAAGAAAGGAGGATGAAAATGAAGCAAAGAAATGGAATGATGGCAGCAGGAGCTTTTGCAATCTTGTTTACCGGATTTCCACATGTGTGGTCTATTTATCAGCCATACGTTTTAAAAGAAACTGGATGGACAGAAAGTATGGTATCCATATGTTTTTATCTTCCAACATTATTTTTTGTATTTGGGAATATTTTCGGTGGAAGAATTTATGATAAAGGATATGTAAAATCAGTGCTGATAGGAGGTGGACTAATCTTTGCGGGAGGTATGATTTTATCTGCATTGATGTTAGGAATTCATCCAATGCTTACCTATATAACGCTTGGAGTGATGCAGGGAATTGGGCAAGGAATGGTCTATGCGGTTATTCTTGCAACCGCACAGAAATGGTTTCCAGACAGGACGGGCTTTGCGTCGGGAGTTGTTATTACAGCTAATGGGCTTTGTGGATTCATATTATCCCCGTTTAGTAAGATATTGTTAGAAAATGGTGGTGCGAAAATTGCACTGACAGCAGTTGGAGGATTGATTTTTCTATCAACGATCATTTCTTCCTGTTTTGTAAAACAACCTGTAGATCTTGGAAATAAAAAGGAAAAACAATTCACATATGAAACTGGAAAACAATATACGTCATCACAGATGATAAGAACAAAAAAATTTTATTATTTGGTTGCAACGATGATGTGTGGTTTGATGCCATATTATCTTGTATCACCGATTTCACAAACTTTACAAATAGATCGTGGAGTTGCACAAACAATTGCAGTTGGTTCAGTTATGGCAGGATCTATTTTTAACGCTGGAATTCGTCTGGTGCTGCCTTCTATTGCAGATAAGGCAGGACGTATTCAATGTATACAGGGAGTTTTCATAATGGCGATGGTTGCTATGGCATTTTTGCTAAGCGGAAGTGGAACGCTTACAACGGTAGCAATTGTTGTTGCATATGGATGTTTTGGTGGAATTATGGGAAGTTTTCCATCATTATCGAGTGAAATTTTTGGGCTGCGTTATGCAGGACAGAATTATGGAATTATTATGTCAGGGATTGTGATTGTAACCATTGTTTCGCCGGTTATTTCTAATATTGTGCAAAATTATGGAATGTCAGAATCTGTAAAGTTTGTTCTTGGCCTTTGTTTTGGTGTGGCCGCCATGATATTTAGTATGTTATTAAAAAGAGAAATAAAATAAATTAGGAAAGGAAGTATAAAGTTATGTCACTTGTAAAAATGAAAGATCTGCTCCTTAGAGCACAAGAAGAAAACAGAGGATGTGGTGCATTCAGTGTCGGAAATATGGAAATGGTCAAAGGTGCCATTCAGGCAGCAGAGGAGCTGAATACACCGATCATTCTACAGATTGCAGAAGTAAGACTAGGACATTCCCCTCTTCACTTAATGGGGCCAATGATGTTGGAAGCGGCAAGAAAGGCCAAAGTAGATGTTGCAGTTCATTTAGATCATGGACTTAAAATTGAAACAATTAAACAGGCACTAGAATATGGATTTACTTCTGTAATGTTGGATGCCTCCAGGGATTCTTTTGAAGACAATATTGAAAAGACAAAGAATGTTGTAGAACTTGCAGCAAAATATGGAGCAACGGTAGAAGCGGAACTCGGATTGGTTGGAGGAAGTGAAGATGGAAAGAGTGATCATGGGATTCGCTGTACCAATCCAGAAGATGCAAAAATTTTCTGCGAAAAAACAGGAATTGATGCACTAGCGGTTGCAATTGGAAATGCACATGGGGACTATCCAGTTGCTCCACAGTTAGAATTTGGTGTTTTAGAAGAAATTCATAAAAAAACAGGAACACCGCTTGTTCTTCATGGCGGAAGCGGAATCTCGGATGCAGATTTTCAGAAAGCAATTTCTCTGGGAATTCGAAAAGTTAACATAGCAACGGCAAGTTTTAAGAGTTTGACTGCAGAAGTTGAAAAATATCTTGCAACAGAAGGGGAACATAATTATTTTGATATGAATGAAGCAATGGTTCTTGGAACTTATAAAAACGTGAAACACCATATTGAGGTATTTAATTGTAAATAAAAAAGGAAAAGAAAATGATTCGGGATAAAGGATTTTATAGATTGTTTTTTATGCTTGCATTGTCACTTGCTTTGAAAAATTTTCTTGTATATAGTGTAAATTTTGTTGATAATGTTATGCTTGGTTCTTACAGCGAAAATGCTTTGTCTGGATCAGCTCTTTGTAATCAAATTCAGTTTTTTCTTCAGATGCTTGTGACGGGAGCTGGCTAAGGTGTTATTGTTATGGGAAGTCAGTATTGGGGCAAAGGAAAAATGGGACCAATTGTTCATTTGATTGGAGTTACACTCCGATTTGGAATAACAATTTCAATATTCTTATTTTTGATTGCTTTGGCAGCTCCATCACAGCTTCTTGGTCTTTTAACGAATGATTCAGCGGTGATAGCAGAAGGGATAAAATATCTTCAGATTATATGTTTTACCTATCTAATTTTTACTGTGACTAATATTTTGACAGCATCTTTACAATCTATAGGAATTGTTTCTGTTGGATATCTTACATCTGGTGTAACATTAGTATTAAATATCTGTTTGAATACATGCTTGATTTATGGAAAATTTGGATTTCCAGAATGTGGAATCCAAGGAGCTGCTTATGCAACGCTTGTGTCAAGATGTGTGGAACTCATCATTGTTATTTTTTACTTGAAATATAGAGAACATCAGCTGAATCTTACCATAAAAAAATTAATACATATTGATAAATCTTATATAAAAGATTATATTCATGTTTCCCTTCCGGTGCTTTTGAACCAGGCACAGTGGGGACTTGCACAGATGATTCAAACAGCAGTGCTTGGCCATTTAGGAGCTGCTGTCATTGCGGCAAATTCTATTGCGGTAATTGTATTTCAAATGGTATCTGTTTTTGCATATGGAGCAGCAGGAATCGTGATTGGACGAACCATTGGAGAAAATAATATGAAAAAACTTCGGCAGATGGTACGTACATTGGAAATCCTATTTTTGGGAATTGGAATTTTTTCTATTAGGAATTTTGTCCTTGAATTTTATCATATTTCCGGGCAAGCTTCTTTCATGGCAAAGAATTTTATGTGTATTCTTGCAGTGACTTCTGTTGGGACAGCTTATCAGATGGCCTGTGATAATGGAATCATTCAGGGTGGTGGTGATACCAGTTTCAGTATGAAAATGAATTTAATCAGTATGTGGCTGATTCTTGTTCCATGTGCGTGCATAGCGGCATTTGTAAGAAATGATTCCGCACTCATTGTATTTTTTATTTTGAAATCGGATCAGTTGTACAAAATTATTCCTGTAAAATTAAGACTAGAGCGATGGAAATGGGTAAAAAAAGTGACAAGGGAATAAATAATAAGCAGGTATTGGAAAAATTTTTCTAAATAGCTGCTTTTTTCTTTTCAAAGATGAAAAGTATCGTTATAATATAAATGTAATAAATGCGTGCACGATAACGCAAGAAGGAGGATGGAAAAATGGCAGTAACAATGCAACAAATTGCAGATCTTGCTGGTGTGTCTAGGGGAACCGTTGACAGGGCATTAAATAATCGAGGACGAATTCGGCCAGAAGTTGCTCAAAAGATTAAAATGATCGCAAAACAACTTGGTTATCAGCCTAATATTGCAGCAAAAGCACTTTCAACAGCAAATCATACTTTAAGGATTGGTGTAATTCTTCAGTATGCGGATACTCCAACAATACAGACGGTGTTTGAAGGAGCACAGGATGCCAAGGAAGAAGTGGAACGCTTTGGAGGACGTGTAATGATTGAACAGATCAAAGGCGGTGATGTCAAACAAGTATTATCAATTATGTCCAGTTATAAAAAACTTGGTGTCAAAGGAATTGTTTTGATGCCGACGAATGATGAACTGTTGAAAAAAACGATCAACCGTTATGTACAAGAAGAGATGGAAATTATAACCATCAATTCTGATCTCGAAGATACAAAAAGAAGATGCTTTGTTGGACAGGATAATTATGCTGGAGGCAAGGTAGCAGGAGGTCTTATGGGAGAAATCCTGCCAGAAGGTGGAAAAGTTATGATTATATCGGGTTCTGCGGATAATACAGCAACCGTGAAACGTACGAATGGATTTGTAGGAGAATTGAAACAGCATTATCCACAGATTGAAGTTATGGAACCAAGATTTGCATATGATGATGATTGGGTAGCGGGAAAACTTCTGGAAGAACAGCTTGAAATTACTCCGGATTTAAAGGGAATTTATATGCCGGCACAGGGAGAAAGTGGTGTGTGTAAAGTCTTAGAAAAATATGAGATGGATAAAAAGATTAAGGTGATTGCACATGATTACGAAGGGGAAAATAGAGAAAATTTAAAAAAAGGCATCATTAATTTTGTATTAAGACAAGATGCATATGCACAAGGATATGAGTCAGTCATGGAAATTTTTCATAGTCTTTGTGGAAATCCGGGACATAGAGAAGAATTTTGGTATGAAGATATTGTTATAAAAACGAGATGTAATCTTTAAAAGAAAATGGAAAGGTGAAGGAGACCTTTCCGTTTTTTTAGCTTATAAAAAAGGATTAATGATACAATTTCACAAAAAACAAATCAAATCATTGTGCAGCTTTGACATTGCGTGCACGCGCACGCGATGATAAGATAAATACATCAAAAGGAAAGCAAATAAAAAACATATGTAACGGAGGTAGAAAAATGTTAAATGTAGGTGTTATCGGATGTGGCGGAATGGGAAAAGATCATATCAAACGACTGACAGAAAAAATTCAAGGAGCGCAGGTTGTTGCAGTGTCTGATGTATTCGAAGAAGGTGCAAAAGAAGCAGCAAAAATAGCGGGAGGAGCAAAGATTTATAAGGATGGAAAAGATCTGATTAACGATCCGGAAGTTGATGCAGTATTTATTGTTTCTCCTGGATTTGCTCACGCAGATTCTTTATTACAGGCAATTGAAGCAGGAAAAAGAGTATTTTGTGAAAAGCCGTTGGCTACAACAGCAGAAGATTGTAAGAAAGTAGTAGATGCGGAAGTTGCTTCAGGTAAACATCTGATCCAGCTTGGGTTTATGAGAAGATATGACAAGGGGTATGTTCAGGTAAAAGAGGCATTGAAATCGGGAGAATATGGAGAGCCATTAATCCTTCATTGTACACACAGAAATCCTGAAGTTGGTACAAATTATAATACACCAATGGCAGTTCATGATACGGCAATTCATGAGATTGATACACTGCATTGGTTGGTAGATGATGAATATGAAAGTGCTCAGGTTCTTATGCCAAGAGTAACAAAATATTCTCATTCAGAATTAAAAGATCCACAGATTATGTTGCTTCGTACAAAGAAAGGAATTTGTATTGATGTTGAAGTATTTGTAAATTGCAAGTTCGGATATGATATCAACTGCGAAGTTGTCTGTGAAGATGGAGCAATTAAGATGGCACAGCCTCCATATCCATCAATCAGAAAAGATGCTGCAGTTTCTACAAAGATTGATACGGATTGTTTTGTAAGATTTAAAGATGCATATGACACAGAAGTACAGAACTGGGTAGATTGTGCAGCGGAAGGAATCATTAACGGACCAACCGCATGGGACGGATATTTGGCAGCTGTTACAGCAGATGCACTTGTAAAAGCCCAGGAGACTGGTAATGTGGAACCGATTCATACGGATGAAAAACCAGATTTTTATCGATAAGTTTTATTATGGGAAAAAGAATGGATGCTGATGAAAGCAGTCATCAGCATCCGAAAGTTATAAAAAAGGGAAAAAATAAAATTGTGTGTTTTATCAGGAGGATAAGAATATGAAGATTGGATTTAATGAAGCAACAGCACTTGAATGTAAAGGACAGTCTTTAATTGCAGATTTGGAAGCATGTGAAAAATATGGATTTGATTATATTGAAATCCGTTTTGATTGTATCAAAGATTATTTAAAAGAACATATATTAGAGGAACTAGCAGATTGGTTTCAGAATCATCATTTAAAACCATGGGCATATAATACTTTGATTTTCTTTAATCAAAGAGATGAAGAAGGGGTAAAGGAAATTGATGAAGAGACAGATTTTATTATTGAAGTATGCAAAGCAATTGGAATGAAAATGTTGATTACAGTACCATCTTTTGATGTAAAGGATAAAACCATAACAGAAATTAAGGATGAAGCTGTTGAAAGACTTCGTTACTTATCTGATAAGGTAGGAAAGGACATTAAGATTTCTCTAGAATTTTGTGGTGCTCCAAATTGTTCGATCAATCAGTTTGGAATTGCTTATGATGTTGTGAAGGCAGTAGATCGTGATAATGTTGGAGTAACGGTTGATACTTTCCATTTCCATGAAATGTGTTCAAAACTGGAAGATTTAGAAGCAGCAGATGGAAATAAAATTTTTGCATATCATTTAAATGACTGTGAAGATTTACCACTTGGATCTTGTGGAGATGATAAACGTTTATGGCCAGGAGAGGGTGTTGTTGATCATGCAGGTATCGCAGCAGCTTTAAAGAAAATTGGATTTGACGGTGTATGTACTATTGAGGAATTTAGACCAGAATATTATGAAATGTCGCATGATGAAAATGTAAAAAAATCTGCAGAGGTAACAAAAGAGTTTGTAGAAAAATACTTCTAAAAAGGGGGTACATCAATGTCTGTAAATGAACAAACACTCCATGTAAACCCGGAGGAAAATTTTGAAGAACTTGATCAAGAATTTGCAAAAGTAAAGTTATCAGAAAAACTTGCTTATTGTGTAGGCGATCCAGCGTTGACGGTTGTTTACACACTAGCAAATACTTTATTGGTTTATTTCTATACAAATGTCATTGGATTATCAGCCGGAATTATTGGTATGATTATGCTATTATCCAGAGGATTTGATGGTGTTTCCGATATTATCATGGGTACGATCATTGATCGTACCCACTCAAAATATGGAAAAGCCAGAGTATGGATTTTAAGGTTGGTTGTTCCGTATGCTATTGCTGCAGTGTTATTAATGACGGTTCCAAATACAAGTACAACATTGCAAGCTATCTATGTGTTTATTACCTATAATCTGTTAAATACGGTAATGTATACTGGAATCAGCCAGCCATTTCATACACTTGGTTCTTTGATGAGTCGTGATAAACATGAAAGAGAAACGATCAGTAATATTCGAATGGCTCTTTCTATTACAGCAAGTATGATTGTTACAGCGTGGACTTTGCCGATTATTAACTGGACAGCAGATAAGATCCATAATACACAACTTGCATGGATTATTGTTACAACTGCTTTTGCAATCATTTCGGTTCTTATTTTATTAAATACATTTCGATGTTGTCAGGAACGTGTAAAGGTTGGAGAAAAAACAGAAGAAAAAATTCCAGTATTAACAGCGTTAAAAGCAATGGTACAAAATCGTTATTTTTTGATTTCGCTTGGTTTAATGTTATTTTATACGATTTATCAAATTATTCTTGGAATTGATTTAACTTATTACTGTCAATATGTAATGGATGATGTCAATTTAGTAATGCCGCTTTCCATGGCAGAAAAAATTCCAATGATTTTTATTATTTTATTACTACCAAAATTAATTCCAAAGTACGGAAAAAGAAATCTGATTGTATCTGGATGTATTCTTGGAATAATTGGACAGATTATGTTTCTGTTTAATGATACAAGCATTCCACTTGCAATTATCTCTTCCATTGTACGTGGAGTTGGAATGTCTCCTTTCTATGGAGTACAGTACTCACTTCCAAGTGATGCAATTGAATATGGACAATGGAAAACAGGAAAGCGTATTGAAGGATTGATGTTCTCTTCTATGAGTTTTGGTCAAAAATTTGGAGCCGGAATCACGAATGCTATTTTAGGTGGTGTTTTATCAGCAGTTGGATATAATGGACTTGCTAAAACCGCGGCAGATCAAGCTCCAGCAGCAATTTCTGTAATCAAATTTACATATTTATATATACCAATTGCTGTGTGGGTAATTATGATGCTCATTGCTATGTGTTATAAACTTGATAAAACTTATAAAGAAATGATGGCAGAGCTATCTGTGAGAGAATTGTCAGGAAAATTATAAGGAGATATCTTTCAGAGGAGAGACCTCCGATATTTTGAAAATGAAAGGTGAAAAAGATGTTAGATAAAAAGAAAGTAAAATTAGGAATCGCACCAATTGGATGGACCAATGATGATATGCCAGATCTTGGAAAAGAAAATACCTTTCAGCAGTGCGTCAGTGAAATGGCACTGGCTGGATTTACAGGATCAGAAATCGGAGGAAAATATCCAACGGATGTTAAAGTATTAAAGAAAGCATTAGATCTTCGAGGAATTCAAATCTGTAATTGCTGGTTTTCAAGTTTTTTGATTTCAAAACCATACGAAGAAACAGAAAAAGAATTCATAAGACAAACAGATTTTTTAAAAGCAATGGGAGCGAAAGTTATAGGTGTTTCTGAACAAAGCTATAGCATTCAGGGAAAAGATCAGCCAATTTTTCAAGGAAAATATATCATGAATGATGAAGAATGGAAACTTCTTGTAGATGGTCTGAACAAACTTGGTAAAATTGCAAAAGATAAAGGGATGATGCTTACATTTCATCATCATATGGGTACGGTTATACAAACGGAGGAAGAAATTGACCGTTTTATGGCGGAAGTAGATCCAGATCTTGTATATTTATTATTTGATAGTGGCCATTGTTCTTTCGCAAGAATTGATCCTGTAAAAGTATTGAAGAAATATATTGATCGTACAAGACATATTCATTTGAAAGATTTAAGATCGGATGTTGTTGCACAGTCAAAAAAGGAGGGATGGAGCTTTTTAAAAGGAGTTAGGGAAGGAACATTTACCGTTCCTGGAGATGGTGATGTGGATTTCGCACCAATTTTTGATATTATTGAAAAAAGTGGTTATGAAGGATATGTTGTTGTGGAAGCAGAACAGGATCCTGCAAAAGCAAATCCACTGGAATATGCAATAAAAGCGAGAAAATATATTGCGGAAAAAACGGGTTTATAAAAGAAAACGGAGGTATGAGAAATGAAAATAGCATTTGATGTTGACGTTCTTGCAAAACAGATGGACATTAATCGGATGGTTCATCAGGTTGCAGATTGGGGATATCGGTATATTGAACAGTCTCCTCATCCAAGAATCAATCCTTTTTATAAACATCCTCTGTTTTCAAAAGAATGTGAGGCAGAATATCGAAAAGCACTCCGGGAGACCGGAGTGGAGATTTCCTCCTTTATTGTCGTTTATCGATGGTCTGGCCCAATGGAAGAACAGAGAAAAATGGCAGTAGAAAATTGGAAACAGATGATTGAGATTGCAGTTGACATGGGAGTACCCGTGATCAATACTGAATTTTCTGGTGATCCGAATCAGCAGGAAATTTGCAATGGAATGTGGTATCGTTCGATGGAGGAATTGTTACCAATCATAGAAAGGGAAGGGCTTCGAGTGGAAGTACAGTCTCATCCGTATGATTTTTGTGAATTAAATAAGGAAGCCTGTGATCTGGTAAAATCGTTCCGTTCACCAAACCTTGGTTATGTATATTCTTCTCCGCATGGATTCTTCTATGATGAAGGAAAAGGGGATGTCAGAAGTATGCTTCGATATGCTGGAGAGGAACTGACCCATGTATTGTTCGCAGATACCTTTAACCAGACATTGGATTGTCGTTATATTGCAAATCCGCCATGGTTAAACCAGAGAGGGAAATCGGATGTAACGATTCACCAACATTTGGCTATGGGAGAAGGAGATGTGGACTTTGAAGGGATCTTTGAGACATTGAGAGAAATGGATTTTGCAAATCGACAGTTAAAAGAAGATGCGCCGAAGGTTGGAGGCGATAATATTGCTTGTGTTTCGATGTTTGGATTCCCGGAAAAGATGGATCGTCAGGCGCCAGAAGCAAGAGAAAGAATTGAAAGAGAATTGCTCTAGAAAGGAATCCAAGGAATGAAAACAATTTATGAAACAACAGTGAAAAACTTTGGAAGCGACGTAGCAGCGTTTGCACAAAAAGGCTTTTTGATTACATTTGGTCATAAAACATTAAGTACGTTGAAGGATTTTTGCTATTTTGTTGAAGTAGTCCCTTTGGAAGAAAATATTGAACCTGGAGATATTCTAAAAATTGATGATCAGAAATATGAAATTTTAAGAATAGGAAGTATTGCATCTGATAATTTGTCCACACTTGGTCATATTACTATTTTCTTTACAGAAGAAGGAGAATGCCTTCCTGGAAGCATAAGGGTAAAAGGAAACAAATTTCCGGTTATTAAAAAAGGCAGCATCATAAAAATTCAAAGAAATTCTTAAAAAGAATGAAGCGTGTAAGTCGAGTGAAAACTTACACGCTTTCTTTTTATATAGTTTCAATTTCAATCGTATTATTTTGACAAAAATCTAGAAATTCTTGCTCAGGTAACTGATCAGTAAGAATATAACTAGCATCTTCGAGAGGGCAGTAGGTCATTAAAGAAAAACTTCCAAATTTGGAATGATCAGCAAGAATATATCGATAAATACTGTTTTCAACAACTGCTTTTTTTACAAGATATTCTTCCTGAGATGCATTGGTAAGACCGCTTTGAATGGAAATTCCGGTACAGGACATAAAAGCTTTTCCAATATTGTAAGATTTGACATAGTCTGCAATTTCGCTGTCAACAAAAGATAAAGTTTCTCTTTTGAGAAAACCAGGGAGAGAAATTACCGTTAGGTTTTCGTATGGAAGAGCTTTTAAGGATACTTGCAGACTATTTGTGATAATAGTACATGTTTTGTTTGAAATAAAATCAATAATACTATGACAAGTTGTTCCGCTGTCAATGAAAATAGTATCGCCGTCTTGAATATGTGTGGATGCGAGATGACAGATTGCACGTTTTTCTTTCATGAACTGTTGATGTCGTTCAGAAAAAGGAATAAGTGTTTTGGAAGAAGCACGATCTGCAATCGTTACACCTCCGTAAACTTTTTTAATTTTTCCTGTTTTTTCAAGAGCAGCAATATCTCTTCGGATTGTATTTTTTGATACTTGGAATTGTTCACACAAAGTATCCAGGGAAACAGATTTCTTCTCTTTAATATATAATTCAATTTCATCAATTCGTTTCGTACGCATAAAAACCTCTGATTTTTTATTTCGCAAAATGCGATTTTTTTTCTTTTCTAATTATAATATATTTGTGTAAAAATAGAAAGAGGAAACAAGAAAATGAATTGACAAAATGCCTAAAAAATGATAAATTATAACCAAAAGATGACCGAAAAATAACAATAAAATACTCAAAAGAAAGGAAAGGTTATGGGAAATACGTTAATTACCATTAGTAGACAGCATGGAAGTGGTGGGAAAAAAGTTGCAGAGATTTTAGCAGATAAACTTGGTGTTTGGTATTATAATAGAGAGATTCTTTATATAGCAGCAGATAGGATTGGGTATGATTCTTTCGATGAAGCTGCTATGAATGAAATTAATTATAAAAAAGCTTCCAAATATATGGAAGGATTGAGTATTATGATGGGCTCAGGAAGTCATATTCCGGTATATAATCAGATGTTTCAGGAACAGTCAAAAATCATTAAAAAACTGGCTGGGTATGGTTCTGGTGTATTTTTAGGAAGATGTGCAGATTACGTATTGAAAGATGAACCAGGGGTGTGTTCTGTATATCTTTATGCGGATGAAGAATACAGAGTAAAACATCTGTCAGAAGTAGAAGGAAGAAATGTAACTCTAGAAGAAATTAAAAAAGAGGATAAAAGTAGATCTTCTTATTATAATTATTATACTGGAAGAAATTGGTATTGTATGGAAAATTATCATCTTGCAATTAATCTTGCAACGATTGAAGCAGAAGAAGCAGCTGATCTGATTCTTGATTATATGAAAAAAAGGAAATAAATAATTAAAGTGTTTATTCAGTTTAACTCAATTGCCCAAAGAAAGATGTGTGCTTAAAAAGTGCACATCTTTCTTGCTGTATTGAATATTCTTTCTTGATTCTTTGATCAGAAAGGTATAGTATAAAGCCAGCACGTTGTTTGACTTAGAAGGAGAAAAAATGATTTTTGAGACAAAGGTAACCGGGATTGGAGAAGAAGCTAAGTACTTTTTTGAAAAAGGGCAGCTGATTACTTTTGGAGAACATGTATTGGAAACATTGAAAGATTTTTGTTGTTATATTGAACTTCGTCCGGTAGAAAAGAAAATAAAGCCGGGACAAAAATTTGTGATTGATGGAAATAGTTTTGAAATTCTTAACGTTGGAGAGATAGCTGAAGACAATTTAAAAAAACTTGGACATATAGTTATTAAATTTGTACAAGAAAAGCAAACAGATTATCTGGCAGGAGGAATTTGTGTAAAAGGAAGTAAAATTCCAGAATTGAAAGTTGGAACAAAAATTTCCATTGAAGAATAATAAAGTAGAAAAGGAATAAGAATGAAAATAACGATTAAATAGATTGCCGAGATGGCAGGTGTGCATCGTTCTACGGTAGATAAAGTATTGCATAACAGGGAAGGCGTCAGTCAGGAAGTAAGAGAACGGGTGCAGAAAATTATTGATGAGTACCAATATAAGCCAAATCCAATTGGTCAGGCTTTAAAAAAACAAGAAAAACCGATAAAAATTGGAGTTCTTTTATGGAATTGCAATTTTAGGTGTATTGATGATCGTAATTTTTCTTTTCTACCATTTAGATAAAGAATATCCGACAATTATCAAAGAATTACTTGATCGCGAAGCAAAAGTAATTTTAAAAGAATAATGTTAAAATGAAATAAAAACAGCAGGTATACCTATCATTTGGATACCTGCTGTTTATGTTACCTTTCTCGTTTTTGACATTCCTTTCCTCCTTTATTTATCAAGAGGGATATAGCGTCCGCCGGTCATTGCTGCAGTTGCACTATTAAAAAGTTCAGCATTGTCGATCAGATATTTTACAAAACGTTCTTTCAGAGAAAGTTTTTTTGTATGTGTAAATTTTGCGTTTACAGTCTGTGTTGTAGTTGTCATAATGAATTCTCCTTTCTACAGTTTTATATTTGTTTTTTACGGTTCATATGGTATCATGACAGATAGAAAAAAAGTAGATGGTTTTTTGACTAATTATTAGGGCAATATTGATCTCATGGGAAAAAGAAGGAAGGAATTTTAATTTATGTATGAGATGCTGTACAGAATGGAGCGAACTGGAATCGACATTAAATACTGGACAAATCGTGGGCAGTATACACCGCCACATTGGCATGGAGCAATTGAACTATTGTATATCCTGAATGGAGAAGGTGCTGTTACATGCGATGGAAAAGAATATCTTGTACAAGCGGGACAGTTTATAGTAATAGATTCGGATAAAATTCATGAGATGAAATGTGCCAAAGTTTCTATGATGTTGATCATTCATTTTTCAAGAAAAAGGATGGAAAATTATGTACATGATTTAGGACAATTTGAGCTTTTTTCATGCGAAGAGATTTATGAGAAAAAAGATGAAAAAAAATATCAGGAGATTTGTCAGATGTTAAGGAGCCTTGTTCCGTTATATGTAAGAGAACCTGTTGGGTACCTCTTAAAAAGTCAGGCGATCGCTATGGAAATTTTATTTGAACTTTTAAATCATTTTTCCAGAAAAAAAGAAAAAATAAAAAATGGAAAAGATGAAGAAACATTAAAAAGATTAAAGGAGATTACGGATTATATTGAACAACATTATAAAAATACAATTACTTTGGAGGAAATTTCTTCTTCTTTTTTTTTGAGCAGAGAGTATTTTAGTCGCTTTTTTAAGAAGAATATGGGAGTAGCATTCTCACGTTATGTAAATCAGATTCGGCTCATGCATATTTACTATGATATATGTAATAGTGATGAAGGAATTATGAAGCTTGCAGAGAAACATGGATTTCGAAATTATAAAATGTTTAATAAGATGTTTCATGAGACATATGGCTGTACACCAAGTCAGGCGAGGAAGCAAAAGCTTTCTATGTATATACAAAGTAACCAATGGAATGAATGAAAGAAAAGAAAAAATTATTAAAAATAATGAAAACATCGATGTATAGAAAAAAAGACTTATGAGGGAAGAAAAAAATATGTATAATAATCAACGATAAGCAAGAAGAATCAATAGATAAACGCAGTGAGATTGTACACAGATAGTGGAGATTGCAACGAGTTTGTAGTTTCTGCTATTTTTTTGCTTGTTGTAAAATTGTAAAAAAGTTGAAAATTAAGGAGGAGAAAAAATGCCGCAAAATAAAAGAGAAAGTTTAATTTACACAGTCATGATGTGTTTTACCATGGTATTATGGATGAGTATGTACAACGTATCTCTTCATATGGGAAGTTTATCGTTGGAGACAATAAAAGAGGGATGGGTAGGGTTCCCACTGGCCTATATCGTAGCAATGTGTTGTGACTGGTTTCTTGTTTCTGGATTAGCCAAAGGATTTGCTTTCCGTTTTCTTGTAAAGCCAGAAAGTAGTACAATGCGTAAAGTGATTTGTGTTTCGTGTTGTATGGTAGTTCCAATGGTAATTCTTATGTCGCTTTACGGGGCATTGGAGGTTAGTATTACTTCAGGAGATATGACACATGTTGGAGTGATATGGCTAACAAATATTCCAAAGAACTTTGTAATGGCATTACCATTTCAGTTAATGATTGCAGGTCCACTGGTTCGTTTTGTTTTTCGTAGTGTTTTTCCGGAAGGAAAAGTGTTGGCGTAAAAATGCAAAAGAGAAAATTCGAAAGAGAATTTTCTCTTTTTTTGTTTGGATTTATTTACTTTTTTATAAAAGAAAGATATAATGTAAGAAAAATGTGCTATTTGTGTGCAATAAAAAGAAATGAGGAAAGCACATGGCGGGAACAATTAGAGAAATTGCAGAGAAGGCAGGGGTATCTCGTGGGACAGTGGATCGTGCTCTGAATCACAGAGGACGTGTCAATCCGGAAGTGGCAGAGAGAATTTGTCGTATTGCTGAAGAAATGGGATATAAATCTAATCGGAAGAAAAAAAGAATACAGAATTCCGGGCAAGGAATTCGAATCGGGATTATTACACAACTTGCAAAATCTTCTTTCATAGAACCGATTCATAAAGGGATTGCTCAAGCAAGAAAAGAGTTGGAAGATTTTGGGGCAGAAATTTTTTTGAAAGAAATCGATAGTGTTGATGAAAACGCACAGTTAAAAGCAATCGATGATCTTATTGCAAAAAATGTCAATGGGCTTGCGATTATGCCAGTTCAGTCAGCAAGAATTAGAGAAAGAATCAATCAGCTGATTGAAGAAAAACAGATTCCAGTTGTGACGTTTAATTCTGATATTGTCGGTACAAATCGTACTTGTTTTGTTGGCCTTGATAATGAACGAAGTGGAATGACAGCGGCAGGTCTTATGGGAATGCTGACGAGAGGTATTGGCAAGGTTCTTGTAATTACTGGATTTTTTACGAATAGCGTAAATAATCTCCGAGTAGATGGGTTTGTGAAAGAAATTAAACAATCCTATCCAGAGTTGGAACTTCTTGGGGTTCAAAGTAGTTTTGATGAAACAAAAGAAGTAGAAAAAATTATTGAAAATACAATAGAAATTGCACCGGATCTGGCAGGGATTTTTGTTGTATCAGGTGGACAGTCAGGTGTTTGTATGGCATTGGAAAAAATGAATCTTGTGCAGCGGCCATATGTTATTGTGTATGATGCAACACCAAAAAATGTAAAGGCTCTCAAAGAAGGAAAATATGATTTCCTTATTGATCAGGAAGGATATGAGCAGGGTTATCGTCCTCCGCACATTCTTTATAACATGATTCAAAAAGGAGAGCCAGCGCCAAGAGAATATTTTTATACGGATATTAAGATTAAAACAAAATATAATTTATAGAAAAAATGAGAACTTCAAATTCATGAGGTTCTCATTTTTTATTTATTTATAATTTTTTCTTAATTCTTTTGCTGCAGCAACAAGATTTACAAGACTCTTCTTTGTTTCTTCATTGCCTCTTGTTTTTAAACCACAGTCAGGGTTTACCCAAAGTTTTTCAGGTTCAATTTTTTGAAGTATTTTTACCAGAGCTTCTTTGATTTCTTCTGTAGAAGGAACTCTTGGAGAATGAATATCGTAAACACCAGGTCCAACTTCTGTTTTAAAATGATTTTCTTTTAAGGAATCCAGGATCAGAAGATCAGATCTGGAAGCTTCAAAGGTAATAACATCTGCATCCATGTCATCAATAGCAGGAATGATATCTGTAAATTCGCTGTAGCACATATGAGTATGGATCTGAGTTTCTGCCTTTACTTTGCTATGTACAAGACGGAAAGCAGGAATTGCCCAGTCAAGATATTCGCTATACCAGTCAGATTTACGAAGTGGTAATTTTTCACGAAGAGCAGCTTCGTCAATCTGAATTACACGAATTCCATTTGCTTCAAGATTCAATACCTCATCACGAATAGCCAGTGCAATTTGATAAGTACTTTCTTTGATAGAAATATCTTCTCTTGGGAAAGACCAGTTCAAAATAGTAACAGGTCCTGTCAACATACCTTTCATTGGACGATCTGTCAAGCTTTGTGCATAAACAGACCAATCAACGGTCATTGGTTCTGTGCGGGAAACATCACCCCAGATAATTGGTGGTTTTACGCAGCGTGTTCCATAGGATTGAACCCATGCTTTTTCTGTAAATAGATATCCATTTAATTTTTCACCGAAATATTCTACCATATCATTTCGTTCAAATTCTCCATGAACAAGAACGTCAAGATCAATTTCTTCCTGAAGAGCAACGCATTCTGCAATTTTTTCTTTATTAAACGCAATATATTCTTCTTTGGAAATATTTCCTTTTCGGAAAGCTGTTCGATTTGCACGAATATCGCTTGTCTGAGGAAAAGATCCAATGGTTGTTGTAGGGAAGAGTGGTAAATGGAAAACTTCTTTCTGAATTTTTTCGCGTTCATAAAAATCAGGAAAACGTACAAAATCATCTTCGTTAATTTCATTTACTCGTTTTTGGACTTCTGGATCATAACAATTTTCTCTATGATCAAACAAACTTTTGTTAGCTAAAAACGCAGGATGGGATTCATAAGAATCAAGCTCGCTTAATACTTTTAAATCCGCTAATTCAGTTAATTTTTCTTCTGCAAATGCAAAATGTTTTGTATAAGTATCTGCAAGTTTTGTTTCATTTTTCAGTGTATATGGAACATGCAATAAGGAACAAGATGTATTAATGACTGTATGAATACCTGCGCTCTTTAACCATGCCAGAATAGACAAGGAATCTCCGTAATGATTTCTCCATATATTTTTTCCATTGATGATACCGGCAAAGAGGATTTTGTTTTCTGGGAAATCGTTTGCTTTCAAGAGAGAAAGTGTTTCTTTTCCTTCAATAAAATCAAGACCGATTCCGTCGAAATCAAGAGAAGTAAGTTCTTGGTAAATATCACGAACATCTCCAAAGTAAGTCTGGATTAAAATTTTTACAGATCCTTTATTGGAAAGTATGGTAGTATAAAGCTGTTTAAACAGATCAATATCTTCTTTTGAAAGATCATGAACCAGATATGGTTCATCAAACTGTAACCAGAGGGCATCTGTTTTTTGCAATTTTTCAAGGACTTCTACATAAGCAGCAGCTAAATCTTGTGCAAAATCTTTTGCTTGTTTGACTCCTGTATAACGAATTAACTTTAATAAAGTAAAAGGTCCTGTAATTACAGGTTTTGTTTGGATGCCAAGGTTTAAGGCTTCTTCAAATTCATCAAAGAGTTTTGTACCAGTCAGGCGAATCGCTGTATCGTCTTCGATTTCGGGTACCATGTAATGATAATTGGTATTAAACCATTTTTTCATAGCAAGTGCACGAACATCTCTATGCTCCTTCTGATATCCTTTTGCCATGGCAAAATAAGTATCAAGTTCTGATAAGTGAAGATCTTTATAACGTTTAGGAACAATATTAAATAAAACAGCAGTATCAAGAACATTATCATAAAAAGAAAAATCATTTGATGGAATAAAATCTAAACCACTTTCTTTTAAAATGGACCATTGTGTTTTTCTAATTTCTTTTGCTGTTTCCTGTAGTTCTTCCTGTGTAAGATTTTGTTTAAAATATTTTTCAGTTGCAAATTTTAATTCTCTTAAAGTTCCCACGCGAGGATAACCAATGATTGATGTAAGCATATATATCTCCTTTTTTATTTTGCTTACTGTTATTGTATATGCACATAAAAAAAGTGTAAAATATGGAAAAAATAAAGTTCGCTATAACTATAAGTTATGGAAAACGATGTGTGTGAATTTGAGAAAGCACACAAGAAGAATAAAAATGTGCTTTTGCGTGTCAAAACACTATAAATAGTGCAAATTAAACAAAAAATCAGCAAAAAGATATGCAAATATACAAAAAGAAAAAAGATCAAAAAAAGGACTTGCACATTTTATGCGTGCGTGTTAATATAAGCACATAAAGAAAACACGCAATAATAAAAATGAAAGCACACAGAAGCACGCAAATAAAGAATAATGAGGTGAAAGTTATGAAGTATGTGGAATTTGATGAAACAAGACCTATGGATTTAATTTTACTGGGACGTGTAGCGATTGATTTTAATCCATCGGAAGAAGAACCTTTTGGACCACTTGAAAATGTAAGAACTTTTAAAAAATATGTTGGAGGATCTCCTGCAAATATCGCTGTTGGTGTTACAAGACATGGTTTGAAAGCAGGATTTCTTGGAAAAGTTTCAGATGATCAATTTGGAAAGTTTGTTGTTGATTTCTTTAAGAAAGAAGGAATTGATACAAGTCATATTACCAAGTGTACAAATGGAGAAAAACTTGGACTTACTTTCACAGAAATGTTATCAGAAAAAGAAAGCAGTATTTTAATGTATCGTAATTGTATCGCAGATTTACAATTATCTGTAGATGATATCGATGAAGATTATATCAGACAGTCAAAAGCAATTTTGATTTCAGGAACAGCACTTGCAGAAAGTCCTTCCAGAGAAGCAGCATTAAAAGCAGTTATGCTTGCAAAGAAAAATAATACAAAGATTATTTTTGATATTGATTATAGAGAATATAATTGGAAAAATACAGATGAAATTTCTATCTATTATTCCATGGTAGCAAGAGAGGCTGATATTATTATGGGATCTAGAGAAGAATTTGATTTAACAGAAAAACTGATTCAGCCAGGAAGAACAGATGAAGAAAGTGCAGCGGCATGGCAAGCATATAATGCGAAAATTGTTGTTATCAAACATGGAATGAAAGGTTCTACAGCATACACAATTGATGGACAGAATTTCTCAATTAAACCATTTCCAGTAAATGCAAGAAAAGGATTTGGAGGAGGAGATGGTTACGGATCTGCATTCCTCTATGGAATTTATCAGGGATGGGAAGTAATTGATTGCTTGGAATTTGGATCTGCAGAAGCTTCTATGATGGTACGAAGCAATTCTTGTTCAGAAGAACTTCCAAATCCGCAGCAAGTAAAAGATTTCATTAAAGAAACAAAAGAAAAATATGGTGAAATGATTGCTAGAGTTTAGATCGATTGGAGGAGAAGAAAAATGGCGAAAACAACAAGAATGACAGTTGCACAGGCAATTGTAAAATTTTTAGATAATCAGTATGTTTCCATGGATGGAGAAGAAACAAAATTTGTAGAAGGTTTCTTTACAATCTTTGGTCATGGAATTGCAGTAGGACTAGGAGAAGCATTAGATACAAATCCTGGAAATCTTCGTGTTCTTCAGGGAAGAAATGAACAAGGAATGTGTCATGTAGCAACTGCTTATGCAAAACAAAATGGAAGAAAAAAGATTATTCCTTGTGCCTCTTCTGTTGGACCTGGAGCAGCTAATATGGTAACAGCATGTGCAACAGCAACTGTAAATAATATTCCATTGTTGGTATTTCCAGCAGATACATTTGCATCCAGACAGCCAGATCCAGTACTTCAGCAGTTAGAACAAAGCAATAGTCTTTCTACAACAACAAACGATGCATTCAAACCAGTATGTAAATATTGGGATCGTATTACAAGACCGGAACATATTATGACAGCATTGATCAATGCAATGAGGGTATTAACTGATCCTGCAGAAACAGGAGCATGTTGTATTGGGCTTTGCCAAGATGTAGAAGGTGAATCTTTTGATTTTCCAGATTACTTTTTTGAAAAAAGAGTTCACAGAATTACAAGACCAGTTGCAGTAGAAGAAGAAATAGAAGATGTTGCAAAAGTTATTGCAGGGGCAAAGAAACCGCTTGTCATTGTTGGTGGAGGTGTTCGATACTCAGAAGCTGGAGAAGAAGTTGAAAAATTCTGTGAAGAATTTAAGATCCCATTTGGAGAAACACAGGGAGGAAAGAGTGCATGTAAATCAAGTCATCCATATTGTATGGGAGGAATTGGTGTTACTGGTACTTATGCATCGAATGTACTTGCAAAAGATGCAGATGTTGTTATTGCAATTGGAAGCAGAATGTCTGATTTTGCAACAGGCTCTAAGAGACAGTTTGCAAATCCAGATGTAAAATTTGTATCGATCAATAATAGTAGGTATCATGCATATAAACTGGATTCTGTAAAGGCCGTTGGAGATGCAAAAGTAACGGTAAAAGCATTAACAGAAAAATTGAAAGAAATGGGATATGTTTCTTCTTATCATGGAGAAATTGAAGAGGCTAAGGCTGTATGGGAAAAAGAAATGAAGCGCTTAGCTGAGTATAAATATGATGAAACATTTGAACCAATGATTAAAAGTCTAGATCCTAGAACGATTCCAGAATTTGTAAAACTTACAAAAGGGAAAATTACACAGACAGCAGCTCTTGCAGCAATTCGTGAAGTAATTGATGATGATGCTACGATTATTACAGCAGGAGGAAGTCTTCCAAGTTGTATGCAGCGTGTATGGACAACAGATAAGAGAGGCGGATATCATGCAGAATATGGATATTCTTGTATGGGATATGAAGTGGCAGCAGCTCTTGGCGTAAAACTTGCAGAACCTAACAATGAGGTTTATGCAGTTGTTGGAGATGCTAGTTTCCAGATGTTACATAGTGAAATTATGACAATGATGCAGGAAAAACAGAAAGCGAATATTCTTGTTTTTGATAACTGTGGATTTGGATGCATCAACAATCTTCAGATGACACATGGAATTGGATCTCTTGCTACAGAATTCCGTTATAGAGAAGGAAATAAACCTTGTGGAGATTTAATCCCGGTAGATTATGCGAAAGTAGCAGAAGGCTATGGATTAAAATCTTACACATGTAAGACGATTGATGAGTTGAAGGCAGCATTAGAAGATGCAAAGAAACAGACCGTTGCATGCCTGTTTGATTTAAAAGTTATTCCAAAAACAATGACAGATGGATATGAATCATGGTGGAATGTTGGAATTGCTACAACTTCCGAAAAAGAAAGTGTAAGAGAAGCATGCGAAGAGGTTATGCAAGGTAGAAGAGAAGCAAGAGCTTACTAGGAAAGAAGGAAGAATAGATGAGCAAAGTGTTTGGATATCCGGAATTTAATGAAAATGGAGAACAAATTTTAACAACATACGACAATGATTATAAAGCAATGCTAATGGACATTCGTGTATATCGAATGAAAGCCGGAGAAGAAAAAATTTTCCAGAAAGATGGAGAAGAAACAGCAGTTCTTTTATTAAGTGGAAGTATTGAATTTGAATTCGATGGTCAAAAAGAGAAAGCAGATCGCAAAGATGTGTTCACAGAAGGCCCATGGTGCGTACATGTCTGCACTGGCTCAAAAGTTAGTGTAAAAGCGCTGGTTAACAGCGAAATCCTTGTTCAATCCACAAAAAATAACACAAAGTTTGCATCAAAATTATATAAACCTGAAGATGCACCATGGGGATACTCCTGTGTTGGAAAATTTGGGAATGTAGCGAAACGCCGTGTGAATACAATTTTTGATCATGATATTGCACCATATTCTAATATGGTACTTGGAGAAGTATTAAATGATCGCGGAAATTGGTCTGGATATCTTCCTCACAGACATCCACAACCGGAAACTTATTATTTTAAATTTGATCATCCGGAAGGATTTGGAGCAAGTTTTGTTGGCGATCAAGTATTTAAGAGTACAGATGGAAGCTTTTCAGCAATTCCAGGAGGAGAGCTTCATCCACAGGCAGTGGCACCTGGGTATCAGATGTACACATGTTGGATGATTCGCCATTTGGATGGAAATCCATGGTTACAGACAGATCGTAATGAAGATGAAAGATATTTATGGCTTCATGATGCAGAATTCTAAAAAGAATAAAGAGATATAACCTATACCTGTAAGCTGTGCAGGTAGCACTGCATAGCTTACGATTACATACAAATTTGAACTAAAAAAACAGGAGGAAAAACGAAATGGCAAGAGAATTTATCGCCCCAGGAAATATTTTTACAGGTGCTGGTGCACTAGATATGGCGGAAGAAAAATTAAGCCAGTTAGGAAGTAAAGCTTTAATTGTTACGGATAAAGTTATGGTAGAGCTTGGAAACTGTGAAAAAGTAGAAACAGCTTTAAAAAATCAAAAGATTGATTATATTGTATATAGTGAGATTAATGGAGAACCAACCGATACAATGATTAAGAATGGATTGAGTCTTTATCAAGAAGACGGATGTGATTTCTTGATTGCATTGGGTGGAGGAAGTCCGATTGATTCTATGAAAGCGATCGCAGCTCTCGCAGCAAATGGTGGAAATATTTCTGATTATATGGGAAAAATTATTGGGGGAGATCTTCCAACAATGGTAGCAATTCCAACAACTGCGGGAACAGGTTCTGAAGCAACACAGTTTACCATTATTACAGATACAGAAAATGATGTAAAAATGTTATTAAAAGGTGCTGTATTAATGCCAGATTACGCGATCATTGATCCACAGTTTACAATGACAGCACCTCCAAAAATCACAGCTGCAACAGGATTGGATGCCCTCACCCATGCTTCTGAAGCATATACATCCAAACTTGCGCAGCCATTATCTGACACATTCGCTCTTTCTGCAATTAAAAGAATTTTTAAATATCTTCCAATTGCTTTTCATGATGGAAAAAATGTAGAAGCAAGAGAGCAGATGTCAATTGCAGCATTGGAAGCAGGAATTGCATTTAATAATGCATCTGTAACACTGGTTCATGGAATGAGTCGCCCAATAGGGGCATTATTCCATGTTGCTCATGGACTTTCCAATGCTATGCTGTTAAAACAGTGTTTTACTTATGCATTAGATGGTGCATATGATCGATTTGCTGATCTTGCAAAAGCAATTAATGTAGCATCAGATAGCGATTCTGATCAAGAAGCAAGTGAAAAATTCTTACAGGCTGTTGTTGGTATTTGTGATGAACTAGAAACACCAACATTAGAAGAATATGGAATTGATAAAGAAGAATTTTTCAATGTCATTGATAAGATGGCGGCAGATGCTATGGAAAGTGGAAGTCCATCTAATACAAGAAAAGCAATGACCGTAGAAGATGTAAAAGAAATTTATAGAAAACTATGGTAATTATAATTCCTCTTCGTCCTAACAACCAAATAATTTGATAAACTTTTTTGAAACCGTGAGACGGGATACCATCTGGCTGAAACATACAGCTGGCTGGTATCCCGTTTCTCGTAGAATAAAAAAAGAAAATCTGATAAAATAAAAAGAAGTTCACAAACAGGAGGAAATTTCATGGAAAAAAATCTTGATTTTGATAAAATTGAAAATAGAAGGAATACAAAATCACTAAAATATGATTTTGCCAAGAAAAAAGGAATGCCAGAAGATGTACTTCCTTTATGGGTAGCTGATATGGATTTTCAGACGTCTAGTTACATTAAAGAAGCATTGAATCATTATATTCAAAAAGGAATTTTTGGATATAGTGAAGTACAGACATCATATTTTGAAATTGTCAGAGATTGGATGAAGCGACATCATGAGTGGAATATTGAAGAAAAGTGGCTTGTTAAGACACCAGGGGTAGTTTTTGCACTTGCAATGGCAGTTAGAGCTTTTACAAATCCAGGAGATCATGTGATGATTCAATCACCAGTATATTATCCATTTTCTGAAGTAATTAAAAATAATGGAAGACAGGTTGTCAGTAGTGATCTTGTGCTAAAAGAAGATCATCGATATCATATAGATTTTAAAGATTTTGAAAAAAAACTCATAGAAAATGATGTGAAATTATTTCTGCTTTGTAATCCTCATAATCCGGTTGCAAGAGTATGGACAAAACAAGAGCTTGAAATGATCGGGGATCTTTGTCTGAAACATAGTGTTATGGTTGTCAGTGATGAAATTCATGCAGATTTTGTTTTTAAAGGAAAACATCAAGTATTTGCAAATATCAAAGAAGCTTATAAAAATATAACAGTCACTTGCACATCGCCAAGTAAAACGTTTAATTTGGCTGGATTGCAGATTTCTAATATTATAATTGCAGATCCTAAAATGCGCAGAGCTTTTAGAAAAGAAATACAGGCAGCCGGAGCAGGGCTTTTAAATACATGTGGATTGATCGCATGCGAAGCTGCTTATACGAAAGGTGAAGTATGGTATGAGGAAATGAAAAAGTATGTAGAAGCAAACATTCAATATACAAAGGAGTATGTACAAAAAAATCTTCCGGGAGTGACGATGATCGATCATGAAGGAACCTATCTTGTTTGGCTGGATTTTAGAAAAACTGGATTCAGCCATGAGGAGTTGGAAAAGAAGATCATTTACGAAGCTAGATTATGGTTGGATAGTGGAGCGATTTTTGGAAATTGTGGAAGAGGATTTCAGAGGATCAATGTTGCCTGTCCGAGGGCAACGTTAAAAGAAGCATTGAAAAGAATCCAAATGATCTTATAAAAAAGGAAGGAGAAATCATCCTTCCTTTTTTATTGGTTTCTTAAAAATTCGTAGTATTCACCAAGTTCTAGAACAACGTCATACAATTGTTTTTCGTTCCAGTCTTCTGAAAGAACAAAGAGTGCTTTGTGGAAAAAGAAGAAAATTTTTTCGTCAAAAGTTTCTTCTTGGCTTTGGCAAATTACATAAGAAGCCATGGTTTGGATGCCAAGCAAAATAGAAATTTTTAACCTCCGGATTTCTTTTGGGGCTTTCCATAGTCTTTTCATGTCATAATTATCAGAATTTCCACATGGTGCTGCGCAGCCTTCACACATTGGAGCAACTCTTGACTTTTCACGTTTTATTTGCAAAATAGTATTTTGCAAAGCATCTTCTGTAATATCTGGCTTTTTAGAATCTGCCAGTGCAGAAAGAATTAGGAGATCTGTTTGGCTTGTTTTTGTATGCATAGAACAAACTTTAGAAAGTCCTATTATGCAACCAAGAAGCTGATCACGTAGTGATGAAAGAGAAATCATAATTTTATATGTCCTGTTCTAATGGGAAAATGACAACAAGCATCATTTTAAATGCTTCTGGTGCGTGGACAGAATGTGGTTTTTTCGCAGGCATAACGAGTGATTCACCAGCATTTAAGAAATATTCTTTACCGTCAACAACGAATTTTCCAGTTCCTTCCATAACAGTAACCATAGCATCTCCAATGGAATCGTGGGTACCGATTTCTTCTCCTTTTGCAAATGAAAATAGAGTAACACTTACATAGTCATTTTGTGCAAGAGTTTTACTAACAACCTGACCTTCTTCTGCATGTACTTGATCAGCTAATTTTAAAATTTCTTCGTGACGAATATTTTTGATATATGGATATGTGTTCATAATAAAAACTCCCTTCATTTTTTATGTTTTTATTATAAGCAAAAGGAATAAAAAAGTCTGTTGTTTTAACAACAAAAACTTGACAAAATTCTTAATTGCATAACCATCATATGAAATTCATATGATGGCGCTTCTTTCTTTTCTAATATAAGTATGATAAAATATTCGTTAAGAAATTTTTGGGAGGCTTTATCGTGGAACAAAGCGTGAAAAACTTATTGAAATTTATCGAAGAGAGTCCAAGTTGTTTTCATGTAATTGATAACGTAAAAAAAAGATTTTTGGATCATGGGTTTATACAACTACAAGAAAAGAAACATTGGAATCTGAAAAAGGGTGAGAATTATTTTGTTATAAGAAATGGAAGTACCATTCTTGCATTTCATATGCCGGAACGTGATTTTTCTGGTTTTCATATTGTAGCAAGTCATAGTGATTCACCGACGTTTCGAATCAAGGAAGATCCAGAAATTGAGGTTGAAAAACATTATACAAAATTGAATATTGAAAAATATGGTGGGATGATTCCTGATACATGGTTTGACCGTCCTTTATCAGTTGCTGGGCGTATTATAATAGGAAGAAATGCAAAAATTGAAAGTCGTTTGTTTCATGTAGATCGTGATTTGCTTATAATTCCTAATTTGGCAATTCATATGGGAAATCGTGGACCAAGAGAAATAAATCCACAAAAAGATTTGCTTCCATTATTCGGAGGACTTTTGGAGAAGGATGCATTTACAAAAATGATTGCAAAAGAAGCAGCGATTTCGGAAGAAGAATTGTTATCATACGATTTGTTCTTGTACAATCGTATGAAAGGAACAGTTCTTGGAGAAGAAGAAGAGTTCCTCTGTGCGCCAAAACTAGATGATCTTGAATGTGTCTTTTCCTCTGTAGAAGCAATGTTAAATAGTCAGTTATCGGATGACTATGTAACGATGTGTTGCATTTTTGATAATGAAGAAGTTGGAAGTGGAACAAAACAAGGAGCAGGTTCAACATTTGTACCAGAGATTTTAAAACGTATTTGCTGTTTGTCTGGAAAAACACAAGAAGAATATTTTATGGCAGTGGCGGATAGCTTTTTAATGTCGGCAGATAATGCACATGCAGTGCATCCAAATTATGTGGAAAAGACAGATCCATCAAATCGTCCTTATATAAATGAAGGGATTGTTTTAAAATATAATGCGGCACAAAAGTATACAACGGATGCACAATCAGGTGCACTTGTAAAATACTTATGTAAGAAATATGAAATACCATACCAGGTTTTTTTCAATCGCTCTGATATGGCAGGAGGTTCTACGCTTGGAAATATTCTGACGGGGCAGGTTTCAATGAAAGCTGCAGATATCGGACTTCCACAACTTGCAATGCATTCTGCTTATGAGACTGCAGGCATTCGAGATCTTCATAGCATGATTCGTTTGTTAAAAGCGTTTTATGAACTTGGAAAGGAAGTGGAAATCTGATGGAAAAAGAACATCTACAAATGTCAGAAAGTTTTTTCCTTTCGGCAATTCTTGCAGTCGTGGGTGGCTTTTTAGATTCTTACAGTTATTTGATGCGTGGACATGTATTTGCAAATGCCCAGACAGGGAATATTGTTATGTTTGGTGTCTATATAGAAAAAAGAAATTTTGAGCAGGCGCTTTATTATCTGATTCCTATTCTCGCATTTGCACTTGGTGTTGTCCTTGTAGAATTTGTAAAAAAGTTTTATAAGGAGGAACATAGAATTCATTGGAGACAAAGAGTAGTCGTTTTGGAAGTGATTATGTTAACCATCGTTGGATTTATTCCATTTGGTAAGATGAACGTAATTGCTAATGTGTTAATTTCGTTTGTATGTGCCATGCAAGTTGAAACATTTCGAAGAGTGCATGGACATCCATTTGCGAGTACGATGTGTACTGGAAATTTAAGAAGTGGAACAGAGTCATTTTTCCAATTTTTTAAAACAGGGGATTCTTCTTATAGAAATAAGGGATTTCATTATTATGGAATCATAGCCTTTTTTGTTTGTGGTGCAGTCATTGGCGGCTTTTTAACTGGAAAGGCAGGAGAACATTCCATTTTTATCTGTAGTGTTTTGTTAGCTATTTCTGTAGTGCTAATGATCAAAGAATATAGAAATTAAAATTTACATAAATGAAAATAAATATCTTTGCATACAATAGGTACTATAAGATTGTATGTGGAGGTATTTTTTTTGAAGGTAAAATGGAAAACACTGGTGATTTGTTTGGCAATTCCTTTGATTGCAGGGACTTTATCGGGGGCACTTGCAGGAAATAGTATGGAAATTTTTGAGAATATGAAAAAACCACCATTGTCACCACCCGGATGGGTTTTTCCTGTTGTTTGGACGATTTTATATCTTTTAATGGGGATTGCTTCTTATTTAATTGCAGTATCGTCACAATCAACTCAGCGTATACAGGCCCTTCGAATATATGGATGGCAGTTATTTGTTAATTTTTTATGGCCAGTACTCTTTTTTCAGAAACAATGGTACTGGTTTTCTTTTTTCTGGCTTGTGTTATTGTGGTATCTTATTTTAACCACTATGATTCATTTTGGAAAAATTTCGAAAGATGCGGCAAAACTCATGATTCCTTATCTTTTATGGGTTACATTCGCTGGATATTTGAACTTATGGATTGCAGTTTCTTGAAAAAATTTTATTTTACGAACATTTAACAATTTTGCTGATTTTTCTATTTGGTGCTCTGATAAAATAGAAGAAAACAAGATGCCAGTAAAAAAATACAAAAGTTTGTAATAAAAGTACAGGAGAGGATCTTATGAAGAACGAATTTATTTTGCGAATAGAAACAAGATATGGAGATATGAGAACATCAGAACAGAAAGCGGCAGATTATGTAATACAAAATTTAAAGGAAGTAGCAGATATGTCCATTGGTCATCTGGCAAAAGAATGTGGAGTAAGTCAGCCGACGATTCTTCGTATGTTGCATGCCATCGGTTTTCATGGATATAAGGAATTTCGTCATGCTTTAATTAAGGAACTTGCAAGAACTCAAGATTCTAGAAATAGTGAGACATTATTATATGGTTATTCTTTAAGTAAAGAAGATCAATTAGAGGATATTCCAAAGAAGATTGTAACAACAACAGCAAAAATCATGGAAGAAAATTTAAAAAATATTTCCTTGAAAACGTATGAAAAAGTAATTGAAGTATTGAATCATGCAAGACTTATTGATATATACAGTGTGGAGAATTCCAATGTTACAGCAAAAGATCTTTTGACGAAACTTTTATATTTGGGACTGAATTGTCGTCATATGGATGATGTTTATCATCAACGAATTTGTGCTAGCAATCTTACACCACAGGATGTTGCGATTGGAATTTCCTACAGTGGATGTTCACAGGATACTGTGGAAAGCATGAAAGCAGCCAAAAAAAGTGGAGCAACAACGATCGTTATTACAAATTTTAAAGATGCGCTCATTAGCCGGTATGCAGATCTTTTGATTTGTACCAGCCAGGAACAATTATTTTATGGAGATGCTATTTTTTCAAGAACATCGCAGCTTGTACTTGTAGATATGATTTATATGGGATTGCTTGTATCTGACTATGAAAAATATTCCAAATGTTTAGATAAGAGCAGCAAAGTCATAAGAGATAAAGCATATATAGACGAACATCTGTAATTTTACTACAATTTTTCAAAGTAAAAACCATGTGAAGTTTTACGTGAACTTTACATGGTCTTTATTTTTTTATGATAGTTGAAAAAAAAAGCATATTGTTATAATGGGTCGTGTTTGAAACAGAAAAATAATTGAAAAAAGCAGGAAAAAGGAGCTTTAAAATGTTAAAACTGGAGAATATAAAGAAATCCTATGATGGAACGATAGTTCTTGATGGAATTAATCTCGATATTGAAGATGGAGAAATTGTTTCAATTCTTGGTCCATCAGGATGCGGAAAAACAACATTATTAAATTTAATTCTTGGAATTACAGAAGCAGATAGTGGAAAAATTATTTATAACGGAGAAGATATGACGAATCTTCCAATGGAAAAGAGAGGATTTAATATCGTTTTTCAGGATTATGCCTTATTTCCGAACTTGAATGTTTATAAAAATATTACATATGGATTAAGAAATAAGCCAGGAATTTCAACAAAAGAGGAAGTAGATGATTTGATTGATTTACTTGGCCTTCGGGAACACTTATCCAAAAGAATCGAGCAATTATCTGGTGGATAAAAACAACGTGTAGCACTGGCAAGAACCATGGTAATGAAACCAAAAATCCTTCTTTTAGATGAGCCATTAAGTGCGTTGGATGGGGTTATTAAAGAATCAATTAAAGATCGTATTAAGACGATAGCAAAGGAATATCATTTGACGACAATTATCGTGACACATGATCCTGAGGAAGCGCTTACTTTATCTGATCGTGTACTAATTGTTCATGAAGGAAAGATTGCACAGTTCGGTCATCCGGAAGAAATTATTCATAAGCCAAGTGATACCTTTGTAGAAAAATTTATTTTAAATCAGTTAAAGATTAAAAGAAATAATATTTATACGCTGTTTGAAGAAAATCAGACAAAGCAAAAAAAGAGCGGACAGTCAAGTATCATAGAGTATAAGAAAGGAGAGAAAAATGAAAAAGAGAAAAAACCTGGAAATTAAAATCATTTATACTGTGATCGTATTACTCTTTCTTGTATTTCTTGCAATTCCTTTTGTAAATCTTTTGAAGCAGGCATTTCTTGGAGATGGAAGTTTTACAATTGGATATTTTAAAAGTGTACTGACATGATCTGGATTTTTAAAAGCGTTAAAAAATAGTTTGATTGTTTCACTAAGCAGTGCATTGATTACAACGGTACTTGCCTTTTTGCTGGCATATACGATTCATTATGCGAATGTGTCACAGAAATGGAAGAGACTCGTTCATTGGGTAGCACTTCTTCCAATGTTGCTTCCAACAATTACTTATGGATTTGCGATTATTTATTCTTTTGGAAAACAAGGACTTTTAACTCGATTGTTTGGTCATGAATTTTATATGTATGGATACCCTGGACTAACACTTGGATATGTCATCTATACAATACCGACAGCATTTATGTTGATTTATAATACGATGAGTTATATTGATAAAAAATTTGGTGTTGTGTCTAAATTGATGGGAGACAATGCAATTGCAAATTTCTATATATCGGTTCTTCGCCCATTATGGGGGACTCTTGCAACATCTATGATTCAATCGTTCTTTTTAAGTTTTACGGACTTTGGTATTCCAGCATCGGTTGGAGGGCGTGTTGATACAATCGCAGGTATTTTGTATCAAGAAATGCTTGGAAGCATTCCAGATTTTAATCGTGGAGCTGTTGTTGCTCTTGTTATGCTAATGCCATCAGTGATTAGTATTATTATTTTGAAATGGCTGGAACGTTACAATATCCGGTACAACAAGATTTCTGCGGTGGAAATAGAAAAAAATATGATAAGAGATGGTATTTTTGGAGTACTTAGTGCTGGAATCATGCTTTGTATATTATCAATTTTTGCAGTTATCTTTGTAATACCATTTGTAAAAGAATGGCCGTATGAAGTTCGATTTAGCCTAGAACATGTAAAATCTGTAATTTCCGATCCAGATCTTTTAGGGGTTTATACAAACTCATTGTTTGTGGCAGTTGCAACAGCGGTGATTGGTGTGTTGGTAAGTTATGGGGCAGCATTAGTAACAGCAAGAAGTACTTTAAATTCAAAATTAAAGAATGTTTTGGAGGGAATTGCACTTGTGATTAATACAATTCCTGGAATGGTACTTGGTATTGCATTTTTTACCTTTACCGGAACAAGTCTTCAAAATACGTTTATAATTTTAATTATTTGTGATGTTGTCCATTATTTTTTTACACCATATCTTATGGTAAAAAATTCTCTGTCTAAGATGAATGCATCTTGGGAAACGACAGCAATGTTGATGGGGGATTCCTGGTTAAAAACGATTATTCGTGTAGTAACACCAAATGCAATAGGAACGATCATTGAAGTGTTTAGCTATTATTTTGTTAATGCAATGGTAACGATCAGTGCCGTTATTTTCTTAGCAGGTGCATATACGATGGTTATCACAACAAAGATTAAGGAACTTCAATACTACAATAAATTTAATGAAGTTTTTGTATTATCAATTTTGATTTTAGCAACCAATATCATTGCAAAGTATGTATTTCAATGGTTGGCCAACAGAAAAACACAATCTAATAAAGGAAGGAAACAAAAAAACATGAGAAAATTTGTAAAAAAAGCTGCGGTTATTTGTGTTGCAGGTCTTATGGCAGTCACGGGTATTGCTATGACAGGCTGTAGTTCTAAAAAGACAGATAATAAAGTTGTTATCTATTCTAACGCTGATGATGAAGCAGTGGATGCGATGAAAAAAACATTAGATTCTAATGGATATAAAGGAAAATATACATTCCAGACTTTTGGTACATCCGAACTCGGTGGCAAGCTGATTGCAGAAGGAAAACAATTGGAAGCAGATTTGATTACGATGAGCACGTTTTATGTAGAGAGTGCGCAGAAGAAAAACCATATGTTTAAAGATTTGACATTTCAAAGAAATCTGTTGAAAGAAAATGATTTTGCATCATATGAATCTCCAATTACGGCACAGGAGGGAACTTTAATTTTGAATACAAAAGTAATGAAACAAAATCACCTTCCAACTCCAAAGTCAATCAAAGATCTTGCGAAACCAGTTTATAAAGGATATATTTCCGTAACAGATGTAAAAGCATCTTCAACGGCATGGTTACTTATTCAGGGATTAGTATCACAATATGGAGAAAAAGGAGCACAAAATATTTTAAAAGATATCTATAAAAATGCAGGCGATCATATTGAAGATTCTGGGTCAGGGCCGATCAAAAAAGTGAGAGCTGGAGAAGTTGCCATTGGATTTGGTTTAAGACAACAGGCAGTTGCAGATAAAAAGAATGGGCTTCCAATTGATTATATTGATCCAACAGAAGGAAACTTTACTTTGACAGAGTCCGTAGCTGTATTAAATAAAAATGATAATAAGAGTAAACTTGCAATGAAAATGGCAGAATGCATTGTTAAAAAAGGAAGATCTGAAATAATCAAGAATTATCCAGTGCCTCTTTATAAAGGAGAGAAAGAAGCAAAAGATCAGATATCAGGAAATCCAAAAACATATAAAGAAAAATTGACATTGGATTTATTAAAGAAACATCAAGAATTATCAGAGAAAGCGATGGGAAAATAAAACGATGAAAAAATATAAATTATTAACACCAGGACCACTGACAACAACAGATACAGTAAAGAAAGAAATGTTATTTGATCATTGTACATGGGATGATGATTATAAAAAGATTACACAAGAAATAAGGAATGGGCTTTTAGAGCTTGCTCATGCCAATAAAGAGGACTACACAGTAATTTTAATGCAGGGAAGTGGGACGTTTGGAGTAGAATCTGTTCTTACAAGTGCGGTTGGAAAAAATGATAAACTTTTGATTGTTGCAAATGGAGCATATGGAGAACAGATGGAAGATATTGCAAAACATGCTGGAATTTCTTATTGTATTTATCATCAGGATTATGATAAAGTGCCAGATGCCGAGGAAGTAAAGCGTATTTTGGAAGAGGATAATGCGATTACTCATGTTTCTATGGTACATAGTGAGACGACTTCTGGTATTTTAAATGATATTGAAAGTGTTATAAAAGTTGTAAAGGGAAAAAATAAAACAATGATCATCGATGCTATGAGTAGTTTTGCAGGAGTTGACATTCCGGTGCAAGACCTTGGAATTGATTTTCTAATTAGTAGTGCGAATAAATGTATACAGGGAGTTCCAGGATTTGCTTTTATTATAGCAAAAATGGAGGCATTAAAGAAGACGAAAGGACAGGCAAGAAGCTTGGCACTTGATCTTTACGATCAGTGGGAAACAATGAAGAAAGACGGAAAGTGGAGATTTACTTCCCCAACACATACCGTTCTTGCTTTTGCACAGGCAATGAAGGAATTAGAAGAAGAGGGCGGTATTGCGGCAAGATCAAAACGTTATTATCAAAATAATCGTGAAATTATTCGTAAATTTAAAGAAATGGGATTAAAAACTTATATTGATGAAGAACACCAAGGACCGATTATTACAACTTTTTATTTTCCAGAAGATGCAAATTTTGATTTTAAAGAAATGTATGCATATATCAAAGACAGAGGCTATGCAATCTATCCTGGAAAAGTAACAGAAGCTGAAACATTTCGTATTGGAAATATTGGAGAAATTTATCATGAAGATGTGGAAGCTCTTTGTAACATTATGAAAGAATTTCTGGAGGAGAAAAAACATGGATAAGAAAACAGAAGCAGTTATTTTTGACTGGGCAGGAACAACGGTTGATTATGGATGTTTTGCACCTGTGCAGGCATTTACGGAAGTATTTAAAGAGTTTGGAATAGAACCAACGATAGAAGAAGTAAGAAAACCGATGGGAATGTTAAAGATTGATCATATTCGAACCATGCTTTCTATGGAGAGAATTCAAAATTTATGGAGAGAAAAATATGGGAAACCTTCTACAGAAGAAGATGTACAGAAGATGTATACAATTTATGAAAAAATGCTTCTTAGTGTATTGGATCAATTTGCAGAGGTAAAACCAAAAGTAATCGAGACCATGGAATCTTTAAGGAAACATGGAATAAAAATTGGTTCTACAACTGGTTATACAGATAAGATGATGGAAATTGTAACAAAAAAAGCAAAAGAAAATGGATATGAGCCTGATGCATGGTTTAGTCCGGATGCTGTTCATCAAAAAGGTCGTCCATATCCATATATGATATTTAAAAATATGGAAACCTTGGAAGTAACATCGGTAGAACATGTTATCAAAGTTGGTGACACGATTTCTGATATAAAAGAAGGAAAGAATGCAGGAGTTCTTTCTGTTGCAGTTTTGGAAGGAAGTTCTGAGATGGGGCTATCACAAAAAGAATATGAAGCACTGTCAGAAGAGGAAAAACAAGATCTTTGTGAAAAAACAAAGCAGAACTTTCTGGAAGCAGGAGCGGATTATGTTATCCGCGATATGTCAGACCTTTTAGGTATTGTTTCATTATAAATAAAAACACACTGGAATTTCGGAAACAATGAAATTCCAGTGCGTTTTTTTGTACAGAAAATGAAAAAGTTCTTTCTAATGAAAAATCAGATTTTTCCAAAGACCTGCTCTACCAGACGACAATACTCTGCATATTCATTGAATTCGTTTAATTCACGAAATCCTTCAATCATGCCTTTGTAATACCAGCCTTGTGTGTCTTTGTCCTTCATATTAAATCTCTGCCATAATTCTTCTCCGAGAATTTTGTAATCTCTTGCAATAGAACGAATATTTGCAAGTTTATCTCCAAGTGCGAGAATTTTTGCTTCTCTGGAAGCTTCGTTTTTCAGAAATTCAATGGTTCGTCCTTTTCGTTCTTTCCATGTCTTACTTTTATCTTCACTTTCTTTGCCTACATGGGCAGCAATAATGTCACCAAACTCTTTGCGAATATCTTCTATAGAGATATCTTCACAGTCTTCAACAACATCGTGGAGAACTGCTGCACATAACATATTTTCGTCAAGAGTCATAGCAGATACGATAGCCGCAACTTCCATCGGATGAATAATGAAGGGAAGATTTGTGCCTTTTCTTTTCTGTCCATTGTGTGCTTTTGTTGCGTAAATGACGGCTTTTTCAAACATGTGAGATGCTCCTTTGGTTGGTAGTTTTCTTCGTCTAACCCAATGATAAATGATTTTTTTCTACGATTCAATAGAATTTTGCGTACTTTTTTCCGAAATTTATGGAAGATTGTAGAAAAAACACTTTTTTGCTTTAAAGTGTGATAGTATTGACTTTTTACAAAACCAACGGTAAAATAATAGCAAGAATCAAAGGAGATAAAAGAAAAATGAGAGATACTAATTTTACCATTGGATTTATCGGACTTGGATTAATTGGAGGATCTATTGCAAAAACAATACGAAGAGTATTTCCCAATTACCATCTGATCGGATTTGATGAGGAAAAGGATACACTAAAAGAAGCATTGGATGATGGAATTATTGATGAGATAGCTACAGACTGTGGAGTAGATTTTGCAGACTGCAACTATATTTTTTTATGTGCTCCGGTACAATATAATGTACAATATCTTTCTGTATTGAAAAAATCCATTGGAAAACATTGTATTCTTACGGATGTTGGGAGTGTAAAAGGTGAAATTCATAAAGAAGTAGAAACACTTGGAATGGAAGAGTGTTTTATTGGAGGACATCCGATGGTAGGGTCTGAGAAGGCTGGTTTTTCTTTTAGTTCCGATCGTCTAGTAGAAAATGCCTACTATTTTATTACACCGACAAAAAAGGTAAGTGAGGAAAAAGTAAAAGAGTTTACGAATTTTATAGAAGAACTTGGTGCACTGACGATCCTTCTAGATTACCAGAAACATGATGCTTATACAGCTGCTATCAGTCATGTTCCGCATATTATCGCATCAGAACTTGTACATCTTGTAAAAAATATGGATACTGATAATGGAATTTTAAAACAGCTGGCAGCTGGTGGATTTAAGGATATTACAAGAATTGCATCTTCTTCACCGGTTGTATGGGAACAAATTTCATTATCAAATCGAGAAAATATTAAAGAGCTGTTAAAACAGGCGAAAAATCAGCTGGATCATGTTATTCTTGCGCTGGATGCACAGGACCATACATATTTAAATAACTATTTTAAAGAAGCAGGAAAGTATCGAGATTCTGTACCAGATATTGCAATGGGACTTATGGAAAAATCTTATGAAATTTTTGTCGATATTCCAGATGAACCTGGAACAATTGCAACGACAACAACATTACTTGCACTAAATCAAGTTAGTATTAAGAATATCGGTATCATTCATAATCGCGAATTTGAAGAAGGTGTTCTGAAAATAATGTTGTATGATGAAGCGTCTGCAAATCGGGCAAAAGAAGTATTAAGAGATAAAAATTACATAGTATATGAGAGGAAATAATAATGAAACTGACAAAAATAAAAGGACTACAAGGAGAACTTTCGATTCCAGGAGACAAATCAATCAGCCATAGAGCGGTTATGTTTGGAGCCTTATCAAAGGGTACAACACATATCCGTAATTTTCTTTCCGGGGCAGATTGTCTGGCAACGATTGACTGTTTTCAAAAAATGGGAGTAGAAATTAAACAAGACGGAACAAATGTAACAGTATGTGGAAATGGGCTTCACGGTTTAAAAAAGCCAAATACAATATTAGATGTTGGGAATAGCGGAACAACCACTCGATTGATTTCAGGAATTCTTGCTGGACAGGATTTTGAGACCGTATTATCTGGAGATGCCTCTTTAAATAAACGTCCCATGGGAAGAATTATGAAACCACTTCAAATGATGGGAGCAGATATTGAAAGTGTGAATGGGGATGGATGTGCACCATTAAAAATCAATGGAAAAACATTAAAAGCAATTCATTATAATTCACCAGTAGCATCTGCGCAGGTTAAGTCATGTGTTTTATTAGCTGGTCTTTATGCAGATGGACAAACGAGTGTTACAGAGCCTGCACTTTCAAGAAATCATACGGAATTGATGCTTAGAGCCTTTGGCGTTGATGTAAAATCTTCAGGAAAAACGGCAACCGTTACTCCACCGCAGGAAATGCATGCATGCGATATTACAGTTCCTGGAGATATTTCCTCTGCAACCTTTTTCATTGTTGCGGGGCTTATTACTCCAAACTCTTGTATCCGATTAAAAAATGTTGGAATCAATCCAACAAGAGATGGAATTTTACGTGTATGTAAAGATATGGGCGCTGATATTACTATGGAAAATGTAGAAGATCATGGAGGCGAACCAACAGCGGATCTGATTGTGCGTACCAGCAAATTAAAAGGAACTGTTGTAGGTGGAGATGTTATTCCAACATTGATTGACGAAATTCCTGCGATTGCACTTTTGGCTGCATTTGCAGAAGGAGAAACAATCATTAAAGATGCACAAGAATTAAGAGTAAAAGAATCTAACAGAATTGCATTGACCGTTGATAATCTTGTAAAAATGGGTGTTGATGCACAGGGAACAGAAGATGGAATGATCATTCATGGAGGAAATCCCTTACATGGAGCAAGTATTCACTGTAAATATGATCATCGAATTGCTATGACATTTTCAATCGCTGGAATTAATGCAGAAGGAGAGACTGTGATCGAGGATTCTGAGTGTGTGGATGTATCATATCCAACATTTTATGAGCAATTAGAACAGTTACGGTTATAAGGAAGGATATCATGGAAAAAAAGTATTTCTTTTTTGATATTGACGGAACATTGACAGATCGAACGACTGGAAAAGTTGTAAAAAGTGCATTGGAAACATTAAAAAAACTAGAAGCAGAAGGACATTTTGTTGCAATTGCAACAGGACGTGCACATTACAAAGCTCAAAAATTTATAAAAGCAAATGGCTTTAAAAATATGGTATGTAACGGCGGAAATGGAATCGTAATAAATAATAATTTTGTAGAAAATATTCCACTGAATCGAGAGGGCTGCATTAAAATTATCCGACAGGCAGAAAGTCTTGGATATGGATGGTGTGTAGCCCTTGATGATACAAAAGATGTTTACATGAAAGATGATCTTTTTCTTCAACAGGCAGGAAAAAGGAAAGAACCAACTAGATATATCATAGATGATTCTGTTATAATAGAAAAGATACCTCAGTTTTTAAAAGTTTATCTTTCTATTCCAGCTGAGGAAGAAGAAAAACTGACAACAAAAGAACTGGTAGGACATTTGAGGTTTGAACCGGAATATCTGATGTTTCAACCGGATAATAAACGTGGAGGGATCCTCAAGATGATGGAACATCTTCATGCAGATCCCAAACATGTTGTTGTCTTTGGAGATGATTATAATGATATGGATATGTTTTGTAAAGATTGGATGTCAATAGCTATGGGAAATGGATGTCAGGAACTTAAGGAGATGGCAGATTATGTGACAGATACCAACATAAATGATGGAATAAAAAAAGCATGTAAATATTTTAAATGGATAAATTAGGGAAGTAGAAGTATAGGAATGAAAAAAATAAAATTATTGGTATTACTTTTAGTGAGTGCGATGTTTGTAGATTTATGCAGCCAGACTGTAATTCAGGCGGCACAAACAAAGGCACCAAAGTCTGTAACAGCGAAAAAAACAGTGAAAAAAGCAACAGAAGAAACTTACAAAGCAATGTGGTTTTCTTATTATGATTATTCTGATTATCGTGATCAGGGTAAAAAAGTAAATGCATCCACCTTTCAGTCTTATATGACAGGTGTTGTAAAGAAGGCTAAAAATGTTGGAATGAACCGTATTATTGTTCAAGTAAGACCATTTGGAGATGCAATGTATTCGTCAAAATATTTTCCATGGTCGAAATATATTTCAGGAAAGCAGGGAAGAAATCCGGGATTTGATCCTTTGAAGATTATGGTTTCCGTTGCTCATAAAAATGGAATGAAAATTGAAGCATGGGTTAATCCATATCGAGTAACTCTTGGAAGTACAAATATCAATGGACTTTCAGCAAATAATCCTGCGAGAAAATGGTATAGTCAAAAGAGTACAAAAAGAAATGTATTAGTTTATAATGGAAGTATTTATTATAATCCATCTAAAAAACAAGTTAGAAATCTGATTGTAAATGGGGCAAAAGAAATCGTGAAAAAATATGATGTTGATGGAATTCATATGGATGATTATTTTTATCCATCTTTCACATCAAGCAATGTAAAAACTGCATTTGATGCTCCAGAATACAATAAATCTTCTTATAAAAAGCAAGGAAAAAGTATTGCTGCTTATCGAAGAGAACAGGTAAACTTACTTGTACGTCAGATGAAAAAAGAAATTCAGAAAGTAAAACCAGAAGTTACTTATGGAATCAGTCCTGCTGGAAATATTGATAATTTGACAAGTAACTATTCTTATTATGTAGATATTAATAAGTGGCTTAACTCCAAAGACTATGTAGATTATATTGCTCCACAGGTTTATTGGGGATTCCATCATCCAACGGCGGCATTTGATAAAGTAACAGATCGTTGGGTAAAAGCTGCAAAAAGCAAAAAAGTAAAACTATATCTTGGAATTGGTGTTTACCGTGTTGGATATAATGTAGGACAGAATTCAGCAGAGAAATCAGAATGGAGATCGGATCGGAACATTCTAAAAAAACAGGTACAATATGGATTGAAAAAATCTGTTGATGGATTTGCATTTTTTGATTATCAGGACTTTAATCGTTCCGGAAGTAAAAAAGCAGTAGCACAGTTAAAGACAGTTTTAAAATAAAGAATGAAAGGGTGGGAAGATATGAATAAAAAAGTGTTATGCAAATCAAAAAACAATCGTTTTTTAACAGGAGTTTGTGGCGGAATTGCAGAATATTTTCAAATAGACCCTACCTTGGTAAGAATTATTGCTGCACTTTTTTGTACAACAGGGTCAGGATTATTAATTTATATTGTGGCAGCAATAGTTATGCCAGAACGTGTAGAATAGCATCTATATTGTGGGCATTATTTGATTTTTCCCATGCATTGTGCTAAAATATTGCAGTATATTGTAAACCAAGTCAGTAATGACTTGGTTTCTTAACATAACAAAATACTAGAAGAGGAGAATATCATATGAAGCTACCTATTTTAATTGCTATGGTTGCGTATATGGCGCTTGTTGTATGGATTGGCGTAATTTATAGCAAAAAAAATAAAACATCGGAAGATTACTTCCTTGGTGGAAGAGGACTTGGACCTTGGGTGACTGCTATGAGTGCAGAGGCATCTGATATGAGCAGCTGGCTTTTAATGGGATTGCCAGGGCTTGCTTATGCAACTGGATTCAGCAAAGCCGGATGGACAGCAATCGGTCTTGTTCTTGGAACTTATTTAAACTGGAAAATTATTGCAAAGCGTTTGCGTCATTACACAGAAGTATCTGAAAATTCTATTACAGTACCGGATTTTTTTAGCAATCGTTTTAAAGATGAGAAAAAAATCTTAAGTAGTATTTCAGCAATTATGATTCTTGTATTTTTTACTGTGTATACAGCATCCGGATTTGCAGCATGTGGTACTTTATTTAATTCTGTTTTTGGGTTAAATTATCAGGCAAGTATGATTGTATGTGCAGCCGTTATCGTTGTTTATACTTCATTAGGAGGATTTTTAGCTGCTAGTACAACAGATTTAATTCAAGGACTGTTAATGTCATTTGCAATTGTCATTGTTTTAATTATCGGTGTAGTTACTGTTGGAGGAGTTGGAAATGTCATTGATTATGGAAAAGGTTTAGAAGGCTTTTTTGATTTAATGAAATACCATGATCCGGCAAGTGGACATGCAGTATTTCAGGGAGTTATTCCGATCCTTTCAGGACTTGCTTGGGGTCTTGGATATTTTGGAATGCCGCATATTTTAGTGCGTTTTATGGCAATCCGTGATCCGGAGGAAGTAAGAAAATCTAGAAATATTGCCATGATTTGGGTATTAATTTCTTTAACTGTCGCTGTATGTATTGGATTTACAGGCGCTGCTTTATATCCAAATGTAAAAGAACTTGCTGGAAATGGAAATCAGAGAATTTTCATTTATATGACAACACATTTATTTCATGGATTTATTCCATTATTAATAGCGGGAGTTATTTTATCTGGAATTCTTGCTGCAACAATGAGTACCTCTGATTCTCAACTTTTGATTGCATCAGCATGTGTATCTAAGGATTTGTTCCATGGAATTTTTAATAAAAATGCAAAAGAAAAACATATTTTAATGATTTCTAGGTTAACAACGATTGTTATTGCATTGATTGCGGTTTTTATTGCTATGGATGAGAATAGTTCAGTCTTTGGATTAGTAGAAAATGCATGGGCTGGATTTGGTGGAGCTTTTGGTCCATTAGTATTATTTTCATTATTCTGGAAACGTACAAACTTAAAGGGTGCGATTGCCGGAATGTTAAGTGGTGGAATTATCGCATTTATCTGGCCGTTTACCTTAGCAAAACTAGGTGGAATTTTCAGTATTTATTGCTTACTGCCTGCATTTATTATTTCTTCTATTTTAATCGTAGTTGTAAGTTTATGCACAGAAAAACCATCGGATGTTATTCAGAAAGAATTTGAAGAAGCGAAGCGTTTAAGTAAAGCAGAATAAAATGGTAAGTTAATCTATATTAAGTGTTTTTCTTTCATTTTATGAGATTTAATTTACATTAAATAAATGATAAAAAACAACCAAAGCAAATTGTGCGATGGTTGTTTTTTTTTATTATTGAAGATTTTCTAGACGATAAAATTCTCCCTTTTTCTGCATAAGTTCTTCATAAGATCCACATTCCATTACACCACCATTTCCAATGACTGCAATTCTATCTGCGTTTCGTATGGTGGATAGCCTATGAGCAACAATTAAAGTAGTACGACCTTTTACAAGATGTTGAATGGAATCCTGAATTTTCTTTTCTGATACACTGTCCAGAGCGGAAGTGGCTTCATCGAGAATAAGAATCTGTGGATTTCGAATAAAGGCTCTTGCAATAGAAATACGCTGCCTTTGTCCACCAGATAAATTTTCACCATGTTCTGTAATCATAGTATCTAATCCATTTGGAAGGTTTTGAATGACATCTTCCAAATTAGCGGCCTTTATAATTTCCCAAAGTGTTTCATCTGAGATGTCAGTTGCTCCGTATGTAATATTTTCATGAACAGTTCAAGTAAATAAAATGGATTGCTGTGGAACAACAGCAATATGTTCCCGGTAACTTTGTAAATTCAAATCCATAAGATCCTGATGATCAATTTTTACATGCCCCTTTTGTGGACGCAGGAAGCCAATCGTAAGATTCAAAATAGTCGTTTTACCAGATCCAGATCCACCAACAAATGCTATGGTTTCACCAGACTTGATATGAAGATTTAAATTAGAAAGAATTGGATGATCTTCGTTTTTATAAGAGAAACTAACATTTTCAAAGGAAATATCTCCATGAAGTTTAGAAATTTTCTTTTTCTTTCTAGTATCTTCAATGTCATTGGCACAAAGGACATCTCCGATAGATTCAATTGATTCTAGTCCTTTGGTAAGAACTGGAAGCAAGGTAACAACACCAGCAATTTGAGCTACGATACTGGAAAAATATGTCTGATAAAGAGTGATATCTCCGATACCAATCATTCCCTTCCAGGCAATATAAGCGGTAAATGCAAGGCAAAAAACTTGAAAAATCTGAAAAGCTACCCAGCTGATAGAAGAAAAATATGTCTGAATCATATCAAGCTGCAGTCCTTTTTGAGCAACTTTTTTTAGTTGTTCCCCCATTTTTTTTGTTTCCTGTTCTTCCATGGCATGTGCTTTTGTTACAGGAATCATTTCTACCATTTCCATAACTTTTGCAGAAGTTTCTTCCATTTCACGGCGAAATTCTTTGTTATGGACTTTGATTTTTCCCTTAAAGGCAATCATGATAATTACCGATACTGGAATTGTGCAAACAAAAAATAAAAAAACAATTTTACTCTTAAAAATAACGACACCAAAAGAAACGGCAATATTTAAAATAATTGCAAGCAGTGAGATAAAAATTTGCGATGCAAGATTTTGTACTTGTTCGACATCACGCATAATTTTTGACTGTAATCTTCCAGATTGCATTTCTTTATGATAACCAATGGATAATTGTTGTAATTTACAGACAAGAGCACCACGTAATTCTTTTTCTACCGTACGAATTGTTTTTGCATATAACCATGTATGGATATAATTGGTTGGAATATTTTGTACAAGAAAAATAATCATAATTATGGTGTTTATTGTTAATGTTTGAACCATGTTATTTTTGGGATTTGTCACAGCATTAATAATATTGGCAGTAACAATTGGTAGCACCCAAGTTGGGGAGTGTTTAATAATAAAGAATAAAATAGACCCCATAAGTGCAAGGTAATGCCCTTTAAATAAAGAAAGTAGTGTAATTAGACTACTTTTTTGATGTTTCTTAAAGTTTTCCATCATAATGGCTTCTTCTTGCCACATAGAATCCGTTTGCTGTTCTGGATGGATATCATTTCTGGTATTCATAATATTTTTAAGCCTCCTGTCTCTGGAAATCAGTTCCAGATAATCTTTCTTTAGTAGTTTAAAGGAGGGAATATTTGAAAGCAATAAGCAACAAGAAAATGTCTTATTTTTACAGTGAAGTTGTCTGATTTTACCAGTAATTTAACATCTGATTTTCACACTTTCAGGAAGATCACATAGACTGTTAGTACAAAGAAGAAAGAAAAATAATCATGGAACGACGTTGTGAATGTAATATGGATATGAGAAATCAAAAACGCTGGGGAAATCGTCGTGATGGAGTTGATTCCATGCAGGTTGCGATGCAATATGTACCGTGGCAGCAATGGAACCAGATTTATTGTCCAGAAGAGGGACTTTCTTGTGGAACGATCTTTCCAGAATTAAATAAACCATTTTATGGGAAGGGGGCATGTCGTAGATGAATCAGTATGATCAGAAAAAGCTTCTGGAATATATTAATGCAGTCAGTTTTGCGTTGATAGATACAACTTTGTATTTGGATACTCATCCAAGGGATCAGGAAGCAATTCGAAATTTTAAACAGTATCAAAATGCAAGAAAAAAAGCTCTAAAAGAATATGCCCAGTACTTTGAACCACTTACGATTGATTCTGCAGAAATTACGGATACGTTTACATGGACGACAACGAGTTGGCCATGGATGAAGGAGGGGTGTTAAATGTGGAATTATGAAAAAAGATTAGAATATCCAATACGAATAAAACAAAATAATCCACAGCTTGCAAAAGTAATTATTACACAGTATGGTGGACCAAATGGGGAACTTGGAGCTTCCATGCGGTATTTATCACAGAGATTTGCGATGCCATATAAAGAAGTATGTGGGGTACTTACCGATATAGGGGTATCGGATGTGAAAAGGCGCAATAAAACAATAAAGAAAATTCATTTTCTTGAAAAAATCTGGGAACTTTTTATAATAAAAAATAAGAGAAATGGAGGATAAAAATGTTTAATCGTCAATCGATACATATTGCTATGCTTCTATGGGGTGCTATTTTCAGTTCTCTTGCAGCCTTATGTATGTTTATGAGCAAAAATTTCAATAGAGAAAAAAGAAAAAGAATGATATGGATGCAACTTTCTTGTGCTGTACTTTTAGTAAATGATGCATTTGCTTGGGCATTTCGAGGAGATGTTGGAGTATGGAGTTATGTTATCGTTCGTGTCAGTAATTTTTTTGTATTTCTTTTTATGGATATTTTGGTATTTTTATTTCATGGATATGCCTGTTGTTATTTATTTGGAGAAAATTCTAAGATTGAAAAAAATGAGAAAGATCGCTTAATTCGAGTTAAGATGGTTTTTGTTTTTGAGATAATAGGAAGTTTATTTGTTATTTTATCACAATTTATAAATCTTTATTATTATATTGATGCTCACAATCTATATCATAGAGGCAGCGGATATTTTCTTTCATTTTTGTTTCCAATCGCAGGATTATGTATTGATTTATCTTTGATCATTCAATATCGAAAAAAAATTAGTCATGAAATTTTTATATCTTTGATTTCGTATATTGCTCTTCCTTATCTGATGTCGGGAATCCAAATTTTTTATTATGGGATTTCTTTGATCAATATTTCGATCAGTATTACAATGATCTTAATGTTTGTATCTTTCATGATGGAACAAAATCAGAGTTTGGCAAGAAAAGAAAAAGAAGCCGCAGATCTTCGAATTTCTTTAATGCTTTCTCAAATTGCACCACATTTCATTTATAATACATTGACAACGATTCAAGTTTTATGTGAAACAGATCCATTGATGGCAAAAGAAACAGCGGAAGATTTTGCAGGATATTTAAGAAATCATTTGGAATCTTTAAGTGAGAGAAGTTGTGTTCCATTTGAAAAAGAACTTCAACATGTTCGGTATTATCTTGCAATTCAGCAAAGAAGATTTGGAGATCGAATTCATGTGGTGTATGAGATAGAAGAAACAGATTTTATAATGCCACCACTCACATTGCAGCCAATTGTTGAAAATGCTGTGAAACATGGAATTTGTAAGAAGGAAGAAGGAGGAACCATAACAATTTGTACAAAATTGGAAGATCATTTTGTTTCTGTTATTGTAAAGGATGATGGTATCGGATTTGACAGAGAAAAAATAAAACAGGACGGGAAATCTCATATTGGATTAAAAAATGTTTCAGAGAGAGTAAAAAGTATGTGTAATGGATCATTTTATGTGAAAAGTGAACCTGGACAAGGTACCATTGTACAACTTCTTTTTCCGCAAAAGAGTAAAAAAAATTATGCTGATAACAAAATTATATCTAATAGTTAGTACTATTTGTTGTATTTTCTTGTTTTGTTTTCTGGAATTCGATATAATAAATAATAGAAAAAATAGTAGATAAGGTATAGAAATTATGAAACAGGAAATAAGAAAAATTATGTGTTGTTGTGGAAATGGTTTAGCGGACCGATCAATAAGACAGTATATGCATTCACATTAACATTATTAGCATCGGGTGTCAATCAGCCAATTACAGCATTACAGTTAGTAAATACAGCAACACCGATCGGATTTGGATTTGCATATTTTGTAGCAAAAGCATTACATAAAAATATTTACGAAAAAGAACAGATCGAAAACTTAAAATCAGCAGTACCAATGGGTGTCTTAAACATCGTTGAAGGTGTTATCCCAATCGTTATGGGAGACTTTTTAAGAGCGATCATCGCCTCTGCGATCGGTGGAGCTTGTGGCGGAGCAGTGACAATGGTATTAGGCGCAGATTCTACAGTACCATTTGGAGGATTTTTAATGCTTCCAACAATGACACGTCCATGGACAGGATTAGTATCAATCATTGTAAACGTTATCGTAACAGGAATTGTATATGCAATCATTGCTAAAAATAAAGTAGAAGATGCAGCAGAAGAGGAAGAAGTCGAAGAAGAATTAAATCTTGACGATATCGAAATCTTCTAGAAAATGATAAAATTTAAAAACTGTTTCCATAGATAAGGAAATGGTTTGGTATCATAACAAGTTGAAAATGGGTGTAGTATAATTGCATAAAAAGAGGATGGATATTTTGTTTCTCTAAAATATCTGTCCTTTTTTGAACTTTGTGGTATAATGACGGTACGTTAGAAAAAGCGAAAGGGTGGTATTTTCATGCCGGCAGGATCCATTAAAAGAACGAATGCAAGAAAAGAAGAAATTATCAATGCATGCGAAAAACTTTATCGAACAATGAGTTTTAAGGAAATTACAATAAAAGAAATAGGAAATGAAACATCGTTTTCTAGAACCTCGATTTATAATTATTATGAAACAAAAGAAGAAATATTTTTAGCTCTGTTAAAGCGAGAGTATGATATGTGGGTTTTAAATCTAGAGGAAATCATAGAAAAGAATAATAAAATGAATAATGAGCAAATTGCAAAGGCAATTGCACATTCTTTAGATGAGCGGAAACAACTTTTGAAAATTTTGTCTATGAATCATTATGATTTAGAAGAAAACAGCAGAATGGAGCTTTTGATTGAATTCAAAGTTTCTTATGGAAATGCATTAAAGACGATGACAAAACTTTTGGAAAAATTTAGGCCAGATATAGATGATAGAAAATGTAAGCAATTTATTTATGCATTTTTCCCATTTATGTTTGGAATTTATCCATATACTGTAGTGACAGAAAAACAAAAGGAAGCAATGAAGGCAGCAAAAATTGATTATGTATATAGTTCTGTATATGACTTGACTTACGTAGAGGTAAAAAAATTATTAGAAAGCTAAAAGGAAAAAGATCACAAATATTTTTTGATGTTTGTGATCTTTTTTGTACAGCAAGAAAACTCTATTTTTTATTATAATATATAAAAGCACAAAAGGCCCACGCAATTGTGAGCCAATGTGTTTCAACCAATAGGATAATTTAGTTACCTTAATTTAGGATACTAATAAAAATATTTTTTGTCAATGGCTGTAGTTATATTTTTTTCCTAAAAATACAATTTTATCCATAAATTTGGTAGGAATGTTAACATTTATCAAATGAATCACTCATTTATTTCGTCTGGGCAAGTGATTTGCATCATTTTTTCAATTGCTTTATGAAGCAGTTGAACTTCCGGTGTATCAGAAGCTTTGTAATACATTTCTTTTCCTTCTCTATGACTTATGATCAATCCAATTGCTTTTAATTGCTTTAAATGATGAGAAACAGCTGGACTGCTCATATTCATTAAAGCAGAAATATTGATTACACATTCTTCACAGTGACATAGCAAAAGGAAAATACGAAGTCGATTGCCATCGCTGAGCTGCTTAAAATATTCAGCAACTGTTTGAAAGTTCTCTGTATTTGTAATTCTTGCGATTATTTGTTCAGATTTTGAAATATTTCCGTGATTGTGTGGGAGTGTCTTTGGTTCCATAAAAAATCTCCTATCTAAAATATGTCATCTCTTAATAGTATAACACAAAGGAAATATAAGACAAATTAGAAATTTGTTTAAAAAATATTTATGCTATAATGAGAATAGAAAAAACAAGGAAGCAGGTATATTATATGGAAGAAAGACGAATCAAAGTAATTAGAGCAAGTGTTGTAACGATGAAGGTTGATGCCATTGTGAATGCCGCAAATAATCGTCTTCTTGGAGGGGGAGGGGTAGATGGAGCAATTCATAAAGCGGCTGGACCAGAGCTTTTAAAAGAATGCCGAGTATTGCACGGTTGTGAAACGGGAGATGCAAAAATTACAGGAGCTTATAAAATAAAAAATGCAAAATATATCATTCATACAGTAGGTCCGATTTACAGTGCAACAAAGCAAGATGCAAAACTACTAGCCTCTTGCTATGAAAAATCGTTGAATTTAGCGTTAGAAAACAACTGTAAAAGTATTGCATTTCCAGGAATATCCACTGGAGTTTATGGATATCCGTTAAAAGAAGCAGCAAAGATTTCTTATAATACGGTGAATAACTGGTTAAAACAACATGAAGGAATAAAAATGGAAGTTTATTTTTGCTGCTTTCGGCAAGAAGAATTAGAGGCATATCAACGAGTTATAATAAAGGAAAAAATATAATTAAAAAGGGATTATGGTAGAGAAAAATCTTGGTTACCATAATCTCTTTTTATGTTGGACTATTATGAATTAAGGATATTTAAATATTCGTCCATGAGTGCCTGAATTAGTTTTCGATAATTGGTTGGCAATTGTCTGTAATTTTCTACGAGGTGTGTTTCTTCTTTATTAAGGTCATTGGGAGATACATTCTCAATTTTTCTTGAAATGTCTGTATTTCCAACAAGATAGTCAATCGAAGTGTCAAAGAAATCGGACATATTTGTCAATGTTTCAATATCTGGAGATGTAATATCATTCTCATATTTATAAACAGATTGCTGGCTGATATGGAGAATGTCTGCCAATTTCTGCTGGGATAAATGTTTGGCCTTTCTTAAAACTTTTAAATTTTCCATATGAAACTCCTTTTCATATATTTTAACAAGTTATGAACTTCAAAAATAAAACTTTAAAAGAGTTGATTTTAAAGCGTATTAAGATTAGAATATAAGCATGCCATATGAAAAAGTAAAAAAGTGTCTAATATTGTATAAATGAATAGAGATTTTAAAAAAATCAAAGAAATTTTTCAAAAAGACACAATTTGTCTTCCTCAAATATTATACTAAAATTATCATCTATGGAGGTACATAATTATTATGAAAGAAGTAACGGGGAACAAAGTACAACGTGTTCTTGGAATTTATACAAAATTAATGGATGGATGTATTGTTAATAAGGCAGAAGAAGCGATCAATTATGGAGTGAATGAGCGAAGTATCCAAAGGGATATTGATGATATTCGGAATTTCATTGATATGGATATTGAAAATAAGGGGATTATTAATACTGTAATTTATGATCGTATGAAAAAAGGCTATCGTCTAGAAACGGTTTACAAATTAAAACTTACCAACAGTGAAGTCCTTGCATTATGCAAAATTTTGTTAGATAGCAGAGCATTTACAAAAGAAGAAATGCTTAGCATGTTAAAGAAATTAATTAGTTGCTGTGTACCAATGGAAAATCAGAAAATGATTACAGATCTAATTAAAAATGAAGAATTCCATTATGTAGAACCAAGGCATAAGACAAAATTTATGAATACGATGTGGAAAATTGGAAAGGCTATTAGGAATTGTCAGTATATAGAGATTGATTATACAAGAACAAAAGATAAGAAAACAGTAAGACGAAAATTAAAACCGCTGGCTATTATGTTTTCGGAATATTATTTTTATCTGACAGCTTTTATTGCAGACAAAGATGTACAGAAAAATTTTGATGTGATTAATGATGCATTTCCAACTATTTATCGTATGGATCGGATCAAAAGGTTGAAAGTATTGGATAAACATTTTCATATTCCATACAGTAGTCGTTTCGAAGAGGGGGAATTTCGAAAAAGAGTACAGTTTATGTATGGAGGAAAACTGCGGAAGGTGAAGTTTAAATATACGGGATTGGATGTTGATGCAATTTTGGATCGGCTTCCAACGGCTGTGATTATAGGAGAAAAAAATGGGGCTTATATCATTGAGGCAGAAGTCTTTGGAAATGGAATTGATATGTGGATGAGAAGCCAGGGATCTGTAATTGAAAAAATTCTTTAGGGGAAAAGGATTGGTTATTATAAAATATAGATGGTAATTAGAAAGACATGGGGCATGATAAAGTCTCAAACTTTCATTGGATGTTGTGTAAAAGACAACATCCATTTTTTTGAAAATTTTTAGATAAAATATTTATTTATAAAGATATAAAAGAAAGAGGGAAAATCAGTATGGGAAATTTAACGAAACAGCAATTTGAATGGTATTTATTGAAAAGTCTTCGGAAGTATTTGGGCGATAGGAAAGTGATTTTGAAGACAATAGACAAGATAAATGTAGAACAACAAAATGTAATTTTAATAAAGGACGATGTTAAAAATATATATGGAATTTTTTATATGAATCAGTGGTATGAAAAATATCAACAAGGAGATTGTTTGGAGGATATTGTTGCGCGGATCATTGTACAAGCACGGAAAAGTTGCTTGAATTTTTCTGTAAATCTTTTAGAAACACAAAGTTTTCAAAAAATAAGGAATCGGATTTTTTTTCGAATTGTAGAGTATAAAAGAAATGAAAAAGCTTTAAAAAATGTTGCTTTTGAAAGAAAAAACGATTTGGCCATGGTTTATTATCTCTTACTTGATATGGATTTTCATGATCAAATGAAGATTTCTTGTGTAAAACAAACGATGTTAAAACGATGGGGAATATCAGAAGAGAGTTTTCAAAAAGTGGCTATGAGGAATACCATTCGGTTATTTCCACCAAAAATCAGAGAAATATCCAAAGTTTTTTCTGTTTCTTTGCCGGGTTTTTATCTTGCTACCAATGTTTATCGCATGCATGGAGCAGGTGTGATTTTTTACCCAAATCTTTTAAAAAAATTTTGTGAGGAAAAAGGTGTTTGTGGAATGTTTCTTTTGCCTAGTTCTATTCATGAGATGGTGTTTGTGTTGGACAACAGAGGAGTTAAGATTACGCCGCAAAAGTTATTTTACATGGTATCGAAGATTAACAAAAATCGTGAGTGTACAAGGAAAGAAGATGTACTAACTACAAATGTCTATTATTATAATTTGAAAGAAGATAGATTGAAAGCATTGTTTTGATTTTCACAAAATATTAGCAGCAGCATAATGTGATTGTAAGCTGTATGGGAGATGATATTATGTGTTCTAAAACAATGGGAAAAAAGAAGTATAATAAGAAACAGATATACCAAGCTTTGAAAAAAGGTGTTTTTCTTGAGTTAGCAAAAAGGGGATTTTTGACGAAAGAAGAATTAAAGAAGCTGATGATGTAAAATGATAGGAATGGAAGTAAAGGTTGCGGCATATTGTCGCGTTTCAACGGATCATGTGGATCAAATAAATTCACTTACTAGTCAAAAGAGATATTTTTATCATTATATTCAATCAAAGCCAGAGTGGAAGTTGGTTCAGATTTATTATGATGAAGGAGTTTCTGGAACATCAACAACAAAGAGAAAAGGTTTTTTAAAGATGATGAAAGATGCGTTAAATGGAAACATCGATTTGATACTGAGCAAGGATATTTCGCGGTTTGCGAGAAATACAGTGGATACTTTGGCATATGTAAGAAAATTGAAGGAAGCTGGCGTGCGAGTCCTTTTTATTAATGATCATTTGGATAGTGCGGAAGAATCTTCAGAATTTTTATTGTCAATGAAAGCTTCTTTAGCGCAGGAAGAATCAAGGAAGACATCGGAACGTGTGAAATGGGGTCAACAGCGTCAGATGGAAGCAGGGGTTGTTTTTGGAAGAGATTTGATTGGTTATAAAGTAAAAGATGGGAAACTGTTTGTAAATGAAAAGGAAGTTCCAATTGTCTGTGCGGTGTTTCATAAATATACAAACGAGGGTAAGGGAACCTATACGATTGCGAAAGAATTATTAGCTGAAGGATATGTTCCAAAGCGTGGAACGAAGTGGAATCCAAATGTGATTCTTCGCATGCTTCGAAATGAAAAATATGTTGGGGATTTAAAACAGCATAAAACATATACGCCTTCTTTTTTAGATCATAAAAAGAAGTATAATCATGGACAGATAGAATTTGTAGAAATAAAAGATCATCATGAAGGAATTATTTCTAGAGATTTATGGAATCGGACACAAGAGGAATTAAAAAAGAGAAGCTTAACAAAGGAAGAGAAGGGAAAGTATAGCAATCGTTATTGGTGTAGTGGGAAAATTGTTTGTGGATCTTGTGGAGAACATTATATTTCTAAATTAAGAAAACGAAAAGATGGAAGCCAGTATAAAACATGGAGATGTTATAAAAATGCAATGGAAGGTGGGAAAAAAGAGGGAGAACAAACAGGTTGCAGCAATCCATCGATTCATGAAGTTGCTTTAAGGGATTGTATGCGTTTTTCTATGCGTTATTTGGAAATCGATAAGGAAGATCTAAAACAGGAAATTTTGAGAGAAATTCAAAAGATAAAAGATAATACTGTAGAACAGGATAACTTGAAAAATATCCAAAGGAAAAAGAAGAAATGGGAAGAGAAAAAGAAAAAATGTATCGATCTTTTGTTAGAGGGTTTAATTTCAAAGAAAGATTTTGAACGACAAAGACAATGGTATGAGCAAGAGATTCAAATGTGTCATCAAATGGAAGAAAATGTGAAAGAAGGAAAAGAGTCATGGAGAGATTGCATGGGTGTGATTGATAAGATTCTTCATTTTGAAGAAGATAGTGAGTATATTTATACACAAATATTGGAAAAGATCGTTGTGTATCCAGAAAGAGTTTTGTATATTTTTTTAAAAGATGTTCCATTTTTAATAAAATTGAAAGTAAAAACAAAAGGTCGAAAGGACAGTTATGCTACAGAAATTGTATTGGTTGATAGGATCCCTATGAAAATGGTAAACTAAATTTTAAACAGAAAGAGAACATGTGGAAAGTGAGGTATGCAATATCATATGAAATTATCATTGGCACAGATGTCTATGCAGGAAAGTGTGGAATTAAATTTAAAAAAATCAGAATATTTTTGTGATCAGGCAGCAGGGAGTGATTTGCTGTTTTTTCCAGAAATACAACTCTCTCCATTTTTCCCACAGTATAAAAATCAGAAAGTTGATGAGTATTGCTTGGATGTAAATGCTGAAGAAATATCCAGATTGAGAGCAAAAGCAAAAAAGTATCAATATTATCTTTCTCCTAATATTTATATGGAGCAGCAGGGAGAACGTTACGATACTTCCCTTTGGATTGATCCAAAGGGAAAATGGATTGATACAGCAGAAATGGTTCATATTGCGCAAGCTAAAAATTTTTATGAACAAGATTACTATTCACCATCGAAATATGGATTTAAAGTGTTTGATACACCTTTTGGAAGCGTTGGAATTGTGATTTGCTATGATCGTCATTTGCCAGAAAGTATTCGAACCTGTGTGTTAAAAGGGGCCGATTTGATTTTGATACCGACGGCAAATACAAAGACAGAACCAATGGAGATGTTTGAGTGGGAAGTGCGAGTGCAAGCAATGCAAAATCAGGTATTTATTGCGATGTGTAATCGAGTTGGCCGTGAAGGCGATATGGAATTTGCAGGAGAATCTCTGGTTATTCATCCGAGTGGAGATATCATAGAAAAAGTTAATGATCAGGAGCAACTATTAACTTGTGAAATAGATTTGTCTGAAGCAAAAGAATGGAGAAATAAGGTTCCATATTTAAAAACAAGAAGGCCTGAATGGTATTTATAAAACTTAATCTTTTGTTTGTACCTGGAAGTTTTTCCAGGTATTTTTGTATTTATTTGCTTCTTGTAATTTTTTTCAAAGATTGTTATAATATATCAAAAATGAATAGTTCAAAAATGAATCAAATAAAGGAGGATGAATGAAAATTAATATAGAGTTTCCAAGGAAATTGCTTCAGGTGTATAACGATGCATGCAAACCATTGTGCAGAGAATTAAAGTTACCCCAAACGGCATTTGATATTTTGTTGTTTCTTGCTAATAATCCGCAATATCAGACTGCAAGGGATATTGTAGAGATTCGAAATATTAAAGCAAATCTTGTATCAATTAATGTAGAGAGACTTGTACAGGAAGGATATTTAGTTAGGGAAAAAGTGAAAGGGGACAGAAGGAAAACAAAATTGCTTTGTACAAAAAAAGCACAATTTGCAATAACACAAGGACAAAAGCTGCAAAAAAATTTTGCTAATCAACTTTTTGCTAATACAGGAGAAGATGAAAAAGCAGTTTTTTTACATGTAATGAAAACAATGGATGAAAATTTAGATAAAATCTTGAAGGGTGAAACGTAAAATGAAATTATTATTAACAATTATTGTAACTTTCTTTGCAGGAATGGGAGCCGGTCTTGGAACGGGATTTGCAGGAATGAGTGCTGCAGCAGTAATCAGTCCGATGTTGATCACATTTCTGGGAATGGATCCGTATATGGCTGTTGGTATTGCATTATCATCAGATGTGCTTGCAAGTGCCGTATCTGCCTATATTTATGGAAAAAATAAGAATCTTGACATAAAAAATGGTATTATCATGATGATAAGTGTACTAACATTTACTATCGTAGGAAGTTATCTTGCAAGTCTTTTGCCGGCTGCAACGATGGGAAATTTTTCTGTCTTTATGACATTTCTTTTGGGAGTTAAATTTATCGTAAGGCCAGTGATGACAACGAAAGAATCTATGCAAGGGATTTCTGCTAAAAAAAGAGCAATTCAGTCTATTATTTGTGGAGTTATCATTGGATTGATTTGCGGATTTGTTGGTGCAGGCGGTGGAATGATGATGCTGTTAATTTTAACAAGTGTTTTAGGATATGAGTTAAAAACGGCTGTAGGAACAAGTGTATTTATCATGTCATTTACAGCACTTACAGGAGCAGCATCACACTTTGCGATTGGTGGGGCACCAGAATGGACCGTATTTATTTTATGCGTTGCATTTACTTTTATTTGGGCGAGAATTGCAGCACTATTTGCCAATAAAGCAACGCCAAAAACATTGAATCGAGCAACAGGAGTGATTTTGGTAATCCTAGGGCTTGTAGTATTAGGATTTTCCGTGCTGGCATAGCAATGAAAGGAATAAGAAGCAAATGAAAAAAAATCTTGAGGTAATCACAGAATTGAAAAAACAAGGGAAGGCATTATTAGATTCAAGAAGAGAAAATTTTGTAAGACAAAGTATTTTATCTGATGAATTTTTAAACTTTATACAAGAAAATAAAAAGCCATTTGACTTGTTGATGTCTTATTATGAATGTGCAATCATGGAAGTTGAGACAAAGTTTCGGGTATTAAATCATGAACTATCTTTGGAATATGATAGTAATCCGATCGAAAGTATCAAAACAAGAGTTAAGTCATATGATAGTATTTTAAAAAAGATCCGAAGAAAAAATATTCCACTAAATTTAGAATCGATGGAAGAGAATTTGAAAGATATTGCAGGAGTTAGAGTCATTTGTTCCTTCCCAGATGATATTTATAAATTAGCGGAAAGTTTTTTAAGGCAAGATGATATTATATTGATTCAGAAAAAAGACTATATTAAGAATCCAAAACCAAGTGGATATCGAAGTCTTCACTTGATCGTCCAAGTGCCAATTTTTCTGCAGAATACAAAAAAATTAGTAAATGTAGAAGTGCAATTTCGCACAATTGCTATGGATTTTTGGGCAAGCCTAGATCATAAAATGCGTTATAAAAAACAACTCTCTGATCAGGAAATTGAAATTTTACAAGAGGAGCTTTATGATTGTGCCCAGCAAAGTGCAGCCCTTGATGAACGAATGCAGGGAATTAGAGATCGGATTGCGCAAAGGAAAAATTAAAATGGGTTTTAATTTAGCTGCAAACGTACTTGCTCTAGAAATGCTTTTGCAGCTTTGCTTAAGATATGATGTTGTTTCCAGACAATGGCATATCGGATAGGAAGAGATGGTTTTAATGGACGGAAGCAGACACACGAATCTAATTCTGGTGACAGAAGATCTCTTGTTGTTAAAAAGTATCCGAGTCCATTTTTTACAAAGGATACCGGACTGCCGTGAACAACATTATAAGTAGCAACAATATTTAATTGTTCTAAATTGGTATGTGCCCAATGGGCAATTTCTTGTTGTAGACCGATGCGGCGGTGAAGAATTAAGGGCATTTTTAAAAGATCTGATGGATAAATTTCGGATTGTTTGGCAAATATGCTGTCTTTTTTCATCAAAATTCCCCAAAGAGAAGTCGTAGGAAGTGACAGAAATTCATATTTTATAGGATCAATTGGCTCAAGAAAAATTGCAAAATCAAGACTTCCATGTTCCAATCGTTCTGTCACGTCAGTTGCATCTCCGATATAAAAATGAAAAGAAATATCCGAATATTGTTTTCTAAGGGAGGCAGCAGCCTGTAAAACCAGATCTGGAGTATTTCCGCCAATTGAAATTTCTCCAGCTAGTTCAGTAAGGTTGCAAGTTAATTCTTGCTCAGTTTTTTCTAATAGTTTTACAATTTCTTCTGCACGTTTTCGAAGGAACAGGCCTTCCTCCGTTAAAGTTACTTTGCGTTTTCCACGAATAAAAAGTTTTTTTCCTAGCTCTGCTTCCAATTCTAGTATTTGTTTGGAAAGGGATGGCTGAGCAATATGTAGGCTTTGTGCAGCTCTTGTAATATTTTCTTCTCTGGCTACTGCTAGAAAATAGCGTAATACTCGAATGTCCATGAAAAATCCTCCTATTTATAAATTTATTTTATCATTTCGTATGATGCCTGTAAACTATGATACATGATAGTTTATAAGTATTTGCTATTATAAAAAAGGAAAATTATAATAAAATACGGCATAAGTTCTTCAAAGAGTATAGATTTATGAAGTTCGAAGTAGATTTATCTGCTTTGTTCATTTTAGAAAATGAGGTGAAACAAAGGATGAAAGCACAAAAAATAGATATGTTGCAAGGTTCCATATGGAATAAGCTGCCACAATATGCGCTTCCAGTAGCCGCAACAGGAATTCTAGAGCAGTTATTTAATGCATCAGATATTGCCATTGTTGGAAATTTTACTGGGGCGAATCGAACGGCATGTGTAGCGGCGGTCGGTGCAAACAGTCCGATCATTGGTTTAATCTTAAATCTTTTTATTGGAATTGCACTTGGTGTCAATGTTGTCATTGCTAATGCCGTTGGACAAAGAGACGAAAAAACGATCCAAAAGACGGTTCAGACATCGATTCTTATGGCAGTGTTTGCAGGAATTGTAGTAACGATTGTTGGAGAACTTGGAATTGGTATATTATTACAAATGCTGCATGTACCATCGGATGTATATTCTTATGCACTTTTATATATGAGGATTTATCTGCTCGGAATTCCAGTCATTCTTTTATACAACTTTGAAGCAGCAATTTTTCGAAGCATTGGAGATACAAAAGTTCCATTAGAAGCGCTTGCGATATCTGGCGTACTAAATGTTTTATTAAATTTATTTTTTGTTGTTGTTTTGAAAATGACAGTCAATGGAGTTGCAACAGCAACGGTTATTGCGAATGTAATTAGCTCACTGATTTTGTTAATGAAATTAAGAAAGACAAAAAAAGCGGTCCATGTAAACATTAAAGAACTGCATTTTGATAGGGGTTGTTTTAATAAAATTATTCAAATTGGACTTCCGTCTGGAATTCAGAGTGCAGTCTTTGCAATCGCTAATATTGTAATACAAGCAGCAATTAACAGTCTTGGAACGATTGTGATTGCTGCATCAAGTGCAGCCTTTAATATTGAAATTATTGCTTATTATGTGTTAAATTCTTTCAGTCAGGCATGTACAACCTTTGTTGGACAAAATTATGGGGCAAGACAGATGAAGCGTTGTAACAAGACTTTGTTGTTATGTATTATTGAAGATGCGATTGCTTCTGCAAGTGTAATTCTTCTTGTTTTATTTTTTGGAAAATCACTATTAGCTATTTTTAATAACAATCCTAAAGTTATTGAAATTGGATATACAAGATTGATGATTGTATTTTCTGCTTATATATTTAGCATGTTATATGAAAATATGTCAGGTTATTTGAGAGGGTTTGGAGTTTCTCTTGCCCCTGCCATTTTAACGATTCTTGGAGTATGTGTTGTTCGTATTTTCTGGATTTCATTTGTTTTTCCAATACATAAAACGTTTTCAACAATTATGCTGGCATATCCATTAAGCCTTTCAATTACAGCTGTTTTAATATTTATTTTGTTAATGCTATATCGACCATCGCATAGACTTTTAAAGAAAAGTTAATTTTTGAATATAGCCTTTTTGAAACGAAGATAGGGACGGAAGAACTGGCACATTTAGAAATGGTTTCTGCAATTGTGCATCAGCTGACAAGTAATCTTACACCGGAACAAATTGTAGCCGGTGGTTTTGATCAATATTATGTGGATCATACAGCCGGTGTTTGGCCGCAAGCAGCAAGTGGAGAGCCATTTAGTGCGACAATGTTTCAATCGACAGGAGATCCGATTACTGATTTGAGTGAAAATCTTGCGGCTGAACAAAAAGCAAGAACAACGTATGATAACTTACTTCGTTTGATTAAAGATCCAGATGTTAGGGATCCAATTGCTTTTTTAAGGGCAAGAGAAATTGTTCATTTCCAGCGCTTTGGTGAAGCCTTAAGAATTGTTCAGGATCGTTTGGATTCTAAGAATTTTTATGCATTTAATCCAGCTTTTGATTGTAAATAAAAAAATTTTGTAAAGAAAGTGTGAAAAAGGGGCTGTAAAATAAGTCCCTAATCAAGGAACGCCAGTTCCGGCAAATGTCGGTTCTGGCGTTCCTTGATTTTATGGTTCTTGTTTTTAACAAAAGGACAGTTTTTCGTGTAAAAAATAGTGCACTTAATAAGCCCG
>NZ_JAHLPY010000013.1 GCF_018918155.1 Anaerostipes sp. MSJ-23
CAGCCAAAGCGAACCAGTTAAAACCATATGAATATTTAAAATATCTGCTGACAGAGATTCCAAAACACATGGAAGATAGAAATCTAGATTTTTTAGAAGAACTATTACCATGGTCAGAACACCTGCCAACAGAATGTAAAAAATAAGATCATTGGATAAAAATCCAGTGATCAAAAATTTATCGGTAACACTGATTTACCGTTTACGAAAAAACTTGCATTTTTTGATTCAATGTTGTATATTATAAATATTGATTGAGGTGTATGTTTTCGGACTGCACTGGGGGAGTCACTCAGTGGCTCTCTTTTTTGTTGTCTAGAATTCCTTTTCAATTTATTATTTTAAATAAAAAGACAGGTCCGAATCCCTTGATTTTCAAGGCTTTTCGTCCTGTCATTAATATAACATGTGCTCCTGTACTTGATAATAGTAAAGCTTTTTCTATTCCTTCTGCTCTCATCTTCATAAGGTTATTGATAAAAGCTAACTGCATCTTATTTGGTTTTAATTTATAGCTTGCAAAATCAACAAGTTGCTCTCTTGCTGCTTGTCTTTGTTGTTTTTTGATAATTTGATTTTGTAAATATTGCTCTTTGTAATCTTCATAATATTGACTATTTGGTGATATCCATAAGTTTTTGAATTCATTTAAAATTTCTTGTGCAACTTCGCCTTGTTCTGTAGAAATAATCTTCGTGTTCCATTCTCTATTTTTTGTAATTGCACTTGATGTCATATTAGAACTTCCGATAATGATTCGATATAATTCATCTTCACGGAATATATAGCCTTTTGTATGAAATCCTCCAACTTCAGAATTCGTTCGAAACATTTTTAATTCAATGTTTTTCAGTTGAGCTAACCGATCTAATGCTTTTGGCTGACTAAATGTTAAATAGTCTGTCGTAAGAATTTTCCCTGGAACTCCTTTTTGTTCTAGTTCTTTTAAAATCATAGATAGAGATTCAAATCCACTATCAGTGATAAATGCTACACTGATAAAGAATTCATCACATCGTTTTAATTCTTGTTCCAAAGACACAAGAACTTTCTTTCCTTGTTTATAATCGTTATATATAAATTCTGGCCGGTACACCAAATTTGAGTTATTGGATCCATCTATAAATGCAGTGGTTAAACCCATTACTAATTCTTCAGATTTTATATCTCCCATATTTTATCCTTTTAAATTTTTTACTCCTACAATTTCTCCAATATATTATATCATATTCCATATATACATTCTATAATTCGATCTCTTATCATGTATTTCACTCACTAAGATATCAAATTTGTTATTTATTCTACTTATCAATCTTGCTATCTAAAATGCAAAATTCTTCATTAATTTTATTAATCACAATTAACATTACTATTAATAATTTCATATAATCTTGTCTTTGTACATCTTCATCTCTTGAATATGTACTATGCATATATTTATTTCTTAAATCTAACCCATTACTGTATTCAGATTTATTTAAAACATAATTCATATATTTAATTTCTGGCTTACAAAAAAGACTATCATATACTACCAATTGATTTAACTTAACCATTGTTGCTATATCTTCTTTTAAATCTTCCAAATATTGTAAGCACAATGCTTCTTTATCATATAATTGTTTCAATAAATAAACCTTTGGTTGATACAATTTTATGATACTATCATTTTCGATTAAAACACATTTATTTTTTTCTAACCATTCAATTTCACCTTTATGACACTCATTAAAATCTTCAATACTCATATTTTCATGAATTAATAGTTGAACTAATGTTTTATATTTACTCTTAGTTTTCTCTGTATACCCTAGACCAGATTGATCTGAGAATAATAAATACATCATATTTTCAACTTCTTTATTTTTTGCATATCCATACTTATTTTTAATCAAACTTGGAATATCTGAAATTATCATATGTTCTGATGACATTTCATACAAGTCACGGTCAATATACTTATCTTTAACATACATTCGAAACTGCTTTAATATGCCTTCCATTTCTGAGGCTAAATTTCTACATTTTTCTACATAAGTCGAATCTTTCGAAGAAAGATTAAATAAAAAATCTTTCACACCAAATTCATCTTTTATATATGATTCAAAAAACCATTTAAAAATATCTTCCAAAAATATATTTTTACTTTTCAAAAAATCATAATACATAGACATTTGAGCAAGTGAAAGCATTTCTGATGTTTGAAATGCTACTCCTGTTTCATAAAATTTACGACCTTTGATCGAAAAAGCTCTTTCTAATGCACTTATCTGCGATTTTATTGAAACTAAAGTACTTCTACCATTAGCATCAAACATTTCAAAAAGATATGTAAAATTATTAAGAATTGTCGCATAGTCTAAATTTTCTTCTAACCATTTTTTATCGTAACTAATTTTAAATTTCATTCCTTCTCTTTTTACATCTTTTATTTTTTCTTGGTCTTTAAAATATATTTCAACCGCTTGCTCTAATGATACTCCAGTATTCATCTTCCAAAAATCATTATATACTTTTTGTGCACGTAATTTTAATTTGTCACTAATTGGACATTCTTTAGAACTTTGTGCCTGAAATATTAATTGTAAAATATTAATATTTGCATTATCAGAATCTATATATCGTTGGAAAATAGTTTCATATTCTTCTTTTTCCAATGATTTAGGCAAATAATAATTTTCTTTATTTTTTTCTAAAAATTTTCTAGCTAAAATTGGTGTTGTCTGTTCCGAAACTCTTAATATCTTACCCATAATATCATCATAATACTGAACAATTTCTTTATGTTTAATTATATAAGATAAAATTGTATTTTCATCACATAAAAACACATAAAATACTTCATTTGATATTTTTTTATATATTTTGTATTTACAAAATAATATCCAAAAATCATCATAATACATATTACTTACTTGCTTTTCAACTATAAAAAAATTATCATCACATATTTTATTAAAAAACTTTCCAATAATCGTTTTTATTTTTTTCTCTTTTATATAAAATTGGATTTTTTCTTTATATTCATCATTTAAAAATCTTAACACTAATTGTATATTATATAATTCAATTATCTCATTAATATCATCAAACTTCTTATCAAGATCTAATTCCTTTAATTTAGAAATTGCAAGATCTAAATTTCCTCCAAAACTAAGATCATTCGTGCTATAAAATTTCACACCATCAAAATATTCTGGTCGCATAATTCACCTCAATTATATTTTATAAATCAAAAAGGCACACACCACAAAAGTGATATGTGCCATAAATAAAATTCTAAAATCTTATTTTAACTGAGCAGCAACCTCAGCCGCAAAGTCTTCTTCTTTCTTTTCGATTCCTTCACCAGTTTCGAAACGAACGAATCCTTTGATTGTTACGTTAGCATTGTTTGCTTTTGCAACCTGCTCTACGTATTTACCAACTGCCTGTTTTCCATCTTCTGCTTTTACATAAGCCTGATCTAACAGACATACTTCTTTTAATTCTTTGTTCAGACGTCCAACGATCATCTTTTCGATGATGTTTTCTGGTTTGTCTGGGTTTTCGTTCATAGCCTGAACTTTTAAGATTTCTGTTTCATGTTCGATGTAATCTTTAGAAACTTCATCTCTGCTTGTGTATTTTGGAGAAATAGCTGCAACCTGCATTGCTACGTTTTTCGCCATTTCTTTGATTTCGTCGTTTACTACGTCTGTAGCAACTTCTACTAATACACCAATTTTTCCTCCAGCATGGATGTAAGATGCTACAAATCCATCTGCTGCGGATACTTTCTGGAATCTACGGATGTTTAAGTTTTCACCGATCACAGCGATTTTTCCGTCTAATGCTTCTTTTACAGTTTTTCCAGCTTCTGCTTTAGATTCTTCTGCTAAGAAAGCATCGATGTCTGTTGCTGTTGTTGTAAGAGCCTGGTCAGCTACTTCTGCAACATATGCTTTGAATGTATCGTTTTTAGCAACGAAGTCTGTTTCAGAGTTTACTTCAACGATTGCTGCTTCTTTTGCATCATCAGATAATGCTACTGCAACAAGTCCTTCTGCTGCGATACGTCCAGCTTTTTTTGCTGCCTTTGCAAGACCGTTTTCTCTTAAAAATTCTACCGCTGCGTCCATATCTCCGTCTGTATTTGTAAGAGCTTTCTTACAATCCATCATACCGGCACCGGTCATTTCTCTTAATTCTTTTACCATTGCTGCTGTGATAGCCATGATTTTTTCCTCCTAAAAAATAGATGTTAAATACGGATTATTCTTCTTCAGCTTCTTCTGCTTCAGCAGCGTCTGCGTCGATTCCCTGGTTTGCTTCGATAACAGCATCAGCCATTGCAGATGTGATCAGTTTTACGGCACGGATCGCATCATCGTTTCCTGGGATAATATAGTCTAATTCTTCTGGATCGCTGTTTGTATCTGCGATTCCAACAAGAGGAATTCCTAATGTGTGTGCTTCCTGTACACAGATGCTTTCTTTCTTAGGATCTACAACGAAGATCATGTCTGGAAGTCCACCCATTTCTTCGATTCCACCTAAGTTCTTCTGTAATTTGTCTTTTTCTTTGTTTAATTCTAAGACTTCTTTCTTTGGAAGTACATCAAAAGTTCCGTCTTCTTCCATTTCTTTGATTTTTTTCAGTCTTGCGATTCTGGATTCGATTGTCTTGAAGTTTGTCATCATTCCACCTAACCATCTCTGGTTTACGTAGAACATTCCACAACGTTCTGCTTCAGCCTGAATAGAATCCTGAGCCTGTTTTTTTGTTCCTACGAACAGGATCTTTCCGCCGTGTGCTACACAGTCTTTTACTGCATTGTATGCATCGTCAACCATTCCTACAGATTTCTGTAAGTCGATGATATGGATACCATTACGTTCTGTGTAGATGTATGGTGCCATTTTAGGGTTCCATCTTCTTGTCTGATGTCCGAAATGAACACCGGCTTCAAGTAACTGTTTCATTGAAATTACGCTCATTGTTAAATCTCCTTTAGTTTTTGCTTCCGCTATTTTCAACGTTCCGGCAAACCTTACGGCACTTACCAGAATTCCAATAGCGTGTTTATTTTTACCTATGACAGTATACCAAACCTTGTTTCTAATTGCAAGAAATTTTTACCTTTGATTTGTAATTTCATCAAAAATAAAATCGTTGGTTACTTTAATATAAGTTCCTTTCATTCCAGAGGATCTTGTTTCGATGACACCAGCGCTTTCTAATTTGCGAAGGGCATTGACAACAACCGATCTTGTGATTCCGAAACGATCTGCAATCTTACTTGCTACAAGAACTCCTTCATTTCCTTCTAATTCTTCTAAAATATGAATGACCGCTTTGTGCTCGGTAAAGGAAAGAGTTCCGATGGCCGAATCAACGACATGTTTTTTCCGGCGTTCCATTTCCATTTCTTCACTTACGGAACGAAGCATTTCAAGTCCAACAACGGTTGTTCCGTATTCCGCAAGAATAATATCATCAATAGAATACGGTTGTTTTTGACGATACATAAATAAGGTTCCAAAACGTTCTCCGGCAATATCAATTGGTGCAATAATCGCTGAATAATCATCCGCAACAGAATCAAAACCAAGAGTGGATAAGCTGACATTTTCATTTGTGGACAGAATGCTTAACAGTCTTTCATTCAGATAATGATCGACATAGTCTTTGACATTTCCGGAAACTAACTGATGAAGGACCGGAATATGCTCGGTTTCATTCTTTCCAAGAATTTTTCCTTTTTTGCTGACAACAATAACATTGGAATCCATTACTTCTGTTAATACTTTGCAGATATCGTTAAAAACAACTTTCTGTGAATTGTTATTGTGCAGCAGTTTATTGATTTTTCTTGTTTTATCTAATAACTGTATACTACTCATTTGACTTTATTCTCCCTTAGTCTGGGTCTCCTCCTGATCTAATTCTTCTGGACGACTGCATACATAACCACATTTCTTATTAGAACATACTAATTTTTTACCCTTTTCGATCATGTAACTTCCGCAGCGCTTGCATTTGATAGTGGACGGCTTCTGCCATGAAATAAATTCACATTCCGGATTATTTTCGCATCCGTAATATTTTCGTCCTTTTTTGGTTTTCTTAAGTACTACTTCTCCTCCGCACAGAGGGCATGGTACACCGACCTTTTCAAAGTGTGGTTTGGTGTTTCTGCATTCTGGGAATCCAGGGCATGCTAAGAATTTACCATATGGTCCATATTTGACTACCATGTTTCTTCCACACTGATCGCAGACGACATCGGTGACTTCGTCTTCAATTTTTACTTTTTCTAATTCTTTTTCTGCATTCTTAACTGCAATTTCAAAATCTGGATAGAAATTTTCAATGACAGATTTCCAATGAACTTTTCCTTCTTCTACCATATCAAGCAGTGCTTCCATCATTGCTGTGAAATTAACATCAACAATGGTTGCGAATGCCTTTTTCATCATGTTATTAACAGCTTCTCCAAGTTCTGTGACATAGAGATTTTTCTTTTCTTTTACAACATATCTTCTTGCCACAATGGTTGAAATCGTCGGCGCATACGTACTTGGACGGCCAATTCCTAATTCTTCCAGTGTTTTTACGAGAGAAGCTTCCGTATAATGTGCTGGTGGCTGTGTGAAATGCTGTTTACTTTCAAATTCATTGAGAGAGAGTTCCGTATCTTCATCAATGGATTTGATCATTACATTTCCTTCTGATTTTTCGTTATTGATGTTATACACAGATAAAAATCCATCAAATGCAATCTTTGATGCAGCTGCTGTGAAGCGATAGTCTCCTGCAATGATTTTTACGGATGTATTTTCATATCTGGCTGCTGCCATACGGCTGGCTATAAAACGATTCCAAATCAGCTGGTATAAACGGAACTGGTCTCTTGACAGCTGATCCTTAATGCTTGCCGGTGAATTTTCCATATACGTTGGACGGATTGCTTCATGAGCATCTTGCACTTTTTTATCACTCTTCTTTGCCGGTGTACTGGAAACTCCAACATATTCTTCTCCATAATGCTCGGCAATATATTCTTTCGCACTTGTATCTGCTTCTTCTGAAATACGTGTAGAATCCGTACGAAGATAAGTAATTAAACCAACGGTTCCTTTTCCTTTAATATCTACACCTTCATATAACTGCTGAGCGATTCTCATCGTCTTTTGTGTTGGGAAGTTTAACTTGCTAGATGCATCCTGCTGCAACGTACTCGTTGTAAACGGAAGCGGACACTTTTTCGTACGTTCACTTACTTTCACTCCCTCAACTTTAAACTCTTTTCCTTCCAGTTCTTTTAAAATCTGATCCATTTCTTCCTTATTATGAATCTCGACTTTTTCTTTTTTATCCTTATGTCCCACAAATTTCGCTTCTAGTGGTTTTTTACTTTCCTTTACATTTAAAAGGGCGGTTAATGACCAGTATTCTTTCGGAATAAAAAGATTAATTTCTTCTTCTCGGTCACAAATCAAACGCAATGCAACGGATTGTACACGTCCCGCACTTAACCCACGTTTGATTTTTGCCCATAAGATCGGGCTAATCTGATATCCTACGATTCGGTCAAGAACTCGTCTTGCCTGCTGAGCATCGACCAGATTCATATCAATTTCTCTGGCATGTTTGATCGAATCCTTTACCGCATTTTTTGTAATCTCATTAAATGTAATACGACTGCATTTTTTGTTTTCCAGCTTTAATGCGTGGTATAAATGCCATGAAATGGCTTCTCCCTCACGGTCCGGGTCAGTTGCAAGATATACTTTGTCTGCTTTCTTCACTGCCTTTCGAAGGGCCGCAAGTACTTCTCCTTTCCCTCGTATCGTAATATACTTTGGTTCGAAATCATTTTCGATATCAATCCCAAGTGTACTCTTTGGAAGGTCTCTTACATGACCATTTGATGCGATTACTTCATAATTCTTACCAAGAAATTTTTTAATTGTCTTTGCTTTCGCCGGTGATTCGACGATTACTAAATATTTTGGCATAATGAATAACTACCTCTTGTGAATATTTTTAATATATGTGTTATGACTTATCTGCTTTATGTATCCTTTTGCTTCTAAATGAAACAAAGCTTCTACAGTCTGCTGGAAGTTCAAACCAGTCTTTGTCATAATTTCATTTATATGCCTCGGATACAAATCTAAATTAGCATACACCTTTTTTTCCGGATTCGCAAGACATTTTTCGGATAATTGACTGATATTTTCTGAACTTTTCATGAAATTTGGAAATTCTGACAAAATATCATCTACAGATTCGACCAGTTTCGCGCCTTGTCGAATCAGCGCATGACACCCTGCGTGCTTACTGTTCCAAACCGGTCCTGGAACTGCAAAAATTTCCTTATTTTGGTCTAATCCACAATCTGCTGTAATGAGCGATCCACTTCTTTTTTCTGCCTGAACAATGACAATTCCATCACTCCATCCGCTGATTAAACGGTTGCGCTCTGGAAAACGCCATGCATCCGGACGCACATTCATAGGATATTCTGAGAAAACACTCTGTTTATCATACATTTCATAAAAAAGCTGATGATTATCTCTTGGATAAATTTGATCGATTCCACACCCAAGTATACCGGCAGTGCTTCCTTCCATTTTCAATGCTCCCCAATGGGCAGCCGCATCGATTCCTTTGGCCATTCCGCTGACAACGCCGATCCCTCTTTGTGCAAGATCTTGCGCAAAATTTCTAGCAATCTCCAATCCATAACGGTCTGGATGCCTGGAACCTACGATTGCGATAACCAAATCTTTCTCCTGCCATGGCTGTCCTTTTTGAAAGATTCCATAAGGATAATCATATATTTCCTTTAATTTCTGCGGATAGGCTGCCTCCTTTGATAAAAGAAATTCAATTTCCTCCTTTTTCATCTGATCATATTGTTTTTGGATCTTTGTCTCATCCTTACTTTCGATCCATCGTTTGCAAATGGTCTTTGAAAAAGTTGTTTCCATCACGGAAAAAGACAAGTTCCACAATTCTTTCGGATGCTGAAAAAGATTTAAAATTTCGTGTTGTTTTCTTGCATTCATTCCAAGCATCGTACAAAACCAATACCAATAAAGCTTATCTTCCATCGCCGCTAACCTCACTTATGAAACCGGTATTACGAAAAGAGAGCGCTTCCATTAAATGATGTTCTTGTATTTTTGTTTCTCCTTCCATCAATGCAATGGTCATCGCAAGTTTCTTTAGTTTCCATATTCCGCGTTTTGTTACCTTTTTCATACGATAGGCCATCTTTAAAACTTCGATACATTTTTTAGATAACGGACATAGATTTTCCATATCAGCCGGTCTTATTTCACTAAAAAAATGATAATCGGTTCCAGATAAAAGTTGGTGTTCTTTTTCCACATTTTGTATCACTCTTTCACGAATCATTTTTGAACTTTCCTCTAAAAGATTTGATGGCTCTTCTTCATTAACTACGGTAAGAATCATATCAAATCGATCCAGAATTGCTCCAGAAAGCTTTTTTAAATATTGTTTTTTCTGATGGTAGGTACAGCGGCATTTCCCGTCTTCGAGTGCATACCCGCATGGGCATGGATTCATCGCTGCAATCATTTGAAAATCTGATGGGAAAATCATAGGATGCCCTGCTCTATAAATGGAAATTTTCCGTTCTTCCAATGGTTGTCGTAAAGATTCCAGACACTCCGGCCGATATTCCATTAACTCATCCAATACAAGGATTCCATGATGTGCCAGCGTAATTTCTCCTGCTTTTGGAAGATGCCCTCCGCCGAGAAATGCCGCTTTTGAAATAGAAGTATGTGGTGTGCGAAAAGGCTGTCGATCATCCAATAGATTTCTTACAATGCCAGCAGCATCGTAAATGCTTTGTACCTCCATTCGTTCCTGCTTTGTTAGCGGATATAAAATAGAAGGAACTCGTTTAATTGCCATTGTTTTTCCGGATCCTGGAGATCCGACCAGAAGAATATGATGCCTTCCGGTAATTGCAATTTCTATGGCTCGTTTTAGATGTTGCTGTCCCTTCATATCCAAAAAGTCCTCTTCCATCGGCTTTTTCTTCCATTTTTTATTTTTTCTTCCTGATTTTTCCATCATTCCGTCAAAATAGTGAAAGATATCCGACAAACGACGCATAAAAATGATCTCGACATCTTCCATTTCTTCTACAGAATCAGAGTCTTCTTCTGCAATAAAAAATCGGTGAATTCCTTGTTTTTTTGCTTCCATTACGATCGGCAGGCAATACCCCACGCCATGAATCGTTCCATTCAAGCCAAGTTCTCCAAGAATACAAGTGCGGTTTAACTCTTTTGATGGAATTTTTCCAAGGCATGCCAAAAAAGCGACAGCGATTGGAAAATCAAAAGCTGTGCCGTTTTTTCGAATATTTGCTGGGGATAAATTGACAGTAATCTTCATCGCGGGAAGCGGATGCCCGACAGAACGCAGGGCAGATGCTACCCTTTCTTTTGCTTCCGTAGATTCTTTTGACAAATATCCTACCATAGTAAAATATGGCAATCCATTTCTCATCTCTACTTCTACTCGAATCAACTGACCAGTCACGCCATAAATGATCCCGCTAATTACTTCCTGATATAACATGATAAACTCCTTCATCTCGTGAAGGCCTCAAAATGATAGCTTCATCATATCATATTTGTAATTTTTTTACAATTATTTTAACAATTTCTTTAATTCACTCATAAAGGTGTTTACATCTTTAAATTCGCGGTAAATTGCTGCAAACCGAACATAGGCAACTTCATCCAAATCTTTTAATTTATCCATAACGATCTCGCCGATCACAGAACTTTCTACTTCTCGAAGACCAAGACTAAAAATCCTTGTCTCGATCTCATCGACTGCTTTATCAATTTGATTCATAGAAATCGGAAGCTTGTGACAGGACTGCACGATTCCATGACGGATCTTATTGCGATCATACATCTGTCTTGCCTTATCCTTTTTGATCACAGTCAGGGACTCTGTTTCTATTTTCTCGTAAGTTGTAAATCTTTTTCCGCAGTCATCACATTCTCTTCTTCGACGAATTGCATTGTTTTCCGCCGGTCTGGAATCAATGACTCTGGAACCTTCATTTCCACAGTATGGACATTTCATCTTTCGCTTCCTCCAATCTCTCTAAATACAGTGATTTGTTCGTAGTATAACATTTTTTTTTCATTACTTCAAACATTCTTTTTCATTTATATCTACAAGTATTGTATCTCTTCCTATCCGTACAATGCAGCGATACGGAATACGGTAAACTTGATTTTTTCCTAAACAGTTTACGATTTTTCTTGCTTTTGGAACAATTAAGAAATGAATCTGTCCGGTTTTAGGATCAAATTCTAAATCTAGTACAAATCCAATTCTTTCTCCTGTATTACAATTGATCACATCTTTTTGCCTCAGTTCCAGAAAATTCACAGAAATCTTTCCTTTTTTCTTATTGTATGAAAAAAATGCAGAAAACATTTTCGTTTTCTGCATTTTTGTGTTTCTTCTATTATATATAGATTCTTTTTAAGCTTCCTTTTTTTCTGGAGCTTTTGCAGGTGCTTTTTTAGGAGCTGGTTTTTTAGGGACCAGTTTCTTTCCTGTAATAATTCCTTTCGGACATTTACCGGCACATAATCCACAACCAACACACTTATCATAATCAATATGTGCAATATTGTTTTCTACTTTGATTGCTTCCAGACGACATACTTTTTCACATGCACGACATCCGATACATCCTGCCTTACATACAGACATTACGTTCTTTCCGAATTCTTTCGATGCACACTGTACTCTCGTCTTTTTGTTTTCTGGTACTAATTCAATCAGTCCTTTTGGACAGATATCTGCACATTTACCACATGCTACGCATAATTCTTCATCGACATGTGCGATTCCATTTATGATAGAGATGGCATTTTCAGGACATACGTTTGCACAGCTTCCAAATCCCATACATCCGTATTCACATCCTTTTGGTCCTCCTCCAGGAACATTAGCTGCATCAACACAGCTCTGAATTCCACTATACTGGAATTTATCAGATGCTTTTTCACATGTTCCGGCACATTTTACAAATGCGACTTTCTTTACGAATTCTCCTGCTTCTACTCCCATGATTGCACTGATTTTTTCAGCAGCAGGTGCTCCACCAACTGGGCAAGCATTGACTGGCGCTTCTCCGTTTGCAATTGCTTTTGCAAGAGAATCACAACCTGCATATCCACAACCACCACAGTTGTTTCCTGGAAGTTCTGCACGAATTGCTACTTCTTTTTCGTCTACAGGAACTTTAAATTTTTCTGAGGCAATTCCCAGTAAAACTGCAATGAGCAGACCGGTTCCTCCGACGACAACCATTGCAAGTAAAATTGCTGATATATTCATCTTCCTTACCTCCTATATAAGTCCTGAGAATCCAAAGAAGGCGATGGCCATTAATCCTGCTGTTACAAGAGTAATTGGCATTCCCTGGAAAGATTTTGGTATGTTGTTATGTTCCATTCTCTCACGAATACCAGCCAGGATAACGATAGCGATGGTGAAACCAACAGAGATACCGATACCATTGATAACGCTGGCTGCAAAGCCATAGCTGTTCTGTACATTTGTAAGAGCTGTACCTAAAACGGCACAGTTTGTTGTGATCAGTGGAAGATAAACTCCCAATGATTCATATAATGCTGGCATAGATTTCTTTAATACCATTTCTACGAACTGTACTAAAGCTGCAATAACCAGGATAAATACGATTGTATTTAAGTAAGTTAAGTTCGTTGGCACTAAAAGGAATGTATAAATTAAGTTTGTGACTGCTGACGCGATGGTAATAACGAAGATTACGGCTGCGCCCATTCCTCCGGCTGTCTCTACCTTCTTTGAAACTCCAAGGAAAGGACATAAACCAAGGAACTGGCTTAATACGACGTTATTTACCAGGGCAGAGCCGATGGCAATTAACAATAAACTTTTCATAATAATCCTCCTTATTTATCATCCACAGTTGTATCAAAAAAGCTTCTGGAACCGCATGCACTGTTTCCACAATGTGCACAGTCTCCACATCCACCGCTTGTCTGTGGCTGTCCTGGTTTCTTAGGCTTTTTGCTTCTTACTTTATTCTGAATTGCTACCAGACAAGAAAGCACGAAGAATGCTCCTGGTGCCAGAATAAAGATTGTGATTGGTTCATAAGAAGATGGCATTACCTGCATTCCAAAGATCTGTCCTGCTCCAAGAAGTTCACGGAATGCACCTAAAATTGTTAACGCGATCGTAAATCCAAGTCCCATACCAAGACCATCAAAGAATGAATTGACTGGTCCATTTTTTGCTGCGAAAGATTCCGCACGTCCAAGGATAATACAGTTAACAACGATCAAAGGAATATATAATCCCAATGCATCATTAAGTGCTGGTACATATCCCTGTAAAAGGAACTGTACGATCGTAACCAGAGATGCGATAACTACGATATATCCCGGAATACGAACTCTGTCAGGAATGACATTTCGAAGTGCGGAAATAATCATATTGGAAAACATTAATACAACAGTTGTTGAAAGTCCCATTCCTGCACCGTTGATTGCGGATGTTGTAACCGCCAGTGTAGGACACATACCTAACATTAAGACGAAGGTAGGATTTTCTTTTACGATACCATTAATCAATCGTTCCATTGGATTTGGTTTCATGTTTAATTACCTCCCTTCAGGCTCTTTGAATATGCAACACAGCTGTTAACTGCACTTGTGACAGCACGGCTTGTAATAGTTGCACCACTGATGGCATCAACTTTAGAATCATCATTCTTTCCAGATCCATCTTTTACTACTTCAAATTTGTCTGCTTTTTTATTTTTAAAGTTGCTCTTAAATTTGTCTTCTTTTGCTTTCATACCAAGACCAGCTGTCTCGCTGATGGATAATGTTTCATATCCATTGACTGTTCCGTCATCTCTGATACCAACAGATAATGTGATATCTCCACCATATCCATCAGGGTTTGTTACAGAAAATACAAATCCAAGTTCTTTTCCGCTGTTATCAACTGCTTTTACAGCTTCAGAAATGGTGTTCTGTCCAAGATCATTTTTCTTTAAGACAGCACTTACTTCTTTCTGATTTAATTTTATTTCTTCAAATTTTGCTGCATTTGTAAATACTGCTTTGTAAGCTTCCTGTTTTGTTTTTTCTTCCTGCGCTGCAATTGGCGCTTTTGTTACGTTATAAACAATACCTAAAAGGAGACCTGCAATTAAAGTGATGACGCATAATTTTATGCAATCCATAACCAAATTTTTATTCATTGCTCTTACCTCCTTTTTTCTTTACAATTCCAAATGGAGTTGGAACAGTAACTCTTTCAATCAATGGAACTAATAAGTTCGCGATAATGATAGAGTAAGATACACCTTCTGCCATTGGTCCAAATAAACGAATAACTCCTGTTAAGATACCAAGGACAATCGCATAAATAACTTTTCCACTTGTTGTGATTGGAGATGTTACATAGTCTGTTGCCATAAAGATAGCACCTAACATTAAACCTCCACTAAAGATCTGTGCTGCCATATAAGATAGATCAAATCCGTGGCCGCCAAAGATCAGTACAAAGATTGCAACAACTGCAACATAAATACAAGGGATCAGAGGAGAAATTACTTTTTTAATAACAAGATAAACTCCACCGATAATCAGTAACAGAGCGGATGTTTCACCAATAGTTCCTGGAATAAATCCAAGGAAAGATTTCATAACATCAACAGATTTTCCCTGTTCCATAACAGCCAGTGGTGTTGCTGTTGTCACACCATCGTATGTAAAGCTTGTCATTCTTGCTGCAAATGAAATCATTAAGAAACATCTTGCTGCAAGCGCTGGGTTCATAAAGTTTTGTCCAAGTCCTCCAAAAAGCTGTTTTACAACGATGATTGCAAAAATTCCTCCAAGGATTGGCATCCAGAATGGGACTCCAGATGGAAGGTTTAATGCAAGTAACAGTCCGGTCAGTGCCGCACTCAAATCATTGACTGTAATTGGTTGTTTCATAAGTTTCTGGTAAATATATTCAACTACAACGCATGTAATAACAGAAATTGCGATTGTTATTGCCGCAGATGCACCAAAGATATAGATACCAAAGATTGTAGCGGGTAATAATGCGATTATGACGTCTAACATAATCTTCTGTGTGGAGCCATTATCTCTTACATGAGGGTTGGCTGACACATGATATAATGATTCGCTCATATGTATCTTCTCCTTTATTTCTTCTTTCTACGGTTTGCTAATACCTGTTTACGTCCTGTCTTCATGGACTGGGCAAGATTTCGTTTTGCAGGGCAAATATAAGAACAGCTTCCGCATTCTACACATTCCGCTCCATGCAATTTTTCAAATGCCTCAAATTCCTGATGATCCGCAAGAACAGATAATTTTGCAGGCATCAGCTTCTGTGGACAGACTCTGACACATCTTCCACATCGGATACAGTTGCTTGGTTTATTCGCTGCAACTTCATCTTTTGTAAACGCAAGGAATGAAGAAAATGTTTTTACAGCAGGAACGTCTGTTGTATACATTGCCATTCCCATCATAGGACCACCGGAAATTACTTTTTCTGGTTTTGTTTTGAATCCACCGGCTGCCTCAATCAATTCATTTACGTTTGTACCAGTACGTACAAGGAAGTTTCCAGGATTTGCAATTGCATCACCTGTAACTGTTACGACACGCTGGAATAAAGGTTTTCCATCTTTGACTGCTTCTTTGATTGCAACAATCGTTGCAACGTTATCCACAATACATCCTGCATCTGCCGGAAGCATGCTGGAATTAATCATTCTTCCAGTGGTTGCGTAGATCAAAGAACGTTCTGCTCCCTGTGGGTACTTTGTTTTTAAAGTTGCAACGCTAATTCTCTGATCACCTTTTACGATAGCTTCAAGTTTTGCGATTGCATCTTTTTTATTATCCTCAACACCAATAATTCCTTTTGCTTTTGGGAACATATCAAGAACAATATTTAATCCTTCTACAAGTAACTCCGGTGTTTCCATCATAATACGATAGTCTCCCGTAATATATGGTTCACACTCTGCTCCGTTTACGATGATATATTCAATCGCATCCGGATCTTTTGGAGCAAGTTTTACATGAGTTGGGAATCCAGCACCTCCCAGTCCGACAATGCCGGCCTCTTTAATTGCTTCCAGTTTTTCTTCTTTTGACATAGATTCGTAAGGTTTCGCCTGGAATTCTACCTCATTAAATTCTCCATCATTTTCAATGACGATGGAGTTTACTTTTGCACCTGCCGGTGTCACTCTTGGTTCAATTGCCTTGACTGTTCCAGAAACAGAACTAAAGATATTCGCAGATACAAATCCTCCAGCTTCTGCTACTTTCTGGCCTGCAAGTACTTTGTCTCCCTTTTTTACAATTGGGTTTGCAGGAGCACCAATATGCTGGCCAACAGGTAAAACAACATCTCCCTTTGGCAGATATTCTTTAATAGGCGAATTTTTCGCATATCTTTTTCCATCATCTGGATGAACTCCACCGCTAAATGTAAACAATGCCATTTTAAGCCTTCCTTTCTTTTCTTTATATTTTCTTAACATCTATCATAAGTTGTTTTTACACGAAAATCAATGATGTACTGGATTTCGAACAATTTCCGTTTTTCCACCCTATGAAAAGATTATATTTTTGTGTTTCTGCATTTATTTTTCTGCATTGTACACAAAAAAAGAGTTTTCACCTATTTACATGAAAACTCCTTCGAAACAATTGTTATTTTAGCATAATCTTTTTTTAATTTCAATCTTTTTTTATTTTTTCTTATGCAAATTTTAATTTTTTCCTTTTGGTCTTAATGGAGTGATAGATCCATCTTCGTTCTGAATACTAATATTATTCAACTGACCTCTTAGATTTGCACGGACTGCTTTGACATATTCTGCACGTAGTTTTTTCTGCTCTTTTTTCTGTGCTTCTGTCAGTCCCACTGATTTTTGTAAGTGATATAATTCATTAATTCTTTGTACTTTTTTTGCATCCATGATCTTTTTATCCTTTTCTAAAATATGGTCTTTCTGTTAAATATTGTTTAAAATCAAAATTTTCTCTTTTGTGTGCAAGAAACAACGTTCCGATGTCTTCTCCTGAAACGACTCGATTGATATTGAAAAGATCATCGCTATTTACGATGACCATATCAGCGCCTGCATCGGTAACGATATTCGCTGCTGCAATTTTTGTTGACATTCCGCCGGTTCCAACTGCTGTTACAGCCCCTTTTGCCATTCCTTCAATTTTTTCATCGATAACACGAACTTCTGAAATTAACTTTGCCTGTGGATTTTTATGCGGATCATCTGTATATAGTCCATCGATATCTGTCAGCAGGATTAACAAATCTCCTCCAACAACCGAAGTTACAACTGCTGAAAGTGTATCATTATCTCCAAATTCAATTTCTTCTGTTGATACCGTATCATTTTCATTTACAATCGGTATTACTCCAAGTTTTAATAATTCGTCAAAGGTATTTTTTGCATTATATCTTCGCTCATCGTTTAACATTGTCTCTTTTGTGATCAGGATCTGCGCAGATCCTTGGTTGTATTCTGAAAATAGTTTTTGATAAATCATCATGAGCTGTCCCTGCCCAACAGCAGAACATGCCTGTTTCATTGGCAGCGATTGCGGACGTTTTGGAAGTCCCAGTGCCTTAAATCCAACACCGATCGCCCCGGAAGAAACAAGAATGACATCTTTTCCGCTGTTATGAAGATCCGTCAGAGAACGAACCAATTTCTCCAGGCGGAATAAATTAATATTTCCAGTTTTTTTATGAATTAAGGATGATGTTCCGACTTTTACGACGATTCTTTTTTTATCTTTTAGTTTTTCACGCGCACTCATGCTGTTTTTCCTCCCATATGTTTTTTCTATATGTCTTATACAGACTCTTTTACCATTGCTTCTGCAACTTTGATTCCATCCATTGCTGCGGATGTGATGCCGCCGGCATACCCAGCACCTTCCCCACATGGATAAATACCGCTAAAATTACTTTCCATCTGATGATTTCTTTCTAGCCGCACCGGTGAGGAAGTTCTTGCTTCAATTCCACATAAAACAGTATCATCTCGGTTGAACCCTTTGATTTTCCTTTCAAAAGCTTCCATTCCTTCGCAAATCGAATCTGAAACAACCTGCGGAAGACAAGTTCTTAAATTAGCAAAATCATATGCTCCTTTTGTATTTGGCTGAATCTCTCCATAACTTTTTGATACATTTCCCTCCCGGAAATCTTTTAACAATTGTACTGGTATTTTTCCTCCTGCTGCTTCAAATGCTTTTTCTTCCCATTTTCTCTGAAAACGAATTCCTGCCAAAGCATCGTCTCCTTCAAAATCTTTTGGTGTAACATTGACGATGATCGCACTATTTGAATTTCTTTCCATACGATCATGATTGCTCATTCCGTTAACGGTCAGCCTTCCAGGTTCTGAGGAAGCATTGACAACAAAACCTCCAGGACACATACAAAAAGAATAAACGCTTCGTCCATTTTTTGCATGATAGGTAAGTTTATAGGAAGCTGTCGGAAGATGGTATTTTTTGCTTTCCGTACCATATTGAGATTCATTAATCATTTCTCTTGGATGTTCTACGCGAAGTCCAATAGCAAAGGCCTTCGCATTCATTTCCATTCCATGTCCCGAAAGCATTTCAAATGTATCTCTAGCACTATGTCCAAGTGCAAGAATCAATTGATCGCAATCAATGGTTTCCTGATCATTTACAAGAATTCCTTTTAATACATGATCTTCCAAAATCAGATCCGTTACTTTCGCACCAAAGCGTACCGTTGCACCAAGACGTATCATCTCTTTCCTCATATTAGCAACGACTTTACATAAATGATCGGTACCAATATGAGGCTTGCTTTCATATAAGATTTCTTCTGGTGCACCAAAAGAAACGAATGTTTCTAGTACAAACCGATTTCTTAAAAATTTATCTTTGACTGCTGTATTTAATTTTCCATCGGAAAATGTACCGGCACCGCCCTCTCCAAACTGGACATTGGATTCCGGATTTAATGTTCCAGTTTCCCAAAAATTTTCTACATCTTTTTTCCGTTCTTCCACAGCATAGCCACGTTCTAAAACGATCGGGCAAAGACCTGCTCGGGAAAGCATCAGTGCTGCAAAAAGACCTGCCGGTCCCATTCCTACAACCACTGGACGATGTTGAAATGTCTTTTCTACTTTTGGAAAGACATAATGCTTTTTGGAAATCTGCATAATATTTTTATTATGATTTCTTTTTAAAAATTTTTCTTCTTCCTCTTTTGGAAGTTCTACATTCACCGCATATACATACATGATCGCATCTTTTTTTCTCGCATCAATAGAACGCTTAAAAATAGACCATGACTGATATGGTGTTTTATGTAAATAATGTTTTATTTTTTTCTCCAGCTGCTCTTTTGTATGATCTACGGGCAGCTTGATCTGTTGAATTCGAATCATTTTTTTCCTATCTGTTTTCCTGCAATATATCCAGATGTAAATGCCCACTGAAGATTATAGCCTCCACAAGTACCATCAACATCTAGTAATTCTCCTGTTATATAGAGGCCTCCCAAAATCTTTGATTCCAAGGTGCCTTGTACGACTTCTTTGGTTGATACACCACCAGCCGTTACTTGGGCCATATCATATCCTTTATGTCCGCAAATCTCTACCGGAAATTCTTTTATCATATGTAAAATTTTAAGAAATTCCTCTTCTTTTAACTTTCGGATGGATTTTTCTGGTGGAATGTTCAATCTTTTTAAGATAGCGAACACCAGTTTCTTATTTAGAAATCCCTGAAAAAATGTTTCCACCGTTTTATATCCACAAGTCTTTTGAAATGCTCTTGCTGTCTCTTCTAGCGTAAACATATTCGGCATTAAATCTAAAAGAACAGTTACTTTTTTCTTCCTTCTTAATGCATCAATTGCAAAACGACTGATTTGAAAAACTGGGATTCCGGAAATTCCGTATTTTGTAAACTGAACTTCTCCCTTTTCCTCTGCAATCAAATCTTGATTTGCATAAACTTTCATAGAACTTACATTTCGAACTCCCGAAATAAGAGAAAAATACTTTCCCTTTCCTTCTAATGCTACAAGGGCGGGAAACGGTTCCATAACTTTATGATGAAAACTTTTTGCAAGCTTATATCCACTTCCGTTACTTCCTAAATTTTCTTGTGCACATCCACCAGCTGCTAAAATCAAATGTTTGGCCTCAAAAATTTTTCCATTTCCAAAGACTCGAAAGGTATCTTTTTTCTTTTGTGCTTTTTCCACATAAAATCCCGTTAGAATATCAACTTTTAATGCTCGCAATTTTTCTGTTAGTACATCAAGTACCGTAGAAGCCTGCATGGACGCTGGATAATAATATCCATTTTGCTCCGTGACAAGCATTCCAAGGGATTCAAAAAAAGCAATCAATTCTGACAAACCGAATTGTTCAATCATCGGATATGGAAAATGGGGCTGTCCGCCCCTGTAACACGTCTCATCAAGATAACTGTTTGAGAGATTACATCTTCCATTTCCTGTTGCCAGGATTTTTTTTCCTGGTTTATCCATTCTCTCCAAAAGGAGAACCTTATTTTTATTCTGTGCCGCGGTAATGGCTGCCATCATTCCAGATGGCCCAGCCCCCACGATAATCACATCATACTTCATTCTTTTTTCTCCAAATTTATCATTGTCTGCCTTTAACTGCTGTAAGATTCCAAAAACTGGTAAACTTCCTGCCGATTTTCAAACACTTTTTTTTGCTTCATCATCTGACGAATCTCTTTTGGAAGTTTTTCTTCTTTCATATCTGTATATTCAAAAATTTCCTTTGTTCTGTTATTAACAATTACAAGATTTCCATTTAAAAAAGCAAGACCGTAGGTTGTCTTTTGTCCAAGCGCTGCCGCTTTTTTCTTTTCCTGTTTTTGTATTGTTGACTGAACCTGATGAATCAATTGATCTTTTGCATGATCTTTTTTATAAAAGGCAACATAATACATGTAGCCACACAGTACAGTCAAAATCATAATGTACACTAATAAAAAACGATTGATTTTTTTCATAAGAAACACTCCTTTGGCTAAGAGTGTTCCCCATTTTTCTGAAAATATACCAATGGTTTCCGCGTATCTTTCTTACAATAATCTTAATTTCTTTGCCATTTTTATAATCAGATGTCCTTTTGGTACATTTTTAAGTTCTTCTTCTGTGAAAACCTGGAATTTAATAATTCCAGCAAAATAAACAAGAACTCCAGCCGGAATCGCAATTACCAAACAAATGGCAAATCCAATTCTTCCAAATGGAAGGACTTTTAACAATACGAACTGAATGACTCCAATAACAACGCCCATAAGAATCGCACTAACGGCTGGTTTAACAAATGTTTTCACCACTTCCTGACGATATCCACTATATTTTCTAATGGAATTTGCATTTAAAATACTCATAACAACAGAAAATCCTGTAGTTGCCCAAACCAAGCTGTAAGTATTTAAATTCGTAAAATTCAGTGTAAGCAAAAGAACAATTACATTTGCACAAACGGAAATTGCAGAATGCCAAATTGGCACTCTCATCTTGTCCATTCCCTGTAAAATACCATTAGAAACGGTAGACATACAAGTAAATACAACAGAAATCGCACCAACACGAAGCAATCCTGCCCCAAGTCCGACACCATTCTTTACACCAAAGATTAATCCATTAATCGGTGTGTTTAAAACAGCAAGTCCAACTGCACAAGGAATTGCAATCATCATCGTAATCTTCAGGACCATCTCAATATTCTCATTCATCTTTTTCTTATCACCAAGTGCATAGGCACCAGAAATATTCGGAATGACTGCATTGGTAAGTGCAGAAGCCATTGCCAACGGAATATTAATCAATACATTGTACTGTCCAGAGAAAACACCATATAATTCCGATACATGGAATGCCTTCATTCCTTTTCCTACAAGAATGGAACTAAATAATGTCATATCGATCGTTGGGCAGCAATTATAAATTGCTGTACTTAAAATTACAGGTGTAATTGTCATCAATAAAATTTTTAAAATATTTCCATAGGATTCGATATACTTCGTCTTATCATGGCGCATCTGAATTTTTGATTTCGGATGATAAACCTTGTAAATAAAAAGACAAAAGATCAATCCAGTAATTACTCCGACTTCAGTACCGATTGCACTTCCTGCCGCTCCATGTCTGGCGATTTCATAGGTAATGGAATCAGATGGAAGAAATGGCTGAATCAAAACATAAGCCATTAAAATACTAAAAATTGCATTTAAAATCTGCTCAATAATCTGTGAAACCGATGTTGGAATCATCGTATTATGACCTTGAAAATATCCTCTTAGCACACCGAGAATTGCTGAGAAAAAGATGGTTGGTGAAATACAACGAAGTGCAAGAACCGCTCCCTGCTGTTTTCCTACAAAAACTGGTGCTCCGTACCATGCAACCAATGCTGCCACCCCACCAACAACTGCTGCATAAACAAGCGCTCCATAAAAAATCCTCTGCGCATTGATATATTCCTTCTTTGCAAGCCTTGCCGAAATTGATTTTGACACAGCAAGTGGAATACTAAAGGAAGAAATCAGCAAAATAATATTATAGATATTATACGCTACGCTGTAATAACCCATTCCGGCTTTTCCAATAATGTCAAACAGCGGGCTTCGATATAACAGTCCGATAATTCTACAAACGATCGATGCCGCTGCAAGAATCATTCCCTGTACCAAAAATGAATTTTTCTTTCCTGTATTCATGACAACCCTCTCTCATCTCTTGTATATCTGGTTTTTGTAAGAATCTCTTCTTGTTTTTCTTCCATTTCTTTTCGCTCTTCTTCTTCCATATGATCATAACCAAATAGATGAAGCATACTATGCGCAATCAAAAAAGCATACTCTCTTTCATAACTATGTCCATAAGCTTTGGCTTGTTCCCATACTTTATCCATGGAAATCACAATATCTCCAAGAAGAAATTCTCCGCTTTCTGGATCAAATGCCATCGGATCTTCTTCAATTTTTGAAAAATCTGCCGGTGTCTCATATTCTGCCATCGGAAAAGAAAGAACGTCTGTCGGACGATCAATATCTCTTTGCTCTTTGTTGATCTGATGAATCGTCTCATTATCTGTTAGTAATAAATTAACTTCACATTCATAAGGGCAGCTTACATAATCAATGGCTGCCCCGATCACATCGTGTGCTATTTTTTCATAAGGAATCGAAATCTCATCCTCATATTCATTTTCGATTACTATATTCATATTATTCCTATCTCTTATTTTTTCTATTGTTTCTTTGTTTCCTTGAAGCTTTCACTTCTTCATATTTGTCATAGGCGGCTACAATCTGCTGAACCAGTGGATGACGTACCACATCCTTGTTCGTCAGTTGTGAAATTCCAATATCTTTGACCTTTCCAAGCACTTTCAATGCCTCATCAAGTCCTGAAATGCTATCAAATGGAAGATCCTTTTGGGTCAAATCACCTGTGATAATCGCTTTTGAGCCAAACCCAATTCGTGTTAAAAACATTTTCATCTGCGCTGGCGTTGTATTCTGCGCCTCATCCAAAATGATATAAGCATTATCAAGTGTACGTCCACGCATATAGGCCAAAGGTGCAACCTCGATTAACCCTTTTTCCATATTTTTCATAAAAGCGTCTGCACCAAGAATTTCATATAAAGCATCGTATAGTGGACGTAAATATGGATCTACCTTACTTTGCAGATCTCCTGGAAGAAATCCAAGCTTTTCTCCGGCTTCAATCGCAGGTCTTGTTAAGATAATGCGATTCACCTCATCATTCTTAAAGGCAGTGATTGCCATCGCCATGGCAAGATAAGTTTTACCAGTTCCCGCTGGTCCAACACCAAAGGTAATCATCTTATTTTTAATTTGTTCTACATATTTTTTCTGTCCAAGTGTTTTCGGTTTTACTGCTTTCCCCTGAATCGTGTGGCAAATCACATCCTGATCAAGTTCTACCAGATTCGCAGGCTGATCATCCATCGATAAAGAAAGTGCATAATTTACGTTTTGTTCTGTAATCACATTTCCTCTTTTTGAAAGTTCCAGCAATTCTTCTACAACAGAAAGTGCGCTTTCCACTGCCTGCTGCGTTCCTATGCATTTTAATCGGTCATCCCTTAAAATCAAGCTAACATGCAATGTTTTTTCTATCTTTTTCATAAAGGCATCAAACTGCCCAAAAACATTTCCTCCATGTTCTGCTGGGAATTCCATTTCTATTTCCATCGGCTTCATTAATCTTCTGTCGCTCCTTTTTTTCAAGATTCTATGTTATTTTAACATCAGACCCCTTTTTTTTCAACTATTGTAGTGCAGTCGTTGGTGCGATTTTCTCTTCCTGCTTTTTGGTAAGCGGTTTGATATTTCGGATTTTTCCGGTTCTTTCTTCTTTTATGATTCTCCCAAATGCCTCATAATCATTTCCCTTTTTCTTAAAATTCAAATCACTATGCAAAATTTGAATTCCTTTTTTACGTTGTTTTTCTAAATATGTCTGCCAACGTTCTTTTAACTTTCTTTCTGCCTCATTTTCCTTATAAACCTTGCGAACCGCCTGGTAATTTCGAAATGTTTTGATATAGACACCCACTGGAAGATAAAAACTTTTTCCGATCTTTAAAGGATGCTTCCTTTCTATAACATCGGTATGTTTTTCCTTTTTCCTATCTGGAAGTTTCCACTCAAACTTTCCTATATAAATACTTTTCAACCATTTTTTGCTTTTTTTAAATTTCTTTTCATAGTAAGCTTCTGGAATTTCATCCTTATAATCTTCTTTTGTGCGAATCGTAATATCTCCATCTGCTTTGATCCGGTCGGTCTCGGTCACTTGAAAGTCATCACTATAATAATAAATCAAACCAGAAATTAAAGTCATCCCTTTCTTCACACGATCTCCAACAGATATCAAAGGCGTTCCGCTTTTTACGGAAAGTTTCGTAACAATTCCATTTTTCCCAGCAATAATATCACACGGTTTTTTCGGATTTTGTCTCGTTTTGCGATCTAAGGTCTCTTTCATTTCAATATGAAGCCTTGTTCCTTGAATAGAGCATGACACCCAAGCAATTTCATCATAATCTTCTCTTAAATGTTCTTCCAGTTCGTCGCAATCGATTTGCTTTTTATAAGTTCCAATTCGATAAAAATTGGTTGTTACATATTTTAGCAAACCACTTTTTGAATACATTTCATTTCCTGAAATCGTGATTTCCCACAAAAACTGACTCAGTAGAAATAAGGTTAGTACAGAAAAAACAACTGCAAACAATAATATCTTTCTTTTTCTATGTTCCCGGAAAAAATATGGAAGTCCGTATTCTCCTGTAAGTTTTAACTCTACATTTGTTTTTTGTGCCATCAGGGATAACATTTTATAAGAGCTTTTCCTTATAAAAAAAGAATAGCCTCCATTTTGAGACTTTAAATTCCATAAAACAAGATGATTTCTAGCACATAAATTTAAAAACCGCTCTACATTCTGCCCATAAATTTCAAAACAAAGGCGGCCAAACAGAAAATGTAAGATTCTTACCAATCATTTCTCCTTTATAGATATTCTAACCGTTCAATTTTTCCAAGGATTTTCATTGCTTCCTGCGAATAATAATCTACCGTAAGATTATCTCCACAAATTTTTAGTGTAACATGATTTCCTTGAATGCAGATTTTGTGATCATCATAAGATAAAATTCCCCTATAATTTTCAATAAAAACTTCCTGGTTCCCTGTTAAAGTGATGATAAAATCTCCAAAAATGACATCTCTTGGAAGAGAGAGTCCCTTAACGATGGCTTCTTTCGGCTTTCTTTTCATACGGAAATCTCTCCCCACGGCTTTTGGTTCAATATATGCAGAAAAAAAGCATCTTATACCTGCAAAGGTATAGGATGCTTCGTGTTTCATTATTTTGATTTTCTTTTACGAGCAGCTTCAGACTTTTTCTTACGTCTTACACTTGGCTTTTCGTAATGTTCTCTCTTGCGGATTTCCTGCTGAATTCCTGCTTTTGCACAATTTCTCTTAAATCTGCGAAGAGCGCTATCTAATGATTCATTTTCTTTAACGATTACGTTAGACATTGTTTTTCCTGACCTCCCCTCCAGTCTTGTACTTGTGCATAGGACTGTTTGGGTATTAATTTATTGCACTAGATTATTATACCACATTTTTCTGGTTCGTCAACTAAGAAATTTGATTTTTTAAAACTTCTTTTGCTTTTTCTACTGCATCTGGGATACCAGCTGGATTTTTACCACCTGCCTGTGCCATATTTGGACGACCGCCTCCGCCGCCACCGACACATCCGGCAATCTCTTTGATCAGATTTCCTGCATGGGCTCCTGCCTTCTGGGCTCCATCCGTTACCATTGCTACGAGGAATACTTTGCCGCCTTTTTCAGACGCAAGAACGATGACACCTTCCCCAAGTTTTTCTTTCAAATTATCTCCTAGTTCACGAAGTCCATTCATATCAACATCCTCTACCGATGTTGCAAGAAGTTTGATTCCATTAACTTCTTCTACTTGATCCATAACGTCTCCAAGGGCATCTTTTGCAAGTTTGCTCTTTAAGGATTCGTTTTCACTCTTTAATTCTTTTACTTCAGCAAGAAGAGATTCGATTCTTGAAAGTAATCCTGCAGGTGTAGATTTTAATGCCTTTGCTGCTTCTTTCAATTCTTCTTCCTGTTTGTGATAGTATTCAAAAACTCCCTGATCTGTAACTGCTTCAATTCTTCGTACACCTGATGCTACTCCGGATTCAGAAAGAATCTTAAATGCTGTAATTGCTCCTGTATTTTTTACATGAGTACCTCCGCAAAGTTCTACAGAGAAATCTCCCATGGATACTACACGAACTTCATCTCCATATTTTTCTCCAAATAAAGCCATTGCTCCTGTTTTTTTTGCATCTTCCATGGACATTACTTTTGTTACCACTGGAAGATTTTCTGAAATTTTCTCATTGACAATCTTTTCAACTCTCTGAATTTCATCTTCACTCATTGGTGAAAAATGAGAAAAGTCAAAACGTAAATGACTTGCATTATTCAAAGATCCAGCCTGTTCTACATGAGTTCCAAGCACTTCTCTTAATGCTCTTTGTAATAAATGCGTTGCACTATGGTTTTTCTCAGCAAGGCTTCTGTTCTTTTCATTGACATGGAAGACTACTTTCTCCCCTAATGTAAAGGTTCCTTCCGTTACATGTCCAACATGTCCAATCTTTCCTCCAGACAATTTAATCACATCTTCTACTTCAAAAGCTGCCTTGTCACTTAAGATTACACCTTTATCTGCTTCCTGACCACCACTTGTTGCGTAAAATGTTGTCTGATCCGCAATGATCGTTCCCTTGCTTCCTTCTGTAAGTTCTTTTACTACTTCTGTCTCTGTTGTCATAGCAGTGATCGTTCCATCACATGTCAGAGCATCATATCCAAGGAATTTTGATGTCATCGCAGGATCTAACTGTTCATAAACGGTTGCATCTGCTCCCATATAGTTTGTTGTTTTTCTTGCAGCTCTTGCAGTTTCTCTTTGTACCTGCATTTCTTTCTCAAATCCATCCTGATCTACACGGAATCCTTTTTCTTCCAGAATTTCGATTGTCAGATCCAGAGGGAATCCATAAGTATCATAAAGCTTAAATGCATCTTTTCCTGGAAGTTCTTTGACTCCTTTTTCTTTCATGGATTGTTCCATCTCAGAAAGAATAGAAAGTCCCTGGTCAATTGTTTTATTAAACTGTTTTTCTTCCTGTGACAGATGATTGAAGATAAATTCTGCTTTTTCTTCTAATTCTGGATAACCATCTTTAGATTCATGAATGGCTACTTTACTAATATCTGTAAGGAACAGATGATCAATTCCAAGCAGTCTTCCATGTCTTGCCGCACGACGAATCAGGCGGCGAAGTACATATCCACGGCCTTCATTTGATGGCAAAATACCATCCGATAACATAAATGTTGCAGAACGAATATGGTCTGTGATTACTCGGATAGATACGTCTGTATCATGATTTTCTCCATATTTTACTCCGGCAACTTCACAAATTTTATCGCGAATCGCTTTAATAGAGTCAACATCAAAGATAGAATCCACTTCCTGTACAATGACAGCAAGTCTTTCAAGACCCATTCCTGTATCAATATTTTTCTGTTTTAATTCTGTATAATGATTATGTCCGTCATTTTCAAACTGTGTAAATACGTTGTTCCATACTTCCATATAACGGTCGCAATCACATCCTACTGTACAGTCTGGACTTCCGCATCCATATTTTTCTCCACGGTCATAATAAATTTCAGAACATGGTCCGCAAGGTCCAGCCCCATGCTCCCAGAAGTTATCTTCTTTTCCAAAACGGAAGATACGTTCTGGTGCAATTCCGATTTCCTTTTCCCAAATTTCAAATGCTTCGTCATCATCCTGGTATACAGAAGGATAAAGTCGGTCAGGATCCAATCCAATCACTTTTGTTAAAAATTCCCAGGACCACGCAATTGCTTCATGTTTGAAATAATCTCCAAAAGAGAAGTTTCCAAGCATTTCAAAAAATGTACCATGTCTGGCAGTTTTTCCTACATTTTCAATATCTCCTGTACGGATACATTTCTGGCAGGTTGTCACTCTTGTTCTTGGTGGCACTTCCTGTCCTGTAAAATATGGCTTTAACGGTGCCATTCCCGCATTGATCAACAACAGACTGTTGTCATTTTTCGGCACAAGAGAAAAACTTTTTAATGCCAAATGTCCTTTACTTTCAAAGAACTCAAGATACATTTTCCTGAGCTCGTTGACTCCATATGCTCTCAATTCTTCATCCTCCTAATGTAATGTTTGTCTATTTTTCCATAACACAAAAGAAAACCTTGAAAAAGGTCTTCTTTTGTATTGGCTATGCCTGTTCTTTATTTTTCTTCTGTGACAGATGACTTCCGATCAGTGTTCCACCACCGGCGACTGCAAGTAAAAAAATAAATTTAATCAAATATGAGACTAGTTCTGATACAAATGCTGTCATATCTTGCCTCCTTTATCTTATAGAACTGATTATATCAAATAAGAAAGAGAATGACAATTCTTTGTTATAAGTTTTTCCATTTCCAAGATTACTTATTCTTCCTCATTGTTCATAATCTCTGTAAAAAAGCAAGAATAATGACCGGTATGACAGGCTGCTCCAACCTGACGTACCTTTGCAAGCAACGTATCCTTGTCACAGTCAATCGTTAAGGATTTTACATATTGATAATGCCCTGATGTCTCTCCTTTGATCCAAAGTTCCTGACGACTTCTGCTATAGTATGTCATAATACCGGTTTCTACGGTCTTTTCAAACGCTTCTTTTGTCATATAAGCAACCATCAAGACTTCTAGCGTTTTATCATCCTGTGTTACGACTGTCAGCATTCCATCACTGTTTAATTTAAAATCTTCAAAAGAAAGTGTACTTTTCCCCATTTTAAAGTGCTCCTTTCGTTGATAAAACATCTGTAATCCTTGGATCCATTCCCGTTGCTTCATCCAAAGACTTTGCAAATGCCTTAAATGCTGCTTCTATGATATGATGATTATTTTCTCCATCCAACTTTTTCAGATGCAGATTCATGGCTGCTCCATAAGAAATCGCATAGAAAAATTCATTTACCATTTCTGTATCAAATTCTCCAACACGATCCACGGTAAAGGTAAGATTGGATGAATAATAAGGTCTTCCACAAAGATCGATTCCGCAAAGAACCAGTGTTTCATCCATCGGAAGAATAAAAGAACCATATCTGCGGATTCCTTTTTTATCTCCAACTGCCTGTTTGATTGCTTCTCCAAGAACAATTCCGACATCCTCAATCGTATGATGGCAATCTACATAAAGATCTCCCTCGACTTCAACATCAAGATCAAAAAAGCCATGTTTTGCAAAGCTGTTTAACATATGATCGAAAAAACCAATCCCTGTATGAATATTTCCTTTTCCACTTCCATCCAGATCAAGTGTCATTTTAATCTTTGTCTCACTTGTATTTCGTTCTATCGAAACGCTTCTGCTCATAAATCAACCGATCCTTTCTATTTGTCTTCTTCAAATCGTACTTTCATAGAATTTGCATGTGCTGTTAATTTTTCCTGATTTGCAAAGAACTCAATATCTTTATGCACAGGTTCTAATGCTTCTCTAGAATAATAGATCACACTTGATTTTTTAATAAAGTCATCCACACTTAATGGTGAGAAGAATTTTGCAGTTCCATTTGTTGGCAATACATGGTTTGGTCCTGCGAAATAATCACCCAATGGCTCACAGCTGTGAGAACCAAGGAAAATAGCTCCTGCATTTTTAATTCTTGTCATAGTATCAAATGGATTTGCCGTCATAATTTCCATATGTTCAGATGCAATCGAATTTGCTACATCCACCGCTTCTTTCATATCTTTGGCAATTAAAATATAACCAAATGATTCTAATGATTTTTCAATAATTTCTTTTCTTGAAAGAACCTTTAAGAATCCATCAATTTCTTTGGATACCTGCTGTGCAAGCTCTTCGCTGGTTGTTACAAGGATTGCACTCGCCATTTCATCATGTTCTGCCTGAGACAATAAATCTGCTGCCACATAACGTGGATTTGCTATTTCATCGGCAAGAACAAGAATTTCACTTGGTCCTGCAATAGAATCAATGCTTACATTTCCATATACTGCTTTCTTTGCAAGTGCTACAAAAATATTTCCAGGTCCTACAATTTTATCTACTTTTGGGACAGATTCCGTTCCAAAGGCTAATGCTGCAATTGCCTGAGCCCCTCCGACTTTATAAATTTTGGAAGCACCGGCTTCTTTTGCTGCTACCAATGTATTCGCTGTGACCTTTCCATCTTTTCCAGGAGGTGTTGTCATAATGATATTTTTTACACCAGCAACATGAGCAGGAACAATGTTCATCAATACAGAAGAAGGATATACCGCTTTTCCTCCAGGTACATAAACGCCACAACTTTCCATTGGTGTTACTTTCTGTCCAAGCATTACCCCATCTTCTCTTGTCTCAAACCAACTTTTCTGCAGCTGTTTTTCATGGAAATCACGAATATTTTTAATTGCTTTTCGAATCACTTCGATCAGCTGATCATCGACTTCTTCATAAGCTTCTTTTATTTCTTCTTCCGTAACAAGAATATTTTCTGGTGTAATCGTTGCTCCATCAAACTGGCGTGTATAATCAAAAACTGCCTGATCTCCGTTTTCTTTTACATTTGCAATAATTGCATCTACTTTTTCCTGATACCCATCATAGTGATTTGGACTTCTCTTTAATAAATCCGATAAAATATTTTCAATTGAATCTTCATTTACTTTTACAATTCTCATTTTTATTCCCTCTATTTCTTTTCATCTAGTAATTTCTTTAATGCAGTTACAATCTGACTGATTCGTTCCTGTTCCATCTTCTGACTAACCTGGTTTACAACCATACGAGCAGATAACGGACAAACTTCTTCCAATACCTCCAGCCCGTTTTCTCGTAACGTTGTACCCGTTTCTACAATATCGACAATGACTTCTGACAATCCAACAATTGGTGCAAGCTCTACGGATCCATTTAATTTTACAATCTCTACCGTCTGAAGCTTTTGATTATTAAAATATTCTTTTGCAATATGCGGATATTTGGAAGCAACACGAATAATTTCATTTCCTGTCAAATATTTTTTTGCTTCTTTCGGTCCACAAACGCACATCTTGCATGCTCCAAATTTCAGATCCAGCACTTCATAAAGATTTCTTCCTTCTTCCAAAATCGTATCTTTCCCTACGACCCCGATATCTGCCGCACCATATTCTACATACGTTGGTACATCACTGGCTTTTGACAGGAAAAATTTTAATTTTAAATCTTCATTTGTAAAAATCAGTTTCCTTGTCTTTTCATCTTTCATCTCTTCACAGGTAATTCCAATCTGTTCCAGCAATGATAACGTTTTCTTTGCCAGGCGCCCTTTTGCCAGTGCAAATGTAATATATCTCATGGTTCTTTTTTCCTTTCTGCTCTTTATAATTTAATTAAAAAAGTAAAGTACTTCACCAAAACGATGTTTTTCCCCGAACTTTTCATAATCTTCTTTCGTACATTCTGAATTTTTTCGCTCCAAAATTACTTTCTGTCCTTTCGAACGCAGTTCATTTGCTTTTGCAACAGCATCTTTCATTAGATCTTCACTGTAAACAATCATCGTATCGGTTGAATCTGCTTCCATTGCAATTCCCTGTCTTGATAAAGCCATCATAAGTTCATCTAATACAATTGCAAAACCAACAGATGGCGCTTTCTTTCCAAATTGTTCTATCAGATTATCGTAACGTCCACCTTTTAAAATTGCATCTCCCGTTCCATAAGTATATCCTTTAAAAATAATTCCAGTATAATAATTATGTTTGTTTAACATTCCAAGATCAAAACTTACATATTTTTCTTTTCCATATAATTTTAAGATATCATAAACTTTACGAAGTCTCTCGATTGCTTTCTTTGACAGCGAATTTTCTACCATAGCTTCTGCCTGATCCAAAATGGCAACATCTCCATTTAGTTCATTAAAGCGAAGGAATACTTCTTTTATTTTTTCTGGAATTTCAAGATTTTCTACATATTCCATCAAGCCAAAATAATTTTTATTTAAAATAAATTCTCTTAATTCTAAATGAATATTTTCATCCTCAATTGTATTGGTAAGTCCCTCAAAAAACTCTACCTCTCCAATCGAAATTCGAAAATCTGTAAGTCCAGCTGTAAGGAAACAATCGATTGCCATAGCAATCACTTCACTGTCTGCCTGTGCAGAATCATCATTCACAAGTTCGGCTCCAAGCTGACATGTTTCTTTTAATTTCAGCTGATAGCTTGAGTTATTCAAAAATACATTTCCTGCATAGCAAAGACGAATTCCCATTTTTTCATCACTGAAATATTTTGCAACGCAGCGTGCAATTGATGGTGTCACATCCGGACGAAGCACAAGTGTATTTCCTTCTCGATCAAAAAACTTATACATTTCTCTGGAAGATACGGTTCCTTTTTCACTATTAAAGACATCAAAAAATTCAAACCCCGGCGTACGAATGCCTTCATAACCATAAGAGGCAAAAACTTTTTCTAATTTTTCTTTTAACTTGCTTCGTTGTCTACATTCTATTCCATAAACATCACGAACACCTTCCGGTGTATGAACTCTTTTCTTATTCATTCTTTTTTACTCCTTGTTACTTTATCGAATTAAAGTGATAATTCGTTAATACGTGAAACACTCTAGTATTGTATCAATACCAGAGTGCTTTGTCAACTACACGACCTTTTCTCTTTATAAACTTTTTTTACAGATCAAACATTTCCTGCTCTATATTTTCTGCAATCTCCAACGGATCCTGCAAAAGAGGAATGTCACAATATTGACAGATATCATCCAAAGCTCCAAAAATCCAAGGATTTCTTGCTTTAATTGCTTTCATCTTTCCATGCTGTTCTACAAAGGCTACAAAGAAATTTAATGCCATATCGATTTCGCTTTCATCTGGATTTAAGACTTCTGCAGTAATGATCTCCTCATTGGTAGCATCGACTGCCAAAAATAACAGTGGATGAACCGGACGATCATATGCTTCATCTTCTACCACGGTATTGGTATAATTAAAATCAAGCAAAACTTCGATATCCACTGGTGGTCTTTCATTTAACCGTTCTCTTAATGCATCATCATCGATCTGAATCGATGGAAAGGCTTTTTCTGCATCTGGAAGCATTTGTGCAAACATTTTCCATGTTTTACTTTCATGATCATAAGCGCGGCATAAACACTCTCCTTCTTCAAAATGGACTTCGATTGTTCCATCAAGAAGAGCACGAACTGCCATAATCACATTTTTATAAACATTGACCATTAGCGTAGCTTCTCTTTCATCCAAAATACATGGACGGAACCGATTATTATGAGATAAGAAGAAAATCCATTCTCCATCCCCACAAAATTCAACTCCGATCTGTTTTAAAATTTCAGCACTTTCTGGCGGAAGATCTTCTTTATTTCCCCAGTATGTGTAAAGGCACGTCTGTTCATATGCTACATACTCTGGCGGAAGATTTAATTCTTCTCCAGAAATAACCATGGCAAAATCTCCAAGTCCATCCAATCCTTCATAAACTGCGATCCCTTTCAAGGGATCTCCATCTCCTGTAAAACTTACAAATACTGGCTCATCATCATCTTCTAAACCAATACTTAAAAGATCTGTATCTCCTAAAAATTTCCACGGATTTAATGCATTAAGCTCCTTGGCAAGTTCATATAATTCTTTCCATAACTCTAACGATGCTTTCTTTCTCAAAATGATTTTCCCCCTGCAGTTATACCATTGTCTTATAATGTTTTTGCTCTATCTGCTACATTTTTCTGAAAATCCATCACATGATGCTGATATTCTTCATCCATATATTTCGATGTAATCATAAAATCTGCAGTTGCTTTGTTATTTGCAATTGGAATGTCATAAAGCTGTGCAATTCGAAGCAATGCTTTTACATCCGGATCATGCGGCTGTGCAGTCAGTGGATCAGAAAAGAAAATGACAAAATCAATATTTCCTTCTACAATCTGTGCACCGATTTGCTGATCACCTCCAAGAGGGCCGCTGTGATATCCTTTTACCGGAAGTCCTGTTGCCTCAGCAACCATTTTTGCCGTTGTTCCGGTACCACACAGAAAATGTTTTTTTAGTATGTCTTTATTGTCATCACACCATTGAATCAGCTCTTTTTTCATCCCATCATGTGCAATCAGTGCAATTTTTTTCTGTTTTTCGATGGTTACGGTAATATAGTCCTTTGCCATATTTTTTCTCCTTTATGCTTCCTTTCTAAAAGAAATGATAAGTTTATGATTTTCTTTTTCATTATAGCAAGTTTATATTTAATACGCTAGTACTTCATATCCATCTTCTGTAACAAGAACTTGAATCTCCCACTGCGCTGATGGTTTTCCATCTTCTGTATAAATTGTCCATCCATTTTCATCGTCTACAAAAATCTGATCCGTTCCCATATTTACCATCGGTTCAATCGTAAACATCATTCCAGGTGCAAGTACGATTCCTGTTCCAGGCTGTGCAACATAGCTTACATATGGATCTTCATGGAATTCAATTCCAACTCCATGTCCCCCAATCTCTCTTACGACCGTATATCCATTTTCCAAAGCATGCTGATGAACCGCATCACTCATATCACCCATGAATGCCCATGGTTTTACCTGTTTTAATCCAAGTTCTACACATTCTTTTGTTACTTGCACAAGTTTCTTCTTTTCTTCCGATACTTCTCCAATACAAAACATTCTGGAAGAATCCGAAAAATATCCATGATAAATTGTTGAGACATCGACATTAATGATATCACCTTCTTTTAATACAACTTTCTCGGATGGGATTCCATGGCATACTTCATGATTGATTGAAGTACAAACACTTTTTGGAAATCCTTCATAATTTAAAGGGGCTGGAATCGCTCCTCTGGATGTTGTCTGTTCATATACCCAATCATCAATCTGTTGTGTTGTCACACCAGCTTTAATATGTTCTGCTACATAATCAAGCACTGCAATATTAATTTTTCCACTTTCTCTAATTTTTTCAATCTGTTCTGGTGTCTTGATCATGTTATGGGATGGTACAAGATGTCCTTCCTGTTTTAATTCTCTTAATTTTTCATCGAACTGATAATGGCATTTTTTATACTTTTTCCCGCTTCCACACCAGCATTCACTATTTCTTCCGATTGTTTCCATTCTTCGCACTTCCTTTTTCTTTCATTCAATCATTTTCCTGATGTGCTTCTTTTGCATATCAAGTTATGACAATTTTACTATAACATAGCTCAAATAGCAATGCAGCGGGATTGACTTTATTCCTCACTTATGGTATTTTGAGAATAAAAGAAACGGTATGCTCTGGCTGTTTTGTCAGATCATGCCTTTTTGTTTGCTATGAATGAAAAAAATCATATGAACATGGAGGTTATTACTATGGCATTCGATGGATTTGTCATTTCCAATATTGTATCAGAATTAAATCATCAGATCATCGGTGGAAGAATTTATAAAATTTATCAACCAGAAGCAGATGAAATCACACTCGTTATAAAAAAAGACCGTAAAACAATGCGTCTTCACTTATCGGCAAGTGCATCTCTTCCTCTGGTCTATTTATCACAGGAATCAAAAACGAACCCAATGCAGGCACCAAATTTTTGCATGCTTTTAAGAAAACATATTAGCAATGGAAGAATTTTATCGATCCGGCAGCCAAACTTTGAACGTATCATTGAATTTACAATCGAACATTTAAATGAGCTCGGAGATTTATGTCAAAAGCGTTTGATCGTTGAAATCATGGGAAAACACAGCAACTTAATTTTTGTTGATTCTGAAAATATGATTCTTGATAGTATCAAACATATCTCTGCAAATATTAGTTCTGTAAGAGAAGTCCTTCCTGGAAGAACCTATACGTTTCCACCATCCAAAGGAAAACACCCTTTATCTGAACTTTGTGTAAAAGATTTTTCTGAAAAAATTATAAAGAAACCTTCCAATCTTTGCAAAGCTCTTTATACGTCGATCACCGGCATGAGCCCTTTAATCGCTAATGAACTTTGCTATCGTGCTGGACTTGACGGAAATGCATCTACTGATTCCTTAACGGAAGAAAGCGCAGCTGGACTTTACGGACAACTCATAAAATTAAAAGAGGAAATTGAGGATCAACACTATACGCCAAATATTTTATATAGTGGAGAGGAGCCAAAAGAATTTTCCTGTATTCCTTTAACTTCTTTTCCTGATTATACCGTAAAAACATATGATTCTATTTTCGAAGTACTTACCGGGTATTATTCAGAAAAAGAAAAATATACAAGAATGAAGCAAAAAACTTCTGATCTTAGAAAAATTGTTCAAACAGCATTGGAGCGTACAAGCAAAAAATATGATCTCCAAATTAAGCAGCTAAAAGATACGCAAAAACGTGAAAAATATAAAGTTTACGGTGAATTAATTCAAGCTTATGGATATAACTTAGAACCAGAAGCGAAATCACTCACTTGCATGAACTATTACACAAATGAAGAAATTACAATTCCACTGGATCCTTCTAAAACACCACTAGAAAACTCTAAAAAATATTTTGCACGATATAATAAATTAAAACGTACTTATGAAGCTCTTTCAGAACTTACTGTGGAGACAAAAGCAGATCTCGATCACTTGGATTCTATTGCTACCTCTCTTGCTCTTTCCGACCAGGAAAAAGACTTAGCAAGCATCAAACAAGAACTCAGTGATTATGGCTATATTAAAAGTCATGGAAAAAAAGGAAGCCGCAGACCAGCAAAATCAAAACCACTTCATTTTCTTTCTTCTGATGGATTTCATATATATGTTGGAAAAAACAACTATCAAAATGATGAACTAACTTTTAAATTTGCCAATGGTGGAGACTGGTGGTTCCATGCAAAAAATATGCCTGGATCCCATGTAATTGTCCGCAAGGAACAAGCAGATACCCTTCCAGATGCTACCTTTGAAGAAGCCGGCCGCTTGGCTGCTTATTATTCAAAAGGACGCCAGGACCCGAAAGTGGAAATTGACTATATTCAACGAAAGGAGCTGAAAAAACCGCCAAAAGCAAAGCCTGGTTTCGTTATTTACCATACGAATTATTCCATGATGTGTACACCAAATATTGATGGAATTGAAGAATTATCCTAAAGAATAAAGGCAGGTCTTTGCCAGTAAGACCTGCCTTTTTTTTAGGATGCGTGCATCCGATAATCCAATCTTAATTTATCTGCAATTAATGCAATAAATTCTGAATTGGTTGGTTTTCCTTTGCCTGCACTGATGGTATAGCCAAACATTTCCTCAAGCAATTCTACTTTCCCCCTATTCCACGCAACCTCAATGGCATGTCGAATTGCTCTTTCTACACTACTTGATGTCGTCCGGTATTTTTTTGCAATGGATGGATACAATAGTTTCGTAATATAATTCATCATATTGATATCTTCAATTGCCATGATAATTCCTTCTCTTATGTACTGATACCCCTTAATATGAGCTGGAATTCCAAGATCCCGGATAATTTTTGTTACATCCTGACGAATGTCATAGGATGTTGATGGAAATGCTTTTTGTTCTTCTTTTGACTTTTTCCCATAATACTGAACTTTCTGATTCATATATTTTAGGCGTGTGATCTGCTCGATTCGATGAAATAATATTTCTGTCTGAAATGGTTTCATAATGCAATAATCAATATCCATATGATTAATGCATTCAATCAACTTTTGTGTTCCGATGAATGTCGTCATAATAAAAGAAGGAATCTCATCCTCTGTCAGGCGCTCTCGACATTTCTCAACAACACCAAGTCCATCGATCATCGGCATCATAATATCCAGAACTACAACATCCGGCTTATATTCTGTGATTGCTTCCAAAGCTCTAATCCCATCGGATACAACCTCTACAATCTCCATCTTTAAAGCCAGCTCTTTTGCAAGTTTTTTTGCTTCCACCAGGTTGCTGTCTGCAATTAAAACCCTCTGATTTTTGTCCATACTTGTTTCATCCCCCTTAAGCTGCTGTTTATACCATTTTCTTTCCTAGCCACTTTACATGTTTTCATATCCCTTTAAAGGATATTATACCATTTTTTTACAAGATTGTATCAAATTTTTCTTTAAGAATTGATTTTGTCTTCATATTCTAAGCGAATTTTGTCTGCAATCAACGCAATAAATTCTGAATTTGTCGGTTTGCCTTTTCCTGCATGTACAGTGTATCCAAATAATGCATCTATCGTATCCATCTTTCCTCTTCCCCACGCCACTTCTATCGCATGACGAATTGCACGTTCTACACGGCTGGATGTTGTCTGAAATTTTTCTGCGATTGCTGGATACAATTGTTTTGTAACTGAATTTAAAATATCCATATCATAAACTGCCATCATAATAGAATCCCTTAAATACTGATATCCTTTGATGTGAGCCGGTACTCCAATTTCATGAATCATATTCGTAATAATAATTTCTAGTTGATTTTTTGTAAGCTTTTCATTTTTTTCGCGAAATGGAACCAATGAGGAAGCCATGCCGCTTTGAGATTTTGCCTGCTTAATTTTTCGAATTACCATATGTGAATCAAATGGCTTTAAAATAAAATAAGAAGCACCTAGCTCCATAGCTTCCTCACAGACGCTTTCCTGTCCCATGGCAGAAAGCATAATCACTGCTGGCTTTTTTTCGGCTGGTACTTCTTTGATACGCTCTAAAACTCCAATTCCATCTAATTTTGGCATAATGATATCTAATAAAACGACATCTGGATGACTTTCCTTTATAATTTCAACTGCCGCTTCCCCATTGTCTGCACTGGCAACTACTTCTATGTCATCATCCTGACTTAACAGCTTTGTTATCATATCAACCATTCTTTGGTTGTCATCTGCGATTGCTACATGAATCTTGCTCATATTATGTCCTCCAATTCTGTTTTAATTTACAAGATTATTATATATTCTGTTGAAGTTTCGATACAAGACGCTATCCTTCGCAAGTTTTTTCCAAAAGAGAAATTTTTCTACAGTTTTAGAGATCTTTCTTCTTCTTTAAAAAGAAATCTGTCGAAACATGTTCCTTTTCTTAATACTAAAAGAAGAGGAATATCTCTTCTTGGATATTCCCCTTCTCTATTTTTTTATTTATTTTTTTAGAAAAGAAAACAGACCCTTTTTTTCATATGGCTGTTTTTTGATATCGGTTACGCTATAACCAGTTTCATCGATTTTTTCTCTTAATTTCTTTTCATCAATATCTTCTTCTGTGATAATAACTGTGCGTCCTTTAGAATGAGAGGATGTCACTTTTTTTACATTAAAATTGTTTCGAATAACATTGTTTACATGACTTTCACACATTCCGCACATCATTCCATCAATACTTACAACAACTTCCTGCATGATAAATTCCCCCTTATTTGTCTGCTGCTTTTAAAAACTGGTTAATTTCTTCTACCAATTCATCTGGATTGATTCCATGCACACCTGCTGCCTGTTCAATTGTTTCCATCTGAGACGCCGGGCATCCAAGGCAGTGCATTCCAATATCCATTAGAATTGGAGCTACATCTGCATTAATCTGTAATAATTCACCAATCATTGTATCCTTTGTTACCTGTGCCATATTGTTACCTCCTTCGCCTTTTCGGCTGTTTCATTAATAATTTTATATTTAGTGGTAAACCACTTTTTTATGAAATTGATAAAACTTTATATTCTTCTTTTTCGACGGCCTCTTTCATAACCTGATTGCTGACTGGTTCTGAAAGTTTTACGATCGCTGTTCCTTTTTTATGACTTACCGTCGCAGATTCAACACCTTTGATTCCTTCCAGTGCCTTTTTTACTCTAGCTTCACAATGTTCACACATCATACCTTTAATCTTTAAAGTTTTTATTTCTCCTTTTTCTTCCTCTATAAGCAGCGGTTCACTTCCAAGAGCATCTTTTCTTCTTTTATCTTTTGATGCATTATTTACCTTAAATAGATTGAGTCTTAATGCATTACTTACTACACAAAAGCTTGAAAGACTCATAGCGGCTGCTCCAAACATTGGATTTAATGTCCATCCAAAGATTGGAATCCATACGCCAGCTGCAAGTGGAATTCCAATAACGTTATAGAAAAATGCCCAAAACAGATTTTCATGAATATTACGAAGCGTTGCACGGCTTAAACGTACCGCAGCCGGAACATCTGATAAACGACTCTTCATTAAAACAACATCTGCTGCATCAATGGCAATATCAGTACCTGCTCCGATGGCAATTCCAATATCAGCTCTTGTCAATGCCGGTGCATCGTTAATACCATCTCCAACCATGGCTACTTTTCCTTTTTTCTTCAATCTGCTAATAACCGCTTCTTTTCCATCTGGAAGTACTCCGGCTACCACTTCATCTACTCCAGCCTGTTTTCCAATAGCTTTTGCCGTACGCTCATTGTCTCCAGTCAACATAACAACATGAATTCCCATATTCTGAAGTTCTTTCACCGCCTGTGGACTATCTTCTTTGATGACATCTGCAACTGCAATGATACCAATTAAAATCTTATCTTCGCTGAAGAAAAGAGGCGTTTTCCCTTCCTCTGCATATTTTTCTGCCTGTTTTCTGATCTCTTGCGTTACCTTGGCTTTTTGTTCAATAAATTTCAGATTTCCACCGGCCAGTTCTTTTCCATTTAAAAAGCCGGTCAACCCATTCCCAGGAACAGCTTGAAAATTTTTAAGTTCTACCGATTTCATTCCATTTTCCTGCGCTGCTGAAAGAATAGCCCTCGCCAATGGATGCTCACTTTTTTGCTCTAAAGCATAGGCAGTTTTTAAAAGTTCCTCTTTGGAAACTCCTACCGAAGGATAAAAATCTGTAACCTGCGGTTCTCCTTTTGTAATTGTTCCTGTCTTATCAAGAGCGACAATCTGAATTTTTCCAGCTTCTTCCAAAGATACGGCTGTTTTGAACATTGTGCCATTTTTGGCTCCCATTCCATTTCCTACCATAACCGCAACTGGTGTCGCAAGACCAAGAGCACATGGACAACTAATTACAAGAACAGAAATTCCTCTTGCCAAAGCAAATCCAACATCTTTTCCAGCAATCAACCATACAATCATCGTAACAATGGCAATGCTAATAACTGCCGGAACAAAGACACCAGAAACACGGTCTGCAATCTTAGCAATTGGTGCTTTTGTTGCAGCTGCATCACTTACCATCTGTATAATCTGAGATAGTGTTGTATCTTCTCCGACTCTTTCTGCTTTACATACAAGAAAGCCAGACTGATTTAACGTTGCTGCAGAAACTTTATCGCCACAATCTTTATCCACCGGGATACTTTCTCCGGTCAGTGCAGATTCATTAACCGCACTGGTTCCTTCCATAACAATTCCATCTACCGGGATGTTCTCTCCTGGTTTTACAACAAACAAATCTCCTTTTTGCACTTGTTCAATCGGAACTTCAACTTCTTTTCCATCTCTTCTCACAACAGCGGTTTTTGGTGCAAGCTTCATAAGCCCTTTTAATGCATCTGTTGTCTTTCCTTTCGAACGCGCCTCCAGCATTTTTCCAACGGTAATTAAAGTCAGGATCATTGCTGCCGACTCAAAATAGAATTCATGCATGTAATGCATGACCATGTCTGCATTTCCCTTTAGTTGCGCATCTGTCATTGCAAACAATACATAGGTACTATATACAAATGATGCTGTAGATCCAAGCGCCACAAGGGTATCCATATTAGGAGCTCTATGCCAAAGACTTTTAAATCCACTAACAAAGAATTTTTGATTAACTACCATAACTGCGATGGTTAAAAGCATCTGATAAAGTCCCATGCCGATATGGTTTCCCTGAGCAAATTTTGGCAATGGCCAGTTCCACATCATATGTCCCATAGAAACGTACATCAGCGGGATCAAAAGGCACACAGAAACGATTAAACGACGTTTCATTATCGGGGTTTCCTTATCTTCCAGCATCTCTTCATATTCAGATACTGCTCCATTTGTTGAGGTTTCCCCTCCTTTCTGTGAAGCTCCATATCCGGCATCTACAACTGCTTTTATAATATCCTGCGGTGATGCACTTCCTTCTACTCCCATAGAATTTGTCAAAAGACTAACTGAACAAGATATTACTCCTGGAACTTTGGATACTGCTTTTTCCACACGGGCACTACAGGCAGCACAACTCATGCCTGTTACATGATATTGTTCCATTTTATCTCCTTTCCGCGACAAATTCTATCGCATTAATTTTTGTAATAAATTGACAAGTTCATCAATCACTTCATCATTTCCCTTTCTGATATTTTCTGCAACACAAGTTCTGACGTGGTTGGCAAGTAAGACTTTATTAAAACTATTTAAGGCTGCATTGACAGCAGCCACTTGCACCATAACATCTGTACAGTAGGCATCTTTTTCTAACATGTTTTGGATTCCTCTTACTTGTCCCTCAATTCGTTTTAAACGATTCATCAGATCTCTGTATTCTTTATCAGAACGTTCCTTTGTTCTGCCATGCTCTGCTTTTTCCTGGCAACATGGACATTTCTTTTCTCCTGCCATAAAACATCCTCCACTTTTTTTTAAAAATACCTTCAGGGGGTATCCTTACTAGAAAAATAATATACCCTTAAGGGGTATATTGCAAGTATTTTTTTCTGTGCAGCATCTTTTTACCAAACAGAACATAAAATCATATAAGCAACAGTTCCAGCAATAATGCTAAGAAATGTATGATTCTTCCATAAATGAACTGCAATACAAATTGCTGATGCAAGAAGTTTTTCCATTCCAACGCCTTTAAAATCAGACGGAACATCTTTTAAACAATAAACAATTAAAACTGCCATAATTGCTGGTGGTAAAATTTTTCCTAAATACTGAATTTTCTGCGGTATTTCTCGTTTTCCGCCAAGGATTGTAAAAGGAAGTACTCTCATAAAAAGCGTACAAGCAGCAGAAATTAAAATAATTACAAAAATAGCTGTGTTTTTCATAGGCTTTCTTCCTCTCTCTTTACTTTTTCTTCCATAATTAATAATACTCCAGAAACCAGGATCAATGATGGTAACATAAAACGATTCGCTCCAAAACAAAGCAAACATAAAACACCAACAAACAATCCACAAAGTGCCGGAAAATGATGTTTGGCTGCTTTCCATTGATCGATAAAAATTGTAAGAAACAATGCTGTCATACAAAAATCAATGCCAGTAAGCTGTGCTGGAATTAACTGTCCAAGAACCCCTCCGCCAACTGCACCAATCATCCAGGAAATACGGCTAAACAATGCAACATAAAACATAATTCTTCTTCGTTTTTTGTCATCCTTTAAAAAATCGTTTTCCTTCTCATCCTTCTTTTCAAGCATTGCACAATTGACTGCATATGTTTCATCTGTCATAGTATGTACCATATAGGGATAAAATTTTCCCATTTTTTTAAAATCTTCTACAAAAGTCAGCCCATAAAAAAATTGTCGACTATTCATAAATAACGCAGTCATCGCAATCGTGAGAATGGAAGCTCCACTACTTAAAAAAGTAACAAGCAGAAATTGAAATGCTCCGGTATAAACGGTAAGACTTGTAAGAAGAGACCATCCCCAAAAAAATCCAGCTTTTTCCATGGTCATGCCATATGCCATACTAACAAAAAGATAGCTGCATGTAATCGGCAGTGCCTGTTGGAATCCATACCATACTAATTTTTTTTCTGACATCTTTCTTCTTTCTCCTATTTCATAGTTTTTCTGTATGTTTTATATGATTCTATCATAGACTTCTTTGATTTTCAAGAAAAAAAGAAGGAAGAGAGCCAATATGACTCTCTTCCAGATGTATCATTTTTTCTATAGTTCTTCTCCACAAGAAGCAATTACTTTTTTGTACCAATCAAATGATTTTTTCTTTTTTCGTTTCATTGTTCCGTTTCCCTCGTTGTCACGATCTACATAAATCATACCATAACGTTTCTTCATTTCTCCGGTTGTAAATGATACAAGATCGATAATTCCCCATGGTGTATAGCCAATTAATTCTACACCATCATGATTCACTGCTTCTTTTACTGCCTCAATATGATTTTTTAAATACTCAATCCTTGGCTGATCATCAATCGTACCATCTTCCTGAATTTCATCAATTGCCCCAAATCCGTTTTCTACCACAAACAACGGTTTATCATAACGTTCTTGTAAAACGTTTAAAGAATATCTTAAACCTTCCGGATCGATCTGCCATCCCCAGTCACTTGCGCCAACGTAAGGATTTGGTACAGAATTTGCAAGTCCCCCAGAAACATCTTTTCCAAGATCTTCATTGACCGCATCGGCCTTTACAACCGTAGACATATAATAACTTAATGCGAGAAAGTCTGCCGTTCCTTCTTTCAAGATTTTATCATCTCCATCTTCAAAAACAATATGATACCCTTCCCGCTTAAATTCATTTAATGCATACGTTGGGTATTTCCCTCTCATGAACACATCTGGAAAGAAAAATCTCTGGTGCATTGCTTCCTGCGCTGCCATAACATCGGCAGGTTTACAAGAATAAGGATAAATCGGAACACAAGAAATCATACATCCAATCTGTGCTTTTGGACAAATTTCATGGCATTTTTTTATCGCAAGTGCATTCGCAATCAGCTCATGATGTCCTGTCTGAAACATCACTTCTCTTGGATTATCATCCTCTGTTAGTAACACTCCGGAATTTGTCCATAAAAACAGAGGATTTGCTGTATCCATTTGATTATTGATTTCATTAAATGTAATCCAATATTTTACTTTATCTTTATACCGTTCAAAACATATTTGAGCAAATTTCACAAAGAAATCAATCACTTTGCGATTTCTGAATCCTCCATAATGTCTTGCTAAATGAAGAGGCATTTCGAAATGAGATAATGTAATCACTGGCTCAATTCCATACTTCAATAATTCATCAAACATATCATCATAAAACTGTAGTCCTTCTTCACAAGGCTGTTCATCATCTCCATTTGGGAAAATACGACTCCATCCAATGGATGTGCGGAAACATTTCAGTCCCATTTCTGCAAATAACTTGATATCTTCTTTATAATGATGATAAAAATCAATTGCTTCATGGTTTGGATAAAATTCATTTTCTTCAATTTTATCTGTTATTCTTCTTGGAACTCCATGTGTTGAGACTACTTTCGGAATACAATGCCTCCAGCTTGTCACTCACATTGGAACACATTTTATCGACGGATGCACCAAGTTTCTCCATGGCATCTTTAGCCGTCTTTCGCTTTCCAAACTGCTTTTTTGCATTGTCAAATTCATCCTTGAAACCTGTTTTGTATATAAAAGTTATTTTATAGGGAACAGCATTTCCATCTTTATCATAACCACCTATAATAACCTTTTCAATAACACTTTCAAAAACAGCTCGATCAAACGCCTCTAAAACACCATTGTTTTTGAGAGATTTTCTAAATTCATTTAATCGTCTTCGAAGGTTACATTCTTCTTCAGACTGTTTCTCATAATAATTTAGCTTTGCCCGATTTTGGGTTAACTCTTTTTCATAAGAAATCTCTGCCTCTTCGTAAATATCCTGTGCAATCATACCACTCAAATATTTATCCAGCAAATTCTTACGCTTATTTGTTATATTATTTATCTTCTTTTCCAGACGATGCATCATTTCTTGTGAATCATCTTCCTTCAAAGTTTTCTCAACTCTTCGTAGAAATTCCTCCAATACATCCTTGTGATCCGTGCATATCATGCGGTATGATTCCACAAATGCCTTTTCAATAACTTCCTCCGGCATACCTTTACACTTCGGACAATATTGCTTTCCATTCCTAACAAAATTATCACATTGCCATATATATTTCTTATACTTTGATCCACTATGCCATGCCCGCCTGCATAATGTAGTATCACAAAAACCACATTTCAACATGCAACTAAAGGCATATTGTCTACTAAATTTTTCTCGTTTTCCCACAACTACTTCTTTTTTTCTACCACTGGTTCTCCTTGCACGAATTTCCTGTGCTTTTTCAAAAGTCTCTCTTGAAATAATTGGAATATGGTGATCTTTTATATAGAATCTATCCTCTTCCCCTCGATTTTCCAATCTTCTTTTGGAAATTGGATCTACGGTAAAACTTTTACCAAGAAGAATATCTCCCATATATTTTTCATTATTCACCACTCCCATAACACTAGAGCTGCACCATGGATTACCACGTATCGTATGACTCCCCTGTTGATTCAACTCCTTCGCTATCATAGTGCTTCCAGCTCCGGCAACATATCTGTCAAATATATATCTAACAGTTTCTGCCCCCTCTTCATTTATGGATAATGTCTTAGTCACCAAATCGTAATCATATCCAATGCATCCCTGGAAGCCAACCAACTCCCCTCTCTGCATTTTCATTTTCAAGCCCTTTTTCACATATGCGGAAGTATTCTCCACTTCCTGCTGTGCAACAGAACTCAAAATCGTCATTAAAAACTCGCCATCTTTCAAGGTGTTGATTTTCTCTACCTCAAAATATACAGCTATGTTTCGCTCCCTCAGCATACGCACATATTTTAATGTATCTAATGTGTTACGAGCAAATCGTGGCAAGCTTTTGGCAAGTACCATGTCAATCTTTCCATCTTTGCAATCTTGAATGAGTTTCTGAAACTGCTCTCGATTATCCTTAGTTCCTGTCATCGCTTTATCCGCATACACTCCAGCATATACCCAATCCTTATTATTCTTAATCATGTCCGTATAATACCGAACCATAGAGTCATAACTCTTTATCTGATCCTCATCATCCGTACTGACACGACAATAGGCTGCCACACGCATACGCTCTATTTTTCGCGGATTTGCTAAATTCTTATTATTCTCTTGTGCCTTTATCACTTCGACTTTCAATGTCTCACCTCGTTTTTTGTGTTCCATTCGTAGTGTATATAGCCATAACACAATAGTACATTTATTCTGTCAAGGTGAAATATCAGATATAACCTGATAATCTTTTCTTATTGCACGCAGTATCTTTTCATACTCTTCCTCCGTAATCATATTCTTTGACTTTAGTTGCTTGAGCATTGCCAACTGCATACTATATCTTATGATTTTGTTCACATTCATTCGCATATCATTCCTTTTCTATATCTGCTAATAGCAAACAACAACATAACTTATTACCTGCTATTAGCAGATACTCCATATAATCTCCAGTTGAAATCACCGGTCACTGTGGTCAGCAGCACACTCTGGACTCGCACCATCTCTTATAGACCATAAAGGGAGTATCATTATCATAGAACAGTCGCAACCACGGAATCACCACAATTCCTCTTTTGCATGGATGTTATCGCTCCCGGCATCTCACATCAGGCAGATGGATCAAATGTATATTTCCTCTCCATCACTTCAGCCTTACTGATCCTGGCGCATCTGCGGCACGGCGCAATGCGTAACTGTTCCTTATGTCCGATGAAATCATCATATTTAATTGTCGTTGTGTTCACGAAAATCATTTTTTCTTGTGGACACATCTAAATTATAAATGTCTGCTTTACCCTTGCAAAGAACACATATTTCGGTTATCCTCCACGATTTATCGGTGTATCATTCAAAAGAAAAAAGGTATTTTGATTATTTTTCAAAATACCCTCTACTCGGATTGAAAATCATTTCTTCCTGTTTCATCTAGTAATGCTTTTATGTAACCTTCTATACGCCCTTTCTGTCTCTCAGATAATCGTCTATAATTCTTTATAATCCAAACCTCACTCCTTTCTTCAAGACAAATTGTATTTTCATTATCATTAAAAAGATCTGAAGCCGGAACACCCATGCCCTGTGCTATTTTTCGTATATTACTTTCCCGCACATCATAATCTTTCTTCTGTCCCAAACTCCATAATGTGCTTTCCGGAATACCACTTCGTTTTGAAAATTCGTAGCGTGTCATACCTGTTTCCGCTAAAAATTCAAGATACTGGTTTCTAACAGATTTACTAATGGCAGACACCCCCTTTTTCCTCTGAGACAAGTATAACCTGACATAAGAAAAAGATATAGAACACATATTTCGATGTATTTCCACGATTTATCGGCGTATTTTTTGTAAAGTTCTTTGTTTTGTTCAACAAATATTTTTCAAAATAAAAAAAGAAAAGATGATAATTACAGTTTCGATAACCATTACTCATCTTTTCTCTCAGTTTTCCGCCAATCCCACCAAGTAAGGTCGGTTTAACCATACCTAAAATAGTACAATGCACCAATTTAATAAATTGTGTTTTTTTAACTGTTTATCACATTTTCCCATCATTTTTTACTCCAATCTGTCATTAGTGCTGTCATACCATATCTATAAAGTATCTTTTTACCATTTTTACATTTTATAAGTATGGCTATAACATACTTATAGGAGGTGGTGCTATGGCTCTCAACCCAAAACAGTTTGGTACTGTTATGAAAAATGCCCGTATGGATAAAAAACTCACACAAGCTGAATTGGCTGAAATTCTTGATCTTTCATTATCATATTTGAAAGACTTGGAGCGCTTTAAGAATACTCCCAGCCTTGAGGTTTTTGCCAAAACCATACAATATTTTAATTTATCTGCTGATACTGTAATTTATCCAGATAAAAATCTGAACAACAGTACATACCAAAAATTACAAAGACATCTACTTCAATGCGATGAGACACAGCTTAAAACTCTCCTCGCAATCACAGAAGCTGTCCTATCAGTCGATGACACTCGCACAGACAATTCTGATATTTAATTTTTGCTCTAATATTCAAGGTTCGTTTTGTCATAAAATGAACCTTTTCTATTATTTATTCAACTGTTCAAAAATATCATTTGCCACACTATCTTTTTCAATAATTCCCATACCACACAATAAGAACAGACAATCTATATATCCCTGACAATAAGCCTGTTGAGCCTCTAGTGATGCATTATCTTCCAAGCATTCTATCCATTTCTGAATAATTCTTTGTTCGGTTTCCTTCATATGCTTCATCCGCTCTTTTCCAATCGCCTGTATCTTTTCCAATTCATTTTTAGCATTTTTCTGTCCTGGTATCTGAATTATTGATTTTTTCGATAAATTTTCGCCACGCAATTGCTGCATAAATTTTGCCACTTGATTCCATATCTGATCACTTCCCATATTTTCGCCTCCATTCTTGTATGTAGTATTTACATATTTGAAATTGTTACACCACACAGTTAAAAACGGATTTTAATTACAAAATATTTATCTTACATTTGTAATATTTTAATTATTACACGCGTAAGATAAATAGTCAAGTTTTTATTTGACTTTGTATATAGTGGGATTTATAATAAAATATGTATATTACACTCGTAAGAATTAGGAGGTGTCTACATGAGTGCATTACCACAAATATCAGAAGCTGAATATGAAGTGATGAAAATTGTTTGGAAGTATGCTCCTATTAACACAAATGAGATTACTGAAAAACTTTTAGCAACATCTTCATGGAGTGCAAAAACTATACAAACTTTAATCAAACGCTTGGTCAATAAAGGCGTTCTGACCTATGAAAAAGACAGCCGGGTATTCGTTTATTCACCTTTAGTAAAAGAATCTGATTATATTGATCAAAAAAGCAAATCTTTTTTAGATCGATATTTTCACGGGGATATCACCGCCATGTTATCCACATATATAGAAAATGACCACTTATCCGAAACAGAACTAGAAGATTTACGCTCTCTTCTTTCCAAAAAAGATCCTACAGGAGGTTCCACGCATGGCTGAATTCATAACCCACTTTTTATTATGCAATATTGTTATCAGTATTATTATTGGCATTTTTTTAGTATCCAAGTGGATCTTTAAAAACACTCTGACAAGCCGGATGCAGTATAATTTATGGTATTTTTTACTTGTTCTGCTTTTAACACCATTTTTCCCAGTACAAAGTAAACAGTTTCCTGACCTTTTTTCCTGGCTCAATCATGTAATTATATCACCGGCATTTCAAACAGATCAAAATAAAACCGTAGTCTCCCCTGCAACCCTCTCCAATTCTTCTGACTGGATGAACGAATTTACTATCTCTGTAAATTCCAGCACTCCGACAATTATCAGAAGCATTTTGTTATGTGTATGGATTGCCGGTATGTTTGTAGTGCTCGTGTTGGTACTAAAGTCCTCACTGCAATTGCGTTCTTTAAAACGATCCGCACTTCCTCTTCAAAATGCCACTATATACAAATTGTATAAACAATGTTTATCCGAGATGAAACTCACAAGGACTAATATCCCCATTTATAGCACTGCTTTCCTAAAAACACCTATTATTACAGGCATTTTTAAACCCGGAATTTATATGCCAATTCATCTGATATCGGATTATCATGAAACGGATGTGCGTTATATCTTGCTGCACGAATTACAACATTATAAACATAAAGACTCTCTTGCCAATTATCTAATGATCCTTACGGCAATACTATATTGGTTTAATCCTATCATCTGGTATGCGTTAAAAGAAATGCGTAATGATCGTGAGATTGCCTGCGATACTTCCGTTTTAAAAATGCTCGATGAATGCGATTATGAAAAATATGGAAATACACTGATTAATTTTGCTGAGAAGATTTCCTCTTCTCCTTTTCCTTTCGCTGCAGGTCTTGGTGGAAATATCAAACAGATAAGACGACGTATCATCAGCATTGCTTCCTATAAAAATCCCTCTTTTCATAAGAAGGCAATTGGAATTATCACATTTATGCTGATTGCTGCTGGAATTATAAGTTTTACTCCTTTTATTTCATCCTATGCTGCTATCAACAATCAATATAACTGGAATTATTCTTCAGAAAATATAACTCAGACCGATCTTTCTTCATACTTTAAAAATTATGAAGGCAGCTTTGTTTTATTTGATTCCAATCGTGATAGCTGGATTGTGTATGACATGGAACATGCCACTCATCGTATATCTCCAGACTCCACTTATAAAATATACGATGCGCTTTGGGGATTAGAGGAAAATATTATTACGCCACAAAACTCCTTACTTATGTGGGATGGAAAAGACTATCCTTTTGAAGCATGGAATACTGATCTGACACTAGATTCTGCTATGGCAGCCTCTGCTAACTGGTATTTCCATACAATAGATGAACGACTTTCCCTTACTCGTATTCAAAATTATCTAAACAAAATTGAATACGGAAATAAGGATATAACGGGTGGATTATCTTCCTATTGGCTTGAATCCACCTTAAAAATTTCTCCTGTAGAACAAGTGGAACTTCTGAAAAAATTACAAGCCAACAATTTAGAATTCCATTCCAACAACCTTCAGGCAGTAAAGAATTCCATTCTTCTTTCATCTGTCAATGATAAGAAACTTTACGGAAAAACCGGTACCGGACGCATAGATGACAAAGATGTGAACGGCTGGTTCGTAGGTTATATCGAAACAACAGATAATACCTGCTTTTTTGCCACCAATATCAGTGCAAATAGTGATGCTACTGGAAATAGCGCAGCACAAATCACCATGTCTATCTTATCTGACATGAATATCTGGAGACAATAAAATTTTACATATCTTTTAATTATCAAAGAGATTGGATAAACATACATTATATAATTCTTTACCCAATCTCTTTATTTTTTATCTTTTCGATTTCTCCTTCAATATTCTATATTGATACTCTGGTATTTCCTTGATACCACCGTTTAAGATCTTATTTCCCAAATAACGGAAACTACCATCTTTATTAAATTTTACAGTTAGCTCATGAGTAATGACCGCCTCATTGCATAACACCATTTCACAAACCGCATCCACTGTAAGAGTAACTGTTCCATTGGAATTATGTTTAATCTTTGTAACTTCCGGGATAGAAGTTCCAAAAAAATTAGGTGCATAATTAAAACATCCCAACCGCATCCAATCATATGTCTTTTTCTTTTCATTATAACTTGCATACTTTTCAATCTCTTCTCTGGAAACAGGTAAATATTCCATTATCAATTGCTCAAATTGATCTTTTGGTATTCCACTTGGATATTTTTTCCCATTAAATTTCTTTTTATATTTCATAGCATATAAATATTCATATAAACCATTATAATCTATCTTTTGCATATGTTCCTGATCCCAATTAGAACATAAAATATTATTGCCCTGATACGCTAAACCACGAACGCATTTTCTTGATAATTTCCGCTTATTATCACTCATTGGCTTAATTCTGATCAGACAGCTTCCATCTACCATTTCCGTCACTTCAGGATATTCAGGCACACACAATTCATAGCAGAACCATCCTTTTCTCGAATATCTCCATTTCTTTATCCTTGTGTAGGAAACAAATGTAATAATTGGCTTACCATTATCATCCCACGATGCATTTGAAGCCAATAGAAACATATCCTTTCCGTCATAAATAAATTTTTCTCTTCCAATGCTGCCATCGGAATGAACTTCATAAATAACACCCAACCCTTTCTGTTTCTCCTGTACTTTTGCAAGAAATGAAGAAAATCTTTTATAATTCTCCATATTAGAATAATCTTCAGAAGCTGTAACAGAATAACCCTGTTGTTTTATCTTTTTAATCATTTTACATATCGATTTGTTATCTAAAACAACATTTAACGAATCTCCTTTATCCGCATTTCTATATATATGTTCAAGTCCCGACATTATCTGCATAGAATCTCTTGTAGCCTCTTCATTCTCTTGAGCGGATACCGGCAAGTCATATCCTTTTTCCAGATCTTCTTCCGATATAACATCTTTTTTTGTATTATTATTTGGGACACTTTTTAGCTTTTTCTCATGCTGACTTGATGTCTTTTTCACATCATTTGTCTTTTGACTGCACGAACAGCAAAAAACACAAAGAGTCATTACAAAAAGGATTAAATATAAAAATTTTCTCATAATTCTGCACACTCCTTCCTGTTTTCAATTTTTACCAAACCATTTATCCAAAACAGCCTTATCTTTTTTTACCACATAACCACTTCCTCCTATTCCCTTTACATCTTCAACCATACTGACAATAAGAATAGGTTTTTTGTTTTTCTTATCTGGTGTCATAACAGCAAACCACCCTAATTCAGTTCCTGTCGTATCACTCTGCGACTCTTTAATTTCAGCAGTTCCTGTTTTTCCTGCTAAAATCATATCTTTACGATGTATGGCATATCCCGTCCCGTGTGAATCATTTACTACACTTTTTATACCCTCTAACACTTCTTGGGATACGGATTGGGAAAAGGCTTCTGAAATCCACTGCTCTGCTTTGGCATTTTCTTTATACAATAAATACGGTTTCAACACATTTCCGTCATTGCAAAAACTTGTGTAAATACAAGCCAAATGAAGTGGATTGACAAGTACCTGTCCCTGACCATATCCCGTATCCGCTAACCCTACCTCACTTTGAATATGCTTATTATTGGAGAACTTTGACTCCGCCATCATTATTTCAAATGGAATAGATGAATGAAACCCCAACATAGATAGTGACCTCTCCATCTCTTCTGTTCCGATTTTAAGTGCTGCTTTGGCAAAATATATGTTATCTGAATATATCAATGCATTTTTCAGTATAACGGGGCTATATGTATGAAGTGTCGTAACATGATATGTCCCCCATGTTTTATCTTTTTGCCAGCTATGTCCTTCATTTCCAAAATTATCTGTTCCGGTAAATGCTTCAGACTGTAAACCAATTGCCGCAATAACAGGCTTGAATGTGGATCCCGGACACCATACTTGTCTAAAACGGTTATACAATGGTTGTTTCTTATCTTTATTTAATCTATCCCATTGCTTTTTACTCATTCCCATTATAAATGCATTCGTATCATAGGAAGGTGTACTAACCATTGCCAGCACTTCCCCAGTAAATGGATTCATGGCAATGGAACAACTTTTGTCACTTTTAAAATTTTTATATAATTGCGCCTGTAAATCCGCATCTATCGTTAATTTAATGTCTTTTCCATCTTTCGCTATTTTATATGCCAGCTGCTCTTTCTCTTTTCCTTCTGAATCAGCAATATATATTTTGCATCCATTTTCCCCCTTCAATTTCTTTTCATATACCCCCTCTAACCCCGTTTTTCCAATGACACTGGCATTTGTATATCCTTCTCCTGCATGCTTTTCTAAATCTTCTGCAGTTACATTTTGTACATACCCCACTAAATGTGCAGCCTCATCCTTTAATGGGTATTCTCTGACTTCTACATCCGAAATCATTACACCAGATATTTTTAATAATTTTTCCTGTCGTTTTTGTTCCTCAACAATTGTTTCATCCGGATCCAGTGCGAGTAAATCAAGTTCTTTTACTTTTGCAATTTTTTTAATCGGGACAAATGAATCTTCTTTTACCCATTTTGCCGTTAATTCCTTTTCTATATCTTCTGGTTTTATTCCCAACAATTTCGCAATTCTGACAATGGATTTTTTCCTATTTTCTAACTTTCCAGGTATAATTCCAACAGATGAAGCAACACCCTTTCCCGCAAGCATTCTTCCATTCCTATCCAAAATTTGACCTCTCTGCGCCCGTATTACGGACACACGCACTTTGTCATCCTCTGTAAGCCCTGGATAGATTACTGAATTACTCCATACCATTTTGTACTGTTCATCTTGTTCTAAAAAAGCAACTTCGTTTTTAAAATCCACTTTTCCGGCTACTGTGTCAAAAGCTGTATTATATTTAACTGTTAAACTTTCTTCTTCATAACCTATAATTTTTATATTGATGTTTTTTGCTTCAATCCCCTCATAAATAGCAGAATTGCGCTTCACAAAGTCCTCTTTTTCAATGGTTTCTTTACTCTCATTTGTTATCATTTCATACATTTCGCCATATTTTTTCTGACAAATACAATTCATATATGACTTCAAAACCTGTTCAGGACTTTTGACAACCTCTTTCTTAGTTATCCCTTTTATAGTAAACAGGACTACACTTGCTATAAAAATTATACTTATCACAAAAAAGCCAACACGGATCATTCTTCTTTTTCTATTATGTCTATCTTTCATAATTACTCATTTTCCTTTCATTTTTCTTTCATCCAATCTATGCAACCTAACACCTTTTTTCCTGTATGACCGGATTAACTTTTGATCTACAGGAATAATACACATACGAACACTTTCGCCGTATGCGAAATAAGGATAAATTCCTACTCCATCTCTATAATACAAATCGCTTGGTAGATTATAGCTATGAAATCCTTTTTCTGTCTGAAATATATGATGATATGCCTTTTTATTTAATTTTTTATACAAACTTGTTATCTTATTCTTCTCCATATTCGGAAAAAGCATTTTCAAACAATAAAAGCATAATTTCTCATATTTCTTATACATTTTTTCTGTATAACTATGATCATCAAAATTAACAGTAATAGCTTCTATGTTTTTTGTATGTTTTATAGTGTACACAGCAACAGTGGGTAGTGTCAGTATTTTCTTATTTTCCGTATATTCATAACACATATCTCCTTTCAGCCTTCCAAAATCTTGTTTATATGAATACCATGTTACAAGCGACTGAATATATTTCTTTCCATAATCTTGGTAATAGCAATAGTTGTAAGCATCTATAAAATCTTTAATCTCTATTGCAAAGTATAATTTCTCATTTTTCCTGGCAACACTATTATTCCAATCAATATAACTCTGCTCACAAGGTAAAGCCGTGCTTTCTGATGTTTTAGTATCCTTTCGTTTATCTTCAATCACTTTTTCGTTTTTGCAGGCAGTCAAAACAAATATACATATCGTCATATATAAAGCCCATTGTGCTATATGTTTATTCTGAAACATCTTTTACTCCCTTCTTATAATTCTTACATTTGTAAGAATTAAGATTAAAAAATATATGTTTTTTGTTTTTATATTACACCTGTAAGATTTAAGTGTCAAGATACAATATTTTTATAATCTCTTATTTTGGTTGCCATAATCTTTTCCTTTCTCTTCTAAAGTTTTCCTTTTGCAACTAATATTTTCCATGGCGCCAAGAAAATAAAGGAAAGCATTTCTATACGATAAAAGCAAAATTTTATTGTATAAAAAAACCTGAGTTTTATAAAGAAAACACTTGCATTTCTGCCGTGCAATTCTTTATAAAACTCAGGTATCGCCTTCTTCATAAGTAACAATCCTGATTTAGAAACAATTCCCATTGTTTCCAGTTATTACCTTTTCTTTTTTTATATTATCATTTTTATTCTATATTGTCAAGCTTTTTTTATTTTTCTACAGAAGCTGTAATTCTCTGAATATGAATTGCTAAATAAATAATTTCATTCATTGTTACTTTCTTTTTATATTGTTCTTGAACAAGCACCCCTATTTTTTGTGCACACTCATACGCTTTCGTATATTGTTTTTTAATCATCTCACAAAAAACCGGATCATCATCATTTAACATGTTTCCATCAAAAACTCGCCCAATAAAATATTTCATATGTACAACAAAGCGATTATAATTTAATGATTCTTTGTCTAACTCATATGCATAATGGAATGTGATAATTTTTAATGCAGAACTAATAATTTTCGCTGTTGCTTCAATTTCCTCAATTTCACGATCAGATCTTGCATTGACAATATGGAGTGCGATAAACCCTGCTTCATCAGGAGGGAGTTCTACTCCTGTTATTTTTTTAATAAAAGCAATCGCATGTTTTCCTATCTCATATTCCTGTGCATAAAATTGCTTGATCTCCCATAACAATGCATTTGAAATATTCATTCCTTTCTTTGCACGTTCAATTGCAAATACGATGTGATCTGTCAGCGTAATATAAATATTCTCATTAAGCTTTGTCCCAAGAGAAGCCTCTGCATATTTAATAATATAATCTGCAATCTTAAAATCGTTAACTGAAATTTTTTGCAACAATTCTACAAGACGTTTTTGTTCTGTTGACTTACAAATAACAAACGTTTTTTCAATTTTACTTTCATCTACCTTCATTCCAGGTTTCATTTTAAAACCAATTCCACTTCCAACTAAAATCAGTTCTCTCTTTTTTTGATCCCTTACAAATACCACATTGTTATTCATAATTTTCCGAATGACCATATATCTTTTTCCTATAAATTCGTCAATATTCAAAAAAAGTTCCATGCAGATTTTTCCACATGGAACTTTTTTCCTTTTATTCTAGTAAATACTATCTCTAAAAATAATCTTTCGATAGGTTTCAAATGTAAGCCAACGATTAAAGAATTCACTTCCCGGTTTGTATCCCTGTTCTTTTAATTCAGCCAATAATTTTTCTGCCTTTTCTTTTGTATCTGCTTTAATTGCAAATCCGCGTCCATTAATGAGCGGTAATCCTTCATAAGTATAATCTTCCAAAGGAAGGATCTCCTCTACTTTACGTCCACGAATTTTTACTGCAACTTTATCACGGAAGACAATTACATCAAAGTAATCTGGATAGTGGTAGCTTTCTCCTTCTACTGGAATTTCATCTCCAATAGTATAAGATTTTCCAGATGGTTTAATCTTTGTGACAGTCATACTTTCCATATTATAGTAGAATTCTTCAAAGATATCTCCATTTGCTTTTAATTTTCCATGTGCAAAAACACATTTTAAATCTGTTTCTTCATCGACAGAAGAATATTTAATTACACCACATGCAGATGTCATATTGGTAACACGGTCAATTAGAATTAATTCTCCAAGAGTCTTATGTTTATCAAATCCATCTACAACAATCTCTTCCTGAAGAATTACATCACATACTGCAATCTCGTTCTTTCTTAAACTGTTTGCTGGAATAAATTCTCCTGTATTAACATCAATTTTATACTGAATGTTTGTTACAATTCCAGGAATTTCTTTTGTTCCAATCTTTACAAAATATTCTTTTCCTGGAAGTAATTCTCCATCATCCATCCAAAGCACTGTAGCTGTAAAAGATTTGCTGACTGGCAATTCTGTTTTTGCTGCCAAAACGCATCCTCTGGATACATCCACTTCACGATCTAACTGAATCGTTACAGGGCGTCCTTTTTCTGCAGTCTGTGCATCTTTATCCCCAATCAGTAAACTCTTTACTTTTGCATGCTCTTTGCTTGGTAATGTCACAATTTCATCACCAACAGAAATCTGTCCGGATTCAATCTGTCCTTGGAATCCACGGAATGTATGATTTGGACGGCACACTCTCTGTACCGGCATATAAAATCCTTCTTCTTTTGATTTTTCACGAACATCGATATTTTCCAGATACTCAAGAAGAGGTTCTCCTGTATACCATGGAATATTTTCTGATTTTGTTGTAACGTTATCTCCTTCCGTTGCAGAAACTGGAATAATTTTTACATTTGCAAGAGATAATTCTTCTTTTAATTCTTCGATTTGCTGTTCAATTTTTCTAAATGTTTCCTGATCATAATTTACAAGGTCCATTTTGTTTACAGCAAATACGAAATAACGAATTCCCATTAATGCACAGATTCTTGCATGACGTCTTGTCTGAACAAGTACTCCCTGAGAAGCGTCAATTAAGATAACGGCAAGATCTGCAAACGATGCACCAACGGCCATATTTCTTGTATATTCTTCATGACCTGGTGTATCAGCTACGATAAAACTTCTTTTCTCTGTTGTAAAATAGCGGTAAGCAACATCAATTGTGATTCCCTGTTCTCTTTCTGCCATCAGTCCATCTAATAGAAGAGAATAGTCAATCTTTCCGCCACGACTTCCAACTTTACTGTCTAATTCCAATGCTTCCTTTTGATCTGTATACAATAATTTAGAATCATATAGAATATGTCCGATCAGTGTTGATTTTCCATCATCTACACTACCGCAAGTAATAAATTTTAATAATCCAATCATCTTAGAAATACCCCTCTCTCTTTCTTCTTTCCATGCTTCCTGCTGCTTCATTATCAATGACTCTGGTTGTTCGTTCAGAAGAAACAGCACTTAATGTCTCATCAATGATTTCATCCAGAGTTGATGCTGTTGATTCCACGCCTCCTGTCAAAGGATAGCATCCAAGGGTACGGAATCTGACACTCTTATATTCGATTTTTTCACCTGGACGAAGTTTTAGGCGATCATCATCGACCATAATAATATTTCCATCACGCTCGATAACCGGACGTTCTTTTGCAAAGTAAAGAGGTACGATATCAATTTTTTCTCTCTTAATATATTTCCAGATATCTGTTTCTGTCCAGTTAGAAATTGGGAATACACGAATACTTTCTCCCTTTTTAATTTTGGAATTATAAAGTTTCCACATTTCCGGTCTCTGATTTTTTGGATCCCAAGCCTGGTTTTCATTTCGGAAAGAGAAAATTCTTTCTTTTGCACGGGATTTTTCTTCATCACGACGTCCGCCGCCAAAAGCTGCAGTAAATCCATATTTATTCAGCGCCTGTTTTAAGGCTTGTGTCTTCATGATATCTGTATAAGCTGCTCCACTATCGAATGGGTTTACACCCTGTTTAAGACCATCTTGGTTGATATATTCAATCATATCCAGACCATATTTCTTTGCTGTTTCATCACGGAATTCGATCATTTCCTTGAATTTCCATGTTGTATTAACATGCAAAAATGGAAATGGTGGTTTTTCTGGATAAAATGCCTTTAAAGCAAGATGTAACATTACAGAGCTGTCCTTTCCAATGGAATACAGCATTACTGGTTTTTCGCAGGAAGCTGCAACCTCACGGATAATGTAGATTGCCTCCGCCTCTAACTGATCAAGATGTGATAATTCACTCATGTTTTCGTCCCCCAATCTTAGTATTTATTAGAATCTTTTTTGTTAATTTCAATGGTTTCTGTATCGCCGGTATATTTTTCAATCTTCCAGAGAATCGTATCTCCTTGTTCTTTTACTGTCATTTTACTTCCCATACCTCCAATATCAGCACCAAGGTAAAATGCAATGGCTCCTGTTTTACATTCTTTCAGACAGGAAGTACAGCCCCAGCAATCTTTTGGATATTTGATAAATGCTTTTCCATCTTTATCGGTCTTAATTAGACTTCCAGGACAGACATCAATGCATTTTTTACATCCAACGCATTGTTTTTTACTGATCATGATGCTCATAGAACTGATCCTCCTTTACAAGTTCCCGGTAAATGACTTTGATTTTTCCATCTACCTTTTTTGTATTGACATATTTTTTCCAGTCATCACTTTTCTTCGGATGATCTAGATTTTCTGCAAAACTGTGCCATCTTGTTTCTTTTCTTGCATTCAGATGTTCAATCAATGTCAAACAGACCGTCAGACGTTCTCTCAGTTCATAGTAAAACATCAGTTCATGATAATCTTGTGCTGACAACTGATCACAAAGAACAATCAATTTTTCAATCTTTTCTTTTGCCAGTTTTAAGCTATTTTCATTAAACTGATAATGACTGGAAATTCCACCTGCATAAGCATCCATAACTTTCTGCATTGCTTCTTCCATCTGTTCGATTGTAAACAATCCATCTTTTTGTTCCAAAATATGATTATACTCTTTTATTTTTTCTGCAAAAAGCTCTTCTTTTTCTGTATATTCTTTATCATTATCTTCTTTTAATGTTTTGACAATATCAAGGGCTGCAATCTCACCTTCCACAAGAGCACCCGTTACATATTTCTGTGGAGCTCCTCCGGCAACATCTCCAGCTGCATATAATCCTTTGATTGTCGTCTGACGGTTTGTATCTACCCAATAACCACTGGCAGTATGTCCACCAACGATATATGGCTCAGTCCCTTCAATTTCAACATTTTGCTCACTTGGATTCTTTCCTTGTTCAATCCATTTTAATGTCTGACTTGGAGCCATGTTAAGATAGGCCTTTTTAAGATCATTGTCTTTGTCTTTTCCAATTCCTTCCGTTCTTAAATAGCAAGGGCCACGACCTTCTAAGTTTTCTTCTGTTGTTCCATAAACTCTCTGAGAAGTTGTAATTCCATATTTATCTTCGTAAACTTCTCCTTTGGAGTTTATCTGTTTTGCACCAACCCCTTGTGCAATCGTTCCAGTCGGTGCAATCGTATCTTTGCATCGAAGTGCAATAAAACGCATTTCAAATGTTGTCATTTCTGCACCTGCATTAATTCCCATTGCATATCCGGCACCAGTGTTAAACGGCGGATACCACATTTTATGTCTAGAAAATCCAGGATTATTTGGTTTATAGAGCCCTGCCGCACCACCTGTTGAACAAAGAACTTTCTTTGCTCGAATCTCATAAGCAGTTCCATCTTCTATACTAAATCCAAAAGCTCCAAGAATTTGATTATTTTCTACAATATAATCGGTAATATTTAAATGATTCAATACAGTAACATCATCAAGCTTTCGAACAGCATCGGCAAGAATTGGTTTGATGTTTTCACCGTTGATTTTAATATTTCGATTTCCTCTTGCGACATACTCACCGTTTTCATCTTTTAAAATAACAAGTCCAAGTTGTTCCATTTTTCTTGTTACTTCATTTAATTTTTCTGACATCGTAAGAAGAAGATCTCCTCTTACAATTTCATCGGCGTCTTTTCTCGCATAATCCACATAATCTTGCGGTTTTCGCCCTTTTACAATATAAGCGTTAATTGCATTGACACCTGCAGCTAAACAACCGCTTCGTTTGATATTGGCTTTTTCTGCAATTACGATGGATGCCTTGGAATGTTCCCTAATCGTCAACGCTGCATAACATCCTGCAGTTCCACCTCCAATGATCAACACATCGGTATGTATGATTTTCTGATTGCTGATTTTCATAAGTTCCTCCATCTCGAAAGCTAAATGTAAAAGACATTTCCTTCCTGCATTTCCTGATTTTCCATCAAATAAGTTTCTTTTTCATCAAAAATATAAAGCCTGTAGATAAGAATGGTCACTTTTTCCCCAATTTCTACTGGATCTTTTTCCAGTGACCGTTCTGCAATGATGCTTAACCCCTTCACATTAACGGTAACATCCAGACGATTTCCACGGAAAACGACATCTTCTACAATTCCTTCTTCTGCAGCACTCATATACTGATCCAGTTTTCCACTTTTTGAAATTTTCACAAATTCTGGCCGGATGATTGCCTGCTCGGCATTTTCAATTTTTTCAAAGCCCTTTAATGCTTCATAATTTTCAACAACCGAAGATCTTCCAACAAATTGTGCAACAAATGGTGTTTTTGGTGTTTTATAAATATCCAACGGAGACCCCATTTGCTCAATTTTTCCATGATTTGTAATAAGAATTTCATCGGCAACTTCTACTGCTTCATCTTGGTCATGCGTTACAAAAATACTCGTAATTCCAAGCTGCAATACCATTTCCTTTAACCATGTACGAAGTTCTGTTCTTACCTTGGCATCGATCGCTGCGAATGGTTCATCCAGAAGTAATACTTGTGGGTTTGGTGCTAGAGCTCTTGCAAATGCAACCCTCTGTCTCTGTCCTCCGGATAACTGATTTGGATAACGTTTTTCCATCCCAGAAAGTCCCGTTAACTCTAAAAGTTCAAATACTCTTTCTTTGATTTTCTTTTTTGGTACTTTTGCAATTTCAAGCCCAAAGGCAATATTATCGAATACTGTCATATAGCGAAATAATGCATAATTTTGGAATACAAAACCAATCCCTCTTTGTGCTGCCGGAATATCATTCACCCTTTTCCCATCGATGAAAATATCCCCATCGTTTGGATTTTCAAGTCCTGCGATCATGCGAAGTAACGTTGTCTTTCCACTTCCGGAAGGTCCAAGAAGCGCTGCAAGCTTTCCTTTTTCGATTCCAAAGCTTACATTATCAGAAGCAAGGAAATCGCCATATTGCTTATATATATTTTTCATTTCTACATACATGTCTATCTACCATCCTTTCCCTGCTTACTTTGTGAGTGATACCATGCGATATTTCTCAGTACCAGTACAATCAATGCGATTATTACTAGAAGAGAAGATACAGCAAATGCTGCTGTTATAGAAGAAGACGTTCCTGACATATATAAGGCGTCAATTTCTAATGGAAGTGTAAATGTCTCTCCTCTTGTTTTCGAAAGAGCGTTGACTGCTCCAAATTCTCCAAGAGCCCTTGCCGTGCAAAGAATGATTCCATAGATCAGACCCCATTTCATTTGCGGCAATGTAATTTTTCGAAAAATTGTAAAACCTTTAGCTCCCATTAATGCTGCAGCCTCTTCTTCATCTTTTCCTTGTGTATTTAAAATTGGTATAATTTCCCTTGATACAAAAGGAAAGGTTACAAAGACTGTCGCAATAATAACTCCTGGAATTGCAAACGCAATTCTTATATTTGTTCCAAAAAAGTTATTAATCGCTCGAATTGCCGGATATGTCCATCCAAGTCTTCCAAATGTCATTAAAAAGGCCAGACCTACAATAACTGGCGAAATTGAAAATGGAATATCAATTAATGTCGCAAGTACTTGTTTGCCTTTAAACGAAAACTTCGTTAATAAAAATGCTGCCATAATTCCAAAAAATGTATTGATCAAAACCGATGCAACTGTTGCTATAATTGTTACAAACAAAGCACTTTTTACATACGATGTCGAAATAGATTTTACATAAAAGGAAAATCCTTCACTTAAGGAATTTGTAATTACCGAAAAAAGCGGTAACACAAGCATAAAAAAGATAAATAATATACTGATTGTAATCAGGATGACTTTTGTCCTTTTTTTCTGTCTCTCCAGTTTTTCCTGCTGATTCATGATGTTCCTCCTTTCTTATGCGTTCACTCTTCGTGCCTGACGTACCTGAATAATATTTACAACGAAAAGCATAACAAAGGATATAATTAACATCACCAGTGCAATCGCTGTGGCACTCTTATAATCAATATAATTTAATTTTTGCATGATCACATAGGAAATGACCTGTGTATGTTCTTTGGCACTGTTTCCTGAAATATAAATGACGCTTCCATATTCGCCGATTCCTCTTGCAAACGCTAGACCAAATCCCGTCAAAAGAGAAGGGCGAAGTTCTGGAAGGATAACTTTGAAAAAAGTCCTTGTTGGTGTTGCCCCTAACATATAAGCAGCTTCTTCATATTGATTATCCATTTTTTCAAGAACTGGCTGCACCGCTCTTACAACAAATGGAATTCCGATAAAAATCAAAGCGATCAAAAGTCCAAGTTTTGTATACGAAATTTTGATTCCAAAATGTGCAAAGTAACGTCCAACGATTCCATCTTCTGCATACATTTTTGATAAAGTAATACCAGCGACTGCGGTAGGCAGTGCAAATGGAAGCTCGATCATTCCATCCATAATTCTTTTCCCTGGAAACTCATATTTTACAAGGACCCATGCAAGAATCAATCCAAAAACTGTATTGATCAATGCTGCAATAAAGGAACAGCCAATGCTTGTTGCAAAAGCATTACGCACAGTTTCTTTCGTAATTAGTTCCAAAAATTCCTTTGGAGAAAGCTTTAATGCATAAACAAATACAGAGGCCAGTGGAATTAATACGACCAAAGATAACATAGCGATCGTAACTCCTAACGTTAGATGATACCCTGGAATTACTCTTGTCGTCTTCGCTTTTTTCCATTTTTTATTCGATTTTTGATTTTCTGTCTTACTCATTATCTCCCCTGCCTTACACATTTCCGTAAATTTTATCAAACAAGGCTCCATCCTCAAAATATTTATGATAAGCCTGGTTCCATCCTCCAAAATCATCAATCTTCCATAATTTCATTTTCAGGTTAAACTGTTTGCTATACTTTTTTAATATTTTTTCATTAGATGGACGATATCCATCTTCTGCTGCCAATCTCTGTGCTTTATCACTGTAAAGATATTTTAAATATTCTTTTGCCAATTTTTCTGTTTTGTTTGATCTGGCATTATCATCAACAACTGCAACACTTGGCTGTGCAAGAATGCTGATCTTTGGTGTTACAATTTCATATTTACCAGGATGATTCTTTAACGTTGCAATAGCTTCATTTTCCCAGGCGATTAATACATCTCCTTTTCCATTTTCCACAAATGTCGTCGTAGAACCTCTAGCTCCAGAATCCATAACGGATACATTCTCATATAGTTTTTTTAAAAACTGATTTTCTTTTGTTTCATTATGATATGTATCTTTTGCATAACCAAGAGCTGCTAGGAAGTTCCAACATGCACCTCCACTACTTTTTGGATCCGGCGTAATGACTTCAACTCCCTTTTTAATCAAATCATTCCAGTCTTTGATTTTCTTTGGATTTCCTTTTCTTACAAGAAAAACAATCGTTGATGTATATGGTGCAGAATCGTTTGGCAATTCCTTTTTCCAACCTTTATCGATTAGACCTGTCTGCTCAATCAACGTGATATCATGTTCCAATGCAAGTGTTACAACATCACCATTGCTTCCTTCCACCACAGATCTTGCCTGACTTCCAGAACCTCCATGGGATTGTATGATATTAACCTTTTTTCCGTATTTTTGTTTATAATATTGGATAAAGGACTGATTATATTTCTCATAAAATTCTCTCGTCGGATCATAAGATACATTCGTGATCGTTAGAGAGTCTTTCTTTTTCCCAGAACATCCTGTGAAAGAAGCAATAAGAAGCAGGCTGATCATAAGTAAAAGAATTCTTTTTGTCTGTAACTTTTTCATGTCCTTTGTTCTCCTTCTTCCTATTTAAAAAGTTCTGTGGAAAGATATCTCTCTCCTGTATCTGGAAGTAATACAACAATATTTTTTCCAGCATTTTCAGGTCTTTCAGCAAGTTTAGTTGCCGCATGAATCACCGCCCCAGAAGAAATTCCAACCAGCAATCCATCTGTTTTTGCAACTCTTTGTGAAGAAGATAATGCTTCTACATTTCCTACCTGAATAATTTCATCGACGATCGACAAATCCATAATCTTTGGAATAAATCCGGCTCCGATTCCCTGTATTTTATGTGGTCCCGGTTTTCCGCCGGATAATACTGGAGATCCTGCAGGTTCTACTGCAACAATCTGAATATTTTCATTTTGTTCTTTTAGTCCTCTCGCTGTACCGGTAATTGTTCCTCCAGTTCCAACAGATGCTACAAAAATATCAATTTTTCCTTCCGTATCTCTTAAGATTTCCTTAGCCGTTGTTAAACGATGAATCTCCGGATTTGCCTCATTTTCAAACTGTTGCGGAATAAAAGCATTTCCATAAGCTTCTTTTAATTCAAATGCTTTATCAATTGCACCTTGCATTCCTCGTCTTCCAGGAGTTAAAACAACTTCTGCGCCAAGTGCTGTCACAATCTTTCTTCTCTCAATACTCATCGTATCTGGCATTGTAAGAATCAAATGTAGATTTTGCGAAGCTGCTGCAAATGCAAGACCAATTCCTGTATTTCCACTGGTTGGTTCAATGATCACCGTATCTTGATTGATTTCTCCGTCTTTCTTTCCTTGCTCAATCAATGCGACGGCTACTCTGTCCTTCACACTTCCAAGTGGATTAAAATACTCGAGCTTTGCAATAATATTTGAAGAAAGACCTAACTCTTCTTCATAATTTGTCAATTCTAATAACGGTGTATTTCCAACCAGTTCTGTTAAATATTTTGCTATTTTCATAGGCTTCCTCCATATTTCCTACTAATCCCGTATGTATTATATGTTTTGTATTATAGGCAACTTTCGACAGATTGTCAATCTTTTTCATCATCGTGTTTGCCTATAACCAGTTATAGTTTATCCTTATAATCGAAATAGGGTAAACTTATAGCGATAAATTTTGTTATAAAAAAGAAATTTTTCACAAAAAATAGGCTTCGCCTATTCAACTCCCCTGCCCCTCAATCGAGGGCACTGAAAAACATACCATTTTTATTTTGACTTTAATAAAAAAAGAAAAAAACCATCAGAGTTTTTATGATTCTGGTGGATTTTTTGTTAGGCGAAATATAAATTGCTTGTTTTT
>NZ_JAHLPY010000014.1 GCF_018918155.1 Anaerostipes sp. MSJ-23
CTTTATCCTTGTTATTACTGTTCTTAAAGAACGTTCGTCGATTTTTACTAAAATCGTCTGAAAAATTCAATTGAATTTTCAAGGTTGTCTTATTGTTCAGTTGTCAATGTTCTGTGATTCGCTTCCGTGTGTAAGAAGCTTTTCTATTATATCACTTTGTTCTCTGCTTGTCAAGAACTTTTTTATTTTTTTGTTGCTTTCGATAATTTCTCATCACCAGCAACTTTTATATCATACCATCTCAATTCTTATTTGTCAAGAACTTTTTCTTTGATATTTTAGAATGTTCTGATCATCTCTGTCAGCAACTTTTGTAAAATATCATAAATACTTCGTTCTGTCAAGAATTTTTTCCTTCTTTTTTCTATAAGAAACGATGTCTGATTTTGTTTTTTTGTGTCACTTTCTCAGCGACTTGACTATCTTACCATCTTCTTCCTTTCGTGTCAATATCTTTTTTCTCTTTTTGCATTTTACTTTTTCTTATGTATAATAGTAATGAAAGAATCATAATATAAGAAAGGACATAATAACTATGGAAAAAATCGCAAGCTTTACCATTAATCATTTAAAACTTCTTCCTGGAGTTTATGTCTCCAGAAAAGATGCTGTTGGATCCGAAATATTAACCACTTTCGATTTAAGAATGACAGCTCCTAACAGAGAACCTGTTATGAATACAGCAGAAATGCATGCCATTGAACATCTGGCTGCTACTTATTTAAGAAACGATCCCGAATGGAGTGATAAAATTATTTACTTTGGTCCTATGGGATGTCGTACAGGTTTCTATCTGATTCTCGCAGGAGATTTAACTTCTAAAGAAGTACTTCCTCTTGTAACTAAAACTTATGAATTTATTCGCGACTTTGAAGGTGATATCCCAGGTGCCGCTGCAAAAGACTGCGGTAACTATCTTGATATGAATCTTCCTATGGCTAAATATCTTGCAAAACGTTATCTAGACCAAGCATTATATTCGGCAGATGAAAAGAATCTGAATTATCCTGACTAATTTTGTTCATAATATAAAGGTAGTAAATTACGAAAGGAGACCTTTATATTATGAAAAATCAAAATGAAGTGTATCAGGAAGTTGCTGAAGAATGTAGTGAGTACTGCCCTTGTGGATGCGATCATTCTGTAAAAAATGTAAGCACTGGAAATGATTCAAAATCTCCAAGCTGTCTTAATTGCAAACATTTTTCATTAGATGAACAGCACTGCCGTCTGGATTTATATGACCAGATTGTAACTCATTTATAAAAACAGCAAATTTAAGTATACAAAACTTTTATCAAAAACATCCATTTCCGAAAATATTCGAAAATGGATGTTTTTTTAAATAATTCTAATATTTTATACAAAATTATCATAATATATTAGAATAATGTTCCTATCAATTATATATATTTTGTATGTTATTCATGTCATTTGTATATATTTCATAATATTCCTTCTTTATTTCTTCATTTCATTGTTAATTTTTCTCCAAATTTTCTTGCATTATTTTTAATTAAGGGTATGATATTATGTAGTAGGTTTTTAGGAGGATAAAATTATGTCACTACAACAAATCATAGCGATCATCATTTTCTTATGTACCATGACCGCTATCATCACAGGAAAGGTTCATAACACAGTAGCCGCATTAACAGGTGCCGTACTTTTAGTGTTAACTCATATCCTTTCTATTGAAGACTGCGTCAACGCGGTTGACGTTGAAACCATATGTATTCTTGTTGGAATGATGCTGTTAGTCGCAGTAGTAAAAAATTCTGGTATTTTTGAATACATAGCAATCAAAGCTGCGAAGCTTGCCAAAGGACGGCCATGGCCAATTATGGTAATTTTTATTATCATTACAGCGGTTCTCTCTGGAATGCTTGATAATGTAACGACCGTTTTACTTGTCGGTCCAATGACATTAGCAATTACAAACATTTTGAAGGTTGATCCTGTGCCATATATCATCACACAGATCATGGCTTCGAATATTGGTGGTACTGCTACACTGATTGGTGACCCACCAAACATTATGATCGGAAGTGCTGCAAAATTAAGTTTTGTTGATTTCATTATGAATACTGGTTTTGCTACTCTTTTTGTTGTCATTGTTGGTTTAATCTGTATGTATTTTATTTATGGAAGAAAATTATTTGTAACTGATGAATCCATTGCAAAAGTTATGCAGCTTGACGAACAAAAAGCAATTAAAGATCGCAAGTTAATGCATGAAAGCGTTGTTGTCATTATTATCGTTGCACTTTGCTTTATTTTTCATGACCAACTTGGCGTAGAATCTTGTACAATTGCAATTGCTGCAGCATGTTTGATGCTTTTAATTGGAGGACAAGAACCAGAAGAAATTGTTCTAAGTGTAGAATGGCCAACTATTCTTTTCTTTATTGGTTTGTTTATTGTTGTTGGTGGTCTAAAGAAAGTTGGTGTTATTACATTACTTGCTAATGGACTGCTTTCCCTAACTGGTGGAAATATGATTATTACGATGATGGTAATCTTATGGGTTTCAGCGATTGTATCTTCTTTCCTGGACAATATTCCATTTGTTGCCACTTTGATTCCTATGATCTTAACTATGCAGTCAGAAGGAATGGATGTTGCTCCAATTTGGTGGGCATTATCCCTCGGTGCATGTTTAGGTGGTAACGGAACTCTGATCGGTGCTTCCGCTAACGTTGTTTTATCTGGAATTAGTAAAAATAACGGACACCCTATTACATTCGCACAATATTTTAAAATTGGATTTCCAATGATGATTCTATCCATCGTTGTATGCTCCATCTTTTTACTTGTTCGATTCGCATAACAAAACATATTTTTTATAAAAGGAGAGCGATTTTATGAATCAAAACACAGTTACCGGCGATTATATCAATATTAATCTTCGCCAGCTTGGTGCAACTTCTATTAAAGAATTTAATAGCATCATGCATATTGCAGAATTTGACCTTGGAGACGGCTTAATCGTCTCCTACGTCTTTAATATTACAAGACACAACAAATATTTTCTTCAAAGAGTACAACCATATTCTATGATCCATGGTAAATTTGCCAGCGATCAGGAAATTATCGACTTTATCTCTTCTGATTTAAAACGATTTCAAAATGCAAAGAACAGCCATAATTTTGACACCTTCCTGCTGATCTCTCATCTTGGACATCATGTAACAGAAAATATTGAAGAATTATTTTTAAACTACAATGTCGATGCAGATAAATTGGAGGATATCGAAAAAGAATTAGAAGATTCCCTAACTCATATCCTTGGACTCTTCGATAACTCTAAAAAACTGGATCTCCCAGAAATTCAAGATATTCCTCCAAGGAAATAAGATCCATAGATCACATAAAATATGATTAAAATTAAAAAAGCTCACAACCAATTTCTGGTTTGTGAGCTTTTAATTTTATTGAATGTCTACGACAATCTTCTTGTCACCTTTGTCAACCGAAGCTTTTACAACCGTACGAATTGCCTTTGCAATACGTCCCTGCTTTCCAATTACTTTTCCCATGTCACCTTCTGCAACATGAAGTTCGAGAACAATAGTATCTTCTGTCTCTTTTTCTGTAACCGTTACTTTATCCGGCTGATCAACGAGGGCTTTTGCAATCACTTCCAACAGATGCTTCATGCGTGCCTCCTAACTTTGACTATTGACTATTTTTCGATTCCTGCAGCTTTTAATAATTTTGCTACTGTATCTGTAGGCTGAGCACCTGTAGATAACCATTTTTTAGCTGCTTCTTCATCAAATTTGATCACGCTAGGATCCTGATTTGGATCATAAGTTCCAATTTCTTCGATAAATTTTCCATCTCTAGGAGATCTAGAATCTGCAACAACTACTCTATAAAAAGGAGCCTTTTTCTGTCCCATTCTCTTTAATCTCATTTTTACTGCCATTTTTTCTACCTCCATAAATTTAAATAATTGACATAATAATTAAAATATATAACTAAGGTTTAAAAAGGTAATTTAAACCCACCTTTTTTACCACCTTTGCCACCTAACATACCTGACATTTGCTTCATCATCTGTTTCTGATTTTGAACCTGCTTGCATAGGCGATTCACTTCTGTAAGCGGAACTCCTGCTCCTGCTGCAATTCTTCTCTTTCTTGAAGCATTAATCAATTTTGGATTTGCTCTTTCTTCTTTCGTCATGGAATAAATGATTGCGGCTGTCTTATCCATCATACTATCATCAATATCAAGCCCCTGCATCTTATTTCCAACACCAGGAATCATTGATAACAAATTAGATAATCCACCCATCTTCTTCATCTGATCCATCTGATCCAGAAAATCATTAAAATCAAATTCTGCCTTCTTAAGCTTCTCTGTCATTTTTAATGCATCTTCTTCATTGATCGTCGCTTCCGCTTTCTCGATCAGAGAAAGAACATCTCCCATGCCAAGGATTCGGCTTGTCATACGGTCTGGATAAAATTGCTGAAGATCCTCAAGCTTTTCTCCCATACCTACATATAAAATTGGTTTTCCAGTTACAGAACGAATGGAAAGTGCTGCACCACCTCTTGTGTCACCATCCATTTTCGTGATGATGATTCCATCAATTTCAACCTTATCATTAAATTCCTTGGCTACATTAACCGCATCCTGACCAGTCATGGCATCTACAACAAGAATGCTTTGATAAACGTCTACATTCTTCTTAATTTCCACAAGCTCTGTCATCATGTTTTCATCTACATGAAGACGGCCAGCAGTATCCAGAATTACGATATTATTACCATTCTTATGAGCATGCTCTACCGCAGCCTTTGCAATATCGACTGGATTTTGCTTATCTCCCATAGTAAAAACAGGAACCCCAACTTTTTCTCCATTTACCTGCAGCTGTTTGATCGCCGCTGGACGATATACATCACATGCAACCAAAAGCGGGCGTTTTCCTTTTTTCTTATACTGTCCTGCAAGTTTTGCACAAGTTGTCGTTTTACCGGCTCCTTGAAGACCTGCCATTAAAATAACTGTAATTTCATTTCCAGGACGAAGCTGTATCTCTGTCATGGTAGAACCCATGAGTGCTTCCATCTCTTCTTTTACAATCTTAATAACCATTTGACCTGGATTTAATCCATTTAAAACATCCTGTCCAATGGCTCTCTCCTGCACAGATTTGACAAACGTCTTTACAACTTTGAAGTTAACGTCGGCTTCTAAAAGCGCTCGTTTTACTTCTCTCATTGCTGTCTTGACATCATCCTCTGTCAGGCGTCCTTTGCTTCTTAAATTCTTAAATACGTTTTGAAGTTTTTCTGATAAACTTTCAAATGCCATAGATTCACCTCGTTTATAAATCTTCCAAAATCTTATTGGAAACAAATTCTATCTGTTTTATATCATTCTCCATCTGATCTTTTTTCTCTTCCCGAAGAATTCTTTTTGATAAAGCGTGAATCTCCTTCACCTTTTCCTTTGTCTTTAAAAACTTCTGCACCAGATGAAGACGCTGCTCGTAATCTTCCAGGATCTTATTGCATCGTCGGATCATATCATAGGCAGCCTGTCTTGTAATCCCGTAATCTGCCGCAATCTCACTCGGCGTCATATCATTGAGTACATGCTCACCGTAAATATCTTTCTGATGTTTCGTTAAAAGTTCACCATAAAAATCATACAATAAATTCTGTTCTACGATTCTTTCCATCTGACACTCCTGTAAAGCATTTTTCCTTTACCATGTGTTAGTTTACAAAATCCAATCCCTCTTGTCAAGTATTTTTCCTTGCACAATATAACTTTTCTTTGATTTTCCCTTGAAAATCTCTGGTTTTTCTGTAAAATATAAAAGAATCACTTAATTTTTAACAAAACAGAAAGGTTATTCTATGATACAGGCAAATAATGTAACTCTGCGTTTAGGAAAACGCGCTTTGTTTGAAGATGTTAACATCAAATTTACCGAAGGCAACTGCTACGGTCTAATTGGAGCCAACGGTGCCGGAAAGTCTACCTTCCTTAAAATTCTTTCCGGAGAGATTGAACCTTCCAAGGGAGACGTGTCTATGACACAGGGACAGCGTCTGTCCGTATTAAAACAGGATCATTATCAGTATGATGACCATATCGTTCTTGATACTGTCATGATGGGAAATCAGCGTCTTTACGAAATTATGCAAGAAAAAAATGCAATTTATGCAAAAGAAGATTTTACAGACGAAGATGGAATCCGTGCCAGCGAACTTGAAGGTGAATTTGCAGATATGAATGGATGGGAAGCTGAGTCCGATGCCGCTACCTTATTAAATGGGCTTGGAATTTCAAATGAACTTCATTACATGAAAATGGCTGACTTAAATGGTTCTCAAAAAGTCAAAGTTTTACTTGCACAGGCTTTATTCGGAAATCCAGATATTTTACTTCTTGACGAGCCAACGAACCATTTAGATCTTGACGCTATTTATTGGCTGGAAGAATTCCTGATCAATTTTGACAATACCGTTATCGTTGTATCCCATGACCGATATTTCTTAAATAAGGTCTGTACTCATATCGCGGATATTGACTATGCAAAAATTCAGCTATTCTCCGGAAACTATGATTTCTGGTATGAATCCAGCCAGCTTCTCACCAAACAGATGAAAGAAGCTAACAAAAAGAAAGAAGAAAAAATGAAGGAGTTGCAGGACTTTATCGCAAGATTCAGTGCGAATGCTTCTAAATCAAAACAAGCAACTTCCAGAAAGAAAGCACTTGATAAAATTCAGTTAGATGAATTAAAACCATCTAGCCGTAAATACCCTTACATCAACTTCAAGCCAAACCGTGAAATTGGAAATGATGCTCTTCTCGTTGAAAATCTGTCAAAAACGATCGATGGTGTTAAAGTACTTGATAATATTTCTTTCTTAATGAAACCAACTGATAAAATTGCTTTTGTCGGACCAAACACTCTGGCTGCCACTACTTTATTTAAAATTCTTTCTGGAGAAATGGAACCGGATTCTGGTACCTATAAATGGGGAGTAACTACAACGCAGTCTTATTTTCCAAAAGATAATACCAAAGACTTTAGTCAAGATGAAACCATTGTTGAATGGCTGACACAATATTCTGAAGATAAAGATGCAACTTTTGTCCGCGGATTCTTAGGACGTATGCTCTTTTCTGGTGAAGATGCTTTGAAAAAAGTAGGTGTTTTATCCGGAGGTGAAAAAGTTCGCTGTATGTTATCTAAATTAATGATCAGCGGAGCTAATATCCTGATGTTAGATGAACCAACCAACCATCTGGATATGGAATCTATCACTGCATTAAATGAAGCATTAAAGGATTTCAGCGGAGCTTTATTATTTACTTCTCAAGATCACCAGTTTGTACAGACAACTGCAAACCGTATTATGGAAATCACACCAAACGGATTGATAGACAAAGAATGTACTTATGACGAATATCTTGAAAACGATGCGGACGCAAGAAAACGTCAGGTTGTAGAAATTTCTGAAGAAGATTAATATTTCTTATAATAAATAAGAAACACAGAGGAAGATTACTCAACCTCTGTGTTTCTTTATTTTGCATTATTTCTGATCATCATAGGTATCAAGGAAAGAATGTTTCACTCCATCTTTTTTATAGGCAACAATCGTTTTTAAATTTACATTTTCTACGCTCTTAAAAATATTTGATTCTACATATGGATTGATTTCTTTCATTTTGGCAATTAACTGTTTGACTTCCATTCGTTTGGATTTTGCCACACCATCTGGGTTACATGTCGTACAAGTATCCGTAAATTTACATGCACACTGAATAAAATGTAATCCATTGTAATCTCTCCAACGTTTGATATCATCTTCACGAATTAAATACATTGGGCGGATCAATTCCATTCCTTCAAAATTTGTACTATGAAGTTTTGGCATCATCGTCTGTACCTGCGCTCCATAAAGCATTCCCATCAAAATAGTCTCAATCACATCATCATAGTGATGACCAAGCGCAATCTTATTACATCCAAGTTCTTTCGCCTTGCTGTAAAGATAACCACGACGCATTCTTGCACAAAGATAGCACGGTGATTTTTCAATTTCATAGACAGCATCAAAGATATCAGATTCAAAAACCGTAATAGGAATATCTAACAATTTTGCATTATTCTCAATAATCTTACGATTCATCTCATTATATCCCGGATCCATCACAAGAAAAACAAGATCAAAATGAAATTTATTATGTCGTTTTAATTCCTGAAATAATTTTGCCATCAACATGGAATCTTTTCCACCAGAAATACAAATTGCAATCTTATCATTCTCCTGCACAAGATCATAGGTCTTAATTGCCTTTACAAAACGAGAAAATAACTGTTTATGAAACTTTTTACGAATGCTCTTCTCAATTTCCTGTGTTCTTGTCAGTTCCTTCTTCTTTCCCTTTTCTGGCTCCTGCTTTGTCTTCTTTTCTTCCTGTTCCTGCTCATCTTTCATCAAAGATAACAGCCAGCCAGTATAACCACCTTCCAAACTAAAAGCTTCCAGTCCTTCTTCTCTTAATTTTTCTGCTGCCTCTTTACTAAAAATACCTTTTGTACAATAAATAATCGGTTTCTTTTTCTCGTCAATGACTTCCTTTGCCTTAGAAAAAAGCTCATCCTCAGCCACTGCCATTGCCCCAGGGATCATCCCATAGGCTGTATTCGATTCATCCCTCATATCCAAAAGCTGATAACTTTCCTTCGGTAACTCTTTTAATTGTTTATATGAAACATTCATCTCTTGCATTATCTTCATAACCTTTCTTTCATCTGTATCCTACTATTTTTCAGGATTCAAATATTAATTATAAATACAAAATTTTATAAATACAAGAGGAACTTCGCTCAAATTTATCGAATTTTTGTTAGAACTCCACCATCACACAAAATATCAATATCTTCTCTATATAAACTTTCCTTTTTGTTTTTATCATATTTATAAATGATCTCTGCCTTGGCCATTTTTTCCTCATTTTTCTATCTTAAAAAATCCTGTAAACTGATCATCTCAGTTTACAGGACATTTCTCTCATGCAAAACTTTACTAATTGTATTTTATTTTTCCAGCAATTATAAGAACGCCTATCAAAAACAGGCCGACGCTGATGCTTTCATACAATACCCCCATATTGAACGAAAAGGCAAGCAGCATCTCTATGAAAAACAGTACCGTTATGATTCTTGCTCTTTTTCCATACTTTTCTTTTTCCTGATTTTCCAACGGATTTACATTATTCTCAACAGGTGAGAATAAAAAAAGAATCACACTGCTTACACTGCCTGTTGCCAAATAAAACCAGATGTTAATCTGGCAAAAACATCTCACAGCAAGAACTAAATTTAACGCAATCATAGAGCTTAAATAACAGTTTCTTTCTGTTTCTGCATGAAATCCTCCGACATAAGGACGAAGAATCATAAAGTGTATAAATAAGATCAGGAAAAAAAGTGGTTGTCTCCACAAAAGAGAAAACACAAATGCTGACACAAACTGAAAGCCCCCACTAATCAGCTGATGAACACCATAAGCAACAACCTCATATTCTGTTTCCTTTGGTGCCAGATAATTAAGAATTTTATCCGTGGCACAATCCAGAAATTTTTCCATATCCTATCCACCTATCTTTTATTAATTATGCTTTTTTAACTCTTTGACACTCTTTGGTAATTTTGCCTGATAGCTTATGTATGGACATGCACGGTTAGCCTCTTTTTCTGCTGTTTTCTTTGCCCATAAAATTCCTATTTCTCGACATTTGCTTACTACTCTCATAAATCAAATCTCCTTTCCAAAAATATCTTTTTTATTGACAAAATTATCATACCAAATTTTTCATATAATTTTTTATATTTTCCAAAAATAGCCTAGGTTATTGACAAAAATAGAACAATATATCTTAATTCCTATTTGCTAATCTTTTTATATATAAGATCACATGTACCTGAAATCGACCTTCCGTATAATTAATTTGCATTTCTCCATCCAACATTGCTACTATTTTCTTTACGTTTTCTATTCCAATGCCATGTGTTTGCTGATGTTTCTTTTTTGTATAAAAGTGCCCATCTTTTTCCTTAATATTTCCTAAGTAACTATTTTCTAATCCAATCAACAAAAATCCTTTTTTTTCTTTCATAGAAAATCTTAAATATTTTTCCGTCGAATGTACAGAAGCTTCAATTGCATTATCTAATAAATTTCCAAGAATCATACACAAATAAAAATTTTCTTCTCCATTACGTTCTGGTAATTTCACGTCAATCGTAACTTTATCTAAAACTTCTTCTGCTTTTCTCATATAATAATTCACAACCCCATCTAAGTCATGATTTCCCGTAGATACATATTCCTTTGGATTTAACATAAAATCTTGCATCTGTTTCAAATAATTTTCAATAACATCTTGATGTTCTCTTTTCGCTATTGCCGATAATTCTAATATATGATGTTTTAAATCATGTCGTAATGCTCGAAGACGATTTTGAGATTGCTGCATTACATCCAATTGATACTTATATGCAACTATCATTTGTTGCAAAACTTCTTTTTCTTTGGCTTGTATATAAAATTTGGCCAAATAATAATATAAATAAAAAATCAAAATATTAATGATTAATAAGTCAATTGCTAAAATAAAAGCACCTTTTGTATTAATATTATTTGATTTCATCATATAAGAAGTTAAAATTATACTTGCAAACGGTATACTCATTAATGCACAACAAAATCGTTGAGGCAATTCAACATCATTTTTAAAAAAGACAATTTTTTTCAAGACTTCTGTTAATAAAATTAAAGATATACTGTCCAGCCACTTATAAATATTAGGGATATCTTTTCCATAAAAATAAGGCTGCACAAAAAATATAACTACTGCAATATCTAACATAGAATAAATTACTAAAACAAGCAATGCTATAATGACCTTCTTTCCCAATGAAATCTTATATGGAGCTAAAACAATCATTAATCCAATCAAATTTATACAAAAGTTTAATATTGGAAATGAAAACTCATAAGAAATACAGGTCATTAACCAATAAAGTGTATATAATACCATTGGATATCGAAATCGATATTCTGCATTTTTCAGAAAAATTTCTATAAAACGTTTTATTCCATAAGTGCTTAATATATTAGCACTCATTCCTATTAATAATTCCATCATAGAAATTCCTCTTTTTCCAGAATCTGATGTCGAACCATTACTCGATATTTTTTACTAATACTTAAAACATCATGATTGGTCATAACAATCCGTTCATAATCATACCTTGCAACATACAAATCATTAATAATATAAGATTTATGAATTCTTATAAAAAAATCTCTTGGGATTTTTTTCTCTACATTATCTAATTTTCCATAAAAATGTTCTCTCCCATAAGTCGTTATAATTTCTATTTTCCTTCCGTTACTTTGAAAATATAAAATATTTTTATATGGAATTCTAAGGAGGCTCCCTTTATTTTTGTACTCAAAAAAGACTTGACTTTTTTCTGTCATGTTGAAAATATAGTCAAGCTTCTCCCATATTCTTTGTTTTTCTATTGGTTTAACCCAAAAGTCCAATGGACGATTTTGAAATAATTCCATTGCATATTGTTCATGAGAGGATATGTAAATCAAAAACATCTGTTCATTTTTTAATCTTTCTCGGATGCATTTTCCAATTTCAATCCCATTATTCCCTGGTAATTCAATATCCAAAAATAAGATATCAATCTTCTCATTTGAAAACAGATATTCTATCAAGGAATCTCCCCGATAAAATATCTGCAGATTTATTTTTACATTATGCTTTTCCTCGTACTGTTTGACACTAAAAGTCAACATATCACAAGTGCTTTTCTCATCATCACAAATTACAATGTTCATCCGTTATTCTCCACCAACTTTTAAATTGCATCATTTTTTACCAAACGTTAGTTTATTATAATTTCGTGGTGATTTCAAGATTTTTCCTTACAAATTTTTTATACACCTCATAAATTTTTATTTTTTATACTTCAAGATCACATATTTTTTATAATTTATATAATCTTTGTATATTTCTTTATCACAAATCAAAACTTCTTGGTCTTTTATATTTACATATTTCATCTTACGATCTTCGACTTTTGATTCCTCACCAATCTGTTTTGCTGAACATAATTTTGGAAATCCATAATCTGCTCTATATTTGGCATAAGTCAAACTAACCGGAAGATATATATATCGGCCATTTCCAAAATGTGAATCTTTTATTGATTTTAAAAATAGAAGATATTCTTCTCCTTGCTGCATAGGGGTATACCCTTCCCAACACAACATTGGATTTCCCATACCCGTACAGTTGACCGGTTCAAACACAGAAATTTCCTCTCCCTTTTTTCGATCTCCTTTATAATTCTTTATAATTTTAACTTTTGAAAGAATACATTCTTCATAAATTTTTCGTTTAAAATTTGATACCAATTTTACCCGAACAATAACATCTGATTTCTTATCCAAATCTTCTTGTTTTTTGATTGCTTCATCAGCTCCATACAGATCGTACTCTTTATCATAAGGATATGCTCCATTCATTACCCTCAAATTCTTTCCATATTTGTTTAAATAATGATCGAATTCTACATTATCTTTAAAACTTTTCTTTACCTGATTTCCATAAGAAAAAGCCCATACAAATGCAAGCAAAAGACAAAGAAAAAAAATACAAATAAATAGAATCTTTTTCTTTTTCATTCTAAATTCCTTCCATACTATAAATTTTACCCGCGTCCATTTCAATCAAACAGTCGCACATTTCCAGATCTTGCATATTATGACTCGCAATAATCACAATAGCACCTCTCTCGGCTTCTTCTCGAAAGATCTTTTCTGCCATAAAAACACCAGATTTATCTAATGCATTTGTTGGTTCATCTAAAAGCAACAGATCTGGATGTTCCATAATTGCTTGTGCAATTCCAAGTCTCTGTCTCATTCCAAGAGAATATTTACGAATACTTCTTCGATCTTTTGGATCCAAACCAACTCTTACAAGAACTTCTTCGATTTCTTTTATTCCTATGACTTTTTTAATCGATGCCAAGGTTAGTAAGACTTTTTTACCTGTATAATTTTTCCAGAAATCTGGTGTTTCAATCATAACACCAACACTTTGTGGAAAATCAATATCTTTATGTAATACTTTTCCATCTATCACAACTTCTCCTTCGCTTGGATGAATCAATCCTGCAATCATACGAAGTAACATAGTTTTTCCAGAACCATTTCTCCCATGAATTCCATAAATTACCCCAGATCGAAACTCCAAATTGATCTGGTCTAAAATCACCGTACTTTTTAATTTTTTTGAAATATGATTTAATTTAACTTCCATAATGTTTCCCCTTTATAAAATATCTTTTTTCCTTTTTATATCAAATACAATCACGGCTAAAATAAACAAAGCGAATAGAATCATTCCACGAAGTTCTTTCGGCATCTGCTCACTTCCATTCGAAAACCAAACAGAACGAACAGGAAGAACATAAGAAATTTCTTTCAAAATCAGCCCACTCTCTGCACATTTCTGCAAAAACCAGAAAAATAGTTCTGCCAAAAAAAGACCTGATATTCCATAAATCGTTGGAAAATATGCAGTCCACGCATTTACCAATACAACACATAAAACCTGATATATTCCCCATAAGATCATAATCATAAAATGATGATCATTTTTCCCTGAGGTCTGGATAGCTGTAATCATTTGAAAACATAGCAAATACCATATTACAAAACCACTCGTAATTAAAATTAATTTTCCATAAACTTTCATCCAAAATTTTTTTATTCGATTAGTTCTCGTCAAAATATAAGGAAGCACGGTATATAATTCTTCTTCTACTATGTTTCCAAGAAATTCACAGAAAATCACCTGCGGCAAAATCCAACGGATAAAAGAAGCTAGAAATTCAGCACTGGAATTTAAAATAATGACTCCATAGGTTTCCGCAAACTGTTCTGAAAAAGATAATTTAGATCCTGCCATTTCAATTGATAATAACCAACAACAAGCAGCAAGCCAAATAGCAAGCAAAAAAAACTTTCGTTTCATCTTATTCCCCTCTCATTAACATATCTCTGCTTTTTAATGATAACCATATGATAATACTCAAAAGGCAGCAAAAAATCACTGCAAATATAAAAACTTTCAAAGGAATCATTTGCGATTTCATAAGCGAATACTGATACATCATATGATACGGACTAACCACATATCGAACGATAGACGATTCGGCAAAAGTTTCTCCAAAACTTGTGAGCAACACCAAGAAAACAACAAGAGCTCCCCATACTACTGCAAAATGACGGATCCACAAAAACAATAGAAAAAATAGAAGTCCAAGAAGACACCATCCAATGACTTGCAAGAAAAAAAGAATCATACAATCCATTCCAATATTTTTCTTTATTTGAAAAATGGGAATTTTTAAAATTTCCTGCAAAAACAAATTTGCGGTTAAAAATAAACCAGCATAATACAAAGAAAAAAGAACGATTCGTTCCATATATTTTTCCAGCATTCTGATTTTTGTAACATATCGAACCATACATTCTGAAAAAAAAAATCAGAGAAAAGCCATATCATTCCACCAAAAAACAATGGAATATATAAAATTGTCGCATAAGAACGATTGTATAAGATCCAATAAAAATCATGACTTGTGCCTTCTAAGTTTATAAAAACAAGTCCAAATACAATCACAAAAAATAAAACCCCAAGAGCAATATGTTTTTTATAATAATTTCTGATCATCACGCAAGCCTTTCCATATAAACAAACAACTTATCCCTGTTAATACAAATAAAATACCACCATAGACAAATCCACTTCCAACACCATTTCTCGTCAAAAGATTAATGTCTAACGCCTCTAAAACAAAATTTCCCGAAAATTTTGATAATAGTTCTGAAATTAAAATATCATAAACTAAAAAAATAATTGCTGGTACCAATAAAAGAACGTACCGTTTTGCATGGTATAAAAATCCCAAGGCATACGAAAATAGCGCAAAAACTGCTGCTACCATTCCCCACAAGCATGCATAAACAATATTATTTAAATATGGAGAGACTGCTCTTAATCCTGACAACACATAGCCTGGTGTCTTAAGCAAAGAATTATAAGCAATAAGGTCACGCACCGTATATCCTTGAATCGGAAATGCCATGCATGCAAGAATTTGACTAACTACAATCGTAAGAAAAGTAATTCCAAACACAACCGTCATCACTGCTGCTGCCTGGGCTAAAATATAATGTTCCCGACATATTCTCGTAAAGATAAAATTTTGCAATCCTGCCTCTTTTTCTAAATAAAAAGTGTCAGACCCAATAAGACAAATAATCAAAATAAAAATAAAACTACGAAAAAAAAGATCTCCTATGGAACCATCATAACTATTCCATATAATAATGACATCACTTGCAGAAGGTATTTGTGATAATGGTTTTCCCTGATAATACTTACAAGTCAAATAAAAGTCAAAAAAAACAACACAAAGAAAAAAGAGGAAAATCATCCAAAGTTGTTTTCTTTGTATTTGTTTTTTTAATTCCGTCAGATAAATCATAAACTTCTCCTATACTATAAAATTCTTTTGTATCAAATTCTACGAAAGCTAAAAGCAGCAATCTACATCTATTTACTTTATGTGGAATTCTTAATAGCCAGTATATCGCATTGTAATAATAAAGTTAAATATAACTATTACAAACTCATAATCCACATGCTTTTTATTTGTGACTTTAGTCGATCCAGATTCCATAACTTTTTACTATTTTTTCTACTATAAGGATCTTCAACTTTAATTTTTCCATCTTGATATCCGCTCATAACAATAAAATGGCCAGTATCTGTAAAGTCTCCAGGACCAACAACACAGATAATCGGATATCCCTCTTTTAATTTTTTTATTATAGTTTTATTTGGTTGATTTTTAGAAATTCCCTTTGCCTGTAACCCCAGTTGTCGGGCTCCTTGTGAAATTAAGCTCCATTTGGATCCATGTCCATTCACAAAATATGCATTTTTCTTTGAAAACTCTGCCATCCAGCGTGGATTATATTTCGGATTTCCAGTTAAATAAATGGCAACCATAGAAAGACAAGTTGGTCCACATCCTGAAGTTGCAATGTATGCTCCAGCATAGGGTTCATATCCCCATCTTGAATCCCATTGCAATAATCGTGGCACTTTATGAGTTTTCGTATATTTTTCCAAATGAATTGCCTTATTTTTTCCAATATTTTTCTTTTCTCCTGGATAATTTAAAACAAATTGTCTGGCCTCTGGATTTTTTTTATAAAGATCTTTCAATTTTTGTGGATAATCTTTGAAAGAAATTTCTTCTTTCTTTGCTCTCATCTCTAAAGATGCTTTATGATCTTTTTGCATTTGATTTTTCTTTCCTATGCTATAATTCACTGCCTTTGTTGTACCCACTTGATTCATTTTCAGATACTGCCGATAAGCAGCTTCTTCCAATCCAAAAAGAAGCAAGGCAATAAAAAAGAATAAAAACAAAACTTTTCGTATTCCATGTTCCTTTTTTCTTCTCATCATAAAATAAAAAACCTCCTTCTTTAGTTATCCCCATTTTAAGGAAATTTTTCATCCTATAGGCAGAAAAAATAAGAACATATCTTTTAATACCCGCTCTTAATCCTTAAAAACATAAAAAAGGAACAGAAATTTCTTTCTGTTCCCTTGATTCTTCTCTTGTTGTTTCTTTATACATACTGAATTGCCGTAGTAATTGGCTGAAATGCCTGTTTTACCATCTTCAGTACACTTTTTACAACGGTCGTACACACGTATACGATATAACGAATATCTTCCTGGACATTGTGTTTAAATTCCATATAACTATTATGAATGCTTCTTATATAAGAAGATAGTTCTTCTACGGAATCATATGCGGCAACATTTTCTTTAATTTCTGCTGCCTCCTGTGTCTTAAGGAAGGCTCTCATTGCATGTTTTAAATCTCTTTCATAATAACAATGATCTTTGACATTTCCATCATAATGACTATTATGCGGAAACGTAAAGTAGTCTGCCATATAATGAATGATCACTCCGAGTTTTGCACAGTTTCTCATATTCATTCCCTGCTCTGGGTTATATGTGGCAATAAACTTCTTCAGCTGTTTTTCGATATCTTCATAAGTTACATCAAACTTATGGGGCGTTGTTACAAAAGAAGGCCTACAATCCGGCCAGATACTTCCTACATAAAACGGAAGCCTGTAATCAAAAACATCTCCTAATTCCAGTGAATCCATAATCTGTCCAGCCAGTGAAATATGTGATTTCTTTCTCATATAAACAAATACTCCTTCTTGGTAATTGTCTGTTCATTATTTACTTACACCCTTCATTTCGGATTATATATCGTTTTCAGACAATTATCAATGAATTTTTCTATTGTTTATATTTTTTTTAGATTTTCTTAATATTATCGTATGATTTTACTGTTGATATTCCTTTAATAACTGAACAATATGTCCTCCAGGAAATCCTTTCCTGGCGAAATAAGCATAATATTTTTGAAAATTTTCCCTTGTGATCGGACCTTTTTGTCGAATTCTTTTCTCTATTTGGGTTCTTAAAATATAATCTTCATCATATTCCAATGTATCAAAAGCATATTCCAACAAACAATCTGCAATTCCTTTTTGCTTTAATTCTTGGCAAATTTGTCGTCGACTCTTGTTACTCCCTCTGTACTCTAAATATTTTCTCACATATTCTTCATCATTGATGTATCCATAAGACTCCACATATAAAATTGCTTCTTCTATAATAAATTCTGGAAATTCCAACCTAAGAAGACGCTCCTGCAATTCTTTCTTTGTTCGATCACAATATTTTAAAAGTGACATTGCTTTTAACTTTGCACGATGCAAAAGCATCTCATGAAGTTCCTCAAATACTTCCTGTGTAATTTCCATTTCTTCTTTTAAATGAAGTTTACGACATTCGTTTTGATAAAGCAGGCAAAAACTCTCCTCATCAAGGAATACCCTTACCTGCTTTTTTCCTGCTTCTTCCAGCCTCGTCAAAATCATTTCTGCTGAGCCTTATCTGTTTCTTTTGTTTCAGAAGAAGCCTCATCTTTTACTTCCTCTTCATCAATCAATCCATAGTGTACACGGATGGCATGTTCAACTGTCTTTGCAATCTCTGGATGTTCTTCCAAATATTTTTTACTATTTTCTCTTCCTTGTCCGATTTTTTCATCCTGATATGCATACCATGCACCGCTTTTATGAATAATATCTGCATCTGCTGCAAGATCTAGGATATCTCCAAATTTTGAGATTCCTTTTCCAAACATAATATCAAATTCTGCTTGTTTAAATGGCGGTGCTACTTTATTTTTCACTACCTTAATACGAACTCTGTTTCCGATCATTTCTCCACCCTGCTTTAATGTTTCAATTCTTCGCACATCCAAACGAATAGAAGAATAAAACTTCAATGCACGTCCACCGGTTGTTGTCTCAGGATTTCCAAACATGACACCAACTTTTTCACGCAGCTGATTGATAAAGACAACCGTACAATTAAATTTGCTTACAACACCAGTCAGTTTTCTCAATGCCTGTGACATCAATCTAGCTTGTAAACCAACATGGGAATCTCCCATATCTCCATCAATCTCTGCCTTTGGAACAAGTGCTGCGACAGAGTCAACAATAATAATATCCACAGCTCCAGATCTTACCATAGTTTCTGTAATCTCAAGTCCCTGCTCTCCCGTATCTGGCTGTGAAATATAAAGATTATCAATATCAACACCAATATTTTTTGCATAAACTGGATCAAGCGCATGCTCTGCATCAATGAATCCAGCAATTCCACCACGTTTTTGCACCTCTGCTACCATATGAAGAGCAACTGTTGTCTTACCACTAGACTCTGGCCCATAAATCTCGATAATACGTCCCTTTGGGACTCCTCCGACACCAAGAGCAATATCAAGACTAATAGAACCTGTCGGAGTCACATCAATGGTACGATCCGCCTGATAATCACCGAGTTTCATGACAGACCCTTTTCCATAATCCTTTTCAATTTTTACAAGAGCCGCATCAAGGGCTTTTAATTTTTCTTCCTGCTTCATAAAAAAAACGAGCCTCCTTTTATATTCAAAATAAAATATTCTCTATCAATTCGTATTCTCAGTATATCATAACACGCAGGCAAAAACAAGTGTTCGTGTGAATGTTTGTTCGATTATTTTTCATTTTCCTCTTTCAGAGCAAGACGGACCATCGTCATAGCACGACTAACTGCTGCTTCTCGTACTTTCTGGCGATTTCCCTTCAATTGATATTTATTTACTTTTGTTACTCCGTGAATAGAAACACCAATATAAACAAGCCCCGCTTTTTTTTCTTCTGTTTCTCCCCCCGGACCTGCAAGACCAGTAATTCCAACACCGACATCCGAACCAGCTGTTTTTGTCACACCTTCCGCCATTTGTCTTGCGGTCTGCTCTGAAACAGCTCCGACAGTTTTTAAAGTTTCTTCTTTGACTCCAAGATATTTCATTTTTGCCTCATTTGCATAGGTAATAAAACTTTCATTTAAAACATCAGAAGCTCCTGCCACATTCACAAGACGTCCAGTAAATAAACCAGCCGTACAGGACTCCGCTGCCGCAATCGTATAATTTCTTTTTGCCAAAGTTTCTACCACAACCTCTTCTAATGTTACATCACTTTCTGTCGTATAAATCTTATAACCAAATCGTCTTTTTAACTCTTCCACGGTTGGTTTTACAAGCTCTTTTGCTTCTTCTTCTGTTTCTGCTTTTGCAGTAACCCTTAAATGAACTTCTCCTGTTTTTGCATATGGAGCAACGGTTGGATTGGTCTGTTTTTCAATAAGATCAAGAATTTCTGTCTCTACAGCACTTTCTCCCATACAGTCTATTTTTACTACTTTAGAATAAAGAATTCCAGGCTGTAATTTTTTTAAGATTGGTTCTACCTGATTATGAAACATTGGGATTAATTCTGCTGGAGGTCCTGGAAGAAGAACAACTTTTTTCCCTTCCGATGCATGAAGGATCATACCTGGTGCTGTTCCGTTGTCATTGTAAAGCACGGTACAATCTTCCGGAACCATTGCCTGTTTTAAGTTATTTTCTGTCATTGGACGTTTTGTTTCTGCAAAATAATCTTTCAGTTTCTTTAATGCCTTTTCATCTTGTATTAATTTCTGCCCGCAGGCTTTTGCTGCGATTTCTTTTGTCAAATCATCTTTTGTCGGTCCAAGTCCACCTGAAAGAATTAAAATATCTGACCGTTTCAATCCTGTATGAATAACTTCCTCTAATCTTTGTGGATTATCGCCTACTGTTGTTTCAAAAAAAACGCTTATGCCTAAAGAGGCTAAGCGTTCTGATAAGTAAGCAGCATTTGTATTTACGATATTTCCTAGTAAGATTTCTGTTCCAACGCAAATAATTTCTGCTGTCATAAATGTTTATTTCCCTTCTGATAATACCTGTTTATTCTTCACTAAATAATCAATCAAGGATATAATTGTCAGCGCAACAGCAATTACAATTAAAATATTTTCAATAATAACCGCTGTCTTTGTTCCTAAATCAATAATCAACATAATGATCATGAACATCTGGAAGTTTGTCTTAAATTTTCCCCAGTAGCTTGCTGCAATAACAACACCATTGTCAGAAGCTACCAGACGAAATCCGCTGATAATAAATTCTCTTGCAATGATAATGATCGCTACAACCGAAGATAAACGATGCATTCCAACCAAAGCGATCATTGCAGAGCAGACAAGTAATTTGTCCGCCAGAGGATCCATAAATTTTCCAAAGTTTGTTACCATATTATACTTTCTGGCAATATGGCCATCTAAAAAGTCTGTAAGACTTGCAACAATAAAGACAATGACTGCGATCCATTTACTATAAGGTCCAACGACATTCGTCATCAGGAAAAATAAAAAAACCGGTATCATTAATGTCCTTAAAATGGTTAACTTATTTGGTAAATTCATAATCCACTTCTCCTATCATATCATATTCTCTTCCTTGTGTAATTTTAACATATACAAAGTCTCCTGTCATCAGTTCTTCTTGAGAATTTATAAAAACACAGCCATCTACTTTTGGCGCATCCATATAAGATCTTCCAATATAGATATCATCTTCATATAAATATCCCTCTACCATAACTTTGACTACTTTTCCAACCATTTCTTGTGTATGCTCAAAGGAAATTTCTTGCTGCAACGTCATAATCTCATCTCTGCGTTCTTCTTTCACTTCTTCTGGAATTTGATCTTCAAATTCTGCTGCAAGTGTTCCTTCTTCCGGTGAATACGTAAAAACACCAAGACGTTCAAAGCGACATTCTTTAACAAATTCTAAAAGCCCCTCATGATCTTTTTGTGTTTCTCCAGGGAATCCTGTAATCAACGTCGTACGAATTGCAATATCTGGAATTTCCTTTCGAAGCTTCTGGATCACTGCTACAAGATCTTCTCTTGATGTACGTCTTCCCATTCTTTGAAGAATCCTGTTTTCACTATGTTGAATTGGCATATCAATGTAATGACAAACTTTTTCTTCTGTCTTAATCACTTCAATCAATTCATCGTTGATTTCTTCTGGATAACAGTAAAGTAAACGAATCCACTCAATTCCATCAATTTTACATAAATTGTGGATCAAAGTTGGCAGTTCTTTCTTTCCAGTTAGATCTTTTCCATAAAGTGTTGTTTCCTGAGCTACAAGGACAAGTTCTCTTACTCCCTGTTGTGCTAAACTTTCTGCTTCTCTTAGCAATTCTTCCATTGGAACACTTCTAAAATGCCCACGAATCTTTGGTATAATACAGTAACTGCATCGTTTGTCACATCCCTCTGCAATCTTTAAATATGCCATATGACTTCCTGTTGTTACCACACGATCCACCTTAGAATTATCAGGCAAATAATCAATGCTTTCATAATGTTCATAGGATTGTCCTTTTAATGCTTCATTGACCGCATCAACGATTGCATCATAACTAGTCGTTCCAAGAACTGCATCGATTTCTGGAATTTCCTCTAAAATCTCATCCTTATAACGTTCTGCAAGACAGCCAGCAACGACCAGAGCCTTTAGGTTCTGGTCTTTGTACTGTGCCATTTCAAGTATCGTATTGATACTTTCTTCTTTTGCATCATGAATAAAACAACAAGTATTAATTACAATAATATCTGCCTGTGTTTCATCATCTGTTAAAGTATATCCGTTTTTTGTCAGCAGACCAAGCATCATCTCACTGTCTACCAGGTTTTTATCACAACCTAATGATATAAAAAGTATTTTCATTTCTATTTAACCCCTAAAATAATCCTGTAATTACACCTTCTTTATTCACATCAATACCTTCTGCTGCCGGTTTCTTTGGAAGTCCTGGCATTGTCATAACATCACCAGTTAATGCTACAAGGAATCCTGCCCCTGCATTGACATAAATTTCACGGATCGTAATATCAAATCCACTAGGACGTCCCAGTTTCTTTGGATCATCAGATAAAGAATACTGGTTCTTTGCCATACAAATTGGAAGATTACCAAATCCAAGCTCTGTCAGGCGTTTTTTCTGACGTGTTGCTGCAGGTGTATAAACAACACCATCTGCTCCATAAATTTTTGTTGCAATTGTTTCAATCTTTTCTTCGATGCTTGCATCATAAGAATAAAGCTGTTTATAATTGCTTTCTTTATTTTCCAGTGTCTTTAGGACTGCTTTCGCAAGATCTAATCCACCTTCTCCACCTTTTTCCCAAACTTGTGATAATGCAAAATCACAATCTCTTTCTTCACAGAATGTCTGGATGAATTTCAATTCTGCTTCACTGTCTGTTACAAACTGATTTAATGTAACAACAACCGGTACACCAAATTGTTTCAGGTTTTCAATATGCTTTTCGAGGTTTACAATTCCCTTGCTTAAAGCATCGATATTTTCTACACCTAACTGATCTTTTGGAACTCCACCATTATATTTTAATGCACGTACTGTTGCTACAAGAACAACAGCATCTGGTTTTAATCCTGCCATTGGACATTTGATGTCCATAAATTTTTCTGCACCAAGATCTGCACCGAACCCTGCCTCTGTAATTGCAATGTCAGAAAGTTTTAATGCAAGTTTTGTTGCCTGAACACTGTTACATCCATGAGCAATATTAGCAAATGGTCCACCATGAACAAATGCTGGTGTATGCTCCAAAGTCTGGATCATGTTTGGTTTTAATGCATCTTTTAATAATGCTGCCATAGCACCTACCGCATTAATATCTTTTGCTGTTACTGGCTCCTTATCCATATTATAGGCAACAATAATTCTTCCTAAACGTTCTTTTAAGTCTTCCATATCATTTGCAAGACATAAGATTGCCATAATTTCAGATGCTACAGTAATCACAAAATGATCTTCTCTTACAACACCATCAACTTTACGTCCAAGACCTACCACAATATTTCTTAATGCACGATCATTCATATCAATGCATCGTTTCCAAACGATATCTCTTGTATCAATATTTAATGCATTTCCCTGTTGGATATGATTATCAATCATTGCTGCCAATAAGTTGTTTGCTGATGTAATTGCATGAAAATCACCAGTAAAATGTAAATTTAAATCTTCCATTGGGACAACCTGTGCATATCCTCCTCCTGCTGCCCCTCCTTTAATTCCAAAGCAAGGTCCAAGAGATGGTTCTCTTAAAGCACAAATGGATTTCTTTCCAAGTTTATTTAATGCCTGGGCAAGACCAACACTTGTTGTTGTCTTTCCTTCTCCAGCTGGCGTTGGGTTAATTGCTGTTACAAGTACCAATTTCCCATCTTCATTGTTTTTCACTTCATCCATAAAACCAGATTCAAACTTTGCTTTATACTTTCCGTATAATTCAAGATCATCTTCTTTGATTCCAATGCTTGCTGCAACTTCTTTGATTGGTTTTAATTCTGCTTCCTGTGCGATTTCAATATCTGTCTTCATAATGTACCCTTTCTTTATAAATATTCTTCTTTATATTGTTCAAATTCTTCCTGGCTCATAAGGACCTTTCTTGGTTTCGTTCCCTCTTCCTCGCCGACGATTCCTGCTTCACAAAGCTGATCCATCAATCGAGCTGCCCGGTTAAATCCGATTTTAAAAACTCTCTGAAGGCTTGCAATCGATGCTTTGTCTTTATCAATAATAAATTTTGCTGCATCTTCAAAATATTCATCTCTTTCTGCAGACGATGCAGCTTTCACAGCCGCTGTCTGAATTTTTTCCTGAATATCTGATCCATACACACCTTTTTCTTCCTGTACGCTATTATGTTCTTTCAAAAATGAAACAACATCACTGACCTCTTCATCACTGATAAAAGCACCTTGTACACGAATCGGTTTTTGATATCCCGAAGGATAAAATAACATATCTCCTTTTCCAAGCAGCTTCTCCGCACCATTCATGTCAATAATTGTACGAGAATCTACACCAGAAGATACCGAAAATGCAATTCTTGATGGCACATTTGCCTTGATCAATCCAGTAATGACATTTACCGATGGTCTCTGTGTTGCAATGACCAAATGAATCCCAGCTGCCCTTGCAAGCTGAGACAATCGAACAATAGCATCTTCTACTTCACTTGGAGCAACCATCATAAGATCTGCAAGCTCATCAATAATAATAATAATTTGTGGAAGTTTTTGGAAATCTTCACCTTCCATTCCATTCTTTATGGATTCTTCCACTTTGTCATTATAACCCTTTAAATTACGAACATTCACTTCTGCAAATTTCTTATAGCGCTCTCCCATTTCCATTACCGCCCAGTTTAAAGCACTGGATGCCTGTTTTGGATCTGTAACAACAGGAATCAACAGATGTGGAATACCTTGATAAGCGCTTAATTCTACAACCTTTGGATCAATCATAATCAATTTGACATCTTCCGGTTTCGACTTATATAAAATACTCATAATCAGTGTATTGATACAAACCGATTTCCCAGATCCAGTTGCTCCTGCAATTAAAAGATGAGGCATTTTTGCAATATCTGAGACAATTACCTGTCCTGCCAGATTCTTTCCTACCGCAAATGCAATATTCGAAGGATAATTTTTAAATTCATCATTCTCAATCAGTTCACGAAACATTACCATTTCATTTGTTTTATTCGGAACCTCAATTCCAATGGCTGATTTTCCAGGAATTGGAGCTTCCATTCGAATATCCGACGCTGCAAGACTTAATTTAATATCATCCGCAAGACCAACAATTTTACTAACTTTCACTCCCTGTTCCGGATGCAATTCGAATCTTGTCACCGAAGGGCCACAGCTAATATCTGTAATGGTCACATTCACGCCAAAATCCTTAAGCGTCTGCTGAAGTTTCAAAGCCGTTTGTTTTAATTCCTTCTGATTTGTTCCTCCAGTATTCTTTCCTTTATGTAAAAGCGAAGTTGGTGGAAATACATAAGTTCCATCTTTTTTTGCAGATCCTGTGTTTTGCACTTTTGTGACAGATGTTTTTTCTGCTCTCGTTTTTCTTTTCCGTTCTGGCTCCATACCAGAAGGAATGATTGCATCTGACACTTTTGGCTCAAATAACTTTTCTTCCTCCTCCGGAAGTGAAAAATCAAATTCTGTTTCCGGTTTCGTATGCTGCCTTTTCATCGGCTGTGCATCCGCAGGTCTTGGTCTTCCAAGATCAAAATCCGGAAACTCAAGCTTCCCAACATTTTGAGGTTCTTGCTTTGTCTTTCTTTGCTTCTTTCTTCCTTGAAGTTTCGTCCTTCCTTTAGCCATTGACTTTTTAGGTTTTTCTTCTTTTTGTTTCCTTTGTTCTGCTGCTATCTCCCGCCTTTTTACAAAATCTTCTCTTAATTTCTGAGTTTGTCTATCACAAACAACTTTGAGAAAAAGTGCTAATTTTCTTGCTTTTCGTAAAAATGAAAATAACGATCGCTCCGTAATCAAAATTATGGAAATAATCGATATTAAAAGAACAACAACCGTTGTCCCAGCAATTCCTGTTTCTTTATAAAAGATAGAACAAATTCCTGTCCCAATAACACCTCCACCTTCTCTGTATTTACTTCCATTGATAAATGCTTTACCAAAGTCTGTTAATGTAATACAGTGAAACATTTGAAAAACAGTTGCTATCATACATAAAAGTAATATAGAAAAAACACATTTTTTCATGGAAAGACTACTAAAGTCATTGGAAATTAACAACAAAGAAAGCAATAAGCCAACCAAAGGAATCACATACTGAACTGTGCCAAACACACCAAACAAAACAGAACTGATTGTATCTCCGATATCTCCACACCATCCAAAATTACTTAAAAATAAAAAAAGAAACAGGGCAAACATAATCAAAACCGCAATTTCTTTATAAAATGCCTCAAAGTCTTTTTGTTTTGCCTGACTTTTTTTGTCCGATGTTTTTCTCTTTCTTGTTCTTTTTGCCGCCATAGAATTTTTCCCTCTCTGTCTTGCGTATGTTTCACCCCTATAATTTTTCATACTATTTACCTATTTTACAATTAAATTTCCAAATACGCAAGCCCTGACATAATGAAAATAGGACAGCCATTTCTGACTGCCCTATTTCATTTCTTTATTTTTTTAATATTTTGCTGTTTTTGGTGGAATAAAATCATCTGCTTCTTTCACAAATTTCTTAACCTGTGCTCCTGCTTTTACAATTGGAATATTCGTTCCTGCTCCTGCAACACATCCGCCCGGACATCCCATTCCCTCAATCAGATATCCATTCTTTCTTCCAGCTTTCGCTTGAAGTAACATCTTCTTACATTCTGCAAGACCTTCCACATGATCGATTTTAATTTCAGTACCTGGATAATATTCCTTAATACATGCCTCAATTGCTCCAGCAACGCCACCAGCTACGGCATATCCTCTTCCTGCTCCAAAGGCATCGTTTAATTCCTCTTCTTTATCATAGGTATTAAAATCAATCTCTTTTGCCTCAAACATTGCAGAAAGTTCTTCAAATGTAATAACAAAATCAACTTCACTTCGTACAGACTTTCTGGATGCTTCCAATTTCTTTGCTACACATGGGCCTACAAAGACAATCTTTGCATCTGGCTCTGCATCTTTGACGGCTCTTGCTGTTGCTACCATTGGTGTTAATGCGTTAGAAATCTGATCAATCACTTCAGGAAAATATTTCTTTCCAAGCATAGACCAAGATGGACAACAGGAAGTTAACAAAAATGGAACTTCTCCTGTTGCAACTCCCTTTGCATAATGTTCTGCTTCTTCCAGAGCCCCTGCATCTGCACCAACTGCAACTTCCCATACATCTGCAAATCCAAGATCAAGAAGCGCCGCTTTAATTTTATTTGGTGTTGCCTTCGGTCCAAATTGCCCAACAAAAGCTGGTGCTAGAATCGCAATTACTTTATTTCCTTCTCTCATTGACTTGATCAACTGATAAATCTGAGATTTATCAGCAATGGCTCCAAATGGACAGCTAACCATACACATACCACAAGTAACACATTTATCCGGATTAATATAGGCACGTCCTGCATAATCATTCTCAATCGCACCGACGCCGCATGCAACCTCACAAGGTCTTCTTCTTTCATGAATAGCGCCGTATGGACAGACTTTTCTACACTGACCACATTTAATACATTTATCCTGGTCAATATAAGAATATCCATCAACAAAGCTGATTGCTTTCTTTGGACATACTTCCATACAAGGATGGGCCATACATCCCTGACACTCTCCGCCGACCATAAAGGCTTTCTGCTTACATGCATTGCAGGCTGATGGAATCACCTGGAGAAGTGGCGGCTCATAATATTTTTCTGAAATATTACTTTCATCAATGCCTTTTGTAATTCTCGCAGGTTTATCTGCCGGTCTTAATGACATTCCCATTGCAAGACGAATTCGTTCTCCGACAATTGCACGTTCTCTGTAAACGCTGTCACGATATTTTGCAATTTCTCCAGGAACAATCTTGTACGGCAGATCCTCAATCTTATTAAGGTCTTTATTCTCATAAGCAAATTTTGCAATTTCTTTAAATACCTGTTTCCGTACTGTGCGTACAGGCGTTTCTATTCCTCGCATGACATCCTCCTTTAATGTTTGTTAAATAAAAAACAATTCTTTATATTATTTTACACTAAAAGAGTAGAAATTTAAATGCTTTTTTTGTATTTTTTGCATAAATTGCATGTACATAATTTTATACAAATTTTTTGTTAAAATAACGTTAAAATCCGCATAATTCCGTTATTTTTTGGAATGCATCTTTTATACCTCCAAGCTGGTTAATTAGTCCGCATTCTACCGCTTGTTCACCCGTTAAAATAGTACCTGCATCCTTGATCTGTTCGCCTATGGCGAGCATTTTATCTTCTACTTCTTGTTGTGACATACAAGAATGATCGCTAATAAATGCAGTGATTCGATCCTGAATCTTTTCAAGATTTCGATAACTTTGAATCACACCAATAAAAGTTCCACCTGTTCTTACCGGATGAAGCATCATGGTAGCACTTTTTACAATAAATGAATAATCTGCTGCCACTGCGAGCGGAACACCGATCGAATGACTGCCGCCAAGGACAAGAGACACTGTTGGTTTGCTTAATGATGCAATCATTTCTGCCAATGCAAGCCCACATTCTACATCTCCGCCAATCGTATTAATTAAAATCAGCACTCCTTTGATTTTTTCATCCTGTTCTACTTTTGCAAGTATTGGTATCATATGTTCATATTTCGTCGTCTTAGCATTCTGAGATGCAACCTGATGTCCTTCGATTTCCCCAATGATCGTCATCACATGAATTCCATGTTCATCCATCGTTCCATATTCCTGAATCTCTTTTCTTTGTTCTTCTTCCATGATTTTAAAACCTCCGTGATCTAAAAAAAGGAAGCAAAATTGCTTCCTTTTTTAGTCTCTTCCACCGAAAAATTTTTATTCATCAATTTCAAAAGAAATTAGCAGATCTTCTTGATTGACCTGTTCGCCTTCTTTTACATAAATCTTATCAACTTTACCATTTACTTTTGATACAACCGTTGTTTCCATCTTCATAGCTTCTACTGTCATCAACGGCATATTTACAGTAACTTCGTCACCTTCACGTACCATAACTTTTCCAACAGTTCCAGGAATTGTAGAGCCAAGATGAGCAGGATTTGTTTTATCTGCTTTTACTCTGCGGTCTGTCTTAACTTCCAGATTCTTATCAAGAATACGAATTTCACGAATAGATCCATTTACTTCAAAATCAAGCAGACGATATCCTTCCTGATCTGGTTCTGACATATCAATAAATTTAATGATCAGATATTTACCTTCATCCAATCTTAAAGTTGTTTCTTCTCCTTTTCTTAATCCATAGAAGTATACATGACTTTCAAGGCCTGTAACATCATTATATGCTTCAAAATGTCTACAGTAATCTTCATATACTTTTGGATATAAAGCATAACTTAATGCTTTCTGGCGAAGAACATCTGGATCTTCCATATTTTCCATATAGAAGTTTTCCTTTAATCCCTTCTTAATATATTCAAAGTCTTCATCTGGAAGAAGACTTCCAGGACGAACACTGATTGGCTTCTTATCTTTTAAGACAATTTTTTGTAATTCTTCTGGGAATCCACCTTCTGGCTGTCCAATCATACCCTCAAAGTATTCTACAACTGAATCTGGATAAGATAAGTCTTTTCCCTCTGTCAAAATATTTTCTTTTGTCAGACCATTCTTAAACATAAAGATCGCAAAATCACCAACAACTTTGGAAGATGGAGTAACTTTTACGATATTTCCAAGTAATTGGTTTGCATCTTTGTAAAGTCCCTTAATTTCCTCAAAGTTTTCTGCAGCACCCATTTCTTTTACCTGTGCTAACAGATTTGAATACTGTCCACCAGGAATCTCATATTTATAGATTTCTGTATTTGGTGCATCCATTCCACTTTCAAATTGTTTATAAATTGGACGAATTCTTGCATAGTACTGACTTAATTCTGTTAATTCATCTGTATCAAGTCCGGTATCACGTTCTGTTCCTTTTAATGCTTCCACAAGGGAATTCATACAAGGGTTACTTGTCATGGAACTCATAGAGCCGATGGCACAATCCGCAATATCAAGTCCTGCTTCTGAAGCCATTAAGAGTGTGCTAACTCCATTTCCAGTAGAATCATGTGTATGTAAATTTACTGGAATCTTTAATTCTTCTTTTAATGCACTAATTAATTTCTTCGCTGCATAAGGTTTTACAAGACCTGCCATATCTTTAATTGTAAAGATATGAACACCAAGGCTTTCTAATTCTTTTGCTTTTCTTACATAATAATCCAATGTATATTTTGTTTCATTTGGATCTGTAATATCTCCAGTATAGCAAATTGTACCTTCTACGATCTTTCCTGTCTTTAATGCTTCTTCGATTGGCATCTTCATATTTTCTACCCAGTTTAAGCTGTCAAAAATACGGAAAACATCAACACCTTTTTCAGATGCTTCATTAATAAATGCTTTTACAACATTGTCTGGATAGTTGCTATATCCAACGGCATTGGATGCACGAAGTAACATCTGAATCAATGTATTTGGCATGTGCTGTCTTAACAGTTTCAGTCTCTTCCATGGAGATTCTTTTAAGAAACGGTAAGCCGTATCATAGGTAGCACCACCCCATGCTTCTACAGAAAATGCATTTTGCATAAATGCATTTGTTGCATCGGAAGCACCTATCAAATCTTTAGTTCTCATACGGGTTGCCATTAAAGACTGCTGCGCGTCACGCATCGTTGTATCCGTAATATATAATTTCTTCTCTCCTAAAATACTCTGTGTAAAGTCTTTTGCACCCATCGCAAGGAATTTATCTCTTGCACCATAGATTTCTTTTGTTTCATCATATTTTGGAAGAGTTCTTGCCTCGAAATCCGGTTTATCAAGGACTGCTTTCTGCACATTTACCATCTTATTTCCAAGGAATTCCAAAATCTTTGTTGCCCTATCCTGGCTTTCTGGAAGAAGGAAAAGTTCTGGTGTATCTTCAATAAATGTTGTATAACATTTTCCCTCGCGGAATGTTTCATGATTTAAAACGTTAATCAAAAATGGAATATTTGTCTTAACACCACGAATTCTTGTTTCCTTTAAAACACGAATGGATTTATCTACGGCTCTTTCAAAAGTTCTATCATGAGAAATTGCTTTTACAAGCAAACTATCATAATATGGTGTAATTTCTGCTCCTGCATAGGCATTTCCACCATCTAGACGAATTCCATTACCTGCCCCAGAACGATATACAGAAATTCTTCCTGTATCCGGGAGGAAATTGTTCATTGGATCTTCTGTTGTAATACGTGTCTGAATCGAATATCCATTGCAATGAATATCATCCTGAGATTTGATTCCGATTTCAACAGAATCCAGTGGATAGCCTTCTGCAACAAGAATCTGTGTTTGTACGATATCAATTCCTGTCACCATTTCTGTAATAGTATGCTCTACCTGAACACGAGGATTCATTTCGATAAAGTATGCATTGTTATCTGCATCTACAAGGAATTCCAATGTTCCTGCATTTTTATATCCAACATGTTTTGCAAGACGAATTGATGCATCAAAAATCTGCTGTCTAACATTTTCTGGTACGCTAAATGCCGGCGCATATTCTACAACTTTTTGATGCCTTCTCTGTACAGAGCAGTCACGATCATATAAATGTACAACATGTCCATACTCATCCCCAATAATCTGAACTTCAATATGTTTTGGGCTCTTTAAATATTTTTCCACGAAGATCTGGTCATCACCAAATGCTTTCTTGGATTCATCTCTGGCTTCTGCATATTCTTTTGGCATTTCTTCTGCAGAGTGAACGATACGCATACCACGTCCTCCACCACCATTAGAAGCCTTTAACATTACAGGATATCCTACCTGATCTGCAATCTTTGTTACTTCCTCTAATCCGTGAACTGCATGATCAACACCGGGAATAATCGGTACATCTGCTTCAATTGCCATTTGTTTAGAAGAAATCTTGTCTCCCATTTTTCGCATCAAGCTTGAAGATGGTCCGATAAATGTAATCCCATTTTTCTCGCAAGCATCTACAAAATCAGGATTCTCTGATAAAAAACCATATCCTGGATGAATCGCATCAACATTTTTCTCTTTTGCAATTCGAATAATTGTCTTAATATCCAAGTAAGCATCAATTGGTCCTTTATCTGGATTTAACTGATAAGACTCATCTGCTTTCGAACGGAACAAAGCATATCGGTCTTCCTTTGAGTAAATACCGACTGTTGTAATTCCAAGTTCGCTCAAGGCACGAAAGACCCTGATCGCGATTTCACCACGATTGGCAACCAGTACTTTTTTGAACTTTTTTATCTCCATGGTCTAAACTCCTTTTCATTTTGTATATACAAAATTGTATTTTGTACATGATTATATCTTAAAAATCTTAATTTTTCAATAAGTATATGAAAAAAGGACCCCCTTTCCTTAAAAGAAAAGGAGTCCCCTTACTATTTTTTCTTATTCTTCTGCCTTATCTTCGTCTGTCAATAATGCTTTCATGCTTAAGCTGATTTTCTTTTCATCTTTCTTGAAATCAACAACTTTTGCTGTGATTTCCTGTCCAACGCTTAATACATCAGATGGCTTATCAATATGTTCTTTTGCAATCTGAGAAACATGAAGTAATGCATCAATTCCAGATTCCAGCTCAACAAAAGCACCAAAATCTGTCATACGTGCAACTTTACCAGTTACAACATTTCCTACTTTGTATTTTTCTTCTGCTGTTAACCATGGATTCTCTTCTGGGAATTTTAAGCTTAACGCAATCTTTTCACCCTGAATATCTTTAATCAGGACTGTTACTTTATCTCCAATATTGAATACTTTCTTAGGATTCTCAACACGTCCCCAAGACATTTCAGAAATATGAAGCAGACCATCTGCTCCTCCTAAGTCAATGAATGCACCGAAGTCTGTTACATTTTTAACAACTCCGTCAATCTTCATTCCAACTTCGATCTTTTCAAATAATTCTTTCTGTTTTTCTTTCTTAGCAGCAACTAATAACTGTTTACGGTCACCAATCACTCTTCTCTTACGAGGATTAAACTCACTAATAACGAATTCAATTTCCTGACCTTCATATTTTTTGAGATCTCTTTCATAAGAATCAGATACAAGGCTTGCAGGGATAAATACACGTGCTTCATCGATCAGAACGCTTAATCCACCATCTAATACCTGTGCAACTGGTGCTTTTAACACTTCTTTGTTTTCATAAGCTTCTTCCAGGCGTTTATTACCTTTCTCTGCTGCCAGCCTCTTATAAGTAAGAAGAACCTGTCCTTCTCCATCATTTACCTTCAGGACTTTTGTCTCCATTTTATCACCAACTTTGGCAACTGTTGTTAAATCCACGTTGGCAGAATCATTAGAGTATTCATTTCTTGTCAAAATACCATCTGCTTTGTATCCGATATTCAGGATAATTTCATCTGGTTTTACATCAATGACTGTACCTTCTACTACCTCTCCATTATGAATCGTAACTAAACTTTCCTCTAATAATTGTTCAAAACTCTTTTCTGTCATGCTAGCATGAACCTCCTTGATAATTTTCTGTGGGGTTGAGGCCCCCGCTGTAATACCTACCTTACCAATCGATTCAAAAGGCTTTAAATCCAGGTCTTTAAGTGTCTGTACAAAAAACGTATTTTTGCATTCCTTATTGCTGATTTCAAATAACTTCTGGCTGTTAGAGCTATGCTTGTCTCCTATCACAATCATCGCATCTACATTCGCAGCTATAGACTTCGCTTCCATTTGACGCTCTTCTGTGGCATTACATATCGTATTACATACTTCTATATCATAACCCTTTTGGCTGATAATTTCAACTAAATCTTTAAATTTCTTGTAATTAAATGTCGTTTGTGAAACTAGACAGGCTGGTCCGGAAAGTGTCATTTCTTTTACATCTTCCATATTTGCTATGATTTCCACTTTGCCGTTGCACCATCCACGAATCCCTTCTACCTCTGGATGTTCTGCACTTCCAACAATAATAATCTTTTTTCCTTCCTCACTTGCCTTTTGTACTACTTTGTGTATTTTTTTTACAAATGGGCAAGTCGCATCTACCAACGTCAAACCTTTTTTCTCGATTAAATCATAAATTTCTTTTGCAACTCCATGAGAACGAATGATCACCGTTCCTTTTTCAAGATGTTCCAATTCCTCTTTTGTCCGAAGCACAGAAACTCCTTTTTTTTCAAGATCTGAAACAACCTGTTCATTATGTATGATAGGTCCATAGGTATAAACATTTTCTTTTCCAGCTTCTTTATATACGGTATCAACCGCACGTTTCACTCCAAAGCAAAATCCTGCTGTTTTTGCTAAAATAACTTCCATATTTCCTCCGCTATTTCACTTTTTCAAATGCATCAATGACAGTATTGACAACCTCTTCAATGGTCATATCAGATGAATCTACAAGTACAGCATCTTCTGCTTTCTTTAATGGTGCAATCTCACGTTCCATATCCTGATGATCGCGGACAATAATATCTTGTTCAATCTGATCAAAATCAGCTTTAACTCCTTTTTCTACAAGTTCATCATAGCGGCGTTTCGCTCTTACTTTTGATGATGCTGTCAAATAAATTTTCAAATCGGCATTTGGAAGTACATTTGTTCCGATATCTCTTCCATCCATCAGAATATTCGAAGTTTTGGCAAGATTTCTCTGAAGATCAAGAAGTGTTGCACGAACCATTTTATAAGCGGATGTCTTGGATGCCATATTTCCAACTTCTTCGGTTCGAATCTGTCCATTTACATTCTCTCCATTTAATAATACCTGTTGTATTCCATTTTCATAAGCAATGCTTACATGAATATCTGGGCATGCCTGATTGATCGCATTTTCATCTGAAGGATCGATCTGATGCCTAATAAAATAAAGAGCCATCGCACGATACATTGCCCCTGTATCCACATAAATAAATTCAAGTTTCTTTGCAATTGTTTTTGCAATCGTACTTTTTCCTGCTCCTGCAGGACCATCAATTGCGATACTATACATAAGTTTTCCTCCTAATTCATACCTGCAAGATATCCGGTTGACCATGCGATTTGAAGATTAAATCCACCAGTAACCGCATCCAGATCAAGCACTTCCCCTGCAAAATATAATCCTCTGATTTTCTTTGATTCCATCGTTCCTGGATTAATTTCTTTTACATCCACACCTCCCTGTGTGATGATTGCTTCTTTAAATCCACGAACACCCGTAATAGTAAGTTCCATTCGTTTTAAAACAGAAACCAACTGTTGGCGTTCCTCTTTGGTAATCTCATTTACTTTTTTGTGTTCTGGAATTCCTGATAATTGTATTACAACAGGAATTAATTTTTTTGGTAAAAGATGATCCAGAGAATTTCCAAAATCCTTATTCATTACTTGTTGAAAATCTTTTAAAACACGATGATCTAACTGTTCTTTTGTAAGCGCCGGTTTTAAATCGATTAAAAATTTTAATTCTTTTCCTTGATATTGGCGAATATAACTACTTGCACTTAAAACAACCGGACCACTGATTCCAAAATGAGTAAATAGCATTTCTCCAAAATCTTCATACACTTTTTTTCCATCGGCACATAAGGTCACCCCAACATTTCGAAGCGATAATCCCATCAGCTTCTGGCAAAAGTCTTCTCGGATTTGAAATGGAACAAGTGCTGGTGTAAGTTTTGTCACCTTATGACCTACTTTCTTTGCAAAATCATATCCATCCCCGGTCGATCCTGTCGCTTGATAGGACATCCCACCGGTTGTAACAATGATTTTATCTCCCATCACCGTATCTCCAGATTCCAGACGAACTCCACATGCCTGTTCTTCTTTTATGATTAATCCTTTTACTTTTGTATTCAAAAAAACTTTTACATGCTGCGCTTTTAATCCACGCTCTAACGCTGAAATAACATCGGAAGAATGATCCGATACCGGAAATACACGATTTCCACGCTCCACTTTTAATGGACATCCAAGTTCCTCAAACAATTCCATCACCATCTCATTAGAAAAAGAATAAAAACCGCTGTATAAAAATTCTTTATTCGTTACAACATGATCAAACAATTCTTCAATTTCACATGCATTGGTTACGTTACAACGTCCTTTTCCTGTAATAAACAATTTTTTCCCAAGTTTTTCATTTTTTTCATATAACAAGACCTGATTGCCTTCTTTTGCCGCCTGATAAGCCGCCATCATGCCGGCAGCTCCGCCACCGATAATGATTACTTTCATTATAGTAAAACCTCAATATCTTTCTTCATTTGTTTTATATCTTTTTCTTCCAGATGGACATGGAGCGCTTTTACATTATCCTCAATCTGTTCTGGTTTTCTCGCGCCTCCAAGTACATGCAATCCTTCGATCATCTGAGCAGTCAATGCAATGACCAGATTGCTATAACTGCATTCATATTTTTCAAGATATTTCTCCCAATCTTTTAAGATATCAAGAATAATCTTTCTTCGTTCCGGCTGGAACGATGGATTGTTATTTCTTACATCACCTTCTGGAAACGTTGTATCCATAGTAAATTTTCCAGTCAAAAGTCCCTGTTCTAGTGGAGAATACGCCTGAATAGATACACCTAATTCCTGACATACTGGCAACAATTCTTTTTCAATTCTTCTTGTCGCAATACTGTATTTTTCCTGAATGACATCCAGTTGTCCATATTTACAGTATTCCCGAATATCTTGTTCCGTAACATTCGAAGCTCCAATGGCACGTATTTTTCCTTCTTTCTTTAAAGTCATCAAAGCATCCATCGTCTCTTCGATTGGGTAAAGCATTTTATCAGTTGTCTGCCAATGTGTGTATAATACATCAATATAGTCTGTTCCAAGAGTTAAAAGACTATGTTCCAAATCTTCAATAATTCCTTTTTTGGATAAATCACGATACACCTTCGTTCCATCAACTTCTTTATGATAAACAGGTGTTTCATGGCGCCACTCAAGCGCACACTTTGTAGAAAGAATGATGTTATTACGATTTCCTTTGATTGCCTTTCCAACGACTTCTTCACTATGATAAAGGCCGTAAATCGGAGCTGTATCAATCCATACAATTCCAAGATCAATTGCTTCCTGAATGGTCTGAATAGATAAGAAATCATCATTATCTCCCCACCAGCTTCCGCCACCGATTGCCCAAGTTCCCATTCCTAAGAAAGGAACTTTTATTCCGCTTTTTCCAATCTCTCTTAACTGTGCCATTTTATACTCCTTTCGCTTTTTTATGGATGAATAAACATCGCATCTCCAAAGGAGAAGAAACGATATTTCTCCTTCACTGCAATATGATATGCATTTAAAATATGTTCTCTTCCAGCAAGTGCAGACACAAGCATCAACAAAGTAGACTCTGGAAGATGGAAATTTGTAATCAGTCCATCGATCACTTTGAATTTATATCCAGGATAGATAAAAATATCTGTCCATCCACTCTTTGCATGAAGTGTTCCATCTTCTTCTGCTACTGACTCCAATGTTCTTGTGCTTGTCGTACCAACAGAAATTACTCTTCCACCCGCTGCCTTCGTATCATTAATCAATTTCGCATCCTCTTCTTCGATCCGGTAAAATTCCGAATGCATATGATGATCAAGAACATCATCTACTTTAACCGGGCGGAAAGTTCCAAGTCCTACATGAAGAGTCACATAGGCAATCTTAACACCCATTTCTTTAATTTCTTCTAACAATTCTTTTGTGAAATGAAGCCCTGCAGTTGGTGCTGCAGCAGAACCATCATACTTTGCATAAACCGTTTGATAACGATTCTTATCTTTTAACTGATGTGTAATATAAGGTGGAAGAGGCATCTGTCCAAGTTCATCTAACACTTCCTCAAAAATTCCCTCATATTCAAACTTCACCAAACGATTTCCTTCATCAACAACATCAATAACCTCTCCGACAAGTTTTCCATCTCCAAAAGAAATCCTTGCTCCTGGTCGTGCCTTTTTCCCTGGTTTTACAAGGGTTTCCCATACATTATCCTGCTTTCTCTTAAGCAGTAGTACTTCCACTTTCCCACCAGTTTCTTCTTTTGCTCCAATCAGTCTTGCCGGAATTACCTTTGTATTATTTAAAACAAGACAGTCTCCTGGTTTCAAATAATTTGTAATATTACGAAATACGTCGTGACCAATTTCTCCTGTGTTTTTATCTAATGTCAAGAGTCTGGAGCTTGAACGATCCTCCAATGGATCCTGTGCGATTAACTCTTGCGGCAAATCAAATGTAAAATCTGAGACTTTCATTTTTTTGTATCCCTTCTTACTTATTTATTTATAATGATAATTTTTTAAAATTCGGCTTATAGTATAGCACGAACCATAAAAATCCGCAATAAACATCAAATCACCTGATGCTTCAACCATTTTCGGTTTTTAAAACGAATCATATAAATTACAGCTCGAATCGTCCAATCGGTAAACATACCAATCCAGACTGCTATCGGTCCCATTCCAAAAACTCTTGCAAGAATCATCGCAAGCACAACCCTACAAAGCCACATAGAAAGAACCGATAGTGTCATAGAAAACTTCACATCTCCGGCAGCGCGAAGGCCATAAGCCGGAATAAAAGCCATGACCCATACGATTGGTTTTACAACAGTAATACAAGTCACCATAAAAATGCACATCTTTGCACTTGCCTGTTCCATGCCTCCAAAATAAGTAATTGGATAAGTGAGCGCCATCATAAGCAGACAAGAAATAACAACAACAACTTCCGCTGCAATAGAGATTTTCTTTATGTAATAGATCGCCTCTTCTTTCTCCCCTGCCCCAAGGCATTCACCAACAACCGTCATCAAACCAATTCCCATTCCGATTGCCATAATTCCATTTAAATTTTCAATAATATTCGTCATTCCCTGTGCTGCAATCGCTGCAGTACCCATTAAAGATACCGTTGACTGAATTGCCAGCTTTCCAAACTGAAACATACTGTTTTCAACACCTGATGGAATCCCAATATGAAGAATTCTTTTAATTTCTGCCCAATCCGGACGAATAGATAAATAATGTGTCAACTGTACTTCAATTTTGGGACTGCGAAGTTTATAAAGAACAACGATCATAGCAAATGCTCTCGCAAGCATGGTTGCACAAGAAGACCCTGCAACACCAAGATGAAAAATCCATACAAAAACCAAATTTAGTATAATATTTACTACATTCGCTACTATCGAAATCTGCATTGGAAGACGACTATTTTCCTGTGCCCTTAAAATGCAGGCACCGTCATCATATAATGCAATAAATGGATAAGACATTGCCGAGAAAAAGAAATATTTCTTTGCATTGCTCATAACCAATGGCTCTACTTTTCCAAAAATTACACCAAGGATCTGATTACTAAACAAATGACATAATACAGCAATCATCAGTGAAAGCAAAAAAGTAATAAACAGTAACTGTCTTGCAGAATTTCTTGCAGAGTCTTTTTTATTACATCCAAGATAATGAGAACATACCACTGTTCCTCCAGATGCTAATGCAAAAAAGGCCTGCACGATCAAAATATTAATGGAATCTACTAAGCTAACTGCTGAAATTGCTGCCGACCCAAGATTACTGACAACCAACGTATCTACTGTCCCCATAAATGAATTAAGAAGCTGATCAATGGCCAAGGGAATATTAAGGCCGCCAGCTTCCGATTACTAAAACGTCTTTCTTTCATTTTTTCATCATCTCTTTCCTGTCTATTTTTTGTTATATTCCCATAAAAAATACCCTTCGTTTATTATAAAAAAAAGACATTGAATTCTCAATATCTTTTTAATAAGTGTTTGCACTCCTCGAATCCAAGAAACCGAAGATTTCTGCCTTAAGTCTTAAATTTATCCAATCCCACCAAGTGCAATTCCTAATACAAGAACAAATATACAGATTGGAACATAAAGATATTTACAAACCAGAAAATATCGTTTTGTAAATTTCTTTTTTCTTCCTTTATTCACCTGTACTTCCACATACCTTTTCCCAGCTATCCAGAAGAACATAATTCCTGCAAGTCCTGCTCCTAGCGGACAAATATAAATCGAGAGGACATCCATCCAATCAGAAACAATTCCTTGAATGAAGAGAGAAACAAGCAGACCAATCACGGCAACGATGATACAAGATGTTTTTCTTCCCACATGTAGTTTTTCTTGCACAGTTGCAATTGGCGCTTCATAAAGATTTATCAAAGAAGTCATTCCTGCAAATAATACTGCAACAAAAAAAATCATTGCAATCCATCTGCTTCCTGGCATCGATCTAATCAAATTAGGTAAATAAATAAACAAAAGTCCTGGACCTCCCTGATTAAGTTTAGCTCCGGTTGTTGCCATCGCAGGAATGATCACAAGTGCTGCAAGCATTGCTGCAACCGTATCAAAAAATGCAACTCTTGCAGCTGAAGCTGGAATATCTTCTTCATCCGAAAGATAGGAACCATAGATCAAAGTTCCATTTCCTGCAACAGAAAGTGAAAAAAACGCCTGTCCTAATGCAAAAATCCATGTTTTGGGATCTAAGAGAGCTGTCTTGTCTATACGAAATATATAATGATACCCATGGATTGCTCCTGACTGAAAGGATACATAAACACCAAGAATAACAAATAAAATAAAAAATATTGGCATCAAAATCTTATTCGCTTTCTCAATTCCTTGTCCTACACCAAACATTAAAATAATCATACATATTACAAGAGCCATTACTTGCCATATATTGTTTCCAAACGCAGATGCCATATTTCCAAATTTTTTCCCAAATTCCTCTACGGTCTTCGGTGCAAGAGTGGTTCCAGTAAAAGTTCCAACGGCATATTTTAAAATCCATCCCATAACTACTGTATAGCCAATTGCCATTGCAAGAGAACCAAGTACTGGAATCATCCCAAAGGTTTCCCCAAGCTTTCTTTTTCCTTTTTTCTCACAAATCATGCCAAATGCATCGATTGGTCCTGATCTTGCCGCACGTCCAAGACTCATCTCTCCAATTACCCCTGTCGACGCGATCACAATAATAAAGAGAAAATAGGGGATTAAAAAAGAACCTCCTCCATACAAAGAAACTCTCGTAGAAAACATCCATATATTTCCCATACCAACAGCTGAACCAATGCATGCAAGAATAAATCCCCATCGGCTGTTAAATGATTCTCTATTATTTTTCATTCTTCTTTATACTCCTGATCTTTCTTTTTTTAACTTTAATTTCACCGGAGTCAACACTCCATCTTTTCCTAATTTTTGCCACTCATATTCTAGTGATTTCTTTGCAGAATATATTTTTCGTCTCATAATGGTTTTGGATCCTGTTCCTGCAAGTTTTTCATTGATAATTACATATGATGTCTTTTTCTGCATTTGATAGCTTTTCTGATCTGGTGAAAAATAGGCTGTTTTTTTAATCTTTCGATCCTTTGCATCCATTTCTATGATTTGAATTTTCTTCACCGCTCGAGAGGATTGAACGGTCATCGAATAAGTTATTTTATGTTTTCCTTTCGTACCTGAACGAGAAAGCGCAACACTTGCACCTTTTGGCAATCCCTCTACTCTAGATATTTGCATTTCGTTCAGATCTGCATAAAAGGTCCCATCCTGACGTTTATAAACTGGATATAATCTTTCTTCTACTATATTTTCCGTCTCCTGTACGTTGATCGTTCCAGAAACTTTCCATTCCTTAGTTTTAGCTTTCTGATTATCACCCGACTGTATGTTTTCTTTCAAATGAAGATGCCGAATTTGAGGATCACTATCCATCTGTGTCATATTTTTTTTTGAGGAATATTTCATATATAAGAAATATCCATTTAACTTTTTGAAATGAATAAGGCCATTTTTATCTTTTTTCCCTTCTATCTTTCCATTACAATTTTTATTTTTTCCAATTCCTACATATATACCATAGAATGTTTTTTTCGGTCTGATACTTTCTTCTCTCTTAGCAAGACGACATCCTGGTAACAGGATGGTACCCGCCAAAACACTGATCAATATCACGATCCTTTTTCTATTTTTCTCCATCTTTCTCCTCCAGTTTTCCATCAAATTTCAAGATATCTCCTACATCACATTCCAGATAATAACAAATTTTATTAATTGTGGAAAACCTAACTCCTTTGGCCTTCCCACTTCTTAAAATAGACAAATTTGCTTCTGTGATATGGATTTTTTTACATAGTTCTTTGGATGTTATATTTTTTTCTTTTAAAATATCGTCCAAATGTACTCTAATTCCCATACAAACTTTACTTCCTTCTATATAAATTGATCATTTTCTTCTTTTAATTTTTTTGTTTTTTTAAAGTATTCATAAAAAATCAATGAACCAAATGCAATCAATAATGGTTGTATCGATAAATCCAAGTTAAAATTTACATGTTGTAAATTCGCAGAAGCTACAAATTGATAAATATTAAAAACAACATTTACAAGAACTGTTAATCCCATGATAAGCTTAGCACTCTCTGAAAGTTTTCTAGCTACTTTCATCTGTTTTTCTTCGTTTTCACTTTCCATGGCCTTTACCATGTTCAACATCGTCAATAAAAGCCATATCATCAAACAGATCGGCAGAATTTGTACTGCCATCTTCATCCAATCATCCATTGTGAATTGAGACGCTTTTTGCAAAATTTCAAATATTTTTATATAAAAGATCATTAATGTATAAAAACTTGCTACAAGTATAAGTAAAAAATTCATTCCGCGATACAGACGTTTTTTCCAACCTTTCTGTTCTTCTTTTCCAAGTAAAACAACTGCTTTTAAAACACCCCACGCAATTAGCAGACTGTAAAACAAATTTGCATATCCTATTTTTATCGCTGGAAAGGCACTGCTATCTGTCGTAAAAATATCTGGCATATGATGATACATTCGTCCAGGATTAATAAATTCATAAATAATATAAAATAAAAACAATGATATAAGAAATAGCAGAATATCTTCTTTTCCTTTGTTATGTTTTCTCCAATAATATAATACAGGCCAAATACAAATTCCTATATAGATGATAATCGCTATTACATTTCCTACATCAGAACCTAGAGACATCCACCGTAATATTTTTCCTACCACTTCAAACGGAAGATATTCTATTTCAAGCGCATTTGAAAATCGAAATACTTTCTGACACAAAACAGCCAAAAAAACGCCTATCATTGCTTCTCCAATTAAGATTTTTTCCATTTTCCATTTCATCATCCCACCTCCGCTAATTATTGTTTTTCGATAATTTTAATTTTATTATATCATTAATATTATTGTTTTTCAATAATTTAATTTGCATACCGCTTACCTTTTTATACAAAATTCCCCTATATAAGATTTTTCTATGAATGCTAAACAGAGTACCACGTCCATAGGAGTAACAACACCGCATAGGAATGGTAATTCACTTCATTGTCTTATATAGGGGAGCCATTTTAAAATTTATACTTTAAAACCTGATAAGAATATTTATCAGCTTTACAGGTAACTATCAGTTTTCCATTTTTATCATATTCTCCAAATTTCTTACTCATTCCGCTGCTAAAACAAATATTTCCATTGATATCCTGCACACTGCTAACAGTAGGATGCGGAAAGATCGCTTGGATAAATCTTCCCGTTCTGAAACTGGCTAACGCTGTGATATGAGAATCCAGCCTGTTTTCCTCGCAGAATACGTCCATTTCTATCGTAAAACAAGACTCTCCACTCTCTACCTACGGTGGATCGCTTCAGCGATCAATTTTCCTATAAAATAAAAAACAACCAGATCAGCAACAATATCAAAACAAAAAAACTGTTACTGTCTGGCTATTTTAAAATACTTTTAAGCTCTTAATTCAATGCCTAATTTCTTCAATTCTACAAGAATGTCTTCTACGATTTTAGAAACTTCTGCATCTTCCAATGTGCGATCCTTTGCACGGAAAGTTAAGGAGTAGGCAACGGATTTATATCCTTTTTCGATCTGATCTCCTTCATAAACATCAAATAATTCATAAGATTCCAGTAATTTTCCACCTTTATCTTTAAAGATCTTTTCAAGCTGTCCAACAAAGATGTTTTTCTTCATAACCATACTTAAGTCACGTTTCATAGCAGGGAATTTTGCTACACCTTCATATTTACGATCAAAGGTTGCCTTTGGTACTAACGTTGGCATATCGATGACTGCTACATAAACTTCACCTTTCATATTATAGTTATCCATAACTTCTGGATGAACCTGTCCAATATAGGCAACTCTTTCTCCATCCAAAAGTACATTTGCCTGACGTCCTGGGTGTAAGAAAGGATGCTCTGATGTTGGAATATATTCAGATTTTCCACCTAAACCGAGAGAATCTAACATATCTTCCAAAACTCCCTTTAAGTTAAAGAAATCACAGTCTCCATACATTCCAAGTGTCATTTGCATTCTTTCATCTGGAAGCTCTGTAAGAGGTAATGCTTTTGGAATATAGATATTTCCAAATTCATATAATCTTACATTTTTATTTCTATGAGCCAGGTTTGTCGCTAGTGAAGTAAGCATTCCGTTTAAAGAAATGGTTCTCATGATACTGAAATCTTCTCCTAATGGATTAGAAATCTCAATTGCCTGACGTTCTTTTGCATCCGCTGGCAACAATAATTTATCAAATACTTTCGGGCTTTCAAATGAATATGTCATTCCACCACAGAACCCATTTTGTTCTGCTACATTACGGCATATATCTTCCACACGCATTTTAAATGGCTTTTTACCTGCTGTGGATTCTCCATTTGGAAGAGTTACTGGGATATTATCATATCCATAAAATCTTGCAACTTCCTCTGCTAAATCAGCCATACGATGAAGATCCTGACGGAAAGATGGTACAATAACCTCATTTGTTGCTTCATCATAATCAAGTTCAATTCGTTTAAAGTATTTAAGAACTTGTTCCTTCGATACATCTGTTCCAAGGAGTGCATTCATCTTATCAACTTCCAAAGGAAGACGAATTTGTTTTACAGGATTTGGATAAACATCAACTGCTCCTCCAACAACTTCTCCTGCTCCTAATTCTTCAATCAGCTGGCATGCACGATCCATGGCTGCCATTGCATTTTCAGGATCCAATCCTTTTTCAAACTTACCAGATGCATCGGTTCTTAATCCAATTCTCTTAGAAGAAAGACGGATATTGGTTCCATCAAAACATGCTGCTTCGAATAATAATGTTTTGATATCATCTGTCACCATGGAATTTTCTCCTCCCATGATACCTGCGATTCCGATTTCTTTTTCTCCATCACAGATCATCAAAACATTTTCATCCATGATTCTTTCTTCACCATCTAAAGTTGTAAATTTATCTCCATTTTTTGCACGACGCACAATGATTTCTTTGTTTGCAATTGTATCAAGATCATAAGCATGCATTGGCTGTCCATATTCTTCCATGACATAGTTTGTAATATCAACTAAGTTATTAATTGGACGGATTCCCATGGCAGATAATCTTCTCTGCATCCATTCCGGTGATGGTGCAAGTTTGATATTTTTTACAACTCTTGCTGTATACCTTGGACAAAGTTCATCATCTTCTACTCTTACTTTGATATAATTATTAACATCTTCATCATTTCCCGTTTTTGTAACAACTGGTGGATGAAATTCCTTTCTAAAAGTTGCTGCTGCTTCCCTTGCCATACCAATCATGCTAAAGCAATCTACACGATTTGATGTAATTTCAAATTCTACAACCGCATCGTGAAGTCCTAAAGCTTCAATTGCATCATCTCCAGGTTTTACATCTTTTTTAAAAATATAAATTCCATATTCTGGTGCTTCCGGATACATATCTCTTGAACTTCCAAGTTCTTCGATGGAACACATCATACCAAAAGATTCTACTCCGCGAAGTTTCCCTTTTTTAATTTTAATTCCATTTTCTGGATTTTTTCCACCGTCATGACCACCAGCAACACGTCCCCCGTCTAATACAACAGGAACTAAGTCTCCTTCTGAAACATTTGGTGCTCCAGTTACGATCTGAATTGTCTCATCTCCAATATTCACCTGACAAATAATCAGTTTATCTGCATCTGGATGTTTTTCAATTTTTTCAATTTTTCCTACTACGATTTTTTCTAGGTTTTTATCTAAATATGTGACACTTTCCATATTGGAACCAGATAATGTCATTTTATCTGCATATTCCTGAGGAGTGCATTCTAAATCAGGCACATACGCCTTAATCCATGAAATTGGTGTATCCATTTCTTTTTTCTCCTTTTATTTCTATCTTTTTTTCTTAAATTCTCAAATCTCTAGAACTGTGATAAAAATCTCTTATCATTTTCATATAACAGACGCATATCATCGATTTCATATTTTAATAATGCGACACGTTCCAGTCCGATTCCAAAAGCAAATCCTGAATAAATTTCTGGATCAATTCCACACATTTCCAGTACATGCGGATGAACCATACCACATCCAAGAATCTCAATCCAACCGCTTCCTTTACACATACGGCATCCTTTTCCACCACACTTAAAGCATGTAACATCAACCTCTGCACTTGGTTCCGTAAATGGAAAATGATGCGGACGGAATTTTACTTTTGTATCTGGTCCAAAAAATTCTTTTGCGAACTGCTCCAAAGTCCCTTTTAAATCAGCAAAAGTAATTCCTTTATCTACAACCAATCCTTCCACCTGATGGAAGGATGGAGAATGCGTTGCATCTACTTCATCCGAACGGAATACTCTTCCAGGTGCAATCATACGAATTGGCATTTTCCCAGTTTCCATAATACGCGCCTGTACTGGAGATGTCTGTGTTCTAAGCACAATATCTTTATTAATATAGAACGTATCCTGTTCATCTTTTGCAGGATGATTTGCAGGAATATTTAACATTTCAAAATTATATTTATCATATTCGACTTCTGGTCCTTCTACCACTTCATATCCCATACCAATAAAAACGCGTTCTAAGTCTTCTAATGCGATCTGATTTGGATGACGATGTCCTTTTTCATGAGTTTTTCCAGGAAGTGTAACATCGATCACTTCACGTTTCATTTTTTCTTCACGGATTTTTTTCTTTAACAGTGTCATCTCTTTTTCCAACGCATCCTCGATGACAGCTCTTGTATCATTAACCATCTGACCAACAATTGGACGCTCCTCCTTGGCCACATCTTTCATTCCTTTTAATACCTGAGTCAATTCACCTTTTTTACCCAGAACAGATACACGAATATCATTTAGACTTTCCATTGCATCTGCTTTTTCGATTTTTTCCAAGGCAGCTTTTTTAATTGCCTCTAATCTTTCCTTCATCTGCTTTTCTCCTTTTACATCAATATATTCTCGGACCAGGTTCTTTTTTTATTTCATCGAAATTTTCTATGAAATAAAAAAAGAACCCGTCCGCAAAGGGACGAGTTCATGTTATATACTCGCGGTACCACCCTAATTCCTATGGTATCGTAAAAATCTTAATTACCATAAGCACTTAAGTCTCTGCATAACGGGCAGACTCCGTTATCTCCTACTGATTTTCATCACATTCAGAGATACAGCTACGGTGTGAAATTCGGAAGAATCATCTTCTTACTGTGCACCATCAATGCCTTTAACATTCCTTATTTTATAACAAACGATTCTATATTGTCAACAAAAATTATGCAATATTCTCCCATTCCATTTCTTCTTCGTCTTTTTTCTTATTTTCCGGAAGCTGCGCTAAGATAATCGCTATAAACATCAACACACAACCGATCAATTCTCTTTGACTTAAACTTTGATGTAGAATGAAAAAGCCCGCAATAACGGACGTTACGGATTCTAAACTTAATATTAAGGAAGCAACGGTTGGATTCATTCCCTTTTGTCCAACGATTTGCAAAGTATACCCAACACCACAAGATAATACACCCGAATAAAGCAATGGTTTCCATGCGGCTAATAAAAGAGATATTTGTGGATGTTCCAAAAAGATAGCTGGAATCAAACAAATGATGCCGCAAATAAAGAATTGAAAACATGACATTTTAACTCCATCCACAAATTTTGTAAAATGATCAATGATCAAAATATGAATCGAAAACATAATCGCACATAGAAAAACCAAAAAATCTCCTCTTCCAACAGAAAATGATCCCGTCATACATAAAAAATATAAGCCAATCAATGCAATAATAACACCAATCCATACAAACTTCGTACACTTTTTTCCAAGAAACAATCCAAGAAGTGGTACTATTATAATATAAAATGCTGTAATAAATCCTGCTTTTCCAACACTCGTATACATAATTCCTATCTGCTGGAGAGAACTACCCGCCATAAGCGCAATCCCACAGCAAATTCCTCCAAACACAAGGTTTTTTCTCTTACTTTTTTGTATTTTTTCCTTTTCTTTTCCTCGATTCAAGAAATAAATACAAGGAATTAAAACAATACCACCAATCAAAGAACGAACTGCATTAAAAGTAAACGGTCCAACATAGTCCATCCCAACACTTTGTGCTACAAAAGCGCTTCCCCAAATGACTGCTGTTAAAAGCAAAAGGAAAGAACTTCTTATTTGTTGTTTTTTCATAACCTTATATCCTGCCTTTTCTTTTGTATTTTCCCATTCTACTACAGGCAGTTTCCAGACGCAACTTTATTTAAGGGTTTACTACAAGTAAACTTTCCAGTACCGAACATACCATCTTTGATAAAATTTCATATGATTTAACAATTCTTCTCCTGCTTTTTGATAGATCATAAACACTTCCTCTTGTTCTTCTTTTTTTAAATGTTTTCCCCCAAAAGATTCTTTCCTTACAAGCTCCATCATCCGTCTTGCTTCCTCGGTTGTGATAGCACAAAGATTTTTTGAAAAAACTTCTGCAAAATCATTTTCATTTCCATCAAATTTTTCCATGAATCCGGCTTTTTTCAGAAGTTTCATTAACTGCGCAAACAAACAATCCGCAGAAGCTTCTCTTAATTGTCCCAATTTTTTTCTTCGGTAACACCAAAAAACACAAAACAGCATTGGCAAAAACAGGAGCCAAAGCACAATCCATAAGATCATCCTTACCATAACAAAAAAATCGAATGTTTTCTTTTCTTCTTTCTTTTTTATTATCTTGTTTTTTGAAAAATCAGATGTCTGTTTTCTTGTTTGTTTTTGTATTTTTGATCTTTGCTGCGTTGTTCGTCCTGCACCAGGAGTTACCTCAATAACTTTCCATCCCCAAAATTGATCATAAATTTCCACCCATGCGTGTGCATCATCTTCCGTAAGAATCGCTTTCCATGTTCCATCAGATTGCTGTTTAAAATCGGTTACATCTGCTCGATACCCAGATGCATAACGAGATGGAATATAATACATACGATACATAAGTGCTGCAGTTGTCGCAAAATGCTGACAATATCCTTTTTTCCCTTCAAACAAAAAATATTCTGGAATTTCTTTATTAAGAGGTATGGTTCCAGGAGTTAATGTATAAGAAGCACGCTGTCTTAATTCTTTTTTTATAAACTTAGTCACTGCCCCTTCCGTATCTTCTTGTGCATCCATTGGATGTTCCCGGCACAACATTGTTAATTTGGGAAATCTCTGCTGCGGAGCATAAAGATAATGAAGTCTTTGATAAGTTTTATAAGCTTCTTCTTGATCCATCATTCGATCCATGACTTGTTGTGATTCAAAAGCCACATCATTTACTACCCTTAAAACATCTTTCTTTTCATAAAGTTTTGCCTTATCTCCACGATTCGTTGATCCAATATATCCTTCCATATAAGGAATATAATGTTCTGATCTTTTATTCTTTATTTTTATACTGCAAGATTTGATGTTTGAAAAAACTTGTTGATCATACTGCGCCAGATAAAGTGATTGATTTTCAAAAATGCTTTTTCCTATAACATTATTATTTTCTTCTTTATAAGTCTTATAAAAATCACTCTCATCGACTTTTTCCCATCGCCCATCTTCATTATACTTTCCACCAGTGTAATTTTTTAAATATAAAGCATGCTTTGGTTTCTTTTCAAGTACAACTTCCAGCTGTTTTTCATGGTCTGTATACTGATTTCCTCGATTAATTTTTCCATGATCTTCTTCTATGCCCAAAAAATTCATTCCCTGCTTTTTCATTCGATTCTGCACCGATTGTGATGTAGTTATTAATTTTCCAATATAAATATCTGGTATTTTATGAGAAAGGAATAAAGCCGCAAGAAACAAAAGACTCAAGAAACAAAGTGTACTTCCTGCTGTTTTCCATTGATATACGCAAAAAAATCTAGCATCTATTCGTTTCCGATCAAACATCATTTTCCCAGAAATACTGCTTCCCATATGAAAAAGAAGTAACAGTATGATTCCTTTCTCATCGAAATGAACCCCTATCCATGGTCCTACAAAAATCAAAGGAAGACTATAAAAATAAAAAATCCAACCTACTCCAAATTTCCATACAAGCAAAAAAATAAATATTGACAAAAATATAGCAAAGAATTGAAGACTTTGCGTAAAATCTTGATTTTTTGACAAAGCTCCATGATCAGATAATGCCTTCATTATCTGTTCTCCCTGAAAGAAAAGTACTGTCTTCTGCGTATAAAACCAGAAAGAAAAAATACCAAAAAAACAAAGTGCAACCTTCCATTGATTTCTTCTCTGAAAAGTCCAGAAGAAAAGACTTACAACTATTCCTGTGAGATAAACCAATCTCTGATTACATGTTACATTTTGAAAAAATGGAAAGGTATATAAAATCCCACATACCCCGCTAAGGTAGGCAGGAAAAAGAAAAACATTCCAAATGTTTTCTTTTTGTCTTCGGCCAGAAATAAATTTTCCAGCTTGAAATTGTATTTGTTTTTCTTTTCTTTTCATCCATAATACCTTTCTGTTTTTCCTTCTTTCTTCCATTGCTCTTTTGTACAAGAATAAAAAAGCTTGTCTTGAAGATAACATTCTAGATTCATTGTAACCCGAATGAGGGTCGTCTCTTCCATCTGTTCTTGTACAATTCTCTGTTCTCTTTCATCTTTTTTCCAAGGATCTGCTGACAGATCAAATAGCAACCTAAAAAATCCTTGCGCAATATCCTCTACCGTACGAATTGGCACAATTGTTGCCGATACCTCATTTTTATCGTACCACCATAAATACAATCGAATTCCTTTTTTTAATAAATCTCTTTGGACTGCATCAAGCATTTCAAGAAAAATATCAATATCGGTTGCTTCCAATTCCTTATCATGGGATATATCTGCATAAAGAGAAACCGCCTGTACTGTATCTTTCTGATATATTTTACTATAAAGTTTATCTTCTCTGGCACTTAGTTTCCAGTGAATATCTCTCATGGAATCTCCATACTCATAATTTCGGATTCCTTCGATCATTGGCGGTTCTTTTGAAGGAATCATATCATCTGTCTCTTCCTGCTGTACTTGAAATCCCAAAAATTTTTCCGGAAAAGAAAACGTATGATTTTCTTCTGGTATCACCACTGTTACCGCCTTTTTCTTTTCTTTCTTTTTCTTAGAAAATAAAGAAAGATAATCCAATACTTGTAATTGCGTTACTGTTACACAAAAAATTCCACAATGTAATGGCAACATTTGAAAATCCATAACAGCTTCCTCTTTTGCAGCAACAAATCCTTTTCTCTTTTTTACCTCCGGTTTTTCTTTCAAAAGCTCATTCTGATAAGAAAGAAATACGTGAAAAAATGGAACTGGCAATTTCCCTTCATTTTTTACAATTACCTTTCCTTGAATAACTTCTCCACATCGCCTTTGTGAATCCATTTTTATGGATAACTTCATATGGCGTATCAAATAATTTGGTACCAACCATCCACAAAGGAATAAAAAACATTCAACAAGAAAAAGAAGCATAAAAAGATATTTTTCATAAAACCCTGCACAAAAAAACGTAACAGCCATTAGAAAAATATATAAAACTTTACGCATCTTCCCACTTCCTTCCAAGAGTCGGTTCTTTTACCAACTTCAAAATGGATGCAAGAATTTCTTCTTTTGTCTTTCCTTCCATTCGTGCCTTTGCATTTTCTATAATACGATGTCTTACAACAAAGAAAAACTGCTGTTTAATATCTTGTGGTAAAACAAAATCGCTCCCACGAATCCATGCTGATGCTTTTGCCATTTTTACAAGGGCAATTGTTGCTCTTGGACTCACACCATGTTCAATATATGGATGTTTTCTTGTCGCTCGAATTAGTAAAACAATATATTCATACAAATCATCATCCATATAAATTTTTTCCACTTGTTTTTGGATTTCCTGAAAATCTGTGATCTTCATCATCTGTTCTAATTTTTTCACTGCCTGCTTACTATCAAGCCCTTTTGCCATTTGAACTTCATTGGAAAAATCCGGATATCCAATCGAAAGACTTACCATAAATCGATCCATCTGTGCAATTGGCAATTTCTGCGTTCCAATCGTTCCATAAGGATTTTGTGTCGCAATCACAAAAAATGGATCTGGAACATTCCTTGTTACTCCTTCTACCGTAACTTGTCTTTCTTCCATAACTTCTAAAAGCGCAGACTGCGTTTTTGGCGATGTACGATTAATTTCATCTGCCAACAAAAGATTGCAGAAAACGGCCCCTTTTTGATATTCAAATTTCTGTGTATCTCTTTTATAAACAGAAAATCCAACCAAATCCGATGGAAGAACATCCGGAGTAAACTGCACTCTCTTGCATACAAAATCAAGGAGTTTAGAAAATGCTAATGCAAGCGTTGTCTTCCCAGTTCCAGGAATATCCTCCAATAGTATGTGTCCCCCTCCAATCATTGTAAGAAAAATTTCCTGTACTACTTCTTCTTTTCCAAAAATAATATGATTGATTTCATTTAACAAATTTTGTGTTTTCTCCCGCAGCCTCATAAAATCCTACCTCCAATCTGTATCTTTCTTTAAAATAAGATAAAATAAAAGATCTGTCAACGAGAAAAAAACTTATTTTTTCTTAAGTTTTTATGATTTTAAAAATAAAAAAATAAGAGCTTTCGCTCCTATTTTTTTAATGTAAGTATTTCTTCTCCCACCGGCTGTTTTCCTTCTTTGTCTAGGGTAATGCTCGTATAGGATATACTATTGCTTACCACCACTGGAGTTGTCAGTCGATATCCAGCCTTCTTGATTTTTTCTAAATCAAACTCCAACAAGAGATCTCCCTTTTTCACATGCATTCCAGATTCTACCTTAGCATTAAAATATTTTCCTCCAAGTCTTACCGTATCAAGGCCAACATGAATTAAAATTTCTGCCCCGCGGACAGAATTTATCGCAATTGCATGCTTTGTGTCAAACAATGCAGAAATAACTCCATCTGCTGGCGCAAATACTTTTCCTTCCAGTGGTTGGATCGCAAATCCTTCTCCAAGCATTCCAGCTGAAAATACCTGATCATCTACTTCACTTAATTCTATGACGGTTCCATGAATCGGCATAAAAAGATATTCTGTTGAAACTTCCTTTGATTCTTCCATCATTTTTTTTCTTTGCTCCATGGTTTCTTCCTCTGTCTCTTTCATATCATTACCATTTAAATAATCTTCCAGATTTGATTTGATCACAGTGACAAGTGGTCCATAGATAATCTGGACACCATCACCTTTTTTCATAACTCCTCTGGCACCACTTTTTCTTAAAATCTCATCTTTGACTAATGCTGGATCTCTTACCGTACATCGAAGTCTTGTGACACAACAATCAATATCTTTAATATTTTGTGCACCTCCAAGCCCTTGTACGATCATTTCTGAAACTACGGCTGTTTTTGACAATACTTCTTTTTCTTTTGGTACATTTTCTGACTGATTTACTGGATAAACCGATATTTCTTCTTTTTCTTCTCTCCCTGGAGTTTTTATATGAAATTTCAAAATTAAAAAATGAAAGAGAAAATAATAAAGAATAAAATATAAAATTCCAACGGGCACAAACATCATCCAATTTGTTTTTTCTTGTCCTTGAAGAATTCCAAACAAAAACATGTCAATCATTCCTCCGGAAAATGTCATTCCTACACAAACTTTCAATATATGCATCAGCATAAATGACATTCCTGCAAGTAAACAATGAATTGCATAAAGTCCCGGTGCCACAAACAAAAACATAAACTCCAAAGGTTCTGTAATTCCTGTCAAGATCGTTGTTAACGCAGCAGATGCGAATAATCCTCCAACTAGCTTTTTCTTTTCTGGTTTTGCACACTGATACATTGCCAATGCTGCTCCTGGTAGTCCAAAAATCATCAATGGAAACTTTCCTGCCATAAAACGTGTCGCTTCCACACTAAAATGTCTAGTTGAGGAATCCGCTAGCTGTGCAAAAAAGATATTTTGTGCACCTTCAACAGTCTTTCCCGCAACTTTCATCGCACCACCAAGAGATGTCTGCCAAAAAGGAAGATAAAACACATGATGCAACCCAAATGGAATCAATGCACGTTCCATTACTCCGTAAATAAAAGTACCAAAATATCCAGAAGCTCTTACAATATTGCCAAGTTCATACATGATATTTTGAATCGGAGGCCAGATAAAAAACATGATAATTCCGACAAAAATATAAACAACTGTACATATGATAGGTACAAATCTAGTTCCTCCAAAAAAAGAGATCACATCTGGAAGTTTGATCTTATAAAACTTATTATGAAGTACTGCTACCCCAAGACCAACAATGATTCCACCAAACACACCCATTTGAAGGGATTTAATACCAAGAATATCATCTATTGCTCCACGATGCAATACCTGACTTCCCCCATTAAGCGTAATCATTGCTGAAATTGCTGTATGCATGATAAAAAAAGCAACAATACCAGATAATGCAGCTACTTCTTTTTCAGATCTTGCCATTCCGATCGATACCCCAACTGCAAAAAGCAGTGGCATATTTTCAAAAATAATATTTCCACAATCTCCTAAAATTTTTAAGATTGCATATAAAACCGTTCCTGGTCCCATAAGATTCATTAAATGATAAGTCCTGAGCATTGTCTCATTTGTAAAAGACTGCCCAATTCCAAGAAGCAGACCAGCAACTGGAAGAATCGCAATCGGAAGCATAAACGATCTTCCAACTCTTTGAAGAATTCCAAATATTTTACCTGCCATATGTTCATTCCTGTTCTTATAATGTTGTGATCATAAGTTCCATAGTTCCATCAAAAACGGTTTCTTTCTGATCAGAACAGATAACAAAATGATCTCCCTTTTTTACTGATGTTCCTTCCATGATACCATTTCCTTCTGTCACACTGACCATTTGAAATGGCGCATCATTCATAATCGTATTTTTTCCATTTAAAACATAACGGTCTACTTTAAAAAATTCACTATCTACATATCTTGTTTTTGTTCCATTCTCAAGATCTGTTTTTGCAAACTTTTTATTCTGATCAATATTGGCTGGAACATTCGTTACATCAATTGACTGTTTTACATGAAGCTGTCTTTCTTTTCCATCCACACCTTTTCGATGATAATCATAAACACGATAGGTAATATCTGAAGACTGCTGTGCTTCATAGATTAAAGAACCGCTACAGATTGCATGAAGTGTTCCAGACGGAATATAAAAGAAATCTCCCTGTTTAATTTCAAATGCATTCAACAGATTATCGTAATCATCATTTTGAATTGCTTTTACAAATTCTTCCTTTGTTTTTGCATGATGTCCCATCACCATTTTTGTTCCTTCATCTGCCTGCAGAACATACCAACATTCTGTTTTTCCAAGAGAGTTTTCATGTTCTTTTGCATACGCATCATCTGGATGCACCTGAACAGAAAGGTCATTTTTAGCATCAATAATCTTTACAAGCAATGGAAATTGATCCCCTTTAACGTTTCCGAACAATTCTCTATGATCTTTAAAAAGATTTGATAATGTTTCCCCTTTAAATTCCCCATTCGCAATTGTACAATCTCCATTTTTATGAGCAGAAATTGCCCAGCATTCTCCTGTATGATTACTTGGAATTTCATATCCATACACATCGTGTAGTTTATGTCCTCCCCAAATCATTTCTTTAAATACTGGCTCCATTTTTAAAATGTGTCCCATAGCGCTTCCTTTCTCACTCTACACCTTTATTTTTTTAACTTGGATTTAAACGCACGTTTTAATACATCAAAGAAACTTAAGGATCTTACCATATGATCAGATGCGACATATTGATTGATCGCACGAAGAACTTTCTTTGGCTCTTTTGATGCAAACGTATAAGTTCCATTTTTCTTTGTTTGAATTGCATAACGAGGAATTTTTTTACCTTTAAACATCACCGATGCAATTACATAATCAACTTCCTCCCACGGAATCTGTATATAATCATTAACATTACGATCATTATAATACTCAAACCCTTTATCTCCAATCATAATTTTTCCGTAACTATTAAGTCCCTGATAAGAAGTTGCTTTGATCACAAGATCAACTTTTGTATTGATAGACTGTACCATATTATAAATCCTCCGATTCTGTATTGTATACCATATTTTTTGCTTATACAAGAAAAAATTCTTGTATAAGCAAAAAGCCCGGAAATCCGGGCTCTTTTTTCTGCTTGATTATAATAATCCAACAACATGTCCTGCAATACCAACGATGAACAGAGCAATGATAATGATAATTGGAGAAACATTTTTCTTCAATAACCACATGCAAAGCAGTGTTAACAGTAATGGCACAAATCCAGGAATCAAGGAATTTAAGTTATCCTGAAGCGTCGTTACCTTTTCAGGTGTTAAAGATAATCCCGCTGCCTGCTGTGCTAATGCTGTTTTAATTCCTGCCGCTCCATTAGGAAGGCTATTCCAATCAATATAAGCACCTTTGCTTAATTTAACGCTAGATACAACAGGTGTAAAATTGATACTTACCCAACGCTCAATCAAGGCACCAAGAACAAACATACCAAGAATAGATGCTCCCTTTGTAACTTTCTGAAGCAAACCACCAGAAAGGTCTTCTGTGATTTTTGTTCCTACTTTGTAACCAAATTCCTGTGTATACCACATAAATGCCCAACGCATAATGTTCCATACAACGAAGAAAATGATTGGTCCAAGGATGCTTCCACCCATTGCAAGAGAAGCTCCCAAAGCTCCAAGGATTGGTCTTGCTGTATACCAGAATACTGGATCACCAACACCCGCTAAAGGTCCCATCATACCTACTTTTACACCCTGGATGGCGCTGTCTTCTACAGGCGCACCATTTGCTTTTTCTTCTTCAAGAGCCAGTGTAACACCAATAACAGGAGATGCTACATATGGATGTGTATTAAAGAATTCCAGATGACGTTTTAATGCTGCAACCTGATCTTCTTTATTTTTATATAATTTCTTGATAGCTGGGATCATTGCGAAGCACCAACCACCATTCTGCATACGTTCATAGTTCCATGATCCCTGAAGGAAAGTAGAACGCCATGCAACGGATAAACGATCTTTTTTCGATAATGAAATTTTTTCTGCCATTTTTCTTACCTCCTTCTCAATCAATAATCATTTAGGATATCACCAAGTGGATCACCTGTATTGCTTCCACCATTTCCTGATCCACCGCTTTCAGACAGTTTCAGGTAAATTAAAGCTAAAGATACAGCGATAACACCTAATGCGATTAATGTTAAATCTGAAACAGCTGCAAGAGCAAAACCAATAGCAAAGAATGGCCAGATTTCTTTTGTAGCCATCATGTTAATAACCATTGCATAACCTACAGCTACAACCATACCACCACCAATAGACATACCATCTGTTAACCATGCAGGCATGCTATTTAATGCATGAGCTACCGTTGATGATGGAATTGCAAGTAATGCTGCTGCAGGGATTGCAATACGAATTCCCTGTAAGCAAATAGCAATAATGTGCCATAATTCGATTCCTGCAAAACTTCCTTTTTCAGCAGCTGCATCCATCTGATGAACACAAACTACAGAAAGTGTACGTACGATCATTGTTAAAAATAAACCAGCGACTGCTAGAGGGATTGCTACTGCAATTGCAGTAGAAACACCTGCTTTTCCCTGTCCTCCAAGAACAAGAATGATAGCAGAAGCTACAGAAGCTAGTGCAGCATCCGGTGCAACTGCGGCACCAATGTTTGCCCATCCTAATGCGATTAGCTGAAGAGTACCTCCAAGGATAACGCAAGGAACAAGCTGACCAGATACAAGTCCGATCAATGTACAAGCTACCAGTGGCTGATGGAATTCAAATTCGTCCAGAATACCTTCCATACCAGCCAGGAATGCAACGATAACAATTAATACCATTGAAATAACTGACATGATAATTCCTCCTATATATTTTTATTTACTGTTTTATGGTTACTTTAATTCTGCTTTTGCTTTTTTAAGCATTTCATCCATATTTTCTGGAGAGTCGCTTGGGACTTTACGTACATTGAAAGTAATACCTTTATCAATCAATTTTTCAAAAGTTTCAACATCTTCTTTTCCCATAGCTACAGCCTTTGTAATAACGACTTTTCCTGTGGAATGTGCAAGAGAACCAAGGTTGATTTCTTTAATATCAACTCCACCTTCTACTGCTTTTAATACATCCTGAGGTGTTTCAAATAAAAGCAGTGCCTTTGTTGCACCAAAACGAGGGTCTTTGGACACTTCGATCATCTTTTTGATCGGAATAACATGAGCTTTTACCCCTGGAGGTGCTGCTTCGATGATCATTCTCTTACGAAGTTCATCTTTTGATACCGCGTCAGATACAACAATGATACGATCTGGATTTACCATCTTTGTCCATGTTGTAGCTACCTGTCCATGTAACAGACGGGTATCAATACGTGCAAGACCAATCTTGATATGTCCATCCCCAAGAACTGTTCCTTCTGGAATTGCTCCCTGAGGTACTGCTGCTCCCGCTGCAGGTGCTGCCTCTTCTTTCTTTGGTTCCAGCGATTCTGGATAAATTCTAACTCCTTCTTTCCCACTTCCGGAAATCTGAGTTGCAATCTCATGCGCTGTTTCCATTGTCATACGGGATGCATATGCATCGATCAGCATTGGAAGATTCAGTCCAGCAACAATTGCCCACTTATCTTCATGTCCTGCGATCAGTCCGTTGGCCTGATTAAATGGAGTTCCACCCCATAAATCAACCATAAATAGTACTTCATCCTGGTTTTCGAATCCGGCAATGGCATCTTCCATCTGTTTTCTGATATCTTCCGGTCCCATACTTGGCTGTAAAGTACAAGCCTGTACATTTGGCTGGTCACCAAAAATCATGGATCCAGACTGCAAAATACCTTTGGCGAAATCACCATGTGTAGCAAGAATAATTCCTACCATTACTTTATTCCTCCTTTTCTATATTTTCATAAGCTATATCTATTTTTATAAGAACAAAACCGTTTTCTTATAAAATAAAAAACCTGGTCTGAATGATCTATTTTTTTGTTCCTTAAAATCCCATGGAATTTTCCCATAGTAAATTAAGATTATAAAATCTATCACTCAAACCAGGTTTAGCCTGCATTACCAGTAACAATCCTGATTTATTCAAATTATAAACTTTTATTTTGTCGTAACTCTCTTGATGTGAACTGTTAAATACATCATCTCTTCATCTGTTACATTGTGATTGCATGTCTTTTTAATATAAACGCGAATTTTTTCCACACAATCAACGCATTCTTGATATTTATTCCGGATAATTTCCTGAAACTCTTCATCATCACTTTCTACTTCTTTCCCTGCAAAAATTCTCTGTGCAAAAAATTTCAAATGTGTAATAAATCGTTCATAAAAAACAGATTCTTTATCGATCTGTCCAGGAAAACAATCATCTACGATCTTTAAAATATGATTTACAAGCTTTGTCATGGATACCATTTTTGTCATATCCAAGTCTAATTCTGCGTTCACAATATGCAGTGCAATAAATGCTGCCTCATCTGGAGGAAGCGTTATTTTTAATCTTCTTTCGATCATTCCGATCGCAGCTTTTCCTATTAAATATTCTCGATAATAAAATTTCTTAATTTCCCATAAAAACGGGTTTTGAAATGGTACACCCATCTTTACTCTTTCAATGGCGAAATTAATATGATCCGTTAAAGAGATATAAATATTATCATTAATGTTCTTCTGTAAAGTATCTTTCGCATACTGAATGATCTCATTACAAACCTTTAAGCGTTCGATCGGTATATCTGCAGCCATTTCCTGAAATCTATGGGTCATCCCGTGATCTTTCATAACATAAGTCTTCTCAACTTTATGCCGATCAATCAGATCGCCTATATGCTTCTGGAAACCTAATCCTTTTCCCATCAACACGACTTCTCTATGGCTGTCATCTTTCGAAATTACAATATTATTGTTTACAACTTTTGTAATTGTCACAGCCTTACCTCATATGTTAAGATATATTTGAGAACTAGTATAAATATCTGTCACAAACAAACTGCAAAAAAATAGGCTCCCCCAAACTCACAGACTTCTTTATTCATAAAATCCTATAAGCTGGTTTCGCCTGCCCTACCAGTAACAATCCGCTTGTCATTCTCTCTTAACTTGTTATTATTTTATCAGATATCCACATTCAGGTCAAGATTTTTTTAGAATTTGTTTATAAATTCTTAAGAATTATGAACTGACTTGTGCAATTTTGCTGATTATGATACGATAGATTGGCTAAAACGGATTTTCGTATGGAACGGAGTATAACTATGATAAAACTTATTTCCATGATCGAATCGATTGTCGACAAGGCGCAGAAAGATCATATTACTGCTTTTTCTGCACAAGCAGCCTTTTTCACGGTTCTTTCATTTTTTCCATTTTTAATTGTTGTCCTAAGTTTGATGCGTTTTTTCCCAATTACCCCTTCTGATATGATTGAACTTGCAAAGACGTACCTACCAAAACAGTATAGTGCCTCTTTTATTCCAATCATTCATTCTTTAAATGGGAAACTTACAACAACTTATATGTCATTTACGATTTTGACTTTATTATGGTCTGCCTCCAAAGGAATTTTATCAATGATGACAGGACTAAATACGATTCATGAAATTGAAGAAAAACGAAATTATTTCGTCCTCCGGTTTATTTCAAGTATTTATATTGCATTGATGGCAATCGCTGTATTATTTGGCATGGTTTTGCTGCTTTTTGGAAATTCACTTCTCTTGCAGCTCTATCGTTTTGAACCAGTTCTTGCCAACCAACATCTCGTTTTTGCAGTCATACGTTTTATTCTTGCCTTTGCAATTTTTATTATTGTCTTTATTATTATGTTCCGCTTTCTTCCAAGCGAGAATTTCAAGACAAAAGAAGTACTTCCCGGAGCACTAATCACATCGATTGGATGGATTATTATTTCCTTCTTCTTTTCTATGTATTTCGACAATTTTAAAATGTTCAATATCATGTATGGAGGACTTACTAGTATTCTTATGACTCTATTTTGGTTATATTTTTGCATGATGATTCTTTTTGTCGGAGCAGAAACCAATAACTATTTTTATAAGCAAAAACAGAAAATGGCACGCTGACGCTGCAGCATGCCATTTTTTGTTTTCTTATTTTTTCGTTTATAGCACAAAATGTTTTGGTACACCATTCTCATATGGAATATTAACTTCTCCTTGAATCAATGGTCTTAAATAATCTACTAACTCTTTTTTTATATCATTTCCTTCTTCACTAATCCATTCCAAAGGAACTTTTTTCTCAAAGTTTGCAATCTTTGATAAATTTGCTAGCTTCAATGTAATCAGATACGGATCATTGGATGTTCTCTCGATTGCAGACATTTTTCCACTTTCTCCGCGAATTGCACTGATCGCAGAAAATGCTCCAAGATTTCTTGATTCAATGATATCAGTCTCACTTAACATATGTCCTGCACATCTTTGTAAAACATTTAATTCAATCGAACGAACTTTACATCCAATCTGTTCTGAAACAAGCCCTTCCAGATACTTTCCAACACCAGATAAATATTTATGTCCAAACACATCTTCTTTTCCAGATTTTGTCTCTTCTCCGACATAGTTTCCATCTGCTGTTTTGACACCTTCACTGACTGCAACAATAATATTATTTTCTTTTTTTAATGCTTTTCTTAAATCATCAAGAAAACGTCCCTCATCAAAAGCTACTTCGCAAAGATAGATTAATTGAGGAGCTCTTCTTTCTTTAACTCTTGCCAACGCTGCACTTGCTGTCAGCCATCCTGCATTCCGCCCCATAACTTCAACAATCGTTACCGATGGCACATCATAAACAAAGCTATCGCATGCAATTTCAGAAAAAACAGATGCAATAAATTTTGCTGCAGATCCAAATCCAGGGCAATGATCTGTTTCACCAAGATCATTATCAATTGTCTTGGGCGCACCCATGATCTTAATATCATCAATTCCCTGCTGTTCACAATACTTAGATAATTTATAAACGGTATCCATAGAATCATTTCCACCCGCATAAATAAAATATCCAATTTCATGTTTTCGAAGAATATTGATAATTTTTTCAAATTCTTTTGAATTTTTTTCTGGATCTTTAAGCTTTAAACGGCATGATCCCAAAGCCGCCGCTGGTGTAATCGAAAGCAAATCCCTGTCTTCTTTTGTACTACATGCATCATCTAGTAAAACAAAATTTTCATTTAGTACACCTTTGATCCCATTAAGTGCACCATATACATGTCCTACTTCTTTACTTGCCAACCCCGCATCAATCACACCTGTAATTGTAGCATTAATTGCGGCTGACGGCCCTCCAGACTGGGCAACCAACATATTTTTCATAGAAACCTCCTTTAATATTCGACAAGTATTTGTATCAATTATACACCATTTTGTCAAGAACTTTGTACTATTTTGTCGAAATATATTTTCGAAGATTTGATATAGACGAATGTTTTTTGTTCCTGTATACTAAGAGAAAACAAATCGATAAAATAGAAACAGGAGGTCTTTCCTTTATGTTAAAAACAAATTTATCAAAATTACAGGCTCTTATGAAAGAGCAAAAAATCACTTATTATCTAATTCCAAGCGAGGATCCACATCAATCGGAATACGTCGATGACTATTTCAAATGCAGACAATTTATTTCCGGTTTTACTGGATCAGCAGGTACTCTTGTTGTTGGAACCCAAAACTGCTGGCTTTGGACGGATGGTCGTTATTTTACACAGGCAGAACAACAGATTGATTCTTCCCGTATCCGCCTTATGCGCCAAGGGGTCGATGGCGTTCCCACAATTCTTGAATTTTTAGAAGAGCAACTTAACGAAGGCGATGTTCTTGGTACCAATGGATTATTTATTTCAGCCGATTACGGAAATAAGATTGCAAAAATTATCAAGCACAAAAAAGCTACTTTTCAGCCAGATCTGACTCTTGTAGAAGAAATATGGGACAATCGGCCTGCCATTACAAAGATGCCAATTTATGAACATGAATTAAATTATACTGGTGAAACTTATGAATCCAAACTAAAAAAAATCAGGACTGCTATGGAAAAACAAGGAGCAAATAGTTTTTTTCTTTCCTCTCTCCCAGATATTGCATGGCTGTTTAATCTTAGAGGCGATGATATCTTATGTACACCGCTGTTTTACAGCTATGCATGGATCACAACAGAAAAAAGTTATCTTTTTGTACGGCAAACTTGCCTTTCTGCCGCTGTACTACAATCTTTACATGAAAAACAGGTAACTGTACTCGATTATTCAGAAATTGATTCTTTTCTAAGTGAACAACACAGCCTTGTCCTTCTGGATCCCAACTATGTAAATTACTTGCATTATAAACGATTATTCAAATGTAAGATTATTTGTGACGAGAATCCAACACAACTTCTAAAAGCCATAAAAAATGAAATTCAAATTGCAAATTTAAAACAATGTCATATTTACGATGGCGTTGCCGTCACAAAATTTATGTACTGGCTCAAAACACAAATTGGAAAAATTCCTATGACCGAACGTTCTGTCAGTGAACATCTGGAAGAAGAGCGAAAAAAACAAATCGATTACACCGGCCCAAGTTTCGATACAATCTGTGCTTATAAAGAACACGCTGCCATGATGCATTATCAATCTACCGAGGAATCTGATGTGGAATTGAAACCTGAAGGAATGCTTTTAATTGATTCTGGCGGACAATATTATGGTGGTACAACAGATATTACAAGAACTTTTATCCTTGGCCCAATTTCTAATGAAGAACGTCATCATTTCTCTCTTGTATGCAAATCTATGTTATTGCTTGCTGACGTAAAATTTCTTTTTGGATGTCGTGGAAGTAGTCTTGACATTGTTGCAAGAGAACCATTATGGGAAGAAGGTATGGATTATCGGTGTGGTACTGGGCACGGTGTTGGATATTTTCTTGGAGTACACGAAAGTCCAAATGCCTTCCGTTGGAGAACCAATCCTGAAAAAATGGATGCCATCTTACAGCCTGGTATGGTAACAACTGATGAACCTGGGGTCTATATTCCCGGCAAATATGGAATTCGTACAGAAAACATGCTTTTATGTAAAAAGCAACGGCAAAACGAATATGGTGCTTTCTTAGAATTTGAACCATTAACTTTAGTTCCAATTGATCTTGATGGTATTGACTTTTCTCTGTTCAATGAAAAAGAAAAAGCACTCTTATCTTCTTATCAAAAACTAGTATATGATACAATTTCTCCATATCTAACACCAGAGGAAACAAAATGGCTGAAAACACAACTTTGTTAATTTAAAATAAAAAAATAACCAGGAAATTTGAACTGACCCCCAAAAGTTAGACCTAAAATCTAACGATTGGAGGTCGGTTTTTTTATGGCTAAATATACATTTGAATTTAAGAAAAAAGTAGTGTTCGAATATCTTTATGGAAAAATTGGTTCTACTATTTTAGCCCCAAAATACAACATTAAAAGTGAAAAACAGGTTCGTCAGTGGATTCATAACTATCAAGAATTCGGTGATGAAGGTTTAAAGCGAAGTAGAAAAAGAGAAACTTATTCTTTTGAATTTAAACTTCATATGGTAGAATTATATTTAACAAATGAGGTTTCTTATGAAGAATTAGCACTAGCAAATGGCATTACTAATTATGCTACAATAAGTAAATGAGTTGAAGCATTTAGAGTTGCTGGACCAGATAGATTGAGACCTCGTCAGAAAGGTCGGAAAAAGACAATGAATAAGCCAACGGAACAAAACAACCTTCAGCCGGTTGAAGAAAAAAATATTGATACAAGTGCTGAGCATGTAAAAGAATTAGAAGATGAACTTCTAAAATTGAGAATAGAGAATGCTTTTTTAAAAGAACTGAGGAAGTTGCGTTTAGAGGACGAAGAAAAAATGAGAGAACGGCACGAATCATCTGCAGCCTCCGAAGACAGTTCAAACTAAAAGACCTTCTCTCATATACAGGAATGCCAAAAGCAACTTTTATGTATTGGCAAAAAAGATTAGATAAAGAAAATCCTGATAAGAAACTGGAAGAAAAGATTCTCGAAATTAGGAAGTTACATAAAGACTATGGTTACCGACGTATCGTTGGAGAACTTCGAAACCAAAACATTGTTGTTAACAAGAAAAAAGTTCAAAGAATCATGCAAAAACTAGGTCTTCAGGTTACATTGTTGTGGTCAAGCTTTTTTGTAACACTTTGACCTAATTTTTATTGCTACAGGATTTATATCCCGTAGCGTGCCTCAAAAGGCGTTTGATAATTGCTGTAAGAATGCGGTCGTTCGTGATTGTAATGAACGTACGCAAATTCTTCAATGGATGTATATAATTCTTTCTCAGAATGATAGGAATGATGATGAACCAGTTCATTCTTGAGAGTATTGTAATAACGTTCCATAGGAGCATTAT
>NZ_JAHLPY010000015.1 GCF_018918155.1 Anaerostipes sp. MSJ-23
ATAATGCTCCTATGGAACGTTATTACAATACTCTCAAGAATGAACTGGTTCATCATCATTCCTATCATTCTGAGAAAGAATTATATACATCCATTGAAGAATTTGCGTACGTTCATTACCATCACGAACGACCGCATTCTTACAACAATTATCAAACGCCTTTTGAGGCACGCTACGGGGTATAAATCCTGTAGCAATAAAAATTAGGTCAAAGTGTTACAAAAAAGCTTGACCACAACAGACTGAAATATGTCTATTTTCACGCTATAATCATAATTTAAAGAAGAAATCATGTCAATATAGATTAGAATCGAGGGAGGATATAACGAAGATGGCACAAGAAAATAAAATGGCATATATGCCAGTCAACAAACTACTATTACAAATGTCTGCCCCGCCTCTTATTTCTATGTTTTTACAATATTCATACAATCTCGTGGACAGTATGTTTGTCGCTAAAATCAATGAATCGGCACTGGCAGCGGTTTCCCTTTCATTTCCAATCTCCACACTGATGAACGCCTTATCCATCTGGATCGGAGTTGGTCTGAATGTTCTGATTGCTGGATATCTAGGCCAGAAACGGCAGAAAGAAGCTGATTTTGCAACGACTCTTGGTCTCATGTTATCTTTTTTGATTGGTGCGACAGTCAATATTATCGTTCTTTTTTTCATGAAACCTTATTATGCTGCATTTACTAAAAATATTACGATTTATGAATATGGATTATCCTATATGAAGGTGTGTGCCTTTATGCAGATTCCCAATATGGTACATATCGCAATCCAAAAAATTCTTCAGGCAACTGGCAACATGCTCACACCAATGTGGTTTCAAATTGCAGGTGTATTATTTAATTTTATTTTTGACCCACTGCTGATTTTCGGTATTGGACCATTTCCTGAAATGGGGATTGCTGGTGCAGCGCTTGCAACAGTTTTAGGGTATACTTTGTCAATGATCATTGCCATCATCCAACTATTTTTCACAAAACAAAAAGTAAAACCAATACGAAAAGGATATCATTTTGATCTTAAAATGCTTAAAATGATCTTTTCCTATGGTCTGCCCTCATTTATTATGAATGCTTTGGGTTCTTTTATGGTAAATTTTGCAAATATGTTTTTGGTCCATTATTCGGATACCGCTGTTGCCTTTTTCGGGGCATATTTTAAAGTACAGCAACTCATTGTTATGACTGTCAATGGATTGATACAAGGATGCCTCCCGATCATGCGTTTCAATTACAGAGCGAAAAAAGAAGATCGCCTGCGCAAGACTTATAAGACTGGAGTACTAATCGCAACGATCATGATGCTTACTGGAACTTTATTGCTGCTATGCTTTCCAAATGCAATCCTCTCTCTTTTCTCTGCATCAAAGGAAATGTGTTCTTTGGGTATCCCTGCAATGCGTATTATGTCGTTAAGTTTTGTGTTCAGCGGACTCTCCACAATGATCGCCACCTACGAACAGGCAACCGATCAGGTTCTTCCAAGTATGATGATCCAGCTTTTGCGTCAAGGAATTTTGCTGATTCCTTTTATGTGGATCTTCAATTATATTTTTAAAATAAATGGAATCTGGATTTCTTTCCCTGTGACAGAATTAATCGTATTTATTAGTCTCTTTTTAGCAACAAAAAAACGAGCAGCAAAACTGGATTTACGCTAGTTTGCTACTCGTTTGGTTTTTATTATATTTTGATTTTTTGAAAAAGTACAAATATAATTATTCAAAAAATGAGTTGTTTATATTTATTTAAAATTTTACTTTCAGATCATCTGATCCTACTTAATTAATGATCGTTTTTGATGTTTCTTTATCAAAAAGGTGTATTTTATGTATGTCTAATGCAATTTCTGCTGTATCACCTGTTTTAATTGTTGTTTTGGGATCAACTCGTGCTGTTATTGAATTTCCATTGATATCAAAATATAAGAATGTTTCTGCTCCAAGCATTTCCATGTCTGATACTTTCGCATGTAGCATTACCTTATCAACATCACTCTCTAAAGATTCTCTATCATAAATATCTTCAGGACGAATTCCCATAACAATCTTTTTGTCAGCATAATTTTCTTTAATCAGCTTTTCTGATTTCTCTTTTGGAAGGTTGATTTTATTATTTCCAACTTCTAAGTATGCCTCATCATCTTTAACTTTACATGTTGCATCTAATAAATTCATCTGTGGTGACCCAATAAATCCTGCAACAAACATGTTTTTAGGTTTGTTATATAAATTGTATGGAGTATCAATTTGCTGTACGACTCCATCTTTCATAACTACGATTCTTGTTCCCAATGTCATAGCTTCTGTCTGATCATGAGTTACATAAATAATAGTAGTTCCTAGCTGTCTGTGAAGTTTTGAAATTTCTTGACGCATCTGTACTCTTAATTTTGCATCCAGATTTGACAATGGTTCATCCATTAAAAATACTTTTGGGTTTCTTACAATAGCACGTCCCATTGCAACTCTCTGTCGCTGTCCACCTGATAATGCACTTGGTTTTCTATCCAGTAAATGTTCCAAATCTAAAATTTTTGCTGCATGAACAACCTTTTCTTTAATTTCTTCTTTCGGTAATTTTCTTAATTTTAACCCAAAAGCCATATTATCAAATACAGTCATATGTGGATACAATGCATAATTCTGAAATACCATCGCAATATCTCTGTCTTTCGGTTCTACATCATTCATTACTTTTCCATCAATTTTTAATTCTCCACTACTAATATCTTCCAATCCTGCTATCATACGTAATGTTGTTGATTTTCCACATCCAGATGGACCTACAAAAATAATAAATTCTTTATCTTCTATTTCTAAATTAAAATCTTTTACTGCTTCAAACCCATTGTCATATACTTTATTAACATGAGATAATGATAAATTTGCCATATAAATCTCCTTTCACTTTAAAACAAAGCTTCTTTTACATAAAATGTCATTGTTTCGTATTCTTTCACTCTCATTGGAACTGGTATTCCTGCATACATAAGAGTTTTCCCATAATATTTTCTCGTATTTCCTTCTATCACATAGATTTTTTCTGGATCCAATCCTTTAAATTTTAATAAATGAACTCTTCCATTGCTGTTACTATTTAATGCCGTATAAAACATCAATGCTTGCTCTTTTTCTTCTGATACAAATTCCCATGCAGCAAATTCAGTATTTTCCATTGGATTTGTAATCCTGTAATATTGTCCCTGACGAATTATATCAGCATATTTTTTATACTGTTCAATCTGTATCTTTACTGCTTCTTTGTCTTCATCATTCATCTGTGTTAAATCCAGCTCATAACCAAAAGTACCTGCCATAGCTACAGCACCTCTTGTTTCAATCGGAACCGTCCTTCCGGTCTGTTCATTTGGACACACTGACACATGAGAGCCAACAGAACTGATTGGATAGCCAAAGGAACTTCCATATTGAATTTTTATTCGATCAATAGCATCTGTATTATCGCTACACCATGCCTGTGGGGCATAATACAACATTCCAGCATCAAATCTTCCTCCACCTCCAGAACAAGACTCAATCAAAAGATCTGGATATCGTTCTACGATAGCATTTAACACATTATATAAACCTAATACATATCGATGAAGTACTTCCCCTTGACGTTGTGCTGGAAGATCATTTGCATATACATTTCCAATGCTTCGATTCATATCTAACTTGACATATTCAATATTGGCTTGATCCATTATATCAAAAAAGCATTTTTTAATGTATTCTTGCACATCTTTTCTTCCCATATCAAGTAACAACTGATTTCTTCCTCTAAATGGTTTTCTCCCTGGAACTGTAAGACACCACTCTGGATGTTCTCGATACAGGCAACTGTCTTCGCTTACCATCTCTAGTTCAAACCATAGTCCAAATTTCAAACCGATCTCATTAATCTGATTTACAAACTCTGACAAACTGCATCCTAATTTTTCTTCATTTACAAACCAATCACCAAGTCCACTGTTATCATCATCACGCTTTCCAAACCAACCATCATCCATAACAAGCATTTCAATCCCAAGATCTTTTGCCTGCTTTGCAATTTCTATCAATTTTTCCCCTGTAAAATCAAAATAGGTAGCCTCCCAATTATTCACAAGAATTGGTGGTCTTTTGTTGATATAATTACTCCTACAAAGATTCTCTCTAAAAATTTTATGATAATTATGTGATAATTTTTCAAAACCGCAACTACTATAGCTCATAACTACTTCTGGTGCAATAAATTCTTGTTCTGATTCTAAGATAAAACTAAAATCATGCGGATGAATTCCCATTGCCATTCTTGTTTGAAAAAATTGATCTTGTTCAACTTCTATTACAAAGTTTCCACTATATAAAAATGAGAGTCCATAACAATCTCCATATGTTTCTGATGCATTTCTCTCGCAAAGAATTCCAAATGAATTCTGCTGATGACTAGAAGTTCCTCGAATACTTCCTATTTGGTAAATTCCCTGTGTTACTTTTGATCTTTGCATCTGTCGTTCCATAGTATGTCGTCCTGTAAAATTGATAATATCAAAATCTCCATATGAAAAATCAAGATTGGCAGAAAGAATTTTCTCAATTTGCACTTTTTCTTTATTATGATTTTTTACGATCACAGACCTTGTTATGACATCTTCTTTTTCAAACACTCCGTATAATAATCTTACTTCAAGTCCTATGACATCATCCTGCATTAAAATTTCTAATGTCTGTGCATCCCCTTTATAATCAAACAATGCCGGCAATCCGTCTAATGAATATTTTCCATTGTATATCTTGTGAGATTTGTATTTCAGATCAACTTGTCTGTTCCCATTTTTATTACAAACTTCCAAGCAGCAAATTCTATAATCCCCATTATCTGCCCCTGTATATTCTTGTGGAAGTACATCAAGCGAATATGTTCTGTCATTTCCAACCTCATTAGGATTTGGAGAAAATCCTCTATCATATTTTTGGACCAGATAGCTTAAATCATCATCTCCTATATTTTTTCCATAATATAAATGAATCAATCTATCATATTTATCAATCTGCATTTGATACATCGAATTTGCTGTATCTATTTGTATGATCTTATTATCTTTTTTAAAGTGAATACTCATCCTTCTTCCTTTCTATGGTGTCAATTCTAAAACTTTTCATTTTACATTTATTTTACTGAACCATTTACTACACCGTTAATAATCTGTTTCTGTGCAAATAAATATAAAATCAAAATAGGTACTAATGCTAATAAATAGGATGCAAATGCCAAGTTATAATTAGTTCCAAACTGAGTCTGGAATAAAAGCTGTGCTAAAGGTAATGTTGTATCCTTACCACTTCCACCACTTAGAATAACCAGTGGCGTCATAACATCATTCCATACACTCAGTGCCGTTAAAACAATAACTGTGGCATGCATCGGTTTTAATAATGGAAAGATCACTTTCCAAAATGTTGTCCAAGTCGTTGCACCATCTACATAAGCCGCTTCTTCCAACGCTAATGGTATATTCTTTAAATACCCTGTATATAACAATAAATTCATTGGGAAGAAAAATACCGTATACAGTATGATCAATCCAAGTTTATTATCAATTCCAATAATACTTGTCTCTTTTACAAGCGGAAGCATCAACATTGAAAATGGAACAAACATTCCACTGATAAAGTATAAATAAAGGAAATTAAAGCTCTTATGTTTATTCATTTTTCGTCCAATCGCATATGCTGCCATAGAATGAAAGATAACAACAACGATCAATGTCACGATTGTGATAAACAAAGAATTACCTATTGTATGAAAGAAATCTGTTGTCTGAATCGCCTGAATAAAATTTTGAAAACTGAAATGTCGTGGAAGCGCCAATGCTCCAGAAACATCATTTGTCATCTCTGTAGGCTGTTTAAATGCAATTATCACTGTCATATATAAAGGAAAAACTATTGTCAATGCCAACAGAATCAGCAATAAGGTCCTTCCCCAAACTGCTATATTTCCTTTATTTTTTATTTTTTTCTTAATCGTTGCCATTATAACTGTACCTCCCTCTTATTTAAAAACTTCATCTGAAATACAGAAATTAATACAATTACTATGAAGTAGATTACTGAGTTTGCACACTGATATCCAAACTGACTTCCGCTAAGTCCTGTCTTATAAATAAGATATGATATGGATTCTGTAGAACTATTTGGTCCTCCTCCAGTCATTGCTACAATCTGATCAAAAGCCATTAAAAAGTTTTTCATACATAATACCATATTAATCGTAAAAAATGGTGCTATCAAAGGAAATGAAATATGCCAGAATTTTTGCCATGGACCAGCTCCATCAATGGCTGCTGCTTCATATACATCCCCAGGAATTGTCTGTAAACCAGAAATGTAAATGATCGTATTGAAGGCAATTGCCTGCCATGCTGTACATATAATGATTGCAAACCACGCAGTACTTTCATTACTTAAAAGACTGGTACTTAAAAATTCATTTCCGATCAATTTTCCAAAGCTTGGAAGAATAAATGTAAAAAAGAAATTAAATACATAACCTACAACTAATCCTCCAAGAATATTTGGTAAAAAATACAGACCTCTGAAAAAACTTTTTCCTTTAATTTTTGAATTTAACAAAACTGCAAGGCAGATACTGATCACATTTACTATGATTGTTGCTGTTATTGCAAACTTAAATGTAAATAAATATGAATTCAAAATTCTGCTATCCTTAAACATATCGAAATAATTCTGAAACCCTACCCAGTTGAAATCTCCAAAACCTCTGGAATCTGTCAAACTGTACACAACTGCATTAATTAACGGGAAAGTGTTAAATGCAAAGAAACAGATTAATATGGGAAGTACAAATAATTTATAGGTTTTTCCAAGTTTAACTTTCTTCATAACATCCTCCTTTTTATTTCTGAAGTTTTCGAATTAAATTTCGATTACTCTTCTTCCATTCTGTATCAAACTTATTTAAAAATGTTTGCATATCATTGTTCATTAAGTATCCTTGGATCATATCACCTGCTGGAAGATCTGCTGGATAATGATGATCTGGAAAGTCAACGACCCTATTATTATTAAAATATTTTTCCATTTCTTTTAAATCAACTGGAACAGGGAATTTTCCTTTGATGCAGGAAACAGAACTAGATTGTTTCATATAGGTTGCAACATTTTCATCTTGTAACATAAAGTCAATAAATTTTAAACATTCTTTTTTATGATCTGCCTTCATAACGCTAAACATGACATCAATTCCTGATACCAGTTTTGTTTTTGATGCATCATTTAGTACTGGTAATGTAAACGCACCAAGATTTATATCCGAATTTGTACTTCGAATCTGAGGAATTGCAAAGTTTCCAGTAAGAAGCATTGCAGAATCACCTTTACTAAAAGCGGTCGTTCCATCATTATAAGAATATGCAAATGGATCCTTCTGCCCATATTTTAAAAGTTCTTTCAATTTTTTAGCCGGCTCTCCATAATGGTTTGAGAAAGAATCTTTTCCTTGATTAACCTCATCATAAATTGTTGTTGAAGTAAGGTTTGCTGCTAATGCATTCCATGGAGTAATTCCTGTCCAGGAATCTTTTAACATAAAATAAAAAGGTGTCTCTCCATCTGATTTAATTTGTTTACAAAGGGAGATAAATTCATCCCATGTTTCAGGAATCTTCCATCCATATTTTTTGAACATATCTCTATTATAAAGAACACCCGCAGCATTTGCTGCATATGGTACACAATATGTTCCTTTTTTCTTACTCAGTTCCAATTGCTTTGCCATATCTTTATAGACATCTTTTACTTTATCAAGTCCTTTATAATCGCTTATGTCTACTATCGTATCTGCATCTACAAAATCAGCATAAGAACGTTCACCACCTAAAATCGCTATATCTGGTGGATTTTCTTTTACCAAACGAGTTTTCAAAATTGTCATTGCATCACTTGGCGAATCCATCTGAATGTGAATATTAGGATTTTCTTTTTCAAATTTATCAATCATCTTCTGCAAGATGTCTACGGTTTCCCTTTTATAATTTAATATATTAATAGTTACCTTTTTGCCTGAATCTTGATTCGAACGACCACATCCTATCGATACCATACTAATCATGCATATCATCATAATAAATGAGATAATTCTTATCCATTGTTTTTTCAAATGTTTATCCTCCTTTTTATAATCTTTGTACAACTATTCCTCGAGAAACTGGTTTTATTATAGCATTATACACAAAAATAAGGAATGGATTAACTTAAGATGTTATATAGCAAAATACTATCTATTCCTTTTTTTGTTGAATTCATCTAGCATTTTGATATATAATAAAAAAAAACCTTATATTTATTTATGAAAGGAGTCTTTATGAGCCAAAATACTTTTTCCATGTTCCCGAATGAACGATTTATTGATCTTAATATATACCAATTTGGTTATGAACAATGTTCCCCCTTACATTCCTTTGGACCATTTGTCAGGAATCATTATCTCTTTCATTATATAATTTCAGGAAAAGGAACTCTTCTTTCTACTTACCAAAACCAACTACGAGAATATAAATTAGAAAAAGATATGGGATTTCTGATTTGTCCGAATACGATCAACCACTACTTCGCCGATGAAAATGATCCATGGGAATATACTTGGGTTGAATTTGATGGTATGAAAGTAAAAGAATTTCTTGATCAATCTGGGGTTACTTTCAAAAAACCTATTTATCACCCTAATTCTATAGAATCAGCTCACAAACTTCGTGATCTAATTTTATATATAGCTCATCACTCGAATGAACCTCCCCTTCATTTAATTGGTTATATGTATCTGATACTAAATCAGTTGATTCAGTCTTCCAGTTCCAAACATGATGTTCAATCTGGAAAATTAAGCGATTTTTATATAAAAGAGGCGATTTCATTTATTGAACAAAATTATATGCGCAATATTACTGTTGAAAATATGGCACAATTTTGTAATCTTAATCGAAGTTACTTTGGAAAGATATTTCATGATAACATCGGGAAAAGTCCACAACAATTTTTAATTTCTTATCGCATGGGAAAAGCCGCTGATCAATTAAAAACAACAGACCTTCCTATCAAAGATATCTGTGAAAATGTTGGCTATCCAAATCAGCTACATTTCTCACGGGCTTTTAAAAATACATATGATATATCTCCAAGTGAATATCGAAAACAAAACCATATTATCAAAAAAGATGATGAATAATCTAAAAAAGCTGCCACATAGGACAGCTTTTTTTAGATTTCTTACTTATTTTTCACCATTCAATCACATAATGATCATATGCATTTACAATGACCGTACTTTTATATTGTGATACTCTGTTCATATCGTGTCCATAATTCAAATGAATATGTCCATGAACAAAGAATCTTGGATGCCAGTAATCTATGATTTTTTGAAATGCCTGAAATCCCTGATGTGGATAATCTATTCCATCATTCATCTTAAAGGCTGGTGCATGTGTCACTAAAATATCAATTCCACTATGCTTTTTTAAGGCAAACCATAATTTTCGACATCTACGATTCATTTCTTTTTGCGTATATTGAAATTTTCCTCCATTATAATCAATCGATCCTCCCAGACCCATAATTCTGATCCCTTTATATACAACAATTCGATCTTCTACACAAACACATCCAAGCGGTGGATCACTCTCATAAATTTCATCATGATTTCCATGAACATATAGCACATCCCCATGAAAAAAAGTAGCCAGAAATGATAAATATTTCGGATTTAAATCTCCACAAGAAATGATCAATTCAATTCCTTCTAACTTTTTTGGATGAAAATAATCCCATAAAGATTTGGATTCTACATCGGCTATTACTAATATTTTCATCTTACAATCCTTTTTTGGCTGTTTTTGTTCCTTGCAACTCTACAATTTTTTTTGCTGATTCTTCCAAATTATCAATCGACGGAATTTCTCCTATAATATTTTCATAAAGGAAATCCATCTCAATTATATCTGTCGCACACATATCTTCATAAATCCGAAACCTTCCATCCGCAATTGATTGTTTTACAAATTCTATGAATCGTTTTGTTTCTTCATCTAAGCAACTAGTATAAGCAATTGAAACTGCCCCTGCAGATAATCCCCACCAATAACTGATTGCTTTCCCTTCTTTCAAAAAATTATTACGATCCCAGCTTTTATCAAAAATACTTTTTATAACCTTTTCATAAAAAACATTCCAATTCCATATCGGTATTGCAATATGTTGAATTTCATCTCCTTTTTTAGAAAATAATCCAAATTCGCTGCATTGCTGATCCGGTGTTGTTAAATCCTGTCCCAAAATATAAGTTATATTCTGATCATCCAATATTCTCTTTGTGTCATTCTTTACTGTAGACCACACTAAATGTATCTTTGCTCTAGGATTTGTCATCCTTACTCCCAACGCAAAAGCATTAATATTTGAAATCATTCCATATATCGGATAATCTGCTATGTAACCTATTTGATCTGTATCTGTTAAAATTCCTGCAAGTAAACCTAGAAGAAATCTTGTCTCATAAAACTTTCCATAATAGGTTCTCATGTGTCCGCACCATATATTTAAAGAACAATTAAGAATCTTAATTTTAGGATATTCTACTGACATTTTCAGACTTGCATTTAAAAGAACAGGTGTTGTTGTAAAAATCACCTGACATCCTCTTTCAATTGCATTTTTTATAGCATGAATTGCTTGTTCCTCATTTTTTATATCATCATATGTTATCACTGAAATTTTATCCCCAAATTTCTTCTCCAGTTGTTTTTTCCCTTCCATATGGCTATATGTCCATATACTTGTTTTTGCTGACTTTACATTAATAAAAGCTATTTTAAGATGCTTTTTCTGAAATAGTAATCCCATTTTTGCTTCAGATTTTTCAGGCATTTCCAACAATTTTGTATCATTCTTTTTTCCAAACAAAACCATATAATCCCATGCTTTTAACATATTTTTCTGCATTTGCATTTTATCTTCTTCCAACCATGCTTTGGCCCCAAAGATTTTAATATATGATAATATTACATCTCCTATTGTTCCTGGATATTTTTTCATTTTCTTCATAGCCATAACCATATTATAATAGGATGACTGAAAATCTTTCTGATTTTTTTCACTCCATGGAACTTCAAATATATTCAAAAAATAATTCGCTAATTCTGAAAATCTTTGTGATTTTTGAAAATAGATATTATAATTTTGGGATAATCTGTAAAAATCCAAAAACTCATAATAAATCTGATTTTCTTCTGTATGATCTTTTTGAGGAATGAGTCTTATGACATTGGCTAAAACACTGTCTGCTCCTTCATACTTTAATACACTGACTCTCTTATTTCCTTCTTGAATATAAAACTGATGCATAAACTCATAAGCGATAACTGGTTCACGAATTCCTTCTTGTAAATGACTTTGATACAAAGCATCCCACTTTATAGCGAATTCTGATTTTTCGTCCAGCAGTGGATAAAAGCTCCTTGAAAAAGCATTCGTTCTTCCTTTTGTCTTTGTCCCAATGATCAGGTCGATCGGGATATACAGCAAACCTATATCTTGCTCTGCTACAATATCTGTAAATGATAATATCTCATCTAACACCTGAACATAGGGATATCTGCCTTTGACAGAATCCCCTCGATATTCTTTTAACCCTAACTTTCTTGCCTTTTCATATTCTTCCAATGCCATTGCTTAATCTCCCAGCAAATCATTTTGATAAATTACATTTTCCTCTTTAACAATACAAAAATCAAATGTTTGCAAATCTGCTTTTAATGTAATAGATTCATTCCCATAACTTCTTGTAATTTCCAGTGAATGCTCTCTTGGAATTTTCACTTCAATTTCTCCTTCCAGAGCAAATGCAGATTCCGTATTTCTTAATTCCATCAATCGTTTTAATTCCTTAACAACTTTTCGTTTTTGTTGTTCTTCTATCTCCTCCATTGAAAAGTAATGTCGATTGATATCTCTACCATTTTTTGTCTTTTCCATAAGTTCAATATCATTTTCCCCTGCCATCATTCCTACATAATATACCTGTGGTATTCCTGGTGCAAAAAATTGAATAGCTCTCGCAAGCAGATATGCTGCATCATTATTTCCAAGTGCTGAATAATAGGTTGTATTTACTTGATAGATATCTAAATTATTATAGGCTTCTGTATTGTAGATTTTTTTTACATTTGCTCCTTTTACAAACATCTGTTCTTTTGTTTTTTCTACTTCTTCATCCGGAAGTAAGTCTTTTACATCAACGATTCCGATTCCATCATGTGTGTCTAACGTAGTAAATTGCTTTTTAGGAGACATTTCTAGCCAGTGTTTTAAGTATTTTCCTTCTCCATTATATAATGCATTCAAAACTAATACAGGAAGTGCAAAATCATAAATCCAAAAGCCTTGTTTCGCAATTTTCATCTGAATGCTATAGTGTTCATGGATTTCAGGAAGAATAACTACCTGATATTCTTCTAATATATCTTCAATCTCATGTAAAAGATTCCATATATCCGGCTCTACAAAAAAGCAGCTAGTGTCGGCTTTTTTTACTGCATAAGCAAAGGCATCCAAACGAATGATCGAAGCTCCTTTTTTACACATATTGATCAGTGTATTTTTAATAAACTCTTTTACAACAGGACTTTGTACATTTAAATCCACTTGTTCCGCATCAAAAGTACACCATATCTTTTCTTTTGTCCCATCTCCAAATTCTACTTCTATATATGGTGCTCTCGGTTTTCTCTTATAAATTTTATCTACCTGTTCTTGTGTTGGCTCCCCATTTTCCCAAAAATCTTTGTAACGAATAAAAAAATCTTTATATTCTGATTCTTCCTTTTTTTCTTTAAAATCATTAAAATATGTTGAACTTCTTGAAATATGATTTACCATAAAATCAAACATTAGATAATAATTCTTACTTAATTCCTTAATATTCTCAAAACTTCCAAAACGTACATCTACCTGATCATATTGCATCGGAGCAAATCCTCGATCTGCTGAGGACGGAAAAAACGGAAGAATATGAATTCCTCCAACAGCTTTTGCATAATATTTATCTACAACAGATTTCAATTCATTCAAATCATTTCCTAAACTATCTGCATAAGTGATCAACATGATTTTGTTATTTAATTTCATAAATTTCTCCTATCTTATCAATACTTTTTGTTTTTCATATTGTATCATTATAGGAACAATCATGTACATGACTACATATTTGTTAAAATATACCATTATGCTATATTCCCATTAAATAATAGTACATAGCTAGCATTAAGATAATTTCTTTTTCTATGACAGAATTAATCATATGTGTCATTGATGGCTCGTTTATCAGAAATCATTATTCCAATTTCCGATAATAAGCATAAAACATAGGTCCTTTCGTACAAACAGCAATCGTATCTGCAATCGGTTCTGCCAGATAAACGCCCATTACTGCATTTGGAATTAAATGAGGTAAAAGAAAGATCAATGGTATCAATATAATAATCTTTCGCCAGATCGTAAGAAAAATTGCCTTCGGTGCCTGATCTAATGCCACAAAACTATATTGGCATGCAACCTGTACTCCATAGATCAAAATCATTGCCAGATACACCCGCATACTTTTATTTGTATAAACGATCAAAGCTGTATCATTTGTAAAAATCGATGAAACTGCTGCTGGAAAAATCATGCAAATAAGCCAGATCAAAAAGGAACCACTGACACAACTGATCAACAATAAACGAAATGTTTTCTTTACCCTATCGATATTTTTTGGCTGTGCTCCTTGAACCAGTCCTGGCAAAAGAAGCATAACAAACTGCATAACACTAGTTAAAATACTCATTGATGCAACCGCCATATCTCCACCGTATTTTTGCAATGATGTGTTAAAACTGATCGCTACCATATTTTCTGTTAACTGCATCAATGCTGGAGAAACCAAAACCATTCATAAATACTGCATCCAACACTATATTGGTCACAGCTCCAACTGCCACATTGCACATACTGATCAATGTTTTTCCTTGTGCTGTAATAAATACATTTAATCCTAATGTTAGTTGTGTAAATAACGTACCCAGACAATAAATATTCATATAGTCCACTGCATAAATGATCGTATCATTACTTGCACCAAACAACTGTAAAATATTTTTTCCAAAAAGCAACATGATCACTGTTAATATGACTGATAATACAATCAACATCCATGTACAACTTCCCATCACTTTTTCTGCCCCTTCAATATGTCCAATGAACATCTTGTCTACCAGATTGTATAAAATATTGATAAGCTGTGCTGCTATAGCTGGAAGTGCAAGTTTCAAAAAGGCTTTTGGTACTGGCATCAACTCTAGTAATTCATTCTCATTCCTCATTCTCGTTTCTCCTTGCCTATTTATTGTAATTTAAAAAATGGTGATATTAACGATATGATTTCCAATATTGATAAAAAAATATTAGAGCTAGATAAAGGAATCTACAAAAAACATTCTGAAAAAAATAAAATTATTCCTTCAGCTTACGTGTTGATCATTAAATCCCCGCAATTTATTAATTAATATTTAATGCACATTATCATAATTACAAATCTGGATTGCCGCACCATTTTCCATAAGAGAAAATCCATGTTTTTGGTAAAATGGTACATTATTTTTATCTTCTGGCATTCCTTCAATATACATAAAGTCTTTATATTTTTCTTTGATATATTCGATCATCTTTCCTACAATCCCCATTCCTTGATAATCAGGATTTACAAGCACATAATGAACCTGTGCTAGCATTTCTATATCGTCTAAAACTCTTGTTAATCCATATTCCAGAGGGCACCTTATGTCTTCTTCTAATTTCTTTTGATATTTCGCCATATAAAAATCCCCTTCTAACTATTCTTTTGCTTTATTATAGCTTGAAGGTGATGATTTTAAAGTTACTATTAAATTTATTAGTGATTCTTTGACTAGATTTCTTTCTTATTATCTGCTCCTGGTTTTGTGATCAATTCACTTTTATCTACATATATTTTAGATTGAAGACTCTCTCAAAATGAAAAATTCCAGAAAAGTTCTATTTTCATAAAACCATTCTGGAATTTTTCCTATGTGTTTAAGGAGTTGTTTATTATTTAAATTTGTTTATAAGTTACTATATTTTATAATAAGTTTTTCCATACAAGTACCTCTGAACCATCCGATCAGTGGACCCATACAAAACGCTGTGATCAGTGTTGCTACACCTATAATGCTTCCGAAAGAGAATCCAATCACTACACAGATAACATCTGTAACAACTCTTGCTGCTTTAAATGGAATCTTTCCATTTGTAGATTCTTCAATGATCACTCCAAATGCATCGTATGGTGCGATTCCCATGTCTGCTTCCATATACATAGCCGCTGCAAAGGAACACAAAATAACTGCAAGGATCATCATAAAAATCCTCATCGCAAGTGGCAAAATCTGTGCATTTCCCAAAATCTTTGTCAAAACAAAGACACCAAAATCTGCAACATAACCTATTCCTGCCATATTGACGATCGTTCCAAGTCCGATACAATGTCGTCCTTTCCATAATACAAATAAAAAGATCACAACATTAACCGCTAATTGATACGTTCCAAATGAGATATTTAAAAAACTGCTGACACCAAGATTCATACAGGTAAATGGATCTGTCCCGAATCTTGACATTCTTAAGATTGCAACCGCAATTCCCATAAAAAGATTTCCAAATATCATCATTATAAACTTTATTTTTTTTACATTTGATCTCATGATTCTACTTCTCTCCATGGAATAGATAAATCTTAGACCAGAAATCAGTACATGTTTCTCCACCATCAATAACCTGACCAGCAGATGGATCTGAAGTGATCATTCCCGCTTTCATAAGTTCTCGTCCAGAATATTTTCCCTCGATTCCTTCGATCGTGTATTCCATTGTTTCGTCTAATCCATGTAATCTTAATCTGCGATATGGACAATTGACATCATTTAAGATCTTATAGTATCCCATGATCGCATCTTTTTTATCTTCAGAGACAACCATCCACGCTGCAATATTGCCTTCAAATGGACTTAACAGACGATAAAATGTTCCTTTCTGGATCAATCCTCGATACTGTTTTACAAACTCTACCTGTTTTTTTATCTCTTCTTGTTCTTCTCTGGACAACTTTGCAATATTTAATTCGTATCCAAACGCTCCAAAATATGCAACATTCGCTCTTGTAGATAATGGTGTATTTCTAAACAGCTGATGATTTGGTGTTACCGATACATGAGCACCCATACTACTTAATGGATATACCATACTTGTTCCATATTGAATCTTAATACGCTCAATCGCATCACTATCATCACTTGTCCATGTTTGTGGTGCATAATAAAGCATTCCTGGATCAAAACGTCCTCCTCCACTTGCACAAGATTCAAATAAAATTTCTGGAAAACGTTTGGTCAGACGCTCATAAAGGTCATACACACCAAGAATATAACGATGGAAAATCTCTCCTTGCTTATTCGCTGCCCATCCTTTACTGAAACATTCTGTGATACTTCGGTTCATATCCCATTTTATATAAGATACTTTTGAATCTGCCAATAATTTTTCCATCTGATCATAAATGCAATCAACAACTTCTTTTCTTGAAAAATCTAATACAAATTCATTTCTTCCATGAGAACATTTTCTTCCTGGAGTTTCGATTCGATAATCTGGGTGTTTACGAAATAGATCACTGTTTTCGTTTACCATTTCTGGTTCAAACCATAATCCAAACTTCATACCACATTCTTCTTCAATTCGCTTGGATAATCCAGAAATACCATGCTCTAATTTATTTAAATTAGCAAACCAATCTCCCAGTCCCTGCTTATCATCATTTCTTGTTCCAAACCATCCATCATCTAAAACAAACATTTCAATTCCAGCTTTTTTTGCTGATTTTGCAATCTCTACGATCGTATCTTCATTAAAGTCAAAATACGTTGCTTCCCAGTTATTGATCAAAATTGGACGTTCCTTATCTCTCCAGTATCCTCTGGCCAATCTTGTACGGAATAATTTATGGAATGTCTGACTCATTCCATTTAGCCCATCTTCTGAAAATGTGATGATCGCTTCTGGTGTCTGGAAAGATTCTCCTGGCTCTAAATGCCATTGAAATCCCATTGGATGAATTCCCATAAGTATTCTTGTCACATCATAGGTATCGACTTCTGCCTGCATTAAGAAATTACCACTGTATACAAGACTCATACCAATGACATCTCCCTGAAATTCATCCGCAGATTGTCTTTTTAATGCAATAAACGGATTATGGTTATGACTTGAATTTCCTCGAAGACTTCCTACAGATTGTATTCCCTGTTCTAATTTTCTTGTCTTAATCTCTCGTTCTCTTGCCCAGGCTCCTGATAATTGTATCCACTCATAGTCTTTATCCGGAAGATCTAAGCACGCACTCATCGCTCTTGTCAGATCAAAAGACTGATCTCCATCATTTTCAAGGTTCATACTTCTTGTGATCACTGGAAAATCTCTCATGATCGTATAGTATAATGTCATTTTTGCCCCAGTAAGCGAATCTCTTAAAATGATCTCTAATGTCTGTGCTTCTTCTTTTTCTTCTACATAAACAGCTGGTAATCCTTGAAGTTCTGGTTTTCCATCATAAATCCTATGGCTTTCATATACAAAATCCGAAATACGACTTCCATTTTCCTGCAAGATCTCAAAAGCAGGTTCGCGGTAATCTGTTGTTCCATATGATGGATATTCCTGTTTTAAATGTTCGAGGGAATATGTAAGATTTCCCTCAAACAAATAAGATGACATTGGACGATGCATTGTTTCTATATAATATCCAAAATCTTCTTTATCCGGAATCGCACTTCCATAATAAAGCTGTCCGATCTGTCCATTTTTCAGTACTTTCATAATATAGCTGACAGATTCATTTTTCAGATGAAATTCCTGTGATGTCTCGTGATAAAAAATACTCATAAAAGTTCTCCTACTCGTTTTAATTTTTAGGCCTCATGAACTACATTGAATTCTTTGACCATGTTATTTAAATAATCACCTTTTAATTTATATGCTTTTTCATAAATCAGATAACTGATCACTGCAAATACCATCGGAATGACGATCATGATGATTCTAATTCCATTTAATGTTGCTGCTGACTGCTGTGGTAATGATGCATTATAGCCTACCATTGCAAGTCCTACACCTGTTAACAGACCAGATACTGCCTGAGATGCTTTCATTAAAAATGTCTGTGTAGAACAAATAATGCTTTCATTTCTTGTTCCAAATAATAATTCGTTGTAATCAATAACATCTGCGATGCAAACTGTTACAACTCCAAGTTCAAATCCTGAACCAAGTTTTAAGATTCCAGCTCCTAAGATTACGAATAATGGGTTTGTTGGTGCCACAAAGCCTGCGACTGCAATAACGATCAGACCAATGATTGGAAATGCACAAGCCATTGCAAACATTTTTTCTCTGCCTAATTTTTTTACGATTTTAGGGAATACAACAAGTCCTCCCATTTCTGCTAAAATACATACACTAAAGATAGAGAATAATCCTTCTTTTCCTGCAACATATTTGAAATAATATATGATGATTCCATTTACAATCTGCATGCAAAGATTATAAGCTAATAATAATCCAATATATGCAATTAACTGTTTATTCTTAAATAAAATATTGATGATCTGTTTAAAACTTGTATGTTCTGCTGCTTTTTCAGTTACTTTTTCTTTTACATTAACGATTGTTACACTGATCGTAAATACAAATAAAATAGAAATTACTAATGCTACCATACGGAAACCAGCGGTTCTATCGCCATTTCCAAAAATCTTATCCATTCCATTGATCATACTTAAGCCAAAAACACCAATAGAAAATCCTGCTAAACTTGCGAAAAATCTTGGAATAACTGATACTGATTCTCTTTCATGTGGATCATTTGTTAAGTTTGGAAGCCATGACCAGTATGGAACATCCATGATCGTATATGTCATTCCATAAAGAATATATGCAATTGATACATAAATATACAGTGCTTTTCCATGAAGTCCGAATGTATTAAACATTGCAAAAAATACAACTGCATTTAAAAGTGTTCCAACCAATAACCACGTTCTAAATTTGCCAAATCGATTATGAGTGTTATCAACAACCAGTCCCATCATCGGGTCATTGATCGCATCCCATATTCTTGCTACAAAAAATAATGTTCCTACAAAAGCTGGTGCCAAAAACAAAACATCTGTAAAATAGAACATTAGAAAATTACCTACAAAGCAACAGATAGCGTCCTTTCCAAGCGCTCCAAAGCCAAATGAAAATTTTTCTTTTTTTGTTAAATTCATCGTTTTTCTCCTTTTTTAATTGTAAGGCCCTTTGTTTTTCTTCTCTCATGATGTACTTAAAGTATAGCATCTATTTTTATCTTGCGTTATGAAGTTTTGTTTTATATTTTTGTCAAAATGTTGAATAAATCATCAGAATATTTTATAATCAGATCATGTTTAGGAGGATTTTTTATGGAACAAGCACAAGTTTTAACTTTTTTAAATAATGAAGACCGAGATCTTTTATTACAATTTTGCGGATATTCTACGACAGCTCCTCTCCATAGTTTTGGACCAGCCGTCCGCCCACATTATTTAATTCATTTTATTTTAAACGGGAAAGGAATTTTTCAAAAAGGTGATAAGACCTATCATTTAGAAACTGGGCAAGGATTCTTTATCGAACCAGATGAGCTTACTTTTTACCAAGCTGATGCAAAAGAACCATGGGAATATTTATGGGTTGGATTTAACGGAACGATGGTTCCTGAATTATTAAAACAGATTGGTCTTTCTTCTTCGCAGCCAGTTTTTCATTGTGATAAAGGGAAAGATTTATACTGGCTTGTCAATGATATGCTAGTTCATGCAAGATCTGGTTTTGCTTCAGATCTTCGAAGAACTGGTCTTTTATATGAGTTTCTTTCAATTCTTGCAGAAAATCCAATGGAGACAGATACACAGACAGATTCTGAATATGTTTATATCAACAAAGCAGTCGAATATATTAAAAATAATTATTGGGATGGGATTCATATTTATGACATTGCGAAATATCTTTGTATTGATCGAAGTTATGTTTACTTATTGTTTCAAAAATATTTCCAACAAAGTCCTCAAGATTATCTTGCGACTTTTCGACTCACGAAAGCATCTGAGTTATTAAGTACAACGACTCTTTCTATTGAAAGCATTAGTAATTCCTGCGGGTATGGAGACCCTGCAACATTTTCCAAAGCATTTAAGCGTTGGAAATCTATGTCTCCTTCGAAATATCGAAAGCAGAAGAGAGCTTCTGGAACTGTTCTTAGTAATTAATTTCATAACTAATCTCAATAAATCTTCCATATATCAGAAAAAAACTGCATGCTAACCGCATGCAGTTTTTCCCAAGAAGGAGTAAAAAGTTAATAGGTAAAATTTATTTATGAAAATGGATTCTCAGTCTTATAAAGCATATTCTTTGGCTGATTAAATCCAATCTCATCGACATCAACACCAATGTATTTGAATACTTCATATAAAGTTTTTCCAAAATGACCAAAAGCAACAGCTCCATGGTGTGGGAAATTCTTTTCGATCAGTACATGGCGGTAAAATCTTCCCATTTCTGGGATAGCAAATACACCAATAGATCCGAAAGATCTTGTTGCTACTGGAAGGATTTCTCCTTGTGCAACGTACGCTCTTAATTTTGTATCTGCTGTACTTTGTAAACGGAAGAATGTAATATCTCCTGGCGCGATATCACCTTCTAATGTTCCCTGTGTCACTTCTTCCGGTAATGTTCTTGCCATGATCTTCTGATATTTCATCTCACAGAAAGATAATTTAGATTTTGCTGTGTTTCCACAATGGAATCCCATAAATGTATCTTTTTGTGTATAGTCATAGTTATCTTTAATTTCTTCATTATACATATCTGCTGGTACGGAGTTGTTGATATCTAATAATGTCACAGCATCCTGACTTACAACCGTTCCAATAAATTCGCTTAATGCACCATAGATATCTACTTCACAGGATACTGGAATTCCCTGTGCTGCCAAACGACTGTTTACATAACATGGTACAAATCCAAACTGAGTCTGGAATGCTGGCCAGCATTTTCCGGCAATTGTTACATATTTTCTGTAACCTTTATGATCCCTGATCCAGTCTTTTAGTGTCAATTCATACTGTGCAAGCTTGGAAAGAATCTCTGGTTTTTTATTTCCTGCACCCAGTTCTTCTTCCATTTCTTTTATGATCGCAGGAATTCTTTCATCCCCTTCATGCTGATTAAATGCTTCAAATAAATCTAATTCTGAGTTTTCTTCAATTTCGATTCCAAGATCATATAATGGTTTGATCGGTGCATTACATGCAAGGAAGTTCAGTGGTCTTGGTCCAAAACTTATGATCTTCAATTCACTTAATGCTTTTACTGTTCTTGCGATCGGCAAAAATTCATGGATCATATCTGCACATTCTTCTGCTGTTCCTACTGGATATTCAGGAATATATGCTTTTATATTTCTTAATTTCAGATTATAACTTGCATTTAACATTCCACAATATGCATCTCCTCTTCCATCTAAGAGGTTATCACCACTTTCCTCAGCTGCTGCCACAAACATCTTTGGTCCATCAAAGTGTTTTGCAAGAAGTGTTTCTGAGATTTCTGGTCCAAAGTTTCCAAGATAAACAACTAATGCATCACATCCTGCTTTTTTAATATCTTCTAATGCCTGTACCATGTGAATCTCACTCTCCACGATACAGACTGGACATTCATAAATGTCCTCAGGATCATATTTTTCTTTATATGCTTTTATCAATGCTTCTCTTCTTGTAACTGATAAACTTTCTGGGAAGCAGTCACGACTGACTGCTACGATCCCGATCTTTGTTTTTGGCATATTATTCATACTGTTTTCCTCCTTTAATACATCAACCAAATATAACTATCTACTTTTCATTACCTTGTGCAAGACGCTTCTCACGAATTGATTTAAATACACTCTGTAAGATTACGAAGAAGCAAAGAAGTAATGCGATCACGATTCTTGTCCACCAGGATGATAATGTTCCCTGGAATGTAATGATCGTTTCAATGATGCCCTTGATCAGTGATCCAAATAGTGATCCTACGACAGTTCCAACACCTCCTGTTAAAAGTGTTCCACCAATAACTGCTGCTGCGATCGCATCCATCTCAAATCCTCTGGCCTGCTCTACGAATCCACCACAAGAGTTTAAGCAGAAAGCAAATCCAGCTAATGATGCTAAAAATCCATTTAACACATAAACTTTTAACTTTGTAACTTTAGGATTTAATCCCATTAATAATGCAGACTGTTCATTTCCACCTACTGCAAATACGGCACGTCCAAATTTTGTGTATCGAAGGATCACAAAAGAAATCGCTACAACCAATAATGCAATGACAACACTTAGGTAGATATAAGGATGCATTGCAACTCCTCGGTTGTTGTAATATGTAATAAATCCAAAATAAATTCGATAGTTTGCAAGACTTAAAAATGTAGGATTTTCAATACTGATCATATCGGAACTGATCAATGCTGTAAGACCTCTGGCAAAAAACATTCCTCCAAGTGTTACGATGAATGGCTGTATTTTTAAATAAGCTACTAAAAATCCTTGAACCAATCCGAAGATCACACCAAATACTAATACCAGAATAATTGCAACGACTGCGCTCATATGCTTCACTTCCATCATCCATGCAAGCATCATACAAACAACACCGATGACAGAACCGATCGAAATATCGATTCCTCCTGTGATCAGTACAAATGTCATACCAACGGCTGCAATGATCAATCCAGCATTACTAATAAACAAGTTTAAAAACACCTGTGGGCTTGTAAAGTTTCGATCTCCGTAAAGGATCGCACCTGCAATATAGAGCACGAAGAATAATACGATCGTAACTGCAAGCAAAAATCCATTTCCTCTAAGTTTATTTTTAATTTTCTCTACCATTGCCATTATGCCACCTTCTCTCCAGCAGTTTTTGCTGCACGTTTTGCTTTGATACGATTTAAGTATTTCTTAAATTCTGGAGACTGTAATGTCACGATTATGATAACCACGATCGCTTTATAAAGTGGGAGCTGATCTCCAGTTACTTTCATTGCATATAATGTTGTAGATAATGCCTGGATCGTGATCGCTCCAATAACACTTCCTGCGACTGAGAATTTACCACCTGCAAGAGAGTTTCCTCCAAGTGCTACTGCTAAGATCGCATCTAATTCCATCAAGTTTCCTACGTTATTTGCATCAATGGATGTGATTCTTGATGTTGCGATCATTCCTGCGATTCCTGCACAAAGTCCGCAGGCTGCATATGTGATAAAGATGATCTTTGTAGAATTCAGTCCAAACAAACGACTGGCTCTTGGGTTGATACCTACACTTTCAATATACAATTTTGTTGCTGTCTTATTTAAGAATAATGTTGCTAAAATGACTACGATGATCGCTACCAGAATCGGTGTTGGAACTGGAATATGTGGCAGAAATCCTCCTAAATACTTAAAGCTGTCCACTTTGACATATAAGTTGTTTCCACCTGTGATCAACTGTGCCATTCCTCGTCCTGCGGTAAATAAGATCAAGGTTGCTACCATTGGCTGGATCTTCATATTCGCAACTAAGAATCCGTTCCACATACCACATAATACAGATACCACAAGCCCGATCAGGATTGCTGCGATCCAAGGAATTGCATATGTTTCTCCACTTCCAAGAAGATAAACAGATACAGCTCCTGATAATGCCATGATCGCTCCGACAGAGATATCAGTTCCTGCACTGGATGCTACACAAAGTGTCATACCAACTGCTAAGATGATCAATTCACTGGATCGGTTGAAAATATCGACCAGATATCCATATAACACACCATTTTTAATTGAGATTTCAAAAAATGATGGGGATTTTATAAGGTTAAATAATAATACAAGTGCCAGACATACAATTGGCCAGAAGAGGCGATATGATGTCATCTTTTTTAATTTATCCATAATTATTTGTCACCTCCTGCGATTGCTTTCATTACATTTTCCTGTGATAATTCACTTTCTTCCAATTCTCCGACTTTCTCACCATCTCGTAAGATTCCCATGTGAGTCACGGTACGAAGCATTTCTTCTACTTCGGATGAAATAAATACAACAGACATTCCTTCATTTGCAAGTTTTACGACTAATTTCTGAATCTCTGTCTTTGTTCCAACATCAATACCTCTGGTTGGTTCATCAAGAATCAGGAAATCTGGTTCTGTCATCAGCCATCTTCCGAGGATTACTTTCTGCTGATTACCACCACTTAATGATTTGATCGGTGTTTCTCTGCTTGCTGTCTTAACCTGCAGCATCTTAATATACTTATCTGTCAACTCTTCCTGTTCTTTTCTGCTCATCAGTTTGAACATTCCTCGTTTTGCCTGAAGTGCCAAGATCATGTTTTCTCTTACAGAAAGATCTGCAATGATTCCTTCTACTTTACGATCTTCCGGACAATATGCCATTCCTTTATGCATTGCATCAATTGGTGCTTTGACATCTAATTTTTCTCCTTTGACATATAATTCTCCTCCATCTGGTTTATCTGCTCCATAAATTGCTCTTACAAGTTCAGAACGTCCAGATCCTAATAATCCAGATAATCCAACAACTTCTCCTTTATGGATCTTAATGTCAAATGGTTTGATCGTTCCTTTATGATAAAGACCTTTTGCTTCGATCACAACTTCGTCGCTTTGTTTCTTTGATGATGTTCCACTTCCTTTGATGTCTGCCAGATCATCAAATTCTTTTCCCATCATTGTTGCAACTAATTTAAATCTTGGAAGCTCTTCTGTCTTATATTCGCCTACAAAATGTCCATTTCTAAGTACTGTGATCCTGTCACAGACTGCATAGACCTGTTCCAAAAAGTGTGTTACGAATACGATCGCTGTTCCGCGTTTCTTTAACATATTCATAACCTTAAATAATTTCTCAACTTCTCCTTCATCAAGACTTGATGTTGGTTCATCAAGGATCAATACTTTTGACTGAATGTCAACTGCTCTTGCGATCGCCACCATCTGCTGAATCGCTACGGAATAGTTTTCCAATTCCTGTGTGGCATCAATTTCTAATTCCAGATTATCAAGGATCTTCTGTGCCTGTGTATTCATCGTCTTCCAGTCGATCCTCCCCATTTTCATTGGTTCTCTTCCGATAAAGATATTTTCTGCTACCGTTAGATTTGGACACAGGTTTACTTCCTGATAAACGGTGCTGATTCCATTGTTTCCCGCTTCTTGAGGGGATGTGTTAATAATACTTTTTCCATCCATGATGATCTCACCTGTCTCAAATTCCTCAACTCCTGTAAGAACTTTGATCAGTGTAGATTTTCCTGCACCATTTTCTCCCATTAAGGCATGAATCTCTCCTTCTCTCAATGTAAGCTGTGCATCGGACAGTGCTTTCACTCCCGGGAATGTTTTATTAATATGTCGCATGGATAGAACTGTCTTCTTTTCATCACTCATGACAATTCTCCTTTCTTTTCATGATTTTTGAGCCGATTTTAATGAAAATGCCCTGATTTTTGGTATAAAAATTACAGGATAAGTCAGATTGTTCTGACCCAGAGCCTGCAATCTTTATTTGTAGTGCGATTGTTAATAGTTACATGTGTATACTTAAGGGGATTTTCAACAATGTTTATTAATATGCACGTTTGTTAATAACTTCTTTTGTAGTATTATCTTTTGTAAATACCTGCTCATCTACATACTGGATCTTATCTACTTTTTCACCTTTCATGATCTTCTTAGCTAATTCAGCTACACGAGGTCCATGAAGTGGGTTACATTCAAATTCAGCATTGATCTCTCCAGACTGAACTTTCTTTAATGCTGCTTTGATCGCATCGAAAGAAATGATCGTTACGTCTTTACCAGGTGTTTTTCCTGCTGCTTTTAATGCATCGATTGCTCCGAATGCCATGTTATCATTCTGTGCTACTACAACATCAATGTCTTTGTTCTGTTTTAAGAAAGATTCCATAACTTCCTGACCTTTTGCCTGTGTAAATTCTCCTGTCTGAGAAGCAATGATCTTGAAGTTTTTCTGATCTTTGATTCCTTCTTTAAATCCTTTTGTACGTCCGATTTCTGCAGAAGAACCAATCGTTCCCTGTAATACAGCAATGTTTACGTCACCTTTTTCTTTTCCCTTTTCTTTAATTAACCATTCAGCCGCTTTCACACCTTCTTTTTTGAAGTCTGATCCAACCCATGCTGTGATCAGTGAATCATCAGAAGTTTTGATCTGACGGTCAACTGTGATAACTGGGATGTCAGCTTTCTTTGCTTCTTTTAAAACTGTTTCCCAACCTGTTTCTGTTACAGGTGCGATTGCGATCACATCAACACCCTGTGTGATAAATTCTCTGACCGCTTTTGTCTGATTTTCCTGTTTCTGCTGAGCATCTGCAAATGATAATTTAAATCCGTTCTTTGCTGTTAATGCAGATTTCATAGACTTTGTATTCGCTACACGCCAATCACTCTCAGCTCCAACCTGTGAAAATCCGATGTTGATCTCTGAAGTTTCCTTCTTTGAAGAAGCACTGTCTTTCTTGTTTCCTCCACCACAACCAGTAAGCATTGTTCCGATCATCATTGTTGCAAGTAAACCTGCAGCCACCTTCTTAATACTTCTTCTCATTATGATTTCCTCCTTTTTCTTTTTTGATTTTTTCGTTTTCCTTAATTACAAGTTATATTTTACTTGAAATTGTATTTCTTTCAATGCAATTTCTTTTGCATTCGGTGGATTATTTTATGAAATTTTTATCTTGTCTGTTTAAAGTTTGATTTTTTTTGATAATGGTTTGAATTTTTTTGATTTTTGATTATTTTTTCTCTGCTTGTCTAGTCTTCGGTACAACTACGATCACCTTAGTTCCAATATCTGGTTCACTTTCAAGGATCAACCCATATTCTTCTCCATAATATAATTTAATCCGCCGATTTACATTTGCAATTCCAAACCCTGTTGTCCTGTTTACCCATATATCTTCATACATTTCTTTATTGATCTGAACTACCTGCTCAGGCTGCATACCAACTCCATTATCTTCAACGATCAGGAATATATTATTTTCATCATCTACACTGGAAATCTTTATCATTCCTTTTTCTCTTTGTTTTTTCAATCCATGATATAATGCATTTTCTACTAATGGCTGTAAAGTGATCTTTACAATATCATTTTTCTTGATCTCATCTGGGACATCAATAGAATATTCCATAATATCCCCGTATCTTAATTGTTGTATCTTTAAATAATTTTCAACATGCTCTAATTCTTCCCTGATCGATATCTTATCTTCTCCGTGACTTAAACTTGTACGGAAAAAGCCAGACAAGGCAGCTACCATTTCTACCACTTTGTCATCCTGATGATCAATGGCAAGCCACATGATCGTGTCCAATGTATTATAAAGGAAATGTGGATTAATTTGCTCTTGTAGTAACTGCATCTCTTTTTTTCGAAGATTTTGTTGTTCTACTTTTACATCTTCGATCAATCTCTCTACCTTTTGTGCCATATGTTCGAAATTATTTGTTAAGATCTGCAGCTCTTCTGTTGTATTTTGAGGTCCATGTACATCAAAATTTCCCTGCGCCACTTCCTTTGTCATCTCACATAATTGTCTGACTGGATAACTAATGCTTTGCGAAATCAATTTCGATAATTTCCATGTTATCAGAGACAAAAACAGCACAGCGATCAATGTGATCGTGATCGTATGCATGATTTCTTTTTCCAGTTTTACACGCATACTCTCCATATTCCCAATCTCATAGTAAATGTATTCGGATACTTTTTCTTTAATGATCTCTGTAAATACATTCACATTTAATCTTAATCTCTGATTATTTTCCATATAATCGTTTTTTAGATCTGAGTGTTCAATTTCTTTAATGGAAATCTTCAGATTATCCAACAGTTTTCCTATCTGTCTCGTTCTTAATTTACTTTCATCTGTTACAGCATTTTTATTCAGTTCCTTTACCAGCTCCTTCGCTTCCTTAATCTCCTCATATGGTTTCATCGCATCAAAACTCTCTGCACCGATAACAATACGATACATTTTATAATCCATATCTTCTGAAAATGAGAAATTAAACTTGCTGGCTACTGATACGTTTTTTACTGCCTCATTATAGCTTTCATTAAAATTTATCATGATAACAAGAAGCGTGATAATCCCCACTAACGCAGGAATTATCACGACCATCCTTAACCATTTTAGTTTTTTTTCTATTGAGAACTGCCGAAATCGAGCAATAGATTCTCTCACATATTTTTTCATTACATCCTCCTTGATCTATATTCACTTGGAGTACATCCTTGCGTTTTTTTAAACAGGTAGCTAAAGTAATGTGGATCCTTATATCCCACTTCATAGCTGATCTGTGATGCTTTCATATCTGTAAAACAAAGCATTTCTTTTGCTTTATCCATTCTGACTGATGTCAAAAATTCCACAAAAGATTTCCCTGTTTCTTGTTTAAACGTTGTACTAAAATGACTGCTGCTTAATCCAACCTGATCTGCAACATCACTCAACGATAATGTTTCTTCTTGATAATTTTTCACAATAAATTCTTTTGCCTCCGTTATCAATGAAGAATGTTTCTTCCCTAATCTTTCATTTCGCATTCTGATCGCTTGTATGATAAGTTCTTCGATATACTCCGCTGCTTTCTCTCCTGTTGAAACTGCAGCGATCTGTTGTTTGTAATCCTTAAACGTGCGATCGATATTTGCTTTCTCAACTCCCATTTTCTCAACGAATTTCATAACACCTACCTGTATATTGATCAGCATATACTGACAAAACATAAAGGAATCCATATTAGATTTTCCTAATGTCTTGGTATAATCCTCTACAAATAAATGTACAGCTTCTTCTTTTCCATTTTTCAAAAACTCTTCCAGCGATTCTGAATTTACTTTGGTAAAATCTACTTGCTGCAGATCTTCTGCTCTTTCTATCTTTTCATTATCTAATTTATCAAAAAACACCGCTTCATTCCCAGAAGACTGATACTGGTATGCAAAAGCCTTGCTTGCACTGTCGTAAGATTCCGAAAGGTTATGTAATCGTTCCACTGCATGTCCAATCCCTGCAAACCATTGTAGTTCTTTCTCTTTTTTCATACGCTTTGTCAATGCTGCAACATAATCTTTTGCCACTTGTATGGTTTCCTCTGTATTCTGTGCCTTGATCATTAAAACATAGCCCTCTGTTACACGGTGAAAAACAATCATATTTTCAAACTGGCTGCTTACTTCTTCTACGATCGCATCTTCTTTGGTGCGAAGATCATATACTGCCTCTGTATCATTCTCATTCTTTGAAAATATTTTAAATAACATAAAATTGTATGCCGGTGCCATAAGATCTATTCCAAGTTCATTCCCTTGTTCCATTAATTTAGATACAGATATCTTTCCACGAATCAGATTCCCGAAAAATTGATATCTCATATTTTTCATTTGTGTTTTTATATTTTTTTGTAATTTTTTTATATCTTCTTCCTGTCTTTTTTTCTTATCAAGCTTTTGTTTTACTTTATTTAGTGCTTCTAATAACTGCTCACCAGTTACTGGTTTGGTCAGATAATCTGTTACACCGATCTTGATCGCTTCTTTTGCATAGTCAAACTCCCCATATCCAGAAAGTATGATGATCTGTATTTTGGGCATTTTTTTCTTTAAGATATCACTTAATTCAAGTCCATCCATAAATGGCATCTTGATATCTGTGATCACGATATCTGGATGTAGTTTTTCGATCATTGGAAGAGCCATCTCACCATCTGGTGCTTCTCCCGCAAATTCAAAACCATTTTCTTCCCATTTTACGTTATTCTTTATGCTCTCACGAATGATCTTTTCATCTTCTACTAAAAATACTTTGATCATATTACCTTCCTCTTTTCTAAAATATTATTATACTCTCTTATAGAATTATCTTCCAGAAATAAACAAGAACATATCCATACAAATAAAAAGGGAAGGGGATATTGTATGGATATGATTCTTATTTTTTTATTTCAATCTATATTATTCTGTTTCAAATCGGTATGTTGTCACTGCTTCATACTCTTCGCCTTTTCTTAAGATAACTCTTGGCTTTTTCTCTATATTCATAGAATTAGGCAAGAATTGTGGTTCTAATGCAACACCATCTCTGTTCTCATATGGTTTTCCAAATTTACCATCACTTCCTTCTGCCAGAAAGTTTCCTGCATACAGTTGCATACATGGAAGTGTTGTCGTGATCGTTAATTTTCGTCCACTTTCTTTATCATATAAGACTGCCTGATCTTTCTCATCCTTTAGCATAAAACAATGATCATAGCCTCCAACAAATCTCAACTGTTCATCATCATCATGAATCCGTTCTCCAATCTCATGAAAACTTTTAAAATCAAATGGTGTATTCTCTACATCCAAAAACTCACCTGTTGGAAGACCATTCTCATCTGCACATGCAATCTGATCTGATTTGATCATCAATTGATGATCATAGATCTTACTGTCTTTTGCTGAAAGATTAAAAAATGAATGATTGGCTATATTGATCAATGTATCCTGATCTGACACTGCTTCATATTCCATCTTTAATTCATTTCCAGATAGACGATATACGATCTTTAAATAAAGATTTCCCGGAAATCCTTCTTCCATATCTGGAGAAAGATAGATAAAACGGACTCCATCTTCTAAGATCTCATAGTTAAAAATCTTCTGATTAAATCCATTTATACCACCATGAAGCGTATTCGGTCCGGAATTTACTGCAAGTTTATAGGTCTTTCCATTCAACTGAAACTCTCCATTTGCAATTCTGTTTGCAACACGTCCGATGATACATCCTAAAAATTTATCATCTTTATGACAATCTTCCACATCTTGATATCCAAGAACGACATCTCCATAATTTCCATCTCTGTCTTTTGTGAACACAGATAAAATATGACAACCAAGGTTACTCGTGATCACTTTTATCTCATCATTTTGTAATTCAAATAAGCAGACTCCATTTTGTCTTTTTTCGATCATTTTTACTTTCATCATTTTACAACACTTTCTTTTAAATTTTATCTGATATCTTTATTGATCCATTTTCATTATTTGCCTTGGCCATAGTAAGCATTTGCCCCATGTTTTCTGAAGAAATGTTTATCCTGCAGATATTGTGGTGCTGGCTTTGCTTCTGGATTTAAATGCTCGCAACGGTATGCCATCTTTGCGACTTCTTCTAAGACAACGGCATTATGAACTGCCTCGGCTGCATCAGCTCCCCATGTAAATGGTCCATGATTTGTACAAAGTACTCCTGGAACATAAACTGGATCCTTATCTTTAAATGTCTCAATGATCACCAATCCTGTATTCTTCTCATAGGCTTCTTCAATTTCTTCTTTTGTGAGACTTCTTGCACATGGAATTTCTCCATAGAAGTAATCTGCATGTGTTGTTCCATAGCATGGAATACTTCTCCCCGCCTGTGCCCATGATGTTGCCCATGGGGAATGTGTATGTACAATTCCTCCTAAATCTTTGAATGCTTTATATAATTCAATATGCGTTGGTGTATCAGAAGATGGATTTAAATCTCCTTCCACTCTGTTTCCATCAAGATCCATGACAACCATATCTTCTGGAGAAAGTTTATCATAATCCACACTACTTGGTTTAATAACAAATAAACCACTTTCTCTATCAATTCCGCTGACATTTCCCCATGTATATGTGATCAGACCTCTTTTAGGAAGTTCCATATTTGCTTCATAGACTTCTTTTTTTAATTGCTCTAACATCTTTCGTCTCCTTTTTACATCACATCAACTGCAACTCGTTCAAGTGCAAGACCTTTTTGATATCGTTTGATAAATTCATCAAAACCTTCTACATCTTTTTCATCTGGAGCGATCGTTGTACCTTCTTCCCCTGCAAATACTTTGTCAGAAAGATAGGTATCAAGTGTCTCATCTTCTGCTTTATCCAGCATATAGGCTGCAAGGATCGCCATTCCCCATGCACCACCTTCTCCAGCTGTTTTCATAACTGATACTGGTGCATTCACAGCTGCTGCCATGATCTTTTGTCCAACACCTTCTGTTTTGAATAATCCACCATGTCCCAGCATTTTATCAACTTTGACATCTTCTTCCTTCATCAAGATATCAAGCCCCGTCTTCAAAGCTCCAAGTGCTGTGTATAGATGAACTCTCATAAAGTTTGCAAGATTAAAATTACTATCTGGTTTTCTTACAAATAATGGCCTTCCTTCTTCAAATCCTGTGATATGTTCTCCTGAGAAATAGTTGTATGCAAGTAATCCACCACAATCCTTGTCACCTTCTAATGCTTTATTGTAAAGAGTTCCATAAAGCTGATCCATATCTACATCTTCCACACCAAAGTTCTGTGCAAATTCTTTAAATAAGTTGACCCATGCATTCAGATCTGATGTACAGTTATTACAATGTACCATACCCACAAGATCACCTGATGGCGTTGTGACAAGATCGATCTCATCATAAACTTTCTTTAATTCTTTCTCTAAAACAATCATTGCAAAAACACTTGTTCCTGCAGATACATTTCCTGTTTTTCTTGTCACGCTGTTTGTCGCAACCATTCCAGTTCCTGCATCTCCTTCTGGAGGACATAAAGGAATTCCAGCTTCCAGATTACCAGATGGATCTAATAATTTTGCTCCTTCTTCGCTTAAGATACCCGCTTTATCTCCAGCTATTAAAACTTTTGGTAAGATATTTTCTAATTTCCATCCAAATTTTTTATCTTTGATCAGGTTGTCAAATGTCTTGATCATCGTCTGGTTATAATCTTTTGTTTCGATATCGATTGGGAACATTCCAGACGCTTCTCCAACACCGAGCACCTTTTCACCTGTTAATTTCCAATGGACATATCCTGCCAGTGTTGTCAGATAATCAATATCTTTTACATGTTCTTCTTCTTTTAAAATTGCCTGATACAGATGTGCGATACTCCATCTTTGAGGAATGTGATAAGAAAATGCTTCCGTTAATTTCTCAGAAGCTTCTTCTGTCATTGTATTTCTCCATGTTCGGAATGGCACTAACAATTCTCCATCTTTATCAAATGCCATATATCCATGCATCATCGCACTAAATCCGATACTTCCAACCTTAGTTAGTGTAATATCATATTTTTCTTTCACGTCGTTTACCAAGTTTTGGTAACTGTCTTGTAGTCCACTCCAGATGTCTTCTAATGTATAAGTCCATATATTATTCTCCAGACGATTTTCCCAGTCATGGCTTCCGGATGCAATCGGATGATGATCTTTGTCGATCAGTACAACTTTGATCCTTGTTGATCCAAATTCGATTCCCAATGCTGTTTTTCCATCTGCGATCATTTGCTTTGTTTCCATGGTACTACCTCCATTTTCTAACGATAAACTACTTCATTCCATCTTAATTCATTCTTTAATGTTCTGATATCTGTATTCTCATCAATGACAACACTCTCTATTCCCATAGCCTCTGCCCATGCAACCATCTGATCTACACTAAGATCATAAGAAAATGCTGTATGATGTGCTCCACCAGCTAATATCCATGCCTCTGCTCCTTTATAAAGATCTGGTTTTGGTGTCCAGAATGCCGTAGCTACTGGAAGCTCTGGCATTGGTTTTTCTGTCTTTTTGCAATCCACTTTATTAATGATCAGACGGAAACGATGTCCAAGATCGATCAAAGAAGTGGCTATTCCTTCTCCTTCTTTTGCCGTAAATACAAGTCTTGCAGGATCTTCACGATCTCCCATGGATAATGAATTTACTTTGATTGAAACAGGACCATCCGCGATCGTTGGGCATACTTCCAACATATGAGCTTCTAAGATACCCTCTTTTCCCGGAACAAAATTGTATGTATAATCTTCCATAAATGATGTTCCTTTGGCATCTTTCTTTCCTGCTGTCATAACTTTCATCAGTCGTACCATTGCTGCTGTCTTCCAGTCACCTTCTGCACCAAATCCATAACCTTTTTCCATTAATCTCTGAATCGCAAGTCCTGGAAGCTGTTTTAATCCACCAAGATCGCCAAAGTGTGTAACAACTGCCTGATAATCATGGTCTTTTAAGAATTTTTCCAGTCCGATCTCGATTCCTGCCTGTACCTCTACATGTTTCTTAAATTCGATTGGATCTCTGCCCTCTAATAAAAGATTGTATTTTTCATAATATAACTGTGTCAGTGCATCAATATCACCTTTGCTGACTGCATTGACATAATCTACAACTTCATTGACTGGATATGCATCGATCTCCCATCCAAATTTAATCTGTGCTTCGACTTTATCACCTTCTGTAACCGCAACATTTCTCATATTATCCGCAATCCTTACCACACGGATATTTTTACTTTCCACCATTCCGATCGCACTTCTCATCCAAGATGCGATCTTTTCTTTCACTTCTTTTGATTCATAATATCCAACAACAACTTCTCTTGGGATTCCCATTCTTGTTACGATATGTCCAAATTCCCTGTCACCATGTGCTGACTGGTTTTCATTCATAAAATCCATATCAATCGTGTCATATGGGATTTCTTCATTAAACTGTGTGTGAAGATGTAATAATGGTTTCTTAAATGCCTGTAATCCTGCGATCCATGATTTTGCTGGGGAGAATGTGTGCATCCATGTGATGACACCGGCACATTCTTCATCTGCATTTGCTTCTTCAAATGTTCTTCTGATCGAAGTACTATCAATTAATGTCGGTTTCCATACAACTTCAAATGGTAAGATACCACTTTCATTGAAATTCTGCACAATGATCTGTGCATGTTTTGCCACATGACTTAAACATTCATCTCCATATAAATCCTGTGATCCTGTTGCAAACCAAAATTTGTAATTCTTTCTAAGTTCCATTTTTCTGCCTCCCAGTTTTATATCTATTCTTGATTCCTATTTTTACATGAGTTTCCGATCACCAATTTCGGTTCGATCAAATACTCTGTTTTCATATCTTTGTCTGATCCACCTTGTATCTTTTCTAGCAACAACTGTCCTGCCATCTTGCCAAGTTTTTCCTGTGGATGAGCAATGGTCGTTAGAGAAAGTGGATGCTGATGTGCAAGCATTGAATTATCATATCCTGTAATCGACAAGTCTTCTGGAATTGAAACACCAATCTGATGCAATCCTCCAATGATCGAAAATGCGATCTGGTCATTGTAACAGACAACTGCATCCATCTTTCTTTGATCCTTTATCATCTGAACAACTGATGTTACTGGTTTCGTCTGACGATCTTCTGTATGAAACCAGACAACCATATCTGGATCATATTGATATCCTGCTTCCTGAAGTGCCCTCACATAACCTTTATGTCGTTCTCTTCCTTGATGATCATCTGCTTTAAAAACTCCTGCGATATGTTGATGTCCCATATCGATCAGATATTTTGTAAGCAGATAACCTCCTTTACAGTCGTCCATAAGAATGTGGGGTTTGTCTTTCATCTCCTCATAGACTCCATGAATGAAAATGTAGGGAATTTCATATTTATCAAGGTTCTCATAAAGTTTTGGATGTCTGCATACAATCTCACTTTTACTTGGCTCAATGATCAAGCCATCAATATCTTTTGTAAGAATATCTTCAAGACATGCTGTCTCTCCTCGTCTGCTATTTTCTGTTGTCTTAAAAATAATGCTGTATCCATCTTTGGAAAGAACACTGTTGATTCCCTGGATCAATCTAGGGAATATATAATCAGAAATATAGGTTGTAACCACTGCAATGTTCTTTGATTCCTTTTTATGAAGTGCCCGTTCTGTACAAAACGTTCCCTTTCCATGAACTGCAATGATATAACCTTCTTCTTCCAGAATTGACAGCGCTTTACGTACGGTATGGCGGCTAAGATCATATTCCTGTACCAGTTGATTCTCTGACGGCATCTTATCTCCCGGTTGATAGACACCAGATAAAATATCATTCTTCAGTGATTCCTTTAATGTGTGATATTTCATTTCTCCTTTGTTCTTTCCCATGTTTGACATCCTCCTTCCTTATGGTTCTCATTTTAAAACTTGTATGGTCCTCTTTACAAGTTGTTGTTTATGGTCGGTATTAACAATATTTTCACTTTATTTCTATGCACTTTTAACAAAAACTATTTTTTCTATCATTCTGCTTTTCCTTTTCTACTATCTCATGCTATACTGACTATCAAGAAGGAGTAACATACGATTGGAGGATTTCATGAAAATTTTGTGTGTAACAAAATGCCCGACTGGAATGGTTCAAACCTATGTTGCGGCAGAGAAACTAGAACAGGCAGGTGAGAAACTTGGTGTTGATCTTTCTGTGGAAACACAGGGAGCTATGGGAATTCAAAATAAGTTTTCCCCTGAACAGATCGACGAAGCTGATTATATTGTGATCGCTGCTGATGTTGCGATCGACGAAGCTTCCCGCTTCGGTAATAAAAAGCTTTATGTCACATCTTTAGAAGATGCCATTGTTCATCCTGAACAGATTTTAGAATCTCTGACAACCAAGTCCTATTCTTATCAGGATGCAACTGTATCGAATAAGAAGATTCTTGGCTAGAAAAAAGCCATCACATTTATGATCTTAATAGTCACTAATGTGGTGGTTTTTTTCAAATATATGTGATGATGATCAGATCAAAATATAATTTGTAAATTACGTTTATTTATGTTAAACTAGAACATATATTCGAAAGGAACTGTCTGATATGGAAATCTCATCAAAAGATTTATCTTTAAATGAAAAATTGAAGATTTTAGCTGATGCAGCAAAATACGATGTCGCCTGTACTTCCAGTGGTTCTTCCCGCCGTGGAAAGAAAGGAATGCTCGGGAATACAGAGGCTGCTGGAATCTGTCATAGTTTTTCTTCGGATGGGCGCTGTGTGTCTTTGCTTAAGATCTTACTTAGCAATGAATGTATTTATGATTGTAAGTATTGTCTAAACCGAGTAAGTAATGACAGGGTTCGTACAACATTTACTCCGGACGAGATCTGTACACTTGTTGTGGAATTTTATCGAAGAAATTATATTGAGGGATTGTTTTTAAGCTCTGGGATCGTGAAGAGTCCGACTTATACGATGGAATTGATGTATCAAGCGATTTATCTGCTTCGTACAAAGTACCATTTTAATGGATATATCCATGTGAAAGCGATTCCTGGCACTTCGGATGAATTGATCACGAATATGGGATATCTTGTCGATCGTATGAGTGTGAATCTAGAACTTCCTACAATTGACGGGCTTAAGAGACTGGCTCCTCATAAGAATCCGAAGAAACTTGTTGCTCCAATTCGTCAGATTCAGAATGGAATCGTGGATCATCGGTTGATGATCGGAAAAGATGCCTCTATGGAACGTTCTCAAAGTAATAAGTATTTGAAGCATACGATCTTTCAAGAGAATCCTTATCAGCGGATTCAGACTGGTTCTTCCCCGTTAACACTTGCAGATCCTTCTCTTAAGAATACTTTACGTTTGCAAAATAATGGGAAACCAGCTTCTTTTGTTCCTGCCGGTCAGAGTACACAGATGATCATTGGCGCAACTGGGGAGAGTGATCTGCAGCTTTTATCGACAACGCAGAAATTATATCAACAGTATGACTTGAAACGTGTGTTTTATTCTGCTTATGTTCCTTTGAATGAGGATTCTAATCTGCCAGCTCTTGGAACCGCACCGCCGCTTCTTCGGGAACACCGTCTGTATCAGGCAGACTGGCTGCTACGGTTTTACGGATTTAAGGCAGATGAATTACTTTCTGTAGACCGGCCGAATTTTAATACGATGCTTGATCCAAAGTGTGACTGGGCACTTCGTCATCTGGATATTTATCCGGTTGAGATCAACCGGGCTTCTTATGATGTGTTGCTTCGTGTTCCTGGAATCGGGACAAAGTCTGCGTTTCGTATTGTGAAGGCACGCAAACATGGAACTCTTAATTTTGAACATTTAAAAAAGATGGTGGTTGTTCTAAAACGTGCGAAGTATTTTATTACTTGCAGCGGGAAGATGATGCACCGGATACCGATCGAGGAAGATTTTATTACACGCCAGCTGATCGGTGAAGATGGAAAGCAGAACTGGGAGATCGATCATCCGCAGACTTATCGGCAACTTTCTTTATTTGATGATTTTAATTTTCAATCTGAAGTCACTGTAGAAGATTCTTCGAAAACTTTGTTTGGACAGATGTAATTTTCATTATTTTTTGTATTCTGGAGGTGTTTAACTGTTAAAATAATCTTATAAAAAATTATAAATATATGTTGGATTTTATAAATTTTTATTGGTAGAATAAATTATAAATATTATATGGAGGATTTGTTTATGAGTAAATATTATTCTATCAATAAATTTTCAAAAATATTAGGTGTATCGGCTCAAACATTAAGGAATTGGGATAAAAAGGGTAAACTTCATCCACATCACACTTCCAGCAATGGATATAGATATTATTCGCATGAGCAATTAAATCAAGTTATGAATGTAAAACCTAATTTAGATAGAAAAGAACTTATGAAACGAATATCTCAAAATAAAGTGGACAAGGTGGTTGTTTTTTATAAAGACAGATTGTTACGATTTGGATTTGAATTAGTTGAATATATTGCAAGTCTATATGATTGTGATATTGAGATCATCGATCATACTGAAAAAACAGAGCAACAAGAACTTGTTGAAGATTTAGTTCAGATAATAACTGTATTTAGTTGTAAATTACAAGGTAAACGTGCCAATAAAGCAAGAAAACTTGTAAAAGAACTGATAGATGATGGTGGTGAAGAAGATGATAAAAACAATGCGAGTCATGCTGATCCCAAATAATAAACAGAATACAAAACTTTTTCGATATACCAATACTGCCAGATTCGCTTATAACTGGGCGTTAGGAAGAGAAAAAGAAAACTATAAAAATGGTGGTAAGTTCCTATCGGATAGTGATCTGAGAAAAGAATTCACACAATTAAAGAAAACAGAGGAATATTCCTGGTTAAATGAAGTTTCAAATAATGTAACAAAACAAGCGATCAAAGATGCTTGTCATGCATATAAGAGATTTTTCAAAGGATGTTCAAAGTTTCCTAAATTCAAAAGCCGAAAATTTTCTATACCATCTTTTTATCAAGATAATGTAAAGATCCAATTTTCAGATACGCATGTAAAAATTGAGGGTTTTGCTGCTTCCAAAAAGAAGAATAAGCAAAAGATAAACTGGATCAGACTTGCGGAAAAGAATCGGATACCTACGGATTGTAACTATAGTAATCCCCGTATTAGATATGATGGGATCAACTGGTGGATCACAGTAGGCATTGAATACGAAGACTCTGTTACCGTTCCCTCCAATGATGGGATAGGAATTGATCTAGGGATTAAAGATTTAGCGATATGTTCTGATGGCAATAAATATAAGAACATCAATAAAACGAAAAAAGTTAAGAAACTAGAGAAACAAAAACGCAGATTACAGCGTAGCATCTCTCGTTCATACGAGAACAATAAACAAGGAAAGGAATACTGTAAAACGAAGAATGTGATCAAAAAGGAAAAACTTTTATTGATATTAAATCATAGACTAACCAATATCCGTCATGATCATTTACATCATATAACATCAGAGATCGTAAAACGAGAACCAAGTTTTATCTGTATCGAAGATCTAAATGTAAAGGGAATGATGAAAAATAGACATTTATCCAAAGCAGTTCAACAACAGGGATTTTATGAATTTAGGCGGCAGATGGAATATAAATCTAACTTCATCTTATTATCCTTTTTCTTTGATTCTTTCTCTATATACAACAAAAACCCCACGCAAATACGTGAGGTTTAAAAATGGACTAGGCGGGAGTCGAACCCGCGTCCAAAAATCCATTCACCTGAGGCTCTCCCATTACAGTCAATCTTTTGACATTCCCTCTACAATGCTCCGACCGACAGGATCACTGCTTTAGTAGCTTCATAAATACTTCATCTGTCGCAAAGCTTAGACAAACGAGTGTCCTACATGTTTGAAGCCAGGATTCCAGGCTGTAGGTGACCCAGAGCTGACTGCTGCAAAACTAGGCAGCGTACGCTAATTTATTATTATCTGCGTTTATATTTAAGTTTGTACCGTAAGGTGGTCCCTCCCAATGGCTCCTCAAGCTTCAAAATCCCTGTCGAAACCAGTACTAGCCCAGATATAGGTTTTCGAGACCGAAACTTCTCCCAGTCTCAAAAACTTATTATACTGTTTTTTCTGATAGTTGTCAAGATATTTTTTGAATTATCCGAAATTTCTTACTTTAAAATCTCTTTGTGCTTCTCTTAATTGATCTCTCTTAGAGATATCTTGTCTCTTATCATATAATTTCTTTCCACGACACAGACCAATCTGCACTTTTACAAGACTTCCTTTGAAATAAACTTTCAGAGGAATTAATGTATATCCTTTTTGTTTTACTTGTCCAACAATTCTTGAAATTTCAGATTTATGAAGCAGAAGTTTACGGACACGCAATGGATCCTTATTAAAAATATTTCCTTTTTCATACGGACTGATGTGCATCTGATGAACCATTACTTCTCCATTTTCAATATCAATAAAGGCTTCTTTGATACTACAATGCCCCTGTCTTAAAGATTTTACCTCCGTTCCATGAAGGACAATCCCTGCTTCAAAAGAATCTTCTACAAAGTAATCATGCCTTGCTTTTTTATTATTTGCTATCAGTTTTGTTCCACTCATCTTGGCCATCGTAATCCTCCTCACCTTCTACCAAATCAAAATCTATTGTTTTTAATAGCATATCAACACCTGCTACTTTTATTTTTACATGTTCTCCAAGTTTTAATTGACGATTTGTATGTTCCCCAATCATGGAATATGTTTCTTCATCATAATAATAGTAATCTCCAGGAAGTTTGGACACATGGATCATTCCTTCTACTGTGTTCGGAAGTTCTACATAAACACCCCAGCTTGTAATGCTTGAAATAATTCCTTCATGAATTTCTCCAATTCGGCGTTTCATATATTCTGCTTTTTTTAATTTTTCTACTTCTCGTTCTACTTCATCCGCACGCCGCTCAGTTTTTGATGTCTGTTCTGCTACTTTCGGTAAAATTGCATCATAATGTTCTGCCCGTTTTGTTGTGAATTTTCCATGCAAATTTTCCTTAATAATTCGATGAATCTGAAGATCCGGATAACGGCGAATCGGTGATGTGAAATGGCAATAATATCTGGTAGATAATCCAAAATGCATCGAACATTGTACCGTATATTTAGCCTGCTTCATAGAACGAAGTGTCAGACGGCTAATCAAAGATTCTTCCGGTGTTCCTTCCACTTTTGTCAAAAGTTTCTGCACTTCCTTTGGATGAAGTTCATCACGATTGATTTTTAAATAAATACCAAAGTTTTGCAAAAATGCCTGCAGTTTATCTACTTTTTCCCCATCTGGATTATCATGCGTACGATAAAGAAATGGAACTTCTCTCCAATAAAAGTCTTCTGCAATTGTTTCATTGGCACATAACATAAAATCTTCGATGATCTTTGTTGCTGCATTTCTTACCTGCGGGAAAACATCTATTGGTCTTCCTTTTTCATCTAAGATAATTTTAGATTCTGGAAAATCAAAATCAATACTTCCTCTGGCATAACGACGTTTTCTCAAAATATCAGATAATTCTCTCATAAGTTCAAACATCGGTACAAGTGTTTCATAACGATTTCTTTCTTCTTCATCTCCATCTAAAATTTTTGCAACACTGGTGTAGGTCATTCTCTCGTTTACGCGAATTAAGGTTTCTGCAATTTCATGATCCAAAACCTTTCCTTGTGCATCAATTTCCATAATACAACTTAAAGCCAGACGATCATATCCTGCATTTAATGAACAAATTCCATTGGATAACTGATGTGGCAACATTGGAATGACACGATCAACGAGATATACACTTGTTCCTCTTTTTAATGCTTCTTTATCTAATGGTGAATACTCAGTTACATATTCCGATACATCTGCAATATGAACGCCCAATAGATAATGATCTCCCTTTCTTGTCAACGTAATTGCATCATCAAGATCTTTTGCATCCTCTCCATCAATGGTAACCATTGGCCAATCTCTAATGTCTTTTCTTTGACTATATAATGAAGCATCTACTTCGGAAGGAATTGTATCTACCTGATTTTTTACTTTTTCATCAAATTGTGTTGGAATATTATATGCTTTCACAATAGAAAGAATATCTACTCTTGGATCGTCTTTATGCCCAAGAACTTCCACAATTTTTCCTTCCGGACTATGACGCTCATCTCCGTAATTTGTAATTTTTACTAATACCTTAAATCCACTAGTTAAATGATTACACTGTTCTTTTGGTACAAAAATATCACTATCAAACCGCTGATTATCTGGTATAACAAATCCAAAGTTTTGGTTTTTATCAAGAGTTCCAACAATGGTTGTCATCCCTCTTTCCAAAATTTTAATAATCTTTCCTTCTTTTCTTCGACCATTTCCTGGAGATTCATCAAGAACTTCCATTAAAACGGTATCTTCATGGAAAGCACCATTCATATTTCGCTCATGAATATAATAATCCTCACTTTTCCCTTCTACACTAACAAAACCGAACCCTTTTTGTGTACATGTAAACGTTCCTTTCAGCACTTCTTTTTCCATCGGTTTGTATTTTCCTCGTTTGGTTACTTCAATGCTTCCCTCATCAACTAATTCATTTAAAATGCTTACAAATTCTTCTCTTTCATCTGGATCTACCTGCATTAGGTATCCAATTTCTTTTTGTTTCATTGGCTGATAATGTTTATCATAAATCAGCGCCCGAATTTTCTTTTTTCTCTCTAATCTCTTTTTATCTGCCATTTTTCTCTCCTAATAAATAAGACACTCCTTAAAAACAAGTTTTAAGAAGTGTCTCCTTTTCCTTCATTAAATAAATTTGGAACAAAGAATTGCTGCTGTTACAAAGAAAATAATTGTAAGTACTGTTGTAATACGAATCAATGTTCCTTCTTTCGAACGACCTTTGTTCTTGCTCCAGTAAGTTCCAGATTCAGTTGCCCCTGTCAGAGAACCTAATCCTGCTTCTTTTCCCTCTTGCATTAATACTAATATAATTAATAAAATTGACGCTATGATAAATACTACAGTTAATGCCGTTTTCACGATATGCCTCCTAATTTTTTCTACTCACTGTGAAACATTTTATCATACAATGTCAATGGATGCAAGGGAAACTCAAAAAGCTTTACAATGATTTTTCATGATTCATACAATCCATAACGTCTACAGTTTCCAAGCTCTTCTTCTATTCGAAGCAACTGATTATATTTTGCCACCCGGTCTGAACGGCAAGGCGCTCCTGTTTTGATTAATCCGCTGTTTACTCCAACTGCAAGATCCGCAATTGTTGTATCTTCTGTTTCTCCAGAACGATGTGAAATAATTGTATGATATCCGGCATTTTTTGCCGTTTCAATCGTATCTAATGTTTCCGTTAATGTTCCAATCTGATTCGGTTTAATTAAAATCGTATTAGCGATCTCTTCTTTGATCCCTTCTCTTAACCTCTTTACATTGGTAACAAAAAGGTCATCCCCAACCAAGAATATTTTCTTTCCTAACCGATACGTAAGCACCTTCCATCCCGGAATATCTTCTTCATTCAGCCCATCTTCAATAGAAAAAATCGGATACTGTTCTACTAATTTCTCATAATACTGAATCATTTCTTCTGAATTTCTTCGAATTTCTTTGCCACTCATCCGACTTTCACCAGTAAAATAATAAATATCCTCATCTTCATTATAAATTTCAGAAGCTGCACAATCCATAGCAATCGCAATCTCTTCTTTGGTCTTATATCCTGCCATTTCGATTGCTCGAACCAAGAGATCCAATGCTTGCTCAGGGCTTTCAAGGTTCGGTGCGAAACCTCCTTCATCTCCAACTCCAGTACTGAAATGATCTTTTTTCAGAATATCTTTTAATGTATGATACACGTCGGTTCCCATCATTAAGGCGTCTTTGAAGGAATCTGCTCCTACTGGTGCAATCATAAATTCCTGAAAATCGACAGTATTATCTGCGTGTTTTCCTCCATTTAATATGTTCATCATTGGAATGGGGAGTTTTGATGCAAAACTGCCTCCAAGATATTGGTATAATGGCAGATTAAGGCCATTGGCCGCTGCCCTCGCTGTCGCAAGAGAAGCTCCAAGAATCGCATTCGCCCCAAATCGTTCTTTATTTGATGTCCCATCTGCCTCTATCATAATCTGATCGATTTCAATTTGATTGAGTGCATTTTTCCCGATGAGGCGATCTGCAATCTTGTGATTGACATGGTTAACCGCTGTTTCAACCCCTAATCCTCTGTATCTTTTTTCTCGGTCTCTTAGTTCTAATGCCTCGTATTTTCCTGTGGAAGCACCGGAAGGAACAATGGCTCTTCCTAAGGCCCCATTTTCTAAAAGTACATCAACTTCTACCGTTGGATTTCCTCTGGAGTCTAAGATTTCCCTTCCGATGACGTTCTCAATGCATAAACGATTTTTCAATTTTTGTCACATCCTTCTTATGAAAATAATAATGGTATTATTTCCTGAAAAATATGATTTTATACGTTGGCTTTTACACTTCTGCCACATAATCTATGTTGATCTGTCCAATCCCAACTTCTCATATGTTCCTACATTTTCGACTGAAATTTTATCGGTATCTGAAGTCTTAAAAGATATTGTCCCCGCATACAATTTCCCTTCGATATTTCTAATCTGTTAATATACTTTTTTCTATTTTCGGTAATCATACGCCTTTTCTCGCTTTCTTTTATGTTGCACCAGAAGTTTCATTTCTTTACTATTTTACATATTCAAAGTAAAATTTTAGATTCTTCATATCTTTATTTAAAATATCTGAAAATTCACGATTTTTACCTTTATTTTGAATTTCTCCATATTCAATTCCGTAAGTACATCCTCCATAATATCCCACATATTGCATCATTGGAATCTTTTGATCCATTTCTTCCTCAGAAATCATTCCATGAATACGATGAATTGTAAATATTGTCATTTTCACTCCATGTTTCTTAGAAATAAACATTGCATAGGTTTCTTTCTTTTTTACATCCTGATTCCATACGTTTTTCTTTTCTTTCACTTTTCCGGACACTTGACGAAGAAGATGATGATGTGTTCAATTCCATCTACTATAAAGAAATCCCTGTTGTCACTGGAAACATGGATGAAAATCTGATCATCACTTATTCTCCGAAATATAAAGCTTATCAGCGAAAGATCCGTTCCCGTCAGATCGAACGTGCAAAAAAGATCATTGAAACACCTGGCCGAAAACATAAAGGGAAAAATCAGAATGATCCCATGCGTTTTGTCAAAAAAACATCCGTAACACCGGATGGCGAGATCGCAGAGAAAAAAGTATATGATATCGATCTGGAACAGATCAAAAAAGAAGAAATGTATGATGGATTTTATGCTGTGATCACAAATCTGGAAGGTGATATCCGTGAGATCATAAATATCAATAAACAGCGATGGGAGATTGAAGAGAATTTCAGGATCATGAAAACAGATTTTGAAGCTCATCCTGTGTATGTAAGAAGAGAAGATCGTATCAAAGCACATTTTATGACATGCTATATAAGCCTTCTGCTCTACCGCCTTTTAGAGAAGAAACTAGGAAATACCTATACTTCCAACCAGATCATAGAAACTCTCCATTCTATGAATATGACGTTATTAAATACAGCCAGCGGTTACATCCCATCTTATACAAGAACTGAACTAACGGATGATCTCCATAAAACTTTTGGATTTCGAACAGACTATGAATTTATCACAAAAGCATCCATGAGAAATATCATCAAACAGACAAAAGCAATTAAGAAAGAAAACAAGTAAAACAGCACAAATCGCTGCAAAATAAAAAGCATCCAGAAAACCCTGATTTACGAGCTTTTTGGGTGCTTTATTCCTTTCCAACTGTCAAAGATGGGATATTAATGTCACAATATCATAGTAAATATAAAAAGTCAAGATTTTATAAAATTTTCCTAAATTAAATGAAACTCTGTCCATTTCTGAGAACGGTATCTCCAAATAAAAAGTATTCCTCGAAAAACCAGATCCATACTCATACCAATCGCAACTCCAATCACTCCCCATCCAAAGGCCAAACCAAAGAGTACTGAGAAAAATAATCTTGCCGCAATCGTCAGTGAAATGGATGCGATCATGGTGAACTTGACATCGCCTATCCATTTCCAAGAGACCCTGCAAATGGATAGGCGATTCCATTAAAGATATTATTGATCAATACCGGCCAGATGACCAATGATTTTGCCTGTGCTGAGATTGCAGAATAACGAACGATCAATGGTGTAATCACAAAGATCAAGGCATTCCATAAGATAGACAATACAAGTGTAATCTTATTTAATTTCTTAAAATAGAAATTCGGTGCATCAATATCTCTTGCTCCCATGCATTGTCCGATGACGGTCGTATAAACCGGCGCCATTGCAAGTCCCATGATTGATGCTAGTGACCAGATACTTTGCGCTACCCCATTGGCTGCAATCTGGTAAGTTCCAAAGAGTGCTACCATGCTGGATAATGCTACTTTTACCAGCTGATGAACTCCGTTTTCAACTCCATTTGGCAACGCAATCCCCATGATCTTCTTTTGTAGATCTCCATTCCATTTCCAAATATCTTTTACATGATAATGAACCGATAACTTTTTGCTAAAACAATACCATGTAACGATCAACGCTGATAAAAGCCTTGTGATCAGTGATGGATAGGTCCTGCTGCCCCAAGATGTAACACGAAAACTCCGATACAATTTCCAATCACATTGATCACATTTGTCACTGTGGAAATATACATGGTTATATTTGTCTTTCCCATGCTCCTACACAAAGCTGCCCCCGCATCATAGATTGCAAGAAAGGGCAGTGAAAATGTTGTAATCACCAGATAAATCTCGCAGGCATCCATAACTTTTGGTTCAATCTTTCCAAACAGTAAGCTTAATAATGAATGTCGAAAGATTAAGATCAATGTGCAAAGAACAACAGAGATCACAATCGAAATAAGTAACAGCTGACTTGCTGTCTGTGATGCTTCCTTTTCTTTTTTACTTCCGATATATTGACTGATAATAACCGCCCCACCAGAAGATAGTGCTGTAAACAAAAAAATTAAAACTGTATTAAATGAAGTTACTAATAAAACACCAGATACATCTGCTTCACTCGAAAAACTGACAACAAACGTATCTGCGATTCCTACAAACATCAAAAGGAACTGTTCGACAAACAGAGGAAATATAAGATTCCTTAAATCTTTATTTGAAAACATCATCTATACCTCATATTTCTTCGTGAAAGCTTCCTTGCTCTGTACAAGCATAAGTTGTACTTTCTCAAGATTCCAGTCACAAAAACTAGTTGCGATCATCGCTGCGATTCCGTGAGTGTGCATCCATAAATGATCATGGAGCTGATCCGCTTCTTCGTGATGGATCTTATATTCTTTCATTAGTTTGTCAATGGAATGTTCTATGATCGGTGACAGCATCTTTTTCATTTCATTATATGCATTTGATCTCATAAACAAAAAACAGAACAACGCCGGTTCTTTCTTTGCAAAATAAATATATTCCATTCCATAAAGGCAAACCTCATTTTCTTTACTTTCTACTTTCATGATATCTTCAAATTCATGCACTGCCTGTATTGTAAGCTCACCGCGTAATTCATCCATTCCATTAAATGATAAATAGACAGGCTGTGTAGAGCAATGCAATTCTTTTGCTAAGTTCTTAATATTTACAGCATCCATACCATCTTTTTTCAGAATCTTCATCGCTGTCTGCAAAATCATATCTTTTGTAATCCGTTTTTTTGCTGGCATATTTCATCTTCCTTCCTTTTCAAATAAAATAAATGCGTTTATCAATAAACACATTTATTTTATTCCGTTTGTATTTATCTGTCAACTTAAACTAACTATCCTGGAAGTTTTAATTTTTTCTTCTATCGTGATCATCTTAAGCATAGCTCCAGATGACATTGCAAAAAACAAGATTTCTTTGATATGCTGTCTTTTAGCGAAAATGACGGCAATTCCTGAAATTAGAATCATTGCTGCACCAATACATCCAACAATATTGGGCACACTTACCAACTGAAAAATTCCTGATGCACCACTGCCATCCATTGTATACTGAATTGTTTTATCCAATCCATCTCTAGTTGTCAAAAAACAGCAAATCAATAATCCATATGTAAATAAAAACAAAGATCTCTTTCCTCCATTTACTTGATTTTATTCTTTATACCAATCCAATATTTCTTTTAAATTTTGAATACAAACCTTGTTTCCACCATGCAGCATCATATCTAACATTTCTTCTTCCTCTTCTGTTTTATCCACTTTCTTTTGTAATGCCTTTCCTGACACTTTCACCATTGCATTCATCGCAAATTTATATGCCCCTGTAAGTTTCTTAAGATCAAATCCACCTTGTAACGTAAAGACTTTGATTCCTTTTGGTATCTTTGCTTTCTTCGTGATTTCTTCTACCTGTGTTCCTGCTCTTCCCATTCCAACACCATAGACTGCACAGATTTTATAGTTTTTCTTTGCTTTCTTATATCCTTTGATCGTCCCCGCCATCAACCACCCTAGATAAATGATCTCTGTTTGCTTTTTTAATTTTTTACCTGCTTCATCCAGTGAGTAATATGGAAGTGCTGTTGTTTCTCCTAATAATCTGGCATATTCTTTTGTTGTTCCTGTATTTGATGTATATACAATTGCTTTTATCATACTTATTTTCCTCCTAACATTATAAAAAATAAAAACGCAGTATCTGATTTTGCTATCTTCAGTACTGCGTCTTTGCGTCTCGCTGTTTCTTACCTTTTTTTATAAAATTTCTGTAATCTGAAAGTCTTTAACATCGACTAATGTTTCTTGTTTACATTTCGAGCAGAATAATAAGAAATTTTTTAATTCCGTATCTTGTCTTAACTTTAGCCTTGTCTTTTTGCCGCACAATGGACATAAAAGTGGTTTATGCTGATCATTTTCATGAAATATCATGTCTGAACCTTCTTTCTCTGACTTTATAATTTCATTGTTTTCTTCAGATCTTCTGAAAAGCGATCAATATGTTTTTTCAGCCAATCCATAATTTCTTTTTTCTTCTTTGCTGAATCTGCTGCATCATACATGTTGTATAACAAAAACATCGGAGAATAAAAATCCAAAGCCAGTTCCATTGCGTCCTCGTCTCTTCCCGTCATAGAACGGAATAGATCTGCCATATATATCACCGGTCCACCACATAAATACTGATGATATAACTGCTGCATCTCTTGACTTCGGTACTGTTCTAAGGTCAGCATTCTTCTGAATGCACTTGCAAATGGATCTTCCGTCCAGTGTAAAAACTGAGCTTCACTGTATATCTTAATCTTCTCAAGTGATGTCTGTGCATATTTTTGTGCCACCTCGTCTATCGTACCTTCTGGCATCTCATATTCTTTGGCCCGTTCTTCGTCTAACTGATTCATTCGTTTGATAATACTATCAAAAATTGCTTGTTTGTTTGTATAATGTTTATATAATGCTGGTTTTGTGATCCCTAACTGCTTCGCAATATCATTCATAGAAGTCGCCATATAACCTTTCTGTGCAAAAAGTTTTAAGGCTTCCTGCAGAATTCGTTCCTTTGTATTCATATATCTTTCCTTCTGTCAATGAACAAACTTAGATTCTGTGTTTTGCTGTATAGCTTTCAACTTTAATCTTATATACAGCCGTGCTGGCGAAAAGTCCCGAATGAAACTTCTTTAAATCTATTCCATAGTGTGCAAGAAGCAATGTCAGTAATTTTTCCTTTTCTTCTTCCGCTGCTTCCTCTACAATTCCATGACCGATCACGCTTTCATATGCAAAACTTGCCGTACAGGATTCTTCCCCTTCGGGCTGTATCAGCTGATGTCCACCATCAACCTCAAAGGTCACATGCGGATCTTTCTCGATTAGCTGATTCTTTGTTCCTTCTTTTGCTCCATGAAAAAATAAAATCAGTTGATCAGCTTCCATTGTAAATCCGAAATTAACTGGAATCACATATGGGTAAACTCCGTTGTTCAATGCAAGCCTTAACACATCTGCCCTTTCTAAGATTGCTTTGATCTCTTTTGTATCTTTCACTTCTCTTTCTTTTCTTCTCATATCTGCCTTCCCTTTCTGCCTGATTACCACTTGGTAGCTTTATTATAGTTAACGATTGGTAACTTGTCAATGCTTTTCTTATAAATTTTTAACATATAGAAAAACTCTTATTTTATCGATATGGAAAAAACATAGAGATAAAATAAGAGTCAGCTTTTTGTTTATTTATTTGTAATTTTTTTCATTATCTTTAGCATAATGCCTGCTGCGATCAATGCAGTAACTACATCAGAACATGCCTGTGATATCAAAACTCCTGTATATCCAAATAGATTTGACATGATCAGAAGTACCACTACATATAACACTCCCTGTCGGCTAATGGATAGTACAAAGGCTCCTCCTGCATTTCCAACTGCCTGGCAGACACAGGTTGAAATTAAGATAACAGACATAAATGTCATTCCCATCTGTTGAAATCTTAACATCATGGCTCCATTGGTTATGATGTCCGGTTTGTCCATAAATACTTTTATAATTTGTGGTGCAAATACACACATGATGATCGTAAATAATAACCCAAGTCCTATTTCAAACAAATATGCGAATTTCAAGATTTCTTTGAGTCTTTTTTCATTTTTTGCACCATAATTATATCCGACCAATGGTTGTCCTCCAAACGCAAATCCGACTAAAATAAGGGCTGTGATCATATTAACTTTTAAAGCGATTCCCATCGCTGCGACCTTATCTGTTCCATATGGCAGAAGAAAATGATTTGTCATGATCATCATAAAGGTCTGCATGATATTTGTGATAGATGCTGGAATTCCGATCATCAGGATATCTTTGATTCTTCTTCCTGTAACCTTCATGTTAGAAGGTGAACAAGATAATCTTTTTGACTTTTTAATTATTGCATATACATAGTAAATATCTGCAATAATATTCCCAAGGACCGTTGCCATAGCAGCTCCTGCTGCCCCTTGGTGGAATCCAAAAATGAAGATCGGGTCAAAAATAATATTTACAATCGATCCTATGATTGATCCAGCCATAGACTGAACTGCCAGCCCTTCTGTTCGTAAAATATTACTTGGTACCATGCTGAAAATCACTGCAAATGCTCCGATCGCGATCCATGTGTAATAGTCATTTGCATATGGATATGTTTCCTTACTTACTCCAAGAATTCCTAAAATTTGTGTACGAAACAGTAATAAAAGGACACTGATGCTTATTCCAAATACAATCGAAATCCAGATACAGAATGCACATGTCTTTTTCGCCTCTTTGTCTTTCTTCTCTCCAAGTAATCTTGAAATCACGGAACTTCCCCCAAGTCCGAAAATATCTCCAAATGCAATCATCAAAGTAAACATTGGTGCAACCAAGGATACACCTGCCACCAGTTCCTGTACACCTGTTAATGCAATAAAATATGTATCTACCATATTATAAACAAGGGATACAATCATGCTTAATACCACTGGCAATGCCAGTTTCATATAGGCTTTTGGCACATCCATTTTCTCAAATAAATAGTTTTCCATAAAACTCCTTTCTGAATAAAATTGTCATAGTTTAAAAAACATCCATAATCCCTGTTTGCAATGGATTATGGATGTCCAACCGTAGCACTGTGAATACAATGCCCTATCTTATTTGATTTTCTCACTGAGTGGTATTTTAACAAAGTTTATTTCTTGCGTCAAGTTCTTCCTATATATTGTTATTAAAACTCATGTCCTCTTTCAATTGCTGTCATAAATAATTCATACATATCATCTTCACCGCTAAGTTTTGGTGAATTTTCGCCTCCGCCATTGGTGCTTCTTCGCATAGTTGCATAAAATTCTTCTCCGGCATTGATCAGTTCCATCGGATAGATTTCATATCCTAATTCCTGACATTGTTTACAGAAAGCGATAATTGGTTCTTTTTCTTTTCTTGTTTCTAATAATGCTTGCTTGATCGTTTCATCATGCAATGCTTTTTCTTGCAATTCTTCCAGCATTTCGTATACATCCATGAAAAATCCCTCCTTTGAAAAAAAGCGCTCATGCATTGTTGCATAAGCGCCTTTGCTGTTACTATTATTATATAGTTTTTACCAGACTTTTTCAAGATATCGTTCTTTGACAATCTTATTTTACCAGAAGAGATTTTCCTGTCATTTCTGCTGGCTGTTCCATTCCCATCATTTCGATCAGTGTTGGAACAATGTCTGCGAGGCATCCGCCTTCTCTTAATTTTACACCATCATCATAATTTACAAGAATAAATGGTACTGGATTTGTTGTATGTGCTGTAAATGGTGCACCAGTTTTATAATCTTTTAACTGTTCTGCATTTCCGTGGTCAGCACAAATGAACATCTGTCCGTTTACTTCTTTGATTGCCTCTACTGCGTCTCCGACACACTTATCAACAGCTTCCACTGCTTTGATTGCAGCTTCTTCGATTCCTGTATGACCTACCATATCACTATTTGCAAAGTTTATAATGATAACATCATATTTGTCTGATTTAATTGCCTCTACTAATTTCTTTCCGACTTCAGGGGCACTCATTTCTGGCTGAAGATCATATGTTGCAACTGCTGGAGATTTTACTAAAATTCTGTCCTCTCCTTCATTTGGTTCTTCAACTCCACCATTAAAGAAAAATGTTACATGAGCGTATTTTTCTGTTTCTGCTAAACGTAACTGTTTTAATCCATGTTTCGCAAGGAATTCTCCAAATGTATTCTTGATCTCTACTTTGTGGAATGCCACTAATTTGTTAGGGATTGTTACATCATATTCTGTGAAGCATACAAATGTTGTTTTGAAGTATCCGTTTGGACGATCAAAACTATCAAATTTATCATCGCAGATTGAACGTGTAATTTCTCTTGCACGGTCTGGTCTAAAGTTATAGAAAATTACAGAATCATTTTCTTTTAATGTTGCAACTGGTGCACCATTTTCCATAATAACAGTTGGTACTACAAATTCGTCTGTTACGTCTTCTTTGTAAGAAGCATCAATGGCATCAATGGCATTATCTGCTGTATTTCCCTGACCTAAAACAATCGCATTATAAGCTTTCTGTACACGATCCCAACGGTTATCACGATCCATTGCATAGTAACGTCCTGAAATAGAAGCGATCTTTCCAACTCCAATTTCATCCATCTTCTGGATCAGTTCTTCGATAAATCCTTTTCCTGAAGTTGGAGCTGTGTCACGTCCATCAAGAAACAGATGCACATAAACATTTTCTAAACCATTTCTCTTTGCCATTTCAAGAACACCGTACAAATGTGTATTATGGCTGTGCACACCACCATCTGATAATAATCCAAAACAATGAAGCGCTGTATTGTTTTTCTTACAATTTTCCATTGCTTCCAGCATTGCTTCATTTTTAAAGAAATCTCCATCTTGGATTTCTTTTGTGATTCTTGTCAGTTCCTGATATACAATACGTCCGGCACCCATATTCATATGCCCAACTTCAGAATTTCCCATCTGTCCTTCTGGAAGTCCAACTGCCATACCAGATGCATTTCCTTTTACAAATGGGCATTCTTTCATTAATTTATCCATAACAGGAGTTTTTGCTTCTGCTACTGCATTTGCTTCCTTGTTCTCATTCAATCCATATCCATCTAAAATCATAAGAACGGTTGGTCTTTTACTCATCATTATCTCCTTCACCTTGTTATATTTATGGCCTATTTGCCTGTTAATATTATAACGATTTTCAAATATAAATTCAATATGCTATTTTTATCAGTTATTTTCACATTTTCTTGCGATCTTTAGTGAAATATGTGAACTACCTACTCATTGTCTAAATCCAGTGAGATTGCGGCAGCCTTCTTTTTTCATTTTTATCCCCAAACTTCTTCTGCAATTTCTTTTACAAGTGCAAGTTTTGCCCACTGTTCTTCTTCTGTTAATTTATTTCCAATCTCACAAGATGCAAAACCACACTGTGGGCTTAAGCACAAACGATCCAATGGTACATATTTTTCAGCCTCATGAATTCTTTTTATCACTGCTTCTTTATCTTCTAATTTTGCAGATTTTGTTGTAACTAATCCAAGCACAACCTTCTTATTGTCAGAAACATATTTTAATGGTTCAAAACCTCCAGAACGTTCATCATCAAATTCTAAATAATATGCATCCACATTTTCATCTGCAAATAAAAATGGTGCAACTGGTGCATATCCACCAGAAGAAGCCCATGTAGAATGATAATTTCCACGACATACATGCGTTGTCAAGACAAGATCATCTGGTTTACCTTCAATTGCCATATTATTTAAACGAAGATATTTTTTTGCCTCTTCTTCTACCGTAACACTGCTATCTTTCTGTCTTGCTTCCCAATATTTTGTATCACAGAACATTCCCCATGTACAGTCATCAAACTGGACGTTACGACATCCTGCATCATACAAATCTTTGATTACCTGACGATATGCATTGGCAATATCTTTTAACAGTTCTTCCTGATCTGGATAGATTTTATCTGTAATTTTTCCATTATCTTCTCTGTATAATTCTGCAAGAAGCTGTGCCGGTGCTGGCATTGTCTGTCTTGCAATTGTATTTTCATCTTCCAGCTGTTTTACAAATTTATAATGTTCTACAAATGGATGATTTTCTCCGCTAATCTTTCCTGTTACTTCAATAGAACCAGGAGTTGTCTCTTCTCCATGGAAAAAATATCCATGACTTAATTCAACTTCTTTAATTCCCTGGAATCCCCACATAAAATCAAGATGCCAGTAGCTTCTTCGAAATTCTCCATCTGTAATTACAGGAAGACCTGCAGCCTTCTGTTTCTCTACCAATTTACAAATTTCTTCATTTTCTACCTTAGTAAGATCATCTCTTGTAATCTTTCCTTCTTTAAACTGTGCTCTTGCTTCTTTTAAAGCCTGTGGTCTTAAAAAACTTCCAACAATATCAAAACGAAATGGTGCATTTTTCTTGCTCATCTATTTTTTCCTCCATAAATCATGAGTTTTTAACTTTTTTGTCTACTTTCATTCATTATATGGAATTTTTATTTTTCTGTAAAATATCCAAAAAACATAGTTTGTCATAATTTATATCTATACCAAATCGTCAAAATCATTCATTATTTTCCAGCGTATTTTTCCAATGCTTTCATATAAATTGCACCAAGACGACTAAATTTTACCTTATCATGTTTAATAATACCAATATGCATATCTCCTTCATGATCTAAGGGAACCGCAATGATATTTTCACCATTTAATTCTTCATCGATAACACCACTACATACGGTATATCCATTCAATCCAATCAAAAGATTAAAAAGTGTCGCTCTATCTCTGACACGAATATTTTTTGGACGTTCAATAGTGCTAAAAATTTCTTCTGAATAATAAAACGAATTATGATCCCCTTGTTCGAAAGAAAGGTATGGGTATTCTTCTAATTCTTCCATCGTTACTGTTTTTTTATGAGCCAACGGATGAGCAGAGCTAATAAAAATATGCGGTTTCGCTACAAAAAGTTCCTGAAAAACCAAATGATTTGCTTTTAAAATCTTTTTTAGGGCTACCTTATTGAAATCATTTAAGTATAAAATTCCAAGCTCACTTTTCATCCTTGCTACATCATCAATGATTTCATATGTCTGTGTTTCTCTCAAGCTAAAATCATATTGCTCATTTCCATATTCTTTGATTAGATCCACAAATGCATTTACTGCAAATGAATAATGCTGTGTAGAAACACAAAACTGTTGTTTACCACCAGGCTGTTGCTTATACTTTTCTTCTAAAAGAGAAGCCTGTTCCAAAACCTGTCTGGCATATCCAAGAAAAATTTCTCCTTCCTTTGAGATAATCACACCTTTATTCGTTCGATCAAAAATTGTAATATTCATTTCTTTTTCTAGTTCTTTAATTGCTTTCGTAAGGCTTGGCTGAGAAATAAACAACTTTCTAGCTGCACCGCTCATTGTACCTTCCTGAGCTACGGTAAGAACATATTTTAATTGTTGAAGCGTCAAAATACTCCTCCTGACTGTACTATTCCATAATTTTTCCTTATTGTACCAATATTTCTTCCCTTTCGCAAACAAATATAAAGCATTCTATCTTAAAAAATATCTATTATATAAAAAACCCCTTCAGGAAAAAATCCTGAAGGGGTTTTATTTCTTAAAAAAATTATTTATAATTTACGATTTTTCCAAAGTCTGGTTTTAAGGATGCTCCACCAACTAATCCTCCGTCGATATCTGGCTGTGCAAATAATTCTGGAGCACTTGCTGCAGATACAGATCCACCATACTGGATACGAATTGCTTCTGCTGTTGCTTCATCATAAACTTCAGCGATGCATGCACGAATTGCTGCACATACTTCCTGAGCCTGTTCTGTTGTAGCAACTTTTCCTGTTCCGATTGCCCAGATTGGTTCGTAAGCGATCACTGCTGTTTTTGCCTGATCTGCTGTTACACCCTGGAATGCGATTTTAATCTGCTGGCGAACGAAATCAATAGTAACTCCCTGTTCTCTCTGTGCAAGAGTCTCTCCACAGCATACAATTGGTGTAATTCCATGTTCAAAAGCTTTTAATACTTTTTTGTTTACAGTTTCATCTGTTTCAGCAAAGTATTCTCTTCTTTCAGAATGTCCAAGAATAACATATTTTACACCTAAATCTGTTAACATGTTTGGAGCGATTTCTCCTGTATAAGCTCCACTTTCTTCAAAATACATATTTTCAGCACCAATTGCAATGTTTGTTCCTTTTGTTGCTTCGATGGCTACAGGAATATCAATTGCTGGTACGCAAAATACAACATCAGAAGTTTCACTTACTACTAATGGTTTTAATTCTTCGATCAGTGCTTTTGCCTCGCTAGGAGTTTTATTCATTTTCCAGTTTCCTGCTACGATTGTTTTACGCATAAGACTTATCCTTCTTTCTTAAATTCATTTCTATTACACATATATTTTGTGTGATATTTCTTATTTATCGTTGGCTGCTACAACACCTGGAAGGTCTTTTCCTTCTAAGAATTCAAGAGATGCTCCACCACCTGTTGAGATATGTGTCATCTTATCTCCGAATCCTAACTGATTAACAGCTGCTGCAGAGTCTCCACCACCGATAATTGTTGTAGCTTCTGTATCCGCCAATGCTTGTGCTACTGCAATTGTTCCTTTTGCAAGGATAGGGTTTTCAAATACACCCATTGGTCCGTTCCATACAACTGTTTTTGCTGTTTTTACTGCTTCAGCAAATTTTTCAGCTGTTGCTGTTCCGATATCCAGTCCCATCATATCTGCTGGAATTTCATTTGATGGTACAACGGATACTTCAATTTCTGCATCGATTGGATTTGGGAATTCTTTTGTAATTGTTGTATCGATTGGCAGGAAGAGGTTCTTTCCTAATTTTTCAGCTTTTTCCATCATTTCTTTACAGTAATCAATCTTTTCATCATCTACAAGAGATGTTCCAACTTCATATCCTTTTGCTTTCAAGAATGTATAAGCCATTCCACCACCGATGATCAGTGTATCGCATTTTTCAAGAAGGTTATCAATTACTTTTAATTTATCTGCAACCTTCGCTCCACCTAAGATAGCAACCATTGGTCTTTCTGGATTATTTACTGCATTTCCTAAGAAATCGATTTCTTTCTGCATTAAATATCCTACAACGGCTGTATCTACATATTTTGTTACACCTACATTTGAGCAGTGTGCTCTATGGGCTGTTCCGAAAGCATCATTTACAAATACATCACAAAGGCTTGCAAGATCTTTGCTAAATTCGTCTCCGTTCTTTGTCTCTTCTACTCTATAACGAGTATTTTCAAGAAGAACAACATCTCCATCATTCATTGCAGCAACAGCAGCTTTTGCATTTTCACCAACAACATTATTATCAGCAGCAAATTTTACTTCCTGTCCTAATAATTCGCTTAAACGAACTGCAACTGGTGCAAGAGATAATTCTGGTTTTGGTTCTCCTTTTGGTTTACCAAGATGAGAGCAAAGAATCACTTTTCCTCCATCTGCAATTAATTTTTTAATTGTAGGAAGAGCAGCAACCAGACGGTTTTCGTCTGTAATCTTTCCATCCTGCAATGGCACGTTAAAGTCGCAACGTACTAAAACTTTTTTTCCTTTTACATTAATATCATCTACGGATTTTTTATTTAACATGGTTTCCCTCCTGAAATTCATAGAAATTTTCGTCAGAAATATACTTTTTTTCAGACGAAAAGTAAAAAGAGGTCCGGTCCCTAAAGACCGGACCCCCATTGAGTCTAAATGGCTATATGCCTTGTACTCATCAAGCGTTCAAAAATTAAGCTAATTCAGCAAAATATTTGATTGTTCTTACCATCTGGCTTGTGTAAGAGTTTTCGTTATCATACCATGATACAACCTGAACTTCATATAATCCGTCACCGATTTCTGTAACCATTGTCTGAGTTGCATCAAATAAAGAACCATATGTGATTCCTACGATATCAGAAGATACTAATTCTTCTTCTGTATATCCGAAAGATTCTGTGCTAGCAGCTTTCATAGCAGCGTTGATAGCGTCAACTGTTACGTTGTCACCTTTAACAACAGCTGTTAAGATTGTTGTAGATCCTGTAGGAACTGGTACACGCTGAGCAGATCCGATTAATTTTCCGTTTAATTCTGGGATAACTAATCCGATAGCTTTTGCAGCACCTGTAGAGTTAGGTACGATGTTAACTGCAGCTGCACGAGCTCTTCTTAAATCACCTTTTCTCTGTGGTCCGTCAAGTGTCATCTGGTCTCCTGTATAAGCATGTACTGTTAACATGATTCCAGACTGGATAGCAGCGAAGTCATTTAATGCTTTAGCCATAGGTGCTAAGCAGTTTGTTGTACAAGATGCAGCAGAAATTACTGTATCATCTGCTTTTAATGTGTCATGGTTTACATTGTATACGATAGTTGGAAGATCATTTCCAGCTGGCGCAGAAATAACAACTTTCTTAGCTCCTGCTTTGATATGAGCAGATGCTTTTTCTTTTGATGTGTAGAATCCTGTACACTCTAATACTACGTCTACATCCAGGTCTCCCCAAGGAAGTTTTGTTGCATCTGCTTCAGCGTAGATTTCGATTTCTTTTCCATCAACTACGATAGAAGATTCTTTTGCTTCAACTGTATCAGCTAATGCATATTTTCCCTGTGCAGAATCATATTTTAATAAATGAGCTAACATTTTAGGGTTTGTTAAGTCATTGATTGCTACTACTTCATATCCTTCTGCTCCGAACATCTGTCTGAATGCAAGACGTCCAATACGTCCAAATCCGTTAATTGCTACTTTTACTGCCATCTCAATTCCTCCTAAGTCTTGATTAAATAATTTGATGGATTTTGCCAATCTGTTAATCTATTGACAAACTTCTCTCTTATTGTAAACAATTCAGGTCAAAATTTCAAGAGTATTTTAAGATTTTTATCATGTATACAATATACTCTTTTGTGCACTTTTACTAATCCTTTTGTTTTGTTTGTTAAAAAAATCACACTTCTTTCTCATCATTTTGACTACAAACATATTCTGCAATATTATCTGCATGATCAGAAATTCTTTCAAGACTTGAAACAATATCAAGGAAAAACATCCCCTGTTCTGGAATACATGCTTCTTTTTTCAATCGTTCAATATGATTTTTTCTAATTTTTTTCTCCATCTGATCGACTTTGTCTTCGTTTTCCATTGCCTGTTTTGCCAATTCCACATCATCAGCCTCTACGGCACGAACAGAATCGTTTAGTGCAGTTTTCACATAAGAAGTCATTTCTTGCAATTCTGCCTTTGCATGATCTGAAAGGGTAACTTTAGCCTCTTTAAGATTCTGTACATATTCCGCAATATTTTCTACATGATCTCCTGCACGCTCAAGATCCGTAATCACATCAAACAGATTATTTACAACTTTTGTTTGTTTTTCAGTTAACGCAAGCTGACTGATTTTAATCAAATAACCAGTGATCATTGTTTCTAGATGATTGATTACCTGTTCATTATGCAATACCTTATCAATTTGTTTCTGACTCGGTTCTTCTTTCATAATTTCTTTTGAAATTCTTTCCAAATTGTTTGTTGCAATATCACCCATACGAACAACTTCTTTTACTGCATTTTCAACAGCAAAATAAGGTGTTTCAAGAATACGTGGATCTAAATGACGCAATACTTTTTCTTCTACTCCCTCTTTATCATCATCTTCCGGTTCATCTTCATGAATGATCAGACCGGAAATTTTTACGAGCAGATTAGCAAATGGAAATAGTAATATAGTGATAGAAATATTAAAAATCGTATGGAATGTAGAAATTTGCGTACTTGTGATGTGCTGCATTGCAAGATCATTAAATATTCCAAAGAAAATTGTCATAATAATTCCATAGATCACAGCTCCCATTGTATTAAACAGCAAGTGAATAACCGCTGCACGTTTTGCTGTTTTATTGGCTCCTACACTAGATAAAAGTGCTGTAATACAAGTTCCAATATTTTGTCCTAATGTAATAAAGATTGCAGAACGCCAATTTACAATTCCTCTCATGGCAAGTGTCTGAAGAATACCTACCGATGCAGAAGAACTCTGAATGACTGCTGTTACGACTGCTCCTACCAAAATTCCAAGAATTGGATTATTTCCAAGAACTTTAAATGCCTGATAAAAAATCGGGCTATCCTGATATGCTCCAATAGAACTGGACATAGAAGAAAGACCAATGAAAAGGATACCAAATCCTACGGCAATCTCTGCTTTTTCTGTTAAGTTCTTTTTATTGGAAAAGGTAATGATAAATGCACCAATACCCAAAATAAATGGTGCAAAAAAATCTGGTTTTAAAGCACCTGCCCATTCATTAGCAGATACAAGCCATGCGGTTGCAGTTGTTCCAACATTTGCTCCCATGATAACGCCAGCCGCCTGTGTCAAGTTCATAATTCCTGCATTTACAAAACCGACAATCATGACGGTTGTTGCAGAAGAACTCTGAATAATGGCTGTTACCAAGGCACCGATCAATACTCCGAGAAAACGGTTATTGGTAAGATAGCCTAATAAATCCCGCATTTTGTTACCAGCCGCTTTCTGAAGTCCGGAAGCCATGATGTCCATTCCATAAAGAAACATACCAAGTCCTCCGATGAAAGCGAACAAATTTCCAACGTGTGTTAGTGTATTCATTAATTCATCCTCCTGTGTTCATCACAATTACTATCTTAACAAACCACAATAAAAATTTAAAGAACTTTTTACATATATCTTCCTTTCTTTTTACATTTGTATCATAATATGATTGTGAATACATACGAAAAGGAGTACTTTTATGATTAAATCAGACTATCATCTGCATACCAGTTTTTCTTCAGATTCGGAATCCCCCATGGAAGAAATGATCCTTCGAGCAATCTCCCTTGGCCTTCAAACAATCTGCTTTACAGAACACCATGACATTAATTACCCAGATAATCCAGATCACTTTGACTTTCTTTTGGATCTTAATGCATACAAAAAAACATTATTCCAATTAAAAGAAAAATATAAAAAAAATATTGAAATCTGCTATGGTGTAGAACTTGGACTAATGCCGTCGACTCATCATCAATGCAGTGCATTTGCTAGACAAGATTCTTTTGATTTTATTATAGGATCTACCCATATTGTGGACTTTATGGATCCTTATGATGCAATTTATTTTGAAACGTTTCCATCAAAATCTGGACTTGAGCATTACTTTGAAGATATCCTTACAAACGTACGTTCTTTCCATGACTATTGCGTTTATGGTCATCTAGATTATGCCGCACGTTATATCAAAGACCCTAAATTTAATTTCCAATATGCAGATTACAGTGATCTGTTAGATGAGATTTTAAAAACAATCATTGAAGACGGAAAAGGAATTGAGGTAAACACTGCTGGATTAAAATATGGTATGAGTAATCCAAATCCGCATCATGAAATCTTAAAACGCTATTTTGAACTTGGTGGAGAAATACTGACCATCGGCTCTGATGGCCATTGCCCAGAACATATGGCATACGATTTTCAAAAAATACCAGATTATCTAAAATCATTAGGTATTCAATACTATACTATTTTTCGAAATCAAAAACCCGAATTTGTTAAATTATAAACAATGTATAATATAGAAAAAAGAGAGATTATGTAAAGTCTCTCTTTTTTCTATATTTAAAGTCCACGCATCCATTCTGATTTCAAATGGATATTCCCATTGATAGCTTCATCAAGTTTTTCCAGCATTATTTCTTTATCTTCATTTAAAGTTCCGCGCAAATTCACATAATTTGATGCATGATTGGAACGGAAAATACAACCAGGACAATTCATATTTTTTAACATTTCTTTTGTTTCAATCAAAATATCATAGGGACTCATTAATTTAAAATGGCCATTTCTTATTTCTTCCTCCAAAGGAAGGCCTTCTTCCACCATCAATGTCAACAATCCAACATATTCTGGCTTCATTTTAGATAATACCTTCCCTGTATCAATCGCATGTTCTTTCCATCGTTTTTGTCCTCCAAGGCCAGAAATTGCTGTCACAGACAAGCGAATACCTGCATTATGTATTTTCCATGCTGCCTCTACCACTTCTTCTGGATGAACACCCTTTTTCATATATTCAAGTACTTCTTTATTTCCAGATTCAAGCCCCATATAAACCATAGAAAGTCCAAGTTGTTTCAATCTTTTTAATTCTTCCGGTTTCTTTAAAAGAACGCTTCTTGGTGATCCATAAGTTGTTACCTGTACACACTCCGGAAAATTTTCTTTAATAAAAGAAAGAATTGCTTCTAAATAATCCATCTTACAGATCAATGCATCTCCATCTGCAAGAAAAATTTTTTTAACACTTTGATAGGTGGCCCTAGCAACTGCAAAATCACGCAAGACATCTTCCAATTTTCTTATACGAAATTTCTTTTCTTTATACATATTACAAAAAATACACTGATTTTGACTACAACCAATGGTTACCTGAACGATTAGACTATATGCTTCACTTGGTGGTCTATATACCATTCCTTCATATCTTAACATCATCTATCCCAACTTTCTTTTTTCTTTTTATTATATCTAATATTTATTTCGTATGCAAAATATTTATCAAAAAAAGAACAGAAACCATATCGATTTCTGCCTTTTTCTCTATTTTACAATCCTTCGAACTGCTAGAACTTTTCGATAATTTGCCTTCGATGATATTTTAATTCCTGTTTTTTTTGAACTTGCATGTACAATTTTTCTCCCACCAATATACATGGCAACATGTCCATCATAACAGATAATATCTCCTGGCTGTTTATTACTATAAGATACGCCTCTTCCCGCACTCCTTAAAGAAGATGATGTCCTTGGAAGACTATACCCAAAACTCTTATACACACTTTGGATAAATCCGGAACAATCTGTTCCTGTATTTAGGTTCGTTCCTCCCCACTGATACGGGTTTCCAACAAAACGCTGTGCAAAGGAAGAAACTATTTCCCCCTTATGATATGTACTTCCTTTTAACTTTGGCGCTGTTGTATGAATATAAACATATTTCTTTGCTACATATCCTGTTTTATCACCTGCCTTTACTTTTCTCCACTGACCACTTGTTGAATAAACTGTTAATTTTGTTCCTTTCTTTAAATTTTTTATTGTTTTAGCCGATGTGGATTTTTGACTTTTTAAATTTATTGCACTTTTATAAATCTTTCCGCTATATCCAGAAGCTGCTTTTACCTGACGCCCTCGTCCTGTCAATAACATTATAATAAAAACAGCAAGCGCCATTATTATAATATTAGTTTTCTTAAAATACTTTGTCATTGCATTCTCCTATATTCTAAATATTACATTTTTGTTACGTTTTATTGAATTCTATCACATTATTTTCTATTTGTAAATAGGTTTCGTAATATTTATGTAATATTTTTAATATTTTAAAACATTTTGACAAAAAGAAAAAATCCCAGAAATGACACTTTATAATCATTTCTGAGACCTTTGAACAATTATTTCGAAACAGGGGCAGAGAGACTCGAACTCCCAACTGCGGTTTTGGAGACCGATGTTTTACCATTGAAACTATGCCCCTATATATTATAATCTGTTTTTAGATTATATTTTAAAGATATTACATACCTTCAAAACATCATACAAGATCTATCAACATCTTTCTTTCACACAACCTTCTTTGGTTAAAGCCTCGACCGATTAGTAACAGTCAGCTCCATGCGTTACCGCACTTCCACCTCTGCCCTATCTACCTCGTCGTCTTCAAGGGGTCTTACTACCTTACGGTATGGGAAATCTTATCTTTAGGGGGGCTTCACGCTTAGATGCCTTCAGCGTTTATCCC
>NZ_JAHLPY010000016.1 GCF_018918155.1 Anaerostipes sp. MSJ-23
GTTTTTAATGGAAATTCAACAATAAAGTTTGCCATAATATTCACCTCACTTTCTAATATAATATTCTCTTTTTCTAATATCTCTTCTTTTGATTTTCTACATACTTTTTAATTGTTTCGCTACATACATTACCTGCCGTAGAAACAAAATAACTTCTTGTCCATAAACTAGGCATTTTTGATAGTTCTACAAACTCTTCTCTAAGAATTTTACTTGTATATCCTTTTATTTGTCTCATAATGTCTGATGGACTTAACGTAGGTAGACAATTTAAGAACATATGAGTGTGGTCTTTATCACATTCGATTGCAATAATTTCAATTTCTAACTCCTTACATTTTATTTTGACCAGTTCTTTAAAGCGTCTTTCTACATTTGATATTAGAAAAATTTTTCGTCTGTATCTTGGACAAAATATAAAATGATAATTTATCAAAGATACTGTTGTGTTTGTATGTCTATAATTATTTTCCATACATATACTATACTATAATATGTGTATAAAATCAATGGAGACATACACATTAAAATATAAAATAAATGTGCTGTCCATCCCACACCTAAAGGAGTGGGCTTTTCGCACTATTAATTGTAATTGAATGACCAGAGCATGTGATTTATGAAGTTCCAAACTCCATAGATAGGACCAATACCGTTTTTTACACAGCTATTCTTACAATATATGGCGTCTTTATTACCATCAGATCCTATCTTTTCTTTCCCTTTTGTTTTGCCAAATACAATCTTTACAGACCATATCATAGGATAATTGATATTATACACAAAAGTGCAGGAATGTATCAGATTTTATATAGTATACAATATATATCATATAAAACAAAAAATAACCATATGTTCGAAAACATATGGCTGCAAAACGCTTTCATCTCGGTAATTGAATTGCCAAGGATTCCCGCTTATTATCCTAGAAATATTATATAATAATGATTAATGAATATCAATATTTTAAGATGAATCTATAGATATCTTTTCAAAAGCGAAAACCGTCTGTTTTCTTTTTTTCCATAATGATTCGTGGCATTCCACCATATTTTAATAATTGTTTTGCTTCTCGATATCCCATTTGTACCATATTCCTACGACTATAAACATTATCTGGGTGTACCGTTGCAAGAAAATATTTATATTTTGTTTTACACAATCTTTTCTCTGCCTCTTCCACAAAACGTTTCTGCAACCCATATCCCTGTGCTTCTTTGGAAACAACTGCGTAATCCATATGAACCACCTGCTCCAATTTTTCTTCTGAATAACCAAGATCATATCCAAGATTTTCTTTTTCTCTTCCCGGAATATCTACGATAAAAAAGCCGACAATTTTTCCCTCCTGACATGCTTTCAAGATAAATCCATGTTTTTTCACTCGTTTTTCCACATAATCTCTGTTATCCGTTGCAAACCACTGTGGATCTTTTACTTTTTGTTTTGCTTCCATCATCAATTGCATAACAGCATCTATATCTTGCTTATCTGCTTTTTGTATTTTTATTTCTTTCATTCATTTCTCTTTCGTGTTTCATATTTTTTTATAAATTTTTGAATCCATCGTTTTCCTTCTTCCATATCTTTTGAAAATGCTAGTGCATGTCCTGCTCCATGAACAATATAAAGTTCTTTGGGACCTGCACAGGCTTCATAATTCTTTACTGTCATCCACATGGGCACATATTGATCTCTATCTCCATGGATAAAGAGAATGGGTATCTGATTTTGTTTCATAATCTCAGGAATTGATACTTCCTTTAAACCAAATCCAGCAAAAATCTTACAAATAAAATTAACCGAGTACATCAATGGAAAGGATGGAAGATGCAATCTTGTTTTGGCAACATGCTTAACAATATCCCACGGGGAAGTAAATCCACAATCTGCAATGATCCCTTTTACATTCTTCGGAAGCTTCAACCCTGCTGCCATCAAAGCTGTTGCACATCCCATGGAAATGCCACATAAAAATATATCACGTTGTGCCATATGAAGCATATCATTTGCATATAAAATCCATTGTTTCAAATCATATCTTTCCTTCACCCCATAAGTAATGTAGCGTCCCTCACTTTTTCCATGACTTCTCTGCCATGGGAGCAAAATGCTATAGCCAAGATCCCATAAAAAACGAATTTCTGGCACAAATTCTATTTCAATAGCTGAATGATAGCCATGCATACAAATGATAATTCCCTTTGCATTCTCTTTTGGAATATATACAGCCTGAAGTTTCAATCCATCTTTCGATTCAATTGTTTTTAATTCTTTTTCCTGATGCTCATACAACCATTTTTGTTCTTTTAAAACATAATTAAGATATGGCTTCCACTTTTCTTTTTTTCGAATATCCGGCTGCTTCTTTTTACGACAAATGGCATACTCAAACAACGCAAACGATGCTGCTGTGAATATAGAAGTTGCTATAGATGCTACCGCTAGAACTGTCTGCTTTTTATCTTTCATCCCTCTTCCCCACATTTTTATAAAGTTTATTTAAATGCTTCTCTCCAACTACATAAATTCCATGTTCTTTTAGCAATCTTGCAGTCACTCCATCTCCTTGTATTAAAATGCCCTGAAACGTTCCATCATAAATCTCTCCGCTACCACAAGATGGACTTTTTTCTTTTAAAATGGCACAGTGACATTGACAAAGCTGTGCAATCTTTAAAGTTTCCAAAGCTCCTTTTTGAAATTGACAAGTTACGTCTCGCCCATCTTTTGTAAACACCTGTTTTCCCTTATTTTCAGCTGGTACTCTTGGTGTCGGCAGTCCTCCAAGAATCTCTGGACAAACTGGTATCAATTCATGCTCTTTTAATAAAGAAAGAACTTCTTCCTTCTTATTATTCCCACCACTATATTTACAATTCATTCCTAACAGACAGGCACTTACCAATATTCTCATACTTCTCTCCTATGTGCATCAAATAGCATCTTCTTGAAATTTCCTATGAAATGAAAAAGCAGAAAGAAGAATCTATTCCCCTTCCTGCCTTATATTAAATCAATTAATCTCTTACTTTAATATGAACCTCACGAAGCTGCTGTTCTGTGATTTCATTTGGTGCTCCGCACATCAAATCCTGTGCTGTTCCACTCATTGGGAATGCAATGATTTCACGGATATTTTCTTCATTACGAAGAAGCATAATCATACGATCAATTCCAGGTGCCATGCCTGCATGAGGTGGTGCACCAAACTGGAATGCATTATATAACGCTCCAAATTTATCTTTTAATGTTTCTTTATCATATCCCGCAATTTCAAATGCCTTTTCCATGATTTCCATATCGTGGTTACGGACAGCTCCTGAAGATAACTCCACACCATTACATACAATATCATACTGATATGCAAGAATATCCAGAGGATCTTTTTCATTTAATGCTTCCAAACCACCCTGAGGCATAGAAAATGGATTATGAGTAAATCCAAGTTTTCCTGTCTCTTCATCAATCTCATACATTGGGAAATCATTGATATAACAGAATCGATAAGCGTTCTTTTCAATTAGATCCAAACGACGTCCAAGTTCATCACGAATCTGTCCGGCAAAAATGCATGCTGCCTTTTCTGGTGCTGCAATAAAGAAGATAGTATCTCCTTCCTGTAATCCTGCCATCTGAGCTAATTCCATCTTCATATCATCTGGAATAAATTTATCAATCGGTCCTTTATATTTCATTTCTTCTTTAACTTCAAGATATCCAAGTCCGCCCATACCAATAGACTGAGCAAACTTCAAAAGTTTTTCATGCTGTCCTTTAGAAAGTTTTGCATGAACATTGATTGCACGTACCGTCTGTCCATGAAATGGTTTAAAAGTACATCTCTGGAAAAAGTCTGTGACATCTAAAATACGCAATGGATTACGAAGATCTGGTTTATCGGTTCCAAATTTCAACATAGCTTCTTTATAACTGATGATTGGATATGGAGCTTCTGTAATTTCATATCCTTCCGGCGCAAATTTTTTAAATGCAGCTGTTAATACTTCTTCTCCAACTTTAAATACGTCTTCCTGTGTTGCAAAACTCATTTCATAGTCTAACTGATAAAATTCTCCAGGTGAACGGTCTGCACGAGCATCTTCATCACGAAAACAAGGAGCCACTTGATAGTATTTATCAATTCCAGATACCATTAAAAGCTGTTTATACTGCTGAGGTGCCTGTGGAAGTGCATAAAATTTACCTTTGTATTTTCTTGAAGGCACTACATAGTCTCTAGCTCCTTCTGGAGAGGATGCACAAAGAATTGGTGTCTGAATTTCAACAAATCCCATTTCTTCCATTTTATCTCTTAAGAAACGAATAACTTTTGAACGGAATAAAATATTATCTTTTACTTTTCTATTTCTCAAATCAAGAAAACGATACTTCAAACGAACATCTTCTCTGATTTCTTTCGATGTTGCGATTTCAAACGGAAGATCTGTATAAACTTTTCCTAAAATATCAATTTTATGAGCTTCCAGTTCAATGGTTCCTGTTGGAATTTTCGGATTATAAGTTTCTTCATCACGATGCTGAATAACACCTTCAATAGATAAGCATTCTTCTTTTCTCACATGATCTAAAAGGCTTGTATCTCTTAAAACTACCTGCATTACTCCATACATATCACGTAAGTCAATAAAAGATACTCCACCATGGTCACGAATGTTCTCTACCCATCCAGCAATTTTTAATTCTGTTCCAATATCACCTTCGGAAATCTGATCCATGGTTCTTGTACGGTATATGTCTGACATTTTCTTTCTCCTTTTCATTTTTGTTTTTATACTTATTCAGGCGGTATTTCTTTTTAAATAAAAAAAGCTCGTCCTGAAAAATTAAATTCTTTCAGGACGAACCTATTACAGTCCGCGGTACCACCTGATTTACTGTTTCTACAGTCTCTCTTGTGCTTCTGTTAACGCCAGAATTACGTCTCACCTACTGACAAAAAGTGTTCAGATCAATGCTCCGGAGTGTTCTTCACACAAATTCACTTTGCAGGATTCCCACTATCGCCTGCTCACTGGGAACGATAAGTTATGTTACTTTTCTCCATCATCGCCTACTGAGCTATTATAATAGAAGAAAAACATTTTTGTCAACCAAAACTATTTTTTTGTTCCCATAAGATCTTTCTGAAACTGATCAAATGTTCTTAATTGATAAGTTGTATTGCTAAAAGAACATGCTCTATACATACAATCCACAACATAATTAATTGTTTTATGAGGATTTGTATACTCTGGATCTTCATAAGCTATTTTCATAACATATGTTCTGCTGCCATCATTTTTCACTAAATGATACTGCCATTTCTTTTTCGCAGAATCACTATAGCCCATCGCGATCATCGTTGCACTTCCATCTGCTTTTACTGCTTTACTCATATCCGTTTGTGGATAACGATAAGTAATCGTAAGATGATTTTCATTGATACAATCATCAATATAGTTCTGCGCTATAGTAAGAGAATCCCCAGTTGCTTCCGTAACAGAATAATCTGCCTTGATTTTCGTTTCATTATCTTTTTTAAAGCTCAAAAGATAATGGTTATTGTTATCATCCCTTCGGCTTTCATTAAATAAAGACTTTGGATAACCAAAGCGAAAAGAACCATCTGAACTCGTTATATACTGATAATTATTTGGATTTTTGCAAGCGGATAAGTCCATTGTATCATTATTCGTATTTGGAAGTTTAGAACCTGAATCAGACTTTGTTATCTGACTACTATTTTCTGAATTGCTATTCTCTTTTTCTGTCTGTTGTCCTTCTGAAATTGCTTTTACTACATTTTTATTTTCTACAATATTAGTTTTCTTTTTTACTATCTCTTCTTTTTCTCCTTTTTTGAAATCTTTCGATACGAAAAAAGCACCTCCAACACCAATTCCAATACAGACAACAATTAATACTGCTATTTTTATAAATTTTCCAGATGAATGCTTCGAAGCTTTTAATGGCTCTACAAAATCCATTGAAAAATCGGATCCAAGAATTTTGGCATTATCTTCTTCATGCATGAGAGATCCACATTCTTCACAAAATTTTGCATCATCATCATTTTCTTTTCCACAATTAGGACAATACATTTCTCTATCCTCTCTTTCTTTATTCTGTTTTTGATTATACCAATTTTTTCCTTCCTTTTTATAAAAACAGCATAAACAGTATTCTATATGTAATAAAAAAATCTATAAAATTCTTCAAATAGAATGAACTAACCAAGATCATCCATATAAGTTTTTCCATCTAACTCAAAGCGAAAACAAATATAGGAATGTATCATCTCTATTTTCTTTTTATAACGCCTCTCTAATTTCCTGTTCCGAAACCAACGCATCCACTGCCTGTTCATAACTTTTTAAATTTTGCGCTTTTTTTATTTTTTTTGCATATTTTTCATAATTTGTAAACAACTTTACCGGATTACTCCAAAAATCCTTCATTTTAAATAATACGTTCTTTTCTCCAGATACATACCCTTTATATGCCTCATAAATCTGATTATGCATTTTTAAAAGTTCTTCTTTTGAAAGAGCCGGTCCTCCTTTGATTTGCCGAATCAGAGCTGGATTATATAAAAGGCCTCTTCCAATCATAAAAGCATGTACCTGCGGAAATTTTTTTCTTAATTTTTGAAAATCATCCACTGATGTAATATCACCATTATAACAGACCTCATTGCTGCTATCTTTCACTGCTTTGGAGAATGTATTAATATAAGGCTTTCCGCTATAAAAGTCCTTTTGAACTCTCGGATGAATAATCAACTCACTAATTGGATATTTATTATATATTTCAAGGATTTCTCCAAATTCACTTTCACTATACATTCCAACTCTCGTTTTTACAGAAATCTTCATGTCTAATTTATCAAATATTTCCGTAAAAAATTCATCTAATTCCTCCAAATGATTCAAGAATCCTGAACCTTTTCCTTTAGAAACAACTGTTTTTGACGGACAGCCAACATTTAAATTTACTTCATCGTATCCCATTTTTTGAAGTTCCTTTGCTGTTTTTATAAATTCTTCTGGTTTTTTTGTAAGGATCTGCGGAACAAGATGAACTCCTTGATTATGTTCTGGTAAAACATCCTGCAACTCTCTTGTACGAAAAATTCTTTTTTGATTTGGCATAAGAAATGGTGTAAAATACTGGTCAACTCCCGCAAAATACTTTGCATGTGCATTTCTGTATAAAAACGTCGTAATACCTTCCATAGGTGCAAAATAAAATTTCATATTCATATCCTTCCCATTTTCACAACATTTTCTTTTTTTTGAAATAATAAATTTCTGCTGCAACAATCACTACACTTAATATAATTACAAATAAATATCCATATTTCCAGCTAAGCTCCGGCATTCCTCGAAAATTCATTCCATACCATTCTGCAATTAATGTCAATGGAAAAAAGATGGTTGTTACGATTGTTAAAAAACTCATTACGCGATTTTGCCGGATATCAATCTGCGACTGATAAATTTCACGAATTTGAATTAAATATTCCCTAAGCATCTCAACTTGGTTATGCAAACGTTCTGTACGATTTGTATAATGTTGCCATCTGGCATCTTCTTCGCTATTTAATGGCTGGCAAATATTCTCCTGCATTAAATCTCCGATGTTAATCAACTGTTCATAATAAGAGTGAAGTCTTGATAATTCTTTCCGGTATCTCACCACCTCCTGATAAAATGTTTCTGAAATATCTTGTAAAATTGTTTCTTCCAAAGCTTCCAGTTCCTGTTCTACTTTTAAAAGATATCGAATATCATCTTCAATCAATGCTTCCAGAAGAAGAAGGAGAAAAAAGTTTGCCCTCTCCTTCTGATAAGATTCTGAAGGTATTTTTTTTAAAATATTATCAAGAACAGGTTCTGTCTCAAGAAGCAACAAATGATTTCCTTCTATATAAAATCCGAAAGAGATCCGTTTTTTTCTATGAATATTTTTTTCTGAAGTACGTATTGTTCCGATAATACATTCTCCAAAAATTTCCACCTTGCTGTCACGTACCAGATCCATACTTTTTAAAAGGATTTTACGATGAGGATAATTTCCCTTCATCACTCGAAATTCTTCTGGTGATATAAGAGGAATCTTTCCATTCTCTATGGAATATTCTACCATAAACTACCTCGTTTTCTTTTTTTACTCATTCATGTCTACGAGCTCATGACGCTTATGACCAGTAAAAATGGCAACCGTTCTTGGTCTCATTAAATAAGAACCTTCAATTAATTTTTCCTCATTTTCTTCATAACAATAGTCTCCAACCTCATCTCCGTAAGTATCTGCGGTTAAATACCAATCCCCATATCCGTGAAGATCTGGGAGACGAATCTGTACTTCCTCCCAAAAAGCATTCACTGTCATATAAACAAGATCATCTTCTTGTTTTTCTTCATCAAATCCAGCAAAACTAATCGAAAATGTTTTTGCATCTTTTGGTAAGTTAACAATATCTGGATTAACATCATGCAAACGAATTGGCTCCATTCCACACTCTGCTTCTTTTATTGTTTTACGGATTGCCGGATGTTTTTTGCGATAGGCAATCATAAATTTGAAAAATTCAAACAAATTTTTGTTTTTTTCAAGATTATCCCAGTTCAACCATGAAATATCATTATCCTGGCAATAACTATTGTTATTTCCTCGTTTTGTATGTCCAAACTCATCCCCCATAAGGAACATCGGCGTTCCACGGCTGCACATTAAAGTAGCGCAGGCATTACGAATCATCCGAAAACGTAATTTCAACACTTCCGGATCATCGGTTTCGCCCTCAATACCACAGTTCCAGCTTCGATTATCATTGGAACCATCTGTGTTATTCCATCCATTGGCTTCATTATGTTTTTCATTATATGAATAGAGATCATACATCGTAAATCCATCATGACATGTAATAAAATTCACACAGGAATCATATCCAGCATAACGATCATTATGTCCTCCATAATAACCTCCATATAAATCGCCAGAACCTGCAAAACTCCAAGCGGCATTCCATGATTCCCAGAAATCTCCTTTTAGAAAACTACGAACAGCGTCACGGTATCTTCCATTCCATTCTGCCCATCGCTGACTTGCTGGAAAACTTCCGACTTGATACATTCCACCTGCATCCCATGCCTCTGCAATCAATTTAACATTCCTCAAAATAGGATCACATGCTAGTGTCTGTAATAATGGCGGATGATCCATAGGTTCCCCATATTCATTTCTTCCAAGAATACTTGCAAGATCAAATCGGAAACCATCAATGCGATAATTAATTGTCCAATATCGAAGACATTCAAGAATCATCTGCTGTACAATTGGCTGATTACAATTCAATGTATTTCCACAGCCGCTGAAATTATAATATTTTCCATCACTAGAGAGAATATAATAAATATTATTATCAATTCCTTTAAAACTAAATGTTGGTCCATGTTCATCCCCTTCTGCCGTATGATTAAATACGACATCGAGAATAACTTCAATTCCATGTTCATGAAGAGCTTTAATCATTGTTTTTAATTCAAGCCCTTCTTTATGAGCTACATCTTTTGCTGCATAACTTGTGTTTGGAGAAAAATAACTTACCGTATTATATCCCCAATATTCCAAAAGTTCTTTTCCATTGACTTCACGTGCATTGATTGTTTCATCAAATTCAAAAATAGGCATCAGCTCTACTGCATTTACACCAAGTTCTTTTAAATAAGGAATTTTTTCCATAACTCCGGCAAAAGTTCCTTTTTGCTCTACACCAGAAGTCTCATGCTGAGTAAAACCGCGAACATGCATCTCATAAATAATCAAGTCATTCATTTTTCTCCTAGACTGCGGAAGATCTCCCCAGTCAAATACATCTTTTACGACTCGCGCATGATAGATTCCTTTTCGCTTTTTTCCCCAGGTTCTCTGTCCTGCTACTGCTTTTGCATACGGATCCAAAAGAATATTCTTCTTATCAAACAATAATCCTTTTGACGGATCATACTCTCCGTCAATTCGATAGGCATATTCAAATGTTTCAACGTCCAGATCATATACGATCATCGAATAAACATCCCCAATCTTATAAGATTCGGGAAATGGAATTACTGCATACGGTTCTTCTTCTCCTTTATGGAATAAAAGAAGTTCACAGCTTGTTCCTCCATGTGTGTGAATGGTAAAATTAATGCCTATCGGCAATTCTGTAGCGCCATTTAAGTCAAACATTCCAGGCCGCACCCAATATCCTTCTACCTGCATCATTGGGCAAACCGATACTGAATGTTTGAGCATATCATTATCAAAATATCGTTTCACTGTATTCTCCTATCTTCTTCTGTATACTTTACCCTGTTTTTATTAAACCACAGAAAAAGATCTCTCACAAGTCCTCCTCCCCATTTTTTATTTATATGATACTATTTATTATTCAAATATTAATCTACAAAAAGCTTCTATAGATTGTCTTAAAATACAATCTGGATATTCATAAAATTGTGTATGCAGAGCCGGACAGTCTTCTCCCGCTCCAATTCCAAAAAAAGCCCCTTTGCATCTTTTTAAATAATGGCCAAAATCTTCACTCCAACGCATTGGCTCTTTTAAACTCTGTCCATTACAGCATTGTAATACTTTTTTTACACATTCCTCATTGTTTTCTGTTGCCGGAAATACATCTTGTTCTTTTATCTTAAATTTTAAATTTTCTTCCTTGGCTACATTTCGTGCATAATGAACAACCTTTTCTTTTAAATTCTCAAGATCTTTATTTTTCTCTGCCCGCAAAGTAAGCCACACCTGTGCATCGGCTGCTGCAGCCCCAAATGCTTTTTCTCCCATAGAAACACCTATTACCGTACAAAGTGTCATAGACTCATAAAATTTTTGATTCGAAATTTCAGGGAGAGCACAAAGAAACTTTCCAACAGCCAACGCTGGTGAAATACCATATTCTGGATACGCTGCATGTGCTGCTGCACCCTGAAAACTAAGAATCAATCCTTCAGATCCACAGGCAAAGGTTCCTTCTTTTATATAAACCTGTCCTTTCGAAAATCCTGGAAGATTATGCATTCCATAAATTTCTTCAATCGATTCTTTTTGGAAAATTTCTGTACATGGAAATGCCCCCTCTCCGGTTTCTTCTGCCGGCTGAAACAATAAAAAAACATCTCTGTCAGGTTTTTGTTCTTCCAGTATCATGGCGACACCGCAAAGAACTGCCGCATGTCCGTCATGTCCACATAAATGTGCTGCCGTACCATCTGGTCTGGCAAGCGCATCATAATCAGCCCGAAGCACAATCCCTCTATTTTTTCTACCTTCTGAACGACAGGCAACATAGAACCCCCTCCCGCATGGATTTATTTCAAAATTTGTAAACTCTTTCAAAAATCGAATAAGAGTTTCCTTTGTTTTTACTTCCTGACCAGAAATTTCTGCACATTGATGTAATTGTTTCCGTAATCTTTTTATTTTATTTAACAATTCCTCTCTCATTCTTGTGCCTCCTCATCTAATGCTTCAATCAAAAAACTAACTGGCCGAAACCCATCATTACAAGAAATCATAGCCGATTTATCATTTTTCATCCAACCATTATAAAAGTTGCTCCCTCCATGAGACAATGTCATCACAAAAGCAGACATACTTTCCCATGCACTATCACACATTCCATCCGGCTTTTTCCATCCATTTGCAATAAAAACCTGTCCAATTTTCATATCACATGCATGTTCGATCGGATTTTCATACTGTTCCATTAAATCTGGATAAGAAGCCATGCGCATCACGGTAATCTTACATTTTTTCATCATTTCCTCCTTTATTTTGCATATTTTTATTTTAACACAATGAAACAGAAAAAAAATACGTCTGAATTTACCAGACATATCTTTCTTAAAACCGTGTACTCTTTTTTGAAATATAAACTAATAATGTCCCGTTCCTTCATATCCTTACTACATCCATCACTGCATTTTCTCTTCTTACTTTTTTATACATTTATCATAACGCATGACAATAAAAAAAGAGAATTCTATCCAGATAATGAAACTGATAGAATTCTCTTTTTACTTACCAGCTTTTTACCTCTGAACGTCGGTATGAAAGACTGGGTATCGTTACATAATATAACTGATAGCAGATGGCATACAAAATTGCCGCAAAAATCACATCTACAATACTATGCTGTTTTAGCAACATTGTTGACATAATAATTAAAATAGTTAGTACCTGTGCTGACCGTTTGATCCATGGTCTGATATTTTTATTTTTTATAATTGCCAAACAGCAGGCCAATGAATTAAAGACATGAATACTCGGCAATACGTTCGTCGGTGTATCCGCATGATAAATATATTGCACTGCTTTTATAAAAATACTATCTCCAGTCAGTGTTGGCCGAAGATCCTGACCGTTTGGAAAAACCAAAGAAATTACCAAAAAGAGGGTCATTCCCGTTCCAAGGGTAATTAACAACTGATAATATTCATCTTTTTTATGGCTAAAAAAAGCAAAATAAATCAGTGTTACTGTAATAAAAGCGAACCATAAAATATAAGGTACAACAAAATATTCACAAAATGGAATTTGATCATCGATTGCTGTATGAACAATGTATGGATGTGTATTTCTTTCTTCTATATAAGAAAAAACACTCATATAAAAAATAGAATATATTAACACGACTAATACATGCCCATGTTTTTTCATCTTTTGAATTAATTTTTCCCACATATTTATAAACTCCTGTTTCTTTATGACGGACCTTTTCGAATATTGTAAAACATTTTCCAGATGAATTCAAGGGCACAGCTTTGTGTGCTATAATTTCTATTCCAAATTTCGATTAAAACGTTGATTTAACTCTTTTTCATTTTTTACACTTTCATCAAAATCATAGATCATATAAATCGCCACTGGTACCGCATGTAAATAAATATCCAAAAGCTCCCGATTGGTTTGTTTACATTTTAGATTCTCTTTTCTTTGATTCATCAATCCTTTCATTTCTCCATATTTGCCGACAAACCTCATTCCTTGATTGATCATGCCTTGTTTCACAGGACATGGTGCAGTAAACAATTTCTTTACAAACTTCATCCATTTTAGAGACTTCTGAATGGTTTCTTCATCTGCAATTTCTCCATAAAATGGTTCCATTGCCTGCGCTGTTATTCGATCAGTATAAACTTTTTTCGCATAAGGATAACGGAATGGATTTTTCCCATCCATTTTTAAAAGTCTTTTCTCATATTCTTCTTCAATTTCCAGATGAGCAACTCCTATCTTCTTCACCATCTGCTCTACATAATGATGACTCTCACTATCTAATATAAAATGACAGATAAAACCAAGAAGATAAGCATATTCTTTGCTCTCCCTTCCCTTTTCCTTTATCACCCCAATCGCATGTTCAAAAAATGGCAACGCCGACTGATAATGAATAGCATATCCATAGTCAGAAACTCTATTTTTCTTATAAGCTTTATAAAAGAAAAATACATCCGGACCCTGGAGTCCCATTTGAAATGGCCCTTTATATTTTCTTATGATCGTTTTTAATTCTTTATTCAAATTTCGAAAAACACTAATACCAAAACGATAATGAGCATAAAATGCTGGCATAAATTTTTCACTCCTTTTTTATTTTTGAAAAGAGAACCAGTATTGCCCACTGATTCTCTTTGATCTATTTTACAATCTTATAATCGTCGTTTGTCAATGAAAAGTCAAGACCATCACTGACATAGACATTTTTCTTTTTATCTACAAAAATTGCTTTTGCATGATACTTTTTTAGCAATTTCTGACTTTTTTTCACGCCAAGAATAAAGCAAGCTGTTGAAAGACCATCACTATTTATCCCAGAATTACATACAATGGTACAGGATGTAATATTAGTCTCTGCGGAATATCCGGTTTTAGGATCAAGAATATGAAAATATTTCTTTCCTGTTTTTTTATCAATAAAATATTTTTCATAATCGCCGGATGTAGAAATACATGTTCCACCGCTGACTTTTACTCCGCCAAGAACTTCTCCATCTTTTCCGTATGGATCCTGAATCCCTACATTCCAATCACTTCCATCCAATTTTTGTCCATAAACAAGAATGCTTCCACCAAGTGCTACCATCGCACCTGTAATATCTTTCTTCTTTTTTAAAAATTCCCATGCTACATCTGTTCCAATTCCTTTTCCATATGCACCAAGATCAAATTTTGTTTTTTCATCTTTTGCTTTCAGATTTCCTTTGGAATCAATCGTTACATGACGACTATTATCCGAAAGTCCACTATTCACTGCTTTTTTAATGTCTGAAGCTTTTGGAAGAGACGGATGGTCTGATTCAAAATTCCATAATTGTGTTAACTGACCAATGGATGGATCAACCGTTCCACGACCATCCTCATAAGAATCCTTGCTTAACTTAAGAGCTTGTAAAAGCCATGACTTTAGGGGTTCTTTAATTTTAGCTTTTCCCTGATTTTTTGCAACTTCACGATTAACCTTGGAAAGTTGAGACCCCTTTATTCTCCAAGAAATCTGTTCCTTTTCTAGTTTTTTTACTTTAGAAATAATTTCCTGTTCCGTTTTTTCTAAAGAATCGCTCTTTCCGTAAAGAGTAATATTCGTCACCGTTCCCATCGCAAAATCTGTATGACTATATGATTCTTCTTTCTTCTGACAGCCCGTAAAACTTGCAACAATCAATGCCAAACTCAAAAAAGTGACTGCTATTTTTTTTCCTTTTAATCTCATGATAAGCTCCTTTAACAAAACAGACTTTTGGGGAGTTTTTTTACAAGAATCCCTGTTAAAACACCAATCACAACTCCAGCGATCGTTCCAGTGATAAGTAATACAGGTGCATAATAGTAAATTCTTGCATTTTCCATCAATAATACTGCAACACTCAGCTGACCAATATTATGTGCAACCCCTCCGCCAACACTAATACCGACCGTTGAAAATCCATGGATTTTTTTTAGTAAAAGCATTACCAAAAGACTTAAAATCCCACCTGCCAGACTATAAGCAATTGTCATTGGGTTTCCAAATAAAAAACCTACAAGGAAAATCCTCATAATAGAGATTATCAGAGTCCGCTGCCAAGTAGAAAAAAATAAAAGTACCATAACGACTGCATTCGCAAGTCCTATTTTTACTCCTGGAATTCCAATAGGAATCGGGATTAATACTTCAATATAGGATACAACGAGCGCAAGGGCTAAAAATAATCCATCGGTTGCTAATCTTTTTGTTGACATATTTTCTCCTATCTTGTCATTCCATCCAATTCCTGATCATCCTTATCGGAGGAGACTTCTATAACTACTTTATGCGGTAAACATACAATGGTCTCTCCAGATTTTTCAATTGCCTTATGTTTATGACAAATTTGATCTGGACAATCCGCTTTTTCCATCGTAACCTTTCCATCTTTAATCTTCATCACATTCAACCCACTTTTTGTTGGAATCTTATATGTCTGATTTTTAGATAAAGTTGTCCGATATACTTCATTCCCATTAATTGTAACAATCACTTCTTTTCCATCTTTCTGTTTCCACTTCATAACACCAAAACCAAAAAGAGCAAGCAGTAAAACTATAACAATCAATATGATATCTTTTCTTTTTATCATGATCTTACCTTAATTTGTCCTAAAACTTCTCCGATTGGGTCTGTTATACATAAATCTGCCTGTTTATCCCTAGAGGTTGCATCACGATTTAATACCGCCAAATATTTTCCGCGGAAATAGTCAATCATTCCGGCTGCCGGATAAACAACAAGAGAGGTTCCTCCAATAATTAACATATCCGCATCAGCAATTGCATTGATCGCTCCCTGCATAATATTACCATCTAGCCCCTCTTCATATAGAACAACATCTGGTTTAATAATACCTCCACATTCTTCACAGTAAGGAATACCTTTCGTTTTCATAACATAATTTACATCATAAAATCGATGACATTTCTCACAATAATTGCGATGAACACTTCCATGAAGCTCATATACTTTTTTACTTCCTGCCATCTGATGCAATCCATCAATATTCTGTGTGACAATGGCTGAAAGTTTCCCTGCTTTTTCTAATTCTGCAAGTTTTAAATGCGCTTTGTTTGGTTTTGCGTCTAAAAATACCATTTTATTTTTATAAAAATCAAAAAATTCTTCGGTATGTTGTACATAAAAACTATGACTTACCATAACTTCCGGTGGATATTTATAAGTCTGATGATACAAACCATCCGTGCTTCGAAAATCTGGTATATGACTCTCTGTCGAAACACCTGCGCCTCCGAAAAATACAATCTTATGACTTTCATCAATCATCTGTTGAAGTTTTGCTATTTTTTCTTGATCCATTTTTCTCCCTCCATTTTTATTAAAATATGCTTATTTCAATCACTTATTTTATCAAAATTCTATCTTTTATTCTACAAGAAAAAAAGGCCCTTTGTAAAGGAGCCTTCTTTTGATTTACCTATTATTTAGAAATTTTCTCTTTCTTTTTTTCAAATTTTTATAAGGAAACTTCACATGCCATTTTTTCGATTTTATGAAGCCTTTCAAAAACAGCCGTCATATCCTGACCAATCAGCTTTCTTTGCTGTTCATAAACATTTCGATAATAAGTTGTATGTTTCGAATCTGGTTCATAGACATCTTTGATTTTTCTGCTTTTCTCAAAAACTGTTTTTAAATCTTTCAAATCGCCAACGGCATAAGCTGCTGCAGCTGCATCTGTAAGTACTGCCCCCTGTGCATTTTCAAGTGTCACTGTACGACATCCAAGCATATCTGCCTTGATTTGGTTCCAAAGATCAGATTTACTTCCACCTTCGGTAATCGTCATAATGTCCAATTTTACTCCTGCCTTCTTATAAATATCCGTAACACTCATATAATCATATCCGATGGCTTCTAGGACAGCTCTCCACAAAACTGCCTGATCATCATCCATTGACAGATTCAGAAAACATGCACTGGCATTTGTGTAATCTCCAAAACCTCCCGTTAAATACGGTAAAAATAATACACCGTTAGATCCACATGGAACCTTCTTTGCCCTATTGGTTAATTCGTCAAAATAGGTTCCATCTCCAACTTTATTACAAATATTATCCCGATACCACCGAAGTGCAAGACCTCCGGTTCTTATAAACCCCCAGTAAAAATAAGTATTTTCTAAAGTCCCGCTATTAAAGATCAAATCGTTTTCCACACGACTTAATTCTGGACGAATACCATCTGTTGCGATGCAAAACATCGCACAAGTTCCAGCGACATCGGCTGCTTGATTTACATCCATTACGCCACAGCCAATCATTGACTGCATCGTATCCCCTGCACCCGCGCAAATCGGAATTCCCTGCGGAAGTCCAGTCTCTTTTGCATATTTTTCTGATAAATGTCCAATAATATCCCATGGTTTTGTAATTCGAGGCATCATTCTCATTGGAATTTCAAGAATGTCCAGCTGTTGTTTGGACCATTCTTTTTTTATGACGTCATATCCAAGCCCCCATCCGGACATCGCTCCCCAGTCGATAAAAGCCTCTTCTGCTGAAAGACCTGCCAAATTTGCAAGAATATATGGCGCATTATGCATAAATTTTTTCCCACGTTTTTGATATTCCTCGCAATTTTTCATCATCCATCTGGCAAACATGGCCGGAAACATACAATTGGGTTGTGGATTTCCTGTTTCCCTTGCCCATATTTCAAGATTTTTTGAAGCAAGTTCCTCTACATCTTCTTTTGTTCTAGAATCCAGATAGTTAATATAAGGTGTGATTGCATGGCAGTCTTTGTCAACTCCAACAATCCCACATATAATCCCATCTCCAAAAATAGAACGAATTTTTCCAGGATCTAATGCTTTCTCTTTCATTTGATTTACACAATTTCTAATTCCAGTGACTGTTGCTTCCAGATACTGATCCGCATCCATCTCTACCCAATCCGGATATGGATAATTTAATTGTGTTGCATTAACATCGGATGCTATACATTCCATATTGATATTATAGATTGCTACCTTAACACTTTGTGTGCCTGCATCAAATCCAAGATAGTATGTATCCATCATTCAACCCTTCTTTTCTCTATTTTTTATTTCTCAATTTCCTTTACTAGCTGAACCATTTCAATTGCAGATAATGCGCAGTCATATCCTTTATTTCCTGCCTTAGTTCCAGCACGTTCAATTGCCTGTTCAATGTTTTCTGTTGTAACAACTCCAAATAATACTGGAATTCCAGAAGATAAAGATACCTGTGCAACTCCTTTTGATACTTCATTACATACATAATCATAATGACTTGTCGCACCACGAATCACAGCACCAAGACAAATGACTGCGTCATATTGTCCGCTTTTTGCCATTTTATCAGCAATCAGAGGAATTTCGAATGCACCTGGAACCCATGCAACATCAATATCATCTTCACAAACATCATGACGTTTCAATCCATCGAGTGCTCCCGATACTAATTTTGATACGATAAACTCATTAAAACGTGCTGCTACAATTCCTACTTTAATTCCACTTGCTACTAATTTTCCTTCTAAAACTCTCATGTTCTTATCTCCTTTTATATAATTTTATTCTTTTGCTATCGCTCTATAAAAAATTCAGGATATGCCCCATTTTTTCTTTCTTTGTTGTCATATAGAACTTATCATATGGTGTCAGCTTTGTCTGAATTGGCACACGTTCCACAATTTCCAATCCATAATCGTGAAGTCCATCAATTTTTGTAGGGTTATTTGTTAAAAGTTTCAACTTGCTAATTCCAAGATCTCTTAAAATTTGTGCTCCAATATAATATTCTCTTAAGTCATCCTTAAATCCAAGAGCAATATTCGCCTCTACCGTATCAAGACCTGTATCCTGAAGCGCATACGCTTTTAATTTATTAATAAGCCCAATTCCTCGTCCTTCCTGGCGCATATATAAGAGCACTCCACGTCCTTCTTTCTGAATCTGACGCATTGCCTGATGAAGTTGATCTCCACAGTCGCATCTTTGTGATCCAAAGGTATCTCCTGTCAGACATTCCGAATGTACTCTACAAAGTACCGGCTCTCCATCAGATACGTCTCCAACTACCAAAGCTACATGATGTTCTCCAGATACCTGATCGATATATCCATATGCCTGAAATTTTCCATATTTTGTAGGCATTGGAGTTGTTACTTCACAGTTGATAAAAACTTCATGTTTTTTGCGATAGTCCTGAAGCTCTTTGATCGTTGTCATTTTCAAATCAAATTTTTGTGCAAGTTCCACCAGTTCTGGTGTACGCATCATCGTTCCATCTTCTCTCATGATTTCACAGCATAATCCACTTTCTTTCAGACCTGCAATCTTCATCAAATCAACCGTTGCTTCTGTATGTCCATTTCGTTCCATCACACCCCATTTTTTTGCAATTAAAGGGAACATATGACCTGGGCGTCTCAAATCCTCTGGGCGGATATCATCTTCCATACACTTCATCGCTGTCATAGAACGTTCTACAGCAGAAATTCCCGTGGTTGTATTCACATAATCAATACTTTCTGTAAAAGCAGTTTCATGGTTATCTGTATTATTTTTTACCATAGAAGATAAACCAAGTTTATGTCCAATTTCTTCAGACATTGGCATACAAATCAAGCCCTTTCCGTGAGTTGCCATAAAGTTGATATTTTCTGTCGTTGCAAACTGAGAAGCACAAATAAAGTCGCCTTCATTTTCGCGATCCTCATCATCCGTAACGATAATAATTTTTCCTTGTTTTAATTCTTCCACTGCTTCTTCTATCGTACAAAAATTCATTCTATTTCCTCCTTAAAATCCGGCATTTCGCAACATTTCCATTGTTAGTCCAGATGATGTTTCTTCTTTTTTATTTTCTTCAAAATGTAAAAGCTTGTCGATATATTTTCCAACCATATCGTTTTCTAAATTTACTGCATCTCCTGCTTTTTTATACCCAAAATTTGTATTTCCTATCGTATGAGGAATCATGGAAACGGATAATGTATCGACTGTTAACTTTGCAATCGTCAAGCTGATTCCATCGAGTGCAATAGATCCTTTCTCAATACAATACTTCATGATCTGATCCGGTGCCTTAATCGTAAACCATACAGCATTATCATCCTGCTTAATTGATGCGATTTCTCCAACGGCATCCACATGACCAGCTACCATATGTCCGCCAAATCTTCCATTGGCTGCCATAGCTCGCTCCAGATTTACAACATCCCCATGGCTTAAACTTCCAAGGCTACTTCGATGAAATGTTTCATTCATAACATCAGCCTGAAAAGTATTCCCGCTGATATGACTTGCAGTCAAACATACTCCATTGACCGCTACACTATCTCCAAGTTTGAGGTCTTCAAAAATCTTTTTCCCCTTAATCGTAAGAACGGCTGCTTGACTTCCACGTTTTAGTGAAACAACAGTTCCAAGTTCTTCTATGATTCCGGTAAACATTCCATCACCTTTCCTTCCAGCAAAATATCAGTTCCAAGAGGTGTTGTCTTTAAACTTTCCAGATGCAAGGCATCCTGAATGAATGAAATTCCTTCTCCTTCGATCGGTGTCTTCGCATCTTTTCCTCCAAATAACTTTGGAGCAATATAAGCATATACTTTATGGACACATCCGCTCTTAATCAAAGCTTCATTCAATATTCCACCGCCTTCAACAAGAACACTGTCAATTTCCTTTTCATGAAGCCTTTTCATCAAAGGAAGTATTGATACATGACCATTCTCTTCTTCTATCGTCCACACTTCACATCCTGCCTTTTTCAGTCTTTCAATCTTTTCTTTCTCTTTGGAAACCGTAGCAATGATCGTTGGAATTTCTTTTGCGCTTTTTACAATATTAGAATTCTCTGGAATTCTCAATCTTGAATCACAAATCACTCGTATTGGATCATGTCCATTTTTAATTCTTGCATTTAGCATCGGATCATCTGCAAGAACTGTTCCAATTCCAACCATAATTGCTGCATAACGATGCCTTAAATAATGGACATGTTCTCTTGCTTTTTCTCCCGTAATCCACTTCGATTCTCCAGTATATGTTGCAATCTTTCCATCTAATGTCATTGCATATTTTAATGCTGTAAATGGCACATCATGCTGTATATAATGAAAAAATATATCATTCAATTGCTTACACTGCTTTTCCAAAACTCCTGTCTCTACTTCGATCCCATGGTCTCTTAAAATCCTCACACCTTTTCCAGCTACTTTCGGATTTGGGTCCATGCTTCCGACATAAACTTTTTTAATTCCTTTTTCAATCAAAGCTTCCGTACATGGTGGTGTTTTTCCATAGTGACAACATGGCTCTAATGTTACATAAATTTCTGCATCTTTTGGATCTTCCTTACAATGTTTCAGCGCATTCCTTTCTGCATGAAGTCCACCAATTCTTTCGTGCCACCCTTCACCGATAATCGTTCCATTTTTTACAATCACGGCTCCTACCAACGGATTCGGATTTGTCCATCCAACTCCATTTTTGGCAAGCTCAATTGCACGTTCCATATATTCTTTCTGCAATTTTATCTCCCTTCCCTTCAGGTATTCTTTGGGAGAACGAATGATAAGATAGTACAAAAAAAGTTCCTGAGATCTAAATCTTCAGGAACTTTATCAATCTTTTTCTTTTCTTATGCTATATCGCCATAAATTTGATATACTGTCATAAACTAGAAAATCCTGGAATTATAAAAAATCCCAGGACAAATTATCGATATCTCTTATCTTCTTCCATCCAGACTATACTGTCGGCCTCGGAATCTCACCGAATCATACCTTACGGCTCGCGGGCTTTTACCGCCGGTAGGGAATTACACCCTGCCCTGAAGACGTTATTTAATTTATCTATACAATAGCACGAATCTATTCATTTGTCAACGAGAGTTTTTCCCACATTTTCTCATTTTAAATGGAAATTCCATATTTCTTAAGATCTACCTTTCCATCCCGCACTTCAATTCCATCTTTTCTTAACAATTTGGCTTGCATTTTTTCTCCTCCGAACACAAAGGCACCTGATAACTCTCCCTTTGCATTAACGACACGGAAACATGGAATATGATCCGGATCTTTATTTTTATGAAGTGCATTTCCAACGGCTCTTGACATCTTCGGATTTCCTGCCATTGCTGCAATTTGACCATAAGTTGCTACATGTCCTTTTGGAATCTTTTTCACTGCTTCATAAATTCGCTTTGTCGGGCTATCCGTCACAAGATCATAACTTTCTGTAATCATCCTTTTAATTTCTTTTTCTGGTATAGATCCATCAAGAATAATTGTATTCCAATATTTTTTGTTCTGATGATATCCGGGAATTACTGATGGATAAACTTCCCGCCAAAAATCTCTCCACTGTGGATTCACCTTGACATTTAAATTTACAAAACCATCCTTTTCATATACCCATAAGAATGCCTTTTTGCTATTCTTGATCCTGATAAGCTCCCAATTTGAATCTCGAAAAGGAGCTTGTACATAAGTCTCCGGAAATGACAAACCATAGTCTAATGCTTCCTGTCTCGTCTTCATCATGATTCATCCTCAATATAATCAATGATCACTTTTGCTGCTTTTTCGAGTCCGCTCTTATCAACATTAATGATTAAATCATAATTACTCGGATGTCCCCACTTGATGCCAGTATAATAATTGTGATAAGAAGAACGCTCTTTATCCGCTTTTCGAATCATCTTCATTGCTTTCTTTTCTGTTACATTTTCCGTCTGCTGAATTCTTCGAATACGATCTTCCTGTGGTCTATGGATAAAAAATCGATAACAATTTTCATATCCTTGCAAAATCACATCTGCGCACCTTCCAACAAAAATACAAGATTTTTGTTCCTGAGCAATTTTTCGAATGACCTTTGTTTGCGTAATAAACAATTTCTCTGGTGTCATAATTCCGTCATATTCTGCTCCAAGAACCGGATGCCCCATTGGTACTCCAAGAATATGACTGTAAACTGGATTCCCTTCATGACTCTCTACAAATTCTTCCGTCATGCCGCTTTCATCGGCAACCTTTGTTAAAATTTCCTTGTCATAAACAGGAATTCCAAGCTTTTGTGACAAAATTTCTCCAACCTCTTTTCCTCCACTTCCAAATTCTCTGGAAATACAAATAATGACATCTTTTTTCATCACAAAACACTCCTTTCTGGCACAAAGCAACTTCTAAGGCAAAACCTTTTACCAAAGCATGATTGATACTTATATTATACCAGAAAAATTGCTAAGATTGTTTATCTTTCGATAAAAATCAGAAACAAAGATCCAGTACTTTTCGAAGTCCTTCCTGATCATTTTTTTCTGTTATATAATCTGCTGCCTTCTTTACCTCATCTGTTCCATTTCCCATAGCAACTCCAAGTCCTGCATACATAATCATATCAATATCATTAAAATTGTCTCCAAATGCTATAATTTCCTGCTTTGTAACATCAAATGTTTCTTCCAGCATATGGACAGCATCGGACTTAGAAGCTTTCATAGACATAATTTCAAGATAAGTGTCTTTAGATCGATAAACACGAATATGAGGAAATTCCTTCCATAACTTTTCTTCCAAAGAAGCAATTTTTTCGGCATCTCCCATACATAAAATTTTATGAACCTCTTCAAATATACTCTCGTCTTGAAAGGAAACTTGCTCTGCCCTCACTCCTGTAATTTTCATTTCCTGATCTATCCAAAATTCTTTAAGATTTTGTACCATCCAACGATCATTCGAATATAAATTAATAGAAATATCAGAATCCATTTTTTGAATCGTCTTGCAAAGTTCTATGGCTTCGTCTTTTTTTAGAGAAACACTGTAAAGTGGCTTGTCATTTTCATCAACAACAAGCGCACCACTATAACAAATCATTGGACTTTTCGCTCCAAGTTCCTTTCGAATTTCTGTCATTCCTTTCGGCATTCTTGCAGATACAAGTACAAATGGAATTCCTTCCTGATTGATTTTTTGAATCTTATTTTTTGTCTTTTCCGGTATCTGATGTGATGTATTTAATAAAGTTCCATCAATATCACTAAACACTGCCTTATATTTTCCTTTTTCTAAACAACCTGCCACCTTAATTCCTCCTTTAAAAATCTATCTTCCCATTCTTTTGATAGTGCACGATCTGTAATTAATAAATCAATCATATCCCATTCAACTGCTCGATATTTACTTTCTCTTTGAAATTTTGGATAATCTGCAAGAACAATGACTTGTTTCCCTCGTTTTGCCGCAAGCTGCTTAATCCTTGCATCCTCTTCATCCTCAAAATAAATGCCATCTTTTAAAACAGCCGCAGCTCCTAAAATAACATAGTCAAATCTTTTTTGAGATAAAGCTTCCCATACTTCATATCCATAAAAAAAACGATTATTCTTATTCAATCTCCCGCCAAGACAATGCACATCCACCTTTGGTATCTGAGCTAAATCTCCAAGATTGTCTAAAGAGTGCGTATAAACACTAATTTCTTTCTTTAATTCTTTACATACAAATTTCATATGTGTGGAAGTATCAAAAAAACATAAGCTTCCTTCCGTAAGAATCTCTGCTAAAACTTTTGCAATTCTTTGTTTCCCATCTGGATTATCTGTCATTCTTGTCTGATAATTTCCCACCTGTGTTTGAAAATCAACTCTTGCAATTCCACCATGTGTCCGAACAGCACTCCCATTTTCCGTTAGTCTTACAATATCTCTTCTAGCTGTATCTCTGGAAACTTCCAAACGCCGCATAAGTTCTTGATTCGAAAGTACCTGTTCTTTTTCAAGCCATTCCATAATCTTCTTTAACCGTTCTTCCTGATACATTGCATCCTCCTTTTTAAGTAATTATAAGCATATTTAAGTATTTTGTCAATTTTTTCTAACTAAAATTAAAAAAAGCATAACATTACTTATTTTTCATGCTATGCTTTTCTTTTATTATTTTACATATTTTTCAAGTGCATTAAACTCTTCTTTAAAAATACAATGCTTCCATCTTTTACTTTTCATTTTTCTTTGACATGTTCTATAATCCATCCATACAACGCCATCAAGTTCTTCTTTTTGAATTTTCAAATCTTTTATGTCAATAGGTTTTTCATATAAATAAACCGCACTAATTTCCTGATTAAGAAATGGTCTTCCATAAAATTTTGACCGCATGGAACCTCTATGCATCCCGATTTTTCTAAGATCATCTCCAGATGCCTCAATTCCAAGTTCCTCAAAGATTTCTCTTTGTGCCGTCTCTAAATATCCTTCTCCTGCATCAACATGTCCTGCTGATGAAATATCATAACATCCAGGAAACGAATCTTTATCCTCACTTCGCTTCTGAAGTAATACATCAAAACCTCTTTTCGTCTTTCTGACTACCCAAATATGCACCGTTCGATGCCAATCCCCGTCTTCATGAACAAGAGAGCGTTCTTTTATCCTCCCAGTTATATTCCCACTTTCATCTAGTACATCAAAGAACTCCAGCTCTTTTCCATCCAGATTTGCTGAAATTAAATTTCCTTTGGTATAAGTCAATTTCAAAGAAAAAAACGGACGTCTCTCTTCCATATAACGAAGGAACAATCGATCTCCTTCCCATAATTCTAAATTCAAAAGATCTTCTTTTTTCACCCATTCAAGAACACCTTCATCACACTCTTTTAACTCTCCTTCAAAAGCTTCCACATGATAAAGACACATATATTCCCATGCTTCTTTTTTTGTTCCCATATCTGATAAAAAAGTAACAATCCCACAAAATCGAAAAGAAGTCGGAATAAGACCGGTTTCCTCCATCACTTCACGAAACATACAATCTTCCGGACTTTCTCCATGCTCAAAATGTCCGCCGACACCAATCCATTTATCCTTATTGATATCATGTTTTTTTATGATCCGATGCAACATTAAATAAGCATCATCTTTTTCGATATAACATAAGGTTGTCATTCCCATTTTTACTTTTCCTCCTAAAATCATTTTAAAAATATTGTAATTAGAAAAAACAAAAGATACAATAAAAAAAACGAAAGGATTATGATTATGAACATTCAATGCATTGCTTTAGACTTAGATCGAACAACATTAAACGCACATGGCCGGCTTTCCGATGGAAATCGAAAAGCCTTAGAAGAAGCCATCAAAAAAGGAGTACATATTGTCATCGCTAGTGGCCGTTCTTTTGCTACACTACCAAAAGATGTGCTTGCTATTTCTGGAATTGAATATGCCATCACATCAAATGGAGCTGCCATTTATTATATTCCAACAAAGACTTGCCTACACGAATATAAACTAACAAAAGAATCTGTAGAGGCAATCCTTACGGTTGCCAAAAACTATCCCATTGCCCTCGAAGCCTTCATTGACGGAGAAGCCTTTGCTGAAAAAGTCTATGTAGAAAATCCAATAGTTTACGGTGCAACCAAAAAAGCAATTCCTTATATTCAAAATACAAGAAAACCAATAAACCAAATGGCACATTTTATAAGGAAACATATCGATGGTATTGACAGTATTGATATCGTTGTTTCTTCACAAAAGCAAAAAGAAGAAATTGAATACTATTTAAAAAAAGCATCGAAAGATATTTACATTACATCATCTGTATCACAGTTAATTGAAATCTCACACAAAAACGCTGGAAAACACTCCGGATTACGCTTTATCAGAGAATATTTACATTTAAAGAAAGAACAAACGGCTGCCTTCGGAGACGGCGATAATGATATTGATCTTTTGCTCGAAGCTGGTATCGGCATCGCCATGGAAAACGCATCCGAAAAATGCAAAAAATCCGCAGACGCTATCACTATCCACCATGATCAGGACGGTGTCGCCTACGGAATGAAAAATATCTTAAAAATCTTATAATTCATTGACAAACCCCAGAGATAAATCCCTGGGGTTTTGATACATTATTTTACTTCAACAAAGACTTCTTTTCCCATTCCACAAATTGGACAGACCCAATCCTCTGGAAGGTCTTCAAATTTTGTTCCTGGAGCAATTCCGTTGTCTGGATCTCCAACTGCCTCATCATAAATATATCCACATGGTTCACACTGATATTTCTTCATTTTTTTGTCCTCCTTGATGTCTCTTATTTGTTTTCTGATTTCCATAATCCGTGAAGATTGCAGTATTCATATGCTGCTATAAATTCATCACCGTCGACCAAAGTAAAGGTTGCCTTTGGCTCATCACCTGGCTTGAATTTATGTAGCTGACCACCGTTTTTTGTTTCAATATAAACACCCATAATATAATGTTTCTCCAACATTGGATGCTTAATCGAACCAATTTCAACCGTAATCTTGTTGCCATTTTTTGTTACCTGCGGAACATGTTTTTCACCAGCCGCATCGGTTGTATTTGGCGTCAAAAGTTCTGCTCCTTCAACTTCTGCTCCTGTGCCAAAAATATCAAATAAAATAGTACCATTGCTACGATAAAATTTACTCATTATTTTTCCTCCTTTACTATGTTTGATCTTGGTTTTATAATATATCAAAATGGAAGGAAATTCCGTAACAAATGTTACGGATTCAAAAAAAGGTGAAAAAATGGAATTAAAACAAACAATCTTGTTTCAGAATCTAAATCAAAAAGAAATCTACCGTGTCCTACAATGCGCAGACGGAAAATTTCTTAATTACACTAAAAATCAATCTATCATTCTTCCAGATGATAAACCAGAAGTTCTCTATTTGATTCTAAATGGGAAAGTTGTGATTGAACAATATAACTACATGGGAAAGCCAATGAATCTTGAATATCGAACAGAAGGTCAAATCTTTGGTGAGTCTGATCTGTTTTCAAAAAAAGAACGTTTTGATTTTTCTGTTCGCGCTGTGTCTGACTGCAAAATCTTAACAACAAAACGAAGCTTCTTTTATCGTACTTGTGAAAAAAGCTGTAAACACCACAGCAAGATTATCTTTAATATGCTTCATATTCTTTCCAATGATAATAAACAAAAACAACAGCGCCTGGAACTTTTAACATGTGGCGATTTAAATCAAAGAACAGCCCAGTACCTTTCTGAAACAGCGAAAGGTTCTGAGCTTATAACCCTTTCTATGGATCGCAATACATTATCAACTTATTTGAATACAACAAGGCCTTCTCTTTCCCGAATCTTTTCCAATCTGCAAGAGGACGGCATCATTAAAATAGAAGGAAGAAAGCATATCCGCATCCTTGATCAGGAACGTTTATCTGAAATTGCAGATGGCGTCTGATACAGAAAGAAAAGGAATTGTTTTTATTTTATAATCAACCTACGATAAAGATATTCCATATCTTCAAACTCGACACTACCATGGACGTTTTTTCTTATCCCATCCTTTTTCTTTCCAATAATTAAGATCAGAATCATCCCATGACATCCTATGTAAAAATCTCGCCATATAAAACCAAAGTTTTGTTTTCATTCCAGGTTTTACATGCTTATGTCTTTTTTTAATTTGTCTGGCAAGTATGGTTGTCTTTTTTTCTATTTTATTTTTGATTTTTGGTTTTATTCCTTGATAGGTTGTAGACATGACGGCAACTCCATAGCGATAAATTTTTCCAACACCCCAAAAAAACATACTATCAGCCATATCTTTTGTTGTACTTTTCATGCCAGCACCTGCTGCCGTTGCAATACAAACCGCCTGTTTATGAAACATCCTTTCTTCTGGTCGATGAATCATCCAACGATATCCATAATGATCAAGAAAGGCTTTCATTGAAGCTGTCACGTGATATACATAAACCGGGCTTTCAAAAATCAATACATCTGCTTCGTCCAACGCTTTTGTCATTGGTTTTATTTTTTCATAATGCGGACATAGTGTTTCATCTTTTCGAAAACAATTTGTACACCCAGTACAAAATTCTTTAAAATCTCGCGGCAGAAAAAATTCCGTAATATCTCCATCTAATTTTTCTGCCAACATCTTTGCAATATGGTAGGTCGAACCTTTATGATTCTGTCCATGTATAATAGTAATCTTCATGCTATTCCTCTCCTGCTATTTTTTCTTATATTATACTCTACTAGAAAAACTTCCTCCATTCTAACACCACATAATGGATTCCAACTTTTTCTTATGTCATGATATACTTACAAAAAATAAAAGAGATCCCGCTTTCACAAAACGGGATTTCTTTTTATATGACCGAAGTCCTTTCTCTTTTTTTCATAAAACCAATCAAACGACTAATGCAATAAATAGCTGCGATTACAGCCAGTATTCCTCCAACATATCCAATATTTTTAATGGATCCATAAGTACATACCGTTCCTCCCATCCATGTTCCACATCCAATACCAAGATTACAAATGGCAGAAAAGATTGCCATGGCAACAGAAGATCCTGAAGATGGTACACACTGAATCAATTCAGATTGAAAAGATACATTGTAAGCCATTACTGCCATTCCCCACACTGCACAGATAATAATCACAGTATATCCACTTATAGAAGCCGGATATAGACAGATTAATGCAGCCGCAATGCAGATCATGACAATACGAATAAAGACATAACGATTTTTTTCATAATATCTTGAAAACAGAAAACTTCCAACAATTCCTGCAACTCCAAAAATAGTCAACGCAAAAGTCACACTTCCATCTTTTAATCCAGCAACCTGTTTTAAAAATGGTTCAATATAGCTATATCCTGTATAATAAGAAGTCGCTACAAGAAAATTCAAAAGATAAATTCCTATCAATAATGGATTTTTCAGAAGTTTCGGAAGTTCCTTTAAAGAAAAAGATTCCTGCTGCTCCATTTTTGGAAAAAGAGCCCCTTGATATACAAAAAGCAAGAAAGCAATCACTGCCACACATAAAAATGTCATTCTCCAACCAATATATAATCCAATAACACGTCCAAGTGGTAATCCGACGATCATCGCAATGGATGTTCCAGTAATAATCATACTCAAAGCCTTTGTCTGATGCTCTTTTGAGACAAGTTGTACCGCAATGGGTGATGCAATGGACCAAAAAATTGAATGGGCACATGCTACTCCTATACGAGAAAACATTAAAATCATATAATTTGGTGATAATAAAGATAATACCTGGCAGATGCCAAATAACAATATCGTCCCAAGTAATAATTTTTTTGATTCTATCTTGCACACAAGAAGCATCAATGGCAGGGATAATAAAGTAACTGTCCAGGAATACGCGGTAATCATCATTCCAGCCTGGGCTTCTGTAATATGAAAATCTTTTACAATATCTGTCAGTAATCCAATGGGCATGAATTCTGAAGTATTAAATATAAACGCAGAAATTGTCATCCCAATCAATGGAAGCCACTCTTTTAATGACTTTTATGTTTCATTTTTCTTTTTTTCTCCTTTTTTTGTATTCTGTGTTTTTTACAATCGCTGACGATTATATGACAGATTCCTTGCCCTTGTCAATGGGATTTCTGTACTTTTTTCCATGAATATGATATGATTTCCTTTGTGTCTGCAATGCAGATAACAGTTTATAAAATATTTTAGAAAGGCTTATTTATGCTAGAACAAATACAACATATTAACAGCGTAGTGAACAATTTTATCTGGGGTGTTCCTGCAATGATCTGCATTATAGGTGTCGGATTACTGTTAACTTTTCGAACCAGATTTCTTCAAATCCGCAAATTTCCATATGCGATGAAAGAAACGATCGGACGTATTTTTCACAAAAAAGAATCCTCCGATGGGTCTATGACTCCTTTTCAGGCCGTCTGTACAGCCCTTGCTTCGACCGTAGGAACTGGTAACATTGCCGGTGTTGCCGGTGCAATTGCAATCGGAGGTCCCGGAGCAATTTTTTGGATGTGGGTTTCCGCAATTCTTGGAATGTGTACAAAATTTTCCGAAGTGACTCTTGCTGTTCATTTTCGTGAAAGAAATGATCAAGGAGACCTTGTTGGTGGACCTATGTATTACATAAAAAATGGTCTTGGAAAACACTGGCAGTTTCTTGCAGTTTTATTTTCCGCATTTGGTGTTCTAACGGTATTTGGAACCGGAAATGCAACACAGGTGAATACCATCACAACTGCAATTAACTCTGCTTTACTAAATTATCATGTGATTTCTAAGGAATCAACAAGCATCTCAAACCTTGTGATCGGAATCATCGTTGCAATTCTTGTTGCCCTTATCTTATTAGGCGGTATTAAACGAATTGGACTGGTTGCTGAAAGACTGGTTCCTTTTATGGCATTTATTTATATCTTTTTTGCTCTTGGTGTTGTTGTTTTAAACATCGGAAAACTTCCTTTTGTTTTTTCTTCTATTATAAATGGTGCTTTTCATCCTGCATCTGTTACTGGAGGAATCGTTGGAAGTTTCTTTATGAGTATGAAAAAAGGTGTAGCACGCGGTATCTTTTCTAATGAAGCTGGACTTGGTACCGGATCCATTGCACACGCATGTGCAGATACAAAAGAACCAGTAAAACAAGGAATGCTTGGTATTTTCGAAGTGTTTACGGATACGATTTTAATTTGTACATTAACCGCTCTTGTCATCTTATGCAGCGGTGTTTCCGTTGGATATGGAATGGATGCTGGCGCAGAACTTACAATTACTGGATTTACTGCAACTTATGGAAATTGGATTTCCATTTTTACTGCTGTAGCTCTTTGTTGCTTTGCTTTTTCAACCATTATCGGATGGGGACTATATGGTGCACGCTGCATCGAATTTTTATTTTCTTCCAAAGTCATCAAACCATTTATGGTCGTTTACTCCCTTGTTGCGATCGTTGGTGCTACCGTTGATCTTGGAATGTTATGGAGTATTGCTGAGACATTCAACGGATTAATGGCAATTCCAAACTTAATTGCATTATTCCTGCTTTCCGGAACCGTCGTAAAACTTGTAAAAAAATATTTCAAAGAATAAAAAAGAACAACCATTTAGCAGCATGTTTTTGCTTTGATTCACACAGAATGGTGCTAAGACACATCGGTGATTTTATCGCCATGTGTCAAGCGCCTACCTGTTAATCCATCTGCTCCTTGGTTGTTTTTTCTACCTTGCGCATTCTCCATCTGTACCACATAAGATTTTAATGCCATGTTCCAAATGAGGTAAAAGAAATTCCAAAGCCTCTTTAACTGCCTTCGGACTTCCCGGAAGATTTATAATCAATGTCTCTTTTCGAATTCCCGATACCGCCCGGCTAAACATTGCTCTCGGCGTAATTGTCATAGAATAATTTCTAATGGCTTCTGCGATCCCATTAGCCATTCGATCACATACTTCGATCGTTGCTTCTGGTGTAATATCTCTTTTTGCAAATCCAGTTCCACCCGTTGTAAATATAACCTGAATTTGTCTCTGATCTGACAGGCGAATAAGCTGACGCTTTAATGCTTCTTTCTCATCTGGCAATAATAAAGTTTCTTTCACATCATACCCGGCATCTTTCAGCATTGATACCGCCTTAGGACCACTTTCATCTCTTCGTTTTCCTGCTGCTCCTTTATCACTCAATGTAATCACTGCTGCTCGAATCAGATGATTAGGATTCGGTTTTTGCATCTCAACCATATCCCCTGTTTTTATCCTTCCTCCACGAATAACTTCAGTAAAAACTCCTTCCGTCGGCATAATACAACTTCCCATTTTTTTATAAATTTCACAATGGTTATGACATTCCTTCCCAATTTGTGTTAACTCAAGAATGACATCTCCGATCACAAATCTTGTTCCAACCGGAAGAGCTGAAAAATCATATCCTTCAACAATCAGATTTTCTCCAAAAGCTCCAAGATCAATCTTAGCTCCTTTTTTTCGAAACTCTTCTATTTTTTCATAAGATAAGAGACTAACCTGACGATGCCATTTTCCTGCATGAGCATCTCCTTCAATCCCCCAGTCTTTGATCAAATTTGCTTCTTTTATTTTTGTTTTCTGTGTTCCTCGTTTCTCACTGATACATATTCCAATAACTTTTCCCATCTTACCCTCCTATTTGTATCATATTCTTATGTTCGGTAATATTTTCAGAATGTTCAAAACAATGTTGTCCCGGCTTTATTTTAATTGCTTTTTTCAAAATTGCCCTAATCTCCTCAGGCTTCCCACCACGCACAGCATTCTTAATTGAAACCGCATCCTCAAAACAAAGACATGGCTTAATTAAACCAGTTGAAGTCATTCGAATTCGATTACAACTTTCACAAAATTTCCCATGTATTGGACTAATCATACCAATTTTTCCACAAAAACCTGGAATTTCATAATAAATTGCAGGCCCATTCCCCTCTTTTTGTTTGACTTCGCAAATATCTGGATCATATTTTTTCATTTGCTGAATCAACTGTTGATTTGATATTCCTTTTTGGCCTTTTCCAAAACCAATTGGCATCATTTCAATAAATCGAACATCAATCGGGTTGTTCTTAGCAATCTGAATCAGATCCTTCCATTCACTCTCATTGACCCCTTGTTGTAATACCACATTAATTTTTACTTTGATCGGATAATAAAGGCATTCTCTAATTCCGTCCAACACAACATCAAGTTGATCAAACCCTGTGATCTGTTGATAAACAGCGGAATTTAATGTATCCAGACTAATATTGACTCCATCCAGTCCTGCTTCCACTAATTTTTTTATAGACTGTTTTAGCAGAATACCATTGCTTGTCATCGTAACTTGTTCTACACCCGGTATCTTTTTGATCTTATGAATCAACTGTTGACATCCCTTTCTAACCAAAGGCTCTCCTCCAGTAATTTTATATTTTGTAATCCCAAGAGAAACAGCCTGATTACAGATTTTCTCAATCTCTTCATAAGTTAATATCTCCTTCATAGAAATTTTTTCAATTTCTTCTGGCATACAATATTTACAGCGAAGATTACAACGGTCTGTAATTGAAATTCTCATATAGTCAATGGTTCGGCCATAAGTATCTTTCAATTCAAAATCTCCTCTCCTTCTTATATTTTCTCAAGAAAAACATCAACAATTCCACCGCAGACCATACCTTCTTCTTCTGCATCTGCTCCAGTCATATCCACTCTGCACAGCTGAACATTTGATTCATTTTGTCCCATAAGAGTTCTTGCTTTGCGCACTACATCTGCTTCCATACATCCCCCTCCAATGGTGCCAATGCAATTTCCATCCGGAAGAATTAACATTTTTGTTCCGACAGCCCTCGGTGCAGAACCTTTTCTCGTAACGATCGTTGCCAATATTTTTGTACCTTCTTTTTCTCGAATCGCATGAAGCATTTCTTTTGTATAACCAGAAGTTCTTTTTTTCATATTTTTTACTTGAATCATTTCCGCAGCGATTGCAACTGCAATTTCTTCTGGTGTTTCAGCACCAATGGATAGCCCAATGGGAGAATAAATATTTTCAATTACCTGTGGATCGGCTCCATCTTCTATTAACTGTTTTTTCACCGTTGCAACACGTTTTTTACTTCCCATCATTCCAATGTAAGCATGTTCTTTTTTTGCGATCTCAAATAGACAAATTTGGTCATATCGATGTCCCCTTGTAACAATCACAAAGAATGTATCTCTTCCGCCTTTTATTTTTTTCAATGCATCCTGAAACGGCTCACAAAAAACTTCACTGGCTCCTGCTCTTCTTGCATGATCAGCAAATTTAGGACGATCTTCAATAACAGTCACATGATTTCCCATCATTTGTCCAAGTTGAATGATCGGAATCGAAACATGCCCCCCTCCACAAATGACAAGTTTTATCTGCTGTCCTGGTATATCACAAAAAATCATTTCCTCTTCAACGTTAATAATTCCACTTTCTATTATTTTCTCAGCAATTTCTTGATGTTTATGAAAAAATCCATGATCTTTATTTTCCCATAAAAGTCTGCTTTCTGAAAAAAGCGCCTTTTCTCCTACATGTACTCCTTTTACTACTGTCAAAATTTTTCGTTCTTTTTCTGTATCGTACTGTTCCATTGCTTCAAATAGTCCCATCCATTACCTTCCTTTCCCAAATCCACAATTTGGAAATGTACAAACTGGACAATTTAAACAAAGTCCGCCTTCTCCAAGCACATCCAAGTCTTCTTTCTTAAGAATTTCACCTGTTAGAATTCTTGGAAGAATAAGGTCAAATACTGTTCGTTTCGAATACATCACACAGCCAGGCAACCCCATTACTGGAATGTTTCCTTGATAATAAGCAAGTAAAAACATGGCTCCTGGGAGAACCGGTGCCCCATAAGTGACAACATCTGTCCCTGCATTTTTAATTGCAAGTGGTGTCCGATCATCAGGGTCTACGCTCATCCCTCCGGTACATAAAATCATATCACACCCTTTAGAAAGAAGATCTTTTATCGCCTCTGTAATCATGAAATGATTATCATTGCATACTTTATGTCCCATCACTTCTACACCATACTCTACGAGTTTTTCCTCGATAACGGGTGTAAACGTATCCTCGATCCTATGATTATACACTTCACTTCCCGTTGTTACAATTCCTGCTTTTTTATGAAGATATGGCCTAATCTGCAATAATGGTTTTTCTCCAGCTACCTCTTTCGCCTTTTTCATTTTCTCTTCTTCAATTACTAATGGAATAATTCTTGTACCTGCAAGTTTTTCTCCTTTTTTCACCGGAAAATTTCCATGTCTTGAAGCAATCATCATCTCTCCAAGGGCATTTACTTTATAAAGTCCTTCAGTATCTACTTTCAGCACTCCATCACAGTCCGCAATCAATTCAATTTTTCCCTCTTTAACGCCGGATGGATGCATATGCTCTCCCTGACATATTTGTCTAAGAATTTCTGCTGCCTCATCTTCATGAAGCATACCCTCTTGCTTTTCCCAAACATAAAGGTTTTCTTTTCCAACGGACAATAACACAGGAATATCTTCTTCTCTTACAATATGTCCTTTTCGAAAAATGGCGTCTTTTGTTACACCTTTAATGATTTGTGTAATATCATGACAGATCACATGTCCTACTGCATCTTCTGTTTTTATTAATTTCATCTGTTACTCACTTTCCTCTTTAAAATATAATGCAAAAATTTTTTCTGTCTGTTCCTGCACTTGCGCTTCCATAGAACGATATTTCCAAATTAAATCGATAGCTTTCTTTGTCAAAACAGAACCTCCTCCGCCATTGCCTCCAGACTGACTTTTGATCAATGGATATCCAAGATTTTTTTCTGCAATACAAATCAATTTTCTTGCCTTAGAATAGGAAAGATTCATCTTTTCACAAGCTTTTTGTATCGATCCCGTTTCCTGTATGAATTCCAAAAGTTTACACGGACCAGGACCAAATGTTTTTTCCTCCACATATAATTTGACTTGAGATACCGGATACAATTTTCCCATAGTCCCTTTCCTCCATCTTTTTTATGATGACTGAAGAAATAGTACCTTCTCCTCTGGTATTTCCAGATAATCCGGTAATCCTTTTTCTTCTATTATATCCCAGAAGTTTCTCTGAACAAACCAACAAATCATCTCCTGTGGATTTTTTTCACTCTTTAGAAAGAATTTTTTTTCAAATGGAAGTTCTGCCATACTCCCTTTTATAACTCTTACACAATTTTCTTTTTCTTGCCCCCATATCGGTATAAAATCATGAGCACGTATTCCAACACAATTAATTTCCTTTGGAATCTTTTTCCTCGTTTTTAACGTCATTCCCCATCCTGGAATTTCCAAACAATGATCATCGATACGAATAGCTTCTATTAAATTTTTGCATCCAGTCAGTCTCGCTGCCGTTTTCCACTGTGGGTTTTCAAAAATCTCTTTTGTCTTTCCCTGACAGATTGTTTTTCCCTGATCAAGAATCAACAGCTCATCACTAAATCGATAAATTTCATCTCTGCTGTGAGAAACAAGAATGACAGTTCCTTGATAATCCGCAAGCATCTCGAGCATTTCCTGCTGAAGTTGATCTTTTAAAAACATATCCAGTGCAGAAAATGGCTCATCCAATAAGATCACATCTGGTTCATACGCCATAATTCTTGCTAATGCCACTCTCTGCTGTTGTCCCCCAGATAACTCTCCCGGAAGTCTCTTCTCAAGTCCAGTAAGCTGAAATTTTTTAATCATTGCATCTACAACTTGTTTTTTATCCTTTTCTTTTTTACGAAGCCCTATCCCAATATTTTTTTCTACTGTCATATTAGGAAATAGTGCATAATTTTGGAATAAATATCCGACATTTCGCTTTTGAGGTTTTTGATTTATTTTTTCTTTTGAATGATATAATGTTTTTCCATCAACAATAATTTCTCCATCATCTGGTATCTTAATTCCTGCAATACTTCTTAAAGTCATACTTTTTCCACAACCTGAAGCTCCAAGAATTCCAATTCTCCTGCTGTTACTTGATAGATTGACATTCAATTCAAAATTTTTTAGTTTTTTATGAATATTACATACAATTGGCATCTTATTTTTCTCGCTCCCATATTCCGCTTTTTCCACCTGATTTTTTCATTAAATGAATGGATCCAATTTCCATTCCACGATCGATTGCCTTGCACATATCATAGATCGTTAGCAATGCCACAGAGACTCCTGTGAGAGCTTCCATCTCAATTCCTGTCTTACCAGTTGTTTTGGCACAACATCTTGCCTCAATTTTTCCATTCCCAAGAAAATGAAAATCAATCTCTATTTTTGTGATTGGAATCGTATGACAAAGTGGAATCAACTCCGATGTTTTTTTTGCTCCCATAATTCCTGCAATTCTTGCAACACCAAGCACATCCCCTTTTTTCATTGTTCCTTCTTTGATCTTCTCATAACATTCGTCCGACATAGAAATCATTCCAGAAGCAATCGCCTCTCTCTTTGTGTCTACTTTTTCACTAATATCTACCATCCAGGCCTCTCCTGCCTGATTAAAATGTGTAAAATCACCCATGTGTTCTCCTTTTTTCTACCATTTTTTTTGCTGCTTCATCTTTTTACTAGCAATCACATTCATAAAAAATACTAATAAAAATGCAATTACAAGAACAATGGCTACCCATACCCCTGCTGTCAGATAATTTCCATCTTGTATAACCATGGCAATTCTTTGTGAAATTGTCCCCGTTTTTCCTGGAATGTTTCCTGCAAGCATAGAGGTTGCACCATACTCTCCCATTGCTCTTGCAAAAGTAAGAATTGTTCCAGAAAAAATTCCAGGTCCAGCAGCTGGAACAACAATTTTCCAAAAGATTGCCATCTCACTCATCCCAAGAGTACGTCCCGCATAAATTAAATTAACATCCACCTGTTCAAAAGCAGCTCGTGCATTTCGATACATCAGCGGAAATGCAATAACTGTTGCTGCAACTACACATCCAAGCCACGTCTGAACAACTTTGATTCCAAATGTCTGAAATAGAAAAATTCCAAAAGGACGCCTTTTACTAAAAATCAGAAGCAGAAAAAAACCTGCAACCGTCGGTGGAAGTACAAGCGGAAGTGTAAGAATCCCATCCAATACTGCCTTTAATCTTGAAGTTGCTCCCATAATCTTTTGTGCTGCAAAAATCCCAAGAAAAAAAGAGACTATGGTTGCTGCAATTCCTGTTTTAATCGATATATAAAAAGGACTCCAATCAAGATTTTTTAATATTTCCACAATCTCATTCATATGATATTCTCCTATTTTCTTCTAAGAAAAATTCAGGATGATCTCTGTCAAACCACAGAAATCATCCTGATAAAAATTATTTTACTGTATCAAAATAATATTTTTTGAAAATTTTCTTTGCTTCTTTGGATTTGATAAATTCCATAAATTTATCTGCCGCTTTATTTTCTGCCTTGCTTGCTTCATCATTTTTAATTCTTGCTGCAGGATAGATAACATTTCCTGTGGCATCATAATTTACTTTCTGAAGAATCTTGATGTCTTTTTCAAAGCCATATGTATCAGAATAATAAGTTGTTCCAACTTCACATTTTCCTTCTTTAACTGCAGTTAAAACCTGGCTTACATTTCCCTGTTCACTAATTTCAACTCCGCCTAAAGCTTTTGAAACCTGCTCCGTTGTAACTGTGGAAGGATCTTTTACAGGAGTTAATTTTCCAATATTCATCAATGCCTGTCTTGTATATTTTCCTACTGGAACACTTCCATCAGCAAGCGCAATGCTCTTCGCATCTTCCAGATTTGCAAGACCAGTTACTTGTGTATTACTATCTTTTCTGGTAATAACAACAACCTGGTTGTTTACGATATTGGCACGTGTGCCTTTTTCTACCAGCTTATCTTTTTTCTCTAACTGATCCATCTGTTTTTGTGCTGCTGAAAAGAAAATATCACAGTTAAATCCTTCTTCAATCTGCTCCATCAGTTTTCCAGAACTATCTGCGCTATATAAAATTTTAATATTTGGATTTTTTTCATTAAATTTCTTTGCTACTTCTGTCATTGCAGTATTTAAGCTAGCTGCAATAAATACATGAACTATAGTTTTTCCTTCACTTTTTGATTCCTTCTTCGTGGAACCACATCCAGCAAGGCTAAACACCATCATAGCTGCCATCAATACTGCTAATACTCGTTTCTTCATAAATTCCTCCTATTGATTTATATTTGTTATATCGTTCGTTTTTTTAAAAACGAACCAATCTTTATTATAGCTGAATTTTATTATCTTGTAAAATAAATCCTCTGCTTATTTTTCTTTCTTCCATGAAGGATCATCAATATCTTGCAGCTCTCGCTTATCAGCTTCGCAAAAAAGAATCTGGTCCTCATATTTTTTAAGAATCTGCTTTCCTCCGATGTCTCCAGTCAGTGCTAACAATTCTTTCCAATATTTATGATCAAAAAATACTGGATTCCCAATTTTCCCATGATATGCTGCAGCGATGATTTTTCCAGGATTTTTTGCCGCCATATCCAAGATATTCTTTAAAGTTTGTCTTCTGATATAAGGCTGATCACAAACGATAAATAAAATTCCTTTCATCTTTGGATCTTCCTGCATACATTTTTTCATTCCAAGTTTTAAAGAATAAGAAATTCCACGATCTGGATCATCATTTTTTATCACAGCAATTTTATTATCTTCTGCTACTTCTTCAATTTCCGGAAATCTTGTAACAATTACTTTTGTTCCTACAGAAACTCTTGAGATCTTATCCAAAAGATGCTGATACATTTTTTTGCCATCCATTATTTCTAGTAATTTATTACTTCCATAACGCTTTGATTTACCTGCAGCAAGTATAACGATTCCAAAAGACTGAAAAGTCAATCTCTCTATTGCTTCTACAACACCTTCTCCGATTGCATTAGATTTATCTGAAATGGCATAGACGAGAGATTCATCATCTCTTGGATCTACATCTCCAATCTTTAATCCTTTTTTTACCTGAACACCTTCCTGCAGCATTCCGCGGACAATCCCATCAATTTGTGCAATAACTGGTTTTTCTCCGGTATACGCTACAATTTGTCCCTTTTTTACATGATCACCAATCGATGCCTGTGGATTCATCATACCATCACCCATTGCTTTTAAAAGACGTTCCTTTGCATAGCCTCCAATCATTCCAGGAACTCCTGTATTTACAATGGCTTCTCCTTCATAAATTGGCTTTGCAAGAGTTTCTCCTCGCATCGTTTCAATCACTGCATGACAATCCTTTCCCGCACAAAATCCTGGTCCAAGACCAATCACATAAGGTGCATCTGTAATCTTTGTTCCTATATTTCGCTTTGCAATAATCGCATCCACAAGAATCTCTGGCTTATATTCTTTTAAAATTTCTGCATTGGGATCAATGATCACTGGAAGATTTCCTTCCTTTAAAATATTCTTTGCCTGTTCATAATTTTCCACAAGAACTGCTTTCTCATCTTCTACGACTGCTTCTTTTTCATAGACAGCCCTTGAAAATGCCACCTGTCTACGCACTGTCAAAGGAGTTTCGATTTCTGTCATAATGACTTGATATCCTCTTCTTTTTAATTGAACTGCTACTCCACTTGCCAGATCTCCGGCTCCTTTCACCAATACTTTCATTCTTTTTTCTCCTTTTTTTCCATAAGTTGTGACGTGACATGCACATAGGAAATTCCTTGCTTTCCAAGATCTCTTGCAATTGTTTTTGCTATCTTATATTCTTTCTCTGTATCCGTTTTATTTAGTATAACATGATACTTCATACAATCCATTACACCTTTTTTCCCTGCCAAAGGACTAGTGGCCAATAAAATCAGATCTTTTTCCTCAAGAATCTGCTCTTTTGTTTTTCCAAGGATTTTACATACTTGCTCCGTTCCAAAACATATATCTTGAATTTTTTTCCCAATACCATCCATGCCATATACATTGACAACAGTTGTTGTCTCTTTAAGAAGAACTGGTTCCTGGCTCCTTGGTGCTTTCACCGGAAGATGTTTGGCTCCATCTGCCTCAAGAAGAAGCCAAAATCCCAAGTTCTTTACCTCTCTTAAAAATTCAGAAGAAAACCCTTTCATTTTCCATTCATTCACTGGCTCTCCCATCCAAACGGTATGACAATGCATGAAAATTTCCCGGAGCATCCGCAAAGAGGGATGTCCCAGGAATCTTTCATTACGTTCATATTGCATGTGCGTTGTTGTTGATATGACATGTGGTAATTGTTTTTTAATACATTCCATCTGAAGTCTTCGAAGAACTGTCGTTTTCCCTCCAGCTCCTACAACAGAAAGCACTTCTTGTTGTCTTTGATTAAATTGTAACGCATCAAATAAATTGTTTGTTTCCTGCCATTTTCCATCAATGAAACTTTTTATCATAAGAACTCTCTATTTTTCAACACACCCATAGCAATCTTCTCACTTGTAATTGGAAGACTTCGATGCCATACTCCAGTTGCATTAAAAATCGCATGTGCTAGTGCTGGTGCTGGTGTATTGATAACGATCTCACCGATTGATTTTACACCAAATGGCCCCGTCGGTTCATAACTTGGTTTAAACTCTACGTGAAGATTTCCCATATCCAAACGAGTTGGAATCTTATATTGCATCAAGGAGTTATTATAAAGCTTTCCATGATCAGAATACTGAATATTTTCATACAATGCCATACCAATTCCTTGACCAAGCCCACCTTCTACCTGCACTCTTGCAAGATTTGGATTCACAACCGTGCCGCAATCAACAACTGCTGCATAATTTAAGATTTCTAAATGTCCAGTTTCTTTATCAAGTTCAATTTCTACTGCACCTGCCATATAAGGAGGAGGTGACACAGGAGAAGTGTAACTTTCCGTTACTTGAAGCGCAAAATCATTAAAGCACTGCGCTTTATATCCGATTTCTTCTGCCGTTACAGACTTTCCAGTTTTAATATCCCTTGCTTGTTTTCCATCAAATTCAACATCTTCTATCTCACATTCGAGCATCTGAGAAGCTAACTTCCGGATTCTTTTTTCCAATTCTGTACTTGCTTTTACAACTGCCTGTCCAGTTACATAGGTTGTACTTGAAGCATAAGATCCAGAATCATAAGGCGATGTATCTGTATCCGCACCAGATACAAAAATCTCATCTGTTGATACACCAAGACACTCTGCTGCCATCTGTGCAAGAATGGTATCGCATCCAGTTCCCATATCTGCCGCAGCAATCGCAAGACGATAACTTCCGTCTTCATTCATCATAATTGTTGCAGATCCTACATCGACATAAGAAATACAAGATCCCTGCATTGCCATTGCAATTCCTACCGAACGTACCTTTCCATTTCCCATATCTTTTACTGGATATTTTTCTTTCCAACCGATCATTTCTGCCGCACGGACAAGACAGTCATCCAGACGACACCCTCTTGCCACTTCATTGCTATAAGCCTGCATGGTCATTCCCTGTCTTACGACATTTTTCAAGCGAAGTTCTACCGGATCCATATGGAGAATCGATGCCAATTCATTTACAATCGATTCCAGTGCAAAAATTCCTTGTGTTGCTCCATAACCACGATATGCACCAGCTGCCAAAACATTTGTATAAACAACATCAAAGGTATGTCGAAATGCTTCCATATTTGCGGTATACATTGGAAGCGATTTGTGCCCGGTAAGTCCTGCTGTCGTTGGTCCATGATCTCCATAAGCTCCCGTATTCGAAAGATTATACAGATCAAATGCACGTAATGTTCCATCTTTATTTGCCCCAATTTTTACAGTCACTTCCATCTCATGTCTTGGAGAACCTGCAATCTGGCTTTCTTCTCTTGTATAAATGATTTTTGATGGCTTCTTTGTCATCCAGGTAACAAAAGCTGGAAAAATTTCTGTAACAACCGTCTGTTTTGCTCCAAATCCACCACCAATTCGTGGTTTTAACGCACGGACTTTATGTTTTGGAATTCCAAGCGCATTTGCAATAATCCTTCGCACATGATATACGATCTGTGTAGAACTAAAGACAACAAGTCTTCCGTAAGTATCAAGATAACAAGTCGTACGGAATGTTTCCATCATTGCCTGATTGACTGCAGGCACATGATAAGTCCTTTCAAGAACAATATCACAATCTGCAAATGTTTTTTCCAGATCTCCGTCACTATCTTCCATATGAGCACAAAGATTTCTCTTATTGTCAGCACCTACTGGAAATTTAGACTCCCAATTATCCTCTGGATGTACCAATACTTCATTATCTTTTGCCTTATGATAATCAAGAACTGCAGGAAGTACTTTATATTTTACTTTGATCATCTTCATGGCACGATCTACACATGCTTCATCTTCTCCTGCAATAATTGCAACTGCATCCCCAACAAAACGAACATGCTGATCAAGAATCAGTCTGTCATATGGGCTCCACTCCGGATATGTCTGTCCAGCCTGCGCAAAACGGTGCTTTGGAACATCTTCCCATGTATAGATTGCTTCTATTCCTGGCACTTTCATTGCAATTTTTGTATTTACTTCCTCAACGATCGCATTGGCGTGAGGGCTTCTTAATACCTTTACAATTAGACAGTCTTTTGGTGCAAGATCATCCATGTATACTGGTTTTCCAGTAACCAGTGACATGGCATCTTTTTTTCTGACTGGCTGACCTACGACTCGCATGAGACACCTCCCTTTTTATATTCCATAAAATCATGAATCCCTCGAAGTTGTCCTTCATAACCAGAACACCTGCATAAATTACCTGCAAGATATTGTTTGATCTGTTCATCCGTTGGCTCTTCTAGTTCACGAAACATCGCAATCGCATTCATAATCATCCCAGGATTACAAAAACCACACTGTTCTGCTCCCTGATCTGCAATAAATCTACCAAATTCTTCTGCTTCTTTCTGAAGTCCTTCCAACGTTTCTACTTTATGTCCACTAACTCTTGCTACAAGGACTGCACAAGAAAGGACTGGCTGATCATCTAAAAATACAGTACATAATCCACAGTTTGTTGTCTCACATCCACACTTAACACTATAACATCCATGTTTTCTCACGAACTGAAAAAGTGTCATATCTGGACTGACTTCATCTGCAATTTTCTTCCCATTTAATATCATACTTACGATCATACTATGCTTCCTCCTTTCCTCTTAATTGTACAAACGCTCGTCCAATCAATACTTTTGCAAGATGAGACCGAAATTCTTTGCTTGCTCGTAGATTCGTTCCTGTAACAACCTTTTGTGCAACCTGACATACACTGTCTTCCGTCAGATCTTTTGCAGCGAAAAGCACTGCTCTTGCTGGCCTTGCTCCTACGGATACTTTTATTTCATCTCCCATTTTTGATGCAGCGACTGCAAGAACTGGAAAATCTGTTTTCGTATTTCGGTGTGACTGATACACATAATGCCCTTTTGTTTTTTTCACGATCACTCGCACAAGAATATCATTATCTCTTTTCATTGCAGCAAATTCTGATAACGGAACAATTCCTCCCTTATATAACTCCACATAGGAATCCATGGCAAGAAATGCTGTTAATACATCAGAAAATCCAAAACGGCCAAATAAACTTCCTCCAACCGTTGCAAGATTTCGAAATTGTACTCCGACAATATCTTCCACACAGTTTCTTACCAATCCTTCACTCATTTCATTTAATCCCTCGTGAAGTTCCAGTTGTCGTAGAGTTACCATACATCCAATAAGAAATTCATCTTCTGTCTCTTCAATTTTATCAAGTCCAAGATCTGACAAGTCAATCGCTTTCTGGATCTGTGCATTGGTCATTCTCATCCAAAGCATTCCACCAAGAATACGATTCGTCCTTTTCTGGTTTAATTCATAAGCTTGCTCCAAGCTTTCTGCCTTCACAAATTCTTTGATTCGCAACATTTAAAGTTCCTCCATTTTTTTGTAAATGTCGAAAAAAATTCTCAGCAAGAGATATCTCCCGCTGAGATTATTTTACTTGTATTTTGTTGAAATAGCAACAAATACAATCTATTTTATACTTCTTCTTTTTCTTTTGGAAGCACAATATTTAATACAATTGCAATCAGCGCTGCAGGAACAATTCCAGATCCTCCAAAAATTAACTGAATGATCTGTGGAAGCCCTGCAAGAACCGCACTATTTGCTCCAATTCCATATCCAAGACCAAGCGCAGCAGATACAATTGTAATATTTCTTGCTGTCATTTTTTCTTTTGTAATCAGCTGAATTCCACTAATAACGATGGATGAAAACATCATAACTGCAGCTCCACCAAGCACACTCTGTGGCATAATAGAAATAACTGCTGCAAGTTTTGGAAATAATCCACATAAAATCAAAAAGACCGCTCCTGTTGCCAAAGCCATACGGTTTACAATCTTTGTAATTGTAACAAGACCAACATTCTGACTGAATGATGTATTTGGAAGGACTCCAAATATAGCTGCAAGACTGGAACCTAATCCATCACAGATAACTCCACCAGAAAGTTCTGTATCGCTTGCTTCTCTTCCCATACCACCTTCCATAACACCAGAAATATCACCAACAGTCTCAACAGCTGTAACAATAAACATAATCATGATTGGTACAATCGCACGCGCATCAAATACAAGTTTTACTGGGATCAGCTTTGGAACTGCAAACCAGCTTGCTTTTGCGATCTTATCAGCATTTAATACCCATGCCTTTGTATATTCCACGCCATCTGCTGTCACACCAGTTGTTGGAAGTACCATTCCCATAATGATTGATGCAATATATCCAACAATAATTCCAATCAAAATAGAAGATGCACTAGTAAAACCTTTTGTTCCATGTTTAAATACAATGATAACAATCATAACAATTGCTCCAAGAGCAAGATTTTCCATAGAACCAAAATCTTTCGCTGAACTTCCTCCGCCAAAAGAATTAACTCCAACCGAAATTAGAGAAAGACCAATGGATAATACTACTGTACCAGTAACAACTGCTGGGAAAAATTTACGCAAAGGTTTTAACATAAGACCTAAAACACCTTCAAATAAACCGCCGATCAATGATGCACCCATAATCGCTCCATAGGCTAAAACACCACCGCCCATAATAGAAGATACACTACTACATACTCCAATAAATCCTGAACTTGTTCCCATAACAATTGGAACTTTTCCTCCAATTGGTCCGATCGAGAACAGCTGGATTAAGGTTACAACACCTGCGATCAGCATAGCATTTTGTAAAAGCGTGATCTGAACGTCTGCGAAAGCTGTTCCAGAGCCGAGACCACATGCTTCTGTGATAATCAGCACCGGAGTCAGATTACCTACAAACATAGCAAGAACATGTTGCAGACCAAGGGGAATCGCTTTTTTCAAAGGAAGTTTTCCATAAAAATCATATGCTGCTCCTTTGTTTTCCTGTTGATTCATTTTTTCTGTCTCCTTATTTTTTTCATTTGTTGCAATGTTTAATGGACAGACAATTTTCATTGCCTGCCCATCTTTGTGACATCTTATTATAGCTCATTTTTCTTTTTTTGTATAGTTCACAACCTAATTTTTTTTTATACTTTCATAATATATATTTCCTGCCATATAATTTGTTGTTCTTCCATTACAACCTTTAGCTGCTCCTTTTCCTCAGGAAGAGCCTTCCAGGCAAGTCCACATCCAGCTGTAATTTCCCTTGGTACCGGAATCAATCTTCCTGGCAAATGATGTTCCATACAAAATTTATCCATTTTCATTGCCTGTGTAGTACTTTCAAAAGAAATAATTACAGATTCTATTTTTTTTCGCATTTTCTTACCCCACTATGCCATCTCATAAATCGCTGCTACTGCTCTATCAATTTCCTCTTCAGTATTAAAATAAGACATGCTGAAACGAACTGCTCCCTGCTCCTTTGTTCCTATTGCCTCATGAATCAACGGTGCACAATGAGCACCTGATCGTACAGCGATTTGATATTCTTCCATTAACTCATCACTAACTTCTCCAGAATCAACACCTTTAAAATTAATCGTTGCCGTTGCAATTCTTTTGGATAGATCCGAGTTTCCATAATATAAAATTCCCTGGGCACCTTGAATTCCTTTCAGGAAACGCTTCATTAAATCATGCTCTCTTTTATAGATTTTTTCAATTCCTATTTCTTTTATAAAGCAAAGAGCTCCATGAAGCCCTGCAATTCCATGTGCATTTAACGTCCCGGCTTCAAGGGCAGTCGGCATTTGCTTTGGATGTTCTTTACTATAACTTTGTATACCACTTCCACCGACAATAAACGGCGCTAATTCTATCCCTTCTCTTACATAAATTCCACCAGTCCCCTGGGGTCCCATCAGACCTTTATGGCCGGAAAAGCAAAGAATATCAATTCCCATCTTTTCCACATCGATTGGAAGAATTCCTGCCGTTTGAGCTGCATCCACAATCAGAAGCAGATTATGCTTTTTTACAAAAGATTTAATTTCTCGAAGATCTGTAATATTACCTGTAAGATTTGAGGCATGTGTCACAATCACTGCTTTTGTATTTGGCTGATAAAGATCTTCCAGCTTACTATAATCAAGGATTGCCTGTGCCTTTTCTTCCATGGTATCCCCTTTTAATGGAAGAAACCCAATTTCTATGCCGTCCATTTTGTACAAAGGACGAAGAACCGAATTATGTTCGCATACTGTTGTGATTACATGATCTCCTGGTTTTAACAAGCCATGAATCGCAATATTTAATGCTTCTGTTGCATTAGAAGTAAACGCAAAGCGCTCTGGTTTTTCGCTTCCAAATAGATTTGCTAAAAGTTCTCTTGTTTCATAAATCATCCTGGATGCATTGATCGTTGCACGATGTGCTCCTCTTCCTGCATTTCCCATATTTTGAAACGCTTCTATCACTGCGTCTAAAACTTGTGATGGCTTTTTCATTGTTGTTGCCGCATTATCAAGATAGATCACGGTTTCACAACCTTATCTGCCTGTGTCATCTTTTCTGCAATAACATACATATTCGTTATTTCTCCAACCTGCAGTTTTTCTGTCAATCCATAGTAATTTAAACATGTCCCGCAAGTGAAAATTTCTACTCCCTGTTCTTTTAAAAATTTTAAGTCCTCCAATGATTCAGAACCTTCACAAGTAAGGAATGCTCCCCCATTATAAAACAACATTGTTTTTGGGAGTGTGTCGAGCTGTGTCAGCGCATAAATAAATCCTTTGATTAATACTTTTCCAAGCTCTTCTTCTCCTTCTCCCATTTTTGAAGAAGAAATAACGACTACCGTATTTTCTGAAGAATCAGACCGCTCTGATTTTTTTGCGAATTCTTCCTTTTTTTCCTCAACAGCTTCTCCAATGGTCATTTTTACCTTGTACTGATTATCTCCTAGTTTTTCACAACTTGCCTTATACCCTTTCTGATCTGCCATTTTCTTAAGATTCTGTACAGCAATTTCATTATCTACAAGTGTTTCTACAACACCTGCTCCATTAAGTCCCTCAATAGCCTTTTTAGTTTTAATCACTGGAATTGGACATGTATCTCCCATTGCATTTACTTCTACCATTTTTCTATCTCCTTTTTTATTTATAAAACAGTAATTTCTGTCGCTGTTTTCTGTGTAATTTCTCCAACAATTTTTGCCGGAAGTCCAATATCTTGCAACTTCTTTTCAAGACTTTTTGCTTCCTTTGCAGAAACTGCAATCAAAAGCCCTCCTGCAGTTTGCGGATCAAATAAAATCTCTTCCATTGCAAAAGAAATATTTTCAAATTTCACAGCATTTCCTACATGATTTCGGTTTTTCTGTCCGCCAGCTGTAATCATAAATTCATCTGCCTGGTGAACTGCTTCCTTTATAATCGGGATATCGCTTGCATAAATATGACAGGAAAGCCTTCCATCCATCATCTCATGAAGATGTCCAAGGAACCCAAAACCAGTCACATCAGTACAAGCATGAATTTCATAATCTTTACATACCTGTGCTGCATATTTATTTAATGTTGTCATTGACTCAATTGCTTCATCCATTGCTTCTTTGGATGCTTCGCCAACTCGGTTAGCCGTACAAATAATACCAACTCCAAGTTTTTTCGTAAGGATCAGACAATCTCCCGGTTTTCCTTGATTATTGGGATAAATTTTATCAGGATGAACGATGCCGGTGACTGATAAGCCATATTTTACATCAGAATCTGCGATGGAATGTCCACCAGCAAGCGTTCCACCGGCTTCTATGACTTTCTCAGAACCTCCTCTCATAATCTCTCCTAAAATATTTAAATCCATATTTTCCGGAAAACAGACAATGTTCAAAGCTGTCTTAACTTCTCCTCCCATTGCGTAAATATCACTTAACGCATTTGTTGCAGCAATTTTCCCAAAAATATAAGGATCCTCTACCATCGGCGGAAAAAAATCCAACGTCTGAACAATGGCAAGATCCTCACTAACTTTGTAAACGGCCGCATCATCTTTGCTATCGTACCCAACAAGCAGATTTTCATCCATCTTTCCTTTTGGAAGTTTCTCAAGAACATGACTTAAAAGACCTGCTCCGAGTTTTGCAGTACATCCACCACTCTTACAAAAGGTTATTTTATTTTCTTTCATTATATATTCACCACTTCTCTTTTTATATTTCAAATATTATGCAGACCTTTTGCCCGCTTCCGTACCTCTCTTAATGCTTCTGGAACATCTTCTTCCATCATTGTATCATGAATTTTACATGTGCCTGCTTTTTTTGCAGTTTCATAATACCATTCTTTATATTCCAGCATCTCCATGGTTTTTCTTAGCTGCTCCATCTGTTCCTCTACTTTTTCTTTTTGTTCCTTTATTAGATCAAGTCTCTGATCAATTGTATCATCTCCCTGAAGGCACCAGTCAATAAAATCCCGGATCTTTTTGATTGGCATTCCTGCTTTTTTCAAACACTCAATAATCGAAAGCCATTCAAAATCACTTTCATTAAACATACGAATTCCACCACTAGAACATTCAACAAAAGGAAGAAGACCCTCTTTATCATAATAACGAAGTGTCGAAGAAGCAACTCCAAGTTTTTGTGCCATCTCTCCCACCGTATAAACCATATTTTAAACTTCCTTTCGATAAAAAAATTTCTTATTGACTTAAACTTGACTTTAAGTTGTATATTTAATATTAGCTTCTATTTATTATTATATTTTCACGGAGAACATCCGTCAACAGGAGGAAAAAATGAATCGACCATATATTTTCTGTCACATGATGATGTCTTTAGACGGCAAAATCATGGGATCTTATATGAATACACCAGAGGGTGCTGCAGCCGGTGATGTTTTCTATAAACAATTAACATTTTGCTCATTCAAAAAACCTCCTGAAATATATCATTCTTTGTTCTTTTTTCACTCTACAACTTGAAGTTAAGTTTAAGTCAAGGAAAATATTAAGTTTTTTTTAAAAAAGAAAAGATTCATTGAAAAAACAAAAAAAAGTGCTACAATAGATGATTATCAAAAATAAAAGAGGAGTTTATTATGAGTAACTATTATATTTCACATTATTTCAATTTTCGAAATGCCGGTAATTTCATGTTAGTTTCACTGATTGCTCTTGCTGTTGTTCTTGCCATTGTTTTATGTACTGCCAAACTTCAAAAACACTATAAAATTAATGTTAAGAATCCGACACCGGAAGAATTAGAACAAATCAACAAACAACATAGAAAAAAAGAACTTTCCATGATTGAAAGCTTTTATGAGATGGTATTTTCCAGCACATCTGTGCTGATCTTTTTATCACTTTATTATGTTCTAGATGAAAGAATCCCCCAGGCATCATTTTTCTGGCATAAATATCAAGATATTTTACTTCTTGTATTTTTAGTACTTTCCGTATTTTTGACCTTTTGGTTTGACAGTATTTTTGTACTCCTGAAGGATCTTTCTTCTAAACAAAAAGCCTCTGTCCGTCTAATTTCGGCTTTTTATATTATTTTAATTTTAATGTACATTAAATTTATTTACAACGATTCCAACTATGACTCTCTCATTTTTTACTTTGTTATGCTCGCTGTTGGTCGTTTCGTTTATTTTGATTCTACATTAGAAGATATCAAAGATTCTTTTATAGGAATTGGTAAAAATATTCCACTTTTAATACTGATGGGAATTTATTCTGCTTTTGTATGTTGGTATGGATTTCATGTTAACTTCTTACTAACATCAAATGGTGTTATTATTAGTACACTGGTTGCACATTTATTTATGGATGTATCCATTTTTGTATTAAGCAAAACACGAATTATCAAATTATTTATTTGATCTATTTCTTTTCATCTAACAACATAACACCCTGTTTGGGATTTTCATTAATTGCACCAACTATTGGATGTGGTACATATGGTTCTTCCAAATACGCAATATCTTCTGCTGTCAGTTTCACATCAAAGGCTCCGACCGCATCATCTAAATATTTTTCTTTCGTAGCACCAATGATCGGAGCCGCAATACCTTTCGCCCACTGCCACGCAATAGCAATCTGTGACATCTTACATTCATATTTTTCAGCAAGATGATGTACACGATCTACGATATGCATATCCTGTTCTTCCATCCGATCATATTTTCCCATAGCTACACGATCTGTTCTTCCTCTAAGAGAGGAGGACTCCCACTGTGGTCTTGCCAGATGTCCTGCCGCCAAAGGACTATATGGCATTAAAGAAACATTCATCTGTTTACAAATCGGAATCAGCTCTCTTTCGTCTTCCCTATACAAAAGATTATAGTGATTCTCCATCGTTGAAAATGGTGTCCATCCATGATCTCTAGCTGCAAGCTGCATATTATAAAACTGATATCCATACATTGCAGATGCACCAAGCGCTCTTACTTTCCCCATTTTTACTAAATCATGAAGTGCTTCCATTGTTTCTTCAATTGGAGTATCATAATCAAATCGATGGATAATATATAAATCCAGGTAATCAGTACCAAGACGCTTCAAAGTTCCATCAATTTCTCTTAAAATTGCTTTTCTTGAAAGCCTTCCTTCATTAAAATAAACTTTAGAAGCAATGATAATCTTATCTCTTGCAGCATTCTTTTTTAATGCCTTTCCAAGATACTCTTCACTCGTTCCTTCAGAATAACCATTTGCTGTATCAAAAAAATTAATTCCAAGATCTAATGCATGATGAATCATTTTTTCACTTTCTTTTTCATCTAATGTCCAATCATGCATTGTACCAGCCTTTCCAAAACTCATACAGCCAACACATAATCTAGAAACTTCAATCTCCGTATTTCCTAATTTCGTGAATTCCATTTTTTCCTCCATTTCCTTGCTATTCGCATTCTGACTCTGTGTCAATTTTATTTTAAAACAATCCTTCCAAAATGTCCAAATAATATTTCTCTTTTTTAATTAATTTTTGATCTTCGTTTTTTCATCTGCAAAACTCTTGGCCGATTATATCTCTGAATCATTACAAAAATAAAATCTGCCAGACACGCAGCGATCGAAGTAAGGATAAACACTGCTGGGGCTCCATACCAATGAATAAAAAAAAGTGGAACAAATGACAATACCATAATCATTTCATGACTAACTTCCGCCTGTGTCATATTGTGAATCAGCTCATCAAAACTTCTATTTTTTACATCAAACTGTTCTGGTTTTGCTGTAATTGCTCTTTTTTTCCATTTTTTTACCCCTAAAATTTTATAAAAATGCTGTTCAAATTTATGTTGCTGGTACCACCAACATTCATAATGAAATTCTCGCTTTCGATAAAAAAAAGTCACGCTTTCTCCCACGATGATACGCATAATAAAATGGTAAGATGTCGTTAAAAACGTAACATATAATGAAAGGAAAAGCTCAAAAGGAAACCATATATAAAGGCATCGAAAAAGAATGGTTAATATAACAAAACTTAAAACACACCAGAACAATTTATAAAACCTTTTCGAATGATACAAAAAATCCCCCCTTTTTATAAATCCAACGTCCACAAGTCTTTATGTGGATTCACTTTTGCAAGACCAATCTGTGTCACTGTTGCTTCCAATGGCGCAAACTGTTTCTGCATAACTTCAAAAGCAATCTTCATCTGTTCCTTTGTTAATTTTTTTCCCATCGTAATATGCGGAAGCCATTGCATTGGACGATAAAATCTACTAATGCTTACTTCTGGAATATCTTTTACACAATCATAAATTTTTTTAGACAAGTCCTGCAAATATGCATTCAATAAAGGAGTTACATAAAAAACATAAGGAAACAACATTCCTGCAGATACAATCTGAATTTTTCCGCTTTTTACTCGATTTCTAAGCAATTCTACATATGGAATCAAAAGTTCTCCGCCTCTTGCTTCAACAGAAGAAATCGTCAAATGTGCAGGCACCTGATGATCTGTCATAAATGTATTTCCGGTTTCTTCTGCAATTTCTCGAATGTAACGATTCAGTACCTTCTGCGCATGACGATCAAAATAAGCTGATATTAAATACATATTTTCTTCCTTCCTTTTTTTATATTTCTTTTACTATACAAAATTTTTTAAAAAATGGCAAAAAACAAAGGTTCCTATAACAAAACGTATGCAATTTGTCCATTTGGGTTATGATCCCCACAGGAAAATACATCTCGATTCTTTCGTTCCATCTTTTCATATGATAAAATTATTTTTGAAACAGAACCTATGAGAAAAATAAAATTAAGAAAGGAATTTCGTATAACTATGATACAAGATATTTACCCACATAAATTAAATAATCAATATAAAACAAATGCTAAGGCCACTTTGGATAGTATCATTTTATATTTCACAAAAGATGGTCTCCTGCATCAGCTGCTAAGTCATGATGATATGCGCCAAATAGGAAAAGAAGATTTATTTTCCCTCGATGAAATGGTTCATACCGGAGATGGGAAAAACCTTGCAAGGCCTTATCATCTAAACGAAGAACCCCTGTTTCTTTCCTTTCCTAGACTAAGTGATTTTTCAGAGGACCATTCCGTTACCGAAGAATCTCTAACGTATCTTTTTTCTATTGATAAAGAGAACTACTTTCTATTAAACAAACAACCAGAAGAATTACCAGAAGGATATGCTTTTCAAAGCGTACGTGAACTTCGAAAAATGGAAATCGGTCCAAAGCACCGAATTTTTGCAGCAATTACAGGTCTCCAACTTTATAATTGGTACAGAAATAATCGTTTTTGTGGCCGTTGTGGACATTCAACCATTCCTTCCTCTACGGAACGTGCACTGAAGTGTCCATCCTGTGGCCATATCCTTTATCCTCGCATCGTACCTGCCGTTATTGTTGGAGTACGAAACGGAGATAAAATTCTCGTAACCAAATATAAAACAGGATTTTCTCATTATGCACTTGTAGCTGGTTTTACTGAAATCGGAGAAACTCTGGAGGAAACCGTAGAACGTGAAGTTATGGAAGAAACAGGTCTTCGTGTAAAAAATATCTGCTATTATAAATCTCAGCCATGGGGCATTGTTGATGACCTACTTGCCGGTTTTTACTGCGATGTAGATGGCAATACTGATATCCATATGGATCAATCAGAATTAAAACTTGCCGAGTGGAAAACCCGAGATGAAATCGTTCTGCAGCCAGATGATTTTAGCCTTACAAATGAAATGATGCAAGTATTTAAAAACGGAAGAGATTAATCTTCTCTTCCGTTTTTTCTTAATGTTGTCCACACCCATGCTCACCACAGGAATGTCCTTTTTCATGTTCCCCATGATGATTACAGGTTACATCCGTTGATACAAGTTCACCTTTCAGATATGCAGAAACTGCCTCATCCGCATAGCCAGATACACCAGAATATAATACTATTCCTTCTGTTGACAACGCATTTTTTGCCCCTTGCCCAATTCCTCCACAAATTAATATGTCAATGCCGTTATCCGAAAGGAAACCTGCTAAGGCTCCATGTCCTGCTCCATTTGTTTCCTCAACTTTGCTGTTTATGATCTTATGATCTGCTACTTCATAAATTTTAAAACTTTGTGTCTTTCCAAAATGCTGAAAAATCTGGCCCTTTTCATAAGTTACTGCAATTTTCATAGTCCGAACTCCTTTATCTTTATTCATTATATCTATCCTAAAATAATGTAACACGCTCGTATTTACAAAGCAATGCTATGAAATTTATAAGTTTCTTAAATAATCTGCACCATCTTTTTCATCTGTTACGAGTCCTTTGATATCTTCTTCCTCTTTTATAGTTCTCCACAAGGAAACAGATTCTGCCGACGGAGATTGACTAAGAACAAACGGTTCCATAACCATTGGACCATTAAATTTTATTTCATGAATTACTTTAGCTATCGCTGACCAATCAATATTACTTTTCTTTTTCCCTGTAGGAATTCTTCTGTTGGATTCTCTAAGATGCAAATATCCAAGACATCCTTGTTCGGAAGCTTTGCGAATGGAATCAGGGATATAGTCTTCCTCAATATTCATATGAAAAGTATCAAGAAGCAGTTTGCAATTTTCATTATTAATTGCCTGACACAGTGCAATTCCCTCGTCTACCGTATTTACAATATATTGCTCAAAACGATTTACAATCTCCATACAAAGAATCACGCCTGTTTTGTGTGCATGTTCTGCCACTTCCTTTAACCCAGAAATGGCATTTTCTGTACGAATTTTCTTAATCTCTGCTACATCTTTTCCTTCCGGTTTTGTATTCCATAATCCATATGGAATTTCTGAAAAATAGATGGCTCCCATCTCTTTGCATAGATCAATCATATATTTTAAATGCCGGATTCCTGCTTTATGAACTTCTATATTGGAACTTGAAATATCTCTTTGTGGTCTTAATCCTGTTCCATTTACTGTAATGCAAAGCCCTGCTTGTTTTATTTCTTTTCTTAAATCACTACGTTCCAGAGCAGACAATGAAACAAAGTCTGCTGCTTTTAATTCTATAATATCCATACCAGCCGCTTTTGTAAGACGAATTATTTGATGTATATTTTGTTTAGGATTTGTTCCACTCCAGTATGCAGTTTGTAATCCAATGGGATTTTTCATGATTTCTAACTCCTTTCCATGACATCTTCCTGACAAAACTACCGTACCATGAGACGATCATTTTGAAAATATATGGCGCTTATATTGACAAATTTTCAAAAATCAATGACTATTTTGAACGTTTCGATCATTTATTTTTGATCATTCGCATGATACAATTATTTTAAAATATTATATTGAAAGGATTTTATTCATGAATCAAGAACGACGAGAACAGATTTTAAATCACCTTTCCCAAAAAAAATTTTATAACAGTCAAAGATATGGCGAAACAAATTCATGTCAGCGAACCAACGGTGCGAAGAGCTTTTCGTGAATTGGAAAAAGAAGGATTGATCTATAGAAATCACGGAGGTGCTTCTTATCTTGCAGACAAGCATAATCAATGGCCACTTGCGTATCGAAGCCGTTCTCATCTAAAAGAAAAAACTTATATTGCACAACTTGCGGCCGCTTATGTCAATGACGGTGACTATATTTTTCTAGATTCTGGAAGTACTTGTTACTGCATGGCAAAAGAACTAACAAATTTCCATAACCTTCGAGTTCTCTCCCATGGGCATCCAGCAATTCATGTTTTATCCAAAAACGAAAATATCATTGTTGAATGCATGGGTGGCACTTACAGTCCAAAACACGATGCAACTTTTGGATATGAGGCCATTGATTTCATTCAAAAACGTCATGCGAAACTTTTTATTACCTCTGGATACTGTCTGAATATGCAATATGGAAGTATGGAAACATTCGAAGAGGAAGTCCCCGTCAAAAAAACTTTTTGTGAAAATGCAGATAAAACGATTCTGCTTATGGATACTTCCAAATATGGACAAGTCGGCTATTTCCAGACACTAAACTTCGACCAAATTGATGTTATCGTCAGCGATCAAAAACCACCAGAAGAATTTATTCATCATTTTGAAGCATTCAATATTGAATATGTTTATTAAAAACCATTTACTTTGAAAATAACAACGATTAGTCCTGTCATAGCCGCTGTAGCAAAAGATGCACAAACAAGAATGATTTTTTCTGTCCATTCCTGGTTCCTACACATTTTTGATAATAAAAAATAAATCACAAGACCGAAAATTCCTCCTATTGTATTTTCCATTAAGTCTGTAATATCACTTCTTCCAATTACAAAAATATATTGTAAAATTTCATAAATCAAACTGACAGAAAAAAAAGCGAATACTTTCTCTTTTATCTTCCAATCTCTCCATAACACCCCAGCATAAATCCCAAATGGACAGAAAATCAAAATATTTTCTATCATCTCTAATATATCCATTCTTCCATTTATTATCATTGCCCCCTTAAATGGAATCAGATTGAAACTTCTTATCCCATCTCCAATCCCATCAAGGGACAAACTCATCTTAAATAAGATGATCCATGTCATAACGACCATATAAAATAAAAATAAACCTTTTATCCATCCCCTTCTTTTTTCCCTCATTGTTCCTTTCCTCCCTTGTTGTTTCTAACTATAAAATAACAAACAAAAATGGAGAATTTCCCAATATTTTTCTTTCATTTTTCTTACAATATGACTTATGTCACCTCCATTTCCTTAATGTTAAATTCATTTCCCTGAATTAAATAAGTATGTTCGCTCTGGCAGTATGGACAAATCTTGGCATATCGGACAGTTTTATATGTTCCTTTACAATCTTCACAATAAGTAAGTGCCGGTATCATTTCTATTTTCAATTTGGCATGATCCATCATCGGTTCTTTTTTTACTGCCCAATTCCAACAGTCAATCAAATATTCATGAACAACTCCTGATACTTCTCCAATTTCCAGTGTTACCGATTCAATACTTTCTACCTGATTTTCCTTGGCTACTTTTTTTACATCACGAATCACATAAAAGACAACTCCAAGTTCATGCATATTTAATTTTTTCCTTTCCTGTGAATTGCGATTTTTGCTGCTCGTTTTAACTGATAAGGAATGATATGTTTAAATTTATCTTCTGCCCTTACCATTTTCGTACATTCCGGATGATCTCTGTGAAGGGTAATGGCATCAAAATTACATTTTGTAGTACAAATACCACAACCAAGACAACGGTTTGGATCTACTACAGATACCCCACATCCAAGGCATCTGGCAGTTTCCATTCTTACCTGTTTTTCTGTCAACGTCAGATTCCTATCTTTGAAAGATTTCTCAGGAATTCCCAAGTCCTTCTCTTCTATCTGTCTAGATGTATGATCGTAACTTTCTACTCGAATATTTTCTTTATCGAGCTCTAAAAACTCCCATCGATTGCGTCCGATTGTCATATGAGCGCCTTGTACATAACGATGTAGGGATTCTGCAGCATAATGCCCTTGTGCAATTGCATCGATCGCAAATTTAGGTCCGGTATAAACATCTCCACCTACAAAAATATCTGATTCCTTCGTCTGAAAAGTAAGTGTATCTGCCAATGGTCTATCTCCATGTCCTAACTCTACTTTTGTTCCTTTTAATAAATCTTTCCATACAATCTGCTGTCCGATTGCAAAAATGATACGATCACATGCAACATTCAAAATCTGCTTTTCATCATAAACCGGATGAAATTTATGCTCAGAATCAAAAATGGACAGACATTTCCAAAATGTAATTCCACAAACCTTTCCATCTTTTACAAGTACTTCTTTTGGCCCCCATCCATTTTGAATAACAACTCCATCTTCTCTTGCCTCGCAAATTTCTTCCATAGAAGCCGGCATTTCTCTTTCTGATTCCAAACAAAACTGTGTCACATTCCTAGCACCACTTCGACTGCTAACTCTGGCAGCATCTATTGCTACATTTCCTCCGCCAACTACGACTACTCTTCCCTCATAAGTTGTATTTCCAGTATTTGCTTGCTTTAAATAATCAATCGCCGTCATACATCCTTCTGATCTTTCATTTTTAATTCCAGGCAGCCGTCCCTCGCTGCATCCAATTGCTATGTAAAATGCTTTATATCCCTGTTTTCGAAGTTCATCTAAAGTAATATCTTTTCCAACTTCAACACCAGTTTTTATTTCAACTCCCATTTCACGCATTACATCAATTTCTGCTTCGATCACTTCTTTTCCAAGTTTAAAGGAAGGAATTCCATAACGAAGCATACCACCAGAACATTCATTTTTTTCAAATACGGTTGGATAATATCCCATTTCTGCAAGATAATACGCTGCACTCAGTCCTGATGGTCCTCCACCGATAATTGCTATTTTTTCTTCCCAATGTTCTTTATGAATGCTTGCCGGAATGACAACTGGAGGAACATATCTTGTTTCTGCTTTTAAATCCTGCTCTGCAATAAATTTTTTTACTGCATCAATTGCAACTGCCTGATCAATATTGCCTCTCGTACAGGCATCCTCACAACGACGATTACAAATACGTCCACACACAGCTGGAAATGGATTCTGTTTTTTAATCAACGCCAACGCTTCTTTATATTTTCCCTGTGCTGCTTTTTTCAAATATCCCTGAACAGCAATATGTGCTGGACAAGCAGTCTTACACGGAGCTGTTCCCGTCTTATGGCAATTGATTCTATTATGATCCCGGTAATCTGGATCCCATTTTTCTGGTCCCCATTTCACTGCATCCGGAAGTTCCTGTTTGGGATAACAAATCGATTTTCCATCCTTTGTACATAACTTTTGCCCAAGTTTTACTGCTCCTGCTGGACAATACTCTACACAACGTCCACATGCTACGCATTTTTCTTTATCTACATGAGCAACATAGGCAGAACGTGACATATTTGGTGTATTAAACAACTGTGAAGTTCGAAGAGCATTACAAATATTTACATTACAATTACAAATACCAAAAATCTTATTTTCCCCATCAATATTTGTTATTTGATGAACAAACCCATTATCTTCTGCACGCTTTAAAATTTCTAATGCCTCTTCTTTTGTAATATCATGTCCTTTCCCAGTTTCTCTACAGTAATCTGCAAAATCTCCAACACCGATACACCAACCATAATCATCGTCTGCACATCCTTCTCCAATTGCCTTTCTTGAAGCCCGACAGCTACAACGCCCGACACCAATTTTTCCTTCATATTTGCCAAGCCAATAAGAAAGATGTTCAAGATCCACCGACTGATTTTCCATAGAAATGGCTTTTTCTACTGGAATTACATGCATACCAATTCCCGCACCCCCTGGAGGAACCATCTGTGTAATTCCTGCCAATGGAATAAACGTCATTCTTTCAAAAAAAGATGCAACATCCGGATGATCTCTTAACCTTGGATTACTGCCATCTGGTGTCTCTTCCATATTAAATAATTCGGCTGATCCTGGAACAAACATCGGAAGAATATATCTACGCTCTGTTTGTTCCTTTGTACGTCCATTATGATCATAATGATATCCATAATCATACTCCAAAAGCCCAATATAGCTCATCTCATCCAAAAGTTTTCGAAATTTTTCCTCTCCTGCATGATCAATATGATTTATCTTGCACATTTCCTGAAAGGTATATGGCGTTCTAAGTTTCATAGAAAGTCCAATCTCTGCCATTTCTTCCGTGATAATTTCAGCCAATCCCCAGTATTCTGGATCTTCCACTTTAACACCTTTTAACTTATGAGCAGCAACATCTGTGATTTTCTTTCCAAGTGCAATAATCTTCGGACTTGGGTTTTTATCGTTTTTGTGTCTTGCTGGCCATTCATTATATTGATTCATATCCATAGCTACATCTCCTTTCTTTGCTGCCTTACATTACGATTCTTGCCATTGCCTTACTTCCTTTTCCAACCACTTTGTCCATTCCTTTATTCCCTCTCCTATACGGGCAGAAATTGGAATAATCTTAGCTTTCGGGTTTCTCATCAGAATATTTTTCCTACACGTTTCCATATCAAAATCAAAGTATGGCAACACATCAATTTTATTAATTAAAACAACATCACATATAGAAAACATTAATGGATATTTCAGTGCCTTATCATCTCCTTCCGGAACACTTAAAATCATGGCATTTTTTACTGCTCCAGTATCAAATTCTGCTGGACAGACAAGATTTCCAACATTTTCAAGAACTGCAAGATCAAGAGATCCCGCCTCAATACCTGCAAGTCCCTGTGCTGTCATACCAGCATCTAAATGACACATGCCGCCTGTATGTAATTGAATCGTTTTGACACCCATTTTTGAAATTGTTGCCGCATCTACATCTGAATCAATATCCGCTTCCATCACCCCGATTTGAAGCTTTTCTTTTAATAGCTCAATCGTTCTTTGTAATGTTGTTGTCTTACCAGATCCAGGAGAAGACATCAAATTTAAAAGGAACACTTTTTTCTCTTTCAATTCTTCTCTTAGCTCCTTCGCACGTCTGTCATTATCCGCAAATATACTTTGCTTAATTTCTAAAACTCTGAATTCCCCCATATATTCTTCCTCCTTTTCTTTCATTGTTATCTTTTTGTTATTGTAGCATTTTGTATATTTTTCGTCAATTTATCAAATGTTTTTTATACATTTTAACTAAATATGTTGGATTTTTCTTGACATTAAAAGTTTTTATTTCCCATAAAATAAAAAAAGGGGCTGTAAAAAAACTGAACTGCTCCCCGTCAAGTAGACAATTGAAAAAATATAAATTTTTCCTGCCAGCAGAAATTTATCTGCTGGCAGTTTTTATGCAACAAGAACCATAAAATCAAGGAACGCCAGAACCGACATTTGCCGGAAAACTAGCGTTCTTTGATTAGGGACTTATTTTACAGCCCCTTCAACTCCCCTGCCCCTCATTTTTGAGAGGTAGGTTTCTTTTTTGGCCTTTTTCCTTCATAATAGAATCATGAATATCCTACAAAAGATCTTTACAGATCATTATGAAGAAATGAAATATACTCTTCATCCCAGACCTGCTGAGATGAAAAATATCGATAAGATGATCAACTGTGGTGATCCTTCTTTTGGTGGTGCCATGTATGGCTGTACCCACTGCGGAAATCTCAAGTTTGTTCCTTTCCGCTGTCACAGTCGTTTCTGTCCTACCTGTGGCAATAAATACTCATGGAACGTACTACCTCTATGTCTTTTAAACTCGTTCATGTCAGACACCGCCACTGTATTTTTACCATCGATGAATCCCTCCGTGATTTCTTTTTGCAGGATCGTTCTCTCCTTGATTATCTCTTTCATTCTGTCTCCAATGTCATCCTTCGTATGTTTTCTAAAATGAATCAACATAAAAACTTTACCCCTGGTTTTATCATGGTCCTACATACTTTCGGCAGAGATCTCAAATGGAATCCTCATATCCATTGTCTCATCTCCGAAGGCGGTTACAGTGATCATGCTTTCTGGCGTAATGTTTCTCATTTCAACTATCCTTTTCTTCGCAATGCTTTTCGTACTGCTCTCCTCAAAGAAATGTTACTCCGCATCGGTCCTTCTTTTAAAAAAGTTTCTGCCAGATGTTATCTTGAACATGAACACGGCTTCTATGTTTATGCTAAACCGAACCATTGTGATCCTAAGACTGTTACCAAATATATCGGTCGGTATCTTGGTCGCCCTGTCATTGCCACTTCCAGAATCGATTCTTATACGGGTGATCTTGTCTCTTTCCATTACAATCGTCACG
>NZ_JAHLPY010000017.1 GCF_018918155.1 Anaerostipes sp. MSJ-23
CTTTATCCTTGTTATTACTGTTCTTAAAGAACGTTCGTCGATTTTTACTAAAATCGTCTGAAAAATTCAATTGAATTTTCAAGGTTGTCTTATTGTTCAGTTGTCAATGTTCTGTGATTTGCTTCTGTGTGTAAGAAGCTTTTCTATTATATCACTCTGTTCTTTGTTTGTCAAGAACTTTTTTATTTTTTGCTTTTGATATTTACCATCGTTAGCAACTTTTATATCATATCATCTTTATTCTTATTTGTCAAGAACTTTTTCTTTGATATTTTATAATGTTCTGATCATCTCTGTCAGCAACTTTTATATCATATCAAACATTAGTATCTTTTGTCAAGTACTTTTTTATTCTTTTCAAAATCATTTTTGATGACTTACTGTCTCTCGAAGACAGCTTAGATATAATATCATACCAGAATCTTTCTGTCAACTATTTTTTCAACTTTTTTTATTTTTCTTCTTATATTTTCATTACAATAAAAAAAGTATTCCGTATTAACGGAATACTCCTTGTGTTCCTTCCAGCAAATGTTCCTTTTCTTCAGATATTTTCTGATCAAACATCTGAAGAAAAGGATTACTTTGAAGAAATTTTTCTATTTTTTCATTTCCTTCTGTAATCTGTTCATATTGTTTATTCAATCCAATCTTTGGCATCATTGCTACTAAAAACAGCAAAAACATGATTACCAGAGAGCCTTTGGCAAAGCCAAGGATCGCTCCAGCTAGTTTATTTACAAACCCAACTCCTGGTATAGAACTAATCTTATTAATAAAATGAATCACAAATCCAAAACAGATGCGGATTACAATAGATGCTGCAATAAAAGCAATCACATAAGAAATTTCCTTTACAAGAATACTTCCATACTGCGCTTCTATTATCTTTGCAATCGGCTGTCTAATATAATCAGCAATATAATAAGAAATAGCAAATGTCAAAATCCATGCAGCAAATCGCATCAGTACCTTTAAAAAACCTCTTCGATATCCAAGAATAATCTGAAGCAACAGATAAATCCCAAGAACTGCTAAAATTATTTCTCCCATTATGTACCTCGTTTCTTAGCGTAAGCTAATCAAATCCATTTCATCCTCATATGAAATTAAATACTTACGTGCTTTTCCAGTTGGTGCTATATCCAAAACTCTTCTTTTAAAATTCTTTCTAAACATTCTATGTCCTGCAAAATTAAAGATTGCATAATGATAGTTGCCAATAAAAAGTACTTCTCTTTTTCCAATTGCAATTTTATTATATTCTGAAGAAAACTCTTTGGACATAATTTTATTTCCTGATCGATTATACACTTCCATCTCATACTGACCTTTTTTGGTCAACTTTTCTTTATCTTCTAATACAAGAACCATATATCGATCACTTACCGCAACACTTTTTACTATCTTATCTAATGTCACTTCTCGTTTTTTTGAAGGATTTCTTCCGGCTTTAAACATAATCACCTGATGATCTCCAATTGCGCAAAGTCTGGAGTCTCCCATATAACTAACTTTTGGTATAATCGTATCATTGAAATCAAAAGAGCCGATCATCTGATCGTCTTTTTCCTTTCCTTCATTTCCAAAATTATAAAAAGCAACCCGGCTCTTTGTTTTAACTCCGTCAACAATCAAATAACTTACCGCAAGATTTTGTCCATCACTTGATAACGCAATATCAATCGGATACCCATTATCATCCGGTGCTGTCTTAATACTTACCAGTTTTTTTCGACCACCTTCATAAAGTTCAATATAATTTCCATCTTCCCCTTGGAGAAGCAAGGCAACCACTCCCTGACTTGCCACTTCTATATCAATGATTGGATAAGAAACATTAAATTGTTTCATCTGTCCTGACTGAGTCAACAACACAACATCATTTCCGCTTTTTGAAGCAACGGCTAAATAATTCCCCCGATAGGAAACCAAAGGATTTTTTATAGAATATGTACGATTCCATTCTTCATTTCCATCCTTGTCCAAAAATGACATCCCATCTTCACTATAACAGATTGTTCCACTTTTATATGCAAAAGATCCTGCAGAATTAGCCATATCTTTTGTTAATATCTTTTCAATGGTCATTGTCCGATATGTTCGATAACGATATGCAAATAGACCAAAAATCCAGACAATCACTAAAGCAATTAACAATGCTTTCCGATATTTCATCTTTCTGCGCTGAACCCTAACAGCATGTTTTACATTTTCACTACTGTTTATATAAAGGGAAAATCCTGATTTCGTCTTTTGTTCCATAGAACACCCTTCCAACTTTTTTATTCCCTGCTTTTTGTTAAAATCTAGTATACCTTATCCAAAAGCCTTCGTAAAGTCCTGGTATCTTAAGAAAATCTTTCTTTTTTCTGATGTTATTTTCTATAACTCGGCAATAATAATTTCTGTCCCGGATAAATCTGTTCTTTTGGACCGATTCCATTTAAATCTCTAATCCTTTGTATCGCTCTTTGATTCCCATATCTTCTTTTACTAATAGAAACAAGTGTATCTCCCTTCCGTACTCTATAAGTTTCCCATTCTCTCCTTATAGTCCTTACCTTCCTCTGTTCTGTTGTACTTTGTTTTACCGTTTGTGTCGTTTTCTCCGTTTCCTGTGTTGTTTTTTCCTTCTTTTTCTCTGTTGTCGTTGTCGTTTCTGTTTTTTGTTCTTGTGTTTGCAATGTCGATGGCATTTTTTCTTTTTCTGTAGCGATCTGTTTATGTACTCCCATTCCCATTGTTGTTACTGCACCTTGAACCATAGAACGAAAATCAATCGTTGTACGATTTTGTGAATAATAATACATCGCACCCCCAGCTGCAATTACGATTGCCATTACTGCCGCTGATGCTACCCTTCGAATCATTCCTTTCCGATGACTCGATTTTGTCTTTTCCATGACTCGTTCTCGAAACTGTCGAATCACCTTTTCATCTCTTCTCGCTTCCATCATATTTTCATAAGATCTTACTTCTTTGATACGTTCATTTCTCTCAATCAGGTAACTTTGCATCATCGGATTTTTTTCATAATATATATAATATCCACTTTGCCTTACAAGATCTTGTCCACGATATACATAAAATGCATCTTCCTGTTCCAATTGATCAATCATATATAAAACTTTCCCATCCCCTGGAAAATTTTCAAAATGCGTTTTTTTTATTTTGTCATTTAAACGAACAGAAAATCCCATACGCAATAATGCCCAGCCGATGACTTCCATCTGCCCAAAAAAACGGTCTTTTTGCTGGTAAATTTCTCTCCATACTCTGTCATCAAAAACAGCTTCGTCCAAATCCAGTTCCAGATTCTGTCCCTCAATGGCTCCTCTTACAAAAATAATTGTATCGTTCCCTATTTTTTTCTTTTCACCAAATAAAATGGCTCCACGAACAAATGTATTATGATCTGTGGTGAGTGCATTTAAGAAGGTAATTACATAATCCTCTACATAAACTTTTGTGTGCCCTGCCGGACTTCCAATCTGACGGATATTTTTTGGCAGCTGCTGTTCTGTTTTCACAAGTTATGCCTTCCTTTCCTTTATAATAAAAAGATGTTAGCACACTTTATTCTTTTTTTTTATCAAACCTCGTCGAGGGAAACGCTCTTTTTTTCTACATATTTTTTTATCTTTTGTATAAACTAGGAACACAAATGATTCCAGACAGGAGGTTGTTCATGTTATTTTCTAATACAATTTCATACTACTATCCGCCGGATGTTCAGGCGTTTTATGAATTCCAAAACGATTTCCGGACGCTAATGGAAAAAAGGCGCAAAAAAACACAGCCACTGGTCATTGTCTGCATTGGCACAGATCGTGCTACCGGTGACTGTCTTGGTCCCCTTGTTGGTCAATATTTACAAAATCACTGTTTATCTTCTACCGATTGTACGATTTATGGATGCCTATCAAACCCAGTCCATGCGCAAAACCTCCATGAAACAATTAAAAAAATTGAAACCTCCCACGAACAGCCTTTTATTATCGCAATTGATGCTTGTCTTGGCTGCAGAGAACATGTCGGATATATCACACTCTCTCCTCTTCCTCTGTTTCCCGGGCAAGGAGTTTCGAAAGATCTCCCGCCAATTGGAAATATTTCCATCACTGGCATCGTCAATCACACATCACATTCTAATGAAGAAATGATTCAAAATACAAGGCTTCAAATTGTTGTAGAACTTGCATCTTTTATTTCTTCTGGAATTGAACATTTATGCTGCCCATACTAGACCTCGATCTGCATGTCTCTATCCTTGATAACTCCTAATCTGCGCATTGCCTCTGCGATCACGTAAGTAACAACAATCGGAGCTACAAAACACATTAGTACGACAATAATAAGTGCAGCTAGCTCAGGTCTCCCTGCAGAAACCATCGAATGATATGCAGAAAATGGACCAAGAAGCCCACAAGTTCCAACACCCGCACCAGCTGCGCTATTCGTCATTTTAAATAAAAGTGTTGATATTGGACCCAAAACGGCACTTGTTAAAATCGTTGGAAGCCAAATCCATGGTCTTCTTATAATATTAGGAAGCTGCAGCATCGGTGTTCCGATTCCCTGAGCAAGCATGCCTCCAAATCCATTTTCCCGATAACTTGCTGCTGCAAAGCCAACCATCTGTACACAGCAGCCAACCGTCGCTGCTCCCGCTGCAATCCCAGTCAAATGAAGACTAACTGCAATTGCTGATGCACCAAATGGAAGTGTAAGGATCATGCCCATCAAAACAGCAACAACCATTCCCATAAGAAATGGTTCCTGTTTCGTTCCCCACTGAACCATATGACTAATCTTTTCAATTAAAAGGGTTAGATATGGTCCTGCCAAAAGTCCTACAATACTTCCGGCAGCTATTGTTACAAGCGGTGACAAAATAATATCAAGGTTTGTCCGTCCAATAAAAAGACGTCCAAGTTCAATTCCAACATAAGCCGCAAGAAACGCACTCAATGGTTCTCCATAACCAGAAATCTGTAATCCACTTTTTACAGTAAGTGATCCGGCAATAATGGCTGGGGCAAAAGCACCTGCCATTCCAGCAGCAGCTGCTGACACAACAATCAACGGATGTTCCTCCAGGCGGCTAGCAACTCCAATACCAATACCCGCACCTGTCATCATTTTCAGAAGAGCTGCCATTGTCATGATCATCGTTCCTTCTGCACTTCCAATCCAGCTGCCGATCTGCTGCAAAATAATTCCCATAACTAACGTTGCAAACAATCCAAGCGTCATTCCGGTCAGCCCATCCACAAAGATCCTCTTAAAAATTTTCATTTTAATACCTCCGGTATATTCCTTTCTATTGTCCAGCATAAACGATTACAAAAAGTCTGTCCAGTTCCAAATTTTTTTCTTTACAACAATCCAAAATAACTCTATACTAAACCCAGGAAACTATTGACTTATTATTTTGGAAAGCAGGCATCTTTATGTTTCGTATGTGGGGTAAAATTTTTAAGAAAAATCATATGCTTCAGGATACAGTTATTTGCATCGACAATGACCTGAATCGTACAAGAAAAGTCTACCAAGCATTAGAAGAAATCTGTTACGAATTTGACCTTCAAAAACCACTCTGGCTGGAATCAAATAAACAGGATTTTATTCTTCACAGCAAAACCCGTTTTACTTCCGACTGTTTTATAGAAGAAATCAATTTTGATTATCTTGAAATTCAGGTAATTGAAGAATGATTTCGTCAAAAATATTTACATATTTATCATATTTGAGTATACTAAACATATAAAGAAATCATTTCTTACAATTCGTACTTTTAACGAAAGAGGGGTTTATGAAACGACGACGAACACTGAAGCCTGTCGGTCACGAGATTACAGAAAAAATTGCTCTGATTTATGAAAAACATGCTCACCGTCTTTACTGTACCGCAATGAAATATACTTCTAATCAACAAGATGCAGAGGAAGCAGTTCAGCAGGTTTTTGAGAGTATTATTCTCAATCCGGATAAAATTTTAACAATTCCGGAAAATGAAGTTATCTTTTTTCTTTATGCTATTCTTCGAAATACGATTTACTCAATGAGCAGAGAAAAAAAGAAAAACTTTCATATGTCTCTGGACTTCGACAACTGCAGTGAGTATTATGATCTCAAAGATCCAGAGGATGCATATATGCGTTACATCAATCTGGTATCTTTAAAAGAGAAAATTTCCCACTTAAAACCCACATTACGCGATACGGTCTTATTTTATTACGTATATGGATTTAACCATAGGGAGATTGCAGAGATGTTTCATATCTCTGAACGTGCAGTAAGAAAAAGGATTTTCCAGTCAAAGAAAGAAATGCGAAAGATGTTTCGAAAAGAGGATTTCTATGAACGATAAGAATAACAAAACAACAGACGACCAAGAACAACTCTTGGACCATCTGATCGAATACGGCGGCAAGCAGTATATCGAAGAAGAGGTTCAAAAATTTGAAGATATTCCGGAATTGGAGCCTTCAAAAGAATTTGATGACAAAATGCAGGCTATGTTCAAAAAAGCCTACCAAAAAGAGGTGCGAAAGGAGCGCATGCAATTAGGAAAAAAAATCGCAGCTGTTTTCGTCATCGTTCTCGGCATAGCCATGGTCACGGCTATGAACGTTAAAGCTTTTAGAGAACCTGTTTTAAACTTTATTTTTAACCGTAGTTCTAATTTAAACGATAAAACAAAAGTTGATGTAAAAGATGATTCCAAAACGAAAGAAAAATTTACATTTGGATATATACCGGATGGGTATAAACTAGAAAAAGAACAATATTTACATAAAGAAAAACAAGTTATATATGACTATAAAAAATATTCCAATAAATACATTCATATATGCTTACAACCCGATCAAGAATACAGTACTTATCAAAATATGAATAAATCATCCTATACCAAAATAAATCACAATAATAAGACTTACTATTTTATAAAAGGTAAGTCAAATAAATTTCTTTGGTATAATCAAAATATTATTTTTAATATCTCATCTTCTTTAAATGAAAATGAGATGTTAAAAATTGCCGAAAACATCAAAATAACTAAATAAGTATTTTCTAATAAGACTTCTTTAAAAGAGGTCTTATTTTTTTGCTTCTTTTTATCCAAATATGACTTTGTAAGAGCAGTAAGGATAGGAAGGATTTTTTATGAAAAAATTTTTAAAATTTATGCTTATCTGTTCACTCTGCATCTTGCTGTCTATCTCTTCTATCGCCTCAATTCCCGTTTCTGCTGCTAATGACTGGAAAGGTTTTGACAGTGTTTATATAGGATTAAGCTTCTATACTTTAGGAGAAGCTGTTCCGTATACAACTGTAATTCCTAGCAAAGGAAGCTATTATTCAAAAATTAATATGAAACTCCAGCGTTATTCTAACGGTTCTTGGCATACTTTAGCAAGTGGTACTCATGGTGATACTGGAACTAATGCATTTAGCAGCTCTTATTATGTCACCAAAGGGTATACCTATCGTGTTTACAGTACCGTTACCATTTATAAATCAAAAGGTGGTAAGAAAATTAACAGCGATACTTTTACTTACAAAAATAAATATAAATAATCTGCAATGTTTTTAATTACACGATAACTATATTAATTTTCATTTTAAAGATCCTTACTCGTTAAAAAAGACAGATTCCTCTGTCTTTTTTTCGTTAATTTTTTATTTTTTTCCGTTTTTTGTTCCTGTTTTTTCACTTTATAACGTTTATATAGTGAGAGGGATTTTCCCAGTTACTAACAAACAATGCAACCTATAAATTAGAAACTATACCATTTTCGTATCCCTAAAATTTACTGCGGAATGGAGGCGAACAAAAGTTTTTAGCAGGACATGCTGAATATCTCTTTGTTCGGGAAAATCCTTCTCATATTTCATTCCCGTAAAAGATATGCATATTCAAAATTAAATCTCTTCTCTGGGAAAAAAGCCAGAGTTTTTATATACAAAAACCCCAGCTCTTTTTTCATTATTTTGTTGTACTGCCAAAGCCGCCATTTCTTATTTGTACGACATTATCATCAATTGTAATTCCATACTGCATAAAGATTCCCTGAACCATACCAGTTCCTCTTGCAACAGAAACTGTTTTTCCTTCATTTGTATCGTTCGTTAATTTCACAAAAATATGCCCTTCATTATCAGAATTAAAATAATCACTATCAATAATTCCAACAGTATTGTTCATCTGAAGACGGAATTTAAATCCAAGCCCGCTTCTCGGAAAAATATTTAATACCCAATCTGGTTCAATAAATACACGAATCCCTGTCGGAATTTTAATTGTTTCTCCCGGTTTTAAAGTAAAATCAATAGGACTGAAAAAGTCATATCCTGCAGATCCCTTTGTTGCTCTGCAAGGCAGCTTGATTTCATCATAAATTTTTCTAATTTCATCGGATGTTGTATCCGGAAAACTATCCTTCCAGCTTTCCTCAAACTGAGCAAAGCTTACCTTATGAAACTGTGCAATCTTATTCATAAACGCTCCTGTCTTGTACTGTTCTTCTGTAGTTCCAGAATATTTTATCAGACACTTCCCACAGATTCAATAGTCTGGAAGGTTTTTTAGCGAAAGAAATTGAAAGCCTTCTTTTTTCAAATTTGATATCACTGTACCTAATGCCTGTGCATTCGAACTTGATACATTATGAATCAACGGAATGGCTCCATTATGGGAATATTTTTCAAAATGCTGCACTACATACTCTTTTCCCGGCTGTTTATTAACATCATAATCAAGATATGCCATACTCCAGAAAATAGTCTTATATCCCATTTCCTTTGTAAGTTTTAAAGTTCTCTCATTGTATTCTCCCATTGGCGGTCGAAAAAAATGATCCATCGCATAACCTGTTGCCTCTTTACAATATTCTGCACAATCATTAATTTCTTGCTTATTATCTCTATCGGTAAGAGATGGCATACTTTTATGATGAACCGTATGATTTCCAACAATATGCCCTTCTTTCTTCATTCGTTTGACAAGATCTTTATTTTCTCGGATAAAAGGTTTGGTAACAAAAAAAGCCCCTGGTACTTTTTCTTTCTTTAATACATCCAGAATTTTTGGAGTAAATCCATTTTCATAACCACAATCAAATGTCAGATAAATACATTTTTTCTTATCTGCTTTTGGATCTACATAATAAGCATCATATTTAGAAAGATCAATCTTATCTGATGCCTCCGGTGTTTGATGATTTTCATTTCTTTTGATCCACCATCCCTCGGTTCCCTGAACCTTTGTGCCAACCGTTTGAATCACAGTTTCTTCCGTTGATACTATCCTCGGCTGCGCACATCCTCCAAATAGCATGGCAACTAAGAAAATCTGAAAAACCACATATTTCATAGAAAAACCCATTCTTTCTTTTTCTATATTATTCTATGATTCTCCTTGTGCTTTATAAGTCGTTTATAAAATCTTTTAATGTTTCTATATCTTCCTTCGTAAGCTCCAGTTCTCTAGTACTTGCAATCTGGCTCCATTTTTCTACAATCTCATCTGCTTCTTCTTTCTCTTGCGCACTCCTTTTTTCCTGACGTATATGTTGTTTTTCCTCTTTCTCCCGCTTTCCTTCCGCCTTATTCACTCTATTGGGTAAAATATTTTCCAGATAATTAATCAAAGTGCTCCGTATTCTTTTTTTCAAATGATCTAGAAGGAAAAGATTATCGATCATAAAAATTAAAAAGCCAACAGACACACTGATCATTAAACTTCGAAACCATAAAAAGAAATCGATTCCTTCTATCATTCCTCGTATCGCACCAAGGCATCCAAGCAGCATACATAAAATACCACAAAATCCCGGTATTTGTTCCCAAAAAGAAACCGGAATACCAAAGATCCGATGATTTTCAAAATACTGATCAACGATGCAAGAAGCATTATGTATCTTCGCATTGAGTTGATAGTAATTTTCAAATTTCTTCTTCAGTATTCCGATCCAGTGCCGTTTCGGCTTGTCCATATCATTTGCAGCTGACAATAAACGGTGATAACTTCTAAATACAATCAATTTTACAAGTAATGCAATCACCAGTGCCGATGCCAGCCCCTGAATAAAAAATGTTTCCTTTAAGATTTCCATATCCACATCTCCTTTTGTTATCATTATAAAAGAGTCCCTATGGAAACTTAAGAAAAATCATCTTACAAAGTTCGATTATTCTCTGTCTAAAATACCAAGAACCAGACGAACAATGTGTTTGATTGCTGCTTTTTCAAATTCCTCATAACTTACGGTTGCTTCCTGATCTGCCTTATCAGAAATTGCACGTAAAACGATAAATGGAATATGATTCAGATAAGCAGCCTGTGCCATAGATGCACCTTCCATTTCTGCACAATATCCGCCAAATTGTGAGATCAGCTGATGTTTCTTTTCATTATCTGAAATAAACTGATCTCCACTGACTACACGTCCAGTAAAGCACTGAATTTCTGGATTTACCTCTTTGCATACTTCTTCTGCAATAGAAATCAGCCCTTTATCTGCCTCAAAAATAGATGTTTCCATTCTTGGAATTACACCTGGCTCATATCCAAATCCTGTAGCATCCATATCATGCTGAACAGCATCGCTTGAAATTACAATATCTCCAACTTCAATGTCTTTATATAATCCTCCGGCTACCCCGGTATTAATTAAATGTGTCACTTGAAATTTATCTACAAGAATCTGTGTACAGATCGCCATATTAACTTTTCCAATTCCGCTCTGCACAATTACAACATTTTTTTTGCGCAAAATTCCTTTATAAAAGTCCATTCCTGCAAAACTGCTTTTTTCTTTTTCTTCCATGGACTCAATCAGTGTGCTGACTTCTTCTTCCATAGCTCCAATAATTCCAATGATCATAATTTCTTTTCCTCCTGATGTCTTTTTCTCTCTGTCAGCATACCACAAATTTTATAGATCAGACAAGATTTCTAAAACTTCTTCTTTTGTTTTTGCAACACGCAGCTTTTCTATTTTTTCCATATCAGAACATGTGATAGCCAATTTTGCAAGAATTTCTAAATGTTCCTCATCAACTCCAGCAATTCCAATAATAAGGTAAGCTATCTTATCTGGCCCAAAAGATACTCCTTTAGGAACTTGAATAAAAGATACTCCGGAAGCCTTAATATATTTTTCAGATCCTGCCATTCCATGCGGAATTGCAACTCCATTTCCTATATATACAGAAATCTTTTCATCTCTTTCTATCATCGAATCTATATACTCTGATTGAATACATCCCAGATCTATAAGAATTTCTCCTGCTTTTTTTATTGCTGAAATCTTATCCTCAAATGCCTGATTTAATAAAATACTATCCGAATGAAATACACGACTCATGCTGTTTCCCCCTTTTCTTCTTTCATATTTTTTCTTATATTTATTTTACCATGCAGAAAATAAACAAACCAGCACAACTGCCATGAAACATTTCAAAATTGCCCACTGGACGCATGTTCCCTGATGGGCTATAATGAGACATAGCATGAAACAATGTTAACAGGAGGGAATTATGATTTATAAGACAAAAGGTACTTGTTCCAGTGCCATTGAATTTGAAATAGAAAATGGTATCCTGACAGATGTAAAATTCCAAGGCGGATGTATGGGAAATACTGCCGGTGTTGCAGCCCTTGCAATCGGTCGTCCAATTGACGAAGTTATTGAAAAACTTTCCGGTATTCCTTGCGGATTCCGTGGTACATCCTGTCCAGACCAGCTTTCCAGAGCATTAAAATTGTATAAAGAAGAACATCCTTCAGGAGGTGCTGCATAATGAAGCGAATCGTATTAACCGGAGGTGGTACAGCCGGTCATGTAACGCCAAATATGGCTCTCGTTCCAAAACTAATCGATGAAGGATTTGATATTTCTTACATCGGTTCCTATAACGGTATGGAGAAAAAACTGATTGGTGATATCGGCGTTCCTTACTATGGAATATCATCCGGAAAATTACGCCGCTATTTTGATTTAAAAAACTTCAGTGATCCTTTCCGCGTATTAAAAGGATATTTTGAAGCAAAAAAAATATTAAAAAAACTACACCCAGATGTTATTTTTTCCAAAGGAGGATTTGTTACAGTTCCTGTTGTAATTGCAGCAAAAAAATTGCATATTCCAATTATCATTCATGAATCTGATATGACTCCAGGACTTGCCAACAAACTAAGCATTCCAAGTGCCAGTAAAGTATGCTGTAACTTCCCGGAAACTATCTCTCATCTACCAGAGGGAAAAGCTGTCCTTACCGGATCACCAATTCGCGAGGAACTCTTCCAGGGAAAGAAAGAAACTGGTTTATCTCTTTGCGATTTCAATGATGAAAAACCTGTGCTTCTTGTTATTGGAGGAAGTCTTGGTTCTGTAGCAATCAACAATGCGATCCGCACAAACTTAAATGACTTGCTAGAACGCTATCAGATCATTCATCTATGTGGACGTAATCACTTAGATGAATCTCTGTCACATATCAGAGGTTACAAACAATTTGAATATGTAAAAAAAGAACTGAAACACTATTTTGCCTGTGCAGATATTGTTGTATCTCGTGCTGGTGCCAATGCTATTTGTGAACTTTTAGCATTACGCAAACCAAACATCCTGATTCCTCTTGGATTAGATGCCAGCCGTGGAGACCAAATCCTCAATGCACAATCCTTTGAAAAACAAGGTTACAGCTACGTTTTACAAGAAAAAGATGTAACAAGCCAGACTTTATTAAATGCAGTAAACACTGTTTACGATAATCGTGAAAAATATATTGAAGCCATGAACAAAAGTGAACTGGCAAACCCAATTGAAACCATCGTAAACCTTGCCAATGAACTGGCTACAAAGAAAAATTAATTTTATAATGCAATAAAAACATGCATGTTTTTTATTCTTTTCCGTATCTTAGATGTTAAAGATTCAATAAACATGCATGTTTTTTATTTTTTACATTATTTTACTGTAATAGATTTCACTGCACTGTATGCTCCATACAATTTTGTCTTTCCAACGCTCTTATATGAACGTACTCTTACATAATATTTCTTTTTTGATTTTAAACTCTTTATTGTCTTCTTGTAAGTCTTATAAGTTGTCACCGAATAAGTCTTAGCGCCTTTGAAGTTACTCTTTAATCCAACTTGTAACTGATATCCAGATGCCTGATTGTCTTTTGTCCACGATACATCTAATTTTTGTTTACCAGCCTTTACTTTTACATTCTGTTTCTTTGGTACTACCTTGATTGCTACTTTCTTTGTTTCTGTGCAAAAGCCTTCACCAAATGCAGTCACGGTAATTGTCGCAGATCCTGTTCCTTTGATAGTAACAACTCCCTGATCTGATACATCTGCAACTTTCTTATTGCTTGTTTTATAACTTAAAGTTGTTCCTTCTACAGATTTTGCTCCAAGATCTATTGCTTTATCTCCATATACTTTTGATATGCTTAATGATGTGGCCACAGAAATATCTGTTGCTTTTTTAATAGATACCGAAAGTTTTACATCAGCATATTTCTCAGATTCAAGAGTGATTGTATAATCATCTCCGATTTCAAGACTCTTATCAAGAGTAAGAATACCATCTTTATAGCTATACAATGTTGGATCAATGACCTGAGCAGCTCTTCCTGCTCCTTTTGTTACTTTTGTAAGATTGTAATTTGCATCTTTTGGTGCTCTGGAAGTATCAACTTTTACTTTTGTTCCACTTTCGCTATATGCTCCTTCAGATACTGTAATTTCCTGATTTTTGCTTAACAATGGTTTCACATAAAGGTTCGTATGAATCACAAGATCTTTTCCATCACATGCTGGTACTTGTGTAATACTTCCATCTCTTCCTTTTTCTTCATATGCATCCGTCTTTCTTAACAGATAAGTAATTTTTTTAATTGTCTTTCCATTCAGACCCTTTGTATGTGCATAAGCCACATGGTTTCCATGAGGTTCAGTAAATTCTCTTGCTGCAAAAGAAATTTCTTTTGGCTGAAGCCATAAGTTATCTTCATGAAGAAGACCATATTTCTCTCCATCAGAAGTTTCTAAAATAACCCCTTCCATACTTTTTTTTGTAACATAAGAAGGAAGATTTTCTACAGAAATCTGCCAGTTACCCCAGTTAGAAGTTGAAGTAATCGCTGCTGTTACTTCTGATTTTACTTCTGATGTAGAAGTTGTGGCTTTAAATGTTCCATCTCCATTTAATTCTTTATATTCATCAAACGCACTGTCCGAGAATTTTGCATTTGCAAGATATTGATATACCGATAAATTTTTATCTTTATTTTGAGTATAAGCATTATAATACGCTTGATATAAAGCTACTGGAATACGAATTTGTACATCTGCAATGCCATTAATATTAACACCCGTTGCCTCATCCCCAGTTTCATTATTCTTTACATTCTCTGTATAATAAGTTGTTGGAAACCCTTTGGATTTTGTTGTAGTCGCAGATGTAACAGCGTCATAGGATCCACCTGCATATTTTGCATCTACAATATCACCTTTGGATAAATCAAGACTTGTGATATTCACTGTCCTATTGACTTCTCCATAGTAATAATCTGCATACTCCATGTTGACCGTCGCATAATAATAACCGTCAACTGCTTTTAATGTTTTTGGATCCTTTAATCCTGATGTCTGAGTCTCTTCTGCCTTTACAATTGCCACACTGCTGTTAAATACAGCCGGTATTGAAACCGGACCTGTCATCATTGCTGCTGCAAGTGCTACTGTAAGACTCTTTTTCCACATTGTTGTTCTTCTCATGTGAACCTCCTTTAAAAATAAATCATTGTGCCTTGTACTTCGGCATAAAGTACGGAAATGCCTACATACATATTTATCTTTATCCTGATAAAACCTTATCAGAGATATCGATCATATTTTTACAATTTCAGGGAATAACGATAGTTTGTTTAGACTAACTTCATTGTTAAAAGCAAGCATCCAGATTGGATGCCACACTTTTTTATTTTACAAACTCTGCGCAAAAAGACACAGCGCAATAAACAATATAAGTTTTACAAAAACAAACAGTAATTCACTGCCCTTCCATCGTTTTCCTAAACCGAGATGAATATTTTGTTTGGGACAAACATCCACACACTGAAGGCAATGAATGCATTCTCCGCCATTTTTTTGATCCCTTTTGATTTGATAATCAACAGGACATTTCATCTCGCATGCACGACATTTTGGAATACAGCTGCTTCGATCTCTATCAAGAACAGAAAACGGAAGAACTGGTAGCCATGCAAAAATTGCTCCCATAGGACAAAGATATTGGCAGAAAAATCTTTCTTTAAAGCACATACCCACCAGAATCAGTACAAAGATCACCCATCCCGTCAGATAACCGACATCTGGGATCTTTCCTGTGTACAACATGGAAAAAACTTCCCAAGGACTGGTTCCATGGAATTTTTTTGTAAATCCTAACCCGTAAATCAGCATTAGGACAATTAATAACACATATTTTATTTTTTGAAGTTTTCTTCCGGTTTCCGCTGAAAACCACGGAAGTTTCTTCTTTCTTTTTAATTTCTTCTGAACCCACTGGGAAAGAGCAAACATTCCATCTCCCAATGTACCAAATGCACACGCATATCCACAAAAAAATCTTCCAAATAAAATGGTAAAACCACATAACGCAATGAACATCACAAGAAACGCATTTTGTTCAATTGGCTGTCCCGCACGGATTTTTTCAATCACATACCGTACTCCTGAAAATGCGGATGTATAAAGAGCCGGCATCCAAAGGAAAAATACGATTTGTATCATTTGTCTTGTAAGGCGTCTAAGATCTCTTTTTTTCATTTTATGACGCCTCCTTTAATGCATTCTGCACCGCTGTAATAATTCCCTTCGAACTATAAGTTGCTCCGCTGGCTACATCAACATTAGCTGTTTGTTTCTTTTTCATTGTCTCCATGATCTTTTTTGCATTATCTAAATAAGCAGGATCTTCATTTTTTGCCTCTTTAATCTTAATATCTGAAATAGTTCCTCCTTTAATCGTAACACGAACGACAATGGTTCCTCCATATCCCTGTCCGCTTCCCTCATAAATACCATCTTTATAGGCAGCAGAAAGTTTCTGATTTTCAGCTTCAATTTTCGCTTCTTTCTGTGCACGCACTAATGCAATATTATGATAAACCAAACAAATACAAAGAATCAAAGCAAGATTACACAAGCGCATAATAAAATGTTTATAATTTTTCAATTGAATTTTCATCTTATGCTATCCCCTATTTTTCCATCTGTTGTATAACGTCTTGGTAAGCTTCCTTGATTGCTTTTGAAGAACAGGTTGCTCCACTGACAACATCACAATCTTCAATTTTCATACCAGATTTCAATTGTTTAATAATTCCATTTCTTGCAAATTGAATATACTCATTGTTATAAGATGCTCCATCTCCAGAAGCTGTGATCTTATCAAAATCAATCACCCCATCTGTAGATACCGGAACATTGATTGTCAGATTATATCGGCGAAAATCCAGCTCTTCATCTGGAACACAAACTGCTTTTGCTGTATAAACAGTACCATCAGAATCTGGTTGATTATTATTGTTATTATTGTCGTTTTTGTTATTATTGTCGTTTTTGTTATTATTGTTATTATTGTCGTTTTTGTTATTATTGTTGTTGTCGTTTTTGTTATTATTGTTGTTATTGTTGCTATTGTCGTTTTTGTTGTTATCGTTATTATTTTTTTTATGATCGTCTTTCTTTGATAAAGCTTTTGTCAGTGCATTCCGAACTGCTGCCATAATTCCATGAGAACTATAGGTTGCTCCACTAACTGCATCTACTTTATTCTCATTTGCGGATTGTAAAGCAATAATACTATATGGTACCTCCGCCCACGCCTTCTCAAAGAACTGCTTATCATCTTTTTCATTTTTCACAAGCGAAATAGCTACAATCTTACTGTACTTAATCGTAACTTTTACAGTAATATTTCCACGGAACCCTTTTCCTGTGCCTTCATAAACACCATCTTTATAAGTTCCAGAAACATTTGGAATATTATTTTTATGTTGATTGCTATTGTTGTTATTATGATTGGAAGAGCTATCACTTGCACTATCGGAATCATTACCTACAACTGAACCATCAACAGCAGCTTTACTTAGTGCGTTTCGAACTGCCTTAATAATTCCGTTCGAACTATAAGTTGCTCCACTAACCGCATCCACATTTGTTGTCTGTTTCTTGATCATTAATGGAAGCAGCGTTCCTTTTGCACGGTTAAAATATGCAGCATCATCATGACTCTCTAAGACCTTAATTGCTGTAATTTTTCCATTCTTGATTGTTACCTCAACCTTTACCGTTCCGTGATATCCACTTGCAGACCCTGTAAATGTTCCATCTTTATATGTACCGGACTCTTTTACTTTACCAGCGCTTGCAGCAGAACCTTTTGAACCAGAATTCGCTGCTGCTTTTACAGAAGATTTATCAGTTTCTCCGGTTAATGCATTTTTTACAGCCTTAATAATTCCATTAGAACTATAAGTTGCCCCACTAACTACATCCACTTTTAATGACTGTTTTGCAAGAATACTCTTAATCACACCAGCAGATGCACGATTGAAAAAGGCTGCATCATCAGAGCTGCTTAATACCTTGATTGCAGTAATTTTATGCGATTTTACGGTTACTGCAACTTTTACTTTTCCACGATATCCATTGGCTTCACCATGATATGTTCCATCTTTAATTTTACTTAAGTCAATATCTCCTACTTTTGCTTTTTTCGCTTTCTTCTTTGCGGTGGTTGTTGCTGCTTCCACCTGCTTTGTTTGGGCGTTTGGATTGGATTTTTTAACCTTCGGTGCTGTATAACCAAAAATACTGTTTCCTACCAAACTTATAACAAAAATGGCTGGTACAAACTGAATAAAATTAACTTTTTTCAACAATTCAATATGTCTCATATTCCTCTCTTCACTTTCTATTTATCTTTCACAACAGTATAGTTATAATCAGAAGTAAAATATTTTTGAATTCCTTGGCTAATATAAATTTTATCATTTTGATCAACCAAGATCATTTGAAACTCCTTGGAGTGGTTTCTCCAAAATTGGATTGCTTTATCTCTTCCCATAATAAACAAAGATGTAGACAATGTATCTGCCAACGTTCCATTTTTACTAATGATTGTTACAGATGTTAGATTCTTTCTAGATGGTTTTCCTGTAGAAGGATCTAAAATATGATGATAAACCGTACCATTCTTTTCAAAATAACGCTCATAAGCACCAGATGTGATGACAGACTCTCCCTTTGATTGATAAGCTCCAACCATTTCCATTGAATCATCCGGTGACTGAATTCCTACTTTCCAACGGCTTCCATCTGTTTTTGTTCCAATTGATTGAACATTTCCACCAAGACTAATCACACCATGTTTGACTCCTTCTTTTTCCATCAGCTCTGCTATCTTTTGAGAAGTATATCCCTTGGCAATTCCACCAAGATCAATCTCTATCCCATGTTCCAATGTAACAACACGGCTTTTTTTATTAATTTTTATATATTGTGTTCCCATCTGATTTTCCCGAATTTCATTAATTTCTTCATCTGTTGGAACCTTATATTTTTCTGTTGTAAATCCCCAAAGATCCATCAATGGATAAATTGTAATATCAAATGCTTTTCCTGTTACCTGATTCATCCGTTTTCCATACTCAATCAAATTTAAAGTTTCTTCTGATACTTTTAACTTCTTTTTCTGATTCAACTGATAAATCTCACTTTTTTTATTCCCGACGGACCATAGCTGATCAAGCCTCTGAATTTCGGCCTTTGCATCTTCCAAAACAGATTTTGCATTTTTACCATATGCTTTTAAAGTCATATAAGTATCCATTGCAAATACATCAATAGAAGCTTCTTCTTCACTGGTTTTTTTCTCTGTTACTGCCTGTTTTTTCTGATTCTGCTCACAACCAGTTAGTACAAAAATGCACATAATCCACAACATAAGAATGCCTGCACATTTTCTTATTTTTATTTTCATGATTGCCTCCAAATATAAGCTAAAATATCTTTTTTCCCATAAGTTTAAGGCCGAACAATATTCTCATTGTCAACCTTTTACCCTGTGTTTATTTAGTTAGCAAATGCTAACTAATATATTATCGAAAATTCTTTCTTATTACAAGTTATCTTATTGCGATTTTTTCTCATTATCTTTTTGACTCAAAATATAATTAAGTTTTTTATGATAAAATATAATATAAAAAAAGAAACGTTTCTCTCTCAAAAAAACTGAGAGAGAAACGCTTAAATATCTGTGAACATACATATGATCTTTATCATTAGTTTCCGTTTTGCCACTTAAAAAATGACAATCCATAATAACCATTTGTTGATTTTCCATTTTTAGAAACTTTAATATAATAAGTAGACTTTCCCTTTGGGAGCTTTATCATTTTTTCATCAAATTTTCTAACCTTTATGGTTTTTATTGATTTCTTTCTTCCTTTTTTATAAACAGTAAAGTCAAACCCACCTGTCATTGTTCCACTTTCAAAATTTAATACATATCTAACTTTTTTTGACGGAACCGTTATCTTATACCATCTCGATGCCTTTTCATTTTGTGTATAAATTTCATCTGTTCCATCTTCGTTTTTAATATTTTTAGCTTTTGATTTTTTATATACAACCGCCTTCTTTTTATAACTTTCTTTTTCATAACTAACAGATACAGCCTGTGATGATGGTGATTTTAAGCATAAACGATACTCTCCCCCAGAAAGAGCATAATAAATCTGGTCATCTGAAGATTTTCCACCTTTAACTTTTCCTGTACTTCCAATCTTTTGCCATTTTCCCTTCTTCTTCTTTTCAATTTTTACAAAAGTATCACCTTTTTGATATACAGAATCTATTTCAAAACTAACCAGTGCACGATCTTTTACTTTAAATGCATGATAAGTATAAGATCCCGTTCCTTTTTGAATATATGTTTTATTTTGAGAAAGTTTTCCAAAACTGTCTTTTAATACCCAAGATGCAAGATAAGCTTCCTGTCCTTTCGGAATTCTGGTATAAAATACATCCCCAGCTTTTACTCTAGTCATATATTCAATTCCTTCCGATGCTGTACCCTGGGTTTTTATTTTCATATTACTATCATAAAAATAGATCTTTGATTTTCCCCCACACTCTAACGAAAAATTCAAATAGCCATCATCCATAACCATAATTTTAACAAGCTGATTGTTTGCTTTAAAGTTCTTATTATAATATTTAATTCCACCAGTGAGAAGATAAACAGTTGCTTCTTCTGTGTCAAACTGATAAGCTTTTATTTCTTTTTGATTCCACTCTTCTGGCATAACATTCTTTTTACAATTCTTCGTCTTTACCTTCTGTATTACAGATGATGTTGATGCCTTTACTTTGGCAGATGATAATGCCATAATAAGACCAATTCCCAAAGCCAGCACAACTCTTGCGATCTTCTTCCATATTTTCTTCATTTAGTTTCTCCTTTCCCAACGAAATACCTCTCTATCTTTTATACAATCTTCTCTCTGAAAATATCTCATACAATTAATTTTTTTCTGTAATCAATCGATCCATGACAATATCATGTGTATCTACCGGTATCTCATCTAAAAGAAGTTCTTCCCAGCATATCATAATTTTAAAGAAATCTGTTCCTTGCAAATAACGATCATAATATCCAGCTCCATGTCCAAGTCTCTTCCTCTGTCGATCTGCGGAAACACATGGTATGATTCCAAGTTCAAATTCATTCTTATCCATTGTTCTGCAGTCATCCTTTGGCTCCATAATTCCATATGCGCCTTCCTTAAGGTCTGAAAAACTATGAATTTCTCTTACTTCCATTATTCCTTTTCCAATACAGATTGGAACTCCAACAACTTTCCCATCTTCCAATGCCCTGCGAATGAACATCCATGTATCCGTCTCATTTTTCATACTGACATAGCAAAATAGAGTTTTTGCATTCTTATATTCCTTGCTATCTATTAATCGTTGAAAAATATCTTTATCTGCCTGTTTTTTATAATCATCAGAAAGCTGCTGTTTTCTTTCTTTGATGATTTTTCTTGCTTCCTGTTTTGTCATTTTCTCTAATGGTTCCTTTCTTCATCAAGCATTTTTCATATATACAAAAAAGAATCCTGTTCTACAGAATTGTCCGCCTGCGTTGGATCGCTTCAGCGACAAATTTCCTATGAAGTAATAAAAATGAGCCTGATTGCTCAGACTCATTTTATCACAGCACTCTTATATTTGCATTATAATTGAGAATATAATTCCATAATCTTTTCACCAGTCGCAAGATCTTCAGAGAATGCACTCGCACTTCCAGCTGCCGTTCCCATCTTTAATGCCTCATTATAATCTCCATTACTTCTAATATAACCTGTAATAAATCCGGCAACCATAGAATCTCCGGCTCCAACAGAGTTCTTTACTTCTCCCTTCGGGCATGGAGAAATATGAACTTGTCCATCCTCTGTTACAAGAATTGCACCATCTCCAGCCATGGATACAAGAACATTTCTTGCACCTTTCTCTTGAAGTTTTTTTGCATATTCAATAATTTCATCATTTCCTTTTAATACAACACCAAACATTTCTCCAAGTTCATGGTTATTTGGCTTAATAAGGAATGGATGATATTTTAATACATTTAATAAAAGATCTTTTGTCGCATCAACAACAATCTGAATTTTCTTTTCCTGTAATCGTTCCATGATTTTTTCATAAATATCTTCTGGAAGACTTGCAGGGATGCTTCCTGCCAATACAAGCATATCTCCATCTTTTAACTGATCCAATTTTTCATACATAACTTGCAGTTCATCTTCATGAATAACTGGACCCATTCCATTAATTTCACTTTCTTCATTTGATTTTATTTTTACATTGATTCTTGTCATTCCCTCTCTCAATCGAATAAAATCTGGGGTAAAGCCAAGTTCTTTTGCTCCAGCTTCAATTGCATCTCCTGTAAATCCAGCGATAAAACCAAGACCAACACTGTCAATCCCAAGATTAGATAAAACATTAGATACGTTGATACCTTTTCCTCCGCAATATATATCTTCTCTTGTCGTACGGTTTACCATTCCAAGTGTTAGATTGTCTACCTTAATCACATAATCAATGGCCGGATTAAATGTTACTGTATAAATCATGAAAATACCTCCTTGATCGTTGTTAACTTCTGATATTTTTTATTTTCAAGCTGATCGGTAATAACCACTGCATCTTTAAGATCTGCAAATTTTACCGGTGATACCTGATCAAATTTACTATGATCTGCCAAAACAAATATCTGGCTACAATGTTCTGCTGCCTTTCTCTTTACAGCTGCTTCCTTTAAATCCGGAGTTGTGAATCCGCTTATTTGATCTACACCATTTGTTCCAAAAAATCCCTTTGTAAAATTATATTTTTCAAGATCTTCGAGCGCATCTTCTCCAATGATTGCTTCTGTTACAGCTTTGATTTCGCCTCCTAATAAAAAGACTCGGCTTCCTTTATTCATTAGTTTTCTTGCATGACTGATCCCATTTGTTACATAAGTGACATCTTTTTTCCCTAGGAAATCAACCATCAGCTCTGTCGTTGTTCCTGCATCAATATAAACAAAATCTCCAGGTAAAATACAGCTGGACGCATATTTGGCAATTTCCTGTTTTTCTTTTAAATTTTTTCCAGACTTCTGTGCAACTGCTTCCTCACGTGCCAATACAGATTTTACTGCTGTCGCTCCCCCATATACTTTAATCAGAAGCCCTTGTTGATCCAAAGCTGTCAAATCTCGACGAATCGTAGATTCTGAAATATTTAGTTTTTCTGTCAGCTCAGTAACTGTAACAGATTGCTCAACTCTGAGCAATTCTAAAATTTTCTCAAACCGTTCCTGCGCCAGCATTTCACCACTTCCTTTTTTACTTATCTATCTTAATTATATCATGATTTCAGTCATAGTCAATCATTTTCTTTCATATTCAATCATTCACAATTTATTCATTTTTTTATTTTCTACACATTTCCTCCTTATTTCTTACACATTTTCTTTTTATGATGTAAATAAAAGGAGGTAGAACAAATGAAACGAATACAGAAAAATATTCTTACAACAAGTTTAATGATTCTTCTTGCTGCATCTATTGGCTTTACAATCTTCCATATAAAGACACAAAGTAAACCATCTGCACCATCCAGTCAAACGCAGCAACAATCTTCTGCCGGAGGCAGTGCACCTGGAAATACACAAACTCCTGGAGGAGATAACAATAAAAACAATAAAAACAGTAATAACAAAAATACCAATAGACCACCAGAAAAACCTTCCGGAAGTTCTGGAAATTCATCACAACAACCACCAGATATGAAACAACCTTCTGGAAAACAGCCATCTATGAAGATTTCTACAAGTTCCATTGCTCTTCTTGGAGCGGAAAGTTTTCTTTTTTCACTGTGTCTTCTTTACTTGATTTTCTCAAGTTTTCATAAGAAAACATTCCGTGAAACTTTCATATCTGGAAAAAAGAGCATTGCTTATGGCGTCATTTCCCTATTACTTGCAGGTGGGCTTACATTTGGAGAATCCTTCATGACACAAAAATTAATGACTTCTAACGGACAGCCCCAATTACCATCACAAGATTCTAACATAGCATCTTCTGGAGTACCAAGTAGTTCCCCACAAAGTCATACAAAGTCGGTGAAATACACAGCTTCAAAAATAATCTCAAAATTTTCTAAGACTTTATCTGGAACTTATAAAGCCACAAAAAAAGATCAATGTGGGATTCTTGTAAAAAACGGCGGATCTCTTACTTTAAAAAATGCAGTTATTCAAAAATCTTCCGGAGATAGTAGCAATACGGAAAACTCTGAGTTCTACGGAACTAATTCCGGATTGCTTGTAACCTCAAAATCTTCTGCAACGATTAATAATACAAAAATCACTACTTCTGCAAAAGGCAGCAATGCTGTTTTTGCAACTGGAAGTAAAGCAAAAATTAAGATCAGTAACTCAACGATTACAACAACTGGTAATGCTTCTGCTCGTGGACTTGACGCTACTTATGGCGGAACAATTCTTGCAAATCATGTGACTGTACAAACAGCAGGTAATTCTTGCGCCTCTCTTGCTACTGATCGTGGAGAAGGAACTGTAACTGCTAAAAACTCTGACTTATCAACAAAAGGAGCTGGATCACCTGTCATTTATTCCACAGGAAACATTTCCGTCAACAACACAAAAGGAACTGCTTCTGGTTCTCAAATGGTTGTCATTGAAGGAAAAAATTCAGCAACAGTGACAAATTCCACGCTAAGTGCAAGCGGTGCTGGCAATCGAAACAATGTAGATAATGCCGGTATCATGATTTATCAATCAATGTCTGGTGATGCTTCTACTGGAACTGGAACATTTACAGCTAAAAATTCAACTTTATCTGTATCTAAAAATTCCAGCTATTACAAAAAAGCTCCAATGTTCTTTGTAACAAATACAGATGCAGTGATCAACCTTACAGATACAAAATTATCTTACGGAAGCAACACTCTTCTCTCCGTCAAAGGAACATCTGAATGGGGACAAAGTGGATCTAATGGAGGTACTGTGAAATTAAATGCTTCCAAACAGACATTCACTGGCAATATCAATTTAGATAAATTATCTACACTTACAATGAAGCTCAGCAATTCCTCCACTTATACAGGAACTATTAATGCTAAGAACAGTGCTAAGAAGATTTCCTTAACTTTAGATTCTTCTTCTAAGATGAAACTGACTGGAGATTCTTATGTAACATCTCTCAATGATAAAGACAGTTCTTACAGTAATATTGATTTTAATGGATATACATTATATGTAAATGGAAAAGCTATCAATAAATAACTTTTTTCATATAACCTCAAAAAAAGAAATGGCAGAAAAATTAAACTCTGCCATTTCTTTTTTATTTTTCTTTTAACATATTTTTGCTTCCTAGATAAGTTGCTATCATATATCCGATATAAATCACTAAAACAATGGCTAATGATTGTACTACTGATTCTGATATATTAATCTGTCCCAATGTTGAAATCAAAATAGAAGCTGTTTTAATTCCTACATAGGAATGTACTAACGCTAAGCTCAATGGAAGACAGAAATAAATAATGATCTGTGCTTTGATTGCATGATTGATCATTTTTTGTAAAGTTCCAATTTTATTTAATAATTGATACTTTTCGATATTATCTGCATTTTCACTTAATTGTTGTAATGCCAGTACTGCTGCACAAGTGATCAAAAATACTAATCCGATATAAATCGCAATATAAGTCATGATCGTACTTAACCCTGTACTTTGTTCATATACCTCTTCTTTTGAAATCGTTGCTGAATATGGTGAGTTTGGCATTTTACCGCTTGTGAGCAGCTGTTTTAAATATTTTGTATATCTTTGTGATACTTTCTGGGCGTTTCCTTTCCAATTGATATTCAAATATAAAGTGGAATCACTGATCTTTAATGAATCAATTACTTTATCATTTAAAACAACCGTTCCCATATCTGTTTTTGCTGCTGTTACCATAAAGGTATCTTTTTGCAATCCATATTTCATCCTATATGTTGTTCCGTCTAATTTAATCTCTTGCTTATCTTTTGCCGCCTTCTCCAAGATTGGAATCAGATTTCCATAATCACAATTTAATGCATATTCATCATCTTTTAAAGTTAATTCCTTCTCACCGAGCTTTTTATGAATCTTATTGTACTCAGATAGCTTTACAAATGTTAATGGAACTCTATAAAGATTTTTCACATAACTTGCTGTATAATTAGAATATTTTTCTCTTCCTTTCAAGAGTGGTTCCATACTATATCTGCTGCTTTTAAAATTACCATTTTTATACACATTGATTGCTAAAATTTCTTTTGCATCTTTTTCCACATCCAGCCCAAGATCTTTCATTTTTTTCAATAATTTTTGTTCTTGATTTTTCTGATAACCGCTTTTTAATAATCCATAAAATGTATAATCAAATTTGGTCATATCATCAAGATCTGTTTTCACAGAGCTTGCTAATCCACTTCCCGTTGCAAAAGCACTGATCGCTAAAAATAGCATTAAACATAACATTGACATTGACACAAATGTTGTTGTGATCTTTGAATTGATCTGTCTTAAAATAAACATATTCAATCCGTTATAATAAAATCTTTTATTTCTTTTTGCAAATTCCAGTAAAAATCCTGACAATGAAAAGAAAAACAGAAATGTCCCTATTACTCCAAGAAGTATGCTGATCTTAAAATCTGTATCAATCGCAAGCATTTGGTTTTTCTCAATCAAATGATAGGCCATGCCAAGACATCCAATCGATATAATAAATAAGACTACTGACAAAATTGGATTTTTCAATTTTGCTTTCTGATTCTTCTTTGCCGCATTTAACAGATTGATCAATTTATATTTTGATATGCTGATTCCATTAAAAATCATCACAATTATAAAAATAATGGCAAAATACACTATTGTCTGAATTAATGCAGTTTGAGAAAACACAAACTTAAATTCTTTCATCTGTACGGCAAACATTCTAGCTGTTAACATTGCTAATCCCTGTGATAAAAATACCCCTGCGATGAGTCCTGCGATCAATGCAAAAACACCGATTAGAAATGTTTCGATCAAAAGAATTTTTGAAACCTGTCGTTTTTCCATTCCAAGCAACAGGTATATTCCCATTTCCTTATGTCTTCTCTTCATTAAAAACTGATTTGCATAAATGATGAGGAATCCTAAAATAACTGCCACAAATACTGAGATCCAATTGATAATCATTGACATAACATGCATCATGGATTTCTGACTCTCATTCAGTTTTAAAACAGCCTGTTGTGCATGAACAGAATTAAACATATAAAATAAACAAATTCCAAATGTCAATGTTAAAAAATATATTGTATAATCCCGCATACTCTTTTTGACATTATGAAATGCAATTTTAGAATACATTTGTACTGTCACCTCCAAGCAATGTTACAACCTCAATGATACGGTCAAAAAATTGTTTCCTTGAATCATTTCCGCGAATAAGTTCATTAAAAATTTTTCCATCTTTGATAAACAAAATACGTTTACAGTAGCTAGCTGTAAAAGCATCATGCGTTACCATTAGAATTGTTGCATTAAGTTCCATATTCATCGTGTCCATACTGTCTAATAACATCCTTGCCGCTTTGCTGTCCAATGCTCCAGTTGGTTCATCTGCGAGGATCAACGATGGATTTGTGATTATGGCTCTTGCAGCTGCAACTCTCTGCTTCTGTCCTCCAGACATCTGATATGGATATTTATTTAGTACTTCTGTAATCATTAATTTCTCTGCAATTGATCTAACTCTTTCCTCAATTTCTCTTGCCGGAGCTTTCATGATCGTAAGTGCCAAAGCAATATTTTCAAATGCCGTTAATGTATCTAACAGATTAAAATCTTGAAAAATAAAACCAAGCTCTTCTCTTCTAAATTTAGAAAGATACTTTCCTTTTAGTTTTGTAATATCCATCCCATTGATCAAAATATTCCCGGCAGTTACATGATCAATTGTAGAAATACAATTTAACAACGTTGTCTTTCCACTACCAGACGCACCCATAATTCCAATGTACTCCCCTTTTTCTACCTCAAAACTGATCCGGTCAATTGCCTTTGTCAGATTTGCTTTGCTTCCATAATATTTTTCAATATTATCGACTTTCAATACAGAACTCATTTTTCCATCTCCTTATTTTTTCATAATCTATTTGATATTGCTTTTTTGTTTCTCTTATTGTCTTGTCTATAATATAGCACTGAAGCAACACTCTATCCATCGATTTCCCTTACAGAAAACTTACATTTTTGTCATATTGCCAATAAAAGTGAAACGGATTATACTAAATTTATACATTTAATCTTGATTATAAAACTTAGGAGGATCATCTATGTACTTAAAAAATGAAGATGTCAAAATTGAAACTTTAAAAGATGCCAACGGTTCTGACACGCCGATTAAAAAAATGGCATTTTTATCTGAAACTGAAATGAAAAACAGTAGCCGCCTTTTTGGTAAAGTCATTATTCCTCCTGGATGTGCTCTAGGTTACCACACTCATGAAAATGAAGGTGAAGCTTATCATATTCTCCAGGGAACTGCTCTTTACAATGATAATGGTAACAAATATAAAATCCATGCAGGTGATACAACATTTACCAGTGATGGAGCTGGACATGGAATTGAAAATATCGGTGATGAAGATCTGATTTTTATAGCTTTAATTTTATTAGATAAATAATTTTATCAAAAATCAGCCATACTGTCTCTGTAAGGAGGCGAACTGATGATGGATAAAAAAAAGACAAACGAAGAAATCGATGAAAATATTTTTGAAATGTGCAATGTTTGCTCTACAACAGACTGTACCGGATTGATTCAAGTTGTTCCAAAAACAGAGGAAGAATTGGAGGCTTATGAAGATCTATATCCATATAAACCTCCTTTTGTTCCTGCCGATGATCATGATAAGTCTTAAGGTTTCTTCAGACAAAAAGATGCCATACGAATACTTTTCGATATGGCATCTTCTTTTATTTCAGAAATATCATAGAATTTCTTGGAAATCCTATAAATACATTTGTTCCTATTTTTTCTTTAGATTCAATCCAAAAATCAATCTCTAATTTATTACACAAACACTTGCATAAATATAATCCCATTCCTGTTGATTGTTTATAATTTCGACCAGTTGTCCCTGTGTAACCTTTTTCCATCACTTTAGGAAGATCTCTCTTTGAAATTCCAATTCCATTGTCACAAATCTTAAGAATAACTCGATCCTTTTCTTCTCTAGCTTCAAAAACAATTTCTGCTTTGGACTCTTTCCGATATTTAACCGCATTTATCACAACTTGCTGAAGAATAAATTCTATCCATTTTTCATCACTAAATATTGAAAAAGATAATTCATTTAATATTACTTTTATTTTATTTGTTATCAACATTCTTGCATTGGATCTTATGACACTTTCCACAATTTCTCTTAAATCAATGCACTTAACCATATAATCTTTTTCTACACTTGTACTTCTTGCATAATATAACGCCTGATCTAAGTACGACTCGATTTGATTAAGCTCATCTTTTAATATATCTTGAATCTCAGAAGGGTGATTTTCTATAATTAATTTTCCTGCAGCTAAAGGAGTCTTCACTTCATGAATCCACATTTCAATATATTCTCTATAGGAAGAAGACTGTTGCTGACATTTAAAGACTTCATCATTCATAGACTTATTACATTCAGACAAACAATCATAAAAAATCTGTCCTTCTAAAAATTCCGGACGCTCTATCATTTCTAAAAGCAAAAATTTCTTATCAAGTCCTTCTAAAGATTCCTGTAAAGAACAATAAAAATTTCGCTTTTTAAAATAAACATACAAAAAGCCCACAAGCTTTACAAAAACTAAAATGCTGATTAAATAAACAATTGCAAAAAGATTCATCTGAAACATCATAAGGAAAAAGAATATAAAGACTATAAGAATTATTTCTATCATACAAGAAATTTTGCGATCTTTTATATATGTGCCAAATGTCATATCATATACCCCTGTCCTCTTTTGGTTGTGATAAATTTTTCTAATCCGATTGTCTCCAATTTTTTTCTTAATCTATTAATATTCACTGTAAGTGTATTATCATCTATAAATTCATTAGATTGCCATAATGCTTCCATTAATTGATCTCTAGATACAATTGATCCTTCTCTTTTAATCAAGGTATATAAAATTTTCATTTCATTTTTACTAAGTTCTATTTCTTGTCCTTGATATAACGCAACACTCCTATTTAAAAAAACTTCCAATCCTCTGCATTTTATAATATTTTCTTCTTCGGATACCTTCTTTGTTCTTTTTAATAGTGCTGTAATGCGAGCTAATAAAATTTGAGTATTATAAGGTTTTGTAATAAAATCATCTGCCCCAAGATTCATACTCATCAATTCATCTATCTCACTATTCCGGCTTGTTACAACAATTATTGGTACATCTGAATGATTTCGTACTTCACGGCAAATATAATAGCCATCAAAAACAGGCAGATTAATATCCAATAAAATTAAATCTATGTCTTCCTTCAGACAATCGTTTACAACTGTATCAAACTGTTGCGGCACTGTTACTTGATATCCATATTTTTCTAAAAAAATGGCTAATTCTTTTTGAATTGGTTCATGATCCTCTATAATTAAAATATTTGTTTTTTTCATGGTTTCTTACTCTTTCTTATAAAGAAAAAAGGCATCTCATTTTGAGATGCCTTTTTTAAATTTTACTATTTCTTTGGCTGAATAGATTCTTTTCCACCCATGTATGGTCTTAGAACTTCTGGAATTGCAACACTTCCATCTTCTCTTAAATTATTTTCAAGGAACGCAATTAGCATTCTAGGTGGTGCAACAACTGTATTATTTAATGTATGGGCAAAGTAATTTCCATTTTCACCTTTTACACGAATGCGAAGTCTTCTTGCCTGTGCATCTCCAAGATTAGAGCAGCTTCCAACTTCAAAATACTTTTTCTGTCTTGGAGACCATGCTTCTACGTCTACAGATTTTACTTTTAAGTCTGCCAGGTCACCAGAACAACATTCCAAAGTACGTACTGGGATATCCATAGAACGGAACAGATCTACTGTATTTTTCCATAATTTATCATACCACATTTTACTTTCTTCTGGTTTACATACAACGATCATTTCCTGTTTTTCAAATTGATGAATACGATAAACTCCACGTTCCTCAATTCCATGAGCTCCTTTTTCTTTTCGGAAACATGGAGAATAACTTGTCAATGTTTTTGGAAGTTCTGCTTCTGGTGTTGTTGTATCAATAAATTTACCAATCATAGAATGCTCACTTGTACCAATCAGATATAAATCTTCCCCTTCGATCTTATACATCATAGCATCCATTTCATCAAAACTCATAACACCGGTTACGACATTGCTTCGAATCATAAATGGTGGAACACAATAAGTAAATCCACGATCAATCATAAAGTCTCTTGCATAAGAAATAACAGCAGAATGAAGTCTTGCAATGTCTCCCATTAGATAATAAAAACCATTTCCTGCAACTTTTCTTGCGCTATCTAAATCAATTCCATCAAAGCTTTCCATAATATCTGTATGATAAGGTACTTCAAAATCAGGAACTACTGGTTCTCCAAACCTTTCAAGTTCCACATTTTCACTATCATCTTTTCCAATTGGTACAGATGGATCAATAATGTTTGGAATTGTCATCATGATCTTTTTAATTTTTTCTTCAACTTCTTTTTCTCTTTCACTCAGTTCTTCAATACGATCTGCAGAAGCTGTTACCTGTTTTTTTACTTCTTCTGCTTCATCTTTTTTACCCTGTCCCATCAGAGCACCGATCTGTTTTGATAATTTATTTCTATCTGCACGAAGAGACTGAACTTCCTGTTTAATTTCACGATTCTCTTTATCTAATTCAATTACTTCATCTACTAATGGTAATTTACGGTCCTGAAATTTATTCTGAATATTTTTCTTTACAATATCCGGGTTTTCTCTTAAAAATTTAATATCTAACATATCTTCCTCCAAATTATTGATTCATACAATCTTCCAATGTGATCATTTCTTCTTTTGATAATGCTACTTTTGATTTGCCACCGGTAATTTCCTTTGCATAAACATAGGTACCACTTTGGCTCATCATGCTATTCAATAACATTCCATCATTGTTCTTATCCAAAAGTCCAAGAACAAAACTAGTCTCTCCACCCATATCCGAAAATGCATCATACTTATAAATCTTCATTTTAGAATATGTATTAGAATACTGGTTTCGAACATCATTGATTTCTTCTTCGATCACATTCTGTTCCTGCGCAATATTCTCCATTTTTTCAAATCTATCAAAAATAGATTTTTCCAGAGATTTGCCATCATTTCCCGAAAGAAATTTTTCATAACGCTTTTTTAATTTACTTGTTTTTATAAAAAGCGCAATGATTAACAGAAACGATAGAACCACCAGTGCTGCTAACCCCATAGTAATATACAGGATATCAACACTTCTTATTGTTTCCCACATTCTTATTATGTTCCTCCTAAATAGATTTTATCATATCCACGATTCTTTCTAATTCATCGCGGGAATAATATTCAATCTCAATTTTTCCTTTGTTATCTTTTTTATTTTTAATATGTACTTTACTTCCCAAAATCTGTTTCATTGTTTCTTCCAGATCCTGATATAAAAACGAATATTTATCTTTCTGTTCTTTTTCTTTTTTGGGCTGATTCATTGTTTTTACAAGTTTTTCAATATCACGAACGCTCAATTTTTCATCGAAAACTTTCATTGCAATTTGATATTGCATATCTCCATCTGAAATTCCAAGCAAAGCCCTTGCATGTCCTGTACTAATCATTTCATCTTCAAGCATGTTTTGAACTCTATGATCTAATTTCAATAATCTTAAAGAATTTGTAATTGTAGCACGACTTTTACTTACCTTCGCTGCGATTTCATCTTGTTTCAATTGAAAATCCTGCATCAGCTTTTTATACGCCATTGCTTCTTCAATCGGACTAAGATTTTCTCTTTGTATATTTTCAATCAATGCAATTTCAACAATTTCACGTTCTGTAAAATCTTTTACAATGACAGGTACTTCTTTCATTCCTGCTAATTTTGCTGCTCTCCATCTGCGTTCTCCAGCAATAATCTCATAATAATGATCTCTTTTTTTTACTAATAAAGGTTGAAGAATTCCATACTGCTTTATAGAATCTGCCAGTTCTTGCAATCCATCTTCATCAAATTGATTTCTTGGCTGCTGAGGATTTGGCTCAAGCTTCTGAATTGGCATCATCAACTCACTGATAGAATGATCTTCTTTCTTTTCTGCCACTTCTTTTGTCAGTCCACTGTCCATAATTGGAACACTTGGAATTAATGTATTCAAACCGCGTCCAAGACCTTTCTTTTTCCCTGACATGCCTATTCTGCACCTCCATTTTCAATAACTTCATCAGCAAGAAGTCCATAACTTTCCGCCCCAGTCGATCTTGCATCATATAAATTAATCGGAAGACCATGGCTTGGAGCTTCTGCCAAACGAACATTTCTTGGAATAATTGTTTTATAAATATTTTGATTTAAATAGGATTTTACATTTTCTACTACCTGAAGAGACAAATTTGTTCGTGCGTCATACATTGTAAATACGACACCTTCTATTTTCAGATTTGGATTTAAACTTTTCTGTATCAACTCAATGGTATAAATTAATTGTGTCAATCCATCTAACGCATAAAATTCACATTGAATTGGTACAATAACTGTATCTGCGGCTGTCATTGCATTAACTGTCAACATTCCAAGTGCTGGCGGACAATCTATGATAATAAATTCATAATCATCTTTCACTTGATTTAAGCTTTCTTTCATAATAAACTGCATTTTATCAACAGTCATTAATTCAATTTCAGCACCCGCTAGATTTCGATTTGCAGGAAGCAGGGAAAGATTTTCAAACAAATCTTGATGAATGCACTCTTCTATTGGATATTCATTCGTAATAACTTCATAAGTTGTTTTTTCTAGATCATTCTTATCCAGACCAAGTCCACTGGTGGTATTTCCTTGTGGATCCATATCAACAATGAGTGTTTTCTTTCCTTTTGCAGCTAATGCTGCCGAAAGATTCACCGCAGTTGTTGTCTTGCCTACACCACCTTTTTGATTTGCAATTGCAATTGTTCTTCCCATAATATTCTCCTTTTGAAAACATTATAGCACTTATTTTTTTCCTTTTCTATATGTTTCACGTGAAACATATCTTTTTGGCACTACGCATTATTTCCAAATTAATATTCCCAAAAAAGTGTACATATTTACAATTTTAAAGCTTTTTATCATGATGTTTCACGTGAAATATGAGGGAGAGAGAAATTTATTTCTCTCTCCCTCATGAAAAATCTTCTTATTCTTACATCTGCTCTGGGCACTGAATTCCAAGTAAATCTAAAGCATCTTTGATAACCTGTTTTGCAATTAAAACAAGTTTTACTCTAGCTTTCATAAGATTTTCATCTTCTACATTACATTGATTTTCATGATAAAATCTGTTAAACGCTTGTGCAACTGCCATAACATAACGTGAAACAACAGATGGTTCCAAACGCTGTGCTGCTGTCTTAACAACCTCAGGAAATCTTTCAATTTCTTTTAACAGCGCAACCGATGTATCGTCTGTAATTAAGGAAGCATCGATCTCTCCAACTTCGCTAATTCCTGTTTTTCTTAGAACACTTGCTGCTCTTGCATAAGTATATTGAACATAAGGGCCTGTCTCACCATCAAAACTATGGATCTTTTCCCATGTAAATGTAACATCTTTAATTCTTTGATTATAAAGATCATTAAAGATGATGGCTCCAATACCAACTTTCTGAGCAACATCTTCCTTATCTTTTAGATCTGGATTCTTTTCAGCAATAATCTCTCGAATCTTAGAAACTGATTCTTTTAAAATATCTTCAGCATAAATAATGTTTCCATTTCTTGTAGATAACTTTCCACCTTCCAGACTAACCAATCCATAAGGAACATGAATCAACTGATCTTTTGCCCATTCATATCCCATCAATTCAACCACTTTAAATACCTGTGCAAAATGCAGTTTCTGTTCTAATCCCGTTACATAAATACATTTATCAAAATGATACGTATTTTTACGATAGAAAATAGCTGCCAAATCACGAGTTGCATAAATGGAACTTCCATCTTTCTTTGTTACAAGACAAGGTGCCATATCGTACTTTTCAAGATTAACAATCTTGGCTCCTTCACTTTCCTCTAAAAGTCCTTTTTCTTTTAATTCTTGTACAACCGCTGCTGTTTTATCACGATAGAAACTTTCACCTGTATAATGATCAAAATCTACATTTAAAATTTTATAAATTCTTTTATATTCAATCAAGCTAATATCTTTAAACCATTCCCAGATTTCCAGAGCTTCTTTATCTCCCTGCTCCATCTTTACAAACCATTCTCTTGCCTGATCATTTAAAGAATCGTCCTTTTCTGCTTCTTTATGGAATCTGACATACAGTTCCAAAAGTTCTGGAATTCCTTTTTCTTCAACAGCTTCTTTACTTCCCCATTTTTTATAGGCAACAATTAGTTTTCCAAATTGTGTTCCCCAATCTCCTAAATGATTGATTCTCTCCACCTTATATCCCAATTTATCAAAAATATGATATAGAGAATTTCCAATAATTGTTGTTCTCAAATGTCCAACATGAAAATTCTTAGCTACATTTGGAGAAGAGTAATCGATGCAAATCGTTTTTCCATTTCCCTCATCTGATGCACCATAATCAGAACCAATTTTGTTTAAAACTTCTTTTACATAAATTTCTTTATTTACATAAAAATTCACATATGGACCCATAGCTGCTACTTTTGAAAGATTCTCTGATTGTGGAATTTTTTCTGCAATTTCTTGTGCAATCATATTCGGAGCTTTTCTAAATACCTTAGCAAGCTGAAAACATGGAAATGCAAAATCTCCCATATCTTCTTTTGGCGGAATTTCCAAAATATCTGCAATTTTTTCTTTATCTAATTCTTCAATCGTCTGATCTAGTAAATCAATAATTTTGTTTTTCATATTTTTCCCTTTCTATGATTTTATATTTGCTTTTATCACTAATGTATTGGTCTTCCATCGTTCAATGAAAAATTCGTTTCCAAGCAGATCCGTCAACTTCTTTTTCTTTTCCTGAAAAGCAGACATATCGGCTGGAACTTTAGGTTTTATCTGAAATTGTATCAAAACCTTTTCTGGTTTTATATCTGTTTCCACATTGATGACATATACCTTTATTTCCTTTGTAAAAAATTCTGTAATTTTCTGAAATTCTTTTAAAAATGCAAAGTCCAGCATGACATCTGTTTTCTGATCATTTTTTTTATAATTGATTCTTAATTTTGGATGTAACTTTTTAGCACTTTCAAGCAAATCCCAGAAAGATGAAAACGATAGAATTTTTTGATTTGTTTCTTCGGTATCTTCTGATTCCTTCTGATCTGATTCTTCTAGAAGATATTCTTCAATCCCATGCAAATACTCAGCTAGCATCTGCACTTTTTGTTCTGCCTGTCTTGCATCTTTTTCTTTAATTTTTATATCTCGATCAATCTCTGAAGTGTCAGCTTTATCATTTTCTTCCTCTTCCTCATGAAAATCTAAAGGTGAAAATACACGGCGTATTTTATAAACGCGTGTCTGATCTCCCACATCATTTACTTTTTGTTTTCGTTCTTCTAAAAGAGCTCTCAATTCCTTGGCAAGCACTTCTTTTACCTGAAACTGTTCTCTGACTTCTCCGGTCAGATAATTATAAAGCTCACTCATTAATTCCTGTTTCTCTGTCATATTTCCCATTTGCACCACCTTTTCTTATCATAAACGAAAAAAAGAAGAAATCAAAGTATTATTGTATCAAAAGTTTGTTTAGCATATAATAGAAACATAAAATGCTATCAGAGCTTACATAGAAAGGAGCTGCCTATGGAACCCTACAATAAACAAAAAAAGATAACGCTGATCAGTATTTTAAGTATCTTTGGCATCTTTTTAATGAATCAGATAATCTTTCTTCTTCAGCGTTTCAAAGATACTTTTCCCCCAAAAAATTCGCATGAATATTCTTGGCGTTTTGGCAATATCTTTTATACAAAACAAGGAAAAGGAACTCCAATCCTACTAATTCATACATTGGACAGCGGAAGTTCCAGTCTTGAATTTTGTCAGCTAGTCAAACCTTTATCAAAAAAACATACCGTTTATGTATTAGACCTTCTTGGATGTGGAAGATCAGAAAAACCAAAGATTTCTTATACCGGCTATATGTATGTTCAACTGATCAACGATTTCATCAAAGATATCATCGGTCAGAAGACAGATGTCATCGTATCTGGAAATTCTTGTTCTTTTGCAATCCAAGCCTGTTCCATGGAAAAAGAACAGTTTCATAAATTATTACTAATTAATCCACAAAATATGGCTTCTGCATCCCGGTTTCCAACAAAGTGTCGAAATCTTTTAAAATATTTACTGGAATCACCAATCATTGGAACTTCTATTTATAATATCATGCATTCTACTCCAATGATACATCATCGCTTTTTTAAAAAGTATTTTCAAAATCCGTCAGATGTACAAAAATCCTATATGGAGGAATATTATAAAAATGCACACCGAGGAGGAACCCGCGCAAAATATTTATATGCTTGCCAATCTGGTGGTTATATGAATTCCAGCCTGGTTTATGCATTACAAAATATTGATCAAAGTATTTATTTGGCAATCAGTCAGAATATTCCAGATGCACAAAATACATTAGAACAATATCAAGTTTTAAATCCCTCTATTGAAGGATGCTATTTAAAACATACCTTATATCTTCCTCATTTAGAAAATCCACAAAGTCTTTTAGATCTTTGCAAAATCTTCTTTTAATGGATTGGTTCTTTCGATGGCAGCCCCGCTTTCCTCGGATATTTTTTCGGGGTTGCCTTTTCTTTTTTAATCATTAAAATAGTTCTACTCATATCAGTATCCGGAATTTCAAAAGAAATGATATCTTTTATTTCTCCTCCAAGAATATGAACCGCCTTTTTTGCTCCTTGTAACTCTTCTTTCACATCTCCAGATTTATATGGACAAAAATATCCATCCTTTGCAACATAAGGAATGCAATATTCAGAAAGCACTGCAAGATTTGCAACTGCTCTTGATACAACCAAATCAAAACCTTCTCTATATTCCTTCTGTTTTGCAAAATCTTCTGCTCTTCCATGGATCGCTGTGATTTTTTCAAGACCTAATGCATCAATCACTTCGTTTAAAAATCGAACTCTTTTGTTTAACGAATCTAATAATACAACTTCCAATTCCGGAAATGCAATTTTTAATGGAATTCCTGGAAAACCTGCACCGGTTCCAAGATCCAAAAGTTTTTTCCCATCTAAAGCAATTCCTGTTTTTATAAAAGCAAGACTATCTGCAAAATGCTTATCAATGACATCTTGTTTTTCTGTAATCGCAGTCAGATTCATCACCTTATTTTTTTCAATCAGCATCTCATAATACTGCTCAAATTTTGCTAATTGAGAATTATTTAATTCAATTCCCATAGTCTGTGCTTTTTGTCTTAATCTTTCCATTTATTTTGTTCTCCTGTGATACATCTGCTCTAAATAGATAAGCAAAACGGAAATATCGGCCGGTGATACTCCAGAAATTCTTGATGCCTGTCCAATAGAAGAAGGACGAATTTTAGAAAGCTTCTGTTTTGCCTCAATTCTCAGACTTCCAACATCCTCATACCGAATATCATCTGGAATTCTTTTTTTCTCCATTTTCTTAAACTGTTTTACCTGAGACAACTGACGACGGATATATCCTTCATATTTTATATTAATGTTTACCTGTTCCTGTACATCCATGGCAAGCTGTGGACGTTCTTTATCAATTGGTGCTAATACCATATAGTTTAATTCTGGACGACGGATCAACTCGATCATATTAGAACCTGATTTCAATGTTGGTGTCTGCAGTTTTTCTAACAATGCCTGTACCTCTTTAGATGCTCCAACATTTACTTTTTTCAAACGTTCCATTTCCGCATCAATCTGTTTTTCTTTTTCTAGAAGATGTTCATAACGAGCTTCATCAATCAAACCAATTTCGTGTCCAATCTTTGTTAATCGAAGATCTGCATTGTCCTGACGCAGAAGAAGACGATACTCTGCCCTGGAAGTCATCATGCGATATGGCTCTGAAGTCTCTTTTGTTACAAGATCATCAATCAATACTCCAATATACGCTTGGGATCTGTCTAATACAATAGCTTCTTTTCCCTGAAGTTTTCTTGCTGCATTAATTCCAGCCATCAATCCCTGTGCCGCTGCTTCTTCATATCCTGAACTTCCATTAAACTGTCCTCCACTAAATAGTCCTTCAATTGATTTAAATTCCAGCGAAGGTTTTAGCTGTGTTGCATCAATACAATCATACTCAATCGCATATGCATTTCTTACAATTTTGGCATTCTCTAAACCTGGAACACTGTGATACATCTGATACTGAACATCCTCTGGCAGTGAACTAGACATACCCCCAACGTACATCTCGTTCGTATATTCTCCTTCTGGTTCTATAAACACCTGATGACGATTTTTATCTGGGAATTTTACAATTTTATCTTCAATAGATGGACAGTAACGTGGCCCTGTACCTTCAATGGCACCGGAAAATAAAGGAGATCTCTGAATATTCTCACGGATAATCCTATGTGTTTCTTCCGTTGTATAAGTCAGCCAACATGAAATCTGATCTCTCTTAATATCATCTTCTGTATTTGTGAAACTGAAAGGAACAATATGTTCATCCCCAAATTGTTCTTTCATTTTACTAAAGTCAATTGTATTTTTATCAATTCTGGCAGGAGTTCCCGTCTTAAATCTCCTCATCTGTATTCCGTGAGCTTTTAAGGAATCTGTCAGATAATTGGCCGCCTGAAGTCCGTTTGGCCCTGTATGTGTACTGACATCCCCATAAATACATCTTGCCTTTAAATAAGTTCCAGTTGTCAGTACCACTGCTTTTGCATGATAAACTGCTCCAGAATAAGTTTTTACACCTTCAATTTTACCATCTTCTGATACAAGAATTTCTGTAACTTCTCCTTGTCTTAATGTTAGATTTTTTGTATTTCCCATAACCTGTGTCATGGAAATAGAATACATTTTTTTATCTGCCTGTGCTCTTAAAGAATGTACAGCCGGTCCTTTAGACTGATTCAACATTTTTGACTGAAGATAGGTTTTATCTATATTTTTTCCCATCTCTCCTCCTAATGCATCAATCTCTCTTACAAGATGCCCTTTGGAACTTCCACCTACATTAGGATTACACGGCATTAACGCCACACTATCCATGCTTACTGTGAAACAAATAGTTTCCAATCCGAGTCTTGCACATGCCAAAGCCGCTTCACATCCTGCATGTCCAGCTCCTACTACAACGATATCATATTGTTCTTCTAAATTTTTCATCTTTATTTACCCATACAAAATTCTGCAAATATTTCGTTAACAAGATCCTCGCCTACAGATTCTCCCGTAATAAATCCTAACTGTTCATATGCATCCAGCAAGTCAATCGAAAAGAAATCTTCCGGCATTCCATCATCAATACTCTTAAGAACAAGATTTAAACTATGCAGTGCATTTGATACTGCATCTTTATGTCTGATGTTTGTAAGATAGATTTCATCATTAAAAGAAACTCTTCCATGGAAAAACATATTATTAATTGCTTCATAAAGTTCATCCATTCCTTGTCTTTGTTTCGCAGAAATCACTACAACATGTTCAAATCCTTTTTCCTTCAATTCTTCTCTTGTAACAATTGTTTCAAGATCGGCCTTATTTAATAAGACAATCGATTGTTTTTCTCTAATCAGATCAATAATCTGTTCATCTTCTTTTGTAAATGGAACCGAAGTATCCACAACATATAATACAAGATCAGCCTTTTTCAACAAATCTTTTGCTTTTTCCACACCAATCTTTTCGATTAAGTCATCCGTATCTCGGATTCCCGCTGTATCAATAATATTTAAAGGAATCCCATTAATCTGAATTGACTCCTCCAATGTATCTCTTGTTGTTCCTGCAATTTCTGTAACAATAGCTCTCTCTTCCCCAAGAAGTACATTTAAAACAGAAGATTTTCCAGCATTGGGTTTTCCTACAATAACTGTCTGAATTCCTTCTTTCAGAATCCTTCCATCATCCGCATGTTCCAAAAAATGGTTGAGCTGCTTTTTTATATCCTCAATTTGAATCTTCAGCTGATCAGAAAAACCATCCACAGAATAATGCTCTGGATCATCTAACGCTGACTCAATAAATGCAACACTGTGAATAATTTCCTTTCTTATAGAACTGATCCTATCTCCAAGTACTCCATCCAACTGCTTCAAAGATGATGTAAGTGCAAATTCATTTTTAGACTGGATCAAATCCATAACTGCCTCTGCTTTTGTCAAATCAATTCTGCCATTTAAAAAAGCTCTTTTTGTAAATTCTCCTGGCTCTGCCGGTCTTGCTCCAGCCTTCAAAACTGCCTCGAGAATTTTCTTCATTACAATGACACCACCATGACAATTAATTTCCACTACATCTTCTGTCGTATAAGAATGTGGTCCCTTCATTACAAGAACAATGCATTCATCCAGCATTTTTCCATCTACATAAATATGTCCATAATGTGCTGTATAAGTTGGAACTTCTTCCATCTTTTTTTCTTTTTTCGGTTTAAATATTTTTGAAATAATAGGCAGCGCCTGATCCCCACTAATTCTTATAATTCCAATACCGCTACTGGTCATTGGGGTTGCCGCTGCTGCAATCGTATCTGCATTCATATAATTCACCTCAAAAAAGGCTGCCTTAACCAAGGCAGCCTTCTCTCTTATTTTTTCAGCATAATAACAACTTTACGATAAGGATCTTTTCCTTCACTCTTCGTAATTACATCCGGATCTCTCTGCAAAGCAGAATGAATGATCCTTCTTTCATTTGGATTCATCGGCTCGAGATAAATCGGCTTTTTATTTTTCTTCACCTTGTATGCAATACTTCCAGCTAATTTTTCTAATGTTTGCTGTCTTCTCTCTCGGTAATTCTCTGTATCTAATTTAATCTTAACAAACGAATCACTTTCTTTATTTACAAAAAGGCTTGTCAAATACTGAAGTGCATCCAAAGTCTGTCCATGTTTTCCAATCAATGCTCCCATCTTATCCCCAGAGACATTAATATTTAAAACATTATCTCTACGATTATAATATAGGTTCAATTTTGGATCTAATCCCATGGCTCTTAACACTTCATCTAAATATTTTTCTGTATCTTTTACAATATCATCAATATTCTCTGGTGCTTTTGTCTTTTTCTGCTCTTTTGGTACAGCATTTTCTTTTGCTTTACCTGGCATCTTTTTATCATAATTTGCCGGTTTTTTCTCTTTCGCTTTTGTTTCTTCTTTTTTCTTAATCTCTTTTACAGGTTTTTGCTCAACGGATGTCTTTATCTCCGTATTAGCTTCAATAATGACCGGTTTCTTAAATAATCCGAAGAAACCATTACTTCCAGAATCAATAACTTTATAATTCAGGTCGGTACTTGGAATTCCTAATTCCATTGCAGCATTCATTACTGCATCTGCTTCTGTCTTTCCTGTAAATCTCTTTACTGCCATTCCCTATTTACCTCCCTTATTATTTCGATTCAGTGCATTCGCTTTTGATGCAATTCCTCCTTTAGAATTTCCACCAGCATTTCCACTGTAATTTACATTCTTAGTAGATTTTGCACTGGCACCTTTCTTAATTTCACCTGACTGCGGCTGTTCTGCTGCCGCACCAAGCATCTTTTCATATAATGAAGGTCCTTTTTTCTTTTTCTTCTTTGCTGCTTTTTCTCTGCTCTTTTCTATGATTTTATCCATATCTGCATGATCATAGTAATAGTTAAAAGCAATCTGCTGAATCCACTGGAATAAAGCACTTGCTGTCCAGTATACACCCAGGGCAACTGGTAAAGTAATACACATAAATAATGACATCAATGGCATTGTATACATCATACTTTTTGTCATACCTGCTCCTGGTGCGTTTTCATCCATCTGTGTATTTGACATTGATGTTTTTGCACTTAAAAACTGGAAAAGAAACGAAGCGATTGGTACAAGTAATAACGGACTAAGTTTAAATCCTGGTGTTGCCTGAATATTAATTCCTGGAAGCAGCTCAAATAAATGTTCATGAATCTTAGAATCTGCTGCAATCTGAGGAATATATCGTTCTACTGCACGTACAACATAGTACAAAGACATGATGATCGGAAACTGAATTAATGTAGTCGCGCATCCACCTGTAGGACTGGTTCCATATTTATCATAAACCTGGCGCATCTCTTCCTGCTGTTTCATCATTGATGCCTGATCTTTTTTATTTCTGTATTTTTTGTTAATTTTATTAATTTCCGGCTGCGCTACCTGATTAATTTTCATAGACCGCTGCTGTTTCATGGTCAATGGTAAAATCAGAAGCTTGGAAATTAACGTAAATAAGATAATGCATAATCCGACGTTATAAATTCCCATGGCTGCAAGGACATTATAAATTCCTTCCATGACCCATCCGAAAATTCTTACAATCGGATATAAAATTCCACCTGTGCCCACATTCTGGGCCTGTGCCAAAAACATCATTTTTCTTACCTTTTTCCCTTCCTGACTTCAGGAACAGGATCATATCCGCCCTTGGAAAATGGATTACATCTCAATATTCGATAAATAGCCAAAAGACTTCCCTTTATCACGCCATGTTTTTCCAAGGCTTCAATTGCATATTCCGAACACGTCGGAACATAAATGCAAGTTCCTCTTCCCTTTAACTTCGATAAATACTTTCTGTAAAATTTAATAACAGCAATTAAAATTTTTTTCAAATATGATCACTCTTTTTTAAATGGTGTATTTCCACAAGATGTAAAAATGCACTCTCCATTGTACGGTAGTCAATATCTTTTGCAGTTTTTCTTGCAATTACTACCATATCATATCCATTCTTAATTTTTTCCTGATTTAATCGATAACTTTCACGAATTAAACGTGTCACGCGATGCCTTACTACACTATTCCCAACTTTTTTACTTACGGATATTCCAAGTCGATTATAATCGAAATCATTTTTTCTATAATAAAATACTAAATATCTGTTAGCTTTTGATTTTCCTCTATGATAGACTTGCTGGAAATCCCTGGTTTTCCTTAATGAATGATAATGTTTCATAATAGTCTCTTCCTTATTAATAGAGAAAAGAAAAGGTCACATCTCTGCGACCTAAGCTGATAATCTATTTCTTCCTTTTGCTCTTCTACTCTTCAGAACTTTTCTTCCGTTAGCAGTGCTCATTCTTTTTCTAAATCCATGAACTTTAGATCTCTGTCTTTTCTTTGGCTGAAATGTCATTTTCATTGTCAAAACACCTCCTTATTAATAAAATCTGATTATATATATGAATAATATATTCGTAAAAACATCACTCCTATTATAGCCAGACACTTAAGGAAAAGTCAAGTAAATAATCGCTTTTTTTCTTAGAAATTCATTGCTGTACATATATTGTGGATAAATCAAATGTTATCCACAATTTGTGGGTAATCTATACTTGGGATGTGTATAACTTCTGGATAACATGTGTATATCTTTTTTTGAGATGTCAAAAATCTTTATTTTTCAACACAATTCAACATGTGGATAATGTGGACAAAGTTATCCACACCCTGTGGGTAATTTTCCACTCTTCTGTGCACAACCTGTTCATAACTTGTCGATAACTCTCAAACAGACATTGAAAAAATATTTTTTTTGTTATACACTAATTATAGTGCGCATCTATGCACTTTTATAAAAATTAATGTAGAAAGGGATTCGAATTAGCCATGTCAGACATGAAAAAAAACATTGAGGACATCTGGGATGATGTACTTATTAAATTGGAACAGGAATGTGATATGTCCAGTGCAGCAATCAATGCATGGATCAAACCACTTCATATTACAGATGTACAGGATGATAAAATTGTTTTATGTCTTCCTGAGAAATATGATGAGAGAGGAATTCAGTTTATCAAAACCAAAATGTATGATTTTAATATTTCCATGGCGATTCATCTTTTAATTGGGAAGGAATATAAGATTGAATTCGAACTCGAAAAAAATAAGAATTCAAAAAAGCCTTCGGTAAAGAATTCTATCCCAGATGACAATAATCTAAATCCACGATATACATTCGACACTTTTGTTATCGGTGATAATAACCAGATGGCTCATGCCGCCAGTATTGCAGTTGCCGAGGCACCTGCTGAAGCTTATAACCCTTTATTTTTATATGGTGGTGCTGGTCTCGGGAAAACTCATTTAATGCATTCAATTGCTCATTATATTCTCGAGCATAATAAAAGTTTAAATGTTTTATATGTTACAAGTGAAGACTTTACAAACGAAGTTATCAACTCCATTCAGCATAAAAAACAGGAAGAACTACGCAATAAATACCGAAATATTGATGTTCTTTTAGTCGATGATGTTCAATTTATTATCGGAAAAGAAAGTACTCAGCAGGAATTTTTCCACACATTTAATGCTTTATATAATTCTAAAAAACAAATTATCCTTTCTTCAGATAAACCGCCAAAAGATCTGGATGTCTTAGAAGAAAGACTTCGAAGCCGATTTAGTTGGGGACTTACTGTGGATATCCAGCCGCCAAATTATGAAACAAAGATCGCAATTTTAAGAAAACGCGCGGAACTTGACCACCTTTATATCGATGACGAAATATTTGATTATATCGCAACTCATATTAAATCTAATATTCGTGATCTGGAGGGTGCCTTAAATAAAATTAAAGTTTATTCCAAATTAAATAAACAGCCAATTAGCCTGGAATCTTCTAAACTTGCACTCCAGGATTTAATTGACAGTAAAGATAAACCAAAAATCACACCAGATCTGATTCTAAAAACAGTCGCAGAACATTTTAATATTCAAACGAGTGATATCATTTCCAAAAAAAGAAGCCATGATATCGCATATCCAAGACAAATTTGTATGTATTTATGTAAAAAACTAACAGATACTTCTCTTGTTAAAATTGGTGAATTTATTGGCAGAAGAGATCACTCTACTGTGATTCATGGTGTGGAAAAAATAGAGAGAGATTTACAAAAAGATGTTAATTTACAGAATATTATAAATGTTATCACCAAAAAAATGGAATAATGCAATAATAAGTGAGTTATCCACAAATACTGTGGATAACTTGTGGATATCCTGTGTATAAACATTCATTCCCAAATTTTGGAATGTTGATAACTAGAGACTTATCCAACCTTTTTCCCCAGCTTATGCACAAGTTATCCACATCGGAAAAGCCCGAATTTTCAAGGTTTTTTAAGGTTATCCCCAAATCCACAGCTACTACTACGAAGACTACGGTTATATTTTATTTATTTAAGTAAATTTTACATAGGAAGGAGTTATACACATTTATGAAAATTATATGTAAAAAAAGTAATCTTGTTCACGGAGTTGGTATTGTATCTAAAGCAGTATCTAATAAAACAACACTCCCTATTCTTTCATGTATTTTAATTGAAGCTGGAGCAGGAACAATTACTTTAACAGCAAATGATATGGAACTTGGTATAGAAACTACAATTGAAGGGGAAATTCTTGAGCAAGGAAAAGTCGCTCTTGACGCAAAACTATTTTCAGAAATTGTACGTAAACTTCCTGATAATGATGTTACAATTGAAACAACACAAGATTTTAACACATTAATCGTTTGTGAAAAATCAAGTTTCCACATTATTGGTCAGGATGGTACAGAATTTCCTGCACTTCCAGAGATTGAAAAAGAAAAGAATATTACATTATCACAATTTTCTTTAAAAGAAATTATTCGTCAAACAATTTTCTCTATTTCAGATAATGAAAATACAAAATTGATGACTGGAGAATTATTTGAAGTTAAAGATCAACAATTGAGCGTAGTATCATTAGATGGACATCGCATCTCGATTCGTAAACTTGAATTGAAAGATAGCGCAGATGAATTTAAGGTTGTTGTTCCAGGAAAGACACTTCAGGAGATTGTTAAAATTATATCAGGAGAAGTTGAAAAGGATGTTGCAATTTATGTAACTCCAAGACATATTTTATTTGAATTTGATAGTACAAAAGTTGTTTCAAGACTTCTGGAAGGGGAATATTATAAAATAAGTCAGATGCTTTCCAGTGATTATGAAACAAAAATTACAATAAATAAGAAAGAATTCTTAAATTGTATAGACCGTGCTAGCTTATTGATTAGAGAATCTGATAAAAAACCAATTATTATTAATATTACAGATAATTCTTTAGAATTAAGCATTTCTTCTTTCTTTGGATCTATGGAAGAAAGTATTATGATTCAGAAAGAAGGAAGGGATATACTGATAGGATTTAATCCAAAGTTTTTGATGGATGTACTTAGGGTCATTGATGACGAAGAGATTCACATTTATCTTGTAAATCCTAAAGCACCTTGTTATATTCGTGATGATGCAGGAACTTACACGTATTTAATCCTTCCTGTTAATTTTAATCATTAAAAAGGAGAGTATCATGATAGAAATTAAACTAAGAGACGAACATATTAAACTTGGTCAGGCTTTAAAAGCCGCTGGCCTTGTAGGATCTGGGCTGGATGCAAAGATTGTTATTCAGGATGGAGAAGTTCTCGTAAATGGCGAAGTTGAAACTCGTCGTGGAAAAAAACTTTTTGGTGGAGAAATAATTTCTTTTGACGGAGAAGAAGTAAAAATTGTAAAATAGTTGGGAGCATTATGTTTATTAAGTCTTTAGAATTAAAGAATTACAGGAACTATGAGCAGCTTTCGATGAATTTTGCAGGTGGAACGAATCTTTTGTATGGTGATAATGCCCAGGGAAAGACGAATATTGTGGAGGCTATTTATTTGGCAGCCACGACAAAATCGCACAGAGGTAGTAAAGATCGGGAAATCATACAGTTTCATCATGATGAGGCACATATTAGAATTCATTATGAAAAACAGGATATTATGCATCAGCTGGATATGCATTTAAAGAAAAACCGTGTAAAGGGTGTTGCAATTGACCGGATTCCAATTCGTAAATCCAGTGATCTTCTGGGACAGATTCCGGTCATCTTTTTTTCACCGGAAGATTTAAAAATTATAAAAAATGGTCCAAGTGAGCGCAGAAAGTTTTTGGATATTGAATTATCCCAGCTGGAAAGACTGTACTTATATCACTTGACAAAGTATAATAAAATATTAATGCAGAGAAACAATTTGTTGAAACAATTGAAATTTCAGCCGAATTTAGTGGATACTTTAGAATTTTGGGATCTTCAGCTTGTAAAATATGGATCTGAAGTTATTCGTTATCGTAGAAAATTTATTGATCATTTAAATATGATTATAAAACAAATTCATAGAAAATTGACTGGAAATCGAGAAGAAATTCAGTTAGAGTATGAAAATAACGTAGAATATGATATATTTTTAACAGAATTAAACAAAAAAAGAAGTATAGATCTGAAATATACAACAACAAGTATTGGACCCCACAGGGATGATATCAGCTTTATTGTGAATGGCATTGATATTCGTAAATTTGGATCACAGGGACAGCAGAGAACGGCGGCACTTTCTTTAAAACTTTCACAGATACAGCTTGTAAAGGAAGTTCTTCATGATACACCGGTTTTACTTTTAGATGATGTTTTATCAGAACTTGATAGTAACCGTAAAATATATTTGCTGGAAAGTATTAAGGATACACAGACGTTTATTACTTGTACTGGCCTGGATGAATTTATTAGTCAACATTTGCCGGTTCAGCGAATGTTTCAGATAAAAGAAGGAAAAATAATCAAACAGAATTAGGAGGAGACTATGGGTACACAAAAACAAGGGGAATATGGCGCAGATCAGATTCAAATCCTAGAAGGGCTTGAAGCTGTGCGCAAAAGACCTGGAATGTATATTGGAAGTACATCAGAAAAAGGACTTCATCATCTGGTATATGAGATTGTAGATAATGCGGTTGATGAGTCTCTGGCGGGGTACTGCGATACCATCTATGTGACATTAAACAAAGATGGATCTGTAACTGTACAGGACAATGGCCGTGGAATTCCTGTTGGAATTAATAAAAAGAAAGGTGTATCCAGTGTCGAAGTTGTATTTACCATTCTTCATGCTGGAGGTAAATTTGGTGGTGGAGGATACAAGGTATCTGGTGGATTACACGGAGTAGGTTCTTCGGTTGTAAACGCATTATCAAGATGGCTTGAAGTAAAAGTATACAAAGAAGGTCATGTTTATCAGCAGCGTTATGAGAGAGGTAAAGTATGTTATCCTCTGAAAATTGTAGGAGATAGTGACAGAACAGGTACAACCGTACAGTTTATGCCAGATGATACGATTTTTGAGACGGTAAATTTTGATTATAAAACATTAAAAACAAGATTAAGAGAAACCGCTTTCTTAACCAAGAATCTTAAAATTGTTCTTGCAGATGAACGTGGTGAAGAAAGAGTAGAAGAAATATTCCATTATGAGGGTGGAATTAAGGAATTTGTTGCTTATCTGAACAAGGGAAAAGAAAGTCTTTATGATCAAGTTATTTACTGTGAGGGAGAAAAAGACGGAGTTTATGTTGAGGTTGCACTTCAGCATAATGATTCGTATAATGAGACTTCTTTAAGTTTTGTAAATAATATCATTACTCCAGAAGGTGGTACGCATTTGTCTGGATTTAAAAATGCATTAACAAGTTCTTTTAATGATTATGCAAGAAAAAATAATTTGCTGAAGGAAAAAGAGGATAACCTTTCTGGTGAGGATATCAGAGAAGGTTTAACTTCTGTGATTAGTGTAAAAATTGGAGAACCTCAGTTTGAGGGTCAGACAAAACAAAAACTTGGAAATAGCGAGGCAAGAGGTGCAGTAAATAGTGTCGTTGCAGAACAGCTGACGTATTTCTTAGAGCAGAATCCTCAGGTGGCAAAAGTTATTTGTGAAAAGGCAGTTCTTGCACAGAGAGCAAGGGATGCCGCAAGAAAAGCGCGTGATTTAACAAGAAGAAAAACTGCACTGGATGGAATGAGTCTTCCTGGAAAACTTGCAGATTGTTCTGATAAGAATCCAGAAAATTGTGAGATTTATATTGTCGAAGGAGACTCTGCAGGAGGATCTGCAAAAACAGCACGTTCTCGTGCGACACAGGCTATTCTTCCATTGCGTGGTAAAATTTTAAATGTGGAAAAAGCAAGGCTTGATAAAATTCTGGTGAATAAGGAAATTCAGGCAATGATTACAGCATTTGGTACAGGAATTCATGATGATTTTAATATTGAGAAATTGCGTTATCATAAAATTATTATTATGACAGATGCCGATGTGGATGGAGCACATATTGCAACGTTATTATTAACATTTTTATATCGTTTTATGCCAGATCTAATTAAACATGGCTATGTTTATTTGGCTCAGCCGCCTCTTTTTAGAATCGAAAAGAATAAAAAATACTGGTATGCTTACAGTGATGAAGAATTAAATCAGATTCTTGAAGAGATTGGAAGAGATAATAACATTAAGATTCAGCGTTACAAAGGTCTTGGTGAGATGGATGCAGAACAGTTATGGGATACAACTATGGATCCGGAAAAGAGAATTCTTTTGAGAGTAAATCTAGATGAGGATTCTGCTTCTGAGATTGATTTGACTTTCACAACCTTAATGGGAGATCAAGTAGAACCTAGAAGAGAGTTTATTGAAGCAAATGCAAGATATGTACAGAATCTTGATATTTAGTAGGAAGGAAGAAAAGAATGGACGAGAACACAATTTTTGATAAAGTTCATGACATTGATCTGAAGAAGACAATGGAAACATCATACATTAATTATGCGATGAGCGTTATTGTATCCAGAGCTCTTCCAGATGTACGGGATGGTCTGAAACCTGTACAGAGAAGAATTCTTTATGCAATGATTGAATTAAATAATGGTCCGGATAAACCACATCGTAAATGTGCCCGTATCGTTGGTGATGCCATGGGTAAATATCATCCACATGGTGATAGTTCTATTTATGGGGCATTAGTTAATATGGCTCAGGATTGGTCTACCAGATATCCGCTGGTAGATGGACATGGAAACTTTGGTTCTGTTGATGGGGATGGAGCGGCAGCTATGCGTTATACAGAAGCAAGGCTTAGCAAAATTTCCATGGAGTTATTGGCAGATATTAATAAAAATACCGTAGATTTTGTACCAAACTTTGATGAAACAGAGAAAGAGCCTTCCGTACTTCCATCAAGATTTCCAAATTTGCTTGTAAATGGTACACAAGGTATTGCAGTTGGTATGGCAACGAATATTCCTCCGCATAATCTGAGAGAAGTAATTGATGCAGTTATTAAAATTATTGACAATCGTATACAAGAGGATCGTACAACGACAATGGAGGAATTGCTGGATGTTGTAAAAGGTCCAGACTTTCCAACAGGAGCGACAATTCTCGGAAGAAAAGGAATTGAAGAGGCCTATCGTACGGGAAGAGGAAAAATTAAAGTACGTGCTGTTACAGATATTGAGGCGATGCCAAATGGAAAACAGAGGATTATTGTAACTGAGCTTCCATATATGGTCAATAAGGCGCGTCTGATTGAGAAAATTGCAGCGCTTGTAAGAGAAAAACGAATTGATGGTATTACAGAACTTCGAGACGAGTCGGATCGGAGCGGTATGAGAATTTGTATTGAACTTCGAAGAGATGCAAATGCAAATGTAATTTTAAATCAATTATATAAACATACACAGCTACAAGATACTTTTGGTGTTATTATGTTAGCATTAGTTAACGGTGAGCCGAAAGTATTAAATCTTTCCGAAATGCTTGGTAATTATTTAAAACACCAGGAAGATGTAGTAACAAGAAGAACTAAATATGAGTTGAATAAAGCAGAAGAACGTGCTCACATTTTAGAAGGGTTGTTGATTGCTCAAGATCATATTGATGAAGTTATTAAAATTATTCGTGGAGCATCTAATATTCAGGCAGCAAAAGCAGAATTAATGGAAAAATTTGCACTGACAGATGCACAGGCACAGGCAATTGTAGATATGCGTCTGCGTGCTTTAAATGGTTTAGAAAGAGCAAAACTTGAAAAAGAATATAATGAGTTGATGACTCGTATTAAAGAATTGAAAGAGATTCTTGGAGATGAAAAAGTTCTTCTTGGAGTTATTAAGGATGAATTAATCTTAATTCGTGATAAATATGGGGATGACAGAAGAACAAAAATTGGCTTTGATGTGGATGATATTTCGATTGAAGATCTTATCTCAAAAGAAAATACAGTTATTACTATGACAAAACTTGGTTATATCAAGAGAATGACCGTTGATAATTTTAAGAGTCAGCGTAGAGGAGGAAAAGGCATTAAGGGAATGCAGACCATCGATGAAGACTATATTGAAGAGCTATTTATGACTACAACCCATCACTATATTATGTTCTTTACAAATCTTGGTCGTGTTTATCGATTAAAAGCCTATGAAATTCCGGAAAGCAGCAGGACTGCCAGAGGAAGTGCTATTGTCAATCTTCTTCAGTTACAACCAGGAGAAAAGATTACAGCAGTCATTCCGATCGAGGATTATGAAGAAGGAAAATACTTAATGATGGCAACGAAGAATGGTATTGTTAAAAAATCTTCGATTATGGATTTTGCAAATATAAGAAAAACTGGTCTTGCAGCGATTACATTGAAAGATGACGATCAGTTAATTGAAGTTAAGTTTACAGATAATGAAAAGGATATCTTTCTTGTAACAAAAAATGGACAGTGTATCCGTTTCCATGAAAAAGATGTTCGTTGTATGGGACGTACGGCGATGGGTGTACGTGGTATTAATCTGAGTGATAATGACGAAGTGATTGGAATGCAGCTTGACTGTCAGGGAGAAGCATTATTAATTGTTTCCGCAAATGGAATGGGAAAAAGGACAATGATGAGTGAGTTTACTTCCCAGCATAGAGGCGGAAAAGGTGTTAAATGCTATAAGATTACAGAAAAGACAGGAGATGTTGTTGGAGTAAAAGCCGTTGATGAAAATAATGAAATTATGATGATCACAACGGAAGGAATTATTATTCGTATGAGTGTAGACAGTATTTCTGTTCTTGGAAGAAATACATCTGGTGTGAAGGTAATGAATGTAGATGATGATGTTCAGGTTGCAAGCATTGCAAAAGTCCGGGAAGATGTAGAAGAAGATAATGAAGCAGAAATAAAAGAAAACGAACAATAGGTGTTCCATGAAGGATAGGTAGAAATTGCCTATCCTTCATTTTTGTTATATAATAGTCTGAATCATGGGAAATAGCTATGTGACGGAGGAAAAAAGATCATGGACAACCAGAAGAAAAGAAAATGGAAGATTGTGCTTTTTCTTTTGATTGCAGTGTGTGCAGTCGGAGCATTTATTTTCTATAAAATTTCCACAATTCATAAAATGGAAAAGGGATTAAAAGAAAGTCAACAGCGATTTTCAAATTATAATTTGTATGGAAATGATGGAGAATATGATCGGCTGAATACAAATTACAAATATGCTGTACATCATCAATATGTGGATGATGTGGAAAAAGCAAAAAAAGAGATGCATCAGTTTGAGAAAATGATTCTTGCGGAAAATAAGCAGAATTTAAAAGAGTATGAGAAAAAACTGGAGAGCATGGATACTTCTAAGGCAAAGAAAGATCAGCTTCAGGAGATTACCGATTATAAAAAGAAAATGAAGGCATGTATAAAGAAAAAACAGTTTAAAAGGGCAGATCAGATTGGAAAGCAATGGGAAAAGCTGATAAAATCAATTCAGAAGAAAAAGAAGAAACATAAGCATTAATTTTGGAGGCGGTTATGAGAACGATTCACACAGATGAAATTATAAAAAATATTAAAGAAATGTGTATTGAAGCGAATTTATCTTTAACAGATGATATGAAATGCCGATTTGAAAAAGCATATGAAGATGAAAAAAGTCCTTTGGGAAAACAGATCATAGGGCAACTTCAGGAAAATATGCAAATTGCAGGTGAAGATAGAATTCCAATTTGCCAGGATACTGGAATGGCAATTGTATTTTTAAATATTGGACAGGATGTGCATATTGAAGGGATGCCTTTGAAAGAGGCAGTGGATGAAGGAGTAAGACAGGGATATACGGAAGGGTATCTTCGAAAATCTGTTGTAAAAGATCCCTTAATTCGTGAAAATACGAAGGATAATACACCAGCGATTCTTCATATTGATATTGTTCCAGGAGAAAATCTTGAAATTCTGGTGGCACCGAAGGGATTTGGAAGTGAAAATATGAGTCGTATTTTTATGTTAAAACCAGCGGATGGAGAAGAAGGAATTAAGAGATCTGTAATAGAAGCTGTCCGAGATGCTGGTCCAAATGCCTGTCCACCAATGGTTATTGGCGTAGGGTTAGGAGGAAGTTTTGAAAAGGCTGCATTTCTTGCTAAAAAAGCTTTGACAAGAAATCTTGATGAGCATTCGGATAAACCTCATATTGCACGCCTTGAAAAAGAATTACTTTCTGAAATTAATCAGCTTGGGATTGGTCCAGGAGGTCTTGGAGGAAGTACAACAGCGTTAGGATTAAATATTGAAACATATCCGACTCATATTGCGGGGATGCCGCTGGCAGTTAATATATGTTGTCACGTTAACCGTCATTCACACAGAGTCTTATAAGGAGAGGAACATATGGAAAAATATTTAACAATACCAACATCACAGGAAGAATTAGAAAATTTAAAATCTGGAGATTATGTGTATTTAACGGGTACGATTTACACTGCAAGAGATGCTGCACATAAAAGAATGTATGAAGCAGTGCAGGAAGGAAAGGAGCTTCCTGTATCATTAGAAAATCAGTTTGTTTATTATCTGGGACCAACACCAGCAAAAGAGGGACAAGTTATTGGTTCAGCAGGACCAACAACAAGTAGCCGTATGGATAAATATACACCTACGATGCTTGAACATGGTTTAAAGGGAATGATAGGAAAAGGAAAAAGATCAAAAGAAGTCATTCAGTCAATTATTAAACATAAGGCAATTTATTTTGCAGCGGTTGGCGGAGCCGGAGCTTTATTATCGAAATGTATTAAAGAGGCAGAGGTCATTGCTTACAATGATCTTGGAACAGAGGCAATCAGAAAATTAAAGGTAGAAAGGTTTCCAGTTATTGTTGTGATTGATAGTCAAGGACATAATTTATATGAGACAGCGGTTGAAGATTTTAAAAAGCAGCTGTTATAATTTTGAGAATAGGAAGAAGGGAGTTTCCTTCTTCCTGACTAATTTTATAAGAAATTAAAAAAAATAAGAAAAATGTATTGACAAACCCAAGTGAGTTTGGTAAGATATTCAAGCGTTGTAAAAAACGTAATGCAATTTCATAAAGTATTTATGTTTAGGCATTTGCAGAAGTACTCAAGTGGCTGAAGAGGCGCCCCTGCTAAGGGTGTAGACCGTTTACGCGGTGCGAGGGTTCAAATCCCTCCTTCTGCGCTTTTAAATCTTTCTTTTGAAAGATTTAATTTTTTTGAAAAAAGTATTGACAGAGAATAAATACTGTGATACAATAAACAAGTTGTGTCTTACAAGAGACACGAAAGTTGATAAAAAACAACTTAAAAAAATAAAAAAAGTTCTTGACAAACAAAGAACAGAGTGATATAATAGAAAAGCTTCTTACACACAGAAGCAAATCACAGAACATTGACAACTGAACAATAAGACAACCTTGAAAATTCAATTGAATTTTTCAGACGATTTTAGTAAAAATCGACGAACGTTCTTTAAGAACAGTAATAACAAGGATAAAG
>NZ_JAHLPY010000018.1 GCF_018918155.1 Anaerostipes sp. MSJ-23
CGTGACGATTGTAATGGAAAGAGACAAGATCACCCATATAAGAATCGATTCTGGAAGTGGCAATGACAGGGCGACCAAGATACCGACCGATATATTTGGTAACAGTCTTAGGATCACAACGGTTCGGTTTAGCATAAACATAGAAGCCGTGTTCCTGTTCAAGATAACATCTGGCAGAAACTTTTTTAAAAGAAGGACCGATGCGGAGTAACGATTGATGATGCAATCTCTAGAGCAGATCGAATGATGTACCAGGCTAAAATACATAAAAATAATGTTGTTATGGAGTGGGAAGGAAATAATCAATCGGGGGACCTTTTTATGGGGAAAATAGGGGAAGCTAAGCAAAAAATAATGATAGTGGATGATTCAGAGATAAATAGGAAAACTCTAAAAAACATTCTACAGAAAAAGTATGATATTATAGAGGCACGAGACGGCAAAGAGTGTCTTTCATTTTTAAAACAGCACAGTGAACAAATTTCATTAATTCTTTTAAATATTATGATGCCAGAAATAGATGGTTTTGATGTATTGATAACAATGAATCGAGAGCATTGGATTGACGATATACCAGTCATTGCGATTTCTAACGAAGACACAGAAAGCCAGATTCAGAGAGCCTATGAATTAGGAGCTTCTGATTATATCAGCGTTCCATTTAATGAAAATGTGGTATATAGACGCATTTTTAATTTGATCAAGCTCTATGCAAAACAGAGAAGATTGATCCAGTTGATAACAGATCAGATTTATGAAAAAGAAAAGAATAGCAGAATGTTAATTTGTGTTCTCAGCCAGATTGTAGAATTTCGTGATGGAGAGAGCGGTCTGCATGTGCTTCATATCAATTTGATAACGGAAATCCTCTTAGAACAGCTTATGAGAAAGACAGATAAATATCATATTTCCTGGGAGGAACAACAAATGATTATAACGGCTTCTGCCATGCATGATATTGGGAAAATTGGCATTGATGAAAAAATATTTAAGAAACCGGGGAAATTGACACCGGAAGAATTTGAAATTATGAAGACCCATACAATTATTGGAGTTCAAATTTTAAAAAAATTGGATATTTATCAAAATGAAAAACTGATTCGTATTGCATGTGAAATTTGCAGATGGCATCATGAACGTTATGATGGAAAAGGATACCCAGATGGACTGAAAGGTGAGCAAATTCCTATTTCAGCGCAAATTGTTGCATTGGCAGATGCCTATGATGCTCTCATAAACAAACGATTTTATAAAGAGTCATATAGTCATGAACAGGCAATAAAAATGATTCTTGATGGTGAATGTGGGGTATTTAATCCGATTCTTATCGATTGTCTTGTAGAAGCACAGGGTAGGATAAAAGAAGAAATAAAAGTAAAAAATACAAAAGAATATGTTCAGAAAGTAGAAAAAAATCGGGAAGAAACAGGATAAATATTTCACGTAATAAGAAATATGTGTTAAAGTTAAAGAAGTAAGTATTTGGCTCAAGAGATTAAAATGAAGAATGAGATGGAATAAAGTGATATAAGGGGAAATATCTCTCCGGTTTGAAAAATATATAGTGGGAGGAATACTAGATTGAATACATGTAAGAAGAAAATACTGATCGTAGATGATGCTGAAATAAATAGAGAGATTCTTTTTGAAATGCTGAAAGATGAATATGATATTTTACAAGCAAAAAATGGAAAAGAAGCAATTGAAATTTTAACAAATTATCATGAAGGATTACGGCTAGTACTTCTTGATATGAATATGCCGGAGATGAACGGAAATGAAGTATTGAAAATTATGAAGGATCGGATGTGGTTAGAAAGAATTCCTACAATTTGTATTTCTTCAGATTCTACAGATGAAACGATTTTGAAAACGTATGAAATGGGAGTGACAGACTATTTCACCAGACCTTTTGAAATGGATGTTGTGAAACGAAAAATATATAATACGATTGCATTATATGACAAGAATAAAGGAAATCTTGAAGATATCATAGGAATGTTGTCTGTATTTTTTTATCGAATTTTAAAGATCAATCTTACAACAGGAAGTTACCGTCGAAAAAGCAGCAAAACAACTTCAAGATGGGTCTGACTATTTAACAGAGCAGGTGCGACTTTTTGCTATGACTGGTCAAGAAAAATATATGGATCTATATTTTCAAGAAGCAAATCATACGATGCGCAGAGAAAAAGCTTTAGCAGATTTGAAAAAATATTTTGGAGGGACGGATACCTTTAAGGCCTTAAAGGCTGCTTTAAATTCTTCTGTTAAATTGATGAATACAGAATATTATTCTATGCGGCTTGTTCTGGAAGCAAAAGGTGTTAAGAAAGAAAAATGGCCTCAAGAAATTAAAAATACAGTATTGTCTCAGACAGATAGTAGTCTTACTGCAGAAAAAAAGATGGAAAAAGCTCAAAGTATGGTTTGTGATGAGCGATATCAAGGAAAAAGGACAGAAATCATAAATGAAGTTACGAAAAGTATGAATCTTCTAATCAAACAAACACATAATGATCAGTCAAAAGCTAATCATATGTTTTTAGACATGTATCGAAAATTAGTAATTGATGTGATGGTATTTGTTTTGCTTATTTTTATCAATTATTTCATGGTGAAAAAATTGATTGTCAGTCCGCTTTTAAAATATAATGAAAGTGTTAAACTTGGAGAAACTCTTCCGGTGATTGGAGCTGTAGAACTTCAGAATCTGGCAGAAACATATAACACAGTATATGAAGAAAACAAAGAATCACAAAAATTAATTCGACATGAAGCAGAATATGATGCTTTGACAGATCTTTTGAATAGAAGATATTTTGAAAAGATTTTAGGCATCTATGAAAAAGGAGAAAGTCCTTTTTCATTAATCATTGTGGATGTGGATATTTTCAAATCTATCAATGATACTTATGGACATGCGATGGGAGACCAAGTTTTAAAAAAAGTTGCTTTATTATTAAAAAATGTATTTCGCAGCATTGATTTTGTGTGCCGAATTGGTGGCGATGAATTTGCTATTGTGATGGTTGAAATGACGAGTGATCTTGCGTATACGATTAGTGAGAAAATTAATGAAATTAATAAGCAGCTGTTAAATCCAAAGGATGGACTTCCTATGGTTTCCGTGAGTGTTGGGGTTGCCTTTTCTATAAGAGAAAATCCTGGAGAAAGTATATTTAAGGATGCAGACAGGGCACTTTATTATGTGAAAGAGCATGGAAAACATGGATGTAGTTTTTATGATGGAAAATTGGAAGGAATGTAAAAACAAATGTTAAATAAATTTAATCAGTTTATGGAAAAATGGATTTTCCTTGTAACACCAATCTGTGTCGTGCTTGGTGTTACTTTTGCAGATATAACAATTCACTGGAATGTTCTTGTTCCATACGTCTTTGCTTTTATGACCTTTGTTGGGGCATTAAAATCAAGCTTTCATGACGTCGTTGGAGTTTTCCGTCATCCTTTGGCTTTGCTTTGTTCCATCTTATGTATTCATGTTGTTATGCCTTTGATTGTTTTTGGACTTGGAGTGGTTCTGTTTCCTAATAATATGAATCTTGTAACAGGCATGGTTTTGGAATTTTGTGTACCAAGCGCTGTCACAGCGCTGATGTGGGGATCTATTTACCATGGAAACAGTTCATTATCATTATCACTTGTTATTGTTGATACAATTCTTGCTCCGTTTTTTATTCCGGCAACACTTCATATATTTGTTGGAGGACATGTAACAATTGATGCGTCTCACATGATGGAAGAACTGATTTTTATGATTGCACTTCCGGCAATTGTTGCAATGTGTTTTCATCAGTTTGGTGGAGAAAAGGTAAAAACGGTATGGCCTGGGAAACTTGCACCATTTTCTAAAATGTGTATTATGTTTTTGCAGATTTCTAATTCTGCCAAAGCAGCACCATATATCCGACATTTAAATAAAGAACTTATGATGGTGGTTTTGGTAATGTTTCTTCTGGCAGCATTTGGTTATGGACTTGGATGGATTGCCGCAATGCTGATTAAGAGAGATGTAGCTACGACAGTTTCTATGACATTTGGCGTTGGAATGCGTAATATCAGTGCGGGTGCAGTTGTTGCAACAGCATATTTTCCGGCAGAGGTTGTCTTTCCGGTTATTATCGCAACATTATTTCAGCAAGTACTTGCGGCAATCTATGGAACATTTATTAGAAAATTTCTCAAATCTTGATATTTTCTGTCAGTCTTATATAATGAGTAGTGTATACAGAAAATATCAGAAAGATAGAGGATAGCAATGCTTGAAATTCAATATAGAGAAATAAAAACTGGGGGAATTGAGATTCTTAGATGTTTTTGTCGAGAAAATACTGTGAGACTTCCAAATGAAATTTGCGGGAAACCGGTTGTAAAGATTGGAGATTATGCTTTCTCTGCTCATAAAAGAAAAGAAGATGAAGCTCGAACTGAGAAAATCGGAGAAGATTTTTTTGAGAATGAATCACTAGAAATGTTTTGTGGAGAACGAGTAAAAGAAGTTTATTTACCATCGGGAACAGTTGAGATTGGAAAATATGCATTTTATGGATGTGTAAATTTGACAACACTTGGCTTTTCGGATGCGCTTTTGCGTACAGGAACAGGTATTTTTACCGGATGTAAATTACAGAAAATATTTCTTCAGATTCATCATGAAGGAAAGAGTGCGCTAAAAGATATTGTGCAAGATACAAGGTTTCCATTAGAAGTGGAAGTTTATTATGCAGATCAAAAGGAAAAAAGCCGCTTGTTCTTTCCAGAATATTATGAGGAAGCAGTAGAAAATACACCGGCAAGAATCATTGAAACACATTTTCATGGAACTGGATACCAGTATCGGCAGTGTTTTTTTCGTGGAGAAATTGACTACCGTAAATATGATCAATTATTTGAGGTTGCTGCCGTACAGGAAAATAAAGATGTCGTTTGGGAAATTCTTGCAGGGAGAATGCTAATGCCATATGGTGTATCTGATTATTCTTGGCTTCAGTATGAAGGTTATTTAAAACAGCATCAGACAGAAATGATGGAAAATTTGAAAGAAAATGATCAAATGCCATTTCTTGAGATGCTTTCTAGAAAAAACTTTTTTACGAGAGAAGGAATTGAGGCTGCGATTGACTGGGCATCAAAAAAGAAAAAGACAGAAATTTTGAGTCTTTTAATGGATGAGCAAAACAAAAGATTTCCAAAGAAGAAAAAGACATTTGAATTATAAAAAATGAAGGAAGAAAATTATGAAAGAAAATCTAAATGATCGTTTAAGTCAGCTTGGACAAAGAATTTTCATTGCGACAAGAAATGAATTATATATTCATATGAGGTTTCTAGATGTGGCGCTCAGTAGTTTTTCCTATGTACTGGATCCATCGATTACGACTGTAGCAACAGATGGAATTCATATGTTTTATCATCCAGGTACTCTTGGCGGAATGTACCGTCAGAGCAGAGTCCGTACAAATAGAGCTTATCTTCATATGGTACTTCATTGTCTTTTGCATCATCTGACAAGAAGAAAAAATAGGGATAAAGTGTTGTGGAACTTGGCGTGTGATATTGCAGTAGAATCCATTATTGATCACTGGCATCTAAGATGTATTCATCAACCACAGACAAGGCTTCGAAAGGATACCTATGCACAGCTGGAAAGAAGCTTAAAGGTTTTTACTGCCGAAGGAATTTATCGACAGCTGATAGAGTGGAAATTAAATGAAAAGAAGCAAAAAGAATTGTCTATGCAGTTTCTTGTAGATGATCATCAATATTGGCCAGAAGATCCAAAACAGGAGATACATCAGGAAGTAGAAAATCGATGGAAAAACATCAGTGAAAAAACACAGACAGATATGGAGACGTTTTCAAGTGAAGAATCACAGCAGGCAGGAGATTTGATCGGACAAGTACAGGTAGAAAACAGAGACCGTTATGATTATCGTGCATTTTTAAGAAAATTTGCTGTTATGAGAGAAGAGGTTACGGTAGATCCAGATTCATTTGACTATGTTTTTTATAGCTATGGACTTTCTATGTATGGGAATATGCCCCTAATTGAGCCTCAGGAGTGGAAAGAAGTCAAAAAAGTAGAAGATTTTGCAATTGTCATTGATACGTCAATGTCATGTTCCGGAGATCTTGTTAAAAAATTTTTAGAGGAAACTTATGATGTATTGACAGAACAAGATAGTTTTTTTCATAAAGTAAATATTCACATCATTCAATGTGATGAGATGGTACAAAATGATCAGAAGATTACCGATGAGAAGGAATTAAAGGATTATATGGATCATTTAGAATTGCGTGGAGAAGGAGGTACGGATTTTCGCCCTGCTTTTGAATATGTAAATCAGCTGATTGAGCGGGGAGAGTTTTATCATCTAAAAGGATTGGTGTATTTTACCGATGGAAAAGGAACTTATCCAAAGAAAAAACCACCATATCAAACTGCTTTTATTTTTATGCAGGAAGAATATGAAGATGTAGACGTACCTGCGTGGGCAATTAAACTGGTGGTGGATGCAGAGGATCTTGACGAAGGAGAAGAAGAAAATGAACATTAAAAGAGCGAAACAGGAAATTAAAGACTCAATTGAGGCTTATTTGAAAAAAGATGCCTATGGGGAATATGAGATCCCCTCGATCAGACAGCGTCCAATTCTGTTAATGGGACCTCCAGGAATTGGAAAGACACAGATTATGGAGCAGATTGCAAGAGAATGTGGAGTCGGTCTGGTTGCTTATACGATCACGCATCATACAAGACAGAGTGCAATTGGGCTTCCATTTATTCGGGAAAGACAATATGGCAAAGAGATATATTCTGTGACAGAATATACAATGAGTGAGATCATTGCATCAGTTTATGAAAAAATAGAAAAAACAGGAAATAGTGAAGGAATTTTATTTATTGATGAGATTAACTGTGTTTCTGAAACATTGGCACCAACGATGCTGCAGTTTTTACAATGTAAAATGTTCGGAAATCAGAAAATTCCAGATGGATGGATTATTGTAGCGGCAGGAAATCCACCAGAATATAATAAATCAGTTCGTGAATTTGATGTGGTAACTTTGGATCGTATGAAAAAAATCGATGTAGAAGCTAATTATGAAGTATGGAAGGAATATGCTTATAAAGCTGGAATTCATCCAGCCATTCTTGCTTATCTTGAAATCAGAAAAGATTATTTTTACCGTATGGAAACAACAGTGGATGGAAGAGCTTTTGTGACGGCCAGAGGATGGGAAGATCTTTCTCGTTTAATTCAAGTGTATGAAGAACTTGGGAAGACAGTCGATCGTGAAGTGATTTTCCAGTATCTTCAGCATTTAAAAATTGCTAAAGATTTCGCAAATTACTATGAACTTTATAAAAAATATAAAGAAGATTATGGAATTGAAAGAATTCTTCAAGGGCAGTTTGAACAAGAGACAATTGGAAGATTGAAGTTTGCAGCTTTTGATGAACGTCTGAGCGTTGTTGGCTTGCTAAATGGGAAAATTTCTGAAATGGTAAAAGAAAGTTATGCAAAAGATGCATTCGTAACAGAATTATTTGGATGGTTAAAGCAGCTTAAAACAGGAAAAACTCTTGAGCAGGTCCTTGATGAAGTACGAAAAGGTCTTGAACAGAAGAAGAAAACTGAGCAGATAGGAAAAGAACGTGAACATATGATGATGGATGTTATTGCGACACTTGAAAATTATGAAAATATTAGTCGTAAAGAACATTTGGATCCAGATACAGAATTTGATCGGATTCGTCAGGAATTTGCAAAGGAGACACAAGCAAGAGAAACACAAATTCAGAAGACAGAAGATGCCATGAACAATGCCTTTATTTTTATGGAACAGGCATTTGGAGAGAGTCAGGAAATGGTAATCTTTGTAACAGAATTAAATATCAACTATTATAGTGTCTGGTTTATTCGAGAAAATGGCTGTGATAAGTATTATCAGTATAATAAAGGCTTGTTATTTGACGAGCAGCAGGAGGCAATTTTGTCAGAACTTGATGATATCGAGCACAGTATTTCTTAAGAATATTTCTCAATAAAAAAGAAGATGTTGTTTGGATGCAACATCTTCTTTTTTTGTCAAAATGTGAGGCAAATCTTTTTTTACAAAAAATGGTTATGTGTGAAAATTGTTTTGGTTGCGTCATAAATGATTGTATGATAGAAACAAAGAAGAAAGGAGTAGGGAAAAAATATGGCAAAAGAAGTAACAAAGCAGGAAAAAGAAGATTATCTAAGTACAATGTATGAAATGAGAAGAAAGGAAAATCAGATCGTGAAATCAGATCTATCCAGAGAATTGAATCTTCCGCTTTCAAGAATTACAAAAGTAACCGATGAACTTCTTGCAGAAGGATATTTGTTAAAAGATGAAAGTCGTCGTCTGTTCTTGACACCGATTGGATTAAGTAGAGGAAGATCTTGTTTGGAAAGGAAAGGGTGTTTAACGGAATTTTTAAGATTGGTTTCTGGTGTAGATGGAAGTACCGCAAGAGAAAATGCCTGTGCGATCGAACACATACTGGATGAGAAAATTTTGACTGGAATTCGAATGTTTATGGAAAGCAGGCATACTTATTCTTATATGACAAAAGGAAATGATTTCAATGTTATGTTTCCAGAAGGAAAACGTTGGATGCCAGTTGCATTTTTTGAGAATGGAAAGTATCATCCAAGAATTCTTGCAAAAGAATATTATCAATTTCAAAAAAAAGCAGAAGTAGTGATTGGAAAAGAAAGTTATCTTTATCTGATAATAGAAGATGAAAAGTTAAAAGAAAAGGAACTAATGTATTTTTATATGGATACGTGGATACAGGCGAAAAAAGAAGAAAATTGTTTTGGAATTCTTACAGGGGCTTTCGATTGTACGATTCGCCGTAATAACAAACTGTCGGAAGGAATTTTACATCTTGTTATTGTAGAAGACATACAAGAATCAGTCGGAGAGGATCAGATTGTGACGCTTGCAGTGTCTTTGATATAAAAGGGGAAATTATGTATAAAAAAACAATGAAGTTTTATAAACCAAAAATGTTTCAGCTACAGTGTTTAAAAGCTTTGGAACAACAGATTGAAGATGGAAAAAATTATAATGAAGCTGAGATTGGGAGAATTATGGGTGTCAATCGATCAACAATTTCTAGATGTTTTAAACGGTATAGAGAAGAAGGATTTTTGCAACAGACTGGAGGAGTATTTACGAGAAAAGGAAAAGAATTTCTTGATTATTATAAACGGATCGAGGCGGATCTTTATCAATATTTTGCATCGATCGGTGTTGGAGAGAAAGAGCAAGAACAGGCAGTTGGGGGAATGTTTGATACAGTGGATATTGAAACAATACAAAAAATTTGTCAGAAAGAAAAAATGCATCTTCGCTATGAAAGTATTGATAAAAATAAATGAAAAGAAATTCATAAAATATCCTATCAAAAACTTGGAGAATATTTAAAAGAAGGCATTTATGATGTTGATTTTGCTATATATCGTCAAGGAAAAGATTGACAAAGTCTTTCGATGGCAGACAATGGATTTGAAAAACCGGCAAAATTATTATGGAAACCTAGAAAAGAATATATAGAACTTACAGTCCGGGAGATGAAAGCAATGACGAGAGGAGGTGCTATACTGTCTGGGCATATTCAAACTGTAAAATGTAGAACTAGACAAGATGTCTTAAAAAGTATTGAGATTGTTGATAATAAAATACAAATACCATTGAAAGAATTTGAATTTGAAAGCATGTCGGAGCGGGAAATCACTGCACAGATTCAACTATTTATGACAAGTAGTGTTGGAGAGAAGAGGATGCCGGAAAGTATGGCAACATTGATTGTAAGATGTTAAATTGCTTGTTTTTTCTTATAAAATCTGGATTCTGATTGACATTGACAGAATTTATGTGGTACAAGTGATATTGTAATGGAAAAAAGCATTTAATAAGGAGGAAGTTTTATGAGAAAATTTCGTATGAAATGTGCAACAGGAGTTCTTGCAGCAATGATGGCTATCAGTATGACACCAGGAAGCAGACTTCCATTTATTGGAAACACAGTCTCTGTATCAGCGGCGCAAATGGTAAAAGAAGGAAATAGTTTTTCCTTTGGAGCAGGAAATTATCAAAATACATTAAAAAAGGAACTTACCAGGTACCGGTGAAATTACAGGATAAAGATAAAACAAATCTGGATGCGGCTGATATTTTTAGTGATTCTTATAAGTCTCAAGCCGGGGATTGCATCAATGGACCAGCGGAAGTTAAGGTATCATCTGATGGAGAAGCTATTGTAACGGTTGCTGTAAGACCAATTACAGTATATAATAAAATTACTTTATGGGGAAAAAATTGGAAGATTGTTCAACCTGGCACAAACCAGAAAGTGGATGCCACGGTTGTGGAAGGAACTGCTGATAAACCGACAAAAATTCAATTTACATGGCCAAAAGAGGCTAAAAATGGTGTTTATGTTCAGTCAACGGCAAATATTATAGACAAGTCTGCTCAGGCAATTTTCGCATTTAACTGGAAAGAAGCAAAATTAGATGGTGCGGATCAGCCAAGCACACCAGATACACCAGATCAGCCAAGCACACCAGATCAACCAAATACACCGGACACACCAGATCAACCAAATACACCAGATACACCAGCAACGGTGAAGGTGCCAGCTTCTTTTAAAGTATCTGCCATTGACTATCAGAAGGCAAAAGTTAGTTGGGCAAAAGTAGATGGAGCAGCTGGTTATGAAGTTTATCAAAATGGGAAAAAAGTAAAAGATACAACAGCAACTTCCTATACAAAGAGTGGTTTAAAGACAGGAAGCACTTATAAATATAAGGTACGTGCTTATCAAGTAACTAAAAATAAAAAAATTTACAGTAATTATACAGTAGAAAAATCTGTAAAGACAGTTCTTGGAAAAGTTTCTAACATCAAAGTAAATAATAGCAAAAAAATGACAGCAACTGTGACATGGAAAAAGGTTAGTGGAGCAAACGGATATTATGTTTACCGTGCAACATCCGCAAAAGGGAAATATAAACAATTAAAAATTGTGAAAGGAAATGCAGCAGTTACTTATGCAGATAAGAAAGTAAAGAAAAATAAAAAATATTATTATAAAGTTAGAGCATACAGAAGTGTCAGTGGAAAGAATGTATATGGAACGTATTCTTCTGCTGTTAATGTAACTATTAAAAAATAAAAAGTACATATAGCAAATATAATGGAAAGAAAAGAATCATTGGTTGTCAAGGCCGATGGTTCTTTTTTTAGAAAGCTGGATTTTAAAAAATTTGTTTTCGTTGACATAAAAACCTTTTTCATGATAAAAAGTTAGTCATAACAAACTTGAAAGAGTAAAGGAGAATGAATTTATGAAACGATTAACGTTAAAACTTACAACAGGAGTTCTTGTGCTAATGATGACAGCAGGTATTGTATCTGGAATTCAAAATCATAGAAATCCTGTGAAAGTATCAGCAGTGTTACAAACAGTAAAAGCAGCAAATGAATTTTCATTTGGTTTTGGAGATTATCAAAATACTCTGGCAAGAGGAAGTTATGACATCCCATTGAAGATGCAGAATGCATCGAAGACAGACTTGAATGCTGTAGATTTATTTGATGATTCTTATACATCAATGGCAGGAAGTTGTATCAAAGGAAGTGCCAGGGTAAAAATAGAGGCAGATGGAAGTGTGGTGGTACAAGTACCTTTACAAGAAATCAATGTATTTGGAACAAAGGCATGGGGAACAGATTAGCAGATTTATAAGACAGATTCTGAGGAAACAATAGAAGCTGAGATTATAGAAGGGACAAAAGAACAGCCGAAAAAAATTCAGTTTATGCTTCCAAATCGCTCGAAAAATGGAGTTTATGTTAGTGTATCTTCGATGGGGCACCCTTCGAAAGCAATTTTTGCAATGAATTGGAAGGAGGCAGTTAAAATAGAAACAGAAAGTCCTAATATACCAAATCAGTCTCAGAAGATAAAAGTTCCATCTTCAATTAAAGCATCCGTAATAGATTATCAGAAAGTAAAAGTAAGTTGGAGTAAGGTTGATGGAGCTGATGGATATGAGGTTTATCAGAATGGAAAGAAACAAAAAGCGGTTCCGCTACTTTCTTATACGCAGAATGGATTAAAAACAGGAAGTACTTATATTTATAAAGTTCGAGCTTATAAAAAAGTTAATGGTACAAAGGTTTACAGTGCATATACAAAGGATGTAAAGGCCAAACCTATTCTTGCAAAAGTTTCTGGTGTGAAGGTAAACAATGGGAAAAAACGAACAGCAATCGTGACATGGAAAAAGGTTAGCGGAGCAAATGGATATTGTGTCTATCGTGCAACATCAGCAAATGGAAAATATACACAGCAAAAAATGTTAAAAGGCAATGGTGCGGTAAAATATATTGATAAACCTGAATTATTCATGAGCAACTAAAGTTGCTCATGGTCTATCATTGCTTTTGTATCTATTTCAAATACGTTCTGTTTTACCCAAATACAGTCTAAAAAAAGGCAGACTTATCCTATCAATTTATAAAGAATATTTTGAAACTGTCAAGGTACAAAGATTTTGTTATTCCAGTTGCTTTAATCCACAAATGTGTTCTAAAATTTCATAGAATTCATTTTTATATGGACAATGACTGCACAGCTTAAATGTCAGATATCTTGCAGAACGAACAAGTTTTGCTGCTATTTTTAATCGTTTGAAACGAATTGTATCAACCTGTAGTATTGGAGAGCTTGGAGATGCGCTTTCTGGAGGAGAAAAGCAGAGAATTGGAATTGCAAGAGCGTTTTTGCATAATGGTTCAGTGCTTCTTTTGGATGAGCCAACAAGCAATCTTGATTCGTTAAATGAAGGGATTATTTTAAAATCTTTAGAACGAGAGAGTAAGGGAAAGACGGTTGTGATTGCATCACATAGAGAATCGACCATGGGTTTTGCAGATATGATTTATGATATGGATGGTGGAAGAATTTCATAAGTAAAATGCCGTTTGACCAGTATAAAAAACAGTGTTATTCTAAAATCAGCAGAGTAAAGTTCTGCTAATAGAAATTTGTAGAAAGCACAGGAAAGGACGGTAGAAATGAAAGTTTTATTGTTGAATGGAAGTCCAAGAAAACAGGGATGTACTTTTACAGCGCTTAGCGAAGTTGCAAAGACTCTGGGGGAACAGGGAATTGAGACAGAAATCTTTCAGGCTGGAAATCCGGATACGGAAAATGTAAAAGCAGCAGCAGAAAAATTAAAACAAGCAGATGCATTGATCGTTGGGTCACCGGTATATTGGGCATCTCCAACAGGGCAGATTATCGAATTTATGGATAAATTATGTTCGATGGCAGGAGACGCGTTACTGCATAAACCAGCAGCAGCGGTAGCATCAGCAAGAAGAGCTGGAACTACAGCAACGTTGGATGTTTTATTAAAGTATTTTACTTATCATCAGATGCCAGTGGTATCATCTAATTACTGGACAATGGTACACGGAAATGCACCGGAAGAAGTAAAGCAGGATGCAGAAGGACTTCAGATTATGCGTACATTAGGTCAGAATATGGCATGGTTGTTAAAGTGTATTGAAGCAGGAAAGAAAGCTGGAGTAGAAATTCCAACAACAGAAGAAAAGATTATGACAAATTTTATTCGATAAAAAGATGCCGGGGGAGCATTCCCCCCGGTAAATTGTTATTGTCAAAAGAAAAATCAAAAAAATATTGACAAGAGATATAAAATCAAGTAAAATAGTTTTTGTTCGAAAAAAATAAAAAATTTATGCGATAGTGGCGTAGCTGGTAACGCGCAACCTTGCCAAGGTTGAGACCGCGGGTTCGAACCCCGTCTATCGCTCTCGATTAAAAGTCTCGAAACTATGCATTTAGCAAGTTTCGGGATTTTTTTGTTTTTATGTTTTCTTGTGATTTTGCATAAAATTGTATAGAATCTGTTTTGCTTTACAGACGGAGAGGAAGCCAGGATTTACATCCTGGCTTTATGTATGAAAAAGTATGAAAAAAAGTAATTAGCTTGTGTAACAACTGTGTTTGTCACTTGCTATGCTTTTAGTATAAAGAGAAATTGTGAACAAATCGTGATAAAAAAAAGAAGAAAATGTGACAGGAAAATTCCCTGAATCATTGAAAAAGAAAAAGACTCAGGGAATTTCTATACTATGAAAAATAACGATGAAAGATTAGTCTATATTTCTTCCACAGTGTCTGTAAAATGTAAGAAGATATAAACCGCAGATGCCAACCAGATCATAGATAATTCTTGAAAGCATGCTCATATTTCCAAGAAGAAATGCAACCAGATCAAATCGGAAAAATCCGATAAGTCCCCAGTTAATAGCACCAATGATGGTGATGGTTAGCGCGGTGCAGTCTAAAAATTTGTTTCCCATAAAAAGCCTCCTTTTCATAACTGCCTGAAATACAGAATTTAGTATGCCTTTTTTTTTAAAAATTCATACATAATAAATGAGAAAAAATATCGTAAAAAGAAAAAAGTGAAATATTTTGCGAATACGATTTGTATATAAAATAGGAACAATAGGGAAAATAAAGAAGGAGGAATATGGAATGAGTGAGTTATCTGTAACAATGTTTTTTAATATGGCTTTGTGGAGTAGTGTTGTGGCACAGATTGTTCTTGTAAAAAGTGGAGGTTTCTTTCGAGGAATTTTACTTCCAGTGATCGTTCTTTTTCTTACATTGATGCTTTGGGCGGGAAATCGTTTCAATGTAAATGTATGCCTTCCGGTAACCTTTGGGGTCATAAGAATCTGGTTTGTTTATATTTTGATTTTTTTCATTGGATATTTGGTGCGAAAAATAAAATAGCATAAGATTGCCAGAAATCGCAAGAAAGAGTATAATGAAGACCGACAATCGTTGACTGGGGATAAAAGGTATTGCCTTGAAGGAGGAATGAAAAGAATGAAGGTTATTTTTCTGGATGTAGACGGCGTATTAAATTCTCAGGATTTATTTGAAAAATGCGGAGAAGAGTTGGTCCCTATTGATGAAGAGAATATCCGGTATTTAAAAGAAATCGTAGATGCTACGGGAGCGAAGATCGTTTTGTCTTCTTCTTGGAGATATGGATGGGCAGAACATAGTGATGCGATTCAGGACTGGTGCCAGCTTCTTGTAGATACTCTGGCAAAATATCAATTAAAGATCATTGATAAAACAGAGTATTTCAGCAGTGGAAGAAGAGAAGATGAAATTAAAGATTGGCTGGAGCATGGTCCGGAGCCAGTAGAAAATTTTGTGATTTTGGATGATGGAGATTATGATTGGTACAGACATGGATATGATCGACATCTTGTGAAGACAGATTTTTGTACCGGAGGTCTTCGAGAAGAACATGTACAGCAGGCGATTAAAATTTTAAACAAACAGCCATTTTGGAAGTTTTGGAAACGCTGGAAAAAAGGAAAAACGTTATGAAAATTGGAAAATTGATTCAGGAAATGATTATCTATTATGAAGGAGATCCGAAGCGTATTCAACATTTTTTGAAGGTTTATGCTTATGCAAAGGCTATTGGAGAACAGGAAAATTTGGATGAACGTACACAGGAGATTCTTGAAGTTGCAGCGGTTACTCATGATATTGGGATTAAAATAAGTGAAGAGAAGTATCAGAGCAGTGCAGGAAAGTATCAGGAAATGGAGGGACCTGCAATTGCCAAGCAAATGTTACATAAACTTTCTTATGATCAGGATCTGATAGAGAGAGTTTGTTATTTGATTGGGCATCACCATACTTATCATCAAATCAATGGAATGGACTATCAAATTCTGGTAGAAGCAGATTTTCTTGTAAATCTTGCAGAGGAACATAGCACAAAGCCAACAATTATGAATGCGAAGGAGAAAATTTTCCGCACCAAAACGGGAATTTTATTGATTGAAAAAATTTTTTCAAAAATAGCTTGATATCTGTCTCATAATATGGTAAAGTATAGAAGTCGCGGAAATGAGACATGCCCAGATAGCTCAGTCGGTAGAGCAGAGGACTGAAAATCCTCGTGTCGCTGGTTCGATTCCGGCTCTGGGCATTGTGCGGGTGTAGTTCAATGGTAGAACTCCAGCCTTCCAAGCTGATCACGTGGGTTCGATTCCCATCACCCGCTCTTTAAGAAGAATGTTGAAGCATTCTTCTTTTTTTTTGCTTTTTTGTGCTTGCAATTACATGATGCTTCGTACTAGACGGACTGCGTTCGATAAAGTATAATAATATAATAAGATATAAAACAATAAATTTTAGAAGGAGATATAACGATGGATTATAATAAACTGGCTTTGGAAATGCATGAAAAGAATAAAGGAAAGGTTGCAGTTCGTTCTAAGGTAAAAGTTGAAAATCGTGATGATTTAAGTACTGCTTATACACCTGGGGTTGCAGAGCCTTGTCGTAAGATTCGTGACTGTAAGGATGAAGTTTATCGTTATACTGCAAAAGGAAATCTTGTTGCAGTTGTATCAGATGGGACAGCGGTTCTTGGCCTTGGTGATATTGGTCCGGAAGCTGCAATGCCAGTTATGGAAGGAAAGGCGATTCTTTTTAAAGAATTTGCAGATATTGACGCATTTCCAATTTGTCTGGATACAAAAGATACAGAAGAAATTATTCAGACGGTAAAAAATATTGCACCTACATTCGGTGGAATTAATCTGGAAGATATTTCTGCTCCTAGATGTTTTGAAATTGAAAGAAGATTAAAAGAAGAATTGGATATTCCTGTCTTTCATGATGATCAGCATGGTACAGCCATTGTTGTTGCAGCAGGACTTATCAATGCTTTAAAAGTGGTTGGAAAAACAATGGAAGAGGCAAAAATTGTAATCAATGGTGCGGGTTCAGCTGGAATTTCAATCTGTCGTTTATTACTGCAGTTTGGAATTGGAGATGTTGTTCTTGTTGATCAGAAGGGTGCGCTTTGTCCTGGAGAAGAATGGATGAACGATGCACAAAAAGAAATGGCAGAAAAGACAAATAAGAATAAGCAGAGAGGGCCTCTTGTTGATATTATTAAGGATAAGGATGTCTTTATTGGTGTGTCTGCACCAAATATTGTAACTGCAGATATGGTTTCTACTATGGCCAACGATCCAGTTATTTTTGCAATGGCGAATCCTGTTCCAGAAATTATGCCGGATGAGGCAAAAAAAGGTGGAGCAAAAGTAATTGCAACTGGACGTTCTGATTTTCCAAATCAGATTAATAATGTTCTTGTTTTTCCTGGAATCTTTAGAGGGGCTTTGGATGCGAGAGCAGGACAGATCACAGAGAAAATGAAAATTGCAGCTGCAAAGGCAATTGCCGGAATCATTGGAGATGATGAGAGAAATGAAGAATATATTATTCCAGGAGCATTTGATAAAAGGGTATGTCAAGCTGTAGCAAAAGCGGTAGCGCAAGAAAGTGGAAAATAATAGCCGAAAATTAATAAAACTGGGTGATTGCCTGACAAGGGGGATTTTGCTTGAAAAAAATAGAAGAAAAGAAAAAAAAGAAGCAGAATGCTTTGCTGGAGACGGCTTATAAATTATTTACGCACAAAGGATTTCAAAAAACATCGATCGCGGATATTGCACATGAAGCTGGGGTGGCGAAAGGAACATTTTATCTTTATTTTAAAGATAAAACAGATATTCATTATAAATTGATTGCTCATAAGGCAGCTGCACTTTTTAAAAGGGCTTATGCGGAACTTATGGAGCAAAATATTTTGAGCTTTGAAGATCAGATTATTTTTCTTCTAGATCAAATGATCGAAGAATTGGTAAAAAATCCAACATTGTTGAGGCTCATTTCTAAACATCTTGGTTGGGGAATATTTAAGGATTCTTTAGTAGAACCAATTGATGATGCCCAGAGAAATATCTATGATATTTATATGAAACTTTTAAAGAATTCAGGTCATAACTTCCGTGAGCCGGAAGTTATGATCTATATGATTATTGAGTTGCTTGGAGGATGTTGTTATAACTCAATTTTGATGAATCAACCAAAACCGATAGATGAAATGAAACCGTATTTATATGAAACAATTAGAATGATTATAAAGAATCATGAAATATAAGGTTAATTGTACATGATTTAAAAACACCATAAAATGAAAAATATGGTATACTATATCTAACGTTGTAAAAAGTGTAGTTAAGGAGAGTTTAATGAAAACAAGTGGAGTTTTATTACCGGTTTTTAGTTTGCCATCGTCCTATGGAATTGGATGTTTTTCAAAAGAAGCATATAAGTTTGTTGATTTTTTAGCGGAGGCTGGACAGCAGTACTGGCAAATCTTACCGCTTGGAACGATTGGAGCCGGAAATTCTCCATATTTATCTTATTCAAGTTTTGCAGGAAGTGTATATTATATTGATCCAGAACAACTTGTAGAAGAAGGTTTGTTAAAGGAAAAAGATATTCTTCCATATCGTCAGGAAAATAAGGGAAAAGTTGATTATGATAAAGTTTGGGAAGGCCGTGAAAAGATTCTGAAAAAAGCTTATATGAAATTCCGACCGAATGATGCATATAAGAAATTTAAAAAGGATAATGAAGGATGGCTGGATGAATATGCGGAATTTATGAATGAAAAGGATCCGGCATTGAGTGAAGAATTCTTTAAATTCTGTCAGTATTTGTTTTTAAAACAATGGCTTTCCTTAAAAGGATATGCAAATGAAAAAGGAATTAAGATTATCGGAGATATTCCATTTTATGTAGCTTTGGAAGGTACAGCTTTTCATTATCATAAGGAATTATTTAAGACAGATAAAGATGGAAATGCAAGTGTTGTTGGAGGATGTCCTCCAGATGCATTTGCGAAAGATGGACAAGTATGGTCAAACCCTGTGTATGATTGGGATTATCATAAGAAGACAAATTATGAATGGTGGATGAATCGATTAGAACATAATTTTCTTTTATATGATGTATTACGATTGGATCATTTTCGCGGTTTTGACGAATATTTTGAAATTCCGGCAAAAGATGAGACAGCTGTAAATGGTGAGTGGGTCAAAGGGCCTGGATATGAATTTTTTGAAGTAATGAAGAAAACACTTGGAGAAAAAGATGTGATTGCAGAAGATCTTGGTTTTCTTACGGATAATGTCCATAAGCTTTTAAGTGATACAAAATATCCTGGAATGAAAGTTCTTGAATTTGCTTTTGGAGCATGGGATGATAGTATCTATCTGCCACATAAGTATCCGGAAAATTGTGTTGTTTATACAGGAACACATGATAATGACACCGTACAGGGATGGTTCGAAGATTTATCAGAAGATGACAAGAAATTTTTAGATCATTATCTGGAATATAGTACGATAGAACGTACTGGAAAAATTCATCTGGATCTTGCATCTCTTGCATTGGAATCCAGAGCAGATCGTGTCATCATTCCATTACAGGATTATATGGGCGTTGGAAAGGAAGGTAGAATCAATACACCTTCTACGGTTGGAGGCAACTGGGAATGGCGCGTAAAGGAAGAGCAGCTGACAGATGAATTAAAAGAAATGATAAAATTATTGACAAAAAAATATCGCACCCGTGCGGAAGAGATTGCAAAACAGGAAAAAGAAGAGCTAAATAAAAATTAGGAGTTATTTTATTAATGGAAAGCAGTCAGATGTGGAAGGTCGCAATTTGCGATAAGGATTGTGAAATCTGTTCGTATATTGAAAATATTATGTTGGAATATCAAAAGAGGGAATGGCTACCTTTCATAATAGAGGTTTTTCAAAGCGGTGTTGAATTTGTAAATGCTATGAAAGAAGGGGCATTTTTTGATCTGATTTTTTTGGATGTTCGTATGCGGGGAATTGATGGAATAAAGATTGGGCATATGATTCGGGAAGTAATGGAAAACGAAGATAGTAAAATTGTTTATATGTCAGAAGAAAAAGAATATGCCATGGATTTATTTGCAGTACGTCCATTTCAGTTTTTATTAAAACCATTGAAAAAAGAAGAGATCCTTCAGGTAACGCAAAATGCAGTTAGACTGATGAAAAAGGATGATAATTACTTTTATTATAAAAAGAAGCGGGAATTGAAAAAAATTCATGTAAAAAATATTCTCTATTTTGAAAAAATTGGGAAAAAGATTAATATCATATTTTCAGATGGTACAACGGACTGGTTTTATGGGACATTGAAGCAGATATATAAAGAACTAGAGAAATTTCAGTTTTTTTATTGCCATCAGTCATTTTTGGTTAGTTATCACCATGTGAAAATGTTTAAGTATGAATATTTGATCATGAAAAATGGGGAAGAGATACCAATTTCCCAGCCCAAACGAAAAAAAGTCAGAGAAATGCAGATTAAGATGGAAGCTTCCATTGACAGAGAATAAATATTTTAATTTAAGCCTGAAAAATTATAAAATAAGCCACTATACGGCACAATGAAAATTAGGTGGTACAATATAAATGCAATAATGTTTTTAATGAAGAGAGGTTCATTAAGAAGTTATAGCATTAGGCAGAGGTAAGTCAACAATACATGGCTAAAGGAAGGTGAATCCTGACAGGAGCAGGGGGTTCATCTTCTTTTTCTGTTTTCTGAAAATATCTTATAAAAATGGCTTGTTTTTTTGCATACATAGTGCTATAGTACGAAATGGATGGTATTCTTGAAAGAAATCATACCGTATGTTTTTAGAACATCACCTGACGAAAGTAGGTGATCAGTTATGAAAGTAGGATTTATTGGAGCAGGAAAAGTAGGATGTTCCCTTGGAGATTACTTTGTACGCAACGGGATTTCTGTTGCAGGATTTTACAGCCGTACACAAGCAAAAGCAGGTGGAGCGGGAAATAATAAAAGGACGCGTGTTAATTCGATTGATAAATTATTAACAATGTGTGATGTTCTATTTTTAACGGTACCAGATGATGCGATTAGCAATGTCTGGGAACAGATTCGAACAATTCCGATGAAAGGAAAGTATATCTGTCATTGCAGTGGATCTTTGAGTTCTGCTGTTCTTTCTGGAATAAAAGAGGCCGGTGCATACGGTTATTCTGTTCATCCAATGTTTCCATTTAAGAGTAAAGAAACTGCATATGAGGATTTGAAACAGGCATTGTTTACCGTAGAAGGTGATGAAGAGCACATAGATGATCTTGTATCACTAATTTCTTCATGCGGAAATCCGGTAGTAAAGATTTCTTCAGACCATAAAGCGGCGTACCATGCAGCTTCTGTCTTTGGATCAAATTTGATGATCGGACTAATGAATCAAGCTACGGAACTTTTATGCCAGTGTGGATTTAAAACGGAGGAAGCTATGAAAGCATTGAAGCCTCTGGCAATGACGAATCTTTACAATTTTTTTGAAGTAGGAAGTGTGGATGCATTAACCGGACCGGTAGAACGTCACGATATAAAGACAATAGAGAAACATTTAGAGGCATTTGATACGACACAAAAAGAAACATACAGAGCATTGACAAAAGAGATTATAAAAATAGCGGAAAAAAAGCATCCGGAAGTATCTTATGAAGATATGAAACAAATTTTGGAGGAAGAAAAATGAAAAATACAGTAAGTACCTTACAGAAAATGAAAGATAACGGGGAAAAAATTTCTATGCTGACTGCTTATGATTATTCTACAGCCAAGCTGTTTGACGAAGCGGGAATTGATACAATGCTTGTTGGAGATTCTCTTGGTATGGTGATGCTTGGGTATGACTCAACGATTCCGGTAACAATGGAAGATATGATTCATCACGGTGCAGCAGTTGTGCGTGGTGCAAAAAATGCATTAATCGTTGTAGATATGCCATTTTTATCTTATCATACTTCTGTTTATGATGCAGTTGTAAATGCAGGACGTATTATGAAGGAAACAGGCTGTACAGCTGTAAAACTGGAAGGTGGAAAGAATGTATGCCCTCAGATTAAAGCAATTGTTGAGGCTCAGATTCCCGTTTGTGCTCATATTGGACTGACACCACAGTCTGTTAATGCATTTGGTGGATTTAGAGTACAGGGAAAAAGTGAGAAAGCTGCTCAGGAACTGATTGAAGCCGCTCTTGCGGTAGAAGAAGCAGGAGCTTTTATGGTTGTTTTGGAAGGAATTCCAGAAAAACTTGCAGCGATCATTACAAAGAAATTACATATTCCAACCATTGGAATTGGGGCAAGTCCGGAATGTGATGGACAGGTTCTTGTTTATCAGGATATGCTTGCAATGTATGGAAACTTTGTACCAAAATTTGTGAAGCAGTTTGCACAGGTTGGAGATGTTATGAAAGGTGCTGTGGCTGATTATATGAAGGAAGTGAAGGAAGGAACCTTCCCAGCAAAAGAACATACTTATGCAATCAGTGATGATATTATAGAAAAATTATATTAATAATTAAAAGGAGAAATGAGAACAATGAAAATTGTTGGAACAGTAAAAGAAGTAAGAGAACAGGTAAAAGAATGGAAAAAACAGGGATTAAGCGTTGGTCTTGTTCCAACGATGGGATATCTTCATGAAGGGCATCAGAGCCTGATGGAAGCAGCAAGAAAAGATAATGATAAAGTTGTTGTTAGTATTTTTGTAAATCCAATGCAGTTTGGACCAACAGAAGATCTTGCACAGTATCCGAGAGATTTGGATCATGATGCAGCTTTATGTGAAAAAGTTGGTGTTGATTTGATTTTCCATCCAGAACCAGAAGAAATGTATGCGGATGATTTCTGTTCTTTTGTGGATATGACAGGATTAACAGAAGGACTTTGTGGAAAAACAAGACCAATTCATTTCCGCGGAGTATGTACGGTTGTAAATAAATTATTTAATATTGTAACACCAGATCGTGCTTACTTTGGACAGAAAGATGGACAGCAACTGGCAGTTATCAGACGTATGGTAAGAGATTTAAATATGGACATTCAAGTAGTCGGCTGCCCAATTATTCGTGAAGAAGACGGACTTGCAAAGAGCTCAAGAAATACTTATCTTTCACTGGAAGAGCGAAAGGCAGCACTGATTCTTTCAAAAACAGTGAAACTTGGAAAAGAACTTGCTAAGACAAACAAAAATGCAGCAGAAGTTGTGGCTCAGATGAAAAAGAATATTGAGACAGAACCGCTTGCAAAAATTGATTATGTAGAAGCAGTAGATGCAGTATCCATGGAACCTGTTGAAACATTGGATGGAGAATGTATGCTTGCTATGGCAGTATATATTGGAAAAACAAGATTAATTGATAATACATTAATTAACGATTAGATATGATATAAAGGAGAAAAAAATGAACGTTAGTATGTTAAAAGGAAAAATTCATAGAGCAACTGTAAAACAGGCAGAACTTGATTATGTTGGAAGTATTACTGTTGATCCGATTCTTTTGGAAGCAGCTGGTATTTTTGAATATGAACATGTACATATTGTAGATGTAAATAATGGAAGCCGTTTTGAAACTTATACAATTCCTGGAGAGCCAGGAAGTGGTATGATTTGTTTAAATGGTCCAGCTGCAAGATGTGTTGCAACTGGTGATAAGATCATTATTATTGCATATGCAGATATGACACCAGAAGAAGCAAAAACATTTGAACCTAAAGTTGTATTTGTAGATGATGAAAATAAGATTTCAAGATGCACAAACTATGAAAGACATGGACGTCTGGAAGATATGTAGGAGAAGATTATGTTAAAGGGAAAAACTGTCATATTGGGAGTAACAGGAAGCATTGCAGCATATAAGATGGCAAATGTGGCCAGTATGCTGGTAAAACGTGGATGTCAGGTACATGTAGTTATGACAAAAAATGCCACAAATTTTATTAATCCGATTGCATTTGAGTCATTAACAAATACGAAATGTCTTGTCGAGACATTTGATCGAAATTTCCAGTTTCATGTAGCACATGTATCGCTGACGGATCAGGCGGATGTAATGTTGATTGCTCCGGCTTCAGCAAATGTTATTGGGAAGATTGCATCCGGAATTGCAGATGATATGTTAACTACAACGGTGATGGCATGTCAAAAACCTGTGATCATTGCTCCAGCCATGAATACGAAAATGTATGAAAATCCCATTCTGCAGGATAACCTTAAAAAACTTCGTAATTATGGATATGAAATCATTGCTCCGGCCAGTGGACATCTGGCATGTGGAACTTCTGGGGCTGGAAAGATGCCGTCGGAAGAAGTGTTGGTAGCGCATATTGAGCGACAGATTGCAAGAGAAAAAGATTTAGCAGGAAAGAAGATTCTTGTAACAGCAGGTCCTACAATTGAAGCAATCGATCCTGTCCGTTATATTTCTAATCATTCTTCTGGAAAAATGGGATATGCAATCGCAAAAGCAGCGATGCTGCGTGGAGCAGAAGTAACATTGATTACAGGAAGAACATCACTTGAACCCCCAATGTTTGTTCACACGGTTCCAATTACAAATGCAGCACAGATGTATGAAGAAGTGATGGCAAGAAAAGATGATCAAGATATTATTATTAAGGCAGCAGCGGTAGCTGATTATACGCCGGCTGATGTTAGCGATGAAAAAGTTAAGAAAAAAGACGAAGATATGGCAATTCGTCTTGTTCGAACGAAGGATATTTTAAAAACTCTTGGAAGCAACCGAAAAGAAGGACAATTCTTATGTGGATTTTCGATGGAAACGCAAAATATGCTGGAAAATTCTAGAGGAAAGCTGAAAAAGAAAAATATTGATATGATTGTTGCCAATAATCTGAAAGAGGCAGGAGCTGGATTTAAAACAGATACGAATATTGTTACTTTTATTACAGAGAAAGAAGAAAAACAGCTACCGAAAATGACAAAAGACCAGGTAGCAGATGAGCTTCTGGATTTCATTTCCGAAAGAATGTAAAATATTAGGCCGCAGGCTGTCCATTTTGGAGTCTGCGGCCTATTTGCGATAAAAAATCGCAGAAAAAGTCTTTCAAATTCTGATTTCTTGTGCAGGCTATGTTATACTATATAAATGAGATGAAAAGGGTCAGGATATCATGTAACAATGAAGTCAAAAGCCACAAAGGGAGCAGAAAACGAAATGAAAGCAGTAAATAAAGTACGACTGATCTATCTGCCGGCAATCATACTACCAATTTTTGCAATGGTTGTATCGATTGCCGCTTTAAGTGTCGGTTATGTGAGGATCAATAATACAGATTTATCTGCCGGCGGATTTGAACGTTTTGTTAATCCGTTGATGACGATGAATAATTCGACGAAGGAAATTTATCGTGAACTTGAAAAGAAAACAATGGTTGATCCAGATGTATTTAAAGATCGGCGTTATCTTGATAAAATAAATCAGAAACTTTCACAGAAAGATTCTTTTCTTCTGGTGCGTAAGAATGGGGTTATGATTTATCGTGGAAGCAATAGCAGTACAGAAAAACTTGAAGAAAAACTTCCAGGTTATGGAAATAAAGATAGTGATCAGGATCGTGGATTTTATGTCAGTAAGCCAGGAAATTATCTTGTAAAACAACAAGATTTTAAATTTCTTGATGGTGGAAGGGGATCTGTTTTTATTATGACGGATTTGAATGTAATTCTTCCACACTATCGTAATATTATTATTCAAGTATTTTTCGCAGTACTTGGAGTTTTGATTCTTACCAGCACTTTTTTATCATGGTTTATGTATCGGGAATTTGTAGGTCCAATTCGACAACTAAAAGCAGGAGCAGAACGGATCAAAGATGGAAATCTTGATAACGATGTTGTGATTAAAAGTGGAGGAGAAGAAATCCGTGAATTATGTGATTCTTTTAATGAAATGCGGGCAGAATTGAAAGATTCTATTGATGCTCGAATGGTATATGAAAAACAAAACCGCGATTTGATCAGCAATATTTCTCATGATTTGAAAACGCCGATTACGGCAATTAAAGGATATGTTGAGGGAATTATGGATGGTGTTGCGGATACACCAGAGAAAATAGATCGTTACATTAAGACTATTTACAATAAAGCAAATGATATGGATGTTTTGATCAATGAACTTTCTCTGTATTCAAAGATTGATTCGAATATTATTCCATACAATTTTGAAAAGATTGATATCAATGCTTATTTTAAAGATTGTGTGGATGAGATTGGAGCAGATCTTGAACAGAAAGGCATGATGTTCTCTTATCGAAATTATTGTTCTTCTAATGTGATGGTAACGGCGGATCCGGAACAGTTGAAACGAGTGATTAATAATATTATCAGTAATGCCTGTAAATATAATAACAAGGCAAAAGGAAAGGTAAGTATTACGCTAACAGAGTTTGATCGGAAAGTTCAAGTGGAAATCAAAGATAATGGAATGGGAATTTCTAAAGAAGATCTTCCGCATATTTTCCGTAGAACTTACAGGGCAGATATGTCAAGAAATTCTGCCGGTGGAAGTGGACTGGGATTGTCAATCTGTAAAAAGATCATTGAAGAACATGGTGGAGAAATATGGGCAGAAAGTAAACTTCGTGTAGGAACAACCATATTTTTTACCTTAAACAAGGTACTTGATAAAAGCAAAGGAGCGTAGAAGATGAGTAAAGTATTAATAGTAGAAGATGAACTTGCAATTGCAGAGCTTGAGAAGGATTATTTGGAATTAAGCTCTTTTGAGGTAGAAATAGAAACAGATGGTAAAAAAGGGATGGAAATGGCATTAAAGAATGACTATGATATGATTATTCTTGATATTATGTTGCCAGGAGCTGATGGATTTGAGATTTGTAAAAAAATTCGTGCGGTGAAAGAAATTCCAATTTTAATGGTGTCTGCAAGAAAAGAGGATATTGATAAAATTCGTGGACTTGGACTTGGAGCTGATGATTATATTACAAAACCATTTAGTCCAAGCGAATTGGTTGCGAGAGTAAAAGCACATTTAAATCGTTATCAGCGTTTAGTCAATAATCAGATGGATGTAAATGATATTATTGAGATTCGCGGATTAAAGATCGATAAAACAGCGAGAAGAGTTTATTTAAATGAAGAGGAGAAAACGTTCACGACAAAAGAATTTGATCTTTTGACATTCCTGGCCAGTCATCCCAATAGAGTATTTACGAAAGAAGAGTTATTTAATAAAATTTGGGACATGGAATCTCTTGGAGATATAGCGACTGTAACTGTTCATATTAAGAAAATACGTGAAAAAATTGAAGTGAATACAGCAAAACCACAGTACATTGAAACAATCTGGGGTGTTGGATACCGCTTTAAAATGTAGGAGATGTTATGAGAAAAAGAAAGAATATTAAAATTTTTCATAAAGATGCTGATTTGATTGTTTGTGAAAAGCCGATGGGAATGCCAGTGGCAAGTGATCGTACCGGAGATATGGATTTGATGCACCAATTAAAAAACCAAATTTTCTTTGAGGAAAATTTAAAAGAAGAGCCGGAACTTTATGTGGTACATCGTCTTGATCGTCCGGTCGGCGGGGTCATGGTTTTTGCAAGAACAAAAGAGGCGGCAGCAAGTTTAAGTGAACAGATCAAAGAACATACATTTGAGAAGGATTATCAGGCCGTATTGACCGGGTGGCTTCCAGATGATGAAGGAACATGGATCGATTTTCTATTAAAAGATGCGAAATCCAACAAGTCCAAAGTTGTGCCGGAAGGAACAAAAGAAGCGAAAAAAGCTATTCTTGATTATGAAGTCATTGATATGATGGAAACAGATCGTATGAAGCTTACATATTGTCTGATTCATTTAAAAACCGGAAGGCATCATCAAATTCGAGTGCAGACATCTTCCAGAGGATTTGGAATTTGGGGAGACACGAAATATAATCCTTTGTTTCAGAAAACAAAGAAAAAATATCAACAAATTGGGTTATATGCAACAAGAATTGCATTTACACACCCAGGAACTGGTGAAAGAGTGAGATTTAAGGCGGAACCGCAGGGAGAAGCCTTTGCATTGATGGAATTGACAGATTTTTAGGAGACAAAGATGAGATTTAGACCTTGTATTGATATACACAATGGAAAAATAAAACAGATTGTCGGTGGTTCATTAAGTGACCAAGGAAATCAAGCAGAAGAAAATTTTGTTTCTATGCAGGATGGAAGTTTTTATGGTACACTATACAGAAATCATCAATTGTCCGGAGGACATATTATTCTTCTGAATGCAAAAGATTCCCAATATTATGAAGCGGATAAAAATGAAGCTGTAAAAGCTTTGCATGCTTTTCCTAAAGGGCTGCAGATTGGCGGCGGAATTACAAATGAAAATGCCGCTTATTTTATGGAACAAGGTGCATCGCATGTAATTGTGACTTCTTTTGTATTTGCAGATGGAAAAATACGTTATGATCGGTTGAAACTTTTAGAAGATGCAGTTGGAAAAGAACATATTGTTTTGGATTTAAGTTGTAGAAAAAAAGATGGAAACTATTATGTTGTCACAGATCGGTGGCAAAAATTTACAAATCAGATTTTAACGGACCGTTTGCTTTCTGAGCTTGAAAATCACTGCGATGAATTTCTGATTCATGGAGTGGATGTTGAGGGAAAAGCGCAGGGAATTGATCAGGAACTAGTTGAAATACTTGCAAAGTATGAGGGAAATCCAGTAACTTATGCAGGTGGTGTTCGTAATTTTGATGATTTGAGGACATTAAAAATCCATGGAAAAGATAAGATTGATGTGACGATAGGAAGTGCACTTGATCTATTTGGAGGATCTATGAATTTTTCAGAGGTTTTAACTTACTGTGAACAGTAAGAAAATCAATGGAGGGAGAGAAGAACTATGAAACTATTGTATGAGGCCAGCAATTTTACAATACGTGCACATTGGGTTATCCCATTTGTAATTCTTGGGATCATTGGCCTTTTGCTTTTGTTTTTTGCAAAAAAGCCGTTTTTTAAATTGCTTTCAGCAGTATGTTTGGTCATTTGTGTGCTTGCAGCACTGCGTTTTATGTTTGGATATATGCAGATTATTCATACTTATAAAGAGGGAAAATATAAGACTGTGGAAGGATATGTCGAAAACTTTGTTCCTGCATCGGTTGGCGGAGAAGACCAGGAAGATATGGAAGAAGAAAGTTTTGATATCAAAGGGGTACATTTTTCCTATGGTGATAAGTTTATTAAGAAGTTTGGATATCATCTTCCATCTACACAGGGAGGATATATCAAAAAAGATGGTCAATATTTAAGAATTGGCTATATTACGACACAAAAAGGACATGTGATTGTAAAAATTGAAGAGAAGAAGAAATAAAAAAAGGCTCTCAAATATAACGATTTGAGAGCCTTTTTTGAACTTATTTGTTATTTCTCATATACTGGGAAGCTTTTTTTCCAAGTTTTGCACGAAGCCCTTTTTTCTCTGGTTCTGGCGGTGCTACATTTCGGAAGTTTTTGATTGCTGTAATGTAAATACCACTTACAACTGCTTTAATTTCTGTCTTTACAGGGACATCATCAAAAATTGCTTCATCACATAATAAAGGTGTGATTTTTGGACCGATTTTTACTTTGACAACCGGAACTTTTGCCATCTTGGCACGTTTTGGAACATTATCCATTACCATTTTTGGAAATCCGGCATCTGTCATTTTCATTCTTTTTTTATCTATAACCAGCATGGAAACGGTCTGTGCCATTTCATCTAATTGTGCTCTCTGTGCTTCCTGTTTTTTCTGCATCTTGTTACCGACAATATAAAGGACACCTAATACTGCGGCAATGATGACTGCGATGATTAATAGAATCACCCAAACGTTCATATTCTTTTCCTCCTGTTTCTTTGTGGCTATATCTTTTGTATTATAGCACTTTTTTACACCATTGTCTTATGTTTTTTTCGCATTTCGATAATTTCTTCACGAATGGTTTCACCCAGATGTTTTTGCTGCGCACGCTCCATCTGGTCTGGATAGATTGGATCTCCAAAAGAAATATGCACAGTTGTTGGTTTTGCGGTAAATTTTTTGTTGTTTTCCAAAATATCAGCAGTCCCGGAAATTGCCATTGGGATGAGTGGTACATGGGCTTTGAGTGCAGGGCGTAAGCTTCCTTCTTTAAATGTATGAGGATCTTCATCCTGGCTTCTTGTACCTTCCGGAAAGATGACCATCGAAAAGCCATCTTTTAAATATTGTGTTCCTTGATTCATTGTTTTCAATCCTTCTTTAATATTTTTTCGATCAAGGAAAAGGCAATTGATAAATTCCATCCAGTGTCTTAAGAGAGGAATTTTTTCCATTTCTTTTTTTGCAAAAAATCCGGCGCCAGTTGGAGTTGCACAGAAACCACATAAAATATCATAATAACTACTATGGTTTCCAACGTATAAAACAGCGGTGTCTTTTGGAATTTTTTCTTCTCCTTCAACAATGATTTTCACACCTGCGAATCTAAGGCAGGTCTGAAAAGCTTTCATAACCATGTGCTGTGCCATAGCAGAACGTCGATGAGATTGGCCAGTTTTATTCCAGTGGTTGAACAAAGGATAAAGCGGGGTTGTAAAAATAAGGAATAAGAATAAATAAAGTATATCAGCAAAAAAACGTATCATTTATTTCTCCCTTCTGTTGTCTTATGCTTTTGATCTAATAGTTGATTTTTTAATTGATATAAAGGTTCTGATAAATCGACATAAACATTTTGTGGATTTAAAAGACGTCGGCTTTCATCCCATAAGGTATTTAGTTCTTCCTGGCAGTAAGAGCGTGTTTCCATAACGGATGGAAGTTCATAAACACACTGTCCCTTTACAAAGATAGGGATCAAAAGTTCACGAAGCTCATAGGAACCTCCAGTAATTGTAGATTTTTTCCATGTAGCCAGTGGGTCAAAAATTGTGAGATCACAAGCAGGATCATAGGTTTCTGTTGTAAGACAGATCAGATCCCCACGAATTTTTCCAGTTGCCTTATCATAAATCCTGTAAATGGTTTTATCTCCGGGATTTGTAATCTTTGCTGGATTTTCAGAAATTTTAATTTTTGGTGTAAATTCTGTTTCTCCATTTTTTTTGGATGCAGCAAGTTTGTATACACCTCCGAAGGCTGGACAGTCAGAAGATGTAATTAGTTTTGTGCCGACACCCCAAGACGTGATTGGGGCTCCTTGATGGCGAAGACTTGCAATCAAATTTTCATCGAGGTCACCGGAAGCGGAAATAATAGCATCCTGGAAACCAGCTTCATCCAGCATTTTACGAGCTTTTTTTGTCAGATAAGCAAGATCACCGCTATCAAGGCGAATGCCATAAGTTTTTGGCTTTTGTCCTGCGTCATGAAGTTCCTGAAATACACGGATAGCATTTGGTACACCGGAGCGCAGGGTATCATATGTGTCAACGAGCAAAAGACAAGTATCTGGATAGAAATTAGCATATGTTCGAAATGCTGTATATTCATCTTCAAAGCTCATAATCCAGCTATGTGCATGGGTTCCAAGAACCGGAATATCAAACATTTTTCCGGCAAGGACATTGGATGTTCCATCACATCCTCCGATCACAGCTGCACGAGCTCCATAAGTACCAGCATCTGGTCCTTGTGCACGTCTTAAGCCAAATTCCATAACACCACTTCCGCCAGCGGCATAAACAACGCGCGATGCTTTTGTGGCAATCAGACTTTGATGATTGATAATATTTAAGATTGCGGTTTCAATTAATTGAGCTTCCATCATTGGTGCTTTTACTTTTACAAGTGGTTCCATAGGAAATACAATACTTCCTTCTGGAATTGCATAAATATCTCCAGTAAAATGATATCCGGCAAGATATTCTAGAAAATCTTCATCAAAGATGTGAAGACTTCTTAAGTAGTCGATATCTTCATAGGAAAAAGACAGATTTTTAATATAATCGATCATCTGAGCTAGTCCGCATGTAATGGCATAGCTGGAGCCAGACGGATTTTCCCGATAGAAAACATCGAAAATAACAGTTTCGTTGTTTTGGCATTTAAAATAGCCCTGCATCATGGTCAATTCATACAGATCAGTAAGCAGGGTAAGTTCATGTATATCCATAAAAAACTCCTCTTCATTTATTATTTGGGACATTCCCACCTATTATAGCATAGGAAACATAGGTGCGTAAACGAAAGCATATTATACTTCTTCTTTTAAAATGTTTTCAATCGCAACAGCGGTCTGTTCTTCATCTTCTCCGGAAATCCGAAAGGTAATGGTGTCATTGCAAGCAATATTTGCACTCATAAGAGAGATTGGATTGGATGCATTGTAGTTTTGTCCGTTAAATTCGAGAATGACTTCGGATTGAAAGTTACGAATAGCAGAAGAAAGGTGGGCACATGGTCTTGCATGGAGTCCGTTTGCTGCAGTAACTGTAAAAGAACAAATTTTCATAAAGAAATTCTCCTTTCATATTTTTCTTCATTGTAACATAAAATAGTAAGACGGACAAAAGGAGGATGAAGATGAAATACAAAATGTCATATTTGTTATTTTTACTTATTTTGCTTGCAGCAATTCCTTATGTGATCACAGTTTCTATGACTAAAAATAAAAAAGACAAAGAGATTGATTTTTCTTCTTATAAGAGTGGGTATTATATCATTTTACAGGGAAAAAAATTAGATTTGGAAACTTATTTATTGACGATATTGCCGGGACAAATTTCGATGGATGATAAGGAAGAAGCATTGAAAGCGCAGGCAGTGATATTAAGAACGGATATTGTAAGAAGGATGGGGAAATTAAGAACGATGGATGCAAAGAGTATTCCCTATCAGAGTCAGACAGATACACAGTTAAAAAAAATTCTTGGAGAAAAACAATATGATAGAACAGATCAACTGAGAAAAAAGGTTGTTAGTGAAACAATAAAAAAGGTAATTGTTTATAAAGGAAATTATATTGAACCTTATTTTCATGGAGTTAGTGTTGGTACAACATTGGACGGGAAAGAATGGTTTGGAAAGGAAATTTCATATTTAAAAGCAAAAGATAGTGTAAAAGATGTAGAATCTCCAGATTATGTAACAATAAAAGAAGAAACATATGGAAATGTATGGGAAAATTTAAAGTTTCATCATCTAAAAGTAAAAACAGTGGAAGATGTAAAGAAAAATTTAAGAATTGTACGGGCAACAGAAAATGGTTATGTAAAAGAAATTCAGGTTGGTAACGGAATTGTCTCAGGAAATGATTTTGCAAGGTGGTTTTCTCTTGTATCCAATAATTTTTATTTGGAATCATATGGAGGAAAGCTTCGAATCATTTGTCTTGGAAAAGGAAATGGTCTTGGTTTGAGTCAGTATGGGGCAGAAAAAATGGCGGAAAATGGAAGTACATATAAAAATATATTGAAATATTATTATAGCAATATTCAAATTGTAAATTTAAATGAATAAACAGGCATAAAAAGGTAAGACTAACATTGAGGTGATGAAAATGAAAAAAAACAGCAGGGATAACCCGTTTCCATTGCGAAAATATTACGGGATCATGATCGTTGGTTTTGTTTTGTTTCTTGGAATTATGGCATATTACAGCGTAAAATTTAAGGAAAAAAGGGAAATTGCAAAGCAGGAAGTAAAGCTAAATGAATCTGTCAGCGCAGGAAACAGTGCAACACAGGGCAAAACAAAGAAGACAACACAGGCAACGACACAGTCTTCTACGGCAGCGGAGCAGGAACAAGAAAGCAGGCAGACTATACAGCAGACCATAAGCTATGATGGAAAAACAAAACTTATGTGGCCACTTACCGGAAATATTCTTATGCCTTACAGTGCGAATGCAACAATTTATTTTGAATCTCTTGATCAGTATCGAACCAATCATGGAATTTTAATCGAAGCAAAAGAAAATGCACTTGTGAAAGCAGTTAAACGCGCAGAAGTAGAAGAAATAAGAAAAACACCGGAGTATGGAAAGACAGTTCTTATGGATCTTGGCAATGGTTATAGTGCGTTGTATGGCCAAGTAAAAGATCTGGCAGTTAAGGAAGGCGATATTGTAGAAAAAGGGCAAGTGATTGGAAAGGTAGCAGCTCCGACTGATTATTATACATTAGAAGGTACAAATCTTTATTTTCAGATGGAAAAAGATAAAAAAAGTATTGACCCTTCAAAATATTTGAAATAAGATTGGAACCAAAGCAAAAAGAAAATCGTATATTATAAAAAACAGAAGAAAATAACAGCTGTTACCGGCTGATGTAGAAGAAAAAGGCCGCCGCATCATCGGCGGTTTTTTCTTCGAAGATGGGAGAAAGAAAGTGAAAAACTATACTTACATATTAAAATGTAAAGATGAAAGCCTTTATACTGGTTGGACGAATGATATTGAGCATAGAATAAAAATGCATAATGCCGGAAAGGGAGCCAAATATACAAGAGGAAGAGGACCAGTAGAACTTGTTTATTTGGAAATTTTTGATTCCAAAAAAGAAGCTATGAGTCAGGAGGCACGGATTAAGAAATTGTCAAGAAAAGAAAAACTCCTGCTAATAGAATCTTATCAGCAGGAGTTAGAAAAGTAGCATCATAATTAAATTTGGAACATTAAAATCATATGGCAGAGGCTTCCACCCATGACAAATAAATGGAAAATTTCATGAAGTCCAAAATTTTTCCAATGGTGTTCAAACCATGGAATTTTTAATGCATAAATGATGCCGCCAACAGTATAAATGATACCGCCGGCAAGAAGCCATCCAAAAGATGCGTGGGACAGACTGTGAATAATTGGTGCAATAGCAACGATGCAAAGCCATCCCATGGCAATGTACATAACGGATGAAATCCATTTTGGACAAGTTACCCAGAACATTTTGAAAACAATTCCGAGAATAGCAATGGTCCAGATAATCGCTAGTAAACCATAACCAATTGTCCCGCCAAGAACGATCATACAGATTGGTGTGTAGGAACCGGCGATTAATACAAAGATCATAGCATGATCTAATTTTTTTAGTTGTTTGTTAATTCTTGGAGAGATATTAAATGAGTGATAAGCTGTGCTTGCTCCGTAAAGACCGATCATACTTAATGTAAAGATAATCAGTGAAATGATTCTCGTATAATCACCTGATAAAATACTCTTTATAATTAGTGGAATCGATACAATAGCGGCAAGGATCATGCCGATAAAATGTGTAATGGCACTTCCGGGATCTTTTAATTTATTATGCATAAAACTACCTCCAGTCAATTTGGTTTTAAATAAAGTACTATGTAGTTTTTGATACTACATTTAATCTTCTTATATACTACACCTCTTTTTTTCAAAATGCAAGGGTTTTCAAGGATATATTTTTTTGTTATAATAATTAAACGAGGAAAGAAAACATGGAGAAAACAAAAAAAGCTTATGAAATTGTGATGGATCATATCAAAAATCAGATTCTTGACCAGGAACTGATGATTGGTCAGACACTTCCTCCGGAGAGAGAATTGTCGGAGCAACTTGGAGTCAGCAGGAACTCTGTTCGTGAGGCACTGAAAATTTTAAGTGTCGTTGGGGTTATTTCCAGTAAACAGGGGGCTGGAAATTATGTATCTTGTGATTTTCAGGGGTATCTTGTGGATACTCTTTCTATGATGTTTATGCTCGATCAGCTTGATTATGATCAAATTAATCAGATTCGTCTTGGACTTGAAATGCAGGCGTATGCGCTTGCTGTTAAGTATGCAGGAAATGATGAGATTCTTCAGATGCAGGAGTATGTAAGACGGCTGGATCAGAGTACAGATGATGATGAAAAAACAATGTTAGATAAGAAAATCCATTTTGCAATTGCAAAAGCATCTAGAAATATATTAATTTTAAATATATTGAATGCCTTGTCAGAAGTAATGGATATTTTTATTTCAGATATGCGTCGAGAAATCCTTCAAACGGAAAAACGAAAAGGAATGCTTCAGGAAGCTCATAAACAAATGGTAGAGTGTTTATTAAAAAGAGATGTTGTCAATGGACAGAAAGCAATGGCGGATCATTTTGATATGATTGATAAAATTATTCACAAAGAATTGTAAAGATATGCAGAGGAATCTGCATATTTTTTATGTGTTTTTTACAAAAAACAAGAAAAATCGGAAAATCACTGGACATAATTGCATAATATGCCTATAATAGAGTTATCAATTGGTAGTACCAATTTAAAAAAGTAAGGATGAGGTGAGGCATCCAAATTTTTTTACCTGAAAAATTGGTACTACCAATCGGACAAGCGGAAAGCTTTAGATGAAGAAGGTCTAAGAAAGAGGAGGAACAATTATGGACATTTTAGTGTGTATCAAACAGGTACCGTCTTCCAACAAAGTGGAAGTTGATCCGGTAACTGGCGTACTGTTAAGAAACGGAGCCGATTCCAAAATGAATCCATATGATTTGTATGCATTGGAAACTGCATTACAGATTCGAGAAGAAGTAGGTGGAACGATCAGTGTGATCAGTATGGGACCACCTCAGGCAAAAGCAGTTATTAGAGAAGCATTTGCAATGGGCGCAGACCGTGGAGCATTGCTTTCAGACCGTAGATTTGGTGGTGCCGATGTATTGGCAACCAGTTATACAATTGCACAAGGAATCAAAAAAATGGGAGATTTTGATTTGATTCTTTGTGGAAAACAGACAACAGATGGTGATACAGCTCAGGTAGGATCAGAAGTTTCAGAATGGCTGACAATTCCTAGTGTATCAAATGTAAAGAAAATTACAAAAGTAGATAAAGATGGCATTACAATTGAGATGGATCTCCCAGGAGAACTTGAAGTTGCAAAAGTTGCTTACCCATGTCTTTTGTCTGTAGATAAAGATATTTTCCAGCCAAGACTTCCATCCTATGTAAAGAAAATGGATACAAAGGATCGTGAAATTGAAGTTTACTCCCTGGATGATATGGAAGATAAAGATGAAACACATTATGGATTAAACGGTTCACCTACACAGGTAAAACGTATTTTCCCTCCGGAAAGCAACGATCATCACGAAGTATGGGATGACAATGGAGATGTAGTAGCAGATAAATTATTCCATATGATTGAAGAAATGAAATTTATCTAAAGGGGGAAAAAGAAATGCCAAAATTAGTAATTCATCAGGAAAAAGTAGAAGATCCACAGGTATTGGTTGATATTTGCCCATTTGGTGCAATGGAAGAAAAGGACGGAAAACTTTCCATTAATGCAGCTTGTAAAATGTGCAAACTTTGTGTGAAAAAAGGACCAGCCGGTGCAGTAGAATATGTAGAAGATGAGAAAAAAGAAGAAATCGATAAGAGTCAGTGGAACGGAATTGCTGTTTATGTTGACCATGTAGATGGAGACATTCATCCAGTAACCTATGAATTGATCGGTAAAGCAAAAGAGCTTGCAGCAAAGATTAATCATCCGGTTTATGCAATCTTTATGGGTAAAGATATCAAAGAAAAAGCTCAGGAACTGCTCCATTATGGTGTTGATAAAGTATTTGTTTATGATTATCCAGAACTTGCAAGATTTAAAATTGAATCTTATACAGCTGTTTTTGAAGACTTTATTAAAAAACAACAGCCATGTGCAATTCTTACTGGAGCAACAACGGTAGGAAGACAGTTAGCCCCACGTGTTGCAGCAAGAATGAAGACAGGATTAACTGCTGACTGTACAATCCTTGAAATGGATGAAAATACAGATCTTTCACAGATTCGTCCTGCATTTGGTGGAAATATCATGGCTCATATCCTAACACCAAATAATAGACCACAGATGGCAACTGTTCGTTATAAAGTCATGAATGCACCAGAACGTACAGAAGATGCTCACGGTGAAATCGTAACATGTGCAATTGATGAAGCAAAATTAAAAGCTCATGTTGATGTATTAGATATTGTAAAGAAAGAACCAGAACAGTTTATTGAATCTGCAGATGTCCTCGTTGTAGCAGGTCGTGGTGTTAAGAAAGAAGAAGATCTTGCCATGATCCGTGAATTGGCAGATCTGTTAGATGGTCAGGTAGCATGTACAAGACCACTTGCAGAAGCAGGATGGGTAGAAGCTAAATGTCAGGTAGGACTGAGCGGAAGAACTGTACGTCCAAAACTGATTATCACATGTGGTGTTTCAGGAGCTATTCAGTTTGTTGCCGGAATGGATCATTCCGACTGTATCGTAGCAATCAATTCCGATGAGAAAGCGTCAATCTTTAAAACAGCACATTATTGTCTGGTAGGAGATATCTATGATATTATACCAAAGCTGATTGAAAAGATTAAAGCAGCGAAAGGGGCATAAGGATATGAGTTATAAGAAATTTGATAAAGCTGACCTGGCAGCCATTGAAAAAATCATAAATGATCCAGAAAGAATTTTATATGATGGAAATATTAATGAAGAATATAGCCACGATGAATTAAGTGGAACAAATAGTTATCCAGATGTTGTTGTAAAGGCAACATCAGCACAGGAAATTTCAGAAATCATGAAATATGCCTATGAAAATAATATTCCGGTAACTCCAAGAGGTGCTGGAACAGGACTGGTAGGATCCTCTGTAGCCATGGAACATGGTATTATGATCGATTCTAGTCTGATGAATCATATTCTTGAATTAGATGAAGAAAATTTGACCATTACAGTAGAACCTGGTGTTCTGCTGATGGAACTTGCAGCTTATGTAGAAGATCATGACTTTTTCTATCCACCAGATCCAGGTGAAAAATCTGCAACAATTGGTGGAAATATTAGTACAAATGCCGGTGGAATGCGTGCTGTAAAATATGGTGTTACCAGAGATTATGTACGTGGACTGGAAGTTGTGCTGCCAAACGGAAAAATTGTAGAATTTGGTGGAAAAGTTGTAAAAAATAGTTCAGGATATTCCTTAAAGGATCTGATGATTGGTTCTGAAGGAACTCTTGGATTTATTACAAAAGCTGTCTTAAAATTGCTCCCTCTGCCGAAAAAGGCAATAAGCTTACTGATACCATTTCCTACTCTTAAGCAGGCAATAGACACTGTACCTCTCATCATTAAATCAAAAGCAATTCCAACTGCCATTGAATTTATGCAGAGGGAGGTTATTATTGACGCAGAAAAATATCTTGGAAAGAAATTCCCAGATTCTCAGTCTGACGCATATCTTTTGTTAAAATTTGATGGAAACTCAACAGAAGAAATTGAAGCAGCTTATGATAAAGTAGCACAGTTATGTCTGGAACAGGGCGCTTTAGATGTTCTGATTTCTGACACAGAAGAACGTGAAGAATCTATCTGGAAAGCCAGAGGAGCCTTCCTTGAAGCCATTAAAGGATCTACGACTTACATGGATGAAGTTGATATGGTTGTACCACGTAATAAAGTCAATGAGATGGTGGAATATCTCCATAATCTTCATACAGAAGTGGATATCCGTATCAAGAGTTTTGGACATGCGGGTGATGGAAATCTGCATTCCTACATTTTACGTGATGACCTGACACAAGAAGAGTTTGAAAAACGTATGGGCATTGCGATGGAAAAAATCTATGAAAAAGCAAAAGAACTTGGTGGACAGGTATCTGGTGAACATGGAATTGGATATGCAAAGAAACCATATTTGAAAGAATCACTGGACCCTGCAAATATCGAGTTAATGAATGGAATCAAAAAAGCATTTGATCCAAAGAATATTTTGAATCCTCACAAAGTATTCCAAGCATAGTTTACTCCTTTTACCTCCAGTAGAGTCGGAGTCTCTCACTGGAACTAAAAATAACTTATATAGCACACGAAGACAGATACCAGCAGGCTGGGATCTGTCTTTTGTGTGCTTAAAATTAAATCTAGAACTTGACAAAGTCACACATATCTTTTAAAATAAAAACAGTAATAATTATTGTTATGAAAGGAGTTTCCTATGCAGCCAACTTTAAAAAAAAGTAAACAAAGAGATGCGATTGTTGCATTTCTCATGACTCGCAAGGACCATCCGACTGCAGATACAATTTATATGAATATAAAGAAAGAATTTCCTAATATCAGCCTTGGAACTGTTTATAGAAATCTGGCACTTTTGTCAGAGCGGGGAGAAATTCTAAAACTAACATATGATCAGGGAGCTGATCGATATGATGCAACTGTAGACCCGCATTATCATTTTATCTGTCGGGAATGTGGCGAGGTGATAGACCTTGAGATGGATTCTTTAGATGAGGAAGTAACGGCCATGGCAAATGTCAAATTTAAAGGTAAAGTCGAACAAAGTGTCATTTATTTTAAAGGTATTTGTGAAAAATGCCTAAAGAAAAAATTAGACAAAAAAACTTTGAAATAAAATGTGCGGATATAAAGGTGTGTAATAGAGAGAAAATTCTCTTTATTACACACTTTTTTAGGTTTTGTCAAAATTTTGTCAAATATGATGAAAGATTAAAAAAAGAAAGAAGACAAAGCAGCAGAAAATGGCTGGAAACGGGCTTTATTTGAATTAAAAAATAAAAAAAGAAAGGTATTATATGTGAAATATGCACAAAAAAGTAAGAAATATAACAGGACAAATAGATGACTTTGTGAAAAAAAGGACTTGACTTTTTACCTAATTGGTCCTACCATATAAGTATCAACAAATTGGTAGAACCAATTCGCGTATACGCAAGAATTCGGTAACAATTCAATTTTGAACAGAAAGGAGAATTACTCAATATGTTCATTCAATTTATTTTAGCAATGCTTCCAATTATCTGGCTGATTATTGCGTTAAGCGGATTAAAAATGGCGGGACATATCGCATGTCCAATTGCACTGGTGATTACAGTCATTGAAGCACTGTTTTTATGGAAACAAAAACTCATTGACGTATTAACCGGAGGAGTCGAAGGATTTGCCATGGCAATCTGGCCAATCTGTCTGGTAATCGTAGCAGCAGTATTTACTTACAACCTGGTAGTACATACAAAAAATATGGAATTGATTAAGAAGATGTTAACTTCTGTATCCAAAGACAAAAGAATCCTTGTACTGATCATTGCATGGGGATTTGGAGGATTTATGGAAGGTATGGCAGGTTTTGGAACAGCCGTAGCAATTCCAGCGGGAATTTTATGTGGTCTTGGATTTGAACCAATTTTCGCTGCAACTGTTTGTTTGGTAGCAAATACCACACCAGTAGCTTTTGGTTCCATTGGTATTCCAACAGTGACAGCTGCAAATGTAACAGGGTTAAGTCCTCATTTGACAGCATCTTATGTAGTATTACAGTTGGCAATTATGGTAATTGTAGCACCATTCCTTGTAGTGTTTATCACAGGAAAACATGAAGGTGCCAAAGGAATCGGAGATTACAAGGAAATCTTATTTATCACATTAATGTCTGGTATTTCTTTTGTAGTTCCTCAGTATCTGACAGCGAGATTTATCGGAGCTGAGCTTCCGGCAGTTATCGGTTCTGTATGTTGTATGGCAGTAACGATTATCTTAGCAAAAGTAATTTTAAAAGGGAAACCAAGCAAATTTGATATTGAGTTAGAGGATGATGGCGAAGCACTGACATTAAAAGATGCAATCGTTGCATGGAGCCCATTTATTCTGGTTCTTGTGTTCTTACTGGTTACATCAAGTTTGGTACCTGCAATTAATGGTCCATTATCTTCCATCAAGTCAAGCGTTCCGATTTATACAGGAAAAGGAGCTTCGCCATATACCTTTACATGGATTGGAACTCCAGGAGTATTGATTCTGATTGCAGCATTTATTGGAGGATTAATTCAGAAATGTCCAATAGGAGAAATTTTTAAAGTTCTTTGGGATACAATCGTTCAAATGTTTAAGACGATTATTACGATCATGGCAGTGCTTGCGACTGCAAAGATCATGGGTTACAGCGGAATGACGCAGTCTATTGCAAACTTCATTGTAGGTGTAACAGGAAGCCTTTATCCATTAGTAGCTCCACTGATTGGATCAATTGGAACATTCGTAACAGGAAGTTCAACATCCAGTAGTGTATTGTTCTCAAAACTTCAGTCAAGTACAGGAGCAGAACTTGGTATCAATCAGGCATGGTTGGTAGCAGCCAATACAGTAGGAAGTACTGCAGGTAAGATTATTTCACCACAGAGTATTGCAATTGCAACAGCAGCAACTGCCACGGTTGGTAAAGAAAGTGAAATTTTAACAAAAGTAATCAAATATTTCGTATTATTTGTAGTAGTTTATGGACTTGTTTGTTATTTTGGCGAAGGAATAATTATAGGTTAAATAATAAATAAAATAAAAAATTAAGAACGAATAATGGAAAGAAAGGAGAAAAAATGGCAGAAGTAAAACTTCCTTTTGGTAAGGAAAAAATTAGTGTTACAATTCCAGATGAAAGATTCAATGGAACTTTGGTTTCACAGGCAAGCTCTTATAAAGCAGAAAAAGGTCAGGAAGAATTAGTAAAAGAGGCACTTGCCAATCCAATCAATTCCAAACCATTAAGGGAATTAGTTAAGGGTAAAAAAAATATTGTTATGATTGCAAGTGATCATACAAGACCAGTGCCAAGTAAAGTTATTCTCCCATCAGTTATGGAAGAAATTAAAGCCGGAAATCCAGATGCAGAGTTAACAATCTTGATTGCAACAGGATTTCACAGACCTACAACAAGAGAAGAGCTGATTTATAAGTTTGGAGAAGAATATGTAGATAGAGACGATATTCATTTCGTTGTTCATTTAAGTCACAATGATGAAGATATGGTTGAAATCGGAACTCTTCCTTCTGGAGGAAAACTTTTGATTAATAAAGTTGCTTATGAAGCAGATTTGTTGATTTCTGAGGGATTTATTGAACCTCATTTCTTTGCAGGATTTTCTGGAGGACGTAAGAGTATTCTTCCAGGTGTTTCCAGTGCAGTTACAGTTATGGCAAATCACTGTTCTGAATTTATTGACAGTGAATATGCAAGAACTGGTATTCTTGATGGAAACCCAATTCATAAAGATATGGTTTATGCAGCTGAAACAGCAAAATTGGCATTTATTGTGAATGTTGTTTTAGATGAAAATAAAAAAGTTATCAAGGCTTATGCGGGACATTTTAATGATGCCCACAGGGAAGGATGCAAATTTGTTGACAAACTTTCCGGAGTTGATGCAAAGCCTGCAAATATAGTAATTTCCACCAACGGAGGATATCCGCTGGATCAGAATATCTATCAGTCAGTAAAGGGAATGACAGCAGCAGAAGCTACATGTAATGAAGGTGGAGTTATCATTATGGTAACAAGCTGCGTTGACGGACATGGCGGACAATCACTTTATGATACCTTTGCTAGCGGAGAAGATAAGGAAGTTATCATGAAACGGTTCCTGGATACTCCAAGGGATGAAACAATTCCAGATCAGTGGGAAGCACAGATTTTGTGCAGAATCCTTCTGAAATATAAAGTTATCCTGGTAACACAGGCACCAAAACAAATGGTAGAGGATATGCAGATGGAATATGCAGATAGCGTTGAAGATGCAATCGCAAAAGCAGATGCATACCTTGGTAAGAAAGATAGTCCGATTACGGTAATCCCAGATGGCGTTTCTGTAATTGTCCGTGCGAAATAGCGATTAATTTTAAGGAGGAAGATAGATGAGTGAGTATCAGTACAACAAAGTGACACCAGAGATGATTGAGAAATTCAAAGAAATCGCTCCGAAACGTGTCTATGTGGGAGATGAAATCAATGATGATTTTACCCATGACGAGATGGCAATTTATGGAAAGGCTAAACCAGAAGTTGTTGTAGAAGCAACATCGACAGAAGAAGTTGCAGCAGTTGTAAAACTTTGTAATGAAAACAAAGTTCCTGTAACACCAAGTGGTGCAAGAACCGGTCTTGTTGGAGGAGCGGTCAGCATCGGAGGCGGTGTTATGATTTCTCTGACAAAGATGAACAAGATTCTTGGATATGACAAAGAAAACTTTGTTGTAAAAATCCAGTCTGGTGTTCTCTTAAATGATCTTGCACAGGATGCAGAAAAACAGGGACTTTTGTATCCGCCAGATCCAGGTGAAAAATTTGCAACTGTTGGTGGAAACGTATCTACCAATGCTGGTGGAATGAGAGCTGTAAAATATGGATGTACAAGAGATTATGTACGTGCCATGACAGTTGTTCTTCCAACAGGTGAAATTGTGAAATTAGGTGCTACTGTATCTAAGACAAGTTCAGGATACAGCCTGTTAAACTTAATGATTGGTTCTGAAGGAACACTTGGTATTATTACAGAATTAACATTAAAAGTTATTCCTGCACCAAAATCAGTAATTAGTTTGATCATTCCTTATGAAAATTTGGAAGATTGTATTGCAACAGTACCTAAGTTCTTTATGAATCATCTGGCTCCACAGGCTCTTGAATTTATGGAGAAAGAACTTGTTGTAGATACAGAAAAATTCCTCGGAAAAGAGGTATATCCAAAACAGTTAGAAGGAACAGATATTGGTGCTTATCTATTAGCAACATTCGATGGTAATTCAGAAGAACAGTTGGAAGATATTATCGAACAAGCTTCTGAAGTTGTATTAGAAGCAGGAGCTATCGATGTATTAGTTGCAGATACACCAGCATTAAAGAAAGATGCATGGGCAGTTCGTGGAGCATTGCTTGAAGCAATCGAAGCAAATACTGTACTTTTAGATGAATGTGATGTTGTTGTACCAACAAATAAAATTGCAGAATTCTTAACATATACAAAATCTCTGGAAGCAGATGCCGACTTCAAAGTTAAGAGTTTCGGACATGCTGGAGATGGTAACTTACATATTTATACATGTAGCAATGATATGGAAGAAGCTGAATTTAAGAAACAGGTTGCAGTATTCATGGATAAGGTATATGCAAAAGCAACAGAATTCGGTGGAATGATTTCTGGTGAACATGGAATCGGACATGGAAAGATGGATTATCTTGCACAGTCTCTTGGACCAGTTCAGATGCGTGTTATGGAAGGAATCAAAGAAGTCTTCGATCCAAATATGATCTTAAATCCAGGAAAGATCTGTTACAAATTATAATTGAATTTATTGATAAAATGAAGGACGGCGGAATTTTCCGCCTGGCCTTCCAATAATAAAAAACCATTGAGAGAGTGAATTTTTAAGGAGGACATAGCAATGGCATATTTAATTTCAGAAGAAGCAAAGGATTTATTACAGGATGTTCATGAATTCTGTGAAAATGAAGTAAAAGAACAGTGTAAAGCATATGACGTAAGTGGAGAATGGCCAAAAGAAATTTATGATAAAGCAATTGAAATGCAGCTTCATTCATTAGAAGTGCCAGAAGAATATGGCGGACCTGGATTATCCAGAGTAGACGTTGCAGCATTAATCGAAGAAATGGCAATTGCAGATGCCGGATTTGCTACAACAATTTCTGCTAGTGGACTTGGTACAAAACCAGTATTAATCGCAGGAAATGAAGAACAGAAAAAACATGTATGCCAGAAAATCATTGATGGTGGATTTGGTGCTTTCTGCTTAACAGAACCAGGTGCAGGATCTGATGCAAGTGCAGGAACAACAACAGCTGTTAAAGATGGTGATGAATATGTCCTGAACGGAAGAAAATGCTTCATCACAAACGGTGGAATTGCTTCTTTCTATTGTATTACAGCTATGACAGATAAATCAAAAGGTGTAAAAGGAATCTCTATGTTCTTAGTAGATGCCGGAACTCCAGGATTAAGCACAGGAAATGAAGAAAATAAGATGGGTATCCGTACATCTAACACATGTGATGTTGTATTAGAAGATTGCCGTATTCCAGCTGCAAACTTAATTGGAGAAGAAGGAAGAGGATTCAACATTGCAATGAAGACACTGGATCAGGCAAGAGCTTGGATGGGATGTGTTGCAACTGGTATCGCTCAGCGTGGTATTAATGAAGGTATTGCATACGCAAAAGAAAGAGTTCAGTTTGGTAAACCAGTTATCAAAAATCAGGCTATGCAGTTCAAAGTAGCTGATATGGAAATTAAGACAGAAACAGCTCGTCAGATGGTTGCTCATGCATTAACAAAAATGGATATGGGTCTTCCACATTCTAAAGAAGCTGCAATCGCTAAATGCTATGCATCTGATATCGCTATGGAAGTTGCTTCTGAAGCAATCCAGATGTTTGGTGGATACGGATACAGCAGAGAATATCCAGTAGAAAAACTGTTAAGAGATGCTAAGATCTTCCAGATCTTCGAAGGAAGCAACGAAATTCAGAGAATCGTTGTAGCAAATAATACAATTGGCAGATAAGAATAACTAGTAAAAGGAGTAGAAGAATGAACATTTTAGTTTGTATCAAACAGGTTCCGGATGATTCTGTAGAAATACATTTAAATGGGGAAGGAGCCCCAGATCTTGCAAATGTTACACCAGTTGTCAATGCATTTGATACTTATGCACTTGAAATGGCAGCTCGCCTGAAAGAGTCCTCCGAAGGTGAAGTTACAGTTGTGTGTGTAGGTGAAGATGGTGCAAAGAATTCCCTGAAAAACTGTCTTGCAGTTGGGGCAGATTATGCATATCTGATCAAAGATGATGCATTCACAGGTTCTGACAGCAGAGGAATCAGTAATATTCTGAAAAATGCAGCAGCTAAGATTGAAGCAGAAACAGGAAAGAAATTTGATCTTGTATTTTGTGGAAAAGAAGCTACCGATGCAGCTCTTGGTCAGGCTGGACCAATGTTAGCAGAAGAATTAGGTGTTGGTGTTATTACAAATATCACAGAAATTGCTTTAGATGGTGATAAAGTAACAGCAAAACAGGAAACAGAAGAAGGATATCGTACTGTTGAAACAAGTGCACCTTGTGTTGTAACTGTTACAAAACCAGAATATGATCCTCGTTATCCAACCATTAAAAATAAAATGGCAGCCAGAAAGAAACCAATCGGTGATCTTGCAATGGGTGATTTAGCAGATGTAGCCGCTGATAAAGTTGGTGAAGCAAACGCTCAGGTAAAAACATTGAAACTTTATGAGCCAGCAAAGAAAGAAGCCGGTGTAAAGATTCAGGAAGAAACCGAAGAAGATTCAGCATTAAAAGCTGTTGCTATGATGGCAGATGCCAAAGTATTCTAGGGAAGGGAGAACAAAGGACATGGCAGATTGTAAGAATATAATGGTATATGTAGAGACTGCAGAAGGAAATCCAGTCAAAGTTGGATTGGAAATGATTTCTCCAGCCAAAGAACTGGCTGCAGCAAAAGGCGGAAAAGTTATCGCTGTTGTCATTGGCAGTGGTGTGAAAGACGCAGCACAGAAAGTTGCAGAAGCAGGTGCAGACCAGGTAGTATGTGTAGATGCACCTCAGTTCGCAGATTTTAACCTGGATACATACGCAGGTGCTTTAGTGGAATTAGTAAAAGAAGAAGCACCAGCAGCCGTACTTGTAGGAGGAACTCAGGATGGAAAAGACATCGCACCAGTTCTTGCTGCAAAATGTGATGCAGGATGTGCATCCGATGTTATGGCAATTAAGGTAGACGATGCAGGAAATGCAGTATTTACCTGCCCGCTGTACGGAGGAACCGTACTTCAGGACGTAACAATTGATACCTGCCCTCAGGTAGCAACACTTCGTTCTGGCGCTTTCCAGAAAGTGGAAGATCCGGCAGCAGGAGAAGTAGTAGAAAAAGAAATTCAGATTCCAGAAGATCAGATTCGTACAAAGGTTGTAGAAAGCGTAAAAGAAATTGCTGAAACAATCAATCTGGAAGAAGCAGAAGTTATCGTATCTGGTGGACGTGGAATGGGAAGCAAAGAAAACTTCGCATTAGTAGAAGAACTTAGCAACCTTCTCGGAGGTGTTGTAGGAGCTACAAGACCAGCAATTGAAGATGGATGGGTTTCAAAAATTCACCAAGTAGGACAGTCTGGAAAGATTGTTGCACCGAAACTCTACATCGCTTGCGGAATCTCAGGAGCAACGCAGCACGTATCTGGAATTATGAATTCAGACTATATTGTAGCAATCAACAAGGACGAAGACGCACCAATTTTTGAAGTTGCGAATGTAGGAATTGTTGGAGATGTCATGAAAGTGCTTCCTGTCATGATTGAAGAAATTAAGAAAATTAAGGAAGCTCAGTAAAATCGCGTGTTTCTATGCTTAATGCATATTCACCATTTCAAAACCCCCTGTGCCTTTGGCTACAGGGGGATTCCTCATTTTATGGGTTTAAAACATTTTTTACGACTTCAGCATCGGTTAAATAGACCATTCTGGAATTTTTTAATTTTACATAATAATTCTTTTTTTTCTGATCCATAGAACCAATATAAAGAGTTAGTGATTTTTTCTTTTTTGTTGTCGTATCTTTATATGTAATATCAACAGAGATTCGTTTTCTTGTATCTAGGCCATATTTTGAAAGTTCCGAATTCTTTACGGCATAGTTCTGGCAATCGCCAAAAGTAAAGACTCCAAGACCACCTGCAATCCCATCTAGACTATTTTTCTTTGATGTTGAAGAGTAAATGGTTGCTTTCCCATTTTTTGTTATAACAACTTTCTTTAAATTGCCAGTACTTAAGGCTGGGAAGGAATCTGTTTTGATTAGATCACTTAAGGAAGAAGAAAGCGAAGAAATAGAGTTAGAGGAAATAGTGTAAATTGTTGATTTGTCATCAATGGTTAGATAATAATTGTCTCCGGTTTCATTTCCAATATAAAAAGTAGTACGGTTTCCACTTTTGTCTTTTACATGAATGGTATAAGATGGATGATCGAGTCCATAATCACTGAGACTATCTCCTTTGCCTAATTTTCGGACAGCTTCCATATTTTGAAATGGAGATACGATGGAGTTAATGGAACTTTGAATTAGAGGATAGTCTTTATTTTTTGTGTAATACCATTTCCCATTCTTTTTAGTAAAGGATAAATTGCTTCCATTATAATAAGAAATAGATGTAATAGAGTTTAATTTTTTTATAATAATCTTACTGGAAGCAGCTTTTTGATTGCTTCGTTTTTGTGTATAGAATCGGATTCCGGCATACAGAGCTAAAAGCCCTGCAAATGCCAGAAATGCGATTGTAAGTGTACGTTTTTGCTTCACTAGGAATACCTCCTCTTTATTGTCTTCTACGGCGGAACCATATGATAAATCCACCAATTACAAGTGCAGCTGGAATTACAAAAATGATAAATAGGCTGAAAATACCAGGGTGAGCGATGTTGTTATAAGTAACGGACAGGCTCTTTGGCGAAATAGAAATATTGTCCTGCTGATCAAGATTTGCAGAAACGGAATTCATAAATAAAGTTAGGTTCTCAAGTGTTGAAAAAGAAGAGGTTACTTCATCATCAATTAACATATGACTTCCATAAACAGTCAGGCGACTTTCTTTTGATACCTTTTTACCTTCGGAATTCTTCACTGAAACTTTTTCTGTTGCATAAGCACCGAGAATGTAAGTTCCCTGTTTTTGTTTCTTATCGTTCACAGCATATCCACTGGAAGAAGTTGTCATAAAGGATTGTGTGGAGATTTTACTTCGCGCGGCATTTGTCTGCGTCATTCCTTTTGAGTTAATCATAAGAACAGAATTAGAAGATAATCCAGAAGCCATTTCACCACTCACAGAAAGTGTTGGTACAAGATAGTAATAATTTCCTTGATAGCACTGCTGTGTGTCTGCAATATATCCATCAGCTACTTGAAGTCCGTAGTCTTTTAATAAGCCATATAAATTAGACATTTTTTTATTTGTTGGCGTTAACAGGACCATGACTTTTCCGCCTTTTTTCATGTAGGAAGAAATAACTTTTATTTCATCTTTTGTTAAGTCACTGGATGGACCATTTAAAATGAGAACATCACAATCTGTTGGAACGGAAGTGGATGAAAGAAGGTTTAATACCTGTGTCTTAATTCTTGACTTTTCCATTAGATTCGTAACGGAAGAAGAAAGATCACTTTCTCCATGACCTGCTGTGTAATAAGCTTTGTATTCTTTACTGTTTGTAACATAACTTAAAGCTTTGGTAAGCTGCCCATCTCCGTCAAATTGTGTGGACGAGGAGGAAGAGCTGCTTGTTGTATAATAGGAAGAAGAATTAGAAACAAGGATGTCATCAAAAGATACGGTGGTTTTTCTTCCAGTTTTTTTATCAGAAACGACGATGGTGTCGGATTCCGTATTATATTTTGTAAGTGCAGATGGATGTAAAACAGGATCTATCCATGTTACTTTTATTTTTCCGGATTGGGATGCATATTTTTCAATAAAGTTTTTAATACGGTCGTCGGTATTTTTCTTTTCTGCAAGGATCGTAAATGTTACATCGGAATTTAAATTTTTAATAAACTTCTGACTTTTAGAAGAAATTTCATAAATATCGGTATCACTGATATCGATCTGTCGTATTTTTTGCGGCAGTTGCCCGATGATTAAATTAAAGATAAGAATGATTCCAATGACAGCTGCAGTTAGTGCAACGCTATAGGAACCTTTTCTGGAATTCTTTGTCTGAAATATTTGTTTTAGCTTATCCACGTTTTTCCCTCCTAACTCCAACGTCTTTTCTGGAATACCTGTATCGTAAGAAAAATAAATAAAACAATAAGAGACAGGTAATAAATAAGGCCGCTGATATCAAAAATATAATTTTGTGCAAAGTTGTAAAAAACATCTGTTAAAACAAATTTTTCAAGAAGATTGTGAATCAGACTTTCAAAAACAGATGACTTTACAATATAACAAATAATGTTTCCAATTAGAAAGATCGCCTCTAGAATACCGGTAATAATCGGATTTTTTGTAATATGAAAGATCAAAGCTGCAATAAGACTGAGAATAATAATCACTATAATAAAATTGCTGATTGCTTTTGTTGGGAGATAATCGAGTAGATTATCAAGCATATAAAGAAAAAATAATACTGCACAGGTACTAATTGCTGCAATAACAGAGCTTTCAGTAAGTGAAGAAAGAAACATACCGACAGCAATAAAAATACATCCCAACAGAAAAAAAGCCAAGATGGATGAATAATCAACAAGAAGGTGAGCTTTTCCCTGAAATTTAATGATCAATGGGAAAAGGCAGTAAATCAGACATGGTACCGCAAAGACAGTAATCATGGCAAGATATTTTCCAAGAATCACTTGAAAAAGTGGAACTGGTGAAGTTAAAAGCAGTTGATCAGTCTTATTCTTTCGCTCTTCTGAAAAACACTTCATAGATAAGACGGGTACTGCAATGAGCAAGACGAAAATAACGCCTGCTAGAGAATATGCAAAGTAAGGATACCCGCTGTTCAAGTTGTAAACCATAAAATAAATTCCACCAATGATGGTTAGAAAAGCGGCAAATATACAGCCAATCATGGATGTAAAATAAGAATGAACTTCTCGTTTATAAATTGCTATCATGATGAGAATCTCCTTTCTCTTCAAGATGTTCGGTAAGCTCAAGAAAAATATCTTCCAGACTTGCTTTTTTTATATTTAAGCGAGTGACAGGAATACGCTGAATAGCAAACGCAAGAGAAAGCTCTTCACATACTTTTTGAGCGTTATTTGATGTTTCAATTACAATATTACAGCTATCTTTTGTTTGTCCCTTCCAGGAAACATTTTGAATATCTGAAATGGAACCAAGTACAGATTGAATACTTTGTGGGTCTGCTTTGATCGTAAGTTCAATGGAATCTTTTCCATGTGAAAGTTTTTCTAGTTCTGCGGGTGTACCGCTGGCAACAAGATGGCCTTTGGAAATAATCATGACGTAATCACAAATTTCTTGTACTTCAGCAAGAATATGAGAACTTAAAATAACTGTATGATTTTTAGAAAGAGTCCGGATCAATTGTCGGATTTCGATAATCTGTTTTGGATCAAGGCCAACGGTAGGTTCATCAAGAATAATAATATCAGGAAACCCAAGAACGGCAGCAGCGAGACCAGTCCTTTGACGATAACCTTTAGAAAGATTACGAACAAGACGGTTAGAAACATCCATAAGTTTTACAAGGTTCATGACTTTTTCAACTTCGGTTGTTTGTTTATTCTTTGGAATCTGTTTTAATTCAGAAACAAAAGAAAGATATTCAAGAACTGTCATGTCAAGATAAAGAGGAGGAATTTCTGGAAGATATCCAATACATTTTTTTGCAGCCTCTGGTTCTTCTAGAATATTATGTCCATCAATCAGAACGTCTCCTTGGTCAGCACCAATATAACCTGTCATGATATTCATTGTGGTAGACTTTCCTGCACCATTAGGGCCAAGAAAACCATAAATTTGTCCTTTTTCAATGGTAAAGGATAAATCATCTAAAGCGAGATGATTGCCATATTTTTTTGTGAGATGTTTTACTTCTATCAATATTTTTTGCTCCTTTCATTTAAGTATGCCTTTGAAATTTATTACAGGCTTTTTATTGGAAGAAAATTGGACTGGTTTATTATATGCTGTCTATATAGGCAGGAGTCCGATTGCTTCCAAAATAATAAAACGTTACTTTTATACTTTAAAGGGAAAAAGAAAACAAACTGTGATCAAAGTATGAGAATCTTGTGATGAAAATATGAGCATTGTGTGAACGAAGAAAATGATAAAAAAATTCAAAAAAAGATTGACAGAAGTAAAAATGAGTGTTATAGTATAACCATAGAAAACAGTAATAATTACTGTTATCAATAGTTAACTAATAAAAATAAAAAACAAGAAGAAATAAAGGAGATAGAATTATGAAAAAATGGGTTTGTACAGTATGCGGATATGTTTATGAAGGAGAACAGCCACCAGAAAAATGTCCACAGTGTGGAGTACCTGCAAGCAAATTTAAAGAACAGGTAGAAGGCGAAAGAGAATGGGCAGCAGAACATGTTGTAGGAGTAGCAAAAGGCGTTAGTGAAGATATTCTGGCAGATTTAAGAGCAAACTTTGAAGGAGAATGTTCAGAAGTAGGAATGTATCTTGCAATGGCAAGAGTAGCTCATAGAGAAGGATATCCAGAAATTGGATTATACTGGGAAAAAGCAGCACATGAAGAGGCAGAACATGCAGCAAAATTTGCAGAGTTACTTGGAGAAGTTGTAACAGATAGCACAAAGAAAAACCTGGAAATGCGTGTAGATGCAGAACAGGGAGCAACAGCAGGAAAATTTGACTTAGCTAAGAGAGCAAAAGCAGCAAACTTAGATGCAATCCATGACACTGTACATGAAATGGCAAGAGATGAAGCAAGACATGGAAAAGCTTTTGAAGGATTATTAAAAAGATACTTTGGATAGACTGCAGGCGATGCGAAGATAGAAAAACAAGGAGTTCAGAACTGAGAATTTATTCTCAAGATTCTGAGCTCCTTATTTTTTAATTTTGATAGTGTCAAATGATCTATGAAAGACTGGGACAAAAAAATGGCTCAGATGGACCTTGAAAATCGCAGATATTTTTAGTCTGAGGAATAGGGACGCCACCCTTGACAGCACACAAAAGAACTGCTGTAAGTGGCCTACCGACGGCGAAGAACTCAAGAACAGTTAGGTTTTCTTCCGTCGGGCACAGCAGTGTAGCAGTTCTTTTGCGTGCCATCAAGGGCAAGCCGGAAGCGTTGCTTCCGGTGGCTGTTTTCTTACCTCGGCTCAGAATCTAAGAACAGTTAGAGCCTTCGGCTTGAAGCTTTTGAATCGTTTTTTGCCCAAGAAAGATGAGAAGCTGCCATTTACCCGGCATGTTATCAGCACCGTTTAGCATATCTACTTTGTTGAGTACCTGATAATGATTATGTTTATAGGGACGAAGAAAATTGTAGTAGGCTACCCACAGTGCCAGATCATAACTGGCCCCGTCGTAGTTGTCAAAACTATTTGTAGGACGATAGGAAGCCTTGTAGGTGCGGTTTAACCGCTCGATCATCTGTTTATAAGGTCGGAACTCTTTGGAAACTTCATCCTCGTTGGTTAAGCCGATCACCTGTGTGATGTTGAACTGAAAGTTATCCTTAAACTTTTTGGCAAACTCCATTACGGCCAGGGGATAGGCACTGTAGCCGTCAGCGATGAACCGAAAGTTTTCCGGCAGCTTTGTAAGGTGGCGGAAAGCCATCCGCATTGCAAGGATGCAGGGACCGACACTGCGGTTGTCAGACACCTGATAACCAATCATGGATCGGCTTGCGGCATCCATGATGAACCAGATGTAAGCTTTGATACTACGGACTTTGATATAGGTTTCATCGGCGGTAAAGACACTGCCAGACTTATAGTCGTAATTATCAATAAAGGGCTTAATACAGACAGCGGCAGTTTTACAATAGTTAGCGA
>NZ_JAHLPY010000019.1 GCF_018918155.1 Anaerostipes sp. MSJ-23
CTTTATCCTTGTTATTACTGTTCTTAAAGAACGTTCGTCGATTTTTACTAAAATCGTCTGAAAAATTCAATTGAATTTTCAAGGTTGTCTTATTGTTCAGTTGTCAATGTTCTGTGATTTGCTTCTGTGTGTAAGAAGCTTTTCTATTATATCACTCTGTTCTTTGTTTGTCAAGAACTTTTTTTATTTATTTTTTTGCTTTTGATGTTTTCTCATCGCCAGCAACTTTTATATCATACCATCTCAATTCTTATTTGTCAAGAACTTTTTCTTTGATATTTTAGAATGTTCTGATCATCTCTGTCAGCAACTTTTATAAGATATCATAAATACTTCGTTCTGTCAAGAATTTTTTCCTTCTTTTTTCTATAAGAAACGATGTCTGATTTTGTTTTTTTGTGTCACTTTCTCAGCGACTTGACTATCTTATCATTTCATTTCATTCTTGTCAACCATTAATTTTATTTTATAAAAAAAGGAGAGTATATCCCTTTTCCATATACTCTCCTTTATGGTTAGCAAATTCTTGGAAGTAATTCTCCACCTGGTTGCGGTAATAAAGTTTCTGCTCCAATTTCAGTTGTCATAACAACCTTTCCTTCATTTTCTTCTGTAATTTCACCAATGATTGCTGCATTTTTTGAATATTTTCCTTCATGTAAAACATCTAGAATCTTTGGTGCCGTCTCTTTTGATGTAATAACAACCAACGTTCCTTCATTTGCAAGATAAAGCGGATCAAGTCCTAACATGCCACAAACACCTTTCACTGCTCCATCAACTGGAATTGCTTCGGAATCAAGGCGTACTCCAACATGACTTTCCGCAGCAATTTCATAAAGGACCGTACCAACACCACCTCTTGTTGCATCACGAATTACATGAATATCTTTACTTGCTTCAATCATAGACTCTACAGTTCCCCATAAAGGTGCGCAATCACTCTGAATATCTGCTTCAATTCCAAGATCTTCTCTCTCAAGAAGAATTGTACATCCATGCCGTCCAATATCTCCCGTTACGATTATAATGTCTCCTGGTTTTGCAAAAGCTCCAGATGTATGAACGCCATCTTGTAATTTTCCAATTCCTGTTGTTGTAATAAAGACCTGGTCTACTTGTCCCTTCCCTGCAACTTTTGTATCTCCAGCTACAATCTTCACACCAGCTTCTTTTGCTGTTTTTTCCATATAAGACGCTATTTTTTCCAGTTTTTCAAATGGAAATCCTTCTTCTATAACAAAAGAACATGTCATATACATTGGTTTTGCACCCATGCATGCCAAATCATTTACTGTTCCGCAAATGCTTAACTTCCCAATATTTCCTCCTGGAAATTCAAATGGAGAAACGATAAATCCATCCGTTGTCATTGCAATTTTCCCGCTTCCAACATCTAAAACTGCAGCATCATCTGCCGTAAATTCTGGATTTGAAAAATGTGCCTTAAATACTTCTTCTATTAACTGTGCTGTTTGTTTTCCGCCCGCACCATGAGCAAGTGTTACTACTTTTTCCATTGTTCTCTCCTCTATTCATTTCCACCATATTGATAATAAGCTGAACATGCACCTTCATTTGATACCATACAAGCACCAACCGGATGTTGTGGGTTACAAGCTTTTCCAAATACCTTACAATCTGACGGCTTACATTTTCCCTGAAGAACCTCTCCACAACGACAAGCTGGATTACTTCTTCCTTCAATCTTTGGAAGCTGAAATTTCAAACGTGCATCGTAAGATTTATATTCTTTTCGAAGTTTCTGTCCAGAATTTTTAATAATTCCAAGGCCCCTCCACTCAGAATCACAGGACTCCATGACTTCCGCAATTAATTTCTGAGCCGGAAGATTTCCTTCTGATTTTACAACTCTTGGATAGCAATTAACAAAAAACGGTTTTCCTGTTTTTGATTTTTCAATAATCACTGCTAATGCTGTCAAAAGTTCTTTTGCTGTAAATCCAGCTACCACACCAGAAACACCTTCTTTCGTCAATTCCTCGCAAAGTTTTGTTCCAGTAATTGCATTGACATGACCTGGATAAAGAAACGCATCTGCACTCCCTTTCAATGCCTCATAAGCATTTGGCATTGTTTTATTTGCCACAAGTAATGAAAAATTTGAAAGATTTTCTTCTTTTGCACGCTTTACTGCTAAACAAGCTGCAGGAATCGTTGTTTCAAATCCAACCGCAAGAAATACATACTGTTTTTCTGGATTCTTTTTTGCAAGTTCTACTGCATCCAATGGAGTATATACAATTTGAATTTTTGCCCCCTTGGAACGCGCATCTGAAAGACTCATCTTTGTTCCAGGTACTCGAATTAAATCTCCAAAAGTACAGATAACCGCATCTTTTTCCAGTGCAAGCATAACTGCCTCATCAATATATCCCACAGGTGTTACACAGACTGGACATCCTGGTCCTGAAATCAATTCAATCTGTGGTGGAAGAATCTTACGAATTCCTAAGCGAAAAATTTCATGCGTATGTGTTCCACATACTTCCATAATTCGAATTTTTTCACCATCATAAGATTCTATGATCTCTTTTGCTGTTTTTTTCTTTTCTTCCATATCAACTCACCACTTATTATAAAAGATCCATAATCTCATCTGTTTCATCTTTATCATCGTCTGTTATTTTTGCAATGGCAATTCCTGCATGTACCATAACATATTCTCCTGGTTCTAGATTTTCAATCAATTCTGCAGAAACTTCCCTTTTTGCACCAGAAGCATCTACTACTGCCATTCCATTTTTTACTCCTACAACTTTTGCTGCTAATCCAACACACATGTTATTTCTCCTCCTTATTTATCCTTGCCATAGCTGCTACTGCTTGTCCAAGAGCAATTCCTCCATCATTCGGTGGAATCAAACTATGACGTAATACGCTAAATTTATTTTTTACTAATTGTTCTTCACATAGTCTCAAAAGAAGCTGATTTTGAAAAACACCACCACTTAGTGCACAGGTTTTTATCCCCGTCTGTTTTGAAACCATTTTACATCCTTCTACAATCTGATCGGCCAAAATTTTATGGAAGAAATAAGCTAATTTTCCTACACTTTCTCCATTTAATTTTCGTTCTATTATCTCCTTTACCAAAAGATTCGTTGAAAGACGCGCCGGTTGTTTTTCATCTTCTTCCTCGTTTATTACTAAAAGCTGTGGCTGCTTTTCTTCTTCTCCGTTACACTCCTCCCATTCTTCTGCTGCAAACTGAAGCGAAGTAGAAGCTTCTCCTTCAAAGGTCGAAGATGTTCGAATTCCTAAAATAGCACTAACCGCATCAAACAACCGGCCTGCACTGGTGGATTTTACACAATTAATCTTTCTCTGTGCCATTTTTTCATATAATCTCTGCATCTTTTCGTTACAAAGATTTAAACGATTACAAATGTCTGCCGCCTGATCCTGATACAAATCATTTATCATAGAAACTGCAATTCTCCAACCTTCTTTTGCAGAAATATCTCCTCCAATTTGCCAAAATGGATGAATGCTTAATTTCCTTTGAAAACCATAAAAATCAGCGACAAGAATTTCTCCACCCCAGATACTTCCATCCAATCCATATCCAGTTCCATCAAAAGAAACCCCTATCACAGGATCACAATAATCATTTTCTGCCATACATGATACAATATGTGCATAATGATGTTGCACCTGTATCATTGGAATTTTTTGTTCCTGCGCTACTAATGTTGTGTTGTACTTTGGATGCATATCACAAACAACAACATCAGGTTTTGTTTCTAATAATTCTTCCATCCTCTGAATAGATTCTTCCAAAGCCTGCACCGTTCTCAAATCTTCCATATCTCCCACATAAGGCGACGGATAAAACAATTGATTTTTTCCAATACAAAATGTATTTTTCAACTCTCCACCAACTGCCAAAACCTGCCCTTGAAATTTTTCTGACAACATCACCGGAAGTGGCGCATATCCTCTAGAGCGACGAATCATATAAGGTTTTCCTTTATAAAAATCCATCACCGAATCATCTGCTCGCAGGCGAATCTTACGATTATTCGAAAGAATTAAATCGCAAAAATGAGATAATTCTTTGATTGCATCTTCATCTGTACGACAAATCGGTGCACCAGAAACATTTCCACTTGTCATCACAAGGCAATCTGTTCCAAGATCTATATCATCACCATAATCAAAAATAAGCATCTGAACGGGTGCATATGGGAGCATTACTCCTATTTTTGGATTTCCTGGTGCAACATCTTTTGCTAAAGTCCCTTTTTCCCCTTTTTTTAAAAGAAGAATTGGTTTTTGATGACCATCTAGGATTTCTTCTTGTGCCGTTTCTATCATACATTCTCTCTTTACGGTATCAAGGTCTTTCATCATAACTGCAAAGGGCTTTGCTGGTCGATTTTTTAACTTTCGAAGTCTCAACACTGCCTCCTCATTTTTGGCATTACAGCATAAATGAAACCCTCCAATTCCTTTAATTGCCACAATTTTTCCATCTTTAATTGCCTGTCTTGTTACTCGAATTGCTTCCTGACCTCTTTCATTTCTTCCTATTATATAAACTTCCGGTCCACAATCATTACAACAAACCGGCTGAGCATCGTATCGTCTTGTTTCAGCATGTGTATATTCATATGTACACTCCGAACACATTGGAAACTCTTTCATACTCGTTCGCTCTCTATCATAAGGCATTGCATCAAGAATCGTCAATCTTGGCCCACAAGCCGTACAATTAATAAATGGATGCAAATATCTTCGATTTTTTGGATCATACAATTCCTGCTTACATTTCGGACAAGTTGCAATATCTGGTGAAACAAAAATATCTCCCTCTTCTTTCTGACTTTCAACAATCTCAAAGGAAGAAAATACAATATCCTCACAATCTGAAAGATCAATTTTTAAAATAGCAGAACGTTCTGGTGGACATTCTTTTAAATCACGATAAAACGTTTTTAATTGTTTTTCATTCCCACGGGCATAAATTTCAACATAAGAACCTTTATTAGCAACACTTCCTGTAATACCGGAGGCATCTGCAATCCTACTAACAAACGGTCGAAAACCAACTCCCTGTACAATTCCATAAACCCGGATAACTTTTGTTTTTTTCTTATCTTCCATCATATAATTTCCCCGAAACTGCAAAATGTGGAATTGAAATATACGTTCCTTTAAATTCTTTTAATGGACGATGTAATAATGCATCACCAATAATAACATCATATTGTTCCTCTTCTACATGTTTTATAAATCCGTCTTCTGTTTTAAATACAAGATCTCCTTCTTCTTTCAAATCTTTTGGCTGCATAAACCATGTACCAACGTTCAATTCCATTTTCTCTCCCTTATGAGATAATCGAATATTTTCTCGAATTTCATTTGCTGCCACCTGTTGATGTACGATCAAAACTTTTTTCCCTGAAATTTGCTTCAATTGATTTAAAAAGTTCTCTCCCAAAAATGGATATGTGACTTCATATGGTATTCCAAAATTTTTTTCCATATATTTTGCAGGTTTTAATCCTGCAGGAGCTACAACCAAATTTTTTTGTACACTTCCGGCAAGTTTCACTTCTTCAAGACCACTTCCCATTCCGTAACTATAAATTCTTTCAAAGCCTTCTTTTTGAAGCTTTTCTTGTAAAAAAGTATCCCCTTGCGTCAGACTAATATCAAGTGGGGTCATTCCAATGACACCTACTGCTTTATCATCTCGTTCCACATCTTTTCTTGCAAATTTTCGAAACAAAGCAAGGTAAGTCTCTTCTTCTCCTTCATCATATAAACGAGTACCAGTACACTCTATCGCAATGACTGGCATCTGACATCGTTTTTCCCCCATACGTTCCAGTGCCCGATAGTCGGTTGCAATCACAGCTGGCACCGGTGTTCCAATCACAGCTGCAAACTTCGCATGAACTTTCTGAGCAGTATCTTTTAATTTATCTACTAAACGATCATCTCTTCCAAGAATTGCATCCATATCACGAAGCCCTGCACTAAAAATTGCACTCTGATGTTCAAACCATCGCGGTTCATCAAAACCACAAATATTTCCTGTACATCCACCGGCATCACAAATGACAGTAATCCCTTCTAAATCATATAAAACAGATGTTGCTCCGGACTGATCAGGAGCAAATGGTGATAAATACTTTAATAATCCTTTCACTATACATTCCTCCGATCCATTGCTTCTTTTAACTGTTCAAATAAATGCTGCAAGCCACAATAACCAAATGGCTGCCTTTCTTCATTCCATGACACATTGACTGCATCCGGATGATAATAATTAGCATCCATTCCAATAGTCATTTCAACTTTGCTGTCACTACAATCATAATACATCATTGTCGGCGAAAGGTTTGTATATATTTTTGTGTGTGGACTTAATTGTGCTATCTTTTTAATATAAACAAACTTTTCCGGAGTTACTGTTCCATAAATTTCTTTTACCTGATGGCCATAACGAAGCAGGGCAAGAGCAAGCTCAAAAGTATCTGCATTTAAACATTCTCCAATTGCAAATGATGTTGATGGATATGCATTTGTAAAAGCATTGATAGCTTTCTTTGCCTGATCATAATATTTCTGATCATCAATTTTAATTCCAAGTGCTGCTGCAAACAACTCATATTGCCGCTTGATTTTATCAATTTGATATAAACGGGTTAACTCAATGGAAGGAATTTCAAGGCGTTTTTTTATATCTTCTGCTGCCAAACGACATTCTGGATTTAACACAAGATTAAAATTAGCTTCAGCCATAGACATATATTCTTCAAAGTCTTTACATCTTGAAATTTCATTGATTTTTTTCACACCAGCAGATCTTAAGATCTCATATAATTCCATATCATCAAAAAATGGTGCAAATTCTCCAAGAAGATTTACTGTTGTTCCAACTCTTTTGCGTTTCTCAAGTAAGGAATATACCGATTTACGAACAGCTGTCATTGGTGGAACTCTTCCTTCTCTTGTCAGTGCATACATATAGCATGGAAGTACCGGTATTCCAACCGCATCCGTCGCCTTTTTACAAACGCGCTCCATATCGGTCCCCAGCAATGCATCTACACAAGTAATACAAATCATAACCGCAGATGGTGGCATATCCAAAGAATCAACAACCTCTTTCACTGCCTTTGAAATCTTATTCAAATGACGTCCGGTAACAATATCTGTATCATCCATTAATAGATAAAAAAATCGTTCTCCATATCCGCCAAGCTCACTAAGCATCGTTGTATTTCTTCCGCAGCAACCAGGTGCAACCAGTAGCTCCACAGAACCAGGAATCGCAAGTCCTGCTCTCTTTACCCCAAATCCTTGGGCCCCAGGAGAGTTAAAAGATAAAGTTGCCGGAGAACTATAGATCAAATGCTTTGATGACTTTAATTCATCTGGAATCTGATCTTTTCCACACTCTGCCAATTCTTTTGCCTCAATATAATAAACTTCTTTTTTCATTTACTCTTTATCCTCCAGAAGACGTTTGGCAAGATCAAGATAAACCTTGCTCACTTGTAGCTGTGGATCTCCCTCCACTACAGTTTTTCCAAGATCTTCATAATGTATAATGTCCTGGCTTCTTGGAATATCCGCTATGATTTCAAGACCACTGTTTTTTGCAAATTCTTCTACTTTTTCTCGCTCATTTTCTACATTTCTTCTATTTAAAATAATTCCCTTCACCGTAGCATATCCACGATCTTCAAAATTATTAACTGCCGTATTGATATTATTAGCCGCATAAAGGGCCATTTTTTCTCCAGAAGTCACAATCAAAATTTCACTTGCATATCCTTCTCTAATTGGTGCTGCAAATCCACCACAAACAACATCTCCAAGGACATCATAAAGGACTACATCCGGCTTATATATCTCAAATAATTCCAAATCTTCCAACAAACTAAATGTAGTAATAATTCCTCTCCCTGCACATCCAAGACCAGGTGTTGGACCTCCAGTTTCAATACAAAGAACTCCACCAAAACCCTCCTTGGCAATTGGATCAAGCGTTTCTGGTTCTTCGTCAAATTCTCGAATATAATTCATAACAGGTTTTACCGGATCTCCATTTAATAAATTAATCGTAGAATCTGCTTTTGGATCACATCCTATCTGAATGACCTTTTTCCCAAGAGTCGCAAATGCCGCTGCAAGATTACTAGTTGTTGTAGATTTTCCAATTCCACCTTTCCCGTAAATTGCTAATTTTAACATACTTATCTTAAACCTCCTGTTTCTTCAAATTCCCGGTCTATCAGATCCGGTATCTTATTTTCATAAATTCTTCCAGAAAATGCAATATGACCGAGTGGATAAAAAGATGCTTTCTTTGGACATAAAGGTTTGTATAATGGATCTGCAATCACTATATCCATCCCTTCTAATGCCTCCATAAGATCATCTTCCTCCGGTGTCTGTTTATCCATAGACCGAAGGATCATTTCCTCTGTCTCTAATGGACATAAAACTTCACACGAAATACCATATTGCTGTTCTATCTCACCTGCAAGAGATGTGGCATAAACACTTTCTCCAATAATCGCTGCTTTTTTTTCTGATCTAATATCTGCTTTATATTTTTGACAGACAACCTGGCTTTTTCCTGTCTCCAATGATTCTTTCAGACAATGCTCAACTGTCGCTGCAAATAATTTTCCAACCGGAACTCCAACCACATATGGAATATCAAATTCCTCTTCCATTTTTTTTGCAATTTCCATTGCTCCATAAGAAATAACAAGATTCACCTGAGCTTTTCCTGCCTTAGAAAGTTCTTCCAGTGAACTTCCCATCGCAAAACACGCTCCTGTTTGCATCCCTATATTTTTTATCCAACGCCGAATAGAATCAATACTTCCATTAAGTGAAAAATCAAGCGGTGTTGCTCCTAAAATATTAACTTTGGTTTGCGTACTTTTTAAAACTTCTTTTTTACAAAAACGGTCCACAATTGCATCAAACGCCATCGATATTCCACTTAAATATCCATTCATTCCGTTTGCTTCCAATCCAAAAGAAGGAATCCCTGTCTCTTCTTCTATGACCGCTGCAATTGCTTTTAAATCCGTTCCAATCATATATGGAATAGGGGCACCGACAAGTGCAATAAATTTTGGCTTCATCTGCTGTGCCGTCTCAATAACGTCATGAATTAACTTATCGTCATCTCCCATGATCGCTTCCATCTCAGAAATTGCTGAAATATAAATCATGCTTTCCATATCATACCATCTTGGTTCATCATGTGTTGTATATGTTGAATTGCATCCAGATGCATCATGCATCACAACCATTCCGCCAAGTTCATACAAAGCGGAACAAATGCCAAATTCATCCGATGAATATGTTGAAATTAATCCTGCTACCTGTTTCATATGCAGCTTTCACACCCGTATCCCTTTCTCTGAATCAATATCTTTCTATCTTTTTTATGACAAAATGCTTCCTTCATTTGATTTGCGATCTGAAAAATTCCATCAAACCCATACAATCCACCGCTTTCCACGACATTGACAAAATAATCTGTGCCTGTAAAATAAGCCGCTTTCTGTCCAATCGCTAAAACTTTTTCTTCTGATTTTTCTACCAGAAAACGCATCTGTGGACGAGATGTAGGAGAAATCACCATTTCCGGATAATGCTCCTTAATCCAAAGAAAGTCTTCTTTTTCCTCTGGAAGAAACATATCCGCAAAAATTTCTCTAACAAAAAATCCATGTTCTAAAAGCATTCTCACAAAACTTAAAATTCGAAATGTAAATGTATAATCCACTGCAATCGGTGTATTTCCAATCACCTGATAAGCTTCTTTTAATGCTTTTTTCGCACTTGCTTTCTCCTCTTTAAAATCTGGCTTTTGGATACCAAGCTTTTGCGACAGTTTTTCATAAGCATTTTCTATCCGATCTTCCTGATAAACAAATGGAAGATAAAACGCTTCCTGTCCAAGTCTTTGTTTCAGATCTTCTGCTGCCATTTTTGCAAGCGGCTCATAATAAAGGTTCAAAGACGCCTGCGCCATATCAAGATATTCTTCATATGTCTTACACCAGTTAATCATTTGAAGATTGGCTCCTGCAGCCTTTACTATTCGAAACAATTCACAACTTTTACTAATTGGAAGATTGCTCCCTATCAGATTAATCTTATCTTTTCTTTTTTCTTTTGGAGAAAGAAGACTATACAACTGAATTCTCATCTTTTGGTCTGGCGTCAACCCACTTTTTCTTAAAGTTGGTATCATATAACAATCTGTGAATGAAATATCTGGAAAACGTTTTCTTAATTCACGAAATACCATATCCTGATCATATGCCAGAAAAAAATGTTGACAGCTGATAAAAACAAGCACCGCTTTTGGTTTATATGAAAGTTTTTTTAATACATCTGTAATACCATCGATCATAAACTCTTCCATATTACCTTCCAAAACATTTTCTTCCCGTATTGCAACAGAAGAATAACGTCCCATAGCATTCATCTCCGCTGCTGTTAAAACAACACCACGAAGACATCCTTGCGCACAGACAAAAATCTGATGAGACTGTGGAATCAGCATTCCTGTATGCACGATATTCCATGTTCCCCTCGCTGGAGAACTAAATTCCAATCCCTCCTTAAATGGAGCTGGAAAAGATACTTCTTTCATTGGTTTCTTCGTCTCTTTCAAAGATGGTTCTTCACCAATTCTTCTTAACATATTCTTCACCCCTGTCTGGAAAGAATCTTATCTGCAAGTTTTCGATATTCCTCTGCCATTTTACTTGTACCAAATGCTTCTATCACTGTTTTTTTCATTGGTTCTGCATCTTGCACTGTCTCACTAAAAGAAAGTTCCCCAACAATTTGTGAATGAATATCCTCACAAAGTTCTTCTACCTTTGCCCGTTCACTTTTTACATTTTTATGATTTAAAATGATACCTCCCAGCTTTGCATAACCACGTCCTTTAAAATTATCAATTGCCATTGCAATATTGGCTGCTGCATGAATCGACATATTCTCTCCAGACGTAATAATATAAACAAGATCTGCATAACCGCTTCGCATTGGCATCGAAAATCCCCCACAGACAACATCTCCCAATACATCATAAAATACAATATCTGGCTTTACGACATCATAAATTCCCTTTTTTTCAAGTTTTTCAAGAGCTGTAATAATTCCACGTCCAGCACATCCAAGTCCTGGTATTGGACCACCTGCTTCCACACAAGCAACTCCTTGATATCCTATGCACATAACATCATCTAATGTAAAATTATCCTTTTTTTTACGAATGGTATCAAGAACTGTTGAAAGTTCCTTTCCGTGCCTTAAACTAATTGTTGAATCCGCTTTTGGATCACAGCCAATCTGGAGAACCTTCTTCCCTTTTTGTGCAAGGGCTGCTGACAGATTAGACACCGTCGTTGATTTTCCGATTCCGCCTTTTCCATAAACTGCTATTTTTATCATTTTTCCACCTGCTCAGATATTTTTGAATATGTTGTTTTTGCACTAATTCCCTTAATTTTTCCAAGTTTTCCTGCTAACGTATTGATTACATCCTGTGGCGCATCAATTGCAATACTAATAATGTTTAATCCTTTTTCATGATAAGGAATTCCCATTCTTCCTAAAATATACATTCCATAATCATGTAAAATATCATTAACTTCCACCGATGCATCAATATCTTCCACAATAATTCCTATAATTGCAATTCTGCTTTCCATCTAGAACCTCCATCTTTATTTATTATGATAGAACAACGTCCAACCGTATTATGAAATAAAAAAACCACATCCAAAGATGTGGTTATTGTATACAAGTTTAAGAGAGCATTCTCTTCCCTTCCCATAAAACACATCTTCAATCTCAATCATAATTTCGATTTTAGATGATTTTATTGTAACACTATTGACTTTCTTTTTCAATTCTTTTTCCCTTGTTTCCAAGATGACAATAATGACACTGATTTCTTCTGGACATTTCTAAAAAATTTCGGTAAAATATGACTCTAAAAAACTTTTGAAAGGAAAATTTATTATGAATATTTGGCAGCGAATTGCTTATTACATGAATCCCAAACGCATTGATCCGAAGCGATTTAAACTCTGGGTATTCTGGATTATTTTTCATATGATTTTATGGTTTTTGCCAAATCATCTTGTAAAAGACAGCATCTTAATTTTACTTCCGCTAGCCGGATTGTTTGTGTATGCTCTTGTTAGTAAAAATGTCATTGAAACACTTGTTATGGGAACTCTTTCCATGTATGTGATGTGGTATAAACAAGGTGCTCTTGTTGCTTTCATTAAAGACCTTTCTTCTAACTTACAAGATGAAGAAACTATCAGTATGTATATGTCTTTTATGTTGTGTGGAGGAATCATCATTGCTTTACAGCGAAGCGGTACCATGAAAAATTTCACAAAAATTGTAACAGAAAAATTTGGCCATAATGAACATCTTGTCCTTGGCTCTGCTGCGATTTATACTGGCGTCATGTCCATTGACGACTATATTTCAGCCTTAACCTGTGGTGCTGCATTTTCCGGCCTTTTAGAAAGTATGAAAAAACCTAGAGTTGCTCTTGCCTATATTATTCGTACTTATTGTACCTGTGTATCTCAGATCCTTCCATTTGGTGCTTGGGGCTACTTTGTTATTTATCAAATTGAAGAAGCAAAAACCGTAAAAAATATGGCACAAGCCGCTCACATTTTTTATCAAACCATCCCTTATATGTTTTTTGCTTTTATTGCATGTATCATTGCCTTTTTATTTGCGATTGGTCTATTCCCTAAAATTGGCCTGATGAAAAAAGCATATCAAATGGCCGAGAAAGGATTTCAGATGGGGGATGATGAAAGCGGTACCGATCCAGAAGAGGAAGAATGGACGATGAATCCAAGACGTCAAAATGTCAGTTTAATCAATTTGATTCTCCCTATGGCCGCCAGCGCCTTTTTCCTTGTCTATTTTGAATACAATGCTTTCCTTGCCTTTGGTGTTGTTACATTTTTAACTGGAGCTATGTTTGTCATTCAAGGAATTTTTACCATTGAAGAATATATGAAATGTATGGTTGATGGTTGTATGGATATGATGGAACTTACCATCATTCTTGTCATTGGATATGCCATGCAAACTGTTATGTATGATATGGGAATGGAAACTTTTGTCAGACATGTATGTTCTGCAATTCCATATGTTAGTTTGATTCCATTTATTTTCTTTGTGTTTTTCTCCTGTACAGAATACTTATGTAGTTTGAATTACACTTTATACCAGATTGCATTTCCGATTTTAATTGTTGTTTTACCTTCTATTGGAGCAAACGTCCCACTAACCCTTGGAGCAGTGATTTCTGCAAGTCTTTTTGGAGCAAATGCATGTGTTATTTCTGACGCCGGTGTCGTATCTGCAAAAGGTGCAAGAGTACGACCATATGCACAATATGTTGTTTCACAACCATATTTTTTCATCGGTGCGCTTCTTACGGCTCCTCTCTATCTCATTGCCGGATTCATTATCCATTAATAAAGCTAAAAAATCGCCCAGGCCATTATGATATCTGTCCAGTATTCTGGGTATATATCCATGCCTAAGCGATTTTTTTAGGATCGTTTTTTGCAACACATTTCTTTCTATCCTTATCCTTTTGTTGTTACTGCTTTACTCTTTGTCCAATTAGAAAAGATCGTATACATTTCTCCATTATAGTTCATATTTTTATAAGATCGAATCTGTATGTAATATTTTTGCTTTCCTTTTAAATTCGAAATTCTTTTTTGTGTTATTTTTCTTGAATTTCTGCAATATTCTCATTTTCTATATCCCATGCATCATCCTCTGAAACAGAAATATAATCTTGTGGCCAATGATCCTCCACATAAATTTTAGAAGAAATCACTGGAAGTGTAATTAAATCTCCGCAAAACATTTCACATTGTTTTTTATTGACTGATATGTTCTGTTTTTGAATTTTCTTATCAGATATTTCAATCTGAACCTGTGTTTTGAAATCTTTTGCCTTTGTTTCTTTCGAACTTCCTATTTTACTGCTAAATTCCTGAACCCAATAATCATATCCATCATAATACGCATGTCCAATTCCAACTGAACAAAAATCGGAAGAAAGCATATTCCTTCGATGTCCCTGTCCATCATAATCCTCGTTGTCTTCTTTCCACATCTCAAATACATCTTGTGCTGTTAATATTCCTGCAGCAATATTTTCTCCCATATAAGTATTTTGATAAATTTTTGAATATGCACTCCATGGATCTTTTCCATTGGGCCTTGTATGATTAAAACTGACCGCAATTTCAGCCGCTCTTTTCATAGCAACTTTTTCCAGCTCATAATCATATCTCACCTTTTTTAAATTTGAATATGTTTTTTTCCGTTTGAAGTCCAAGCCCAAGCATTTTTTCCCGTCCGAAAAGTATTCATCATCTTTTCCATTTCCCGTGCATTTGTCTGTCCATACTGTACATCCATCTTTACATTTATACTTGCCTGAACATCATTCTTTTTCATACAAAAAATAAATAGGATCATCACAGCCACACATAAGATTTTTTTCATAAATTATATTTCTTCTTTCTTATCTTTTTGTAGTAACTTCTTTTCTTTCTGACCAGTTAGAAAAAATTATATATGTTTCCCCATTATATTTTGTATTTTTATAAGATCGAACTTGTATATAATATTTCTTTTTTTTGTTTAAATTAGCTATTTTTTTCTTTGTTGTCTTACTGGAAGTGAGCATGATACTCTTTGAAGATTTCATATCTTTCCTCAAAGAATATCGAATTTCATATCCTGAAACGATGGGATCTTTTGTCCATTGCACTACAAATCCTCTTTTTACAGCATCTGTCGCTTTTATTGATACATTCTTTGGTGTTACAGTAAGCGAAATTTTAATATCTTTTCCAGATACCGTTGTCATAAGTTCTGTAATTCCAATGCTCTTTCCAATTAGTTTCCCATTTACAATTTCCGCAATTTCTGGATTTTTTACTTTCCAAGAAACATTTTCTAAAATAGAGAGATAGCCCCATGGCCAATTATCATATAAATATATTTCTGAAGAAACTCCTGGAACTGAGACTGCCTGTCCAGAAACAACCTGATATTTGGTCTGATTAGCAAATGTAGCCTTACCCTGAATCTGATCTTCAGATATTTCCATTGGAATTGACATTTTGGAATCATTCGCAATTGTTTCTGTCAAATTACCAGCTTTATCGCTAAATTCCTGTACCCAGTAATCATATCCGTTATAATAAACATGTCCGATCCCAACAAACTGAAATTTTGAAGACAACATATTTCTTCGATAGTCCTGTCTATCATACTCTTCATCACTTTCCTGCCACATTTCAAAAGTTTCCTTTGCTGTCTTTGTTGCACCGGCAAGGTTTTCTCCCTTGATTGCATTTTCATAACTAGAAGGATATGCGCTCCATGCATTGCTTCCATCCGGTCTTGTATGGCTAAAATTAATAGCAAGTTCCACCGCTCTTTGCATAGCAATCTTTTCAAGTTCATAATCGTAAGTCAATGGTTTAAGATCGGTATATATTTCTTTTTCATTTTCCGAATTAAAAGCCCACGCATCACTTCCCGTACGAAAATTGTTGATCATTTGCAGCATCTTTCTTGCTTCCGTCTGCCCATATGTTACATCAACAGTCACATTCTCTCCGTTCTCTTGTGCTCGAATGTTTTTTCCAGGCCAAAGGACAAACATCATAATCATTGCGAAACATAAAAACTTTTTCATAATGTCACCTCTCTTTCGGCAAATTGATCACTTTCTTATAGTTTTATTATATAATTTTTTGTAATTTTTCACAATCAAAATATGTTGAATTTACTCTAATATTTTCTCAACAATATTTTCTTCAAAATCATGAAGGATCCAATCTGCTTGATGAATATCTTGCTTGACTGCCTGCCTTGGTGCATAACCAACGCACTTCATTCCTGCTGCTTTTGCAGCCTGCACTCCTGCTGTAGAATCTTCAACTACAACACAATCCTTTGATTCTTTTCCAAGCATCTTTGCTGCTTTTAAAAATATCTCCGGATCTGGTTTCCCATTCTTACATTCTGAACCACTAACAAAGGCTTGAAAACAGTCTTCAATCTGAAAAGCCTTCATATTTTCCATAATATCCTCCTTGAGCGAAGAAGATGCAACTGCCAAGGAAATCTGACGCTCTTGTAATTTATGAATCAAGTTTATCACTCCCGGCATTGGCTGGATACCTTCCTTATTCACTAGCTCTTTTCTTGTCTTTACCCATTTCTGAATATAATAAGGAACATCCTGTTTTAAGTTGAATTCTTGTTTCATTTTTGTCCACATAAATTCATGTGTGGTTCCAAAATACTGATCATGATAATGCCAATCTACCTCAATCCCTTCCTGCTTCAGCATCAAATGTTTCGCTTTTACGTTTAAATATTCCGAATCTGCAATCACACCATCCATATCAAAAATAACTGCTAATTTCATCTTTTTTTCTCCTCTCTTTTTTAGTTTCTTTTGCATCTTCATTATAACAAAAAAATGATTTTTTTATGGAATAAAAATTTTTCTTTTTACCAATACTTAAACAAAAAAGAAAGGTGGTTTTTTTATGGGGAAAAAAACTTTAAAATTTGCAACATCTCTTGCTCTTACCGGTGCCGGCATTGCTTTATGGAAAAAAAAGAAAAAACGAAACAGTCCATCATCGGTTTCCACAACGAAAAACACATCCCATTGCCATTATAAAAATACAGAACTTGGAAAATATAAGAAAAATAAAAAAGGAATTTATTATGCCAGCGGAAATTATGAAGCCTTTGCACGACCTAAAAAGCCTAAAAATGTTGACAAGAAATCAGCTTATCTTGTCGGAAGCGGACTTGCTTCTCTAGCCGCTGCCTGCTTTCTTGTCCGTGATGCACAGATGGATGGTAACAGAATTCATATTTTAGAAGCATCCGATATTGCCGGCGGCGCCTGCGATGGTATTTATGATCCATCTAGAGGCTATATTATGCGTGGCGGTCGTGAAATGGAAGACCACTATGAATGTTTATGGGATCTTTTCCACAGCATTCCATCCATAGAAAACCCAGAAATTTCGGTTCTTGATGAATATTACTGGTTAAATAAAGAAGATCCAAACTATTCTCTTTGCCGTGCAACAATTCATCGCGGACAGGACGCTCATACTGATGGAAAATTCGGCTTAAGTCAAAAAGGCCGTATGGAAATTATGAAACTGTTTTTCACTTCTAACGAAAAACTTTATGACAAAACCATTGAAGATGTGTTTGATGAAGAAGTGTTTGATTCTAATTTCTGGCTTTACTGGAGAACTATGTTTGCTTTCGAAAACTGGCATAGTGCATTGGAAATGAAACTATACTTACAGCGATTTATTCACCATATTGCCGGCCTTCCAGATTTCTCTGCTTTAAAATTTACCAAATATAATCAATATGAATCTCTCATTCTTCCAATGATTCATTATCTGGAAAACGCCGGAGTTAACTTTCAATTTGGAACACAAGTTACCAATGTCACCTTTTCCTTCGAACAAGACAAAAAGATTGCAAAAACAATTGAATATAAAAAAGATGGAGAAGAAAAGATTCTTACACTTACCGAAAATGATCTTGTCTTCGTAACAAATGGAAGTTGTACAGAAAGTACAATTTATGGAGACCATCATACTGCTCCAACCAAAAAAAGCCATGTTCAAACGGCTGGTTGCTGGAATTTGTGGAAAAATATTGCAAGACAAGATCCTGCTTTTGGTCATCCGGAGAAATTTTGCAGTGATATTGAAAAAAGCAGCTGGGAGTCCGCAACAATTACAACAAGTAACGAGGAAATTATAAATTATATCATGAAAATCTGCAAACGAGATCCTAGATCTGGAAATGTCGTTACTGGAGGAATTGTATCTTGTAAAGACTCCAATTGGCTATTAAGCTGGACGATTAATCGTCAAGGACAATTTAAAGGCCAGGATAAAGGAGAAATTTGTGTTTGGATTTATAGTCTTTTTTGTGACCGTCCAGGAAATTATATTAGAAAATCAATGAGAATGTGTACCGGAGAAGAAATTACTGCAGAATGGCTATATCATATTGGAGTTCCAATCGAACGAATTGATGAACTCGCCAAAAATCATACAAATACGGTTCCAACCATGATGCCTTATATTACTGCCTTCTTTATGCCACGCGCAAAAGGGGACCGACCAGACGTTATTCCTGATGGATGTATCAATTTTGCTTTTCTTGGCCAATTTGCAGAAACCCAAAGAGATACCATTTTTACCATCGAATATTCTGTTCGAACTGCGATGGAAGCTGTTTATGGATTACTTGGTGTCGACCGCGCCGTCCCAGAAGTGTGGGGTAGCGTTTACGATATCCGAAGTCTTCTAGATGCCAGCGTCCGCCTTATGGACGGAGCATCTCCACTCTCCATGAAATTACCAGAACCATTAGAAACAATCAAAACCAGGATTCTAAAAAGAATTGCAGACACCGATATAGAAAAAATTCTGCGTGATTATCACGTCCTATAAAAAAAGCCCACCAGCCGGAGCGTGTTTCTAAGAATAATCTTTAAGTGAGCTTAGACACCTCCGATACAAAATCCGTAAGATTTTGTACTCTGTCAGGAACTGATGCGACTGCATTTTATTATAACATAAAAAAAGATGTTTGACGATACCTCTTCAAATTTTTAAATATAGCCAAGAAAACTCGTGACTTTCACCGTGAGTATTCTTGGCTATACATCTGTTAAGAAAGTTAAAGTTGAAAGATTGAAAATCCTATATTTTTTAATATTCATATGTGTTAAAATATCTATATTATTATAGAAATAACAGAATACAGATTTAAGGAAATTTAAAGGGAGGGTAACCTATGAAAAAATTATCAAAAACACTTTTTCTTTTTTTTCTATCATTGAACATGCTTGGGTTTCCTTTTGGTTTTCCAGTCATTCAAAGCCAAAATCTGACCAGTGTAGAAGCAAAAGCCAAAAATCTTGGCTCTGCAAAAAAACTAAAGGGCAATACAATTATTATATCGATTTTCGCCAACGATAAACAAACGAAATGGAACATTAAGAAAAAAGAAGATACCACTTATATGTCTAATACTTTAAAAGATTTAAGAATAGCAACTACCTGGATTAGCACAAAAGCCAAAAAGTATAAGACTACTTCAAAGTTTGTATATGATTGGTCAAAAAATAAAGATTTAAAATACCATGCCGTTTTTAAAAACAATCTAATCGAACCATATGGTGCTTATTATCATAAACAAATCAATTATATTAAAAAGAATATCAAAATCAATGCATTAAAGAAAAAATATAAGGCAGATAATGTTATTTTCATGTTTTTCTTTAATACAACTCATACAAAAAACGATGTAAGATCTTGGACATATTCCACGATCTGTGACTCATCTATATATTATGAAATAACAAATATTTATAATTATTTTGACAATGGAAATTTTTCATATTTTACACCAGCTGCGACTTATGCTCATGAAATTTTACATTCCTTTGGAGCTCCGGACTTATATTATTCTAACAGTATGATTTCTCAAAAATATGTAAATTATTTAAAAAGCATTGGTTCCCATGATATTATGTATACTGTAAATCTTGGTGATAAAATTACATGTCAATTTACAGAACTTGATGCCTATTATACTGGTCTAAAAAAAACTGCAAAAGACGTAAAAAAATGGAATCTTGGAAAAAGTGAACATTTTTAATCATTTCCTAAAAAATTCCCGGAAAATCTTCCGGGAATTTTTAAATTAAGACTATGATTCAAACTTTATATGTTGTCTAGCATCATATCCAAGATTTTTTAATTTTGCATTTAAATAATCCATTTCTTTTGGCACAATTTTTATTAAATGGATAGGAGTCGGTAACTTTTTCATTGCTTCTTTGGATAACTTTTTATAATCAAGGAATTTATTATATTCTTCACCAAAAGGTTTGAGAATTTCTGCCACACCCATCACCTGCAATCCCCCAAGTTTTCCAAAGCCTTCATAATGATCAAAAACAGCTAATGATACATTTTTATTTTTAGAAAGTGCCAGGAATTTTTGTCCTCCTTCTGAAAAAATATAAAAGGCACCTTGAATATAATGATACTCAATTGGTGTACATCTTACAAAATCACCAAATCCAGTCGCAAGTGCACATGTATTATGTTCCTTTAAAAAATCTTCTATATGGGACAATAATGCTTCTCGCTCCATATGCTTTGAATTTTTATCTTTTTCTATCCAATAATTTGCTGCTTTTTGATAATCCATCTCAAACTGTTTGACCATAAAAATCACCACTTTCTATTAATTTATTATTCATATTTTAATTCTTTCGCTTAGATCAAATCTGATTTTTTGTACTACGCATCCGTTTTTTCAGATGGTAAAAAAGCTTCTTACGACTCCTGTTTTTGTAAAGCAAAAGGCAAGTCTTTATAAAAGTAAATAAAGACCTGCCTGTTTTTTATTTAATTAATGATCAAATAATGATTTTAGTAATCAATCCCATCCCAACGCTTTACGTTTTGCTTTTATATCTTCTACCATCTTCTCGCCAAGAGCTACCGGATCTACATCTACATACATTACAGAGCCTAAAGTTTCTTTTGTAGAATCTTTCAAGAATTCCATAACGTTCTGAGATGCATGGATCTGTGCCTCTACGCAGTGATAAGAATTAATACCCATCAGGCGGAAACCAAGTGCTGCATCAATACCTTTTTCATTAGACCATTCTGGAGAAGTAAATGCATATGGCATTTCATATAATTTATGTCCTGCTGCACCTGCAACACCAGCAAAAATACCTGAAGATCTGGCATTATCAATACATTCGCCAACATGCCATACCGGCGGTAAATCATCTCCAAGGAATTCTTTCAGATTGTCGCCAACTCTACTGTATGCAAGTTCAGATGTCTGACAATATCCCATTTTCATTAATGGGAAAGAAGCGCATCCATTTGTCAAGATCAGTACATTATTCTTCAGCAGAACATCTGCTACATCACAAATGGCTTTTTCATACATAACTTTTGGATTATTACATCCGACCATATTTACGATACCAAGAATTTTGCCTTCTTTTAAAGCATCTGCTAACGGCTTCATACTTCCAAATCTCTTACATACATATTCTACAGAGAAACCGACTTCAGCTTCTACTTCATATGGAGGGATCACTACCGGGATTCCTCTTCTTGCCTGGAAACTTTCGATCGCGCGTGTTACGATCTTCTCTGCAATTTCATGTGTTTCGGAAATATTTGTGTGATTATGATCATAACCAATATGTTCTGCACCTGGAAGACGTCCTGAATCGTGTGTCGTTACAACTGTTGTTTTGAAACATTTTGCTACATCCATAATAGACGGATAAACTTCCTGTACATCTGCTACCCAAAGATCCAGCGCTCCTGTTCCGATAACCATTTCCGCACTGACTGCATTGGAAAGCGGAATAACACCTGCATAACGATACATCGCAGAAAGTCCTGAACAGCAGATTCCATAGAACTGAATACCTTTTGCTCCTGCATCTTTCGCCATTTTCTGGAATTTTTCACTGTATCCGGTTTTTACGATTTCTTTCACAAGCACTGGTAAGTGTCCGTGAACTGCAATATTAACATATCCTTCTTTCAAAGCCCCCACATTTGTCTTTGCAGTGGTTCGGTCACCAACACCAAGAAGAGAATCTGTTGCAATAGAGGTACCGACAACTCCACTGAACGTAAATGCAAGGCCACAGCGTAAAAACTGTTTCATAATACTCTTCCAGTCACCACCTGTCGCACATCCACTGGTATGGTATGCTTCAAAAACCTCATGGTATGCACTGATCGGAAGAATATCCATATCTTTCCATACTTTCTGTCGTTCTGGAGGTGCACAGGCCGTAATCGTTTTGTATTCGCCTGGCTCCGTTCTAGATAAATCTTCCAGTAATGCATCACAAAGATCAATCGTGATATTCTTTAATTGACGATTTTTAATCTTGATTCCAAAGGCCTCTGCCATGGTACGGATCTTGTATTCTCCTACGATCGGAACATCCAGTTTTCCTTCTGCTGCCCATTTTAGAGAAAGGATGACCTCTCTTGCATGCATACCGTGCTGTGCAGCACCAGCAGCAGCTCCACGCAATAACTGTCTCGAAACGATCAGATCGACATCAGCACCACAGACTCCTCTTGGACTCTTTGGTGTGATACGACATGGACCCATTGTACAGATTCTGCAACATGAACCGCTCAAGCCAAAGGAACACTGAGGCTGCTGTGCGTCAAAACGATCAAAAACTGTATTAATTCCAAGCTGTTCTGCTCTTAAGATCATTTCTTTTACTGCTGGATCAGGAGTATTATCAATTACATCTTGTTTAGACGGGAAAGTTTTTCTGTAAGCTGCCACTGCCTGCATATAATCTGCCGTTATACTGTCTTCATGAGTATGCTCAATTACATTTCCATTCTCATCTACATGAGTATGGGAATGGACATCTGCCGGTACTAATACTTTCGGAATTCCATTTTTGTCAAAACCGATAATTGCTCGATGATGATGTTCTGGTATTGTTGTTTCCTGATGTGCCTGTGAATTATGATGTTCATGTCTGATATCGTATGCCATTTCCTTTTCTCCTTTTTTATTTATCCTATCTGTTTTATATGAAATGATTATAATGTTTATGAGAAAATATGTCAATAAGAAAGAATCCTCCAGTATTAAAACTAGAGGACTCTCTTCTTGATTCAAATATTATTTTTCTCCGCCAAATAAAAATCCCATATAGCGTAAAAACGTATAAACTACAAAGATAACTGCAAGCACAGTTTCAATCAGAACCACATACTTTAAAAATGGTATCGGGCGTCCCATATTTGCAACACATGCCATTGTTTGTTTCGATGCAATGGCACTGATCACAAATGGGAATGTAAATGCCGCATAACTTGGATAGAATGGCATTTTCAAATATGTAACGGCTTTTACCAGTGCAAAAATGTAAATTACCGTTGCAACTATCATCATGCCAATCAAAAATTTATAAGACTTCGGAGTTACAGACTGTACATATCCTGCAATACAAAGACTTGTCGGTGCTGCATAAATGCAGATCAGTGGTTTCGCCGGATCCGGTACTTCTTTAAATTTCACATATCTGTAAGTTATCAGAACTAGAAGCATCACCAATGTAATAAATCCAAACCAGAATGCTGCAGTTCCGATAGATGCGGCTTTCTCATAAGCAGGAGCTGTAACAGATGCCACTACAATTCCAACATACACAATAAAATAACTTGCAAAAACTTTCGTCATCTGTAATTTCAGCAGAAATTTTGCTGTAAAATATATAATCAGCATCACATGCAGACAAATGGCAAGAAGCCAGATAAAATAAGCTCCTTTTCCAATAAATGGCTTTACATAAACACTAAGAAGCATCAGTGCCATAGGAAATGTCCCGCATACACTTGCCATGATAGGATTATTCATATCTTTTTGGACCATTTGATGGAATATGATTAATTTCAACAAAACAAGTACCAGCAAAAATGCTGCTAGGATTCCGCAGATATAACGAATTCCCTCTGAGTAACTTTGTAACAGATTTCCCAGTGCCGCCAGGCCAAGCATTACACCACACAGCGGAATAGGGATTTTTTTAATTATGTCTTTCATTGTTGTCTTATCCTTTCCTGTCTCGAATCAGTACATCGTAAGCAGCCGCCCTTCACAGTAAAAATGGCAGTTATCTTATCTTTCATACACTGATAGTATCAAATATTTTCATTATATTTCTACAATTGTACGTCTCTCTGCTGGTTCATCAATCTCATCCAGATTTTTGATACCTAGCTCACGACAGACGATCTGAGCTACTTTCCATGCACATAATCCGGTAAAATAGATACACTGTTCTTTATGTTGTCCCAGTCCCATATTAAATTCTTTTGTCAGAATGCGGCAACAGATTGCGTTTTTGCCATTTGCTTTCTTAAACCAGTCATGAAGTTCATGTGTTAGTTCCATACATTTGATACTCTTTGGATCTGTCGGTCCATTCTGCTCAGTTCTACCAAAAAACATTCCAAGTGCAAGGATTCCTCCGTTAAATGCGCCACATGCGCAACCAGATTTCCCAGCTCCCACTGCCATCCCAGATGCCATTGCGATTACTTCTTCCGGAACGTCCAGTTTGAATTCTTCTCTGATTGCACTCATCAGAGCTTCACAGCAATAATAACCACCTTTAAATTTTTTCTCTGCTGCCCACTGGATTGCTCTTGGACTTACTTCTGTTGCTCCTATGTTCATAAATACCTCCTTTTCTCCTGCTAACTTTTATCTGTGTTGCTATCTCATAGTTAGATAAAAATATTTAAGATACTGCCAATAAATTTATATATCTGAAAATCAAATAGATTCGCAATGACAGAAACAGTTTATCACGATTACCCAACAAAGAAATCTCTTATTGTGGCTTTAATAAATCATCCATCTCTTCCAATGCATCCATATAATTTTCCATCCATTCGGCTTGCCAGTTTCCCTGTTGTTGTAAACAAATCCCAGGAATCTCCTGTTCCTCATCTAACATTCCAAGATTCTCGGCCATAGAAAGCGGAAACAAATTTCCATCCGGCCCAATTACAACTTTTGAACCTTTTTGGAGTTGTCTTTCATACATTAACGACTCTTCCATAGAAATAATTTCTTCCATTCCCTCCTGATCTTCCAAATATATTGTCAGCATCGGAATGTTTCCTTCTTCCAGAAGATCCTTCTCTATTCCTTTAATTTCATAAATCATTAACTTATCTATCATTTTTTATTTTCTTCTTTCTATTTTTGATGATCTATGGATTAGCTATAAACTTCATTTAAACCAATCCGTTAACCTAGATTTTCCAATAGCTGTCCAATCTTTGACACAAATAGATCAAATGCTACATCATTCTTTCCACTGTTTATTACAATGTCTGCTTTTGCTCTTGTAGGTTCCACATACAAATAATGCATTGGTTTTACTGTAGTCAGATACTGTTGAATGATTCCATTTAAGTCTCTTCCACGTTCCTCCACGTCTCTGGAGATACGTCTTAAAATTCTCTCATCTGCATCTGCTTCTACATATACTTTAATATCCAAAAGCTCACGAATTCTTGGATCTGCTAAAAGTAAAATACCCTCCACAAGAATGACTGGTCTTGGTTCAATATGAAGCACTTCTGAGGATCGATTGTGCTGACTATAATCATAGACTGGACATTCAATCGTTTTTCCAGCTTTCAGTTGTTTTAAATGCTCCACAAGAAGATCTGTTTCGAAAGAGTCTGGGTGATCATAATTGACTGTTACACGTTTTTCAAATGGAATTCCATCCTGTCTGCGGTAATAATTATCATGATAAATTACCGCTACATCATCTCCAAAATATTTTTTTATTCTGTTTGTAAATGTAGATTTACCAGATCCAGATCCTCCGGCAATCCCAATAATAATACTTTCCATTTTTTACTACCTCGCAAGTCCGAACTCTTCCGGCATAAATCTCGGACAAATATTTTCTGATGTACAAATAACGGTTGACGCAAGTCTGGTGCCGATTCCACAGGCTTCACGTAAAGATTTTCCATAAGTAAATCCAATGCATACTCCAGCAAAAAAGGCATCTCCAGCTCCTGTTGTATCAACGACATCTACTTTAAGTGCCGGGTAAACACCTTTTTGTCCATTCTCATCTGCGTAAACAGCACCTTTTCCACCCATCGTCACTACCATCTGTGGAATTTTTGCAGAATGAATACGCTCCAGAAGAATTTCAGACATTTCCTCTGCTGTCATATTTTCATAGTCTTCTGAAAAAAGAATTCCTGCTTCCTGCTGATTGCATACAAAACATGCCGTTCTTCTAATAAAATCTCTTCTTTCAATCGCAATACTCATATTGGATACAATTGCATAAACTTTCTTATGATATTTCTCTGCATAATGAAATGTTTTTTTCACAATTTCTTTGTCAATATCAATCTCGATTACAATACTATCTGCATCTTTAAAAATTTCATCTCCATGCTCATCAAGGATTTGTTCAATCGGTCTATGATCTGGTCTTTTCGAAATGGATGCAACGACATCTCCTTCATGATCAAAAACCGCAAGCCATGTTCCCATTCCATTTTCCACTTTTTTCATATAGTGGGTATCCACTTTATGGCGATTCAATTTCTGAATGACATCTTCTCCCATTGCATCATTGTCCACCAAACTAATAAATGTCGGCTCCAGCTCCACATTTGCGATGTCTTCCACTACATTTCTTCCGACTCCACCGTGAATTTGTACAATTGTTCCGGCGTTTCTTCCATATGGAATATATGGGGATGTGGAATACCCCTTCACATCAATAAATACATCTCCAATGACTACAATTCCCATCGTATTTTCTCCTTTATCTTTGTCCCTTATCGTAAGGAATTCCTTCTGCTTTTGGTGCTCTCGATTTCTTAGAGGAAACGGCCAGCACTAACAGAGAAATGATGTAATGGTCATTCCTTTTCCATAAGAATCAATGATTGGTGATTGATCGGAATCTACACCAATGATCTTTCCTCCAACTTTTGCCGCTGCCTCTGCTGCAGAAGTAAAGATTCCTCCACCACAAGCAAACACAACTTCTGTTCCATTGCTATACCATGTGTCCATCGCTGCTGTAATCTCTGTGGAGCCATAAAATTGTCCCCCATATGCATACTCAACAGTCACTTTATCTGTGATTCCCATCTCCTTTGCTGCCGCATTAATTCCTTGTATATAACCGTAACCATACCTCATAACTCCAGGCACAGCCTGTCCTCCAAGGAATCCGAGATGACGGTATCCAAGCTTCACTGCTGTATATCCTGCAAGATATCCAGGAATTGCCTCCTGATAAATTGCCAAGTAAGTATTTTTTGTATTATAATATTTTGATACATCATATGCGTTTGGATTTTTGTAATAAGCATTTCCCACAGCTGCCGCACCAATATCACTGGCACTCATATCAAGAACCATAAATTTAATATCTGGATATTTTTGTATCTATCACTGTCTGTGCAAAAACATACCCTGGCATAACGATAATATTATAACCTTCTGCTACCGCTACATCTACCATCGCTGTTCTGGCATAATCGGTATCACTATCCGGCTTTTTATAAGTAAAATCAATATGTTTGGATTTACAATAATCTCTGCAGGCTTCATATGTTGTCTGATTAAATGACTGATCTGTGATGTCTCCCGCGTCCGTAATCATACAGACTCTGTATTTCGAACTGCCTGTATTCTTCGTGGTTACTGTTTTTCCTCCACATCCCGTCAACATAAGTGCTATCATAGCAACTACCAACAGTATGGGCACTATCTTTTGCCATTTCTTCTCCTTTGTTTGTCATTCTTTTATCTCATTCTTTTGATTCTATCATAATGGCTTCCTATCGTCTAGAACAAACTTCTAACGTTTAAAATGTTTCAGGTACAGAAAAAAGGAGAGATATTATATCAGAAAATATCTCTCCTATACTTGTCAATCTTTAAATTCCTATTTTACTCTTAATCCTTTAAAGATTGCCTGATATGTTTTCTTTACTTTTTTCGGTACTGTTAAAGTAAGTTTTTTATTTACTTTATTGAAGCATTTTTTGCTAGCTTTTCCTTTTTTGAGTAAGACAGTTTTAATATCAACACTCTTTAATGCTGGGCACTTATAGAAAGCATCTGTAGAAATACTCTTTACATTCGCCCCAATTGTTACCTTTGTTAATTTCTTATTTCCATTAAATGCTTTTTTCGCAATCGATGTTACTTTATAAGTAATTCCATCTGCTTTTACTGTAGAAGGAATGGTAACAGATGCTGCATCTTTCTTTGCCTGAATAAAGCTTGCTTCTGATCCTTTCAGTTTGTAAACATGTCCGGAAATTGTCACATTCTTTTCTTTGATGATAGGGATGGTTACTGTTTTTGTTTTTCCACAAGATATACAAGCATATGTTTTAACCCCTGCTGTTTTTGTTGTTGCTTTTTTTGTAACAATTCCATTATTCCATGTGTGACCAGTTGCAGGAATTGTTTGTCCCTGTACAAGTTCTTTTCCACAGTCTGTGCAATAAGTATCTCCGGTATATCCAGCTTCTTCACAGGTTGGAGCTTTCTGGTTTTTAATCTGTTTGTTCTGATGACCAGTTGCTGGAATGTCTTCCGTTTTTGTCTTTCCACATACGGAGCAAGTATAAGTTTTTGTTCCTTTTTCCTCACATTTTGCTTCTTTTGTAATCTTTCCAGCATCCCATGAATGACCTTTGGCTGGAATTGTTTCTCCCTGTTTTAATACTTTACCACACGCTTTACAGCAAGTATCTCCAGTATATCCAGCTTCTTCGCATGTTGCTTCTTTTACATTTTTAATTTCTGTCTCTTTATGTCCAGTCGCTGGAATTGCTTCTGTTCTTGTTTTTCCACATACCGTACAAGTAAATGTTCTTACTCCATCTTGCTCGCATTTTGCTTCTGTTGTAACTTTTCCAGCATCCCATGAATGACCTTTGGCTGGGATTTTTTCTCCACTGGCTAATTTTTTATCTCCACCTACATAATAAGTGTCTCCAGTATATCCTTCTGTTTCACATGTTGGGTCTTTTTGATTTCTAAGTTCTGTTTTTCTGCCATCTGTTCCAGTAGCCGGAATGACTCTTGTTTCTGTTTTTCCACATACCGTACAAGTATATGTTGCTTTTCCCTGTTTATTTTCTGTTGCAGGAACGATAACTTTTTCACTCCATTGATGTCCAGTCGCTGGAATTTTTTCTCCATCAGCAATCTTTTTCCCGCAATCTTTGCAATAAGTATCTCCAGTATACCCTTCTTTTTCACAAGTTGCTGATTTTGCACCTTTAATTTCTGTATGTTTATGTCCTGTTTTTCGTGGAACTGTTTCATCTGTTCTTGTCTGTCCGCAAACAGTACAAGTATAAACGGTTTTTCCAGGTTTTTCACAAGTTGCTGGGGTAACAACCTTACCATTATCCCATTTATGAGTATGTGTTACTCTTAAATACGCTGATGCTTTAATATCGTCTCCTTTTTTGAATTCAATATCACAGCCACCTGCATTCTTAATGGTTACTTTTCCGCTAAGATTGTAAAATTTATTAGAAGCATCTTGTGTCGAAGTATCTTGTACTGTAGCAACATCAGTATCTGAAGAATTCCATTTAATATTTGATTTTTCTAAAAAGACAATTTTTCTTTTATCGTTATTATTTACTTGAGCTACTACTTTTGCTTTTATTTTTTTATCCTTGATTTCCGCTGTATTTTTATCTAAGGAAACAGAACATAAAATCAAGTCTTTTTCTAATTCAATTTTCTGAACACCTTTTACACTGCTATTATTTGCATCCTTTGCTGGATCATCTGTTATATCATTTGTATTTGTATCTTCTGTAGAAAATTCAATAGATGTTGTATTTTTTTTCGTTTCACTGTTGGTAAAAGTTCCAACTCCTACATAGAGATTTTTTGGATTGATCAATTGTGAATAATTGGAATCTTTTTGAGCTTCCCATTGTTCCAAAGCATCTGAAAAACTTCCCTTAGCAATTAACTCTCTAGAACTTTTTACTTTATTCTTTGAACCACTCCATACATCACTCCATATTTTTCCATTTGGACGTACATAACCCCATACAAGAGATAATTCTGCAGCACGAATTTTTGCACTAGATCCAAGGTCTTTAGACCATTTTACTGGACGATAATCATTGCTTGTTAATTTTACATCTGGGTTCTCTGGATTTGGAACTCCATTTTCACAAGCTTGTTTTCGCATACTATTAATCTTACTTAAAATAGCTTTCGTCTGCTTTATATAAGCTCCCTCAACGCCGACCAAACTACAATTTGCAGATGCTGTTTTTACATCTGTCTCACACAAAATTGATTCTGTTTGTTTAGATGTAGCCGCCCAAGTTACCTGCACAGGCATTGCAAGAACAATACAGCATAAAACTGCTACGAATGACATTACTATTTTTTTCATTCTCTTTCTCCTTTCCTTTTCCCATTACATTATTATGCATTTTTCATATATTTTTATTATGCTACATAAAAATGGCAAATACAATAGAAATTTAGAAGTTTTTAAAAATAATTATAGTCATAAAAAAACAGCAGGAAATTTGATTTTCATCTACTTTCCTGCTACTGATATCATTCTAATTCTATTCTAAATTTAAACTTTTTATCCAGTCTTGTATTTCTTCCTCTGATGCATCGGATGAGAATCTTTTTCCTTCCTGCCATTTTCCTGTTCCTGCCATTTGTGAAAGTTTTTTACCACTATCACCAATTTCTGATGAAGCTGATGTACAAAATGGAATCACTGTTTTTCCTGTGAAATCATTATTTTTCACAAAATTATTTACAGGCCATGCAGCTTTGCCCCACCAAATTGGATAACCTAGAATCACAACTTTTGCTTTTTTAAAGTCTTTTACCGTAGTTTCAGATAACTTCACATCCTGCAAATTTACATGATCATGTTCCTTACAGACACGACTTTTGGGATTATTATAATCAAGATCTTCTGTTGTGTATTTCTTTGCAGGTTGTAATTCAAACAATACTCCATTGGTTTTCTTAGCTATTTCCTTCGCTACCTTTTTTGTATTTCCCGTTGCTGAATAATAAACAATAAGCGTTTTTCCTTTCTTACCATTTTGTGCATTTGTCTTATTAAAACTATTGACATTGTCTTTTTTAGATTCTTTTATCGATGTAGCAGCACCATTCTTTTTATCAGAAGATGAGGAACTGCATCCTACAAGCAATCCAGATACAAAAATACCTAACAAAAGAATCGAGATCAGTTTTTTCATTTTCACAGCAAAGAACTCCTTTCTTAATCCAAAGACCTTTTCTATTTATTTAAGCCCCTTTTTCTTTCTGATCATCTATTGTTTTTTATTTTGACACTGTGTCAACACTTGCATTATATCTATTTTCTGACACATTGTCAACATTATCCTTATATCCAAATATCAAATGAATTCATTTAATGTTTTTAGAATTTTATCAACTTCAAATGGCTTTGCGATAAAGCCATTTATTCCAGCCTCATATGCTTGTTTCTTATCTTCTTCATAGACATTGGCCGTGATAGCAATGATAGGAATCTGTGCTTTTGCACCCTTGAGCGTTCGAATGATTTTTGTAGCCGAATATCCGTCCATATTTGGCATCTGAACATCCATCAGAACCGCATCATAATATTGATCTGGCTTTTTTTGCAATTCGGCAATACACATAATACCATCTTCCACATGTTTTACCTGAATTCCATATTCTGTAAGAATTGTTACTGCAATTTCCGCATTTAAAAGATTATCTCCCGCAAGCAAAATTCTCTTTCCTTTTAATTTTTCTGGAATTCCCTGCTTTTTTGTTTCCTGTTTCATTGACAATTGTTCTGTCGTTGGAAGTTGGAAGGATAGATGAATAACAAATTTGGTTCCTACATCCACTTTACTCTCAACTTCAATGGTTCCACCCATCAATTCAACAAGAGATTTCACAATCGGCAATCCAAGACCAGTACCGGCAACTTTGATCTCCGTTGTTGTATGTTCCCTGGAAAATTCTTCAAATATATGAGGAAGATAATCTTTACTCATACCAATTCCATTATCTTCTACAATAATAGAATAGCAAGCGGTCCCTTCCTTTTCTGAACTTCCTTCCTCAATCGATAATGTAATATTTCCATATTGTCGTGTATATTTCATAGAATTTCCAACAATATTCAGAACAATCTCTTCAATTTTTGTTTTATCACATAAGATATCATCATGTTTGATATGAATATTGCAATTATAATTCAGATCTTTCTCATAAACGATCGGTTCAAAAACTGTATTCATCGAATTAACGGCTTCTCTAATATTCATCAGTTCCGTATTTAACGTGGTCTTTCCGCTTTCAATTCGAGTCATCTCAAGGATCTGATTAATAATTGTCAAAAGAATATTACCAGATGACTGGATCTTTTTAATATATTCTCTGCTTTTTTCTTCATTCTTTATATTTTTTTCCAAGAGGTTGGAAAATCCAACAATCGCATTCATTGGTGTACGAATATCATGACTCATATTGAAGAGAAATCGTGTTTTTGCTTCGTTGGCAATTCTAGCTTCTTCCGCGGATTTTCGAATTTTCTCCGAATATTGTATTTCTTTATATCGCTTTATTTCCAATTGCCAACAGGTGATCATTGTCAAAATTCCTAAAAGAAACGAAATCAAAAAGGTAATAAATTTTTGAGTTGTCGTTATCCATCCTTTTTGTGGAGCGATTTCAAAATACCATGTATCATTTGGAACAATACAGGTAACTTTCAATGCATTCTTCGGCAATTTTTCTTTTCCATGTGCAATGATACTTTTTTCATTCGCACTATGCTTCTGTTTCCAAATTTGATAACAATAGGAAACATCACTTAATCTGTCAATTTTAACTTCCTCAATAAATTTATCCCAGTTAATTACTGAAATTGAAAATCCCCAAAACTTTTTCTTCCCTTTGGAATCTTTTGTATAAATAGGATCAAATAATAAGGCACCTAGACCACCCTGCTTCAATTCATAAGGACCTGCAATTGTATACTGTCCACTTTTCATTGCTAACTTTGCTTCATATTTTCTCTCAGGATTTCTCAGCATATCAAGGCCAACGGCTTCTTTATTTCCCTTCAATGGATAAACCTTTGTCACAACCCCATCTTTTGCTAACTCCACTGCTTTTATAACATTGGCATCATTCGGTAATAACTTTGCCAAAGAAACGAATTCCTCGCTTTTCATCTCATGACCAGATTTTACAATATTTTTCAGGAAATTAGAAACTTCCAAATATTTATTCAGCTGAGATTCTACTCGATTCACTGTTGATTCAGCCGTATAAGCGGCTTGTAATTTTTCCTCTTTTGTCATATTTTGATTCAAAAAATAACCGCAGCTGATCGCAATGAAAAGCGTAATAAAATATACAGCTATACAACGAATCTTTATGATCGTTGGCATGCTCACTTTCTTCATTTTCGACCGTTCTTTTCTTAATTAAAATAAAGCAAAGAAATATACATTCAAAAGCTTTTTATGCTTCTTATCTTATCATAACATAAAATTTACGGTTTCGACTTCTTAATATTCAATAAAAAAGAAGACAGCTTGTGTCATCTATCATGCCATAAGCTGTCTTCCTTTCATTTTCCTATTAATCTATGATCAATTCTTATTTATCCAAGAAAATCTGCACATGAAACTAACAGATCAATTTTTTTCCACTGAGTTTCTTCATCAATGCAGTTTCCTTCTTCCACAGACGCAAATCCACACTGCGGTGATAATGCAATCTGATCTGCTACTCAAAATGTGATTAAACATACTCACATCGAGATAATGTAGACTCTCATGAGTTCTACTTACTATTTCATCGTGTATGCTTTGGATTGACCGAAATCATATCTACTCACAAGTTCTTGTACACTCCATAGTCGTAAATTCCCGAAATAGCCTTCGGTACATACCTACGTTTGCGTTTATTTATGCAATTTCGTAAGTCGTAGCATCTCTCAAATTAAGTGCAGCATTGAAATCTCTATCTTCGGTATAACCACAATCACATTTGAAAATTCTATCTGAAAGTTTTAAATTTTTCTTGATTGCTCCACAACAGTGACAGGTTTTAGATGATGGATACCATCTGTCTACAACTCGAAGTTCAATTCCGTTTTCATTGCATTTCGCCTGAAGCTTTATTCTGAATTCATAAAACTTCTGCGAAGCAACTGCCTTTGAAAGATGTTTGTTCTTCATCATTCCTGATATATTTAAATCTTCAATCGTTATATAAGATGGTTTGGTTTTCACTATCTCTGCGATTGTTTTATTGATGTGATCAGTACGAATGTTATCAATTCTATGATGAAGTTTCTGTACTTTAAGCCTCTGTTTTTGTATATTTGCTTTTTGAGTAGATTCTCCTTTCTTTAAATTTTCATACTTTCGAGAAAGATTTCTCTGTTCTCGAATAAGTTGTTTTCCAAGTTTTTTTAATCTTACTGATTTGTTAATGTTCTTATAAGTTTTACTATTGGAAACAATAGCAAAATCCTTTATCCCTAGGTCGATACCAATTCCTTCATTAGAACTATTAGCTATCTTGTTATTTGGGATTTCTATAAGAGCTGAAACATAGTATCTACCAGCTTTTATTGACACATGACCGCTTTTAATTACATATCCATCTTTTGTTGTTGGAATATATCCTTTTTCTTTAATGCGAACCCAACCAAGTGATGGAATATTGATCCTGTGTCTTTGACAACGGCAATCTTTTGGATTGTTCTTTACAAAATACATTTTCACATCAGATCTATTCTTCTTTTTGAATCTAGGGAAACTACTCTGATGTTTAAAAAATCTTATAAATGCGGCTTGTCCATTATTTACTGCTTGTGTTATTGCTTTTGAATAAGCTTCCTTCATCCAAAAACATTCTGGATGCTTTGGAAGATACTCATTGTTAAGCCATACTCTAAATTGGTTACTACTCATAAACTTTTCGCCTTTATTATAAAGCTCTTTATTATGAGCAAGGTAGAAGTTGTAAATATATCTACAAGTTCCTATTGTTTTACGAATTTTGGCTTTCTGTTCCTCTGTTGGATTTATTTCTGTCTTGAAGCTCTTTAGCAATTTCCTCATCCCTTTCTATTTGTTTTTTATACTTACGAAGCCCATACAGCCTACAAGAGAATACATGGAGTATTGAAACAATATCCTGCACAAGTTCTTCTTGTGGTGATAGTTCCTCATTGTTTACTACCACTATAGTCGTATTAAACTTCATGCAGAATTTTTCAAACCAATCATAACCAAATCTAATAAATCTATCTTTATGGGTTACTATTATGGTTTTAATTTTTTGTTCCATTACTTCATCTAATAATTTGTTCCACTTTTTACGGTTGTAATTAAGACCACTTCCATAATCTTCCATACACTGGTCTACAATAATTCCTTTTGCGTTACAAAATTGTCTTAAAAATGCAACTTGATTTAGTAAATCATCTTTTTGATTTCTTGTAGACACTCTAGCATAAATAACTACCTGACGCTTATCATTTTCAGTATTTATACCTTTAAATTGTAGATACTGATCATAAGTGTAATATCGTCTATTAGTTGGAGTTCGGTTTGCTTTTAGAGTTCCTTCTCTGTCCCAACGTTGTAATGTCTTAACAGATACGCCTAAAAGTTCAGCAAAATCTTTTGGCTTATAATTTGTGATATTTGATGTATTCATTATAGCACTCTCCTTTGAGTATATTTAAACACACTTAATCACATTTGTCAATTGTTTTAGGTTCTTAATATCACCTCCTGTGTTCTTAGGTTTTCAATTGCTGTTCTTTCTGTCTCTTTTAATACCATGATATAAGTTCCTTTCTACTTTGGAAATTTTTATGATGGTATTATCTGCTGTTTGATGCATTTCTATTCAACAAATGGCGAAAATTTAAATTCAATTACATTGAAATTCCATCGTACCATCCGTCTGTAATTCTGCTTGATCGGATAAGTAAAATTCCAAAGTCATAATATCTTTTTCATTCAATTCCAGTTTTTTCACTTGATACTTTACCATTTCACTTATAGAAAATTTACCATCTTCTTTATAAATCGTTGTCAAAATTCCTTCTGTCTTTCCATTGTTGCTTTGTAATCGGATATTTGCAAATCCTCCGGAGGTATTTTGCTGTAACAATGTTATCGTTGCTAGTTTTCCAGCTTTTGTTTTTTCATAAAATGTTTTCAATTTCTCACCATGACTTGTCTTGGATGGTTTGAATTTTACTGGTGCATTTTTTGTACTATGTTTTTCTTCCCCGATCTGGGCAACTGGATAACCTTTGGATGTTAATGTATCATATAGCGTTTGTAAGTCTTTTTTTGTAACTTTATTCTCATTGATTTTTATGTTTTGACAAATGTTTGAAATTTGCTTAACTTCTTTTTGTGCTTGAGTTTTTTCTCGCTTTGTTATCACCAATGGTTCCCATTTTTTTGCCTTATGATCTGTTTGTTTTGTTGTTTCTTTTATATTTGATGATCTACATGCTGTAAGTGTTATGACACTTGCGAGTAACAAAATAGCCAGCATCAATCTACTACATATATTCTTCTGATATTTTCTTTGCTTTTCTGACCACATATTCTTCTATCCTTTTATAATCCTTATGAATAATCCCATATTTCATAGCCCTGTCGACGTGCGGAATCATATACAGGTATCATATTCTTTTCCAGTATATTATAAAACATCTCTTTTGAATTACCTTTTCGATATAATTCTTGTCCTGCCCAAATAGAATGAAGATTATCTTTATAACAACCCTTAAATCTGTTATAGATTCCCATATCATCATAAATCATTTGATACATCAGATATTGATTTTGAGCGAAATTTTGAAAAAATGGAGTCCATTTTGGCAGTCGATTGCTCTTCGATGAATTTAAAGAAGAATCCATTGGCATCAGATTCCAGAGTTCATCGTTCATAACAAATGACCATGGAATGAAATGGTCAATATCGTATTTTCCTTTCATAGGTTGTCCAGTAAAGACATCTCTGATTTCTTGAACTTCCATGATATCTTGCCAGAGATCTCTTACTTTTTTGAGCTTTCGTACCTTTTCTTCTGTTGGAGTTAATTTATATACCAGACCGGGGACTTCTGGATTATTGTTCTGCAGCCATTTTACTTTTTCGTATTGAATCCAACCCAAAATATTGACTGTATGATCTTGGATCATCTTAATCCAGTCTTGTTGGAAATATACTTCTTTTTTTAACTTGCTGTTTGTTCCTAATATGTATGGAAGAGTTAAGACTTCTTTATTGAATTTCTGAATATACGCTGTCATTCGATTCGCACTATTCCAATTTACTTTTTCATTACTCCTCGTAAAAAAGCCTGCTAATGCTCGGTATGGAACCATATGAGTCAGCTGTTCTTTCGTCGTTTTTAATTCCTTGTTATACTGCTTGATCGCGTTTTTAATCTCTACTTTCGAAGCATTCGCCGATAACTCACTGAGTTCTGTTAGCAAAAGGACTGCTCTCTCCAATCCATCCTTGATCTGCCCATCCAGTGGCATTCCACTTAAGTGAATATGGAACTCTCTTTCAGAATACCATGCATTTGTGATCATCTCATCTATGATCTCATCAAATGTCGATTCTGTTTTTCCCTCAGAGATTAACTGTATGATCGCTTCCAGCCAGTAAAATTTATAGCAATAGGAGGGACTTTTCATCATTTTAGAAAATCCATCAATATTTAGATTGTTATAATATTTTGGCTCAATTTCTAGGATATTTTTCCCTTGCAAATCAGGATATTCAACCATCGTTCATCACCTCGTCCTTCTCTGACATCTCCTGTTGTCCATATTTCTTTGATCTGTAATTGAGGGATTTGCAAGATAAATTCTTTCAATGAATCTTCTGTAAAATCCGTAAAATAACGCCCATTTCTCTCCCCTTCGAATTCACCATACTTAAATGATGTATAAATGATTCCATTTTCTTTTAATGCTTTGTTCATCTTATGAAATACACGCAAAAGATCATTTGTTGATAAATGAAGGATTGATGCACATGCCCAGATTCCATCATAAATATTCTGGTCATTTAATTCTTCAAACAGCATTTGTTTTACTTTGATTCCTGTATATTTTGAAGCTTCCTTACAAATCTCTTCGGATCCGTCAATCGCCGTTACATTATAGTTTCGCTTTAGGAAATATTTTGTATCACGACCAGAACCGCAACCAAAATCCAAAATTGATGCACCCGATGGAAGATAAGATAAAAATTTATTTTGTATGTTTGTAAAGTCTACGGATCTTGTTGTTTGTATGAATGATTTTGTGTATTTGTTGTAATAGTTTATGGTTTTGTTGTTCATTGGAATCCTCTCCAAACTACTTGTATATTATATTGATTTGCCCATTTCATAAGCACGTTCTGCAAATTTAAGTACATTCTAACAACCATTTGACAGCTTTCGCTAATCTCTTTTGGGCATCAGCAAAATGCCCGCCGCTGTTAAATTCTAATGTTGTTTGCTTTACCTTAGGATCATTGCGCAAAATTCGTTCCTGTGTTCTAGTTCGATCTCCAACTCTTGCCATGACCGGATTCTTTGTTTTTTCTTCTTTTCCTCCAAGGCTTAAGTAGATATTGCTTTCATGCTTTATTTGATGATGTAACACATATTCATCCCATTGTTCGAACCATAAAGAACCGGAGCAGCTTGCAATTGCTGAGAAGATATCCGTTTCATATGCTGCCCATAGAGCAAACAATCCTGCAAGGGAATATCCGATCAGATAAATTTCTCTGTCTACCCCGTAATCTGCTTTTAATTCTGGAATCAAATCATTCATTAACCATTGTAAAGTCTTTGGACCATTTCCTTTAAAATCTTCATCTCCAAAGGCAGCAGGTGACTTCCATGGAGAAAAATCAGCATTCCAATCTATTACCTGAAATGCACAGAAAAGAAAATCTTGATCATTGACTGCCTCCATCAGACAATCCCACATATGTGCTATTTCATTTCCACGATGAGGGTACATTCCCCATAAAATGATCGGACCACCGGAACCATTTTGCTCTATATAACATGCTTTCTGTTTTATCTGTAATTTCTGCATAAATAATTCATCTCCATAAATTTTTCTGCTTTTAATGGATTTATTTTCATGAATTTTGGCTTGTTCCCTAGTTGTAGAATCCTCCAGTTCTTCTAACACATCCATATAATTATCCATCCATTCCATCTGCCATTGTCTGGAATCTGTTTCTGACATCTGGCTTAACGGATCGATTTCGTCAAACATTCCAAGATTCTCTGCCATATCTAGCGGAAACAAAGTTTCATCTGGACCGATTATTACCTGATCTCCAATCCCTAGATTCCTGTCATAAGCTGTTAATTCTTCCATTGAAATCTCTTCTGGTTCATCCATAGAATCTTCTTTTACATAAAAAGTTAACATTGGAATTTCTGTTTCTTCCGCTTCTATTTTTATGATCGTATAAATTGGTATTTCATTCATTGTTTTATTTTCCTCAATCATATCACAATCCCCTTGCAATGATCAATTTCATGCTGTATGATCTGTGCTGTCCATCCAGAATATTTTCCGTGCTGTTCTTTAAAATCCTGATCCAGATAATCTACTTCTATCTCCTTATATCTCTTACAAGGTCTCACTCCATCCAAAGATAAACATCCTTCTTCTGTCTCAAATACGCCTGATTTCTTTGTAATCTTCGGATTGATCATTGCAAACTGAAATGGCCCAACTGCTACTACGATAATGTTCTTTTTAACGCCGATCATATTTGCTGCCATTCCAACACAATGATCCAAATTAGCTCTTAGTGTATCTAACAGATCAACTACTACCTGTTGATCTGCTTTTGTTGCATCTGTTGATTTCTGTGCTAGAAACAGTGGATCTTTCATTATATCTTTTATCATTTTATTTTTAACTCCTTCTAATTTTAATAATCTCACAACCCTTGAATTTATCTACTTATCTCAAATACATTCTTCTCCCCGGTCTCAATAATCTCACCTGTCTTCCGTCCATATTTTAAACCTCGCTCTACTGCTGATACAAGCACATTACTGCTTCGAGCATATCCCATCGTTCGGATTGTTGCTTTTATTAAGTCATCCTTTTTCATTCTGCCATTTTCAAGGAGTGTCATACAAACTGCATTCTTTAACTCCTGCTGGCAGATATCATTTGCTGATCTTCGGGTATTGGCGTTCTTATCTTCTCTGAAACTGTAATAAGCAGACGGATCTTGATCATTCCGCCAATAAAATTTTACTCCCTGTTGTTTGTTCATTTTTGTGCAAGCAGCTTTTAATGCTTTTTCTGTCGCTTCTAATGTCTTGGGACTTGATCTTGCAATATTGAAAGAGCGTAATGTTTTCTTTACCAAAGTATCATAGGAAACTGGTGCTTCTATATCGACAATCTGTTGTATTTTTTCAGTGATTCTTTTCTTGTTTTTACTTTGTACATATTCATCTGTAGATATATCTTCAACTGTTACATCTGCAGGTATGTATGGTTCTTTACGATACAATGAATTTACATCTTGCTTCTGCTTTGTAAGATTCATATTAGATTTTACAACATGATCTTGTTCTGTAGAATACTTTATTATCACAGGTTCTTGAACAGAAATATCTTTTATTTTTTCAATAATCTGCATATCTTCTATACATTCAGACTCTTCCGTACTTACTTCTTCCTTTGCACACACATCGTACGCAGCTTCCTTTTTATGATCCAGACATTCTATCAGTTTCTTTAATTCTTTTTCTTTATTATCCCACCAATCCATGGTCCAGATACGATAAATATCCCATCCAAGTCCTTTTAAAACACTGATCTGTGCTACTTCGCGATCTTTCGTATTTGATGACTGCCGGTAGGATTCTCCATCTAACATAATACCTAATAAATATTCTTCTTCGTTATATGGATTCATGACAGCGATATTAATCTTAAATTTTGAATGTCCTACGGATATTTGGTACTTGTAGCCATGCTCATTTAATGTCTGACAAATATGTTCCATATAATGCCTGTATTTGCTAATCGTTGCAGTACAGAATATGGGGTTGGTTCGTATGGATAGCGGTATTGATCGGATTGAGAGTCATCTCTGCCCATGGTTTTGATGTGCAATAGTTTGTCCCATTTGTTGTCTTGTGTATCGTTCATAAATTGATATCCCTGCCTTCCTGTTTCAATTATTGCAGCAATCTAAAAGACCCAGAAGTCCATGGTCCCTGAGTCTTTTAGAAAATACATTTTTAAATCCAATTGCAGTCTCCACCCGTGATTGCAAGGCTTAGTAAAGCATCCATCTTTTCGACTTCTTCTTCACCCTCGATTTTCTGAAGTAACTGTGCAGTATCTAAAATATCTTCCATATTTTCATCTGGTCCAATCTCATAGTCAATCTCTGCCTCACAGTCTGGACATGGAATCTTCTCCATCATCTGTAATGAGAGGAATCTATTCCCGCATTTTTTACATTCATAATATCCGCATTTTTTTGTTCCATCTGGTACATAATACATTGTTCCTATCTCCTTTTTTGCTTTATTATCACATATTATACATCTAATCTGGTCTATTGTCTTAGTTTTTTTGTGAGATTACAAGCCCAATAAGGATTAATACAGTTCCAATGATAGAAATCACTGTTATTTTTTCATGTAAGATCAACACTGAAAGTATTACGGTTATAACTGTATTTTGGTAAAACAGAACGTATTTGAAATAGATACAAAAGCAATTGCAGGTCATGAGCAATTTTAGTTGCTCATGAATAATTCAGGTTATAAACATATTTTTAAATTTCATCTAAAATCTTTTGTACCGCATATGGCTTTGCATATTTAATATACGCATCGCTAATAAATATTTTCTCTTTGTTCTTTGGTTCTACTAACATCGCTGGATATACAACTATCTGCTTTTCATGATTTTTATTTTTTACCCATATTCCTGAATTATCAATTTTTACATTACAACCGGATAAACTCAATATATTTTCTAATGGATAAATGTATTCTTTCTGTTTTTCTATTTTTATATCGTTTGCGAGTTTGCTTTTTTCACCCCAATCTAATAATTCTAACGCAGCAAATCTATCTAACATTCCATGAACATATTGATTTCTGTAATGTTTTAAGCAATTATGACAAGCATCTCCACATGAACATTCTGTAAGTATTTCACGAATAATCTTAAGTAATTTGGATATCTCATTGGCTACATTAACAGCATATCCTGCACCACTTGATAAACTATCATATAAATATATATCTATATATGCACATGTTGAATTGCTTCGAAGTCTATAACCCGTTACAAGTTCAGAAAATTCAACATCTAAATATTTACTTGCTGCAAGCCTTAGAGCTTCTGCTAATGACTGTGCTGCTCTAGGTAACCATGGATTGCAATTTCTAGTTACATCTATTTTGCTACTGTCTATATTAAATTCCAATACTAACATGTCTGTAACAAAATCATAACCTAAATTTACATTTTTTAAATTTCTATGTGAACATTTTCCCCTAGCAAATTTAGTAATATATGGTCTCTGCACACCTTTAAGAACACGTGCTTCATCTCCTGGCATCGCCGCACCACAATCCTCGCATACAGTGAATCCTCTATCTTCAACACCTTTATTCATCATAATAATTCTTTGATTTTTTCTTGGCGACATTCTAATATTTAAAGTCCCTTCAACGTCAAATATTTCATCTGCATCTGGCAATGTAGAATACAATGGTTGTTGAACGGCTGTATATTCTTCCGTCAATTGTGCGTCTTGGATTGCTCGTGCATTTTTAGGTGCAAATCCCCAAGGCCTAAGCATATTTTTATCTAAAGTCAAGTCTTTATTACCACAAAATGGACATTTTTTTACATTTTCTTCTTCTAATCCAAACCAACCACATTCTGAACATGAAAGGATTGACTTCATATAATTTCCATCTTCCATATATGATTTTGCTGGAGATAACAACTGGCCCTTCTTTTTTTCACTCCCTGGATAAAATAATCCACCAATCTGATAAGTTTGTTTATCAACAATAATTGCTCGTCCTGGAGCATACTCTCCAATGGCTACATCTAAACCTCTTTCAACTTCATACTTAGTTCTACCATAATTATCAGTTATATATGTACTCACAACATTTTTGGGAAATGAATATGTTGGAATAATTCCCTCTTCATATAAGGCATCCAACAAAGACTTTGCTTCAACATCATTAATATTTTCGTCTTCAACACCAAATAATTCTGGATGATCTTCACGTTTTTTCTTAAGTTTTTGCAGATCTCTTTTTATAGAATCCAAAAATTTTTGATAATTAAATTCAATATTAGGCATTAATATGTCGTCTCTCTCCACACGATATTTTTTTGTATATTCAATAAAATTTTCTAAATAATTATCTAAAAACTCAACTGCTGACATCATATCAATATTATTTTCTCTACCTTGTAGATACTCTTGAAAAACTACCATAGCTATATGTCTTTGCATTAATTTTTCACTTTGTACATCTATCCATGGTCTTCTTGGATCTCCTCTGAACATAGGAACAGGATTATTAAAATATAACGTGTCATGTGGTCCATCCTCACAAAATGTTACTATCGTTGAAAGACTAGCTCCATGTCTACCAGCTCGCCCAGCTCGCTGTTGATAATTTTCACGCATTGGTGGAATATTACGAAGTCCAACTGCTACCAATGAACCTATATCAATTCCAACTTCCATTGTAGTTGTACTACTTAAAATATCGACTGGTATCTCTCCTTCTTGAGTTAAATCTTGAAACCGAAGTTCATACTGCTCTGTTTTACTCCACATATCATCACGCTGGTCTTTATGAGAAAGTTGAGCTGTATGCTCTTCAGTATCAATAACATGTATTGATTTTCCATTCAAAGCATCAATAACAGGTCTTCTCCAAAAATCCAACGAATCAAATTCCTTTTCTGTCATTTTATGTATATTAGTTGAACCACAACTTGGGCAATGTTTCTTTAGCATATATGGTGTAATCTCCGAACATTGATCACAGCGATACCATTCTTTTTCTATTTTGAATCTTGGTTTTACTCTCGCTAAATCAACATATAATTTTCCATTGTCTGGCTGGGCCGAATCTAAAAATGCCTCTCTCAATACACTTTTCCATATATTCATTTCTGTAGAATTATTATCCCAATTCATAATCTCCATAATATTCTTTGAAAATTTCCATTCCTTATCAAAACCATACTCTCCATATTTAGGTCTCACATTTAATCGTATATCGTCTGAAATTGTATGCCCCAGAAAAGTCGCCGTGTCACAACCTGATATCATCCACGCATTAAAAAATTCTATAAATTCATTTTCATCTACCCTAATTCCTTCTTCTCCCAATAAATCAATTGCATCGAACATTGCATGATCTGTGGGGTCTATCCAACATAAAGCAGAATCATATAGTGTATTATAACCACCAGAAAATAATCTAAGTAAATAATTTTGCATCTGAACAGGTGCATTATATATTTTAAATCTAGGTGTATATTTCATTCGACGTTTATTATATCTATTATAATTTTTAATAGTTGATTTACAATCTTTAATAAACTTTTCTCTTTCCGGATTATGGAAAATCTGTAAATGTTGTTGTCCTGCAACCAAGCAAAAATAATCATATAAATCATTCATCGATAGCTGCTCATCATCGGATTCTTCCATCATATTAATTGCCATTACAAATAATTGTCTTACTGCCATAATATCAGAAGAATCAGACATATCACGAGCCAATTTTGCCGCTCTTTGTCTACTATCAGAAAACAATAATACCTTTCTTCCTTCATTAGGAAATCTGTCAGGATCATTGTCTTTTCCTACTACAGGAGGTTGATTTTGAAACTGTGCCTGAATCAAATTAAAAAATGATTGGTTACCCCGTGTGCTAAATGAAGTAAGTTGTGTAGAAGAAAGCTGATGTCGACAGTGTGGACAAGTTGTAAAAGTCACTATCTGAGGTCTTCCTTTTGCAGAGTAATTACAATAATATAATTTTCTAATGCCTGGTTTCCCTGCTTGAGAATCATCCTTAAAATTTATAAAACCACTTTTAATATCTAAATAACATGGTTTAATAGCATTTTTTCCTTGTTTTTTAGGAAGAATATAACCATGCGGAGGAATATACAAATGAACTTCCTTCATTCTTCTATCCATCATTTGTCCCGAATAATGCCACAGGTATGCATTTCTTTTAAAATCTGTATCATCTTCAAGTATATATCCTTTATAAAACAAAGCTCCACATCTTCGGTCATTATATAATTCATAAACAACACTCTGACAATATGGACATACCAATTTCCCATCAGATAAAAATATCTCTCCTAAATCTAAAGTATCATCATGATGAGAATGACTACACTCTGGATTTGCACAAGCATAGACACCTTTTATTCCCTTAAACAACATGTGCATTCTAGCGGGAAACAAAACCATGCCTTTTCTATTTTTCGCCATAGGCGCAATTGCTAATAAAACACCTACTGCTTGTAAGGCCTTTTCGTTTTCTACATTTGGAAATATAATCTGTGCTAATTCATTTAAAGATACAGCTTCCCCTCTGCAACTGCTAATTAACAATGAAAAAGGTTCATACTCCATCAAATGATCATACATCCAATAATATATCTCTTCTAAATTTAAAAATTCACTTGATACACCATCAAGTCCTTTCCAAAAATTTCTTAATTCTTTTAAACGTTCTTTTTCATTTCCTTCAAACATATCAGGATTCACTTTTTCATATTTATTAAATGGAATCTTAAATTTTTGATAACTTTGTATACTTTCTCTGATTCCCGTGAGATAAGAAAAATCCAACTCTTTATCCGCAGCTGTTAACTCACTAGCAAATTTTATTACTGCTTCTTTATCTTTATTGTTCCTATCCGGCATACTAGCTGTAGTTAAAATAAATTGAACCCTATCTCTAGAAATACCCAATTTGTGAAATAATCTTCTTATGAGAAAAGCGACCTCACCTCCCGATGAACCTCTATACATATGAGCCTCATCAATTACAAATAATAATTTATTTGACGAATCGACGTTTAACCATTTTTTTGTATCAGACCAAATTTTTGCTTCTTTAGGTCTTAATAACATATATTCAAGCATAGAATAATTTGTTATGAGTATATCTGGACAAAATTGTTGCATCTCAAATCGTGTTATAAGTTCCGCATCCTCATCATCTGGAATATGTTTACTTTCATATAACCCTTCCAAAAAATCTTCCATATTAATCTTCGCAGGTATCTTTCCTTCTTTTGAGAGTTGATCAAAAAAAACCTTTTCACTTTCTGATGTAGGAAATGACATCCTTCTTAGAGTTTTTTCTAATCTTCTATCCTGATTTTTATTAGGTTGCAAACCTGAATATGGTGTTCTACCCGTATACATTCCAAATTGTGGACGTCTCACATTACTTCCACATATTTCTCTAAAAATGTTTATAAATTTATTTTCAGAATCACCAATAAGTCTACGTAAACGGCTTACTTGATCGGATACAAGTGCATTCATTGGATACATGATAATTGTCCTAACACCTCTCATCTGCCAAGTATCCGATGAATTTCTCGCCTCATCTGCAAGTTTTGCCAATAAAGGCCACATAAAACATTCCGTTTTACCTGAACCTGTACCAGTAGCAACAAATAAATCTTTTCCCTCAGTTGCCTTCTCTAATGCTTCTATCTGATGAATAAATGGCGTTGGATATACCCCAATTCCAGCCTTGCTCAGTTTTTCAAAATAATCTTTCATCCAATCTGGAATTTTTGAATAACGAATTCCTTCTTCCTTACTTTTATACGCAGGAGAAGATTCTATATAAGGTTTTTGATACAATACACCTTCTTTATCTAACTGTTCACTAACTGCCGAAAGCAGAATGGGTGATTTAGCAAAATATTGTGATTTTATGTAATTTTCTAGTTCTGCACGTAATTCTTTATGTACAGAATTTGCTCCATTCGACATTTTCATTTCTCCTCTATAAATTCATAGCCTTGCTTTTTCATAAGTTCGACAATCCCCTCAAATACATATCGTGTACAAATTCTATTAAAATCTCTTGGAAGCTCATAAAAAGATGTTGGCCAGCTATATAATTTCCATAAATATAAATTTGATGGCGATGGCAAATAACCAAACTTAACATATACAATATCTCCATCATATCTATATGTTGTTGGAGGAAGTACTCCTTCATAATACAGACATGCATTTGCTAAACTTCTATAATTATAATCTTTTACAATCCATGTCGGCAATTGACATACAAGCAAATTTGCGTCCAGATTTTCTTTGTACAAATAATACAATTTATTTTCCTTAAATCCTGTACGCAACAAAGAATTTCTTCCATCTCCATTCGGTTTATTTACCCAATAACCACCTGTAAAAGGTGGTTTCAATCTTAAGTATTCTATATCTCCTTCAACGTTAAGCTCTGTCCATTCAACATTTTCAGTCCAAATTTTCCATCTATCTTTAAGATTTGTCATATCAAGATGAAAAATATTTTTATACGATGCATTATAACTTGTATTATCTTTTCTCATATATGTACCCAAACCACTTATATTCTGTTGAATATTAAGTTCATAACCTCTTGTAAATATTATATTATTAATAAAATCTTCTGTTTTTTTTGCTGGCACAATTCGATTGGGTATATGATAAAAAACACCTGTGTGTAAATAAATATCATAAATTTCGTCTGCTAAATTCCCCAATTTCTCAGGTAAAAATCCATTTATCTCTGGATATATTTTACGATAACTCTCAAGTACATCAACTATGCGATTTTTCATATGAGTAATCGATGTCATATCTCCCTCAATATCATCAAACAATGCTGCTATAGCCATTCTTCCAAGTAAGGAGTATATGACACGCATTTTCCAATTATTTATAGGCTCTAATTTTCCCTTTTCTATATTATATTCATCTGCTATCTTAACAATAAGGCTATCGTATTTATTCATCAAATTCTCCATATATTTCTGTTATGTATTTCATCATCATTTTTGATATATTGATTTTCTTTTTATCATTATCTTTCAATATCTTAAACAAACGTGACATCTGCATTGTTGAATATGCATAAGGGAGTATTGCAAATAAGACATCAAAATCTTCATTATCATCCTCTAACATGATATGCATATTAGCTATAGATATTTGAATGTGTGACTTGGTTAAAACAGGTAAATGAAATTCTTTTAGTACCCTTTTATAATTATTTTTATAATCTAATTCAAATTCATTAAAATCTTCTGTTTTTTGCGAACACATAAATATTGTTCTAGGCTTTTTATCTACAATGCAATCCGTAAACAATGGTATCATATAATTGAAATAACTCTTTGGTTCAATCTGTAAATCCTCAATAAATGGATGTACCCCTATATAAAATACCTCCGTATTCGACATAATAGATGGAAGTTTATTTATCCATTCTGAATTAAATAGATCATCAATAATGATAATCTCTCCTTTTCTGATCTGCCTCTTATATTCATTATTTCCTATAGACTTTCTATAAATTAATTTTCGTCCGGGTTTACCTACTACTGCACATGAAAATGCTTGTGCTATCGCTTCAGCATTTGGTCCAGCCAATAACAGATTGCTTTTATTTAGATAACTTGCATACAAATATGCTGCCACTGGCCGTGCTAACCTATCAATAACTCCAGCTTCCATTAATTCATATTCAATAGAATCCAATGTCATAATCCAGTCTTCATTAAGCTCTTCTTTTAATTGCGTACCTATTATTGCATCATCATTTTCAAAAAAAAGCTCCTTTTTAGCTATAATTTCTTCATAATCCGAATCATACGATGATTTAACTGGTGCATTAACAAATGCCATTTCCGCTATAAAATCTGCAGCTTTTGTTTGTGCATTTTTTATACGATTGGTTACTGCGTTTTCTACATCTTCTGCAAGTTGTTCTTTTAATTCTAATTTATCTTTAAATTCAGATAATTCTTTCTCGCATTTCTTTTTGTCATTCTTTATAAACAATAACTCTTTCTTCGCCTCAGATAATTTAATATTCATATTTTCTATTTCATTCTGTTTGTTTTGAATAATAATTTTATTTTCTTCTTCCCACTCTTCATGTATAACATTTTTAAATCTCAATAATGTTTTTTCATCTGATAAAATTACCTCTTTAATAAGATCATCTGATACAGTGGTTCCATTAATATAATTATTTGCTATAGAAATAAAATCTTTTAACTTTTTCTCAGCAATCATCAATGAACAATTTAACTTTTCTACAATTTCACTACAAATCGAATCTGTGTCAAGTTCTTGCAGAAAATTTTTCAAAAATCGCCACTCTTCTTTTTTTGTTTTTCCTGCCTTTTTAAATAAAGACCAAGAATTCCTATCGATTATAATATTTTTGATTAATTCCATTTCATCAATAATCGAAACCACTTCTCTCGGAATTCCAAGTCCCATCTTATAAAAAAAACTTCTATCATTAGCTAATTTAAAAAAATCATTTTCTCCAAATTCATACTTATTCAATGTAATCACGGATGATTTAAGTTTATATTTATTCCCCATTTTTTCAAAATCATATACATTACATAAAAATCCGACATATTTCCCTTTTTCTACATAAACTGAATACATACCAAGATTCGGTAAACCGTTTTTTTCAAATCCATCTTTCAGTAAGTTAATCATTCCTTCCTCATCTTTCTGATGAAAAAAAAGAATTTCTATTGGATTTAGTTCTTTAACAAATTTTGATGATATAAAATCCTTATCTCTGTTGTTAATGTTTTGAGTTGCCTTCCACATCCATATGCCCATGGTTCCAATATCACGAGGTCCGTCATTCAAATATAATTTATTCCTATTGGCATATTGTCTAGATTCACTTTCATCACAATAGAACACTTCGAATTCTCCAGATTCTGTAAGATCCGCATATCGTTCAATCATTTTAATTCCTTTATAGTCCGGTGCTAATACCTCACATAAAGATATAAAATCATACTCTTTGGATTTAATTTTTTCCTTATCGACAACAATTTCATGATTTGCTCGTTCTCTTAAATTCTTCAATTCTTTTTCATTTTTTTTATATTCTTCTTCTAATTTTTCTAATTTATTTTTGTATTCGGACAATTGTGAACCAACATCATTTTTATCTTTTATTAATTCTTTAATTACTTTATCATTATCTAATTTATCTTTTTCAAGATTTTTTATTTTGACAAATAGTTTTTCATTTTTTTTAATATCTTCATCATAATCATTATTCTTTTTAGTTTCTCTGTCATATTCATTTATCTTATTCTGCATGAAACCAATTATTTTATTACAAACATTTAGTAAATATGATGATCCCTTTTCCTCTCCTATAAGTTTAAAATATAACTGTACATTATCTACAAAATACGAATCAATTAAAGTAAGTGCAACAGCATCTTCATGATTTCTATTATTCTGTTCTAACTTCTCAATATTTACTTGAATCTCTGCAATCCACTTCTTAAGCATTATATCAATATATCCACTAATAAATCTTTTACTAAAATTTTTAATCGCCAAATCTACAGCTTCTTTATCCGACATACTATATGGCCTGAATCCTGGTTTTATTTTTGAAAATTCTTTAGAAAAAGCTGCAAACTGTTTTTTTAATACTTTTCCAGAAATAGCTTTACAAATGTACTCGACATCTTTATCTGTTAATACTTCCGTATATTCCATCCTTTTTCTCCTCTTAATTTCTTATTTTTCTTTCTATAATGAAAATTAAATACTTATAGGCTTGTTCATTAATACTATTTTCTCTTATTCTTTTATACAACCACATTTTGATTTTCGGATATTCATCTAATCTTGCTGCCAAACTTCCTATAGTATGTGAAACTTTAATTTTTTTACCTGAAAATGAATTTAATTTTTCTAAAATAGAATTTTCATCATTAATTGTCTGAGTATGAACTTTCATAAACTTAATTTTTTTAATTAAATCCAATCCTACAAAAATGGAAATTTGTGTCCCCCATGTAATCTGATCAATCTCTACTCGTCTATCTCCATTGATAAGCCTTTTATCAACAATCTTATCATTCTTAATAATTTCGACAAACCCATCATATTGTGTTTTTATAAGAACTTTCCCGTTTTCTGGTAATGTACTTATTTGTTCCGAATCAATAAAATTACCTCTTATATCTGTAATTTGTGCTTTGGTATTATCTCCTAAACCATCCAATTCTTCTTTCCAAAAATAAGCATAATTTAAGGCTTTTGTTCTACCTGCAGAAATCAACTGTTGTCTTGAGTTGCATTCAATCTTTAATATCGTTTCATCATAACAATCAAATTTCTGCTTATAAGCTTCAGGAAAAGCCACTATATTACTAGCATTCCCTTTGATATGTAAAAACATATTTCTTTGGTTATGCTTTATTACATATTTATTTTCTATATAGATTGGCCAAATCTGTTGAATATCAATAGGTGACTCTGTTAATCTGCAATGATACTCTAAAAAAAATTTTGCAGATTCTTCACTATAATCATTTGCCACAACTTCAAATATTTTCCAATTTTCTGATAAAATCTCTTTACATGAAATTTCTTTTATACTTACATGCCCACTTTGAGAATTATCAATTCTATTTATACAAAGAATAAAATATTTTTTCCCAATAATAACATCTGCATCATAAACCATCTTTCTACCTGTGTTAGCATCAAATACCGTTCCACTAGATATAATTCCATTATTTTTTCGAGGCCAAAATTTATAAATATCATCCTTAACACCTTCAACATTAACAATAAATTCTGTAGATGGATTTTCTCCGATTGAAAGATACGTAATACCATCAATATTTAACCTTTCACCAGAATATATATATTTATTTTCTTCAAATCCTTTCGATGTAATTATTATTTTCATCTGTTTAGAATTTAGGTTATATGGAACTGGAATAAATCCCAACTCAAATTCAAAATTTTTTCTTGTAATATTTTTTATTCGCATTGGTAACTCATGATCTGAAAAATCATATGTCATTGAAACATGTGCACCTAAAGCACGTTCTGGACAATCTTTATTTTTCTCCGAACGACTATGTTTAAAATATCTATTTCGACAGCTACCATTAGTTAGCGATACATACTGTCCACATAATTCACACATAAATAATCCACTGTTCGCTGACACTCCACCAATTGGATGTAATTTAGCAGCCTCAGCTGCAGTAATCCTTTCCCATCCTTTATTTTTCCACATACAAACATGAGTTAATGAAGTCATGAGTTTTTACTCCACCTTTCCTATCAAAACCATAATTTTATCCTATAGCTAGAAACATAAAACAAGAAGATATTTTCAAACTCCATCATCAGAAAATGAAGAAATCTTCTATTCAAGATGTGAATTTGAAAAATAGTACATCAGCTAGTAGTTTTAAATAGGCCATTAGCTGATGTGATTTTAAATCATATTCCCATGACAGTTATATGATTACTATCCAAAGTATTAATCTTTAACATTATATTTCTATGTGTAAAATTTACTGATTAGATAATACGTTACAAGAGCAAGCTCACATTCTTTATAGTAGCTCAACCGCCTAGATAAATGCTCAGTCCATACTAAACAGCCAACTATCCCATATAAGAATATGCTATATTCCAATAAGTCTTTTTTATTTATAATTTTCTCGGATTTTACGTCATTGTATTTTTATCTGATTAGTTTTTATTATTTTTAACAAATTATATTTATTATACCATATATTTGTTGATTTTCAACAACTGAACGTAAACCCATCTGCCTGCTTTATCGTAAATAAATGGGCTTTGTTATTATAATGTAAACGCACAATAGCACGTACCTTTTTTATTAAAATTACTCTGCGGTCATTTTCCTATCCAAGTATTAAAATTGATTCTGTGACTTGTTCAAGCTGTTCATTCTATGTATAATTCATTATACGGACCTCCGATAATTAAGATGTTTTTCATCCGCCAAGATGATATTTTAATTATACTGTGAGGTTCTTCTTTCGTCCATTGACATTATTTATTAACTCAACTTTCCTACCAATAAAATTGGCATAAACCGTTGATTTATCAACTAAATTTTTAAAATAATTGGTATCTTGACATAAAAATAGCACCTAATGCGAGAACTACCCAGAAAGAATTAGAAAAACTAGCACCGTGGAATGAAGAAGTGCAAAAGATGTTTGCTAGGAAAATGAAGTAAAGTACTAGCATTCTATTATTCTAGCAACACCCTAAGATAAAGCGCTTACCATCGTAAACGGTAAATCAGTGTTCCCTACAAAATCCTAAAATAATCTGAGATAATTAACTCAAGATTTTAAACAGTGTCAAAAATGTTAAGCCTTAACTTTTTTGACTTGTAAAAAAG
>NZ_JAHLPY010000020.1 GCF_018918155.1 Anaerostipes sp. MSJ-23
GTTTTTAATGGAAATTCAACAATAAAGTTTGCCATAATATTCACCTCACTTTCTAATATAATATTCTCTTTTTCTAATATCTCTTCTTTTGATTTTCTACATACTTTTTAATTGTTTCGGATATTTTTTCTCCGTTCCTTCCAACCCAAATTCCTGAAATAATGGAGCCACTTTTTCTCGCGCTTCTTTTTTCTTTTCTCCTTTTACAAGTAATGGGAGTATCACATTATCTTCAATCGTTCGATAAGGAAGTAAAAGATCCTTTTGTAACATATAGCTAACAAAGCCAGGCTTCCCTGTAATATCTTTCCCATTTAAAAGCACTCTTCCTTCATCTGGTTGATTCAATCCGGAAATAATATGAAATAATGTTGTTTTTCTGCCACCACTGGCCCCAAGAAGAGAAACCAGTTCCTGATCATGAAGTTCCATATGAATATTTTCAAGAATCTTTTGTTTCTCATGGGAAAAAGAAACATTTTCTATCACTAATTCTGCCATTTGTTTACTCCCGATAGTCGTTCGTAAATCCAGTATTTTCCGGAATATTTTTCTTCACCAACTTATTTTTATTTAACCAGTTATAAAATCTATTCCAACGTTTTGGATTAATGTATCCCCACTGTTTTACTTCTGCTTTGTATTGTTTGGTCATATATTTTTGACTGTTCTTTACAAGCTTCTTATCAAGTTCCGGTGAAGCTTTGCAAAGAATATTGGCTGCATCATCTGGATTTTTAATTGCATATTCATGCCCTTTTTTTGTTGCAGATAAAAATTTCTTTGCTGTTTCTGGATTTTTCTTCATCCAATCACTATTCCCAATAATCACTGGTGTGTAATAATCAAAAACTGGATCAATATCACGGAATGCAAAGAAATCTGTTTTCAGACTTTATTATAAAGACTTTATACATATAAAGCAATTCTTTTTCCTGTTCTTTATTGAAAATTCTTTTTATGTTTTTTAGATTCATAAGAATTCCTTAAGGTCATTTAGAAATCGTTTATATTTGTTTAGATTCCTTATATTGATTCTCATTCAGCTTGCATGTATACTTAAACCATACCTGAAAGGAACACCAAAACGAAGTGAGGCGCTCTGATTTTGGGATGGCCTTAAGGGTATAGTTTTTCATATATATTTTTTAATCCTCTCTTTTCAAAAAAGAAACCACCTGGCACCGGGTGGTTTCTTTTTCATTGCTTTCTATTTTTGATTATAATATAATCTTGTAGTAATAATTTTTTTATTTATAAAGAAAGGAGCGTATATTTTATACGAAAAACTATGTTAGAAAAAATTTTTAAACTAAAAGAGCATAATACCTCTGTCAAAACAGAAATTATTGCTGGAATTACTACTTTTATGACAATGGCCTACATTCTTGCTGTTAATCCAAGTGTACTTGGTGACGCCGGCATGGATGGCACAGCTGTATTACTTGCTACCTGTATTGCTTCCTTTATCGGAACAATTTGTATGGCACTTTCTGCAAATCTTCCTTTTGTTCTGTCTGCAGGTATGGGGCTGAATGCCTACCTTGCATACACGGTCGTTGGTGTCATGGGATATCATTGGCAGGTTGCATTACTAGCTGTATTTGTTGAAGGTCTGATCTTTATTGTTTTATCACTGACAAATGTCCGTGAAGCAATTTTTGATGCAATCCCATTAAACTTGAAAAAAGGTGTATCCGTTGGTATCGGTATCTTCATTGCTTTTATTGGGCTTCAAAATTCCAAATTAGTCATTGCAAATAGTTCTACGCTTGTATCTATCACAAACTTTACAAAAGATTTTCATTCTGCTGGAATTTGCGCACTGCTTACCGTAATCGGATTATTTATTACTGTTATCCTTTACATTAAACAAGTTCCTGGATCTATCCTGATTGGTATCCTTGCGACATGGATCATCGGTATGCTTTGTCAGGTTACTGGATTATATGTTCCAAATGTGAAAACTGGATATTATAGTCTCTTCCCGACATTCGCAATGACAGATTTTTCAAAACTCGGAGAAACTTTCGGAAAATGTTTTCAATATGATTTAAACAAAGTAGGAATCGTTAACTTCATCATCGTCGTATTCTCTTTCTTATTTGTTGACCTATTTGATACTCTTGGAACTTTAGTTGGAGTCAGCACAAAAGCAAATATGTTAGATGAAAATGGAAAACTTCCTGGAATCAAACCAGCTTTATTATCTGATGCGATTGCTACAACTGCTGGAGCTGTTCTTGGAACTTCTACTGTTACAACATTCGTGGAATCATCTTCTGGTGTTGCAGCTGGTGGACGTACTGGATTAACTGCTATTGTTTCTGGATTCCTATTTTTAATTTCTATGTTTTTTGCACCAATTTTTACAGCAATTCCATCCTTTGCAACAGCACCTGCGCTGATCATGGTTGGATTCTTAATGTTTGGTGCAATCACGGATATCAAATTTACAGATGATAATATGACAGAGGCTGTTCCTGCTTATCTTTGCATTATTTCCATGCCACTGTTTTACAGTATCTCTGAAGGGATCTCTATTGGAATTATTTCTTATGTAATTTTAAATCTTATCTGTGGAAAAGCAAAAAAAATTACTCCATTAATGTACATTCTCGCAATCTTATTTATTTTAAAATATGCATTCTTATAAACTTTCAATCAAAGCGGATTTTTCAAAATCCGCTTTTTTTATTATAAAAAAAAGAAAAGATATCTATAAAAAATACCTTTTCTATTTCTTCTATATTATTTTACAATTCTTCTTACACCCCATACACTGCGGAAATTTGCAGGTGAAGTATGAATTCCTGTTCTCGCGCTTCCGGCATGTACGACACGATTGTTACCAATGTAAATACCAACATGTCCAATACCATTTTGTGCATTATAGCAAATTAAGTCACCAGCTTTTTTATTGCTCCAACTTACGGCACGTCCATAATTTCTCTGGTCAATAGAGCTGTGTGTCAGTGAATATCCAAAATGTGCATAAACAGATTTTGTAAATCCTGAACAGTCTGCACCTCTTGTCAAACTTTCTCCACCCCACACATAAGGATTCCCAACAAATCTCAGTGCATAACTGGCAACGTCATCTCCGGTTGTTTTCTTTACTTTCTTGTCTGTTAAATATCTTGTTGCTACATATGCATCATTACCTTTAAATTTTACAATTGTCCATTTTCCAGATGTTCCATAACAGGTAACTTTTGTTCCCTGATCATATGCACCAAGGAGTTTACTGCTTGCAGAAGGCTTTTTTCTTATATTCAAGCTCTCTGTTGTGTATCTTGAATAAGTCGATGCTGCATAAACATCTTTTGATCCGGATACTGTAGATAATCCAAGCAGACAACAAAATGCTAACACGCAAGAAAACATAATACTAATAATTTTTTTACTCATGTTTCCTCCCTTGCAACTATGCTACAAGAGAACATTTTACTACTAAAGCATAAATTTGTAAACACTTTTGTAATATTTTTAATATTTTTTTATATTCGTTAAGAATCTGTATAAATCAAATCTTTAATTGTCTGCATAGATAAATCTACGGACGCAATCTCATCTGCACATCGCTTTAACTCTTCTCGAATTAGTTTCTCATTTTTTATATTATGTTTGTACTTCATTTGATGTTCGAGGCTCGCCCAGAAATCAAGCGCAATTGTACGAATCTGAACTTCCGCACAAAAATCAAATGGTTTTAGATAGAGAATCATATGATAACTTCGATATCCATTCTCCTTTGGATATGCAATATAATCTTTTATTTTTCGAACCTCAATTACATTTTGCTGGCTAATCCAATCTGCAATCTTATAAATATCATCTGAAAAAGAGCAAATAATTCGAATTCCAACGGCATCTCTTACTTCTTTTACAGCTGATTCTGCACAAACCTTAATTCCACGTTTTCTAAGTTTTTGTGTCATACTATCCGGACTTTTAATCCTTGATTTGCAATAAGCAACCTTACTCTCGCCATCTATTCCTCCACCAATTTTTTCGAATTCACTAACCATATGTAAAAGCATTTTCTCTGCCGCTCTTAACCTATCATAATATTTTCCATAAAAACTTTCGTATGTCATTCTTAACCTCCATACTATAAGATAACTGTGATAAGTAATGATTTTCCATCCATACTAGATGCCGTAATCTTTCCTTTATGTGCTGCCACTACTGCCTTTGCAATTGATAACCCAATTCCATAACCACCTGTCTCAGAATTTCTTGATGCATCCGTCCGATAAAACCGATCAAATAAATGTTCAATATTTTCTTTTGTAATAGACTGCGCCGTATTATAAACAGAAATCTTTAAGTTTTTCCCTTTCTTTCTAATATCAAGGCAAATTTTTCCACGATCTCCTGAATATTTCACCGCATTATCCAAAAGAATCGATAATAATTGCCGAATTGCATTCTCGTCTCCACACAAATTAAGCATTGGATCAATCTTCACTTCAAAAACTTTTCCCTGTACCTTTGCGAGATTTTGAAATGACTGCGCTATTTCCATGGCAACATCCGAAAATGGAAAATCAATCATTTGAAGTTTTGTATTTTCCTCTTCCATTCTGGAAAGATAAATCAAATCATTCGTAAGTCCTGCGAGTCTCTTGGTCTGCATTTGAATATCTTTGATCCACTCACTCTCCCCATATTCTATTTCAAGAATAGAAGTATCTGCATCAATAATTGTCAATGGTGTTTTAATCTCATGACCTGCATCCGTAATAAATCGTTTCTGCTTTTCATAACTTTCTGACACAGGATCTACTGCCATTTTTGATAATAAAACTACTAAAAGAAAAACTGCAACAATTCCTAATGCTGACACAAAAAGACTACTAAACAAAAATGCTCGAAATGATGTCACCGACCTTGTGCAATCCAAAAAGAAAATTTTTGTTTCTTCTGATGTTTGTTTCTTTACATAGCGATAAGAGGAAATAAATCCTCGTTCTTTTGAATGACTGTTTAGCTGCTGTGCAAAAAAAACTGCCTGATCTTCATCCACTGCTGCAATTTTATCTGTATCTACCTCATAAGTTGTATTATTTTTTTTCAGAAAAACAGAAAAATATCTTGATTCAAATGATGTTTCTGGGGATATTTTCCCATGATTTCCTTGTTTTGATTTATACACATTTTTGGGTAAAACTCCATTGTTTTCCACAAGAAGATTTAAGATCATATCTGAATTTTGTACCATTTCTCTATAATTTAATAAATTAATAGAACCAAGAATCACGAATAAAACAATCACCATTGAAAGCGTAGAAATTGCAATAAATTTCAATCGAAGTTTTTTGATCATTCCATCACCTCCAAAGAATATCCTGCGTTTCTTGTTGCTTTAATTTGAAGATTTGCATGCAAGGCCTCTAGCTTTTTTCGAAGGTATGAAATATATACCCAAACTACATTAATTTCTGCATCACTATCATATCCCCAAATTTTTTCCATCAAACGTTCTTTAGAAATCAAATGTCCAGGATTACACATAAAGATTTCCATCATTTGAAATTCTTTATTTGCTAACCGAAAACTTCCAGTCTTTGATGATAATTCAAAGGTTGCACGGTCGAGCGAAATATTTCCTACATGAAGCATAGAATCTGGCTGCACTGTCTGTGTCCTTAACATTGCCCTGATTCTTGCAAGAAGTTCTTTTGCTGCAAAAGGCTTCGTAAGATAATCATTTGCTCCAAGATCCAGTCCTTCTACTTTATCATCAATTTCTGCTTTAGCAGTCAGCATCAAAATTGGCATCAAATTTCCTTTGTCTCTTAATGTCTTCAAAACTTCAAGTCCATCTTTCTTTGGCATCATAATATCAAGAATTGCACCATCATAATTTCCTGTTTCAAGATATTCTAAAGCAGCTTCTCCATCATAAACTGGATCTACTGCATAATTATTTTTTTTAAGAATCGTCACTAATGCTCTGGATAACGATTTTTCATCTTCTGCAAGTAATAATCTCATTTTTTCTCCTCATTTCCTGTTGTTATATTTTATTTTATCTGCCTAACCTTAATTATACTTAAAATTACAATAAATTTCTGAAAAAGCCCTGTTACCATTCGAAATATGCATGGAATTGCAATACCTGTTATATTAACCTATAAAATATTCTCTGCTTCCTATCGTTTCTTTTGATTTTCTATCTACTTTTTTCTTCTTTTATATATATTTTTTAAATTTAATATTCATAAATCTTTTTCTATTGCATTCTTTTTTCATTTATGTTGTAATAATCTGTATTAATTTTTACAAAGGAAGGAGTTACTTATGGGACTTACTGTAAACTGGCTACTGCATAACAGTACACTAAAAGATTTGTCAGGAATTTTCTAACACAGAAATTACCGGTGTAAACATTTTAGATAACCCGGATTCTATCCAATGGATCAAACCTGGAGAACTCGTTCTTACAACCGGATATATTTTTATCAATAATCCTCCTTTGCAGGAAAATACCATTCGTGGATTAAAAAATGCTGGCTGCGCTGCTCTATGCATTAAAACCAGACGCTTTTTTGAAACCATTCCTTCTTTCATGAAAAATGCCGCACAGAAGACCGGTCTAATGCTAATCGAACTTCCTCTTGATTACTCCCTTGCAGACATCTCAAAAGAAGTTACAAAAAATTTATACCAACAAACATTTTATGAAATTGCCAGAGAACAAACTCTTTTCAATGCCTTATTTAACAGTCATTTTGAAGGGAAATCTTTTAAAGAAACCTTAAAGATTTTATCTGATTACCTAAATCAATCTGTCTTTGTCTTGGAAAATCATCAGCTTGGAGAATGGTATGCTCTAAGTAAAAAAGACAAAAATTTCTTGAAACATGAACAACCCAAATTAATCCTGCTTTTAGAAACTATCAAAGAGGCAAATCATTATAAGATTGGGTCTGTCCTGTTTGAATCTCTCACAAGAACTGCCGCTTTCCTCCCATTTTCAAATGCTTCCTATATATTATGTATTTTATCTGATAAACCAGAAAGTCTTCCGTGGAGTACTATTTCTCAAGCACTCAAAATTCTTGATTTTTCCAGAAATAACGAAACGATTCGTCGACCTTTCATTAACAATTATTTTGACTCTCTCTTTCGCTTTCTAATGCTGCGGGAGCATGTTTCTGAAACATTTATCCTTCAAATATGCGAATATTATGGAATTCCTCATTCTTCTGACAGTATCTGTATGTTGATTACATCCAGAAATTCTGCTTTTGATACACAAAATTTTGCCTTATTATGTCGGCAGACATTAGAACAGCTTTCTTTTTCTTCAAACTCTTTTTTTATTGCCTGGAATACAAAGATGGTTTATATTAGTTTCTTTCCGACTAATAACCCTCCCATTTTGGAAAAACTTGATAACTTTATTAAAAACATAAATTTGACTCCAAATATCACTTATAGCATCAGCCGATTAAATGGAAATACATTACAAAAAGCTTTTGAAGAAGCCTCTTTTATGCTTTCTCTTGCTAAGATATTCCCTGAAAAGCACTTTTTTTCCTTTCAGGAACATATTTCTGGGAAATTGCCCAAATGCTTTCTGAAGAAAAAGATTCTATTTATCATACAAGTGTGAAACCTCTTGTTGACTTTGATAAAGAACATCATTCTGATCTTGTACAAACACTTTTTATTTATTATCAGTGCAATTTTAATGCAAGCATTGCTGCAAAAAAACTTTTTATTCATCGAAATACTTTTTTAAATCGTATTCATAAAATTGAAAATATTCTTCATCTCCATACAGATAATTTTAATCATTTATTTTCTATTTATCACGGCTTATGTATTTATCTTCTTTCGACATTATCGTGACAGGAAAAGTCAATTATATGTATATTATGCATATAATTTTCTAAATAAAAATGTGCACTTTATCTATTGCAGAACCACTTATTATTTTTTATAATGTGTTGCATAAGAAAGTAAAAGTTCCAAGGATGGAAATTTCCTTGGGACTTTTTTGTGTTTACAAAAGAAAGGAGATTTATATGAAAAAATTCAAAATCAACAGCACATTAGCCATTTTTATTGCCATGATCATTGGTATGATCGCCGGATGTATTTTTCCAACCTTTATGGTAAAAACAAAATTTATCGGAGATATCTTTTTACGCTTGATCCAAATGACTGTCGTTGTTCTTGTTATGGGATCTGTCATTGAAGCCGTTGGATCTTTAAAACGCGGGGAAATCGGGAAGCTTGGTGGAAAAGCATTTATTGGATTTACAATTACCACACTAACTGCCTCCGTCTTCGGAATTGCTGCTGCTAACATCGTAAAACCTGGTTCTGGTATTCATTATGTTGGTAAATTAACATTCAATGTTAGCACAACAAATCAAAACATAACAGAAATTATTACGAATTTTTTTCCTTCCAACATTGTAACATCTCTAAGCGAAGGAAATACCATTCAAGTCATCGTCTTCGCTTTACTGGCCGGAATTGCTATCAGCCTTTTACAAGAAAAACAAAGTACAAATAAATATTTAAATGCAGTCAAGAGTATCAATGAAGTGCTACTTACCATTATTAAAATAGTTATGAAAACCGCACCTTTGGGTATCTTTTCATTGCTTGGATGGGCCATTGGTAATTATGGTTTTTCTGTTATTCTTCCATTATTGAAATTCCTTGCAGCATTTGGCGTTACTGCAACCATACTTCTCTTTATTTTTCTAATGATTACTTCTGCTGTTGTAAAAGTTAATCCAGCAAAACTTGCCAAAAAACTTCTACGTATGGGTGTCGTTGCCTTTACAACAACTTCTTCTGCAATTACATTGCCTACAAAAATGGAAGATTCCGAAAATAAAATTGGAATCAGTCGTCGTGTCTCTAGGCTCATTAATCCTCTTGGCATGTCATTAAACAGTGATGGACTTGCTCTTTATCTTGCTTTATCCTGTCTGACCATCGCACAGTTTTTCCATGTAAATTTAAGCCTACAACAGCAATTTGTGGTCGTCATTATGTCTACGCTTGCTACTCTTGGAACTGTTGTTGTACCTGGCGGCGGACTTGTAGCACTTGCCATTGTTCTTCCGACAGCAGGACTTCCTATCGAAGGAGTTGCTTTGCTAGCCGGTATCGACTGGTTTTCTGGTATGTTCCGAACAACACTAAATGTTATTGATGATGTACTAGTCGCACTGATCGTAGCCAACAGCGAAGGAGAATTTTACAGAGATATCTTTGATGAAAAAATAACTGCAGATGAATTTTATACAAAAGGAAACTAACATATTATAATAGAAGAAAAAAATCAGGGAAGCAAAAACTCCCCTGATTTTTTATTTCTTTATTATGATAATTCCAATTTTCCTGTATATAACTGGTAATAGGTTCCTTTCATCTTAATTAAATCTTCATGATCACCTCGTTCAATGATCCTTCCATGCTCAAGAACAATAATTGCATCACTATTTCGAATGGTAGAAAGCCTATGAGCAATCACAAATACCGTACGTCCTTTCATCAGATTATCCATACCTCTTTGTACAATACTCTCTGTACGAGTATCAATGCTTGAGGTTGCCTCATCAAGAATCAACACTGGCGGATTGGCTACTGCGGCTCTTGCAATAGAAAGGAGCTGTCTCTGTCCCTGTGAAAGTCCTTCTCCATCCCCACTAATCATCGTATCATATCCATTTGGAAGCATTTTAATAAATTGATCAGCATGTGCCAATCTAGCTGCTCCATAAACTTCCTCATCTGTCGCATCTAAATTTCCATAACGAATATTTTCTTTGATCGTTCCTGTAAACAAATGTGTATCTTGCAATACGATTCCAAGAGAACGTCTCAAATCATCTTTCTTAATCTTCTTAATGTTAATTCCATCATATCGAATTTTACCATCCTGAATATCATAAAATCTATTAATCAGATTTGTAATTGTTGTCTTACCAGCACCAGTAGAACCTACAAAAGCAAGTTTTTGTCCAGGTTTTGCAAATAAACTAATATCGTGAAGAATCACTTTATCCTCATTGTATCCAAAAGTAACATCTTCAAAACGTACATCTCCTGTTAATTCTGTATAAGAGACAGATCCATCTGCAGAATGCGGATGTTTCCATGCCCACATGCCAGTTCTTTCTTTGCATTCAACAATATTTCCACTTTCATCTTTTTTTGCATTAACAAGTGTTACATATCCTTCATCTTCTTCCGGTTTTTCGTCAATCAATGCAAAGATACGCTCTGCACCAGCCAACGCCATAACAATCGAGTTAAACTGCTGCGCTACCTGCATAAACGGCTGTGTAAAACTCTTCGTAAACTGAAGGTAAGAGGCCATAACACCAAGAGTAATTCCTCCAACACCTTCAACCGCAAGAACACCTCCAAATACTGCAGTCAGAACAAACTGAAGATTTCCAATATTTCCAATCACAGGTCCCATCATATTAGCATATTTATTAGCGCTTGCTGCACTTTCAAACAATGCTTCATTTAACTGATCAAACTCTAATTCTGATTTGCGTTCATGATTAAATACCTTGATAACACGTTGACCATTCATACGTTCTTCAATAAATCCTGTTACATCCGCCAAGGATTTCTGCTGACGAATAAAGTATTTTCCACTATTTCCTCCAATTGCTTTTGTTACAACTAACATAATTCCAATAACGATTACCGCAAGAATTGTCAATAAAGGACTTAATACCAACATTGAAATAAAAGTTACAATAATCGTAAAGAAGGACATCAAAGCCTGTGGAATTGCCTGACTAATCATCTGACGCAGAGTATCTGTGTCATTCGTATATAAACTCATAATAGATCCATTTGTATTCTGGTCAAAATAGCGGATCGGCAATGTCTGCATATGTTCAAACATATCATCTCTAACACGTTTTAAAACACCCTGACCAATATAAACCATCATTCTTGTATAAATAAACGTTGCAATAACTCCCGCTGCAAAAATACATCCAAGCACTGCCATTGCATGATAGAAGTTTGTAAAATCTGGATGACTATGTCCAACCAGCGGAAGGATAAAATCATCCAGCATAAACTTCAGAGAAAGTGATACAGACACAGATGCCGCTGCACTAATAAAAATGCAAACAAAAACAAGAATAAATTGTAACTTATAGGTTTCTGTTACATATTTCAAAAGACGCTTTGCAGTCTTGAGAGTATTTTTTGAAACTACTTTTTTCTGTTCTTTATTCATCGTCTTCTCCTCCTTTCACCTGTGATTCATATACTTCTCTATAAATATCGTTTGTCTTTAATAATTCTTCTGATGTTCCAACACCCATAATCTTTCCATTATCTAATACAATGATTTGATCAGCATCTTCAATAGAAGAAACTCTCTGAGCAATAATAATCTTTGTTGTATCCGGAATTTCCTCACGAAAAGCTTTTCGAATAAGTGCATCCGTTTTTGTATCAACTGCACTCGTAGAGTCATCAAGAATCAAAATCTTTGGTTTCTTTAATAATGCACGAGCAATACAAAGTCTTTGTTTCTGCCCACCAGAAACATTATTTCCACCCTGCACAATCTTTGTATTATATCCTGCAGGAAATTCATTTACAAATCCATCTGCCTGAGCTAATTGACACATTCTCTGGACTTCTTCATCTGTTGCATTTTCATCACCCCAGCGAATATTTTCATAAATGGTCCCTGTAAACAATACATTTTTCTGAAGCACCATGGAAACTTGGTCTCTTAACACTTCCAAATTGTAATCACGAACATCTACACCACCAACTTTTACACATCCTTCTGTAACATCGTAAAGCCTTGGTATCAACTGAACCAATGTTGATTTTGCACTTCCAGTTCCACCGATAATACCAATGGTCTGTCCGGATTTAATGTGAAGGTTCACATCTTTTAAAGAAAGATTTCCGCCTTCTCCTGCATAACTGAAGTTTACATGATCAAAAATAATTTCTCCGTCTTTTACTTCTGTAATTGCATTTGCCTTATCCTGCATTTCAGGTACTTCTGTTAATACTTCAGTAATACGGTCTGTTGAAGCTTCTGCAATCATAATCATAACAAAGACAAAAGTAACCATCATCAAAGACATCAAAATCTGCATAGCATATACAATAATACTCGTCAGCTCTCCCGTTTCCATTGTACCATGAACAATACCTGTTCCACCAATAGATACCAGAATCAATACAACAACATACATTGTAAACTGCATAACTGGTGAGTTCCAAGCAACGATCTTCTCTGCCTTTGTAAAAAGTTTGTATACATATTTAGAAATTCCATGAAATTTATCAATTTCATAATCTTCTCTTACAAATGCCTTTACAACACGAGAAGCATTTACATTTTCCTGCACAGAATTATTTAATACATCATATTCATCAAATACTTTAATAAAATGAGGATGTGCTTTTTTTGCAATAAACATCAATGTTCCGCCTAGTAGTGGGATAACAATTAAAAATAGTAATGCAACAGTTTTACTATAAGTTAATGTCATCACCCAAGATAAAATAATCATAATCGGGGCCCTTGCAAGCAATCGAATACTCATCATATAGGCCATCTGAATATTTGTAATATCTGTTGTCATTCTAGTAACAAGACCTGATGTTGCAAAGTGATCAATATTTTTGAAAGAAAATTGTTGTACTTTATAGAAAATATCATGACGAAGGTTTTTCGCATATCCAGCACCTGCAACAGCTGCCGTATTTCCAGCAGAGATACCGAAAAACAACGCAAGCATTGCCATAATTACAAGGATAATACCTCGTTGAATAATATAGTGTAAATCTCCATGCGCCATACCGACATCAATGATCTTTGCCATTTCCATCGGAATTAAAACTTCCATCAATACCTCGAGAACAACCAAAATCGGAGTGAGTAGCGATTGTTTTTTATATTCTCGGACTGACTGTAGTAAAGTCTTATTCATCTTTTTTTACTTCCTCCTTGTCTCTTTTTATAAGATTTTGTAACACATGATATAAAACTTGTTTACAGGTTATTACATCTTCATCTGGAATTCCCTCTACCATTAGCTTTTCATTTCGTTTAATATCTTCTAAAATTGCAACTCGAAGATCTTCTGCTTTCGCTGTTGGTACAAGTCGTTTCTTTCTTGCATCTTCTTTTGCACTTTCACGTGTCAGAAACCCATTTTTCTCCATTAATTGTACATAGCCTGTCACTGTGGATTTTCGGATTTGAAATTCTTCCTCAATGTCCTTTTGATAAATGTCCCTGTGCATTGTTTCTAATAAAATAAACTTTAAAATATGCTTCTGCATAATCGTTAAATCCTCATTGATTACTTTATCGATTGGATAATTTCTCTTCATTTCATGCGACAACATATGAATCAATTTTCCCATATGAATGTTGTTTATTTTATTATTTATATCTTGCATTCATTCATCTCCTTTGAAATTAGTTAGTTTCCTAACCTTTTTAGTATTATACAGATCATAATTTTTATTGTCAAGAATTTCTTCAAAACAATCTTAATAATCTCTCAAACTTCAGAAACAAAAAACAGTACCCCACCACTCCAAAAAGGGTACTGTTTTTCTATATAGGTTAATCAAGTAAGGAGATTGTTGACACAACAAATCCTGTTTGGGATAACAGGCATTTTTTAGACTGGATAAGCTCCATTTTCCATGTCAGCTTTTCCAAGATCAATTTTATTTTTCTGTGCTGCACGATATTTAAAGAAATCAGTTGCTACCTGTGGAAAAAGCGCATAGGACAATACATCTTCATCTTGCTCTTTCCATTGTGCCATTTCTTTTTCAAGTTTCTCGAGTTCTGGTTCCAGAGTATCTGCCAATCTACATGTAATCGGTTTTTCATCCCCAATTGCTTTTTTCTGGATTTCTTTGTTTACCGGTTTTACTGTTTGACCATATTTTCCCTGTAACAGATCTTTTGATTCTTTTGTAATCATCTTATAACGTTCTCCAGCCAGCACATTTAATACAGCTTGAGTTCCAACAATCTGGCTGGATGGTGTTACAAGTGGCGGTTCTCCAAAGTCTTTTCTGACTCTTGGAATTTCTGCCAGTACATCATAATATTTATCAGATGCTCCCTGTTCTTTTAACTGGGATAACAGGTTAGAAAGCATTCCTCCTGGCACCTGATACATTAATGTCTTAATATTGACACCTAATGCCCTTGGATTCAATAATCCAGATTCAATTGCATCTTCTCGAATCGGACGGAAATAATCCGCAATTTCACCTAACAGCTGCATATCAAGCCCTGCATCATATGGTGTTCCCTTAAATGTTTCCACCATAACTTCAGTCGCAGGTTGAGATGTTCCAAGTGCAAATGGTGAAATCGCTGTGTCGACCATATCGACTCCTGCTTCTACTGCCCTCATATATGTCATCGATGCAACACCACTTGTATAATGGGTATGCAGATCGATCGGAAGACTTGTTGCTTCCTTTAAAGCCTCCACAAGACGCGTTGCTTCATATGGAACAAGTAATCCTGCCATATCTTTAATACAAAGAGAATCCGCTCCCATATCTTCAATTCGTTTCGCTGTTTCTTTCCAATAATCTAATGTATAAGCATCTCCCAGTGTATAAGCAAGTGCAACCTGGGCATGTCCTTTTTCTTTATTTGCTGCCTTCACTGCTGTCTCCAAATTACGAAGATCATTTAGACAGTCAAAAATACGAATAATATCAATTCCATTCGCAATGGATTTTTGCACAAAATATTCTACAACATCATCTGCATATGGCCGATATCCAAGGATATTCTGCCCACGGAACAACATTTGTAATTTTGTATGTTTAAAACCATCACGTAATTTACGAAGTCTCTCCCATGGATCTTCTTTTAAGAATCTTAAAGAAGCATCAAAAGTAGCTCCTCCCCAACATTCTACTGCATGGTATCCAACCTGATCCATTTTATCAATGATTGGTAACATCTGTTCTGTTGTCATTCTTGTTGCGATCAATGACTGATGTCCGTCACGCAGTACAGTTTCTACGATTTTTATTGGTTTTTTCCCTTTTTCAGACATAATCTATTCTACTTCCTTTCCTTAAACTCCGAAAATAGCCATAAAGATTCCGGCTGCTACAGCTGTTCCGATAACTCCTGCCACATTTGGTCCCATCGCATGCATCAGAAGGAAATTTGATGGATCCGCTTCTGCTCCAACCTTCTGGGATACTCTGGCTGCCATTGGCACTGCTGATACTCCGGCAGAACCAATTAGTGGGTTTACTTTTCCATGTGTCAGTTTGCACATCAGCTTTCCAAAAAGAACTCCGCTGGCTGTTCCAACAGCAAATGCAATTAACCCTAAAATAACAATTTTGATTGTACTAACATTTAAGAAGGCTTCAGCACTTGTTGTCGCTCCTACCGATGTTCCAAGAATAATAACAACAATATACATTAATGCATTTGATGCAGTATCAGATAACTGCTTTACAACTCCACTTTCACGGAATAAATTTCCAAGCATTAACATACCAACCAGTGGTGCTGTTGTCGGAAGGATTAAACAAACAATAATTGTTACAATTACTGGGAATAAAATCTTTTCAGTCTTTGAAACCGGACGAAGCTGTTCCATTTTTATTTTACGTTCTTCTTCCGTTGTCAGTAATTTCATAATTGGTGGCTGAATAATTGGTACCAAAGACATATAAGAATATGCCGCTACAGCAATTGGTCCCATATAAGCAGTCTGTCCAAGTTTTCCCGCAAGGAAAATGGAAGTTGGTCCATCCGCTCCTCCAATAATAGAAATTGCTGCTGCTTTATCTGGAAATTTCATAAAAATTGCCAAAAAATATGCCGCATAAATTCCAAATTGAGCTGCCGCTCCAAGAAGAAAGCTCTTCGGATTGGCAATCAATGGTCCAAAATCTGTCAAAGCTCCAACTCCAAGAAAGATCAGAGATGGAAGAATACTCCACTCATCTAACAGATAAAAATAATGTAACAACCCGCCTTCCTGCATAATCTGCGGATATAAATTTACCAGTAACATTCCAAAAGAAATCGGCACTAATAATAATGGTTCATACTGTTTTGCAATCGCCAAATATAAGAAAACTAGTGCGACTACGATCATAATGAAATTTCCTGGTTTCAAAAAAGCAAAACCGGTCTGATTTGCCAGATTGGTCATGGTATTAATAACATAACTCATAGAATTTCCTCCATTCAGGCAATGACTAATCCATCGTTGCTAATACGTCTCCACTTTCAACACTGTCACCTGATGCAACATTGATGCTCGCTACTGTTCCATCCTGTGGTGCACAGATTTCATTTTCCATTTTCATTGCTTCCAGTACCATTAAAACATCACCTTTTTTTACTGCCTGTCCTGCAGATGCTTTTACTGAAAGAATATTTCCAGGCATTGGTGAATTAATTTTTACTGCACCTTCTCCGCCAGCAGATGCTGCTTTTTTTGGTGCTGGTGCTTTTGGTGCAGGTGCTGAAGTTGCTATTGGAGCAGATACTCCTTCTCCTGTTTCTTCCACTGCAACATCATAAGATACCCCATTGACTGTAATTCTATAATTCTTCATAAATAACCTCCAAATAATCTAAGCTCTTCTTCCACCAACACGATGGATGGATCTTACTACTAATTTATCTTCACTCGTAACATCTTTTGCAGACGCCATAATTGCTGCTGTAATAACGGCAATTAACTGTTCATCTTCTTCCTGAGATACCTCCACAACCGGCTGCTTTTGTTCTTTTGTTATTTCCTGAACAGGTTCCGGTTTTTTCCCAGCATTTTTTATTTTCTCTTCCAACTTTGGTATATACACAAATAGGGAAATCAATAATGAAATAAAGATTAACATTACAAAAACGGTTCCCATTCCCATCAAGGTATTTGCCAATGCGGTCGTCATATGTTCCATAACCCGTCACCTCTCTAAATGGTTGTATGTTTTTTATCTTCCGTTTTCTGCTTTTTACCATAAAGCATTTCATATGCCATGATCAGACGTTTTCTCGTAGCATCCGGAATAATAATATCATCAATCGCACCACGTTTTGCTGCGCTCTCGGCACTGTTCTGCATCTGTGCATACTCTTTCGTTTTTTCTGCAATCAATCCAAGCTGATCATCATTTTCTGCAATCTCTTTTGCATACATGATTCGTACAGCCTGTTCCGGATCCATCATTCCAATGCTTGCCGTAGGCCAAGCAAGAACAAAATCGGCTCCAATTGATTTAGAATTCATAATAATTCCTGCCGTACCAAAAGCCTTTCCAACAATTAAATTTACTTTTGGCACAGTACAGCTAATCATTTCTTTCGTAAAGATAGCAAGTGCCCTTGCCATTTTTCTTTCTTCTTCACGACTCGTTTTCATTCCTTCTACATCAGTTACTGTTAATACCGGAATTGAAAATGCATCACAGAATTTTAAAAATCTGGTTGCCTGATCAATTGCTGCTGTCTCAAGTGTACAGACGCCATTCGTTGGATGATTTGCAATTGCTCCTACCGTTTCTCCATTTAATTTAATAAATCCAATCACAACACTTGTTGCAACTTCTTTTTTTACCTGAACAAATAAATGATTATCAGAGATTGCCTGTAATAAATAATCTGCCTGATATGGTGTATCATTTAATTCTGGAATCACACGATTGAGGTCATCACTACAATCGGATAAAACATTTCCTGATTCATAATCGGAAGGAAGAATGCTAACCAATTGACGAAGATCTGTCAGTAACTCTTCTTCTGAATCACACATAAAATCAATATTTTCAAGCTCATCTTTTTGAACTTCTTTCGCATCTAATCTCTCATTTTCCAACGTATTCGGACTATTAATAAATAAGGAACCCTGATTACGTTCCATAAATGTAAAATCTGACATGGAGGACATGACTGCACATCCACCTCCGCACATACCAAATACCGCACTGATTTGAACAATTTTACCAGAAGCCTGTCCCTGTTTTGCAAAAATAGTTCCGAATGCATCTAGTGCATCCGAAGCTTCCTGTAATCGGATCCCCGCACAATCAATCATTCCAATCACTGGTGCCCCTGTTTTAATCGCTAAATCATAAAGAGCTACAATTTTTTTTGCATGCATTTCACCAACAGAACCTCCAAGTGCAGATGCATCCTGGCTGTATACATAAACCATACGGCCATCCATAACACCGTATCCTGTAATGACACCATCTCCTGGCACTTTTTTAGAATCCAGATTGTAATCTGTATTTCGTGCTGTGACTAATTTACCGATCTCAACAAAACTGTTGTCATCAAGCAAATATTCGATTCTCTCCCTAGCACTCATTTTACCCTTTGCCATCACTTTTCCTCCTGATTATTTTATTGTTAATATATGATAATGTATCCATTTCTTGTGTCTAATATAAAACAGAACGCCACTAAAGTCAACCTTATTTTTCATAATTCGGCATTCTGCCTTATTTTTTTAACAAAAATTATATAATTTTACCAGTATTTATTCATATCTTGTTAACATATCTTCCATACTACGATAAATATGATGTCTCATTTCTTTTCTAGAAGCCTCCGCGTCACGACGCTCCATTGCTTCATAAATTGCCTTATGTTCTTCATTTGATCTTTTTGCATATTTTTCTACTGTCGACTTGATGCCCATAGATAAACCATTCCATAATTCAGCTAACATCTGCTGCATTTTTTCATTTCCAGCTGCACGCCAAATTTCATAATGAAAGGACTGATTATAATTCACAAAGCTTCCAAAGTCATCTTTCTCCAGTGCCTTTGTCGCAGATGTCAAACAATTTTTAATTGCAGATAAATCTGCACCTATCTCACAACAAATTTCACAAGCTTCACTTTCCAAAGCTGCTCTTACCTGATAATGGTTTCGAATCGTTGTCTCATTCAATCCAAGAACAATTGCACCTTTATTTTGTTTTAATTCAATAAGCCCATCTCGTGCAAGAATTTGAAAAGCTTCCCTGACAGGGGTAATCGATACTCCAAGTTCCTGCGCTGTTGTATCCAATGTCAGTGATTCTCCTTCTTGTATTTTTTTTGAAATAATTGCCTCACGAAGAGCCGATGCTACTCTTTCCCTTGCAGGAAGTAATTTAATTGGTTTTAATCCTAACATACTCATACCCTCTCTTTCATAATCGTACTTAAAATTTCTTTATAATATTTCCTCAATACTTCCAAAAGGTCTCCCTCTCTTCCCTTCTGGAAATCTTTCACTGCCTCAAGAAGCATTGCTCCATTTGCTTTATTATAAGAAAAGCTATTAACTGCAAAAGAAACATAAATTTCTATTACTGTTTCCAACATTTTCTTTTGAAAACTATAAGGATATTTCTCATATAAGAATTTATGAAAATTCATTTCTTCGGTTGGTAGAATTATGTCATCTTCAGCCGTATCCAAAACATATAATATTGCATCTTTTTCAATATGAATACATAATTCAAAAATTTTGCGAAAGTATTCCTCTGATAATTGAGCCACTCGTACATGATTATTGGGCAATCGATCAATAAGCCCCTGATATTCCAACAAAATCAATGCTTCACGAACTGGCATACGTGATACACCAAGACTCGTTGCCAATTCATTTTGTGTCATCTCGGTACCGCTTGGTATATTACCCAGCAGGATTTCATGTTTTAAGATCTCGACAACACTTCCCTGCTTCTTCTGGATTTTAATTTTTTCCATCTTCACGATATCATTTCCCCTTTAAATTTCTTTTTTGTTACTTATATTGTATCCATTTTTTTCTGTTTCGTAAAGAACTTCCGATGAAAATTAAATTCATTTGAAAACCCCTGCTATCTTACGGTAACAGGGGTTCTTTTGAATGTACATATGAGTTATAAGGAAAATTTGACATGGTTTTAAATGTCTTTTATTTAATGAATCCTACATGTTTGCAGATTTCTTCAATGGCTTTATCTTTTCTCTGATTAAAAATCACTTTATTTTCTTCAAACAGATTGCGGCCTTCTGAATCGATAGATACGATCAGCGGTCCAAATTCTTTTACATGACAATGCCATAATGTTTCTGGCATTCCAAGATCTCTCCACTGGGCTTCAACAATCTCTTCTACTTCTGTTGCTGCCACAACAGCATTTCCAGCTGGGAATACACAATGAATTGCCTTGAAATTCTTACATGCATATTCTGTATTTGGTCCCATTCCTCCCTTTCCAATGATGACTTTTACTCCCGTCTGCTCTACAAATTCTTTTTCGAATTTTTCCATACGCATACTTGTTGTTGGTCCTACAGAAACCATTTCAAATTTATCATCCTCCAATGGACGAATGATTGGTCCTGCATGAAAAATTGCAGCATCTCTTACATCAACAGGAAGTTCTCTTCCTTCTTCTACTAAACGACGATGTGCAACATCACGGCAAGTTGTCATATCTCCATTTAAGTAAATAATATCTCCAATATGAATATCTGCCAAATCCTCTGCTGAAATTGGTGTTGTTAAAATTTTCTTTCCATCTTTTACTTCTACCATTATAAGGTCACCCCCGTATGTGTTGTGATTTTATAGTTCAAATCTTTATCAAAAATAATGTGTCCACGTCTGTGGGACCAGCATCCGACATTTACTGCAACTCCGATTGCAGATGGATGTCTTGCTGTATTTTCAATATGAACACCCATAACGGAATATTTTCCACCCATTCCCTGAGGTCCAAGACCGATATCATTGATTCCTTTTTCCAAAAGTTCTTCCATATAAGCAGCTCTTTCATTATCATTATGGCTTCCCAGAGGACGCATCAATGCTTTCTTAGAAAGAAGTGCTGCTGTTTCTACAGAAGTTGCAACTCCAACACCTACTAATAATGGAGGACAGGCATTTAATCCATAAGATGTCATAACATCCATAACAAATTTTGTAACACCTTCATATCCTGCACCTGGCATTAATACCATTGCTTTTCCTGGAAGTGTACATCCACCACCTGCCATGTAGGCATAGATTTCACATTCATCACTATCTGGCACAATATCCCAGAATACCGTTGGTGTTCCTTTTCCGACATTTTTTCCTGTGTTATATTCATCAAATGTTTCAACACTATTATGACGAAGAGGTGCTTCAAATGTTGCTTTTACAACTGCTTCTTTTAATAATGGTTCCAGTTCCCCGATTAATGGAAAATTTGTTCCACATTTTACCCAGAACTGAAGAACTCCTGTATCCTGACAGCTTGGACGATTTAATTCTTTTGCCAGTTTCTGGTTCTGTTTCATTGTTTTATAAATCGTCTTGGATAATGGACTGTCTTCTTTCTCAGCTAATTCATCTAATTTTTTAATAATGTCATCTGGCAATACTTTTCCAATATATGACACAAAATTTGCCATATAATTGGTAAGCTGTTCTACCTGTTCTTTTTTACTCATTATTTCCCTCCTGAAATTTTTATAATAAAATATTTTTGTTTACATAATTTTGATATTTCCATGTTTTTGTTCTATGGATAGAACGGAAATGCAATCGGTAAAATAATCATACTGATCACAGTTGCGATAATAATCAATGGAAATCCGGATTTTACATAATCCATAAAAGTATATCCCCCGGCTCCGACAACCATTGTATTTGCAGGCATTCCGATTGGTGTTGCATAAGCACAAGAACCTCCAATAACGCATGCCATTAATACTGCTCTTGGGTCTGCTCCCATTCCTTGAGCGATCGAAATACAAATCGGAACCATCAATGCAGTTGTTGCAGTATTCGACATAAAGTTTGTCATAATACAACATAAAATAAACACTACAAATGTTAATACGTATGGAGATGGATGATTTCCTAAAGCTCCTATTACTTTATCTGCAATTAACTGACCTGCTCCCGTTTTATCCAAAGCAGAAGCAAGCGATAAAGTTCCTCCAAATAAAAAGATTGTTTTTAAATCAATTGATTTTAATGCTTCTTTTTCTGAAATAACTCCAGTCACAATCAAAGCCAGTGCTCCCAGGCATCCCGCAATACATAATTTAATTCCTGTCTGTTCTTCAAAAATCATTCCAAGTAATGTCAGTACAAGGATAATCAGTGATAAAACTTGTTTCCACTTTGGAACATTACTAAAATCTTTTACTTCATCAAAAACACTATCATCATCTTCTGGTGGATTCTTGTCTGGAAGAAGTCGAAAACCAATCGTTGCATAAAAGATAATCCCTACGATTAAAATTGGAAGACCAACAATAGCATACTCAAAAAATCCAAAAGAAAGATTGATATTTTTTAAAGCACTCTGAGCAATTAGGTTTCCAGGTGCTCCGATCAAGGAAAGATTTCCTCCCATCGCTGCTGCAAAAACAAGTGGCATTAAAAGCTTAGATCTTTTATACCCTGATTTTGCTGCAATTCCAATAACTACTGGAATTAAAACAGCTGCTGTTCCCGTGTTTGATAACACTCCGCTCATAAAACCTACGATTATCATAATTGTTACAATAAGCATGCGCTCAGATTTTGCGAACTTTGTAACAATACCGCCGATTTTATTAGCCATACCAGTTTCAAATAATGCTCCTCCTACGATAAACATTGCCACAAACAAAATAACATTGCTGTCAATAAAGCCCGCAAATGCTGTCTGTATGTCAAGAACTCCAGTCACGACCAATCCACAACAGACAATCATGGATGTTAATCCCAATGGAATCTTCTCAAGTACAAACATTACAACCGCAAATAGGAGAAATAATAAAGTAATGGTTGATGGACTCATGTAAATACCTCCCTTTTTATGAATTCACGATCTACATCATCTTATTTTTGATCTTTTATATTTGATAATGTATCCATTTCTTAATTATTACTATAAAGCAGATTTGGCATGATGTCAATCTATATTTAACAATTCAGCAATCTGCTCTATTTAAAGATAGCGTTTTTGTTCAACTTTACCAAGGTCCCATATGATAACTTTTTTCTTATGTATTTTATAACTCTTCTTTTTCAATTGTCAACTTTGTTTTTATGTTTTGTTGACAATTATTCTCATCCATGTTAAAGTTCTCGTATAAATAAACATAAGATTTTGAAAATGAAGGAAGGTACTATTATGATTTCTGAACAAACACTTTCCCGCGAGGAAGCAATTAAAATTTTAAATACACCAAATGAAGAACTAAACCATTTAATTGATCAGGCAGGAGCTCTTCGTAAAAAATATAAAGGGAACCATGTAAGCATTCATTTACTGACAAATGCTCGTAGCGGAAATTGTTCTCAAAATTGCGCATACTGTGCCCAATCCTGCCGTTCTCATGCAGACATTGATAAATATAAATGGGTTGATGATGATAAGCTTTATGGCGATAATACGTTTGTTCATGATCATAATCTTTCCAGACATTGTATCGGTCTAAGCGGTATGAAATTTAATGATGAAGAAATTGAAGAACTTGCAAAAAAAATTCGAAAAATGAAAGAAGAAGGCACCCATCTTTGCTGCTCTATTGGATTTTTGACAAAAAAACAAGCCTTAATTTTAAAAGAAGCCGGCCTTGACCGCATCAACCACAATCTGAATACAAGCCGTTCTAATTATCCAAATATTTGTACAACACATACCTATGAACAACGCGTAAACAATATCCATATGCTTCAAGATCTTGGTTTTGAAATCTGTAGCGGAGGTATTATTGGAATGGGTGAAAGCAAAGAAGACGTTGTTGACATGTTACTGGATCTTCGTGAAATCCAGCCAGAAGCTCTGCCAATTAATTTTCTCATTCCAATTCCAGGAACACCACTGGAAGGAACGGACACTTCTAAATTGACACCAGAATATTGTATGAAAGTTTTATGTCTTGCAAGATTGATGGTTCCAAAAGCTGATATTCGATGCGCTGCTGGCCGTGAAATTTACTTTAAAGGCATTGAAAAACAATTATTGACGGTTGTGAACTCAATTTTTGCCTCTGGTTATTTGACTGCAGATGGACAAGGAATTGAAGATACAATAAAAACTATTACTGATGCAGGATTTACCTGCGAAGTAGAATCTGATTAAAAGATGAACCCATGGAAGTTTCATAAGTAATCACTTTAGAAAAACCTGTAGAATTTCCATGGGTTTTATACAATTTTTTCTACAAAGTCTGAAAGAACTTTAACATCTCTTCACTCCATTCTTTCGCTGAACATCCGTATCCAAGTCCAATTCCATGATCTCCCTGTGGATAAATTTGACACAAATGTTTTACATTTGCTTCTTCCAACTTCTGATCAAGGCGAATTGTATTGCTTACCGGCACACAACCATCATCTTCATTTGCAAATGCATACGTTGGTGGATAATGTCGATCTATATGTAATTCTATCGATAATTTTTCTTTTAATTCTGGTTTCTCTCCTGTCAGATTTATATAACTTCCTTCATGATAATCTTCTGAAAAACTAATAACCGGATACAATAATCCTAATGCATCAGGCCTGGCAGATATTTTCTCATATTTTTGTTTTAGAGCTTGCTGATTTTCCATATTGATATTCAAAAGTCTCCTAACTACTTCTTCTTTTAGTTCTTTATGAAGATATGCTTCACTAGCACAGAGATGTCCGCCAGCTGAAGCTCCAACAATAAAAATCTTTTCTGGGTCAATTCCATATTCCTGTGCATGAGCACGTACGTGTAAAATTGCCATTGCAAGATCCATCTGTGGCTGTGGATATGTATTAGGACGAATTCGATAATTTAATACGAACCCTTTATAACCTCCATCTCTTTCCATTCGTTGCGCCAGTTGAATTCCTTCGGAATAATAAGAAAGCATTTCATATCCACCTCCTGGGCAAAAGATAACTGCCGGGCGCTTATTCCCATAAGAACATTTTTCTTTTTCTGACACTGCATTTGACGGATAAGGCGGGATCGATCCATTTCCAGAAGTATGAGCAAAAGCCTGTGAATCTCTTTGAGGATTTCCAGTAAATAACCAAACACTCTCCTCACAATTTCCATCTGCATCTGGAATCCATCCAGATGAAAAATTCAAAGTTTCTTGTTCTTTCCATAATGGCACAAAACAAAAGCTCTGATCATGTACAGTTTTCATTAAAAGATTTGCACATTCTACAAAAGGCTCTGACCAAAAATCTTGTCCCCATTCCATTTTATCTTCTTTCGCAATTTCCAATAGCTCTTTGCACAGGTTCTGTTTTCATAATATTTGTCATTGTATCTTTTTCTGTAAACATAGTTAAAGTCCTTTCTTTTTGTCTTAAAGATAACGTTTGCTGTCATATAAAAAAACAAATATATTGTATCCAATTTTAAACATTCGCTTTTTCTATTTCTTAACGCTTTCTTTATATGCTATACTCTTAACGTTGCTGTCACCAGCAGCCGTCGTCAAAGTTAATTACACTATAGCACAAAAGAAAGGATATTACGTACGTATAATGAATTTTTTAAAACCTATGTTACTGACATCTTTGCAAACTTACACTCGTTCTCAATTTCTAAAAGATATAACGGCAGGAATTATTGTTGCAATCATTGCACTTCCTCTATCCATTGCCTTGGCACTTGCCTCTGGTGTTGGTCCTGAAGCCGGTATTTTTACTGCTATCGTCGCTGGTTTCGTGATTTCTGCACTTGGTGGGAGCAGCGTACAGATTGCTGGGCCAACTGCTGCCTTTGCAACCATCGTTGCTGGCATTGTTGCAAAGGATGGACTAAATGGTCTTATTATTTCCACGATTCTTGCCGGAATCTTTTTAATTCTGATGGGTCTTTGTCATTTTGGAAGTCTAATCAAATTTATTCCCTATACAATTACAACCGGTTTTACATCCGGAATCGCCGTTACCATTGTTATCGGCCAATTAAAAGATTTTTTCGGTATCACTTATCCAAAAGGTCTCAAACCAATTGAAACAACAGAAAAATTAAAAGCTGTGTTTGAAAATATTTCTACAATCCACGTAGATGCTGTTATTGTCGGAATCATTAGTCTTGCAATTCTGATCATCTCACCAAGATTTTTTAAAAAAATTCCAGGATCTCTTTTAGCCGTTATTGTTGGAATTCTTATGGTGCGATTTCTTTCATTAAACGTATCAACCATTGGAAATCTCTATACTATCAGTAACTCTCTTCCGACTTTTCATATGCCTTCCTTAAGCCTTAAATCTATACAGGGAGCAATTCCAAATGCATTTACAATCGCAGTTCTTGCTGCAATTGAATCATTACTTTCCTGTGTCGTTGCTGATGGAATGATCAATGGAAAACACCGATCCGATATGGAACTTGTCGCACAAGGTGCCGGAAATATAGCTTCTGCATTATTCGGTGGAATTCCTGCAACTGGTGCTATCGCAAGAACAGCAGCCAATATCAAAAATGGAGGACGTACTCCAATAGCCGGAATGGTACATTCTATTACCTTGATTATTGTACTTGTAATATTAATGCCATTTGCTGGAATGATTCCAATGCCAACAATTGCCGCAATTCTTTTTATTGTAGCCTATAACATGTGTCAATGGCGCACCTTCGTACACCTTGTCCGCACAGCACCAAAAAGTGATATCATTGTTCTACTGATATCTTTTATCCTAACGGTCGCATTTGATCTTGTTGTTGCCATTGAAGTTGGAATGGTCATTGCCTGTCTTCTGTTTATCAAAAGAATGAGCGAAGAAACTCATGTAAACAGCTGGGTTTACATTGATGATGATACTCCAGATGTCGATGATCATTTAAAAAGGCTTCCTCTTGCAATTCGCGTGTATGAAATTACAGGGCCATTATTTTTCGGAGCTTCTGACACCATTGAACATATTGTAGTAAAAGATTTTACAAAATGCCTCGTCCTTCGTATGAGAAGTGTACCCGCTTTGGACAGTACTGCTATGAATGGACTTTTTGATCTTACAAAAACATGTGAATCTAAAGGAATTGCATTAGTATTCTCACATGTAAATGAACAACCAATGAAGGTTATGAAAAAATCAAACTTTATTGAACTTGTAGGAAAAGAAAACTTCTGTCCAAACATTTCTGCCGCCCTAGAACGAGCAGAAGAACTTATTTAATATAAAAAGGACATGGATTCCTTTTTTAGAATCTATGTCCTTTTTCTCTTCTAATCATTTATTTATTTTTCTTGTTTGCTTCACGTTTTCTTTCCAAATTTGAAACAATAATACTACAGCTTGCATCACCAGTAATATTGACGGTTGTACGTCCCATATCAAAAATACGGTCTACGCCAGCTACAAGTGCGATACCATCGACTGGAAGTCCAACAGATGTCAATACCATAGCAAGCATAACCATACCTGCACCAGGAACTCCCGCTGTACCAATAGATGCCAATGTTGCTGTCAAAATAATCGTCAACATCTGCGACATTGTCAGATTGATTCCATAACAGGATGCAATAAAGATTGCACAAACCCCCTGATAAATAGCAGTTCCATCCATATTAATCGTAGCTCCAAGCGGAAGTACAAAAGAAGCAACATCTTTGTCTGCTCCTAAAGCTTCTACACATTCTAAGTTGATTGGAAGTGTTCCAACAGATGATGCACTAGAAAAAGCAAACATGATTGCCGGAAGCATTCCTTCAAAGAATTTTGCTGGGCTTAAACCACCCATTGTCTTTACTGCAATAGAATAAACAACAACTGCATGAATAATATAACAAATATATGCCGCTAAAAGTACCATTGCCAAAGATCCAATAATCATTGTACCATTTTCAGCAATAACTGGGCATAATAAGCAAAACACACCGATTGGTGAAAGTTTTAAAATCATTTCCATACACTTCATGAAAACTTCATTCAAATCATTAAATGCTGTCACAAGACGATGATTCTTTTCTTCTCCAATTAAAATAATCGCGAAGCCAAGAATAACTGCCATAACAATGACCTGCAGCATATTCGAATCTACCATCGGAGATACAAAGTTGGATGGAAAAATATTAACAATTGTATCCATAATGGACATTTTTTCCCCGACCTTATAAGACAAATTAGAGGTTGTAATAATAGGAAATAATCTCTTAAAGAAATTACCACCAAGCAATCCAATGGTAATTGCAAACGCTGTTGTACACATATAATAAACAACTGTTTTTAATCCGATCGAACCTACTTTTTTAATATCACGCATAGAAATAATACCACACATAATAGAAAATAATACAATTGGAACAACGATAAATTTAACAAGATTTAAGAAAATTGTTCCGAATGGTTTAATGTACGTGTTTGCAAATTTCGCCTGACTTTGCATCAACAAGCCAACGATAATTGCCAGAACCAACGCAATAAAAATCTGCATAGCCAATGATAATTTTTTCTTCTTTGGTTTCATTGATAACTCTCTCTCTTTCTTTTGATTGAACCTATATTTATTTGCTCGGACACATATGCAAAGAAAGGCATTGCTTCGTGCAATGCCCTCCTTTGAGATTGTAACCTTTGAAATTTTATCACAGTATATCGTTTAAATCAAGTAAATAAGCCCTTTTTCATGATTTTTCCTATTTTATTAAAAGAATAATTCCATGTCTTTTTCTACATTCTGAATTCCTGCGATTCCAAAGTTCTCTATTAAAACCTTTGCTACATTTGGTGATAAGAATGCTGGAAGCGTTGGTCCAAGATGAATATTTTTTACCCCAAGATATAATAATGCAAGTAATACAATGACTGCCTTTTGTTCATACCATGCGATATTGTAAACAATTGGAAGGTCATTAATATTATCCAAACCGAAGACTTCTTTTAATTTTAATGCAATCAAAGCTAATGAATATGAATCATTACATTGCCCTGCATCTAAGACTCTTGGAATTCCATTGATATCTCCAAGATCTAATTTGTTATATTTATATTTTGCACAACCTGCTGTTAAGATTACAGTATCTTTTGGCAGTGCTTTTGCAAATTCTGTATAGTAATTTCTGCTTTTGGCTCTTCCATCACATCCTGCCATAACGACAAATTTCTTAATTGAACCACTCTTTACAGCTTCTACAACACTATCTGCAAGTGCAAAAACCTGTTCATGTGCAAAACCGCCGACAATAGATCCTGTTTCAATTTCTGTTGGAGCTTTGCAAGTCTTTGCCTGTTCAATTATTTCTGAAAAGTCTTTTTTCTCTCCATAAGTGCCACTAATATGTTTGCATCCAGGAAAACCTGTCGCACCTGTTGTCCAGAGTCTATCCTTATAACTGTCTTTTGGTGGTACAATACAATTTGTCGTCATCAAAATTGGACCATTAAAACTTTCAAACTCATCTTTTTGTTTCCACCATGCATTTCCATAATTGCCTGCAAAATGTTTATATTTCTTAAAAAATGGGTAATAATGTGCTGGCAACATTTCTGAATGTGTATAAACATCTACACCGCTACCTTCTGTTTGATCCAAAAGCATTTCCAAATCTTTAAGATCATGACCCGAGATCAAAATACCTGGATTTTTTCTAACTCCAATATCAACGGTTGTAATTTCTGGATTTCCATAAGCCTGTGTATTGGCTTTATCAAGAAGCGCCATACCCTGCACACCATATTTTCCTGTTTCTAAAGTTAATGCAACAAGATCATCCACACTTAAAGAATCATCCAATGTTGCCGCTAGTGCTTTCTGCATAAATGCATCTACTTCTTCATCATCTTGAAGCAATGCATTTGCATGTTTAGAATAGGCAGACAGACCTTTTAATCCATAAGTAATCATCTCACGAAGAGAACGAATATCTTCATTTTGAGTTGAAAGAACACCAACCAGAGCAGCTTTCTCGTCAAACAGATTTTCCTCTTCATCCCAAAATGCAGCTTTAGGAAGATTTTCTTTGTGTTCAACCTGATCTAACAAAGACATTTTCACTTTTAATGTCTCTTTCACTCGATCAATCACCATCTGACGATCAAAATTTGCATTCGTAATTGTTGTAAATAAATTTAATGATACAAGATGATTCATCTTAGCATCTACTTCTTTTCCTTCTTTTCTTAATTGCGTTGTAATTGCAGATAACCCTTTCGTTACATACACCAAAAGATCCTGCATTGCAGCAACCTCAGGCTTCTTTCCACAAACACCGCTTATTGTACATCCCTTACAACCAGCAGTCTCCTGACACTGGTAACAAAACATTTTATTCTCCATAACAATAATCTCCTTTATTGGAATCAATCATAATTTTCCTTTCGGATGCTATCGTAACAGATTACATAAAAGAATTCCGTTGTCAGGACAACAGAATATGAAAATTTTTAAATTTGTTATGATCTATCATACCTTAAATTTTCCATTAATTTCTCTTCCTTTTTCCTACAAAAATATTGACCTTTTTCGTTTAACATCTTAACATTAACCTATAAATAATTACTAAGGAGATTTCTCATCTATGATGACAGAACTTGAAAAATATTATAATAAATTTAATGAAGAAAAACGTTTATTAAGCCGTCATGGTCAGGTTGAATTTACAACTTCCATGAAGTATATCCATGAATATCTGCCAAAAGATAAATCAGCAAAGATTCTAGATGTTGGAGCTGGAACTGGCCGTTATTCTGTACAACTTGCAAATGAAGGTTATGATGTAACTGCCGTGGAATTGATTAAGTATAATCTTGGAATTTTAAAGAAAAAAAATAGCTCTGTAAAAGCGTATCAAGGAAATGCTCTGAAATTATCAAGATTCCCTGATCATGAGTTTGATCTTGTCCTTGTTTTTGGTCCAATGTATCATCTTTATTCTATGGAAGATAAAGTACAGGCACTTTCTGAAGCAAAACGGGTATTAAAAGATGACGGTGTTATTCTTGTCGCCTATTGTATGAATGAATATAGTGTAATTACTTATGGCTTCAAGCAAAATCATATCCTTGAATGTTTAGAAAATGGAAAATTAGATAAAAACTTCCGTGTTCAACCAGAAGAAAAAGATTTATATGATTATGTCCGCCTGGAAGATATGGATGCTTACAATAAAGCAGCTGGTCTCAAAAGGATCAAAGTTATCTCCGCCGATGGTCCTTCAGACTATATGCGTCAGACATTAAATGCTATGGATGAACGTACTTTTGAAACCTTCATCCAGTATCATCTTTCTGTCTGTGAACGACCAGAACTTGTTGGTGCTGGTTCTCATACGGTTGATATTCTAAAGAAATCAATGATTTAGAATTTGATATTTAAAAGCAAAAATTGATCATTCTTTCTAATTTTTTGTCGTATATATCTTCCAAAAAGTTTTCTGATTTTACCTTCTTTTTTCATATATCTTACAGAACTTAAATGTTTAGTTAACAGATTTATAAATTAATGGTAAAATAATGAGTGGATTTATAAAATTTTGAAAGTAAAGAGGTGGTTTTTTGAAGAAAAAATTGATGATCCTTTGTATGTCGGTCCTGGTTATCATCGGATGTCTGACAGGCTGTGGAAAAAGTTCTAGCAAAATCCGATTTGGGGCTGCCGGTCTTGGAGGTATGTACCACACATTTGCTGATACCTTTACGAACTTAGTAACATCCAAAAACAAAGACTATAATCTTGAAGTAAAGACAACTGCTGGTTCTGCAGCGAACTTACGTCTTTTATCAAAAAATTATATTCAGATGGCTGTTGCTCAAACAGACCTTATTCATGATGCGTACCAGAAAACTGGAATTTTTAAAAACGAAAAGAAAACACGTGGATATAGTGCGGTAGCTGCGCTTTATACAGAAGCATGCCAGATTGTTGTTCCTGCTGATTCTTCTATCAAATCTGTAGATGATCTTCAAGGCAAAAAGGTCAGCATTGGTGAAAAAGAATCTGGAACAGAACAAAATGCGAAACAAATTCTTAGCATTTACGGTTTAAATGAAAAACTGGTCAATGAAGTAAATTTAAATTATACGAATGCTGCTAAACAATTAAAATCTGGAAAAATTGATGCTTTTTTCTGTACTGCCGGTGTTGAAACAACCGTCATTGGAGAACTTGCAAAACAATGCAATATCCGTCTGATTAGTCTTGATCAAAGAGGTATTGATAAGTTGAAAAAATCTTATGGTTTTTATTCTGAATGTACCATTCCAAAAGAAACTTATGCCAAACAATCAGAAGATGTAAAAACCGTTGGAGTAAAAGCGGTATTACTTGCCAGTGATAAATTACCAGAAGAAACTGTTAAAAATATGACTGAAATTTTATTTAAAAACAAACAATCAATTCAATATGCACTTCCTGTCGATATCTCTCTTGATGAGAAATCTGCAGTGAAAGGAATTACCATTCCATTCCACAAAGGTGCCGCTGCCTATTATAAAGCGCATGGAATGAATGTATCAACTAAGAAAGGAAGCAACTAAGCAACAAGGTAAAAACAAATGAAAATTCAATTAGATATGTATCAGACAATCGCTGTTGCAGTTGTTGTCCTGATGTTAGGAAAATTTTTAAAACAAAGATTTGATATTTTGGAAAGATTTTGTATCCCTGCACCCGTCATCGGTGGTGTTATATTTGCAATTTTCACATGCCTTTGTTATGTGACTGGAATTGCAGAATTTTCTTTTGATGATATTTTAAAGGAAGTTTGTATGGTCTTCTTTTTCACCTCTGTTGGTTTCCAAGCAAACCTAAAGGTTTTAAGAAGTGGCGGAAAAGCATTGATCGTATTTCTTGCACTTGTTATTGCATTAATCATATCGCAAAATTTCCTTGCGATCGGTCTTGCAAAACTATTGCATATTAATCCATTGGTTGGATTATGCACTGGTTCCATCCCAATGGTTGGTGGACATGGAACTGCTGGAGCTTTTGGACCTGTCCTTGAAGACTTTGGTGTCAAGGGTGCAAGTACCTTATGTACTGCTGCTGCTACTTTCGGTTTGATTGCCGGAAGTATCATGGGTGGACCTGTTGGAAAAAGACTGATTGAAAAAAAAGATCTTTTAAAAACAGCCGTAACAGAAGATGATAGCTTACTCGTAGAAGAAGAGAAAAAACATGAACGTCATACAAGCATGTATCCTTCCGCTGTTTTTCAGCTCATTATCGCAATGGGAATTGGAACAATCTTTTCTAAACTTTTATCCTTGACAGGTATGACCTTTCCAATTTATATTGGAGCTATGATCGCTGCTGCTTGTATGAGAAATATTGGAGAATATTCCGGAAAATTTACGATCTATATGGGTGAAATCAATGATATTGGTGGAATTAGCTTGTCATTATTCCTTGGAATTGCTATGATCACATTAAAGTTATGGCAGCTTGCTGATCTGGCATTGCCACTGATTACTTTATTGGCAGGACAGACCATCTTGATGATCTTATATACATATTTTGTTGTATTTAATGTTATGGGCCGTGATTATGATGCAGCTGTTCTATCATCCGGTGTCTGCGGATTTGGTATGGGTGCAACGCCAAACGCCATGGCAAACATGCAGGCTGTTTGTGATCGTTACGTACCATCCGTAAAAGCTTATTTATTAGTTCCCCTGATCGGGAGTTTATTTGCCGACTTTTTAAATAGTTTGGTAATTACATTTTTTATTAATTTTATCTAAAAACGAGGAGATTTGAAAATGTTTGGGAAAAAGAAAAAACACTCACAACATCATTCAGAATATAAAGTAAAAAGTGAAAATCTTGCTGTTCCTGAAGTTTATATTGGACAAGAGCAAGATAACGATGACAAAACAAATAGTAATGCAGATAAGGACCATATTATTTATGACAATGTGGCCATCCCGGAAATTCATATTAAGAAAAAATAATCATAATAAACGATAGGCCCATAACATTTTCAGGGTTCCGTCAATGTTTTTGACGAAACCCTGATTTTTTTATACCTAATAAACCCATCCAAAAATCAATATTTTTTCTCTGGAATCTTCTCCATCAAATAAATCTGTACATTCAATTTCATCCAAAAATTCTAGCTCGTCTACTGTCATAAGATAAGAAACATATTCATCTGATGGATAATAAAAAAAGAAGAGCAATTCTCTTGGATCTTCAACTATAGATTCCCGAATTCTTGCTATCACACTTTGCAAAATCTCTATGGAAAATGGATTAAAAAAATAAAATCGATCAATATCTGTCATCACTTGAAATTTAGCCGCATTTCCTAAGCAAAACTCTGTTTTTCTCGAAGATACTGCTGTTTTATGATTTTCCATCGCTGTCTTATACATCCGTTCATCATACTCAATCCCAATGGTACGGCATCCTACCTGATAAGAAAGGAAAAAATCAACCCTTCCCTTTCCGCATCCATAATCAGCTAATTTATTTTTCTTTTTAATATATCCACTATTAGCAAGTCTCTCTAAAACAGGATATGGTGTTGGTTCATATGGATAACAGTATTGATCTGACCTGCTATCATCCCTTCCTGTTGTTTTTATTTTTAACAATTGATCCCATGTCCGTTCTTCTTGTTTTATCATAATCCTTCTTCCCCTTCTATGGTTTCTTTAATTTCTCTATGTACTTTTTTTCTAACAAACCAAAAACAGATCACCTGCATTACAATCGTAATAATCCAAGATGCCGGATAAGAAATAAATAAAATATCAAGCGAACGATGCATTGGAAAAATCCAAAAGATCCATACAATTCTTGTACCAACCGTACCGATAATCGATAAAAGCATTGGAACGGTGGAATGCCCCATTCCTCTTAAAGCTCCTGGAAATAAATCCATCAATCCGCACAAAAAATAAGTAACAGTTGTATACAGAAGAATCTCTGTTCCACACTGAATAACTTTTATATTCTCTGTATAAATCTTCAAAAGTTCTGGTCCAAAAATATAAGCACTACTACCAAGAACCAACATAACAGAAACTGACAAAATAATACAATCAATCAATACACGATCCATACGTTTCCATTTATATACTCCATAATTTTGGCTTGTAAAACTCATGCATGCCTGTGTTACAGCATTAACTGTTACATATAAAAATCCAAAAATATTATTTGCCGCTGTATATCCTGCCATGGCAATGGATCCAAAAGAATTGACCGATGACTGGAGCAATACATTTGAAAAGTTAATAACTGTACTTTGAATTCCTGCCGGAATTCCAACCTGAAAAATTTGTTTTAAATAAACACCTTTAATTTTTAATTTGGAAAAATACAATTTATAACTTCCCTCTGACTTGCATAAGCAGCGAAGAACAAGGATGCTGGAAATTAGCTGTGAAATAACCGTTCCAATCGCAACTCCTGCAACTCCAAGATGACATACAATTACTAAAAAAAGATTTAGACATGCATTAACAAGTCCTGCTACAATCAAGAAAAATAAGGGACGTTTTGTATCTCCCACTGCTCTTAAAATTGCTGCCCCATAATTATATAACATAAAAAATGGCATTCCCATAAAATAAATACGCATATATAACGTCGATAAATTAATAACATCCGACGGTGTTCCCATCATTTCTAAAACAACTCTTGAAAAAATAAGACCTGCAAAAAGCATAATGATTCCACTGATCAAAGCGAGTAAAATCGCTGTATGCACTGTCTCTGACATTTCTTTTTTCTTCCCTGCTGCATAAAAACGTGCTGACAGCACATTTGCCCCAAGAGAAATTCCAATAAAAAGATTTGTAAATACATTGATTAATGCTGTTGTTGATCCTACGGCTGCAAGTGATTGACTTCCACTAAATCTTCCAACAACGATAATATCTACGGCATTAAACATTAGCTGTAAAATCCCAGATAGCATCAATGGCAGTGAAAAAGAAATCAACTTGTCCATGATTGTACCATTGCACATATCAATTTCGTATTTATTACTTTTTGATATCGAACTCATATATTTTCCCACCTTTTCTATTTTTATCAATTTTTCTTCCCCATTATACTGCATTTTGAAAAAGATTGAAACACATGCAGCAAGCCTTTTCCATAGCTTCCAAACATGTTAATATGAAAATATTGAAAAAAGAAAGTGAGAAAGAGAATGAAACGAATTCGCCCAGATTATTACAATCTGTTTACATGCACTGCCAATCAGTGCCCGATTACCTGCTGTCAAGAATGGAAAATTTCTGTTGATCCTGATACATATCATCAGTGGAAAACACTAGTACCACCCAAGACAATTTCTATGCCAAAATCAAATCTGGCAGATTATACGATACAGAAAGAAGATTGCACCATAATTTCTCTAAATGAGCAAAAGAAATGCCCTTTTCTTGATGAAAAGAAATTGTGTCAGCTAGTCACAGCTTATGGCGATTGTGTGTTGTCCCAAACCTGTAAGATTTTTCCGAGAGATGTACATGTTTTTGACACACATGAAGAAGAAACTATGATGCCATGTTGCCCCGCTGTTATTGATTTGTGGAACCAAAAAGAAATACTTTCCTTTCCAGAAGACTTTGAAAATGACTCTGTCCTATTTCAAATTCGTTCAGCCATTTTACATTTGATTCAAAATACAAAAATACCATTAGAAGAATGCCTTCTTGAAATTTTTTACATTTTACTAGAATTATATCGAAACGAACCTGTTACTACCGAAATGATAGAGGATTATTTTTCTTCTGCTACCGTCCGTCAGCTTAAAAGTGCCATTGAAGAAATTGATCTTCCTATTTTACATACAATGGAAGAATGTAATGAACTTATTCAGGATCTGTCTGTAAATTATAAAAAAGAAGGTCTTTATCTTTCTTATTTAAATCCTATCCTTTCACTTGCAGAACAGATTTCAGAAGGCTATGAACAAAAGGATTTACAATATCAATGGGAATCTTTTTATTATGAATTTTCCTCCTTTCAATCACTCTTGCGTAATTATCTTTCTAATGAAATTTTTTCCAATCTTCTTATGCCAGATGCTGATTTAAAAGATATGATTATTCAAATGCAATGGATCGCATTAGAATATACTGCCATTCGTCAAAGTCTCTTTTTAAAATGGATTTCGGATAGAAGCACTTCTCTTAAGTATGAAACCGTTCGAGACTATATTGTAATCATTTCACGAATGACTGGATATGAGGAAGATGATATTTATGAATATCTTGAAAATAGTTTTCAAGAACTTATCTGGGATTGGGGTTATTTTGCCCTGATTCTTTCCCATGGAAATGATATAAAATAAGAAGAGGGCATTTCGCCCTCTTTCACTTATAATTCAAAAGCTTTTTTTATACTATCATAATGAAGAAATTTTTCTTCCGCTGCAAACGCTTTGATCTGATCTAATGTTGCCAACATATAACCATCAATTTCTCTTTCCTGAAAATCAAGATCTTCTTCTTTAAAGTCCATAATAAAACGATATACATCTACAAAATAATTATCGCCCTCTCCTGGATTTTCTCTTTTATAAGTAAATAAATATCCACCCTCAGCATTCTTTACATCAAGTCCTGTTTCTTCCTTTACTTCACGTAGAACTGCATCTTTGGATGCTTCACCTGCCTGTACTGCTCCACCAGAAACTTCCCACCATCCAGGTGCCCATGCTTTTGTCATAACACGCTTTGTAATTAGAAATTTTCCATCTGGTCTTGCAACCACTCCAAGTACCGTCAAATGATATTCATCATCTTTTAAGCACCAATCATTTCTTTTCATTGTTCGTCCAGTTGGTTTCTTGTTTTTATCATAAATATCCCATAATTCCATATTTTTTATTTCCTTTCTGCAATTTCATGTGTTTCTGTCTTATGTCAGTCCAATCATTCATACATAGATTGATAAGGAAATCCGCAGCATCGCAATAGACAGATCCTATCTTTTTAAAGATGTGATAATGCTTTTTGATCTTTAAAGCGAGAATATCTTTATAGCGTAAGCTCATTTCCTTATTTATTCCTTATTTACAATAGTTATATTATACCATAAGTTCCTTATTTTCTATTTAGAATTTCACCTTAAGAATCTTTATCTTGAGATAAATAGTCATATGCAATACGAGGACTTCCATCTCTTACATAAATAATCCCACATCTTTGAAATCCATATTTTTGCACCGCATTTTGCATTGGGAGATTGTCTGCATGCGTATCAATACGCAAATATTTATTTTTTTCACTACAAAAATCAAAACACTTTTGTGTTATCCCCTTAATTCTTCCATCAGATGCGATCCTGTGAATTGTTCCATAAGTCATAGAATCATGCCATGCTCCCTGTTCGATTATCTGATATGTTGGATCTTCTCCTATGATAAATACAAATACCCCAACTATCTGATTGTCTTCTACACATACATAACATTGTTTCTGTTTTATATCATTTTCAAGCAATTCTTTCTCTGGATATCCTCCAGCCCACTGTGTCGGATTTCCATTTTCTTTCATAAAATTTCTTGCTTTTTCATAAATCTTTAAAATTGCCGGCAAATCATCAATCACGGCTTGTCTGATTTCCATATTTTTTATCCTTTCGCTTTGTATAATATCTTATTTGTACTATTTCTTTTTCAAAATGTCAATGATATTACTTTTTTAAATAAACTAATAGCAACGAATTTTTTTATATTATTTATTTTTTATAAAAATTTTCTTTTAACAATTGACACAAAAAAAGCAAAATGCTAAACTAACGTCATAAAAATTTTAGAAGAATCGAATGAAAAATCCGGGAGAGATTATGATTAAAACATAACGCCGAAGGGGCAGACGCAATAAACTCTCAGGCAAAAGGACCGAATTTCGACGATACTCTGGAGAGCAATGGGGCACCGAAGAAGTAAAAATCTTTCAGGTTGAACAAGACAGAGGCGTAGAAAATATCTGACAAGATATCTGATATTTTCTATGTCTCTTTTTTATTATTTATTATACGAAAGCGAGGAAAATTATGGTATCAGAAATTATGAAATTTATATCTGGAAAAGATGAACAAGTAGGAAGTGCTATTTTAAAAGAATACGAACGCCAAAATCGCAATCTTGAATTAATTGCGTCTGAAAATATTGTATCGGAAGCTTCCATGCTTGCCATGGGAACAGTGCTAACAAATAAATATGCTGAAGGTTATCCGGGAAAAAGATATTACGGCGGCTGCGAAAATGTTGACGTTGTAGAAAGTCTGGCCATCGAACGTGCAAAAAAACTGTTTGGTTGTGACTATGTCAATGTGCAACCTCATTCAGGCGCACAAGCCAATCTGGCAGTACAATTTGCTGTACTAGAACCAGGAGATACAATTATGGGAATGAATCTGGATCAGGGCGGCCATCTGACACATGGTTCTCCAGTAAATATTTCTGGAAAATATTTTCATGTTGTACCTTATGGTGTCGATGATGAAGGATATCTTGATTATGATGAAATGAGAAGACTTGCTTTGAAATGCAGACCAAAAATGATCATCGCCGGAGCAAGTGCCTATGCAAGAACCATTGACTTTAAAATATTCCGTGATGTTGCTAATGAAGTCGGAGCTGTTTTAATGGTTGATATGGCTCATATTGCAGGACTAGTAGCCGCAGGCCTTCATCCAAACCCAGTTCCTTATGCAGATGTTGTTACAACAACAACCCATAAAACACTTCGCGGGCCAAGAGGTGGTATGATTCTTGCAAATAAAGAAGCTGCAGAAAAATTCAATTTCAACAAAGCTATCTTCCCTGGTATCCAAGGTGGACCTTTAATGCATGTGATTGCTGGAAAAGCAATATGTCTTGGCGAAGCCCTCAAACCAGAATTCAAGACATATCAAGAACAAGTCGTTAAAAATGCTAAGGCACTATCTGCTGCCTTAATCAATGAAGGATTTGATATCTTAACAGGCGGTACTGATAATCATCTAATGCTTGTTGATTTAAGAAATATGGACATTAGTGGAAAAGAATTACAAAACCGATGCGATTCTGCTTATATCACACTCAATAAAAACACTGTTCCAAATGATCCAAGAAGTCCTTTCGTAACTTCTGGCGTTAGAATTGGAACACCTGCTGTCACAACAAGGGGAATGAAAGAAGATGATATGAAAGAAATCGCAAAACTCATTCATCTGGTTGCTACTGATTACGATTCAAAAGCTGATTATGTCAGAAAACAGGTAGTGGAACTTTGCAATAAATACCCTATCTATTCATAAAAATTAAAAGAGGATGCAATTGTACCGCCCCCCAAAAGTTAGACCTAAAATCTAACGATTGGAGGTCGGTATTTTTATGGCTAAATATTCTTTTGAATTCAAGAAAAAAGTTGTTTTAGCATACTTGAATAAAAAAGGTGGGTACTGTTGCTCCTAACAGAATCCACAGACGTTTTAATACACATATACCTCATCAGAAAGTCACTACAGATACTAGTGAATTCAAGTACTATGAAGTTGATGAAAAAGGTCGTCTGACTATGCATAAGCTTTATCTCGATCCGTTTATGGATATGTGTAATGGTGAGATACTTAGCTATGGAATAGATCAGAGACCTTCTGCAAAGAACGTAATGGATGCTTTAGATAAGGCAATTAAGATCTCTGCAGACTGCCCGTACAGAAGAACTTTTCATTCTGATCAAGGATGGGCTTATCAGATGAAAGCATACTCTCATAGGCTAAAAGAAGAACGCATATTTTAAAGTATGTCGAGAAAGGGAAATTGCCTGGATAATTCTGTAATGGAAAACTTCTTTGGACTACTCAAGCAAGAAATTTACTATGGTGTTGTTTTCTATAGCTACGAGGAATTAAAATCTGAGGTAGAACGTTTTATAAAATACTACAATGAGAAACGAATAAAAGAGAAGTTAGGATGGATGAGTCCTGTTCAATACAGGCTTCAGCTTCTAGCTGTATAAAGAAAAACGAGACGACCAAAGTCGTCTCGCAAAAGTCTAACTTTAAGGGGTCACCTCAAATTTTGCATCCTCTTTTTTATTTTAACCCTCTATCGAAAAGCTCTTTTAATTACACCACAGGCTATTTTTTCTCCTGAATTTCCAGATGGCTGTGTCATAAAATCATCCGGATTCGCATGAATAATGACAACTCTTCCAATAATCTCTCTAATTGTAAAACGATCTGTTAAAAACACCGAAAGTGCATTACCATTTACACCAAGCAATGGTGGCATATCTCCCGCATGATAAGGGTGTTTACAATTTCCTGGATTATAATGCATTCCTGCATCCGCAAATTCATCTTTTGGATTGCCTTCACATTTTGTTCCGCTATGAATATGAAATGCAAACATTGGATTTTGACATGAGCCTCTACCTCTTGGCAGTCCTTCTATTTCTACACGAACCGCGACCGCATCTTCTACCCCATAAAATAAAACTCTACCTCTGATTCTTCTATATGCATCACTTCCACGCACCATGGCTACTGCATCCGGACGTCTTTCAATAAGTGAACATAAATTATTCATATTTCTCATAACAACCACATATACTCTTTTCTTTTAGTATATCGAAATATTTAGAAAATGACACAAAAAATTCACCTTCCGTTTTTTAACAGTCAACAGAAATAATAAGTTCACTTTTTATTCCATTTAATTCAATGATATTATCTGCATTAGTCACTGCAAAAACATCTGCCTGTTTTCCATTTTTCTCATAAGAAATTTTTGTAGCAATTCCCTTTGTAACAGCTGCAAACATTACATCTTCTGGGATATGTATTTTTGATACTGCCGATATCTGATTTATTTCTATTGCACCATTTAAGGAGTTGCAAAAAATATTCATATCGAGATTGCAATTGATCTCCACTGTTCCCAAAATATCTTCCAAAACCACTTCTGAAGTTTTTAAATCAAGCTCTATATTATCACATTCCAAAGAGTAAATCTCTACTCGCTCTGCATGAACCGCACATTCCATATTTCTAATATAAGTCACTGGAACCTGTACAAAAATATTAACTTCCTCCTTTGCTGCTGCTCGTGTTACCCCATTTTTCTGATTGATATCTACATCCATTCGTTTTTTTATGTCATCAATTTTTACCTTAAAATCACTTTGAAGTGTAGAAATAGTATTCGATGCCAGACAAACACGAATTTTTTCACCTTTATATCCCGACAACACCAATTTTTTAGCAAAACCAAACTTCATATCATAATGTTTTGATTCATCAATATCATATTCTGTGACACTTTCGAAAAGATAATCTTTCGGCAGGTTCATCTTCCTTTCATTTGAAAATAATTCATCCATCGAAATATCAAATAATTTAGAAATAGATAGAATATTTTCAATATCCGGAATTCCTGCTCCTGTCTCCCATTTTGTAACAGCTTGCCTTGAAACTCCAAGTTTTGCAGCTAGCTGTTCTTGTGACATGTTTTCTTGTTTACGAAGCAATTTTAATTTTTCTGCAAATACCATATTACAATATCCTCCTCTTCTTTTATATAACTAGTATAAAAAAACAGATATTTTATGAAAAGAAAACAAAAATAGCATTGTGTATTTTTCTGCTACGTTACGTGGCAATATCTTTATTTTCCTCTATTTTTTAAAATCTTTCCTGTGCTCCATAGATGGATTGATTTCCATTCACCGCATATGCAATAATACATACGATCACAAATGGTACCATATTTTCTGTCCCAAAAACTTCTAATCCAATCATCATTGGTGCGATCAGTGTATTAGTTGCACTTCCAAAAACTGCAACATATCCAAGTGCCGCACAAATCATCGGAGGAAATCCAAACAAACTTCCAAGTACAACTCCAAGAGATGAACCAATAGAAAATAACGGTGTTACTTCTCCACCCTGAAATCCAATTGATAAAGTAATAATTGTAAATATTAATTTTAAAATCCAATCATATGCATAAATTGACTTATTTTCAAAACTATTTGCAATTAAGTTTGTTCCAAGTCCACTGTAACGCCCTCCATAAAATAGAATCAGTAAAATAGCCAATGGAATTGCAATGATCCCAATCCTTACAAATGGATTTTCGATCTTATCTGCCATAATCTTTTTTGTCTTTTGAAGTGAAAAAGAAAATAAATGTCCTACAATTCCAAAAAGAACCCCAAGAATTAAAATTCCGACAATATTTTTACTTCCAGACAGCTTAAACGATTCTGTTAACGGCACTATAAATTTCTCGAGCCCTAAAGTATGAGAAGTAAAAGCTGCAATATAAGAAGCTGCCATTGCTGGTAATAATGCCTCATAATCCATCCGTCCGGCAACTATAACTTCAATTGCAAAAAATGTAGCCGCCAACGGTGTCTGAAATAATCCTCCAAACCCTGCTGCCATACCGATTATTAACATTGTTCGTCCATTTTCTGGAAAATGCATTTTCCTTCCAATAACATGAGAAAGCGTGGCTCCAATCTGCACAGCCACTCCCTCACGTCCAGCACTTCCTCCAAATAAATGTGTCATCCATGTTCCAATCATAACTAATGGAATTAATGCAATAGGAATCGCATCTGTCTTTCTTTGCCCTGCCTCAAACACCAAGGTCATCCCTTTTAAACTAACCTTACTAAAAGAATAATACATCCATGTGATCAATAACCCTGCAATTGGAAGAAATGGAATCAAATATAAATAATGTTTGGTTCGAAAAGTAGATAAAAAAATCAACACTCTTCCAAACAGTGCATCAATCGCACCAACGATAATTCCTACCACAACGGCCATAATCAAATGTTTTAACATGAAAATTAATTTCTCTTTTTGTTCTTTGTTCATAAGATTTTTATTCCTCTCTATCTTTCTTAAACCCAGAAATGAAGCCTCCTATAATCCAAGAAAAAATCCTGTTTTAAAGGATTCTCCGTCTTCGGCTGGTTGCTTCAGCGACAAATTTCCTATGAAACAAAAAATAGGCTTCGCCTATTCAACTCCCCTGCCCCTCAATCTTGAGGGGTGGGGGTTTTCTTTTGCTTCATTTTCCTGCATAATAAACATAGGAATATCTTACAAAAAATCTTTACCGACGATTATGAAGAAATCAAATATACTCTTCATCCCAGATCTTCCGAGATGGAAAATATCGAAAAAATGATCAACTGTGGTGACCCTG
>NZ_JAHLPY010000021.1 GCF_018918155.1 Anaerostipes sp. MSJ-23
CTTTATCCTTGTTATTACTGTTCTTAAAGAACGTTCGTCGATTTTTACTAAAATCGTCTGAAAAATTCAATTGAATTTTCAAGGTTGTCTTATTGTTCAGTTGTCAATGTTCTGTGATTTGCTTCTGTGTGTAAGAAGCTTTTCTATTATATCACTCTGTTCTTTGTTTGTCAAGAACTTTTTTGATTTATTTTGTTGCTTTCTGTCTTATCAGGACCGCAGCAACTTTTACATCATACTACATTCTTTCCAATTTGTCAAGAACTTTTTCAATAATTTATCCTTGGAATACATATCCAACGGAGAAGGAGGGATTTGAACCCTCGCGCCGCTATTAACGACCTACTCACTTTCCAGGCGAGCCCCTTCAGCCACTTGGGTACTTCTCCAAGGGTTGAATCATGACTTTTTCATGATTAACGGAGAGGGTGGGATTCGAACCCACGTGCCCTTGCGGACAAACGGTTTTCAAGACCGCCTCGTTATGACCACTTCGATACCTCTCCAGGTGTGTATTCTGTTTTGTTTTTGTGTCACTCACGCGACGACTTGTTTATAATACCAAACCAGGATACACTTGTCAACACTTTTTCAAAATTTTTTTATTTTTTTTTGATTTTTCTTTTCTGATGCTGCTTAAAAGCACGCATTTGCGCGCTTATTAGCTTATCATGAATTTGATGAAGAATCCGGAAAACTTTTCTTGCCTTCATTAAACTTCCTGCAATTTTTACATCCTCTGGCGTTGTAATCTTAATATTATCATAACCACCTTCAATAAGTTTGACTGGAACTTTTGCATAGGTTTCCACAACCATAGCATCATCTGTCGCGCTTGTATCGCCACTTTCCATCAGTGTCTCATAAGCTTTCTTTACAAGATCATACTCAAAACACTGTGGCGTCTGTACCTGCCACAACGTCTTTCTATCTGGTGTATGAATCGCATAATTTCTTTCATCAACCACTTTAATTGTATCTTTTACCGGCATACCAACCACACATGCCCGAAACTCCATGACGCTTAAAATACAACGTTTAATCATATCCTTATGAATCATTGGACGAGCTCCATCATGAATTAAAACATAATCTGCCTGATGGATTGCTTTTAGTCCCTCATAGACAGATGCATATCGTTCACAGCCCCCTGCAATAATTTTTGAAACCTTACGAAAACCGTATTTTTTCACAATATGCTCTTTGCAATAATCAATTTCATCTTTTCCGGTTACAAGAATCACCTCATTTACCGGACTGTTTTCAAACGCTTTCAATGCATAATAAACAAGCGGTCTTGATTTAATCAGCATATACTGTTTCGGAATCCCGCTTCCCATTCGTTTTCCTTCTCCTGCTGCAAGAACGATTGCAACTACTTTCTTATGCATACACACTTCCCCTATCTGGTTCCAATTTTTAATCCCGGAACTGCATTTAAATCCCATCCACTTCTTGTGCCATTGATATATTCATAATATCCACAGACTCCGATCATAGCTGCATTATCTGTGCAGAAAATCGGAGATGGATGATAAAATTCTATTCCAGCCGCTTTACATCTCTCCTGCATTTTTTCACGGAATGCATGATTTGACGCAACTCCGCCTGCAATCGCAAGTTTTTTATATCCAAGCTCTTTTGCAGCTTCTACCCCATGTGAACTTAATACATCAACAACTGCTTCTTGGAAAGATGCCGCAACATCAGCTCGATTTACCGTTTCTCCCTTCATCTCACATTTATTAAGATAATTTAATACGGATGATTTTAATCCACTAAAACTAAAGTCCATTTTAGATCCATGAACTTTTGCTCTTGGAAATGCGATTGCATCCTTATTCCCTTCTTTTGCAAGTTTTTCAATTTTAGGTCCACCAGGATATCCAAGTCCAATTGCGCGGGCCACTTTATCAAATGCTTCTCCCGCTGCATCATCTCTTGTACATCCAATAATTTCATACTTTCCATAATCTTTAACATCTACAAGATGGGTATGTCCCCCGGACACAACAAGACACAAAAATGGTGGCTCTAAATCTAAATGTTCAATATAATTGGCACAAATATGTCCTTCAATATGATGGACACCAACCAATGGTTTATTTTTTGCAAATGCAATAGCCTTTGCTTCTGCAACCCCAACTAAAAGAGCTCCAACAAGACCTGGCCCATAAGTAACTGCAACTGCATCGATTGTATCTAAGGTTTCTCCAGCTTCTTTTAGTGCTTCTTCTATAACAAAATTAATTTTTTCAATATGTTTTCTTGAGGCAATCTCAGGGACTACCCCTCCATATAACTTATGCAATTCAATCTGTGATGAAATCACGTTGGATTTTACAAATCTTCCATTTTCAACAACTGCTGCTGCTGTTTCATCGCAAGAAGATTCGATTGCAAGTATTTTTATCGTATCGTTCATAAAATCTTACTCCTCACAAAAATCTAAAGTTACTGTCTTTCCATCTTTTCCTGCCACTGAGCGCGGAAAAATCTTACGAACCTTGTCCATAAACTCTTCCGGTCTTACAAGAGACGGGCTATAATGTGTCAACCACATTTTTTTTACATCTGCCGTTTTTGCAAGATTCGCTGCTTCATAAAACGTCATATGTTTATATTCTCTGGCTTTCTTTTCTTTTCCTTCTTCTCCGTACATTCCTTCACAAATAAAAAGATCTGCCCCGGCCGCATGTTCCGCAATAGCCGGCACGGGTCTTGTATCCGTACAGTATGTCAGTTTAATTCCTTTTCTCGGAGCCCCAAGAATCATATCACTCGTAAGAATCCTTCCATTTTCATCTTCCACAGATTCTCCCTTCTGCAGACGATTCCAATATTTCATTGGAATCTGGTTATCCCTTGCTTTCTGTGGATCAAATTTTCCAGCACGTGGAATTACCACATTATACCCATAACAAATTACATTATGTTTTACCTGAAATGCCTCAATCGAATACCCATCCATCTCAATGGTATGTTCTTTTTCTCTTAATTCATAAAATTTAATTGGAAACGGAAGTTCCGGTGCAATTACCCTTAAGGAATTTACAATTTTTTCCACTCCTCTTGGTCCAATGATCAATAGCGGTTCGGTTCTCTCTGCATTTCCAAGCGTTAACAAAAGACCTGGAAGGCCGCTGATGTGATCTGCATGAAAATGAGTAAAACAAATTGCATCCAGCGGCTTTACACTCCAGCCACGCTCTTTAATTCCTACCTGTGTCCCCTCGCCACAATCAATCAACAGACTATGTCCCTGAAATCGGGTCATACAAGCTGTTAACTTTCGATATGGAAGAGGCATCATCCCACCTGTTCCTAATAAACATACATCTAACATATATCACCTTTTTACTATTACTTACCACCTATTAAGGTGAAAGCTTTACTACTTTCAAGATAAAATTTCTTTTTTTTCTGTTACCCTTGGTGGAATTTCAAACTGCTTGATCATACGATCATAACATCTCTCACAGATCTTAAATTCATGAATCTGTGTATCTTTGTCTGAAAAATATCCCCACTCTTTTTTTACTTCAATAAAATCACTTTTTTCTTTTAATGGATTTCCACATACATTACATAACATCGACTTGTCCTCCTTACAAGACTCATTATAAGAAGTCTCATGCGTTGTTTCTACTGGTAATGTCTGGAGCGGATTTGGATCATCCCAAAACATCAAAATGGCATCTTCCATTGGATTTGTGTAGTATTTTGGTCTTCTCCCATGCTCCTCAAATCCATTTTTTTTGTAAAAGTTTCTTGCAATGTTATTTGATTCCCGAACTTCCAAATAAATTGTTTCGACGCCCATCTTACGGTATCTTTCCCGAAATTCCTGTAAAAAAAGCGTTCCGATTCCCATAGATCGTATAAACGGAACAATCGCAATTCTTTGAAGTTCTCCCTGTTCCAAAATATGTTCTGCCATAATATAGCCGCTAATCCGGTTTCGATCACGCCATACATAAATATCACTCGTCTTTTTATAATAGAAAGACTCAATTCCTTCCTCACTCCATGGTTTGTGAAAAGACAATTTTTCAATTTCAGCAATCATTGGCAGATCCTGTGGCTGTGCCTTATGCACATGCCACTCTCTGGCATTTTGTTTATCTCTTTCCATTAAGCCGTTCTTCTCTTTCTCTTTCAGCCTGTGATTTTCTTAAATATTCTGGTACAAACTCATCAGCACTTACTGAAATTCCATTTTCATAATAAACTTTGGCCAATGCTCCAACTGCTGCTGCTCTTTGGCGATTTGCACATACCGGCGCAAAAATTGCATGATCTTTCATACTCTCTTCAATCTCTTCTTTATATACCGGCACTCCGTCTCCAAGGAAAATCACATCTTCTCCATATTCTTTTAACTGATTCAAAGTATCTTCTACACTCTGTGCACATTGTTTTTTTATTACCTGCATTTCTCCTTTATGAAATCGGTAAAATCCCGTATAAACTTGTTTCCTTCTTGCATCCATCATTGGGCAGATAATTTTTTCTACTCCAAATAACTGATATGCAAGACCATCTACTGTCGGCACTGGAATTATTGGTTTATTAAGGGCAAGCCCAAGCCCTTTTGCTGTTGCAGCTCCAATTCTAAGCCCTGTAAAAGAACCTGGCCCCATAGCAACTGCAATCGCGTCAATATCCTCCATAACAAACTCTGTCCGCTTAATTGCCTCATCCAACATCGGAAGCAAAGTTTGTGAATGTGTTAGTTTATTTCCGGTCGTATATTCTGCAATCAAACGGTCATCCTCAATAAGCGCAACCGAAGCAACCAGGCCGGAACTATCCAATACTAATAACTTCATTTATATCTCCTCTATTCGAATTTCTCTATAATCAAATCCCTTTTCAAGATTTTTTAAAATTTCAATTTTTGTATAATGATCTGGAAGAATTTCCTCAATTAGATTTGCCCATTCAATTAGACAAACCCCGCCACCATATACATAATCTTCATAACCAATTTCATCCATTTCTTCTACATCACCAATGCGATATACATCAAAATGATAAAATGGCAAACGTCCTTCCTCGTATTCTCTTACAATCGTAAACGTTGGACTCTGAATTGGCTCTTCAATTCCAAGTCCCTGTGCAAGTCCCTTGGTAAATACGGTTTTCCCGACACCAAGATCCCCATCAAGGCAAAAAACTTGCCCTTCTTTTACTTCTTTTCCTAATTTTTTACCCAGATCATACGTATCCTGAGCACTGTAACTTTCTATTATCATAAAAATAAATCCCCTTTTTTTGTGGAAACTTTCTTCGTTTTATTATATCAATCGCCAAAGGTTTTTTCAATCAGGGCCTTAAAAAAAGAAGAACCCCAGTGAGACTCTTCTTTTTCATCTATTATTCTTCAGAATTTTCTTCCTTTTGTGTATCTTGTCCATTTCCCTTTGCATACTTTGCAATAGAAGACTTTGAGGATTTTGCTCCAGCTCCATCCTTTCCTGCTTTTGATGTTCCATTTCCCCTGGATGTCTTGACACAATTTTCAATAAAAGAAGAAATTTCTTCTTTTTGCGCTCCAAATGCTTCCTCAGGAAATACAAACGCCTGCTGTTTTCCAGTATACAAAATGTATTCTCCAAAAACATGCTTTAATTTCCAGATCTGTGCCCATGTAATATCCGCTGATTCTTCTTCAATTTCAATATGAATTCCTTCTTCTGTCAACGTATAATAAGATGGTTTCTGATATACTGGATTGGTCAGTGCCTGTTTTTTTGCTTTAATATATAAAAGCAATGGATTTACGATCACTAATAATACAAGGATAACGATTCCCATAAAAACATATTTAGTACCTTCATGAAAGGCTGCTCCTCTCACACACATGACAATCCCAACGAGAACCATAAACGCAGAAAAAATACCAGATGATCCAAGATAAGTAAATGCCAGCGAAAATTTAAAAATATCTTTTGCCGTCAGCTGTGTTTTAAACTTCATAAATAATCTCCTTTTTCTCTTCGTCCGTTATTATACCACAGTTTCTTTTTTATGACTATTACCATTCCTTGTTTCTCTTATTGACGCATTTTTTGTTCCATGATATATTTTTTGCAACATAACCAGCCATAATTCAAAACAAAAAGGAGGATTTTTATGAAACGTATTTTACTCATTGCAACCGGCGGAACGATCGCTTCTACTCCATCTGATAATGGATTGGAACCTTCTGTTGATGTAGAAAAGCTCTTATCCTATATTCCAAGCGTCAGATCTTTTTGCCATCTAGAAGGGATCTCCATTATGGAAATTGACAGTTCCAATATAAATCCTTCTCATATGGAAAAAATCGCCAAGACTATTGAATCTTATTATGATGCTTTTGATGGTTTCGTCATTTCACACGGCACTGATACTATGGCATATAGTGCTGCCGCTCTTTCTTATATGTTAAAAAATCTTACAAAACCTGTTGTTTTTACTGGTTCACAGCTTCCAATAGAAAATGCAAAGACCGATGCAAAAAAAAATCTAACGGATGCAATCGCTTTCGCCTGCGAAAAGATTCGTGGAGTCTACCTTGTATTTCATGGTATTGCCATTCTTGGCACTCATGCAATGAAAACAAAAAGCAGAAATTTTGATGCTTTTCAAAGCTTAAATTTACCGCCGATTGCCGAAATTGATTCCTGTGACATCCGATATGAACCATCGCTTCCATTTTCTGTTTGCAAAGAAATCTTTCAAACAGCTACAACTCATAAAAAAACGTTTTTTGCAGATACTGCCTTATGCAATGATCTTTTTGTTTTGAAAATTTTTCCTGGTATGAAGCCAGATATTTTTGACTTTATCAAAACCACCTACAAAGGGGTCATTATTGAAAGCTTTGGTCTTGGAGGAATCCCAGAAAAAGATCCTGATCTTCATTCCAAAATTCATGAGCTAATTGAAAGCAATCTTTGTGTTGTCATTACGACACAATGTCTTTGGGACGGAATTGATCTTAATGTTTATAAAGTTGGTCATACCCTTGCAAAACAAAAGGTTATTCTTTCTGGAAACCTAACAACCGAAGCTCTTGTAATGAAACTTATGTGGGCACTGACGCACTTTGAAGATCCATCAGACATTAAAACATTCATTGAAACTCCTTATTTTTTTGATCATTTGTGAATAGAAAGCCATAAATAATATTTCAAAAGCAGAAATCAGGAATTTTACCATTCATGCATAATTCCTCCTACATTACAACATACTATCCATATAGTATAAAATATGGAAAATCAAGCCTATAGGAGGAAAAGATAAATGAGAGCTACAGGTATTGTTCGAAGAATCGATGATCTCGGAAGAATCGTTATTCCAAAAGAAATCCGGAAGACGATGCACATTAGAGAAAGCGATCCTTTGGAAATATTTACAGAAAAAAATGGAAATATCATTTTAAAAAAATATTCACCAATCGGAGAAATGGGAATTGCCGCCCAACAATATGCAGATTCTATCGCATCTTCTCTTCCCCATACTGTTTGTATCTGTGATCAAGACGATGTAATTGCCGCAGCTGGACCTGATGCAAAAAAGTTAATTGGAAAATCATTAACAGAAAAAGCTCAACTGTCTTTACAAGAACGCAGGCATTTTCTTCTTAAAAAATCAGATCCTTCTTTTTTCTCTCCGGTGGATGACCTCTCAAAGAGCATCTCACAAATAGCATTTTCAACCATTATTTCTGGTGGTGATGCTATCGGTCTTGTTTGCATCTTATGCGACAAGGAATCTTTAAGTGAGACTGATCTTCTCATTACAAATATCAGTGCTTCTTTTCTCGGAAAACAAATGGAAGACTGATCTTATTTTGCAGAATAGGGCTGTACAGACCTCTGTCAGCCCTCCATGCTTTCTTTCATCATTTGTTTATAATCTCTTCTTAATCGATCACTCACCGTCCGTTCTTTCCATTCCATCGTTCCAAAAGATGTTACCGGCATAATTCCAAGAAGCGAATTTGTAAGGAACATTTCATCAAACGATTCTATTTCTTCTGGCAAAATGTGTACTTCTTTAATTTTATAACGGCTGCATAGATACTGTCTGATAACTCCATCTAAAATTCCATCTTCCTTTTTCGGTGTATAAATTTCTCCATTTTTTACTGCAAATAGATTCGTTGTTGCCCCTTCACTCAAATACCCTTTGGTATTTAAAAACAAAGGTTCATCCACTCCATATTTTTTTGCCTTACGTTTCTCCATTAGATTATCCCCATAATTTAACGTCTTATGATAAGTCAATGGCGATGTCTCATTTCTTCTAACCTTACTTAACCCAGTAATAAAACCTTTCTCGTATTGTTCTTCTCTATAAAGATTATCTCTACAAGTCAAAATCTGATTTTCCATGGATACTGCAATTTTTAATACTTTATGCCCATTTTTTATTTCCGGATTTTTTAAAAATTCTTTTACTTTTTCTTTCAAATCCTTCATAGAAATGGAAAGATCAAAGAATTCTATTCCCTCTTTTAGTCTTTGCATATGCAAATCAAAAAGTATTGGTTTTCCGTCTTCTACTGCAATTGTTTCAAATACTCCAAGTCCAAAATAATAACCTTCATCTGGTATCAGTTTCATTCTTCTTCTCCATTTCCAAGTGCCAACAATAGTGCCTTTGCTTTTTGTATTGTTTCTTCATATTCAAATGCTGTGTCAGATTCATAGGTAATACCGCCCCCAACACCAAGATGGTAAATTCCATTCTGTACAACCAAAGTACGGATCACAATATTCAAATCACAATCTCCATTTAAAGAAAAATAGCCAATCGATCCCGTATATAGGCCTCTCTGACTTCGTTCTAACTCGTCAATAATTTCCATAGCACGGATTTTTGGTGCACCGGTAATTGATCCTCCAGGAAATGCACAGCTAAGAAGATCTACAGCTCCATACCCTTCTTTTAGCTTTCCCCGAATTTCTGATATTAAATGAAAAACCGTTGCATAAGTTTCTACTTCAAAATGTTTGGTCACCTCTACCGTTCCTGGCTCACAAATCCGATGGAAATCATTTCTTTCAAGATCCACAATCATAAGAAGTTCACTCCGGTCTTTTGTTGATTCCTGAAGTTCTTGTTCCAAAAATTCATCTTCTTCTTTTGTCCGTCCGCGTTTTCTTGTTCCCTTAATCGGTCTCGTAACAGCCCATCCATTTTTTATTTGAAGAAAACGTTCCATAGATGCACTAACAATCTGAAAATCTCCATATTGGAGGAATCCACCAAAAGGAGATGGATTAAATTTTCTTATATATTGAAATACTTCATATGGATCTTTTTTACTTTCCACTTTCATTCGACGAGTCATGTTAGCAACATAAATATCACCTTCCCGCATATAATGTTTCATTGCCTCAATTGCCGCCTGATAGTCTTCTTTGGAAAAATCAGAAGTATATGCTGCTGGCATTTTATGTTCCATTTGTTTTTTTTCTTCTACTTTAAGATTGTTTATAATCCGTTCCATTGTACAGATTTTTTTCTGCGGATCTTGCGTTTTCCCAAGCGCTGACAAATAAAGCTTCTTTTTCTTTTTATCCTCGATCAAAAACAAATCATAAAAAACAACCAATGCCTCCGGCATATTTATTTCTTTTTTATGTCTTGTAGAAATATTTTCAAATTTTCTTCCATAGTCATAAGAAAAATAGCCAATCGCTCCGGCTGTTAACGGAAGATTCGTTTCATTATCTTCGTAGTGTTCTTTTAAATATTTTTTCAGATAATTTTCTAAACTTCCTTTTTGTTTTTTCCCATTATGATAAAATATGCCTTCTTCTTCTTTTAAAATAAGATATGGATCAAATCCTATGATACTATACTGACCAAGTTTATTTTCCATAGAAGAATCAAGAAATACCGCATAGGTCTCATCCTTTATGAAAGAAAAGATCTTTTCAGCATCCTGATACTGTGTCAACTCTTTTACAATCGCTGCCATGATTGTTCCACCACCTTTCACTCATTGTTATAAAGTTTCTTAAAAGTTCGTGTCCATATTGCGTCAAAACTGCCTCCGGATGAAACTGAATCCCATAAATAGGAAATTCTTTATGATGCAAAGCCATAATCACACCATCTTCAGAACGCGCATCTATCCGTAATACCTTTGGAAATGCCTCTTCTTTTGCTTTTAAAGAATGATATCTCGTCACTTGATACTCAGAAGGAAGATGTTCAAATAATCCTTTCTGATTCGTCCGAATCATAGACAATTTTCCATGCATCGGTCGCTTTCCTTTTTCAATCACTCCATCAAACGCTTTTAAAATAATCTGATATCCCAAGCAAACACCAAGTATTGGTACTTTTCCTGCAAATTGTTTCACTACGTCAAGACAAGCACCACAATCATCTGGACTTTTTGGTCCTGGAGATATAATAATCCCACGAAGAATTCCTTTGTCTATCTGCTTTGATAGCCATTTTTCTGAAACCTGATCATTCCTCACAAGCATAATTTCCTGTCCAAGTTCCTGTAAATAGCTGACCAGATTATAAACAAAAGAATCATAATTATCAATCATCAAATACATATTTTTTTCTCCCTTATAAAAGAAAAAGACCACCAGAAAAAAAGATATTTTCATATCTTCTTTTCGGCAGTCTTCCTGAATTATTCAGGGCACACCCTGTTTTTTACTTTGTTCTTTTGTTTTATATCATATTTTTCTCATACGGTCAATCATTCTAAATATTTTTTCAAATATTGCCCTGTATAAGACTTCTCGACCTCACAGATTTCCTCTGGTGTTCCTTGTGCCACAACTGTTCCGCCACCAGCGCCTCCTTCAGGTCCCATATCAATAATATAATCTGCTGTCTTAATCACTTCTAGATTGTGCTCAATCACAATAACTGTATTCCCACCTTCCGTCAGTTTTCCAAGAATATCTACCAGCTTATGCACATCCGCAAAATGAAGACCTGTTGTTGGTTCATCTAAAATATAAATTGTTTTTCCTGTACTTCTCTTGCTAAGTTCTGATGCAAGTTTAATCCTCTGTGCTTCACCTCCAGATAATTCAGTCGATGGCTGTCCAAGGCGAATATACCCAAGTCCAACATCTCTTAACGTCTCCATTTTTCTGCTAATTGATGGCAGATTAGAAAAGAATTCACATGCCTCTTCTACCGTCATATTTAACACATCGTAAATACTTTTTCCTTTATATTTGACTTCCAGTGTCTCTCTATTATATCGTTTCCCATGACAAACTTCACATGGCACATAAACGTCGGGTAAGAAATGCATCTCAATTTTAATAATTCCATCACCACTACAGGCTTCACATCGTCCGCCTTTCTTATTAAAACTAAAGCGTCCTTTGTTATATCCTCTAGATTTTGCATCCTTTGTCATAGCAAATAGCTCTCGAATCTGATCAAAAACTCCAGTATACGTTGCAGGATTGGAACGCGGTGTCCTTCCAATCGGTGATTGATCAATCGCAATGATTTTATCTAGCTGATCAAATCCTTCGATCTCTTTATGTTTTCCAGGTTTGGTCTTTGCCCGATTTAATTCCTTTGCCAAACGTTTATACAAAATCTGATTTACCAGAGAACTTTTTCCAGATCCTGATACCCCTGTAATGCAAGTAAAAACGCCAAGAGGAATTTCTACATCGATATTTTTTAAATTATTCTCCTGGGCTCCGATCACCTTTAAAAATCCCGAAGGCTTTCTTCTTGTTTCTGGAACCGGTATTTTAATCCTTCCGCTTAAATAAGCTCCTGTAATGGATTTCTTATTTTTCATAATCTGTTTTGCTGTTCCTGTGGCAACCACTTCTCCGCCATATTCTCCAGCCTTTGGACCGATATCTACAATATAATCTGCCGCTAGCATTGTATCTTCATCATGTTCTACAACAATCAATGTATTTCCGAGATCTCTTAGATTTTTTAAGGTACGAATGAGTTTATCATTGTCCCTCTGATGCAGTCCAATGCTCGGCTCATCAAGAATATACGCAACTCCAACAAGACCAGAACCAATCTGAGTTGCCAAACGAATTCTTTGTGCCTCTCCTCCAGAAAGCGTCCCCGTAGCACGCGACAAAGTCAGATAATCAAGACCAACATCATTTAAAAAACCAACACGTGCTTTGATTTCTTTTAAAACCTGTTCCCCTATTAGTTTTTGACGTTCAGAAAGTTCCATCTGATCAAGAAATTGTACCATATCTCCAACTGACATTTCGCACATTTGTGCAATATTTTTTCCTGCGACGGTTACGGCAAGAGATTCTGCCTTCAGACGCTGTCCATGACATTCTTCACATGGTGTGATTGTCATAAACGTCTCATATTCTGCCTTCATATTTTGGGAAGCTTCTCGATAACGTCTTCCGACATTTCGAATGATCCCTTCAAAAGCCACGTCATAAACGCCTTCTCCTCGTTGTCCTTTATAATGAACTTTCACTTCCCGCCCGTTGGTTCCATAAAGAAGAATATTCTTAATTTTTTCTGGATATTCTTTAAATGGTGTTTCAAGATCAAATCCATATTCTTGTGCTAATGCATTTAAAATTGCTCTCGTATAGCTTTTCTTATCTGTACAAGACTGCCACCCAAAAACTTGAATTGCACCTTCTGCAATACTTAATTTCTGATCTGGAATCATTAAATCCGGGTCAAATTCCATCTTATATCCAAGTCCATGACAAACCGGGCATGCTCCAAATGGATTATTAAAAGAAAAACTTCTCGGTTCAATCTCATCAATGCTAATTCCACAATCTGGGCAAGAAAAACTTTGACTAAAATTTAATGGTTGTCCATCGATTACATCGACCGTCATTAAGCCATCCGTCAGACTAAGCGTTGTCTCAATCGAATCCGTTAATCGTTTCTCAATTCCTTGTTTTATAACCAAACGATCCACAACAATCTCGATGTTATGTTTCTTATTTTTTTCCATTGGAATCTCTTCTGAAAGATCGTAAATATTGCCGTCCACGCGAACACGAACATAACCACTTTTTTTCGCACTTTGAAATACCTTCGCATGTTCTCCTTTTCTTCCCCGAACAATCGGAGCCAACAATTGAATCCTTGTTCGCTCTGGAAGCTGCATCAAGCGATCTACCATCTGATCAACCGTTTGCTTACTGATTACTTTTCCACATTTCGGACAATGCGGAATCCCAATTCTTGCATATAGTAAACGAAAATAATCATAAATTTCTGTAACTGTACCAACCGTTGATCTTGGATTTCGATTGGTTGATTTCTGATCAATTGAGATTGCCGGAGATAAGCCTTCAATACTATCAACATCAGGCTTTTCCATTTGTCCTAAGAATTGTCTTGCATAAGAAGATAAAGATTCCATATATCTCCTCTGTCCTTCCGCATAGATCGTATCAAATGCCAAGGAAGATTTTCCAGACCCACTTAACCCGGTAAATACAACAAACTGATTCCTTGGAACCTCTAAATTAATATTTTTTAAATTATTCTCTCTCGCTCCTTTGATTCGTATCATTTCTTTTTTCATGATTTTACTGCTCCTAATCATCATAGTCTCGGTAGGCAATTTTAAATTCTTTTAATTCATCTCTCAGCTTTGCCGCCTCTTCAAAATTAAGCTCTGCTGCTGCCTGATTCATTTTCTTTGTTAACCGCTCAATCATTTCTTTGATTTCTTTTTTTGTCATAGATTCTACATCTTTGCCATATCCATCGTCTTCTTCCGTTTTGTCATCAGAAATACGAATCAAATCGCGGATATCTTTTTGAATCGTTTTTGGCGTAATGCCATGTTCTTTATTATATTGATCTTGGATTTCTCTTCTTCTATTTGTCTCCGAAATGGCTGCCTGCATAGAATCTGTCATCGTATCTGCGTACATAATGACATGACCCTCGCTGTTTCTCGCCGCACGTCCAATCGTCTGTACTAGTGACGTTTCTGAGCGAAGAAATCCTTCCTTATCTGCATCCAGAATTGCTACCAATGTAATTTCCGGAATATCAAGTCCTTCTCTTAACAGATTGATTCCAACAAGAACATCAAATACATTCATCCTAAGATCACGCACAATCTCAATTCTTTCCAAAGTATCTATATCCGAATGAAGATACTTAACACGAATACCAACTTCTCTCATATAATCTGTTAATTCCTCTGCCATCCTCTTCGTCAATGTTGTCACCAAAACCTTATGACCTTTTTGTGTTTCTTTATGAATTTCTCCAAGCAGATCATCAATTTGTCCAGAAACTGGACGTACATCAATGGATGGATCTAAAAGACCCGTTGGACGAATAATTTGTTCCGCACGCAACATTTCATGTTCCGCTTCATACTTCCCAGGAGTCGCAGATACAAACAACATCTGATCAATCTTTTGTTCAAACTCACAAAACTCCAATGGGCGATTATCTTTTGCCGATGGCAGGCGAAATCCAAAATCTACTAGCGTTGATTTTCTTGACTGGTCCCCTGCATACATACCACCAATTTGTGGAACGGTAATATGAGATTCATCAATAATCATTAGAAAATCATCTCCAAAGAAATCAATCAGAGTACTTGGAGGCTCTCCTGGCTTTGTTCCAGCCAAATGCCTGGAATAATTTTCAATTCCAGAACAAAAGCCTGTCTCTCTTAACATTTCAATATCAAAATTTGTTCTCTCAGCAATTCTTTGTGCCTCGATTAACTGATCATTTTCCTTAAAATAAGCCACTTGCTGCGCCAACTCTTCTTTAATCCCCTTGATCGCACGCTCAATCTGCTCCTGTGGGACAACGTAATGAGAAGCTGGAAAAATGGCTACAAAATTAAGACTACGTTTTACTTCCCCTGTCAACACATCAAACTCTACGATCCGATCAATTTCATCTCCGAAAAATTCCACACGAATGGCATCTTCAAATGTAGAAACTGGCAGAATCTCCAAAACATCCCCTTTTACACGAAACGTTCCTCTTTTAAAATCCAGTTCATTTCTTACATACTGAATATTAATGAGGTCATCAATGACCTGATCTCTGTCTTTTATCATTCCTGGGCGAAGAGAAATTAACATCTTCTCATAGCTTTCCCTGCTACCGATTCCATAAATGCAGGAAACACTGGATACCACAATTACATCTTTTCGCTCAATCAGCGCAGCCGTTGCACTATGCCTTAATTTATCAATCTCATCATTTACCGAAGAATCCTTTTCGATGTATGTATCCGTTGATGGTACATATGCCTCCGGCTGATAATAATCATAATAGGACACAAAATATTCCACTGCATTCTCAGGGAACATCTCCTTGAACTCTCCGTAGAGCTGTGCTGCGAGTGTTTTATTATGAGCGATGACCAGTGTCGGTTTTTGTAACTGCTGAATCACATTTGCCATCGTAAAAGTCTTTCCAGAACCCGTAACCCCCAGTAAAGTTTCAAATTGATTTCCTTCCTTAAATCCTTTCACAAGCTCTGCAATTGCCTGGGGCTGGTCTCCAGTCGGCTTATATGGGGCTATTAACTTGAATTCATTCATAGTAAATCCCTCCATTTGTGACTTTTTCTTTAACAAAAATCACATTTCATCGTATCTTTTTCCAATTCTATCTATTTTCTTCATTTTATCTGTAACAGTCCTTATTATATCAAAGACCATTTTGAAAGTATATAGATGGAGGCAAGAAAAGGGTACAAATGTTCGATTGCTATTTGTACCTTTTTCATTACTATTTTATTTTGCATCATGCTGCGGCGAAATATTCTTCTTCTCTTCTATCTATTTCTCATCATCTTTCCGAATTGTATCAATAATCCGACCTATATTACACGTAATCTGCCCCTTGCACTGATAAATATTCTCATTGATTTTCTTTTCCTGCTCAATAGCAATCTCTATATTCTCCGCCAGCTCTCCAATTGCAGAATTCTTCTTTGGATTGATTCCCGTTCTGGCAAGTAACAACTTATAGATAAACGTCTAATGTCCATCTTTTTCATTCTTGATAATCTGTTCAGCATTTGGCTCAATATCCTCTTCATATGACTTTTCATAATGTAACAGCAGGAATCATTCAATTATTATCAAAAAAGCAGGCAATGAAAAGTCATAAAACCTCCTCATCCACCCGCTTTTTACCTATACTCTCACCACTACCACTTTCACAACATCTAGATGTTCAACCACTCACTCACCACAAAATATCACCTATTTTTCTAGGAGACAAAATATTTCACTACATTTTCAGGAAACATCTCCATAAACAAAAATGGACCAAACAAAGCTAAGTGCTTATTTGATCCACTTTTTTATTATTTTTTACTTAAAATTTCGATTGCTTTATTCAATTGTTCATCAGCCTTTGTTTTCTCATTATCTTTTATCTTCACATTTGGCTGAATTCCTTTTTTGTGAATATTATGTCCTGCCGGTGTGTAATACGTTGCATAAGTTAATTTTGCGTAAGAACCATCTCCAAGTGAGAAAAATCCCTGTACAATTCCTTTTCCAAATGTCTTTTCTCCAACCAATGTTCCAGCTTTTCGATCCTTAATAGCTCCAGATAAAATTTCAGATGCACTGGCACTATTTCCATTAACAAGAAGACAAAGTGGCATATCTAGTTGTTTTTTATTAGTAGAGTTATAAATCTTCTGATTTCCATATTTATCCTGTGTATAAACAATCCGTCCTTTTGGAAGGATATCGTCTGCAATTTTTACTACTGCCTGTAACAAGCCACCCGGATTATCTCTTAGATCGATAATTAAAGAAGTAGCTCCCTGCTTCTTTAGTTTTGCAAGTCCAGATTCAAACTGCTTTACGGTCACTTCATCAAATTCTGAAATAGACAGGTACCCAATCTTATTCTTTAACATTTTTGTCTCAACTGTTGGGCTTTCAATCGCCTTTCTCGTAAATGTATAGGTTTTAGAATCTGTTTTACGCAAAAATGTCAATTTGACTTTCGTTCCTTCTTCACCTTTGATTTTCTGAACAATATCATTCAGACTGTCATTTTTTGATACACTCGTTTGATTAACTTTTGTCAGAATATCTCCTTTTTTCAGCCCGCTTCCATCGGCCGGACTTCCTTTGATGGTCTTTACAACCGTGATCAATCCCGTCGTATTATTTTGTGTCATATAAATTCCGACACCAGAGTATACACCATTAGTACTCTGCTGAAGTTCTTTAAAATCTTTCTTGGAATAATAATCAGAATATGGATCACCCAGCCCGGCGATTAGTCCTTTATAAGTGTAATCTTGAAGTTGTGTCTGGTCTATTTTTCCTTTGTAATATTTGTCGATTGTCCTTTCAATCTTTCGCACTTTCTGAACGGTTGCCATTGTCCCACTATATGCACGATAAAGAAAAAAGCCTTCCACTACACAAAGAACAACCAGAACACCGATCAGTATTTTTGATACTTTCTTGCTCATATGCGTCTCCTTCCCATCTTTTGGCTGTTTTTCATTATAGCAGATTCTCTGGTCCTTTTCTTAGTATCTAACTTTTTTCACAAATAATTCACAGATTTTTTGTGCAAACTGCTGGATATTTTTATTAATCCATCGTATCCATATGTTTCATATATTTCACAACCATCAGTGCAATTTTAAACGCAATGGCATCTTCAAAATTACGAAGATCCAAATTTGTATTTTTTTGAATCTTATCCAAACGATATACAAGTGTATTTCTATGAATAAATAACTGTCTGGATGTTTCTGATACATTCAAATTATTTTCAAAGAATTTATCAATTGTAATCAATGTTTCCTCATCAATAGAATCCGGTGAATAATCACCAAAAACTTCTCGAATAAACATCTTGCAAAGAGGTAGTGGAAGCTGATAAATCAGTCGTCCAATACCAAGTTGATTGTATGCAATAACGACTGCATCTTCATAAAAAATCTTACTAACTTCCAGCGCAATTTGTGCCTCTTTATAAGAACGTGATACATTTTTAATACTATCTGCAACATTTCCAATTGCAATCTTAGCATCCAAAATTCCATTGTCATGCAGCTGTTTTATCATCTCATTTGCCCATGAGAGAAATTGTACCTGCGTATCCTGTGGTCTAATTTCCGTCACATAAACAACACTTTTTTCATCAACTGCTGTAACAAAATCATCTTCCTTTACACACTCAAGCTGTTTCATTGCCTCAATCAGGTTGTGATCTTTTCCATAAGAACTCTGAACTAAAAACGCAACTCTGCGACTTTCAACATCAATATGTAATTTTTTGGCACGATTATAAATATCAACGAGCAATAAATTGTCAAGAAGTAGATTTTTTACAAAATTCTCTTTATCAAATCGTTCTTTATATGCTACCAAAAGATTCTGAATTTGAAGCACAGTAAGTTTTCCTACCGTATAAATACTCTCGCTAGCTCCCTGTACTAAAAGAATATACTCCAGACGTTTTTCATCAAAAATCTTAAAGTACTGAAATTTGTCAATCACTTGGCTTTCTGCCATCGACTCCGCAAATGATACCACTTCCTCTTCTACATCATCCATCGTTTCCATCGTCTTCACAACCAGATGCCCAGACGTATCCATGATACATAAATCAATATCTGTTACTTCTTTGATTCCGTTAATTGTTTCCTGTAAAACTTGATTTGAAATCATCCCTTCATCAACCTTTCCTATTCCTTCGACCTTTTCTTTTACTATACAGCATTTTCACCAAAAAAAAAAGAAAAATTTAGGTATTTTTTTAACTTATTGTGTATTTTTAACAAAGAGCTTTCGAATTGTTTTCTTATCGTCAGAAATAATTACAATAATTTTTACCTATGATATCTATAAAAACAAAGGTATGAAAAAACCGAAAGATTTCATTTCTTTGAAATCCTCCGGTTATCATATCAGAAGGTTTGCACCTTCTTTTCCTTATTCTTTTTCATTTCGTTTAAATCTGATCTTCTGTACCAATGATAATACAAATTTTCAAACCACTGGACACAGTTCCTACCTGATACTGAGGATTTTTAAAATATTTTTTCAGATCTTTTCCAAGACCTTTTTTGGCAACAATAATCTTTGTATGTGTCAACGCACCAGAACGATTTGTCTGTACCAGCCCTATCGTATATCCGTCTTCTGACAATTTATCTTTCCAGCGGCTTGCAAGTCCTGTAATTCCTGTGGAATTCTGAATTTCAATATTAACGTTTTTCGATGATGATTTTGTGCTCTTCTTTTTAGCGGTTGTAGTTGTTGCAAGTGCTGCATCCAAATCTCCACTTTCTGAAAGAATCTGATCAAATACATTTTTAGCTTCACTTGCATCTACAATAAACGTTCCATTCTGTTCCGTTCCATCAAGGATTTTGTAATTAATATCTGTTCCTTTTACACCGCGGATCCTACTTAAATATTTTTCAACTTCATTAAAACTCGTATTAGATTTTACTGTATCATAATAGTTACTTACATATTCTTTATATTCAGATAATGATTTTTCTTTTAATGCCTTTGTAATTGCAACAAGAATATCCCCTTGTAAAGTTACATGAACTTCTTCATTCTCAAACAATGTCTGATCCGTCATTAATGCAAGAACTGCATTTCCATTTAATGTATTACTTCTCTTATTTAAAGTAACTGTTTTTGAGGTCTGATCCTCATATGTTACTGCTTTATCAAGATCTACATTAATCTCTCCTGCCATATTCATTAACTTCACCAGCTGTTTTTCTGTCATTGTTTCATAAGTATCAATACTGATTCCCAAAGTTTTTTCCACTTGCTGTTTCATCAGCACACCATCTTTTGTTGCCTTAATAAGTTCTGAAACTGTTACCGAACTTTTTGTTCTTCCAAACGCTGTTTCTACGGCATCTTTTCCTTTTTTGTTTAGATCAAGCATCATATCCGAACGCAGCGGAACAAAAATGATCTGCTGGTTCTTATTGTGATAAATTCTAAGTGTCATGGATTTCCCAGCCTGTATCAGTCCTACATCTACTCTTTCTTTACTTTCTTCTTTCAGCTGTTTTGCAATTTCAGCTTTCTTGTCTTTTTTTAATCTATTTGCAAAATAAGTCTTACTTCCCATAAAACTTACAACGCCACCAAGAATCATTACAAGAATTACAGTTACAATTCTTGCAAAAACTGCTCCGGCACCGATTTTTTTCTTCTGTTTCTTTGCCATCGATCTACTCCCTTCCGTATACAACTTTGTTCAGTATAACAAATTATTTAATTTATTTCAACAACCGCCCATGTTATAATGATAAGCGGCTTTTATTAAATTTTTAAAAATAAACAAACGAGGTATAGAAAAATGAAAACAGTATTAATTACCGGCAGTTCCCGTGGTATCGGACGTGAAACTGCCCTTTACTTTGCAAGACAAGGATGGAACGTTGTTATTCATGGCTTCCATCATCCAGAACATCTGAATTCTCTAGAGCAGGAAATCCTATCATCTGGTGTTTCCTGTTTATCCTTTATCGGCGATATCAGTCAACCCGATTTTGTAAAAGATATGATTACGAAAGCTCTCGAACATTTCCATACCATCGACTGTTTGATCAATAATGCCGGTATTTCCCAAGTCGGACTTTTTACAGATGCAACAACGAAAGACTGGTATCAGATTTTAAATACAAATCTGACTTCCGTTTTTTCTACTTGTCATAACATCCTTCCGCATATGATTCATCGCCATAGTGGAAAAATTATTAATATTTCTTCTATTTGGGGAAATGTTGGGGCTTCCTGTGAAGTTTTATATTCTACAACCAAAGGGGGCGTTAATGCTTTTACAAAAGCACTTGCCAAGGAAGTTGCCGCAAGTAATATTCAAGTCAATGCAATTGCTTTTGGTATGATTGATACCGATATGAATCGTGAATTCGATGAAGAGGACCTCGCCTTAATCAAAGATGAAATTCCAGCTGATTATATTGCAGATCCAAAGGAAGCCGCGCAGATGGTTTATCATACTGCAACGGCTCCAAAATATATGACCGGACAAATCATTACTTTTTCCGGAGGATGGTATTAATTTTTCATACTAAGCTGTATTCGCTTTTTGTCTACATCAACACTCAGGACGGTTACCTCAACAACATCGCCGACACTTACTACTTCTAACGGATGTTTAATAAAACGATCCGCCATTTTTGAAATATGCACCAGACCGTCCTGATGAACACCGATATCTACAAACGCCCCAAAATCAATTACATTTCGAACAGTTCCTTTTAATTTCATTCCAGGTTTAAGATCACTGATTTCCAAAACATCCGTTCTTAAAATTGGTTTCGGAAGATCTTCTCTTGGATCCCTTCCTGGTTTTTCCAATTCTTTCACGATATCTTTTAAAGTAATTTCTCCAATACCGAGCTTTTCAGACAGTTTTTTATAATCTGAAATCTTACTGCTAATTCCGCGCAAACCTTCCCCGGATAGTTCTTTTTCTAAATACCCAAGCTGCTTTAACAGCATGGAAGTTTCTTTATATGTTTCTGGATGAACAGCCGTTGCATCTAGAGGTTGATCTCCCCCAGATACTCTTAAAAATCCGGCACATTGTTCAAATGCCTTTGGACCAAGTTTTGCAACTTTTAATAACTCTTTCCGATTGCGAAACGATCCATTTTCTTCACGGTATGCAACAATGTTTCTGGCAACTGTTTTCGAAACACCAGAGACATATTCAAGCAGGGAAGCTGATGCTGTGTTTAAATCTACACCGACTTTATTTACGGTTGCCTCCACAACACCTCCAAGAGCCTCTGAAAGCTGTTTTTGATTCATATCATGCTGATATTGACCAACACCAATTGCTTTTGGTTCAATCTTTACAAGCTCTGCTAAAGGATCCTGTACCCTTCTTGCAATCGATGCTGCACTTCTTTGTCCTACATCAAAATTTGGAAATTCTTCTGTTGCGAGTTTACTTGCTGAGTAAACGGATGCCCCTGCTTCATTCGTTATCACATACTGAACCGGTTCCTTGATTTCTTTCAACATCTCAACGACAATTTGCTCTGATTCTCTGGATGCCGTTCCGTTTCCAATAGAAATTAGCGTAATTCCATATTTTTTAATAAGCTCCTTTACAATCTTTTTAGACTCTTCTACCTTATTTTGTGGAGCTGTTGGATAAATCACAACCGTATCCAATACTTTTCCTGTTGCATCAACGACAGCAAGTTTACATCCGGTACGAAATGCCGGATCCCATCCAAGGACAACCTGCCCTGCAATCGGAGGCTGCATCAGAAGCTGCGTTAGATTTTTTCCGAATACTTTGATTGCTTCTGTAGCAGCATGTTCTGTCAACTCATTTCGAATATCTCTCTCAATCGATGGTGCAATCAAGCGTTTATAACTGTCTTCTATAGTTGCTAGAAGAACTTTTGTTGTATATGGATTGTTTTCACGGATGATTTTTTTTGCCAAATAAGATGCAATCTTTGTCTGATCCGGTTCAATTTTCACTTGAAGAATACCCTCTTTTTCCCCACGATTGATTGCAAGAATTCGATATCCTGCAATCTTCTTTATTGGTTCTTCAAATTCATAATACATATCAAACACAGAAGACTCCTCCGGCTTCTTTGCAGATGATACAATCTTTCCATAATTCCATGTGCATTTGCGAATATAAGAACGATAACGTGCATCATCTGAAATTTGCTCTGCAATAATATCCATTGCACCTTTTATAGCATCTTCTACTGTCTCAACACCTTTTTCGCTGTCAACAAACGCCAATGCTTCTTTTTCAAAAGAATGATCTATTTTTTGAAGCAAAAGAATCTGCGCCAAAGGTTCCAAGCCTCTTTGTTTCGCGATCATCGCCCTTGTTCGTTTTTTTTGTTTATATGGACGATACAAATCCTCTACCGCTACAAGTGTTTTTGCATCCTCAATTTCATTGATTAACTTTGGTGTCAGCTTTCCCTGTTCTTCAATACTCTTTTTTACAGCCTCTTTTCGTTCCTGCAAATTTCTTAAATACAATAATCTTTCATGAAAATTTCTAAGGGTCTCATCATCAAGAGATCCTGTCATTTCTTTTCGATAACGGGCAATAAACGGAATCGTATTTCCTTCATCAATTAACTGAATGGTTGTTTCTACCTGCTGTTTTCGAATTCCAAGTTCTTCCTGTAAAATCTTTATAATATCCATGTCATCATTCCTATACTTCTATTTCAATCGTTTGCCCTTTCGGCTGAAATTGCCGGTAAGACACGCCTGCCATATCAAACATTTTCTTCGATGCGATTGTCTCGTCTGTATCCGCATACTTATCCTGCATATAAATTACTTCTTTCATTCCACTTTGTATGATTGCCTTTGCACATTCATTACATGGAAATAACGTAACATAAACTCTAGCTCCTTCTAGAGATCCTCCTCCATAATTTAGTATGGCATTTAATTCTGCATGGCATACAAAATAATACTTTGTATGAAGGGCATCACCCTCTCTCTCCCATGGCATATCATCATCATTACATCCCGTCGGCATTCCATTATATCCCACCGATAAAATCTTATTTTGTGGACTTACAAGGCATGCACCAACCTGCGTATGATCATCTTTACTTCTTTGTGCCGAAAGCAGAGCAATTCCCATAAAATACTGATCCCATGAAATATAATCTTGTCTTTTCATCCTTCCCATTCCTTTCTTTCTAGATAGAAAAAACCGCCTGAAAAAACAGGCGGTTTTCTTCTTGGTCTATTTACATCTTAAATGCGCTGTGAGCTGCAACCATTGCCTTTTCCATATCTGCTCTGTTTACCAGTACTGTCACTCGAATTTCAGAAGTGGAAATCATACGTATATTGACATTTGCTTCATAAAGTGCCTCAAACATACGAGCTGCCATTCCGTAATTATTACGAAGTCCTGCTCCAATAATAGATACTTTCGCAATATCATTTTTCACATTGATTTCTTCATAGCTTCCTTCTGGAAGATAATCTTTCAGAGAATCTACTGCAAGATCCATATCTTCTTCTTTTACAGTAAATGAGATATCTTTTTTATCATTTCTTCCGACAGACTGAAGGATCATATCAACATTTACATTTTTCTTTGCCATAACGTTAAAAATTTTAAATGCAATTCCTGGTGTATCTTCCAAACCAAGCACTGCGATTCTTGCAGCATCATCATCTCCGGCTACACCACTAATCTCAGAACTCTCTTGTTTTGCATTTTCTTTTACAACAGTTCCTTCTTCTGTTGTCAGACTAGATCTTACAACTAACTGAACACCGTGTTTCTTTGCAAGCTCAACAGAACGATTATGAAGAACACCAGCTCCAAGAGTTGCCATTTCCAGCATTTCATCGTAAGTAATTTCCAAAAGTTTCTTTGCTTCAGGCACTTTTCTAGGATCTGCAGTATAAACACCATCAACGTCTGTATAAATTTCACATGCATCTGCATGAAGTGCAGCCGCTAAAGCTACTGCTGTTGTATCAGATCCGCCTCGTCCAAGAGTTGTATAATTATCAAAACGATCAACTCCCTGGAATCCAGTAACAATGACAATCTTACGCTGTTCTAATTCATTAAAGATACGCTCTGTATCAATTCTTTTAATTCTTGCATTGCTATATACAGATGTTGTATGCATTGCTACCTGAAATGCATTCAGAGAAATTGCAGGAACTCCAAGAGAATCCATTGCCATTGCCATTAAAGATACAGAAGTCTGTTCTCCTGTTGTCAGCAACATATCCATCTCTCTTCTTGAAGGATTTGGATTAATTTCTTTTGCTTTTGCAATCAGTTCATCCGTCATTTTTCCCATGGCTGATAAAACAACAACAACATCGTTTCCCTTCTGATAATCTTCAATGCATCTCTTTGCTACATTCAGGATTCGTTCCTTATTTCCTACAGAAGTTCCTCCAAATTTTTTCACTACTAACATTTTATTTGTGCCTCCTAAACTCTTCTCTTTATTTTGTAATTTAAATTATTCCATCGCAATGATCTTTACATAAGATACAGATTCAATCTTCTCTACCTTTTGGATCATAACTGATATATTGGTCTGCTCCGATACAATATCCACGCTGACCGTCAGAAGTCCTTTTCCATTAATCGGAATGCTTTGATGGATCGTCAGGATATTAGCATTGTACTCTGCAAAAATCTGCAAAATTGAAGCCATCACACCTGGCTGGTCATTGACTTCAATGACAAATGTAATATTTCTTCCTTTTTGTTTGGCATAAAAAGGAAAGATGTCATCTTTATATTTGTAATAAGAACTACGGCTAATCCCGACGGTTTCTGTTGCCTCAAGAACCGAGACTGCCTGCTTGGAATCTAAAAGTTTTTGCACTTCCAAAACCTTTAAAAGCACTTCTGGAACCGCCTTTTTTTTAATCACATAGTAATTTGTCTCTTCCATAATGAATTGCTTCCTTTGTATTTGTGCGGTGTACACATGTCTTTCTACAGAATACTATCACATTTGTATGCAATAATCAATAGGTAATTGGAAGTTCTTTCAGACTATATTTTGGTTTCGGTTTTGTAATTGTGCATTCTATCCACGCCTTATCAGCTGCAAAAAAATCACGAAACTTTTCATAAAGTTCTTTTTTATACGAATGCCGATCCGCTCTTACGCAAAAACCATTCATTCCAAGTTGCTGCATAAGATAACCGGTTCGTTTAAAATATTTTTTTTGCGTACAAACCAAAAACTGCTTCTTAGGAAATGCTTCCCGACACCGATAAACAGTGGAATAAGTATCAAGACCACCATCATCCATTATAATATGTTTAGAATCTACTTTGGCATTGATCAGAAATTTTCTTCCTGCCCGATTTTCTCTTGCTGCTCCAGATAAAATAATAAGATTCGTCTTTCTGCTCTGGTAAAGATCTAAGGCCGTATTTAAGCGATCTTCCAATGCAAACGATGGCTTCCCATTTTCATGAACAAGACATCCAGGAACAATTACTGCATCTACTGATGGGATGTTTTCCATCTGATCAGTATCATAAGTTTTTCTTTCATTTTTAAGACTCTGATTACAGAACACTGTAAACAATAGGCCAGTTCCTCCTAAAAATGTCACAATTGCTGCTGCATATTTCAGAAATTGTTTCATTCTTCACCCCTTGTTTTTTTCTGATTTTCCCATGAAAGATATGCATTCATAAATGCATCCAAATCTCCATCTAACACTGCCGATGGATTCCCACTTTCCTCGTTTGTTCTGTGATCTTTTACCAGTGTATATGGCTGTAATACATAAGAACGAATCTGACTTCCCCATCCATTATCTGTGACATCTCCACGGATATCTGATAATTTTTCGAGATGCTGTTGTTCTTTTAATAAATACAACTTTGTTTTTAACATCTTCATTGCCTGGTCTTTATTTTTGTGCTGAGAACGCTCATTCTGACATTGTACGACAATTCCTGTTGGAATATGTGTAATTCTGATCGCAGAGTCTGTTTTATTAATATGCTGCCCACCAGCACCACTGGCACGATACGTATCAATTCTAATATCTTCATCTGCAATTTCTACTTCTAAATCTTCCTTAATTTCTGGCATCACATCACAAGAAGCAAAAGAAGTCTGTCTCTTTCCAGCTGCATTAAATGGTGAAATTCTTACAAGACGATGAACACCACGTTCCGAGCGCAAATAGCCAAATGCATTTTCTCCGATAATCTTAACTGTTACTGATTTAATGCCAGCTTCATCTCCATCTAAATAATCAAGTACTTCTGTTTTATATCCTTTTTTTGTAGCCCATCTTGTATACATACGGTACAACATACTAACCCAATCACAAGATTCTGTTCCTCCAGCACCAGCATGAAGCGTAAGAATCGCATTATTTTTGTCATATTCTCCAGTCAAAAGAGTAGAAATACGAAGTCGTTCATATTCTTTTTCAAAATCCTTCATCGTATCTACAGCCTCTGCTGCCAAATCTTCATCTTCATCCTCAGATGCCATTTCAATTAGCGTCTCGATATCATCAAATTTTGTTTTTAAATCTTCATATTCTTCTACTACATCTTTTAAACCCTTTACTTCTTTCATTACCTGCTGAGATTTTTCTACCTGGTCCCAAAACCCAGGTTCTTCCATGGAAAGTTCCAGCTGGTCAATTCTTTCTTTTTTTGCCTCTAAAGCAAGAGAACCACTGAGGTCCTCCAGTGGTTCTCGGAAAGAGTTTAAAGTATATTTTAATTGTTCTAACTCAATCATTGATAAACTCCTTATTTATTTTTTCCGCAGCAGTTTTTATATTTCTTTCCACTGCCGCACGGACAAGGATCATTTCTTCCAACCTTTGCACCTTTTCTTACATAAGGTTTTCTTTCTACACTTTCATCCTTGTTTGTTCCTGTAATAATCGGAGCCTCTTCTCTTTCAATTTTCTGTTCAATTTGAACATGGAATAAAGCCCCTGTTGTTTCTTCCTGAATGGCTTTTGTCATATCATTAAACATATCAAAACCGATCATACGATATTCAACAACCGGATCTCTCTGTCCATAAGCCTGCATTCCGATTCCTTCTCTTAACTGATCCATATCATCGATATGATCCATCCATTTACGGTCAATGACCTTCAAGAGAATGATACGCTCAATTTCACGAAGATCAAAGTCTTCAAATTCTTTTTCTTTCTCTTCATATAATGCAACCGTTTCTTCCTGAAGACGTTCAATCAGTGTTTCCACTTTACCAGACTTTTTCTCTGCATCAGTAAGTTCAATTTTATTTAACGGCACAATTGGAAGAAGTTCTGCATTTAAAGAATCTAAATCCCATTCTTCTGGAGGAAGTTCATCGCTGATAACCTGGCTAACATGATTTGCAACTGTTTCTTTCATCATATTCAAAACAGAGTTTCTCATATTATCCCCATCGAGAACTCTACGACGTTCTTTGTAGATAACTTCGCGCTGATCATTGTTGACACGGTCATAATCCAACAAGTTTTTACGAATACCAAAGTTATTATTTTCGATCTTCTTTTGTGCTCTTTCAATTGTTTTACTAATAGATTTATGCTGGATTTCTTCTCCTTCTGGAATACCGAGAGCATTGTAAATAGAAATCATACGCTCAGATCCAAACAGACGCATTAAATCATCTTCAAGGGACAGATAGAATTTAGATTCTCCCGGATCTCCCTGACGACCTGCACGACCACGCAGCTGATTATCAATACGTCTAGATTCATGACGTTCTGTACCAATAATCTTTAATCCACCAAGTTCTGCAACACCATCTTCCAGGACGATATCGGTACCACGACCTGCCATGTTCGTCGCAATAGTAACAGCACCAATTTCACCTGCATGAGAAATAATTTCTGCTTCTTTCTCATGGAACTTCGCATTTAAGACATTATGCTTGATACGCTTCTTCTTTAACATTGCACTTAGTTCTTCCGAAGTTTCAATGGTAATTGTACCTACCAGAACTGGCTGTCCTTTTTCATGAGAAGCAATGATATCGTCTACAACGGCATTCATTTTTTCTCTTTTTGTTTTATAAATTGCATCATTATGATCAATACGAATAACCGGTTTGTTTGTTGGAATTTCAACAACGTCCATTCCATAAATCTCGCGGAATTCCTGTTCCTCTGTCTTAGCAGTACCTGTCATACCAGCTTTCTTTTCATATTTATTAAAGAAATTCTGGAAGGTAATTGTTGCCAGAGTTTTAGACTCTCTTTTTACCTGTACATGTTCTTTTGCTTCAATTGCCTGATGAAGGCCATCGGAATAACGTCTTCCTGGCATAATACGTCCAGTAAATTCATCGACAATAAGAACTTCATTATCTTTTACAACATAATCTTTGTCTTTAAACATTAAATTATGTGCTCGAAGAGCAAGAATAATATTATGCTGAATTGCCAGGTTATCTGGATCTGCCAAGTTTTCAATATGGAAAAATTCCTCAACCTTACGCACACCTTCTGCTGTCAAAAGAATATTCTTGTCTTTTTCATTTACAAGGAAATCTCCATCTTCTTTGATATCTTCATTCATTAAGATATCCATCTTAGATAATTCACCATCAGAACTTCCACGTTCCATCTGACGTGCTAAAATATCACATGCACGGTAAAGCTCTGTTGATTTTCCACTTTCTCCAGAAATAATCAATGGTGTTCTCGCTTCATCAATCAAAACCGAGTCAACCTCATCGACAATCGCATAATGAAGGTCTCTCTGTACAAGATCTGCTTTGTCAATGACCATATTATCTCTTAAATAATCAAATCCAAGTTCGTTATTTGTAATATAAGTAATATCACAATTATATGCAGCACGACGTTGATCATTATCCATATCATTTGTAACAACACCGACACTGACTCCAAGTGCATTATGCACCTGTCCCATCCATTCTGCATCACGAGTAGCCAAATAATCATTGACCGTTACGATATGAACACCCTTTCCTTCCAGTGCATTTAAATAAGCAGGTAACGTAGAAACAAGGGTTTTACCTTCTCCTGTTCTCATCTCTGCAATTCTTCCCTGATGCAGGATAATTCCACCGATTAACTGTACTCTATAATGTTTCAGTCCAATGGTACGGCTACTGGCTTCACGTACAACAGCAAATGCTTCTGGAAGAAGATCATCCAATGTTTCACCTTTGGATAAACGGTCTTTAAATTCTTCTGTTTTTGCTCTTAATTCTTCGTCCGATAACTTCTGCATGGATTCATCCAGTGCCTCAATTTTATCCACGGTTTTGCTGATTCGCTTCAGTTCTTTTTCACTGTGAGAACCAAACATCTTATCAAATAAACTCATAAATTTGTTCTCCTAACTAATACTGTCTATCATAGTATATAGACTGTTATATTGTAACACTTCTAAATATCCGACGCAAGCAAACTGCCTTTAAAAACCTTGATTTTATTTAATTTTAACATATCTTTTGAAATTTTTTCTTAATTATAGGCGAAAAGAGTTTTATATTTTGTAAGCTTCTGCATCATATTTACAATCATATAAAACCATAAAGAAAAAGGAGACCCTTTGAAAAGAGCCTCCTGTCAACAGAATTTTCTAAAATTCTGGTTCGATCAATCCGTATGTATTTTCTTTTCTCTTATATACGACATTGACTTCGAACGTATCAGAATTACGGAATACGAAGAAATCATGTCCCAATAATTCCATCTGGATGCATGCTTCTTCTACATCCATCGGTTTGATGGCAAATTTCTTGGTTCTGATAATCTGAATATCATCATCTTCCACTTCATCTTCCATATCCATAAATTCCTGCTTGAAGCTGGTTCCCTCATGCTTCTGATTCATCAGTCTTGTTTTATATCTGCGAATCTGACGTTCAATCACATCTACAACTAAATCAATGGATACATACATATCCTCGCTTCCTTCTTCTGCACGGATAATATGTCCCTTCATAGGAATGGTAACTTCAATCTTCTGTCTACCTTTTTGAACACTGAGGGTAACGTTGACAATCGTGTCATCTACCAGATACTTATTGAGGCGGCCAAGTTTTTCCTCAACTGCTGCCTTCATTCCTTCTGTAACCTCGATGTTCTTTCCACTAATAATGAACTTCATGACTCCCAACTCCTTTACTTTTAATGTAAAATCATTATAACATAGATTGGCCGTCATTGGAACAAAAATCTTTTTAGAAATACTACACAAAACATTTGTTTTCTTTTTTGTTTTTTTAACAATCAATTTTTGTCGAAAACACCCTGTGGATAATGTGGATAACTTTGTGTATAACTAGTTTTCGGCTAATTTCCGTTATTTTACATGTGGATAACTTTGTGTATAAAATTTGCAATCATTTCTGGTTATTTTTTCCTTTTTTAATCCAATTATACATGTCTCACAAATCGTAAAAAAGTACTTGCAAAATCATTTTTTAGTCACCAAAAATTATTTAATTAAGTTTTCAGAAAATTGTGTCATCTGCAAATAACGCTCTACTGATAAAACGCAATTTGCCCCGTCAGCTGCGGCGGTTACCACCTGTCTTAAATTTTTCGTTCTTCCATCTCCAGCGACAAAAATTCCAGGTAAATTTGTCACTCCATCTTCTCCTGCAACAATGTATCCCTGCTCATCTGTTTGAAGCTTTCCAGCAAGGAAATTCGCAGCAGGCTGTGTACCGACAGCAATAAAGATTCCATCAACCAAAAGTGACTTATCCACATGGTTATCCACATTTTCAATCGTTATGCTTTCCACCTGATTTTCACCGTCGATTTTTGTCACAATCGTATTCCATAACACTTCAATTATTTCATTTTTTTCTACCTGATCTTGCAGAATTTTTGCCCCGCGGAACGCATCTCTTCGATGAATCAAATACACTTTTTTGCAAATTCTACTCAAGAAAATAGCATCTTCCAGGGCAACATCTCCACCACCGACAACAGCTGCTGTCTTATTACGGAAAAATGCTCCATCACATGTTGCACAATAGGAAACTCCCATACCGCCAAGACGTTCTTCTCCTTCAACACCAAGAAGCCGATGCTGTGCACCTGTTGCAAGAATGATCGTCTTTGCCTTTAAAACTTCTCCACTTTTTAAATAAATTTCCCTGATCAGATCATCCACACAGATATCCGTTACCTCTGCTGTCTTTATTTCAACACCAAGTTCTTTTGCATGTTCTGCAAATTTATCTCCAAGATCCATTCCATTGGTTTTTGGCATTCCTGGATAGTTATCAACTTCATAAGTCTGAACCACCTGTCCACCAGGAAGATATTCTTTTTCAAGAACAATACAGTTCAACATAGCTCTTTTTGCATAAATTGCTGCTGACATTCCTGCCGGTCCAGATCCAATGATCACAAGATCGTAAACTTTCATTTTTCTTTCTCCTTTATAGATATTTTGTACTTTTTCTTCTATATTATACCAGTTTGTCCACATATTATGAGAAAAAGTTTTCTCAAATAATATTTAGATAACTTTCTAAATATCAATTGACATCTGTGTATTTTCATGCTACATTTAGATAAACTTCTAATTATATAAAGGAGATGATTTCTTGGGGTTTCAGCAAACATTTAAAGCACTATCCGACCCTACTAGAAGAGAAATTTTAAACCTTTTAAAAGATGGAGCTCTTTCTGCAGGAGAAATCGGAGAACATTTTGAAATGACGGGAGCTACTTTATCTCATCATTTCAACCTTTTAAAAGAAGCAAACCTAGTGACGGTGACAAGACATGGAAAATTTATCTACTATGAATTAAATTTATCGGTCTTTGAGGAAATTATTTATTGGTTTCAAAGTTTTAAGGAGGATAAGAACAATTGAAAATAAGAAATAAAACTATTTTATTTATTTTTATGATATCTTTGCTAATTTCAATCATTGCTTTTCCGTCTCTGAAAGAACAGATTCCTATTCATTGGGGCTTTGATGGAAAAATTGATGGATATGGGAGTCGATACTGGATTTTCCTAGAGCCTGCGCTAATCCTGATTTTTAGGTTTTTCATGGATTTTGTTCGAAAAATTGATCCAAAGAAAAATTCCTATCATATTTTTCATAGAGAATACGATTTATTTATGACTGCCATCGCTCTTTTTATCCTGGCCATACAAATTTTTTCTCTTGGTCCAGCCTTTGGTATACAACTTCCCGTTGGAAAACTTGTTATATTTATCGTTGGAATTCTTCTTTCCTTTATTGGAAATTTGCTTCCAAAATTAAAACCGAACTATTTTATGGGAATTAAAACCCCATGGTCTATTGCTAACGAAACTGTCTGGTTTAAAACACATCGCATTGCAGGAAAAATATGGTTTATCGGAGGCATCTTGATGGCATTGTCCATTTTTCTTCCAAATTCAATACAGACCATTCTCTTTGTTACCATTCTTAGTGTTATGGTTTTAGTTCCTTATGTCTATTCCTATTATGTATATAAAAAAGAATAAATAACATCTGCCGTTATTGAAAAATCAATAGCGGCAGATGTTATTTTCTTATGAAATTGGCTTCTTTTTTAACTCCAAAAGAATTCCACTATATCGTGGCAATGTTATCGTAAGTTCACTCTCTTGTTCTTTTCCCTTTAGGTGACAATTTTCCTTCCGTTTCTTTATCGTTCCACCATAAATTTCCCAATCCGTATGAAGTAAAATCTTCTTTCTCCACCTTCCTGAAATCTGAAACTTATAATCCTCTTGCTCCTGATCTGAAAAATTTAAAACAGCAACTAACATCGTATCCTCTTTCATTCTTCCAATCGAATAGATGCATCGCTCTTCCTGATGGCAGTCAAGCCATTGAAAATTATATGGATGATAATCTTTATGCAATGCATCCTCCTTCTGGTAAATTTTATTTAATTCAATCATATAACGATGAAATGCCTTATGAATTGGGTATTCTAATATACACCAGTCCTGTTCTTGTTTTTCATCCCACTCTCTTAACTGACCAAACTCATTTCCCATAAAGTTCAGTTTTTTCCCAGGATGCATCATCATGTATAAATACATCGCCCGCGCCTGTGGAAATTTATCATCATAATCTCCATACATCTTCTGCAGAATCGTTGCTTTTCCATGAACAACTTCATCGTGACAAAATTCCAACATATAATGTTCATTCCAATAATACATCATAGAAAATGTCAGTTTATGATAATCCCTTGTTCGATACTGTGGACCTGTTTGGAAATATTCCAGCGTATCATGCATCCAACCTAGATCCCATTTGTAATCAAAACCAAGTCCGCCTTTCCATACTGGAGTTGTTACTCCCTGATAGGAAGTAGAATCTTCCGCAATAAGCATCGCTGTTGGATGGCGCTGTTTCAATCCAAGATTGAAATCTTTTAAAAATTTGATCGCTGTATCATTAATTCCTCGTCTCTCATCTCCCTGCCAATAAATCAATCGACTCACTGCATCCATACGAATTCCATCAAAATGATACTCTGACAACCAATAATTTGCAGCAGACTGCAAAAAACATTGAACTTCTCTTCTAGAATGAATAAAATTACAGCTTCCCCATTCACTTTCTCCAGTATCTCGATTGTCATACTCATAAAATGGAGTTCCATCGTATAATCTCAGTCCATAAGTATCAACCGCAAAATGCACCGGAACAAAATCCATGATTACACCAATTCCTGCCTGATGCAAAAGATCAACAAATTTCATTAGCTGCGCTGGCTTTCCATATCTTTTTGTTGGAGCAAAAAATCCAGTATTCTGATATCCCCATGAACCGTCAAACGGATGCTCTGAAAGCGGCATCAGCTCCACATGCGTATAATGATTACTTTTCAAATAAGGAACTAGCATTTTTGCAATTTCATCATAAGAGTACCATCCATTTTTATCTTCTGGATTCATTTTCCATGATCCCATATGCATCTCATAAATATTAACAGCCTCTTCCATGCCATCATTACGACCTTCCATCCATTCCTGGTCATGAAATTCATATTCCGAAAGATCACAAATAATTGAGCAATCTCCCGGTCTTAACTCCATCTCAAACCCATATGGATCACAATGTTGCTGCATATGTCCTCCAGGACCATAAATACAATATTTATACATTTGTCCAACCTGTGCCTGATTCGAATAAAAGGAAAAGAAACCACTCTGATCTTCTTTTGTGAGGAACTCTTCTTGCCATTGATTAAACTCCCCAATAATCGAAATTTTTTCTGCTCTTGGAGCATAGGTGATAAAACGGATTCCATCTCCTTCTTTATGCGCACCCATATATTTATATGCATCAAATATTTTCCCATCGTAAAAGTCCTGTCGATTCATTTCAATGCCCCCTTATCCTACAAGTGTTGTTTTTCATTCATATGTATATTATAATCAATATATGAATATGGAACAACCATCAAACAATAAAAATATGCTGTTTATCCAACATTTTTCCATAAATTTCAGCATTTTAGAAAGGACTTTTTATGAACCACAAAAAAACAGATCGGAGAATTTTACGGACAAAACAGGCATTACGAGAAAGTTTTCTCACCTTGCTGAAAACACAATCCATTCAAAAAATTACTGTATCAAAAATTTGTGAATTATCGAGTATTAATCGAAGTACTTTTTATACTTATTATTCCAATCCACAAGATCTTCTCCACTCAATCGAAGATGAAATCATCGAGACATTGGAACAAAAACTAGAAGGATCCATCGCTTTGTTACCAGGAGCTGTTGTTGTTTATGTCAGTGAACATAAAGATCTTGTCCGCCTTGTATTTTCCAACAATGGAGATCCTGGTTTTTTAAATAAGATTACAAAGATTTCACAGGCTAAAACGATTGCAAGCTGGAATGCTCAATATCCTTCTATTTCTAAAGATCTTTTTGCAGCATTGCATACCTATATTGCAAACGGTTGCATCGGTCTCATCCAAAATTGGGTACATGAAGATTTCAAACAGCCTGAAGAAGAAATTTATCATTTAGTTGAGGAATTTTCTAAAATCACATTTAATGGTTTTCTAAAGCGTAATTTCTGATAATACTTCCTGGAGCCGTTTAAAAAACATGCTTGTATGATAACCATCCGCCGATGCATGCGCAATCGTCAGGGCCGTAGATAATTTTCGCCTTCCATCCTCTAGTACATATTTTCCAAAAGTAACAATTGGAAATAAATTAGGCGTTCCTCCCGGAACCCAAGTACTGTACCCCGTAAAATCCATCCATGGAACACAGGAAATACAGAAAAAATTCGGCGGCTGATTTTCTTTTCCTTTTGGTCCTTTGACATCTTTATAAGTTTCCATATCATTTACAATATTCTCATAACAAGTTTTAAAATCATCGTTATATTCGGACCAAATATCAGAAAATGTATGATCATCTTTATGAAAAATCGTAAAATTAGGATGCATTACATCCCAGTAACCTGGATTTCCCTGCGCATCAAGACCCATTTTAAACTCTTTCTTTTCATTAATAACTTTTCCTGCACAATAAATAAATGCCGGATAAAATTTTAATCCCTGTTTTTTTACTTGTTGATACAGATTTTCCACATCCAAGCGTACCGTCACAGTATAGCCACATGGAATCATTTCCATATAATATTCAAAGTGCTTTTTCCGCTCCCAATGCTCCTGATCAATTAACTGAAACATAAACATCCTTCTTTCTTTTTATTTTAACATCTCATAACCACCTAATACGACTGGCATCTTTAAAATTTCCAGGACTTTTTCAAGAAGTACCCCTTCTCTATTTGGATAATCAAATCCATAGCTTGCTTTAATTGCCTGCGTAATAAACTGCACTCCTTTATCCAATGCAATTGGCAGGCTATCGCCATCCAGAAGACTTCCAATCATGACAGAAGTGTAAGCATCACCCGTTCCCGGATAAGAAGCCGGAATATAACGACATTGGATTTTCCAGTATGTATCACAACTTCTATCATAGGCAACAACATTTGTATCTTTTCCTTCTCCCTGATCGGGAACACTTGTTGCCACAACAATTTCAGGTCCCATATCTGAAAGTCTCTTCAACCACTTTTTCATTTTTTCATCCGTTGTCTTTTCTTCATATAGCTCCCCAAGCAAAAGACCAACTTCAGTGAAATTTGGCGTAATAATATCCGCTTTTGCAACTAGTTTTCTCATTCCAGATACAAGTTCATCTGTCATTGTTGAATATAATGCTCCATTATCCCCAAGCACTGGATCTACAACAACCATATTATCCGGTGTACTAAAATCATCAATAAAATCAGAAACAATTTGAATTTGACGTTCAGAACCTAAAAATCCAGAATAAATACAATCAAAATCTAAATTTAATGCTTTCCACTGATCAATATATTCCTGCATATGATCCGTGAAATCCACAAAACTGAAATTTTCAAATCCTCCGGTATGATTTGATAAAATAGCGGTTGGAAGCGGACATACCTGTACTCCCATTGATGATAAGATCGGTATAATGGCCGTTAAAGATGCCCTTCCAAATCCGGACAAATCATGAATTGCTGCTACTTTTTTTACACTATGTTTCATTTTCTCCTCCAAATTAACAAAGCCGAAAAGTAAGAATTCCTTTGTAGTCAATCACTGCAATTTCTGGATCCCGCTTCATTTGCTCCATAATTTCTTCTTTATTTTCTACCTGTCTGCTTTCAAGAAAGCCAGAAACTTCAAATTGATTCATCGGATGGCGCCCAATGATTGACTTGACTGCCTCATAGTCATCCTCAATCTCACTAAAAAAGCTTCCAGAGCTTACCATTTCAATAGAAATTCCACCGAGCGTTTCAACCGCATATTTCATATGTTCTTCTGATACAACGTTCACTCCCTCTTCTGCCGGCGGGCGTACTGGAGTATTTAAATACAAACGGTCGTAACGAAGTTTCAAAAGCAATTCTTTGAATGCGTTGATAGACTCTTTATCATCATTGATTCCATCAATCAGCATGATTTCAAGCCACAATTCTCCTTGATACATCTTTGTAAAGGTAACGAGTCCTTCAAATTCTTCTTCAAATTTAATTTTTCCATATGGACGATCAATTTTTTTCGCAATTTCCTGATTATAAGCATCTAAAGAAGGAAGGACCATGTCTGCATGACAAAGTTCCTCTCTTACCTGAGGATCTGAAAGCAAAGCTCCATTTGTAATAACTGCTACTGGCTTATCGGTAAGTTCCTGCAATCCACAAATCAATTCTCCAAGATTACTACATAACGTCGGTTCTCCTTCTCCTACCACCGTTACAATATCAAATTTATCAGAATCTTTTAAATAAGCTTTAAATTCTTCTAAAATATCCTCTGTCTTATAAAACTCCTGTCTTGTATTGGTCATTTTGTCTGTTCTGCCAAGCTGACAGTAGATACAAGAATAGTTGCATGTTTTTTTAGGCAATGGACTAATCCCAAGAGACCTTCCTAGTCTTCTTGATGGAATTGGACCAAAGACATATTGAAATTCTCCCATTTTCTTATCCTTTCCTTTGTTTTTTCTCATTATAACAGAAAAAAGAAAGGCATGTCTCTTCTTTTAAAGACATGCCTTTCTTTTTTTATTTTTTCTTCTTATGCGTTTAACAGATGATCAGCAAGTTCTTCCATTGCCTTTACTGTATCTTCTTTCATCGTAGAACGAATTGTTACAACAGGTTCTACAACATTCATATTCTTATATGTGTCAACAATTGCTTTCATTTTCTTTGCAGCCATTGGCGCCCAGGAACCATTTTCAATAAATGCAACGGTACGTTTCTGGTAATTCTTTGCACTTAAATGATGTAAGAAATCTTCCATACATGGGAAAATTCCACCATCATAAGTTGCTGCTGCAAGAACCAGTTTATCATAACGGAAAGCATCTTCAATTACTTCTGCCATATCATCTCTGGACAAATCAGCGACAACTACTTTCTTTGCACCTTTTTCTTCCAAGATGGAAGCAAATTTCTTTGCAGCTTCTGCTGTATTTCCATGAATAGAACCATATGCAACAACAATTCCTTCGTCTTCTGGTTCATATTTGCTCCATGTATCATAAAGTCCAATATAATATCCAAGATTTTCTTTTAAGATTGGACCATGTAATGGACAAATCATCTGAATATCCAAAGTTGCAGCTTTCTTTAACAGAGCCTGTACCTGTGCTCCATATTTTCCACAAATATTAAAATAATAACGTCTTGCTTCACATGCCCAGCTTTCTTCTACATCAAGCGCTCCAAATTTTCCAAATCCATCTGCTGAGAATAAAACTTTTTCTGTCTGTTCATATTCTACCATAACTTCTGGCCAATGAACCATTGGTGCCATAAAGAACTGAAGAACATGTTTTCCAAGAGAAAGTGTATCTCCTTCTTTTACTTCCACTTTACGATCTGTCAAATCAAATGTAAAGAACTGTGGAATCATATTAAATGTTTTTGCATTGGCAACAATTTTTGCTTCTGGATATTTCTCTGCTAATACTTGAAGACTTGCAGCATGATCTGGTTCCAGATGGGATACAACAATGTAATCAACATCTTTTCCATTTAATTCTTCTGCAAGGTTGTCCAACCATTCATCTGTTCTTCTCTTATCAATTGTATCCATAACGGCTACTTTTTCATCTAAAATGACATAGGAATTATAAGAAACTCCGTTTGGTACAACGTACTGACTTTCAAATAAATCGATGTCATGGTCATTTGCTCCAATATATTTGATAGAATCTGTAATTGTAATATCTTTCATTAAATATAACCTCCAAATCAGACTTGTTTACTTCTTTTGTTTGACAATACTATAACATACTTTTTGAGAAAATGCTAGTAGGAATCATTACTGTTTTTAATACAATCCTACCTATTTTTAATAAGCTTGTATCATATCTTTCTCTTTTTATAAACAAAGAAAAGCGTGTAGGAAAAATCCCACACGCCTGCTTTCTAACGATGCATAGAAAAACTATCCATATCATAACGTTTTAAATTATCTGTGATCTTACGATCATCTGCAGATTTAATCAGATTTTCTCTAACTTTTCTTGCCTTCATAACTTCTTCATTACGGCTTGGTCCTCCGACACATCCGCCTTCACATGCCATACCTTCAATAAAGTCTTCCGGTAGTCTTCCTCTCTGTAAGAACATCAATGCTTTCTTACATTCAGCAGCTCCATTTGCCTTACATACCTTAATGTCCAGATCCTGATCTGTTTCTTTCATATATTCCAGGACAGAATTTGTAACTCCACCAGAGTTTCCATAGAATTTACCAAAGATTGTAGAATCCTGATATGTATTTTCTGCAGGCTGTAATTCAACGCCTCTTGCACGTAAAATAGCAAGAATTTCATTGTAGTTTAATGCATAATCTGCATTTCCTTCGATCTTCTGATCGGCAACTTCTGATTTCTTTGCAACACATGGTCCAACGAATACTGTAACTGCATCTGGATCTTTTGCCTTGATCATTCTTGATACTGCACACATTGGAGATACTGTTGTGGAAATCATATCTGCAAGATCTGGATAATGTTTACGAATCATATTTACAAATCCAGGACAGCAAGAAGTTGTTTTCTTTTCTCCATTTTTATAAGCTTCAATCCACTCTTCTGCTTCACTGCAAGTTGTCATATCTCCACCAAGACCTGCTTCTACAAGATCTTCAAAACCGGCTTTCTTTACCGCTTCTCTCCAGCTTTCCATAGTAATGTCTTTTCCAAACTGACCTTCTGTAGCTGGTGCAAGAATTACATATACTTTCTTATCTGATTTTAATGCATTCACTGTATCAACAACCCATGTCTTTGTTCCAATTGCCCCAAATGGACATTTTGCTGCACACTGTCCACAACGGATACATTTTTCCTCATCGATTACAGAAATTCCATATTCATCATAAGAAATTGCGTTCACTGGACAACTTTCCTTACATGGTCTAGATACATGTGCGATTGCATTGTATGGACAGGCTTTCGCACACATTCCACATTCTTTACATTTAGCCGAATCAATTTTCGATCTTGTATTACCTGGTTCAATTGCACCAAAACGACAAGCTTTAATACAATCTTTTCCAAGACAATTCTGGCAGTTATTTGTTACAACATAGCTGGAAATTGGACAGTCTGCACACGCAGATTTGATCACCTGAACGATATTTCCATCATCTTCTGCTCCAGGAGCCTTTCCCTCTGCCAAACGGATTCTCTGACGAATGATTTCTCTTTCCTTGTAAATACAACAACGAAATGTTGGAGTTGGACCAGGAATCATCTGTTCTGGAATGAGATCTCTATCTTGTTCCAAAGTTCCATCAAAAGCTGCTCTTGCTACCAGATACAGTAAATCCTTTTTTAAACTGTTGATACTTGTTACATCGTACATACTTGCTTACCCTTCCTTTAAAAAACACTTAACTACAATACCCTCATATTGTTATTTTTTTATCTATCTGTATTATAACAAAAATTTTCATTTCTCTCTACAATGCTTAAATAAAAATACATAAAACATGCATTTTTTTTAATTTTGTACAATTAACATCTTCTTAACATAAATCTTGTCTGTACTTTGCATACAATGTTTGTTAAAGGAAAGACATTATTCTGATAGGTCCTACCATTTTTATTCCTTTCAAAAGAAGTTGCTCTTACATCTCGATCTCACCTCTTAGATTTACTATAGTTTTTTTCTATATCAAACACTGCTTTATATATATTTCTCTTTCCTTTTGATAGTTGTTATAATTATTATAATTTGTAGTTATTTTTTCAAAAAATTAGGAGGTACAATTTTTATGAGACCTTATCGATATGATATTGTCGGAAGTTTTTTAAGACCAGAATACTTAAAAGAGGCAAGAGCACAACATCTGGAAGGAAAAATAAATGATGCTCAATTACGCGAAGTAGAAAATAAAGCCATCAAAGAATTGGTAGAGAAAGAAAAAGCGGTTGGATTAAGAGCTGTCACCGATGGTGAATTAAGAAGACGCTACTGGCATCTAGATTTTCTTGCCTCTCTTGTTGGTGTAAAAGAAATCAAAGCAGATCACTGGTCTGTTGCGTTTAAAGGACATCAACCTAAAGCCGCCACTCTTGAAATTATTGATAAAATTGATTTTGACGAAAATGATGCTTTTCTCGATCATTTTTCTTATCTAAAAGAAGTTGCAGGAGACATTGATTGTAAAATGACGATTCCTTCTCCTACGATGCTTCACTTAATCTGCTGCGTTCGTGGAAGCGAAAGCTATCAGCCTATCGATCGTTACAAAAATGAAGATGATCTTTATCATGAAATCGCACTTGCTTATCAAAAAGCGATCAAAGCTTTCTATGCTCGTGGATGTCGCTATTTACAATTTGATGATACATCATGGGGCGAATTTTGTGATCAGAGCAAGCGCGATGACTACGCAAGCCGCGGACTTGATCTCAATCAGATTGCAAAAAATTATGTAAAGATGATCAATGAAGCTCTCGAAGCAAAACCAGATGATATGACAATTACCATGCACATCTGTCGCGGAAACTTCCGTTCTACCTGGTTCTCTTCTGGTGGTTATGAACCAGTTGCTGAAACATTATTTGGCGGATGTAAGATTGATGGTTTCTTCTTAGAATATGATAGTGACCGTGCCGGAGACTTCAAACCATTACGTTTCATAAAAGACCAGAAAGTTGTTTTAGGTCTTGTCACTTCCAAAGATCCACAGCTGGAAGATAAAGAAGAAATCAAAGTTCGTATCCAAGAAGCAAGCCAGTATGTTCCATTGGATCAGCTTTGCTTAAGCCCACAATGCGGATTTTCTTCTACCGAAGAAGGAAACATCCTGACAGATGAAGATCAGTGGAAAAAATTAGCCCTAATCAAAGAGATCGCTGAAGAAGTGTGGGGATAATATTTCAATCGAGTAGGAGGCGGTGACTAACCGCCGTCCTCTCGCAGCACCGTACGTACCGTTCGGTATACGGCGCTTTCAATAGTTGACGTGCACAGACTGGTAGGCTGTGGCTAAATCATAAT
>NZ_JAHLPY010000022.1 GCF_018918155.1 Anaerostipes sp. MSJ-23
CGTCCCTCTTCAAGATGAAGACGTACAATCTTCTTTTTGAATTCTGGTTCATAGTGTTTACTCATTTGTAACATACCTCGTTTCCTCCTAAGATTATATCTTATTAGGTCGAGGTGTTACAACTATGTTATATCACAACAATAGATCGGTATTTTCTAGTCATTGTCTGCCACTTCATCAAGTAGTCTTGTAAAATTTCACTTGTCTTTTTTTATCGAGTTGATCGCGGCATTCATAATGATACTTACATCTAATTGTCCTAACAGTTCCTGCACATCTTTGGGTTCTGCTCCATTTGGTAAAAGGTTGTTCGTGTCAGTGTTCCTCAATTGGTAAAAATGAAAGCCTTGAATAGAGTCTTAAATGTCCACCATGTCATGAAAAATTAACAGTATCCGTGAACTCTCTAAAAAACATAATCTCATCATTTGATTCAAATTCTATAAAAAATTGGCGAAAAGTACAATAATATTGCTAACAATTCTTAAATTCCTTGAAATAGAAATCGGATGTAAAATATCAGAAATTTGTCTACAGTCTAAAACTCTGTTTATTTTTTCATTTTCTTTTATTTTTCGTTCTCATATGCTATAGTTAGTCTTAGACATTTTAAATTTATGAGGAGGATTTTATTTATGAAAAAAAGTATCCTTTGTTTTCTACTTGCATTTGCAATGATTTTTTCTTCATTGCCAGTATCTGCAACAGAAAACTGCACACATGAATGGAGTGAATGGAGCGTTGATGAAGAACCCACCTGTATTGATGGCTCTGAAAGCCGCTTTTGTTATTTATGTGATGAAACGCAAACAAGGGTTCTGAAAGCCACCGGAGAACATGACTGGAGCGAATGGGATGTTGATGAAGAACCTACCTGTATTGATGGTTCTGAAAGTCGCTTTTGCTATTCATGTGATAAAACAGAAACAAGGGTTCTGAAAGCTACCGGAGAACACGATTGGGATGACTGGGAAGTAGAAAGAGCTGCTACAATTTCCAAAGAAGGGATCAAAGAACGTTTCTGTTTTCAATGTGATGCTATTCAAACAAAAAAAATCGCAAAATTAAAACCATATGCAAAAATTTCAAAAAAATCTTTAACACTTTACGCAGGATCTAGCTATAAATTAAAGGTTTCTTATACCAAAGGAGATTCTGTAAAAAAATGGACTTCCAGTAAATCCAATGTTGCTTCTGTATCTTCTAATGGAACAGTAAAAGCCAAAAGAGCAGGATCTACAACGATCACTGTCTCCTTAAAGTCCGGAAAAAAAGCTTCCTGCAAAGTTTCCGTGATTACCAGAAAAAAGAAGAAAAAACATCACAAACAACATAAGGCCCATGCAAGTACCGTCTATTGGACTCCTGGTGGATCCGTTTACCATAGCACACCAAACTGTCCAACGCTAAGCCGTTCTCGTACGATTTATCACGGAAGTATTTCAAGTTGTCCAAAAGGAAGAGCTTGCAAAGTTTGCTTTTAAATAAGAAAAAGGGATTGGAACATAAAATTTCCAATCCTTTTTCTTATTAGATTTCTTTTCCTCTCGTTACGATTGCATGAACAATAAATGGTACAAACAGTGTAATAAATGCTGCATATCCCAAATATGCATATCCCTGTTTTACAACTGCAAGCAATCCAAACTGTGCAATAGCAAATGCGATAAAAGTAAAAATTAGTGTTGCAATAGCGTTTCTTACAAGATGTCCATTCTGTTTTTCTTTTTCAGAACTTTTCCTTCGTTCCACTGCATTCACACATCTTGCAACAATTCCAGAGATCATATTAACTGCTGTAGAAATTGATCCAAGAATAATCAATATAGAAATAATCGGTGTTAAAAATCCAGATTGAACTCCATTTTGTACTAAGACAAGCATTGGCACCGTCGCATCTACAAGACTTCCTGCATAAGCTACTGCAAGAAGACCAACGATGGATAATTCCATCGCAAAGAAATTAAAAACAAAAATTTCAATTGCTGCTTTATTGATCTGCTTTTTACTTGTAACCGGCTCCATATGCTGATACATAACAGATACAGAAGCAAGCTGAAAGAAAAAGTAAAGAACTGCAGAATATAAAGCAGGTCCAAAAGCCCCACTTTCTGTAGAAATCACTGGCATTTTTCCAGCAGCCAATTTTCCAACTGCTGTGCAGATCGCATCCCACTGTACAATAATATTCGGTACAAGAACAAGAACAAGGCCAATTAAGATTAAAACACTTAATGTAGATGCACACTTACGAACAACACTTGTTCCAAATAAAGCAATTGCAAAAATAAACACTCCAATAATTAAAGTACATAACCAATATGGAATTCCAAATAACATCTGAATCGTAGAACCACCAGTTGCAAAAGCTGCTGCTGAGGCTGTTCCAATCATGATTAGATAACATATTTCATATAAATTTGACATGACCGGTCGTGTTTTTCCATAAATTCTATCAGAAAAACTTCGATAATCATACGTTTTATGTTTGTATGCATAACGCATGCCGTACCAGAAAAACAAGGCATATAATCCCTGAGTAATTAATGGCATGACCAAACACCAAATACCATAATTAATAAAATACTGATAAATCTGTGCACCAGATGCAAATCCACCACCAAATTGTGTGGTAAATGCAACAAAGGCAATTCCCATGGCAAGTGGCATTTTACTTTTATCAATGAAAAGACTTCTTTCTTTGCTCATTTTCATATCCTCTCTCTTTTAATTTTCATCAATTTTAATCATTTTCCCAGGATTTAGAATTAATTTATCATCAAAAGCTCGTTTGATGGATTTATATAACTGAATCATTCGCTCTCCTGCAAATTCTTCAAGGAAATCCAATCGCCCATTTCCAATTCCATGTTCTCCAGATAATTGCCCTCCGAGTTTTTTAGATAGTGCATATAACTGCGTCAAAGATTCATGCGTTGCCTTTTTCCATTCTTCGTCACTCATTTCCGGTCCACGTAATAATTCTGTATGAATATTTCCATCTCCACAATGACCGCAAGGTTCTACACGAATTCCATGAGAAGAAGCAATCTTCTTTGCCTGTTTTACATATTCAGCAATTTCAGACCTTGGAACAACAACGTCACATTCTTCCTGGGCAACAGAGTCTGCTTTCATTCCCTCAAGAATGGCACCTCGTACTTCCCATACAGAAGCAGCTCTTTCTGGAGTTCCTGCAATATTACAATCAAGAGCTCCATTTTCCAAAGCTGCTTCTGCCGCAGCTTCAACAGCACGCTTTAATTCTTCTTTACTTGAAGCATCATACATAACAATCAAAACAGCTTCTCCATGTTTTACTGGAAACTGCTTATTTAAGCTCCGTTCCACAATTTCGATTAGCTCCCTCTCTAAAAATTCAATCGCTGTTGGAATAAATGGGAGTTCCAAAACTTTCGGTACCATATCCGCACATTCCTCAAGGCTTCGAAATGGCATAACAAGTGTACTTGTACAAGTTGGCGCCGGAAGAAGTTTTAATGTAACCTCTGTTAAAATACATAAAATTCCTTCGGAACCGATCACAAGATCTTTTACATCAAATCCTGTTGTATTTTTTACTACATTAGAAGAAAAATTCATAATCGATCCATCCGGCATTACAACTTCCATACAACGGACAAAATCTCTTGTAAGTCCATAACGAACCGCTTTCATTCCACCTGCATTCGTAATAACATTTCCACCAATCGATGCTGTTTTTTCTCCTGGATCCGGTGGATAAAATAATCCTTCTTCCTTTGCTGCCGCCTGAATATCAATGAGCAAAGCTCCCGGTTGCGCTGTAATGGTCTGATTTTTATGATCAACTGGAAAAATTTTATTCATACGCATAATAGATAACATAATTCCACCATATTTACAGGTTGCTCCACCAGCAAGCCCTGTTCCAGCCCCACGACAAACAACTGGAATATTGTTTTCATATGCATATTTCATAATTGTTGAAATTTCTTCTTTATTTAAAACTTCTACATATAATTCTGGAGGAAAAACTCCATATTCCGGCATCTCATCTTTATAATATTCTTTCGCAATTTCATCTCCTACGAAGACACGATCTGGCGCTGTAAACGAACGAATTTGATCAAAATCTTCCTGGGTCATTTTTTTATAAGGATACGGCATGATTTTTCTCCTTTCGTGCCTTTACAAGTTCTGTCAGTTTTGGTACTACCTGATAAAGATCATCCACAATACAATAATTTGCTACATTAAAAATCTGTGCCTGTGGATCATTGTTAATTGCAACAATATATTCTGAACCAGTCATACAGGAAGTGAACTGAATTGCCCCTGATACCCCACAGGTAATGATCAACTTAGGTCGTACAGTCCTTCCAGAGAGCCCAATCTGATGAGCCACATCACCAAAGCCATTTTCAATCATTGGACGAGTAAATGCAAGTTGTCCTCCAAGAGCTGCCGCAAGATCTCTACACATTTCTACATCCTTTTCATTGCGGACACCACGTCCTGCAACAACCAAAATTTCTTCATCTTCCAGATTTCGTTTTTGCTCAATAACCTGTGATTTTAAAATTTCAATCGGCGAATCTGTCATTTCCTTTGTCACTGGACAGACAATTACCTCTCCTTTTGGCTTTTCAATTGTTTCAGCTCGGTCCATAACTCGATAACGAACAGTTGCAAACTGTGGCCTTGATTTTGTGATCGAAATCTGTGCCATAATATTTCCACCAAAAGCAGGACGAATCTGCACCATATCAGTATTCGATTTAATATCAAGCGTTGTACAATCTGCTGTCAATCCGGTATGAAAACGTGTAGACAGACGCGGCGCCAAAGAACGTCCAAGTGCCGTTGCCCCAATTAATACAGAGCTTGGCTTTTGTGCTGCAATACACTCTGCCACAACATCGGTATAACAGTCTGCACGGAACCCTTCAAGCCCCTTATCTTCATAAGCAAACACCTGATCAACTCCATATGGAAGCAACTTTTTTGCGTTTTCAATCGTTCCTTCTCCACCGACAATTACACACTTGATCTTAAAATTTACTTTTGGGGCCATTTTTCTAGCTTCCCCAATGAGTTCATAGACCACTGGATGAATATCTCCACGCTCCTGTTCCACAAAAATCAGGAAATCTTTCCACTCATTTTTATCAAAAGAACCGGCTCTTTGTTCAAAACTAATTGCTTTTTCTGGACATTGCCTTACACACATCCCACACATTCTGCATGTATCTCCAACTACAATTCCATGGTCTTCAAAGCTTAACGCCCCAAACGGACATTTTTCTATACATTTTCCGCATAAACTGCAACGCTTTGCATCAAATTTTATTAATCCCATCTACTTCACCTAAATCACTTTCTTTTTCACTAGTACGTTAAATAAATCTTCTGTTTTTTTCTGTGCATCTCCTTCAAAATAAACTTGTTTTTCAATTTCTGGAGGTGCAAACATTCTCTCAACAGCCGTCGGAGACCCAACCAATCCGTACCTGCTTAAGTTGTGATCTAACATATCATCAAATGTCATAATTTTGACTGGACGATCTTGTGATTCCTTCTGTAAAATATAGGAAGGAAGTCTTGGAACACACATATCTTTATCAACGGTAATCAAACATGGATATGGGATTTTCGATGTCTGAGATACGCTGACAAGATCTTGCCTTACCTGAATAGAATCCTGATCTGCATCTACAATTTCCGCTACCCAAGCTGCATGCGGAATTCCAAGATGTTCTGCAATTGCCGGTCCAACCTGCGCCGTATCTCCGTCCGTTGTCTGTTTTCCACAAATAATGAGATCTGCTCCTCCAGCCGCTTGAATTCCTTGTGATAAAGCATAGGAAGTTGCAAGGACATCTGCTCCTGCAAATTTACGATCTGATAAAATAATTGCATCATCTGCCCCCATCGTATAAGCATCTTTCATCATTTCTTCTGCTTGTGGCGGCCCCATTGTAAGAACTGTAACACTTCCCCCAAGCTTTTCTCTTAACTGAAGTGCCGCTTCTAAGGCAAACAAATCATATGGATTTGTTCTTGTTTCTCCAGATAAACGTTTCATCGATCCTGTTTCCGGATCAATGTCAACCTTTGTACCTGCTGGCACCTGTTTCATACATACAATAATCTTCATTTTTTAGCTTCTTTCGTGCTTTTTTACTTTAAAGTGACAAACTAATTATATAGTATACAAAGATCTTTGTCTAGAAAGTGTGCATTTTATGCGAAAGCAAAGAGTTATGACTTCCTAGAAAATAAAAAAAGAATCTCTGTTCCTTTGTTTTCTATTCAAAGGAGCAAAGACTCTTTTTTGTTGATCTATTACATTGCTTTTCTATAAATTTCTGCAATTTCATCTTGTGTAAAGGTCACTGGATGATTTGCTACACTGGCTGCAGATACTTTCATACAATTTTCTGCCATCCACGGAATATCTGCCTCTGATAATCCAAGACTTGATAAAGTACAAGAAAGATCCAGATCATTTAAAAGCGTTCTTAACTTTGGTGCCAAGTCCTCTGCTGTAACACCACCAAAAATACGAGCAATTTTTGCAAATTTAAAATGATCTCCTTTATGAGAAGCTTCCACAATAACTGGTGTTAAGGCTGCTAATCCCTGTCCATGAACAATATCTTTCAGCCCACTTGCAGGATGTTCCATTCCATGTGCTAAAGTAACACCAGCTGTATTAATTACCATTCCACCAATCGTTGAAGCAAGTGTAATTTTTTCCCATGCACTTGCATCTCCTTCTCCTTTGTATACTTTTACAAGATTCCCTGCAATCAGTTTCATCGCATAAAGACTTAATGCATCTGTAAATGGCTGTGCAATTTTTGATGTGTAAGCTTCCATACAATGACAAAGAGCATCAAATCCAACCGAAGCAAGCACATGTTTTGGCATCGTCATCATACATTCTGGATCAACAATGGATACTTTCGCAACGATCGCATTACAACGTAAGGATTTCTTATCTCCATTTTCTGGATTTGTAAGAACCGCAAATCCATTTCCTTCGGATCCTGTTCCGCAAGTTGTAGGAATCAAAACTAATGGTAACGCTTTATCGCTTTGTAACTTGTTATAAATGTAATCGTTGATATTCCCATCATTGACACATAAGAAGGCGATTGCTTTTGCACAGTCCATGATACTTCCACCACCGATGGCTACGACAACATCACATCCATTTGCTTTGGCAAATCCGGCACCTTCCATGGCGGTTGTTGTTAATGGATTTTGTGCGACTTTATCAAATAATACATGATCAATTCCTACATCTTTTAAACTTTTTGCTACTTTATCATATAAACCAGATTTTTTGGCACTGCTTCTTCCTGTTACAATTAACGCTTTCTTACCATATGGTTTTGTAAGTACACCAGTTTCTAAAACTTTTCCGCTTCCAAATGCAATATTTACTGGAAGAAAGTAATTGAAACTGAGGGCTGGTATTGTTTTCTCCTCTTTTTCTTCTGTTTGCACTGCTCCAAGAGCTCTCTCAAACATAGGATCTTCTTCTTCGCTAATTGCTTCGTTATCAATGGCAACATCCACGTGAGAAGCAAATTTTTCTTTATATTTTACTTTACAGATAATAAAGAAAAGCAATCCTAGGACAGCCCATCCACCAGCCATTGCCCATTCCTGCGGAACAAGATTTGATCCAGAACCAGGAATAATGTACATTGCAACCATAAATCCTGACATTAAAACAGCCAATACCCCAACAATTTTATAATGTTTTACTTTATATGGACGAGCCATATCAGGTGCTGTCTTTCTTAAAATAATAAAAGATAACGAAACCATACAATATGCCATACAACATCCAAAGTTTCCTGCATCAACGATCCATACTAACATTTTACGACCAAACAATGGAGCCAAAATAGATAAAGCTCCTATTAGATATAATGCATTTACCGGAGTTTTATGTTTTGGATGTAATTTACTAAAAGCTCTTGGAATCATATAAGATTCTGCCATTGAATACATCGCACGACTTCCGCCAATTAAAAAAGAATTCCAGCTGGTAACAATTCCACACATACCACCAACAATTAGTACTTTCGACATAATACTACTATGAAATGCTTTTGCCATGGCATCTGCCGTTACAAGTCCAGAACCTGCCTGAGAAGATTTGATATCTGCTGCGCTCATAACATAACCAACACCAAGAATAATCAATGCATAAAAGGCAACCGCAAGAACAATCGATAAAATCATAATTTTCCCGATTTTCTTTAACGGCACATTGATTTCTTCTGCTGCCTGAGGAATGACATCAAATCCAATAAAGAAAAATGGCGTTACCACCGCAACACTTAAAATCGTTTTAAAAATACTTCCCGTACTATCTCCTGCAAATACCTGCGGTGCCAAATTGTGCACATTTCCGCTAAATACAGATGCTACAATTAAAAGAATCCCAACACCACCAATAATAACCGTTAATACTGTTTGTAAAATGGCTGCTGTCTTTGCACCTTTGATATTAATAAAAGTAATGAAAAATGCAACAAGCATTGCCACTGCAAGCCAAGATGCATAAATGTCAAATCCTGCGACTGTATATAAATATCCTTTTAAAAATCCAGGATAAATATAAGTAATAATTGTTGGAAGTGCACATGCCTCAAAGCATACAACACTGACATATCCAAGAACGATTGCCCATGTACAGATAAACGATCCAATGGGTCCTAACGCTTTATAACTAAAAACATGTTCTCCACCACACTGTGGCATTGCCGCTGTTAATTCTGCATAAGTAAGTCCAACAAAAAATACCATAATTCCGCCGAGAGCAAAACCAATAGCAGCACCAACAACTCCGCCTCGCTCAATCCAATCTCCAGAGGATACTACCCATCCCCATCCAATCATAGCACCAAAGGCAATGACAAGAATGTCCCATGCACTAAATACTTTGTCAAATTCTGATTTTTTCTTTTCCATTTTCTATCATCCCTTTCCTGTCCAACATTCATTCTTTCCCGAAACTTTTTCTGTTGGACCATATGTCAAACAGAAAAAAGGCATTAAAAGATTTTCCAATCTCTTAACGCCTTTGTCAGAATGTAAATGTTTTTATAAATAAAATTTTAATTTTCAAATCGAAGATCGATCAGCTGCAAAATATATTTTGCGGTTTTTTCAAGTCCAAGAATACTGGAATCAATCATCATATGTCTTGTATGACAATCTCTCATGCTAGAATTTGTCATATATTCATATCTTGATTTCAACATTCTATCGTTATATTTTACAAGTTTCTCTGCTTCTTTTTTCGAAATTCCTTTTTGTTCCATAATATGCTGCACTTTATATTCTTCCGGTGCATATACAAAAATATTTAAGCAATCATCTCTATCTTTTAAAATGTAATTGCTACATCTCCCAATGATTACACAAGAAGACTTTGCCGCCAATTTGTGAATTACTTCAAACTGTGTATAAATAACACGGTTGGTAAGATTGGCATATCGTGGTCCAAAACTTGTATCAAATTCATATTTTACATTATCATCTCCGGAATCTGCTTTTTCTACCAATTTTCGGTCTACACCAAGCCGATCTACCACCTGATCTACCAAGTCACGATCATAATATTGAATTCCAAGAGAATCTGCAACTAATTTTCCTATATCAGGTCCACCACTCCCATATTCACAGCCGATATTTACAATAAAATGTTTCATTTACATTCCTCCCTTTTTTCTATCATAAAGCCTCCACAGCCTCTTTTAAGATTTCATAAGCTTTATCACATTCCTCTTCGGTTACAATTAATGGTGGAATTGTACGGATCACATGATTTCCAATCGCAGTTACTAGAAGTTTACGGTCAAAGCATCCATGCTTAACATCTAAAGCATTAATACTGTCATCAAATTCAATTCCCGTTAATAATCCCTGGTATCTAACTTCTTTTACATGAGGAAGTGTTTTTAGCTTCTCTGCAAAATAATCTCCCACTTTCTTTGCATTTCCAGCAAGATCACGATCAATTAGTTCATTTACTTCCGCAAGTGCAGCTGCGCAGCTTACCGGATGTCCTCCAAAGGTTGTTCCGTGAGATCCAGGAGTAAATGCTTTGGAAACTTCTTCCGTTGCACAAATCGCACCTATCGGCATTCCTCCTCCTAAACCTTTTGCCATAGAAACAATATCTGGTTTGACTCCATAATTCATATAAGACATCACTGCACCAGTCCTGCACCATCCTGTCTGTACTTCATCAATTAAGAGCAACATATCATTTTCATCACAGAATTCTCGAAGACCTTTCATAAATTCCATTGTTGCAGGATGTACACCACCTTCCCCTTGGACTGGTTCAATCATAATTGCAATGGTATTTTCTGTACAGGCATCTTTAAAAGCCTGAAGATTATTATATGGAGCATAAGAAAACCCATAAGTCATTGGTCCAAATCCAACCTGGCATCCATTTGCTGGCTGTCCTGTCGCAGACATTGCCCCAAAAGTTCTTCCATGAAATCCCATCTTAGCAGTTACAATATGGTAATGATTTGGTCCATATTTTTCAATTCCATATTTACGTGCCATTTTAATCATAGCTTCATTTGCTTCTGTACCAGAATTCTGATAGAAAATTTTATCCATTCCAATCGTCTCACAAACTTTTTCTGCAAGCAAAGCTTGTGGAATTGTATATGGATAATTAAACGTATGCATAATATCACCGACTTGGTCTTTCACAGCCGCAACTACTTTTTCATTACAGCTGCCTGCATTGTTTACTGCAATTCCTGCATAAAAGTCAAGATAAGCTTCTCCATTTTCATCATACATATACATATCTTTTGCTTTCTCTGCGAGAAAATCAAAACGTTCATAAGTTTCAATCATATATTTATTTACTTTATCTTTAATATCCTGTGCACTTAATCCTGTATCTTTTAATCTCATAACTTTTTCCTCCTAATTGTAATAGCAATGACTGGTTTATTATTATGGTAAAAAGAAAAAGAGCAAAGATACATTATCATCTCTGACAAGCACCTTCGCTCTCACTTTTTATCTTTTATATTGGACAAATATACAATACCATCTCATCTTCTTAATGTCAATATATTTTTTAAAAAAGTTTAATTCTGGTCTTTTTTTACAAAATATTCAATTTTTATTTTTTTATTTATTATTTTTATATCCTTTTTAATATACTCTTTGTTTTCTGTAAATTGCACAATATGTATTATATCATTATAATTTGTCCAATATATTAGACACTCATTTCTTAAAAATCAGCATTTCAAATCATTGTAATAGAACTTCTTTTAATACTTCATAGTATTATTTATAATTTCCTGAGAGAAAATAAAAAAGCAAATATCAAAACAGATTTGATGTACTGTCCTGATATCCTTTGCCTCATACAATATTCTATTAATCTTCTACCAAATTGTGCATTGGTACATTGAAATTCGCGATCAGAGTAAAATAACAGATACTCATCAGGCTCCAACAGTTTTATCAAAATATGCACTTCAATTTCACTATAGTATTTAAATTTCAAAACATCTATGATCCACTTTGCATTAGATTTCTCCGTTAAGATACCATTCAACTATTTTCACTTTTTCTGAACATAAAAATATCCCCATATAGGACTTTTATATTTCCTTGTCCTATATGGGAATAGCATATCATTTTTATAAATACCTGTTTATTATAATTATTTTTCTAAAACTAATGTTTCAAATGGTCTTAATATAATTTTGTTTTCCACAATCTTCTCTGCATCATAATTTTCTAACAGTTTATGATAAGCAACCCATTCTTCTATTTCTACTTCTTTTTCTTTCTCCATCATATTATTCAATACGATCAAACATTCCTCTTTATAAACTCTTTTATATGCCAAAATATCAAGATCTTCTTTTTCAAAACAATGGTTCCTTCTGAAATCACTTTCTTTTCTCAGATCAATTAATTTTTTATAGAAATAATAAATGGAATCTTTATCTTCTAATTCTTTTTTTACATTGGTTTGTTTGTAATGATCCGGAACGGAAATCCATGGTGTTACACTAGAAAATCCTGCATTTTCTTCGTCTGACCACTGCATTGGAGTTCTACTATTATCTCTGGAACATTCTGACAAAGTTTTTAATGCTTCTTCTTTTGTTTTTCCATCCTTTAGAAGAATCTGATAATAATTGAGACTTTCTACATCTCTGTATTTAGAAATATCATTAAAATGTGCATTCAGCATTCCTATTTCTTCTCCCTGATAGATATAAGGAGTCCCCCTCATCATATGTACAGTGGCTGCAAGCATCTTTGCAGACTGTTTCCAATATTTCCCTTCATCACCAATTCTTGAAACGATTCGCGGCTGATCATGATTACACCAGAATAAAGAATTCCATCCATTTGCATTCTACATTCCAATCTGCCACTCTTCAAACAATTTTTTTAATTGTTTATAGTCTAGTCTGGTTTCATCAGCTCCTATTTCTTTCCGTCTTTATAATCTACCTTCAGATTCGGAATCCTTTAACACCCTTTTCCTTCCAGAAGCGAATGACTTTTTTAAGTTCTTCTCTTACTTTTGAATTTTCCCAGTTTAAATCTGCCTGTGTAACATCATATAAACAAAGGTACCATTTTTTTAAAGATGGAACATATTTCCATGCCGGTCCTCCAAATTTAGACTCCCAGTTTGTTGGAAGTTTGTCTTCTGCTCCATCTTTAAAAACGTAATAGTCCTGATATTCTTTATCACCACTTAATTAAATAAGTATGTCTCAGTTTAAAAACTTAAGCAGAATTTTTAATGCATCAAAAATCCGTCAAAAGCGGTATACAGATTTTTAGTAAATAAACATTAAATCAAAGTGTTACAAAAATGCCTGAACACAACAAATATTATAAATCATAAAAAAGAAAACACCGGCCAATCAATAATGACCGATGTTTTCTTTCTTTTAAATTTCATGCATATTAGCACACTTCATAGCATCTGATCCAACTGGTGCTAAAAGTACTTTCCCAGTTCCACGATAAACGTTAACAAGTCCTTCTCCACTTGCCGCTGAACCAAGTAAAGACTTTCCAGAACGTTCTACTGAAAAATCAAGACTTCCGCTCCATAAAATTGCAAAATTTCCATCTACTTTCAGAACATCATTTCTAAGCTCAACTTCAACAAGTTCTTCCCTCGGACATTCTGATTCCAAACAAACAACACCTTCTCCTTGGATTCCAAGATTAAACAGCCCTTCTCCACCAGCTACAGCAGATGAGAAATTTGTTCTAGCTACTGTTTTATGTTTTAATCTGGCATCACAGGCAAGGAACAATCCATCATCTAATACAACGGAATTTCCCCATTCTGAAAGATCTAATAAAAGAATATGCTTATATGTTGGTTCCAGTACTAATGTTCCATCTCCTTTATACTCTGGCTTAATTGCAGATTCTCCTGTTACTTTTCCTCTCATTGCTTTCGATAAAAGATCTCCGGCTCCTTTAATTCCGGTTGTCGCATTCACATCACCAGCCATCCACTGCATAGCACCTGCTTGCAATGTAATATTACCTTTGGAAAGATCACATACAACCTGTCTTTTTCTTATATTCATCTCTTGACAAAAATAAGCAAGCTGAGCATTAAATGGAGCCACACTTAAATCTCTTTGATACTCAATAACCTGAAAAGGCCCCATTTCATCAATCACTTTAATATCATCATTATCATAAAAATTTCTAATTTGATACATAAAATCCTACCTCCAATATTCATTTTTATGTTTATGCGCTGATCCGAAAAATTTAAAATAACACCGGATACTTTTATTATAAAAAAATACTATAAACTTGTAAACACCTCTCATACTGTTTAGTAACTTCTATCGGTAAATTACCCATCCCATGCAGTACAGTAGTTCTTATGAAACAGTACTCTGCTTAACATTGATAAAAATAAAAGAAGAAAAACAAGTTTCTCAACGAGTTTTCCTTCTGTTTCTGACTGAACCCAGGGGCAAGCCTCTAGGTTTTCGCCCTTGTGTTTTATAACTAAGAGTCTACTATTAACGATAATCCACAAAAAAGCACATAAAGCTTGCTCTTTTATCTGTCTGATTTCTATAGATATGTGTTTGATCTGTTTCAAATCTATAAACCTGTTTTTTATTAACTTGTTGTATATTCCCATGACATTCCACAGTGATCTCTCCCTCCGAGACAGCAAGATATTCTCTTGTTTTTTCTCCATGGCTTCCACTTATATATTCTCCACCCGGTTCTATATCAATGCGATAGATTTCCACCTGATGATTATCTTCATACGGAAAACAGGTCCATACTTTATACTTGCCTGAAATCTCTTTTGTAGGAATCATCTCTTCTGGCGTGACCAAACAAGATTCCATGGGTGGAGCTTCGATCAATTCTTGGAATTCAATTCGAAGACCACTGATAATCTTTCCAAGAACACCAAGTGATGGGTTTGCTTTTCCTTTTTCAATCTGTGCCAGCATACTCTTACTGACTCCTGTCTGTTCTGCTACAACATCAAGACTCATTCCTTTAGAAGTTCTAATCCTTTTCAGATTGACTGCAACATTATGAGATAAATAATCCATTCTTTTCTCCCTGCGCTTCGATATATAGAAAAATCTTTTGCAATAATGCGTCACATTTTTCTATAACTATGTTTATCTGTTCCGGTGTAATTCCATCAATGTGGATCCCACAAGAACATACGACAATACCATTTGTTTTCTTTGCAGTTTCCTCTGCAATCCACTTAGCAATCTGATCATCTTTATGCCCTGTCACAGTAAGAATCGATGATGATACACCAATACCATTTCCTATAAGACTCGGCCGGGCAATCGACATAACAACTGCGCCAACATGTGGAGTATCTCCTCCATATATAGCAATCGTATAATCTTTTCCCATTTGTATCATATCACAATTTAAATCATACTGATCAAATAATACTTCCTGAATTATCATTGTACTTCATCTAAAAAAGCAGGATGCGAATCTCTAATTTCCTTTAATTCCTGCTCAATTGGCTGAATTCTATCCTTATAATACTCACAAGATGCCTGACAGTAATCTCTTTCCAAAAGAATAATTCCCTGACAGTCTACATGCGGAAGATTAAAACCATTTGGAATATTTGCTATTTCAGGGCACATTGTTTTTAGCAATTCTTCTCTGCGATTTTTTAAATCCATCCACCGCTTTTTCAACGGTCTGTCATAATTAGTTTGATTTTCTGCTGTGTCCATACTAAAATCCTCCTTACACATTATTTTATTATAACGTATAAGAAAAAAAAAGACTTTTCTTAAACAAAAAGAAATTATTATTTTTTTATTAATTTTTCAGATTATTATTTTAAATTTTTGTTTAAAACCGATTTTTTTCTAAATTTTTGCAAAAAAATAATTTATTCGATCAAAATCTGCTTTTTATCAAACATACTTACAAATTCTTTGCAAAAGTTAACGAAGATATTAAGAATATTTGTTGTTTTATTTTTAACAATGTGCTAAAATGAAGGTGTTATTTTTAATACTGAAAGGAGTTTCAACATGATTTATTCACATGAAGTAGAACAAATGTGTACAGTAGCTCAGGGTGTAAACCATGGAGCTGCGCCAATTCCTGAAGAAGCAAAATGGGTAAAAGCAAAAGATGTCACAGACATTTCAGGATTAACACATGGTATTGGTTGGTGTGCACCTCAGCAGGGAGGATGTAAATTAACTCTTAACGTTAAAGAAGGGATTATTCAGGAAGCATTAGTAGAAACCATCGGATGTTCAGGAATGACACATTCCGCTGCTATGGCATCTGAAATCTTACCAGGAAGAACAATCTTAGAAGCATTAAATACAGACTTAGTTTGTGATGCTATTAATACAGCAATGAGAGAATTATTCTTACAAATCGTATATGGAAGAACTCAGAGTGCTTTCTCTGAAGAAGGGCTTCCAATCGGTGCTGGTCTTGAAGATTTAGGTAAAGGATTAAGATCTCAGGTTGGTACAATGTACGGAACACTCAAAAAAGGTCCTCGTTATCTTGAAATGGCTGAAGGATATGTTACAGGTATCGCTCTCGACGCTGATGATGAAATTATCGGATACCAGTTTGTTAACTTTGGTAGAATGATGGACTTCATCAAAGCCGGAGACGACGCTCAGACTGCACTGGACAAGGCCAAAGGTCAATACGGACGCGTTGATGACGCTGTTAAAATTGTTGACCCAAGAAAGGAATAGGAGGTAACGAATAATGGCTTTATTTGAATCATATGAAAGAAGAGAAAAACAGATTCTTGCTGTTTTAAAAGAGTATGGAATCAATTCTATCGAAGAAGCTGCTGAAGTTACAAAAGCTGCAGGATTAGACGTTTATGCTCAGGTTGAAGCAATTCAGCCAATTTGCTTCGAAAATGCAAAATGGGCTTACACAGTAGGTGCTGCCATCGCAATCAAAAAGGGTTGCAAGAGAGCTGCAGATGCTGCTGCTGCTATTGGTGAAGGACTTCAGGCATTCTGTATTCCTGGATCTGTTGCAGACCAGCGTAAAGTAGGTCTTGGACATGGTAACTTAGGAAAAATGCTTCTGGAAGAAGAAACAGAATGTTTCGCATTCTTAGCAGGACATGAATCTTTCGCTGCTGCTGAAGGTGCGATCGGAATCGCTGAAAAAGCAAACAAAGTTCGTCAGAAACCTTTAAGAGTTATCTTAAATGGTTTAGGAAAAGATGCTGCACAGATCATTTCCAGAATCAATGGATTTACATATGTTGAAACTGAAATGGATTACTACACAGGTGAAGTAAAAGAAGTCTTCAGAAAATCTTATTCTGAAGGATTAAGAGCTAAGGTTAACTGCTATGGTGCAAACGATGTACGCGAAGGTGTTGCAATCATGCACAAAGAAGGTGTAGATGTTTCTATCACAGGTAACTCTACAAACCCAACTCGTTTCCAGCACCCAGTTGCAGGTACATACAAAAAAGAATGTATTGAACAGGGTAAAAAATACTTCTCTGTAGCTTCCGGTGGTGGTACAGGACGTACACTTCATCCAGATAACATGGCTGCAGGACCAGCTTCTTATGGTATGACAGATACTATGGGACGTATGCATAGTGATGCACAGTTTGCTGGATCTTCTTCTGTACCAGCCCATGTAGAAATGATGGGATTAATCGGAATGGGTAACAACCCAATGGTAGGAGCTACTGTTGCAGTTGCAGTATCCATTGAAGAAGCTGCAAAAGCAGGTAAATTCTAAAGAACCGCAAAAATACGTGTTTTTTGTTCATGTAGAGAGTCAATAAAATTGACTCTCTTTTTTAATTCTACAAACAAAAAAGGTCATGATCTCATCCACGGACTTCTCCGTTTCTTGATCATAACCTCCGGTTTTCCAGTCAGTTATTTTTATATTTCATACTTTTCATACTTGCTTTATATGTTTTATGTCTATGTGTCGTATTATGCCATGTGAAGACATAAGTGTCAACTGATTTTTACAGAAAAGAATATTGCTTTTCCCAATAACCAGTTATAAAAAAATAAAAAAGGAAACAAACATTCTAAATTTTTAACGTCTGTTTCCTTTTTCTATCAATCAGCAACATTAAGAAATTTCCAAATACAAGGCAAATATTCTTGTTTTCTACGATAAAAAGAAAGATGTGTCGCTCCTTGCATCCGAATTACATGGCTGTTTTTCAAATTTTTTGCAATCCAATGAATATGTTCTTTTTTTATGATATCCCATGTCCCTGTAAAAATTAATACCGGACATTTAACACATCTTAACTGATTTTGTGTCAAATTCGGTGAATCAAGCAAAAGATTCATATATAATTGTTGTTTTTGTATTTCTTTTTCTGCTTTTGCATGATGTTTAACGAATCGATGAATTCCGCCAAGCAAATCATGATTAAACTTTGCCCAGATACGTATCGGAAGAACCAATCCTTTGGGATTTGCATTTGGACTAACTGCGATAACTCCTTTTGTCCTTTGTGGATAAGATGCAGCAAATTGCAAAGCTGTATTGGCACCATCACTGAATCCAAGAAAAACTGCCTGATGAATTCCTATAACGTCCATCAAAACTTTCACATCTTCTGCCATATCCTGCGCTGTTGTTTTTTTCTTTAATGCAGACATTTTGATAGTAGAACGTCCATGTGCCCGGCTGTCCATTAAAATTACTCTGCAGTGTTTTTCCAGTTCTTTTCCATATTCCTTCAATACCGAAAGATTTTCTCCATTTCCGTGAAGTAGAATTATCGGAATTCCTTTCCCATAACTCTCATAATAAATTATTCCATCTGGTATTTTAATAAAACCATTTTGTTCTAATTTATCCTTTGTTTGCTCCATATTTTTTGCCATCTCTTTTCCAGTTTTTCATAAACGATTTTACATAATCCATCATTCCTTGTGGATTTTGAATTCGAACAATCGCATAAAACATATCTGGTGTTGGAATCGATGGAAGGTATACATAATAAGATGGCACCCATTCATTCGGACTATATTTTTTCTTTGCTCGATGAAGATCACGGAATCCATAGCATTCATTCAAATGATTATATACAAAGCAAAGCAATCGTTCTACTGGATTGGAACTTTTTTCATCCAGTCCAGCTAATGGTGCTACACCTAAACTTCCATACTTTACACCTTCACTCTTAAAGACCTGAAAAGCCTCATAATTAATATATTCCATCACACCACCCGGTGCATCATTTCCATGCCTTGTGACATCTGCCATATATCCATTTAACCCCATAAACGGTACATATACAATAAAAGCAACAATCTTTCCCTGGACATTTTTTGCATAGAAATATCGTTTATCCATCGGATTTTCAAGTCCTACAGAACCTAACACAAATTGAAGCAAAGAACCCTTTTTCCCTTCCAACCATTCTTTGGAGATCCGATCAAATTCTTGTTCTATCTGAGGGTCTCGTTTTGTTTTAATATGATATTCTTCTACTGTAACACCTGCTTTTTTCGCATGGTTAATATTCATGCGCATTTTTTGTCCTTTTTTACCACTAATTTCATATTCATCTAAACAAAAACGTGCCTCTTCCCCACATTTCACATAACCAAAACCTTGCTTTTTGTATTCTTCAAGAAAATGATCCGTTGCATTCAAAATAAATAATTTATGTGCACTCCTCTTACAAAAATTCTTTAATTCTGATAAAAGCTGAGGAAAATCTTCATCCGCACAAACTGGATCTCCATTAACAACAATAGTATCATTGACTACCCCATATGGGATAACACCATCTACTTTTTCTCCAAAAAATAACATTTTATCTTCTTCTAATGTAAGATACGCTGCTGGATTTTGACTATAAAGATTTAATAAGGTTCGCGCATGTTGTACATCGGATGCTTTTCTTTGTTTTTGTGCAAGCCACGGTCGTACTGCATAAAGTACTGCTGCAAAAATGCAAGCCCAACTAAAGAAAAATACAAGACTTTCAAAATAATGAATCCCACGTCCTCCTGGAAGCAACACTCGCATTCCAAAAATCATTCCCATACCATTTTTCAAACTTTCAAAAAAAGATACTGGTTGATTGATCAAACCAATTCTCATATAATGATAACTAAGTCCTGCATTGATAAGCACCCCAATAAAAGAAAGTAAGAAAAATAAAATTGCTTTCTTTTTGGAGGTTTTGGAAGAAGGACAACAAAAATCTTTTCTAAAAAAGAGAAAAGAAAGGAAAAAGAACGCACTTCCTACTGCAATTCCAATCCGAATTCCATATCGATATCCTATCATTCCACGTATCATATTGATCATAAGAATTATAATAACAATGCTCCATGCCGTATGCTTTCGCTTCATCAATTGTCCGCAAAGGATTAGCATAATAAAGGAAAATGCACGCTCCACCGTTCTTCCCATCTCTACATAGGTTTGAATTTTATTCAGCCATACGCTATATGGAAAAAAGCTAATGATAAAGATCGCTGCAGATAATAATGCTAACAAAAGAATTATTATATTTTCGAGTTGCGTTTGTCGTTCTTGATTCATCATTAACACCTCTTCTGCTTTAGAACTTTTTGTCATGTACATCATAGCACAAACAATTGGTCCGTCAAGTCAGAATTTGGTGCTTTTCCCTATTCTTTTATAATTTTTAAAACTTCTTTTTGATCTGTATAATCACAGATAATATCTGTTGCGCCTGAATTTTTTAAGCTTTCTTGTCTACTCATGGATGCAACTCCTACAATTCTTTTTGCTTGTGCTCTTTTGGCAGCTTCAATTCCTGAAACGGAATCTTCAAAAATAATACAATCATGAATATCTTTCTCCAATACTTTTGCTGCATTTAAAAATAAATCTGGTGCAGGTTTGCCTGCAACTTTTCCATCATTATAAATCACTTGATGAATATCAAACCAACGATCTAAATGAAGATATTGAAAGAAAAATTGAACATTCTTCCAGCCAGATGCCGTAGCAATTGTCATCGGCATCTTAAATTCTTTCAATTTATCCAGCAATTCTTCAAGTCCTGGTGCAAGATGAAAGTCTTTACTTGCCAGACAAAGTTTTCTGTAAACGACTTCTTTTTCCTCGGCCATCTGTTCTATATCTTCTTTTGAAAGCGGATATCCCAAAAAATATTCAAACGTTTCCGATGCGTTTCTTCCATGAATATATGTCTGAAATTCTTCATCCGTAATTGCTCGATTTATTTTCTTTTCCATAAACTCTTTCCATGAGATTTCCTGGAATTTTTCATCAAAAAACATAGTTCCATTAAAATCAAATATTATTGCCGTCATCTTATCTCTCCTTTTCTCCCGTTAATCTTCTTTGATTTTATTTTAATTTTATAAATCATTTGATGCTTTATTAAAAGCGATGTATACTATAATAAAAACGACAAATCAAAAAAAGGAACGGTTTATGATTCAAAGCAAAAATAATATAAAAACAGATTCTAAAGGAAAAGAATTAAAAGAATATAACCAACTTTTTAACTTTATTGCTAATGAGGCAGATGTCCATCAATATCTTACAGACTGTATTTCTCCACATTGGCATAAAGAACTTGAAATCTTTATTTTACTAGAAGGACATGTAAAAATTGGCATCGAAGATCAACGTTATACACTTTCTTCTGGAGAAGGATGTTTTATTAATTCCAATATTCTCCATTCCTTTTCCTGTGAAAATTCCAAACCCTGTTTATTCCGCTCATTTATTTTTGACTCCAATATCGTTGGCGGAACTCCAGGCAGTATTTTTGATATTTCCTATGTCCGCCCAATTTTAAAAAATGCACCAGCTTTCTATCCTTTTTATAAAACAACACAGGACGATTCACCATTTTTTTCATTATTTCATCAGGCATTTTATGCTTGTAAGAAGGAATATTGCGGATATGAATTAGATATCCGATATGCATTATCAAAAATGTTATTTCTTATTTGCAGAAAATTTTCCGCTCAAAAGACCTCTTTGCACTTTTCTGATACACAAGAAAAGCGCATCAAACAAATGCTAACATGGATCGATACGCATCTACGAGAACCTATATCTGTTTTTGATATTGCAGAAAGTGCTAATATTTGCACAAGGGAATGCCAACGAATTTTTAAACGTTACCTGCACTACAGCCCAATGTCCTATGTAAAAAAGAAACGTATCTTATATGCAGCAGATCAACTTTCAAAAACAGATCTTCCTATTACAGACATTGCTATGGAATGTGGATTTGCAAGCCCAAGCCATTTTTCTAAACAATTTCACGAAATCATTGGCAGTACACCAAGAGACTATCGAAACACCGTCCGAACAAAAGAATAATATTTTCTTTTATTTATGCAAAAATCCACTGAAAGATTCCAATAAAAACTGGCATTGTAATGATCGACAAAATCGTTGATAAGACATAGACCTCTCCTGCTTGTGCTACATGTTTATCATAAAGCTGAGCAAGTGATGTTAGTGTTGCACAAGTTGGTGTAATTGCTGCCAGATATACAATCATCAAGAGAGATTTTCCATTACTAACCCATCCTGACGCTCCTATCACTCTTAAAACAATAAGTGTAATAACTGGTAATATGACCAAACGTAAAAGAACCGATAGATAATTGCGTGCTGTACAAAATAATTTTTTCAAAGAGCTATCTGCAATGACCATACCTGCCAACATCATACCAATTGGTCCAATCATAGATCCTGTTGTATTTAATGTACTATCAATGACATCCGGAAGAGAAACATGAAGTAAAAATAAAACAGCTCCGACAATGATTGCAATCAGGTTATTATTTTTTATAATTTGTTTTAATGCAAACTGTCTTTTTCCGCTAATTAAACTTGTGCCATGCGTCCAAATCAATACAAGTTGTATAACAAGGAACGCACAAGAATAAACAACATATTCCGAACCAAGCAAAGCTTTAACAAGCGGAATAACAAGAATTCCTGCATTGCTGTAAATAATACTTGTTTGTTCAATTGCATTCATACGAAATATTTTTGCAAAAATCTGATTACATAAAAGAAAAATAATATGTACAATAACAGATAGGATGACAGCGTAAATCAATCCTTTCTGAACCCGGCTAGTTGCATGGATTTGAAAAGAATGAATAATGACACACGGCATCACAAGGTAAACCATAACGACAGATAGGATCTTGCTGTCTGACGATTTTAATAAACCACATTTAACGATAGCCATTCCCATTAACATAATAAAAAATAATTCTATAATCTGTTTTAATAAGATCAAACTTATTTCCACTTATCTCACTCTCTTTCTTTATTCTCAATTTTGTATTCATTGTACACCCTTCTTTCAAAAAGTGCAAAAAATTCCAAAAAGACAGAAGACATTTTCTTTCCTGTTTCTATCTTTTTGGAAGAATACACAAAAATATTTTATTCTTTTTCCATTTGCTGAAGCATCGTTTCTGCGAGAATCGCATATCCTCTAGAAGGTTGGTTTACAAAAACATGAGTAATTGCCCCAATAAATTTGCCATTTTGTATGATTGGTGTTCCTGACATTCCTTGAACAATCCCATTGGTGAGTTTTAATAATCTTTTATCTGTAATTTCAATTTCCATTCCTTTTGTGCTTTCGGTATGATCAGAATTAACTTTCCGTATTTGAATTTCATATGATTTCATTTCACCGCTAATATCCGACAAGATCATTGCTTTTGTGTTTTTTATATCTTGTCGATATCCAATCTCACATTCTTTTTCGTTAGAAGCATTTGTTATACCAAAAATCCCGACATTACTATTTTTTTCAATCGTCCCAAGTAAATTTTCTTCCTTATAGTAAATACTTCCTACAATTTCTCCAGGAGTACCTGATTTTCCTTTTGCAACCGAATCAATTCTGGCATTCATTAGGTATCCTCCACGAATTTCCATTAGCTGTCCAGTATCCATATCGCAGATTCCATGTCCAAGTCCTCCAAAAGCATTTCCTCTTGTATAAGTAATCGTTCCAATTCCCTGTGTATTATCTCGCACCCAAACGCCAATTTTATACTGATGATCTGTAGCTGATAATTCCGGTTTAACTTTTACTGATATTTTCTTTGATTTTCGCTTTACTGCCAGTAATACCTCTTCTCCTTTACTTTCATTGATCATTTTCATAAAATCCGCCTTCGATGGAATAGCATTTCCATTGACAGATAAAATATAATCTCCTTTTTGAAGTTTCTGCCCGGCAGGTGCATGATTTGCCCCGTCAATTCCAGTAAAGGTATCCGTTTCTAATACTAAAAGTCCATTCGTTTCTACATAAATACCAACCACTTTTCCACTTGGAACTACTTTTTGTTTTTTTACTACCGTTACCTTCATGTTCTTTAGTGGAATTTTCCCGAACAATTTTAATTTCATCTCATATTGTCCGGTTTGTTTCTCTTCAATAATAAACGGCTGGTTTAAACGGATGGTTTGTTTATGAATTGTCGCCGTCACTGGTACATCATATTGCAGGCATGTTTTTTCGCCTTGATTGATGTGAATGGAAGATGGAACCTGATCTTTACAATATCGTACATATAAAAAACCAAATGCCAAAATTTGAAAAAACAATATAACCAATAGAACTCTTCGATAATAGACTTTTCGCATAGTTTACCTCCTAAAAAAAGGACGTATCTTCTTTTGTGATACATCCTTCTTATTATGTGCCTATTCATCGAAATAAACTCAGTATAATTTTGCGTCATTTGCTAAAGATTTCATTTCTTTTGCATTCTCTATCGAAGTTTCTGTTCTTTCATTTCCACTAATCATTCTGGAAATTTCTTCCAATGACTCTTGTTCCTTAAGCTCTCTTATTTGTGTAGTCGTTTTTTGATCTTTTGTCTGTTTTTCAATCGAATAATGAGCATCTGCCATAGCTGCAATCTGTGGAAGATGAGTGATGGCTATGACTTGATGCTTTCTGGAAATCCATGCCATTTTTTTTGCCACACGATTTGCCGTTTCACCACTAATCCCAGTATCAATCTCATCAAAAATCAAGGATCCCACATGATCAACATCAGCAAGAACCGATTTTAAAGCCAACATAATACGAGAAAGCTCCCCTCCCGATGCTACATCTTGAATTGGCCGAATCGGAAGCCCTGGATTCGTAGAAATCATAAAACAAACACGATCTTCTCCATCTGGTGTCATTTGTTTCTCTTTTGCTATGTCGATTTTAAATACAACAGAAAGAAAATTTAAATCCTCTAAAGCCTTTGTAATTTGTTTCTCCAGTTTCACTGCAATTTTCTTTCTCGATACTGAAAGACTACAAGCTACTTTCCTATATTCTCCTTCTATAAATTTTTGTTCTTCTTCTAAATGTTTTGCCTCATTTTCAGCATTTTTTAAGACATCCAGCCGCTGCTTCGATTCTTCCTGATAGGAAATGATTTTTTCTATTGTATTCCCATATTTTCCTTTTAATCCATTGATAAGGTTAAGCCGTTCTTCTATTTCCGTAAACATCTGTGGATTAAATTCTATTTCTTCCATATAATTTGAAATTTCCTGATGCAAACTTCCAAGAAGATCTTCTATCTCAAGCAATTGATCATAAAATTCTTGAACCGTCGAATCGAGATGACTGACTTCCTGAAGCCTATGCATACTTTCTGTCAGCTGATTTCCTATCGCCGTATCCTCCTCATATCCAGTAAGTCTATCTACAATACTACAAGATGCTGCAATCTCCTTGCTGTGAAGCATTTTACGATAATCTTTTTCCAGCTGTTCATCTTCTCCCAATCGAAGAGCAGCTTCTTTAATTTCATGAATCTCATGTTCTAAAAATCCAATTTCTCTTAAACGTTGCCTATCATCCATCATAAGAGAATCTATTTTGACTCCAATGTCTCTATAACGACGTTCATATAAACGGCATTGTTTTAAAAGTTCCTGGTCTTGTTCTGACAGAAAATGATCTAACATTTTCAGATGATTTTTCTCCTTTAATAGCGTTTGATGCTCCTGCTGCCCATGAAGATCAAACAGTCGGCTGGACACTTCTCTTAACGTGTGAAGAGTTACCATACAATCATTAATCTTATTAACACTTCTTTTTTCGGTAATAACACGACGAATAAAAACCTGTCCTTCCTCCACCGTAAGATCAAACTGCTCAATTTCTTTGATCACATTCGGATCATCGATCCAAAACAATAATTCAATAACCGCTTCTTTAGCTCCCGGACGAATCATATCTTTCGATACTTTTTTTCCAAGAGCACTTTCAATAGATCCAATCAAAATAGATTTTCCAGCCCCTGTTTCTCCTGTCAGAATATTTAAATGTTCATGAAATGTAATTTCTACTTCATCAATCAACGCAAGATTTTTCACATGTAAGTTTTGTAGCATAAATTCCTCCGCTGTCTATTTTTCTATATTTTTTATCAACTGTTTGATTTCTGCAATGGCTGTTTTTCCAACACTACGGTCCTTCATAACACACATAATTGTGTCATCTCCTGCGATAGTACCAACCATTCCAGTAATTTCAATTGCATCCAGTGCTGCTGCAGAAGCCATAGCCATTCCAGAAATCGTCTTAATGACCAACATATTTTCTGCTAACTCCATCGAAAGAATTGCTTCCGACAAAATTCTCTGGTATTTTTTCCCAGCCTTATTTTCTCGATCCAAAAGACTATACGTCTGCTTTCCATCCGATGTTGGAACTTTCGTAAGCTCTAGTTCTCTAATATCTCTGGAAATTGTTGCCTGAGTTGTTTGAAATCCCAATTTATGAAGTCTTGAAAGCAACTCTTCTTGTGTTTCAATGGGATATTTTTGAATCAGCTCAATGATCGCTTCCTGTCTATTTTTCTTCATATTTTCCACCAACCTTGATTCTCAGTGTCTTATAAAAGCTATCACCATTCACTTTAATAACTTTCGCAAATTTTGATGAATTTTTAATTTTTAAAATATCTCCAGGCTGAAGTTTTTGCGCAACTTGACCATCAAAAGTAATATAGGCTTCCTCCAGCTGATTATCACGAACTGGTTCAATTCGAATTTCAATTTCATCTTCTGCAGAAAGCACCATACTTTTTGCCTGCATAGAATGTGGACAAATCGGTGTTACCAAAATAACATTAGCCTTTGGATTTACAATTGGTCCTCCAGCGGAAAGATTATAACCAGTTGAACCCGTTGGCGTTGAAACGATAACGCCATCTGCGGCATAATCATCTAAAAACTTCCCATTAACTAAAATTTTAAAAGAAATGATTCTTGAAAATCCACTCCTTGTAATAACAATATCATTTAAAGCATTCAAATGATATGTGCCTTTTTTATTATGGAATACCCTTCCATCTAGCATCATTCGTTCTTCTATATGGAATTGATCATTTAAAAGACAATCAAGGCCCTCAAAGAGTTTTGGAATTTCAATTTCTGTTAAAAATCCAAGAGTTCCAAGATTCACTCCTACCATTGGAATATCATATGGAACAACCAATCTGGCAGCATGAAGCATACTCCCATCTCCACCAAGAACAATGACACATTCCGTATCTTTTGTAATACATCCAATATTTTCTTGAATATCTCTTGTAAAATCACACATTCGGTAACTGGTTCCTCCTGATTTCTCTATATACTCTTGTATATGTTTTGAAATCTTTAGTCCTGGATCCTTTTTTTTATTCGTTAAAATTAGAAAATTTTTCATATTATTCCTTTGTATTCTTTGCTAAGTCCTGATGTGAGTCATTGACAACTTTTGGAATTTCCTGTTCCAGATCATGGTCATTTTCCATCTGCTGTGTTTTCTGCATGTGTAAAAGATATTCAATATTTCCTTCCGGTCCCTTAATTGGAGAATAATCCAGATGTAACAATTTAAAACCATTGGAAGCAGCAAAATCACAAATTTTTAGAATTACTTCTTCATGAACCTTATGATCTCTTACAACGCCTTTTTTCCCCACCTTTTCTCTTCCTGCCTCAAACTGTGGTTTAATTAGAGCAACAACTTCTCCTCCATCCACAAGAATTCGATAAACCGCTGGAAGAATTTTTGTCAATGAAATAAAAGAAACATCAATTGACACAAACTGTGCCGGTTCTTCAATATCTTCTTCTGTTACATAACGCATATTGGTCCGTTCCATACAAACCACTCTTTCATCATTACGCAACTTCCAGTCTAACTGACCATGCCCAACATCTACGGAATATACTTTTACTGCTCCATTTTGCAGCATACAGTCTGTAAAACCTCCAGTAGAAGCCCCAACATCCATACAAACTTTTCCTTTTAAAGAAAGCCCAAAATTTTTCATTGCCTTTTCTAGCTTCAAACCACCACGGCTAACATATGGAAGTGTCTTTCCTTTTACAATAATTTCTTGTTTTTCGTCAAAAGTAGATCCAGCTTTGTCTTCTCTTTGTCCATCCACAAAGACAATGCCAGACATAATGATTGCTTTTGCTTTTTCTCTGGAAGCTGCCAATCCTTTTTCTACTAGTAATATATCTAATCGTTTTTTCAATTATTTTTCCTCCATCCACTTTTGTACAGACCGTGCAATATTCTCTCCATCGATCTTGAGCATCTTTCGAAGTTCAGGGATCGATCCATGTTCTACAAACTGATCTTCGATTCCGATATTTCTTATTTTCCCACGATATCCTTTTGAATACAGATACTGCATAACCATAGAACCAAAACCGCCATTTAAGATTCCTTCTTCTACTGTTACAATGCATGAATATTTTTTTGCCAGTCGATCTAATAATTTGTCATCTAACGGTTTTACGAAGCGTGGATTCACTAATCCTGCATCATAACCTTTTTCTTTTAACATCTGAATGGCTTTTACTGACTCTGAAAGCATATTTCCAACACTTAAAAGTACAACATCTTTTCCTTCTTTTAATACTTGTCCTTTTCCAAAAGAAATTTCTTCAAAAGACTCCTCATAGAGACTTTCTGCAGTTCCTCTAGAATATTTAATTGCTGTTGGTCCTTTCGCATGATGTAAAGCAAATAGAAGCATCTCTCTTAATTCTTTTCCATTCACCGGTGCCATCACCGTCACATTTGGAATCATAGATAAATACGGAATATCAAAAATTCCCTGATGCGTCTCTCCATCCGCTCCAACTAAACCAGAACGATCTAAACCAAAAATCACTGGATAATTTCCAATTGCTACATCATGTAAAACCTGATCAAAACCTCTTTGTAAAAAAGTAGAATACACAGCAAAAACGGGTTTTAATCCGTTAGCTGCCATCCCAGCACAAAAAGTTACTGCATGCTCTTCTGCAATTCCAACATCATAAAAGCGCTCTGGATATACCTCACCAAATTTCTGAAGCCCCGTTCCATCTGGCATTGCAGCTGTAACTGCCATGATCTTTGGATCATCCGTCGCTGCCTGCAGCAAAGTCTCAGAAAAGATTTTTGTATTCGATGGGCGATTACTTTTACCAATCACTTCACCATTTTTCAAAGAAAAAGGACCAATTCCATGAAATTTTGCCGGATTCTTTTCTGCCGGAATATAACCTTTTCCTTTTTTTGTAACAACATGAATAATGATTGGCTCCTGTAATTGTTTGGCACGTTTTAAAATACTTACCATATTAGGAATATCATGCCCATCAATCGGGCCAACATAGGTAAGTCCCATATCCTCAAACATCATCCCTGGTACAAACAACTGTTTAATTGAATCCTTAGATTTTTTTAAAACACGGATCAATCCATCTCCAATACCCGGAATTTTTGACAAAGACTGTTCCACATTTCCCTTAAATTCCACATATTCTTTTTGCGTTCTTACTCTATTTAAATATGCAGACATTCCACCAACGTTTTCCGCAATTGACATTTTATTATCGTTGAGAATGATGATCAAATTTTTTCTTTCCTGTCTTAAACGACTCATGTTATTTAAGGCTTCAAATGCCATACCGCCAGACAAAGCTCCATCCCCAATGACTGCAACAATTGTCTCATCCGTTTTATTAATATCTCTGGCTGCTGCCATTCCAAGAGCTGTGGAAAGTGACATGGAACTATGTCCGCTATGGAAAGCATCACAGTCACTTTCTTTCCGTTTTGGGAATCCACTCATTCCATGAAATTGTCTTAAATTTTTAAACCCCTCTTTTCTTCCAGTTAAAATCTTGTGAACATAAGACTGATGTCCCACATCAAAAATCAAACGATCTTTTGGAAAATCCATCACAAGATGCAATGCCATCGTAAGTTCCACAATTCCAAGATTCGAGGCTAAATGTCCACCCGTCTTGCTAACATTTTGCAATAAAAATCGTCGGATATCTTTAGCCAAAATTCTATAGTCTTCTGGCCTGATGTTTTTAATATCATTTGGCTGATTGATCTTCTCTAACATACTTATAAACTCCTCTCAAACCTGATTATTTCTAACATGTTCGATGTATCAGAAATTTTGTCAGGTTTGTCAGATATCCATTTTCTTTATCGTACTGTTTTAGTATCTCAATTGCTTTCATAGAAATAGCTGCAACATCTTCTTTCGATTGTTCAAGTCCCTTTAATGTTACATAAGTCACTTTATGATTCTTCTCATCACTTCCTACTGGCTTGCCAATCGTCTTTTCATCACCAATCAAGTCAAGAATATCATCCTGGATTTGGAAGGCAAGTCCAATATATTCTCCACATTGTTCCATCTGATGAATATCTTCTTTTGTGGCTCCTGCTAAAATTGCACCGATCATCATACATGCCTCAATCATTGCAGATGTTTTATGTTTATGGATGAAAAGAATTTGTTCCATTGTAAGTGGTTGTCCCTCTAGTTCCACATCTGCGACCTGTCCACCGATCATTCCATAAATTCCAGGTTTCTGTGCCAGTACTTTCATCGCTTCAACGGTACGATGAAAATTTTCTTCTCCCTGTGCCATATCAAATGCTTTTGCCGCAACTTCATATGCATAGTTAAGAAGTGCATCTCCCGCTAGGATCGCCATGTCTTCTCCATAAACAATATGACAAGTTTTTTGTCCTCTTCGATAATCATCATTGTCCAGCGCTGGAAGATCATCATGAATCAACGAATACGTATGAATCATCTCTATTGCAGCCATAAAAGGCTCAACGATTTTATTTGTTCCGCCAAACATATGATATACTTCTTGCATCAGCATTGGACGCAGTCTCTTTCCACCGGCTTTTACCGTGGTATTCATCGCTGTCAGAACTGTCTTCTGAAGCCCTTCCGGTTCTGGAAGATATTGATCTAGAATCTGTTCGATCTGACTGGTTTTTTCTTTCATTTCATCTTTAAAATTCATATTCTTCCCCATTTTCATCCAAAATTATCAATTCTTTTTCTACTTTATCTAAAGAATCTTTGCATTTTTTCACTACTTCAACACCCTCTGTGTATAACTTTACTGCGTCAGAAAGTCTAATATCATCACTTTCCAGTTTTTCAAGAATCTGATCTAATTTATCAAATCCTTGATCAATCTGAAATTCTTTTTTTGTCATCTATAAGTCTCCTTCGCTTCTATATTAAACCTAGTATAATAATACTTTAAATGCTGTTTTTTTTCAAGGAGACAAAACACTCATGCATTTTAAGAGTTTCATTTTCTCTTTTTCTTTTTAATAATGAAAGAAAAAGAGAGAACACCAGGTTCTCTCCCCTCTTTAAGGTTCAAAATTTCTTTTCGTTCTCAAATTTTGAATCACTGCATCCATAACCCCATCGGAAATTGTAATGGAAATCTTGTCTCCTTTTTTTACCTTTTCAACACTTGTCAGTGGTCTCCCATGGGACTCTTCCAAATATCCAAATCCATTGATTAATTTTGCCGTTGGCGATAATCCATCCAGTTTCTCAACATATAATTCTAGCTGATGATGATATGTCATCATCAACCGCTTCATTCGCTCAGATAACTGTTTTTGTGTATCGGAAAGACGCATTTTCTTTTCCTGTAGATCCATCTTTGGATCTTTTTGATGAATTCTTAACTGATATCGCTGAAGTCTCAACTGATAACGTTTTAAAATTTGTCTTAATAATACATGCAATGTATAAGAACGATTTTCAATTCCTTCGATAATTTCCTTGATATCCGGAACTGCCAGTTCGCTAGCCGCTGTCGGTGTCGCAGCCCTTACATCCGCTGCATAATCAGCGATGGTCGTATCAATCTCGTGTCCGGTTCCTGAAATCACAGGTGTCTGTGCCGCATCAATGGCTCTTGCAACAATTTCTTCATTAAAAGCCCATAAATCTTCTATCGATCCACCACCACGTCCGATAATGATAATATCCACTCCATAAGCATCCAACATCTGAATTCCACGAACAATGGTCTGTGCAGCACCATCTCCCTGCACTTTTGCAGGATATAAAATTAACTGGACAAACGGATTTCTCCTTTTTGCAGTACTGACAATATCATGGATTGCTGCTCCAGTTCTTGCCGTAACAATTCCTATTTTTTTTGGATTTTTCGGAATTCCTTTTTTCTTTTCGTGGTCAAACAACCCTTCTTCGTACAATTTCTGTTTTAACTGTTCATAGGCAATATAAAGTTCTCCGATCCCATCTAAACGGATCTCATCAGCATAAAGCTGATAGCTTCCATTTCTTTCGTAAACACTAATATTGCCACTGACAATCACTTCCTGTCCATCTTCCATCTCAAACATCAGACCTTTTTGTCTGGCATTTGCAAACATCACACAAGACATCTGTCCTTCCTCATCTTTCAAAGAAAAATAAATATGCCCAGAAGAGTGATATTTACAGTTTGACACCTGCCCTTTGATAGAAATTTTACGAAGTGCATAATCACTTTGAAACATCCGTTTAATATAAGAATTTATCTGTGTTACAGAAAAAACTTTATTTCTCATCCTCATCGGTTCCAATCTTACTTAAAATACCATTAATAAACGGCGCTGCCTTTTCATTACAGTATTTCTTTGCAAGTTCTACTGCTTCATTGATGGCAACTTTTCTTGGTACTTTTTCATCAAATAAAATTTCATATACTGCGACTCTTAAAATAGAAAGTTCCGCTTTTCCAAGTCTAGTTAGATTCCATGCTTTTGTGTGAGCTTCGATCTGCTCATCAATTTGATCAAGATGTTCGATTAAATCCGTCACTTTCTCAAAAATTTCTTTTTTTTGTTTTGTTCTGATTTTTTCATGTCCTTGGAAATATAATTCCACCTGATCTTTAAATTCGTCTTTTTCACAAAACTCCACACAAAATAAAATTCTGAAAATATGTTCTCTTACTTCACTTCTTGTCATTTGATTTCCTTTCTACGATACAAAGACGGAACTTTTAAGTTCCGTCCGCTTTTATTCTTCAGGCACAGAGATAAAATTTATGCCTTGCTTTTCTATTGAACGATTACCCTCCGTTATTCTTCCTCGAGTGCAACACCTGCAACGCGTACATTGACTTCATGAACTTTCAATCCAGTCATATTTTCAATCGCTGATTTTACACGATCCTGAACTTTAGAAGACACTTCCGGAATACTGATCCCATATTCAAGCTCCAATGCAAGGTCTACTGTAACATAATCCTTTTCTACATTTACTCTGACCCCTTTGGATAATTTATTCATTCCAAGCTTGCTGACCAGTTCATTTGTAATATTTCCACACATTCTGGCAACACCGCTTACTTCGGTTGCAGCCAGGCCCGCAATAATTGCAATCACATCATCTGCAATCTTGACTTCTCCAAGCAATCCCTTTTCCTTTATCTTATAACTACTTTTATTTTCCATAAAAAGCCTCCTGTACTTCTGCAATCTTCTATTGATAATTATACCAAATCAACAGATGCTTTACCACTATTATTTACGACTACACAAAGATTAATCCTGTGTTTTAATCGACGTGATCACAATATCATCTAATTTACACCCTGTTTTTCTTATCACAATATCCTCAATCTGACTTCTTTCTACTTTTGATAAATCTTTTTTATTAACAAGTACATCGACTTTTTGATTCGTGATTGTTACAATAGAATTCAAAAATCCTTTCGCTCCAAGAAGGTTCTCTGCAGCAGTTTCCATTTCCATTTGCTCGGAAAGAGAAGAAAGTTTATCAATTGCATCTTGTTTGACACTATCTTTCACTGTTTTATCCTTAATCACTTCTTCTAATGTATCTTTTGCCTTACTATGCGTTTGTTCCCGCTCAAGTTTTGCCTTTGCCACATAATTACTCACCTGTGCATTGGTAAGAACTGCCTCACCTACATCTGTAATGTCATCTTTTACCTGACCAGCTGTTTCTTTCGCTGTATTTGCTACCGTTTTTGTCTTTGTTTTCGAAGATGATTTATTATATTTTCCACTATAATTTACATATCCGGCAACTGCAATGATCACGGCCAGGGTCGTAATAATCATCTGATTCTTCTTAAAGATTTTTTTCATTTCAAATCCTCCATTTTTAAGACTTTTACTTTGTAGGATGAAATATGAAATAAAACAGAAACCGCCTCTACGATATTTCTGCTAACAACATCATTTCCACCTCCCTGTGCAACTACAACAACACCTTCCACCTCCGGTTCTATTTTTTTTATCACATAAGGAACCTTTTTCCCATCTTCCTCCACTAAAATAGTCTCTTCCCCCTCTTTTACTGTTTTTTCTTTTTCATTCGTACTTTCTTCATAAGGACTGTCTTTATTTATGACAGATTCCGTAGAGGATTTCACAGTAATCATCACCTTTACTTTACCGACACCTTCCACCTGTTTTAATGCTCGAACTAGTCGTTGTTCTTGTTTTTTCACATAAACGTCCGTTGAATCTTCCTGACTTATCGTTGTTTCTTTCTGCTTTTTCTGCGTTTTGGATGCAGATGGAAAACTAAAAAGAATCAAAAAAATTCCAAGAGCCAACATTAGTATGATTTTCTTGATTCCGATTGTTTCAATGATATTTTTCAGTTTGTCTCTTTCTATCATAACTCCTCTACTCACTTACATTTATATTAGAATCTTTCAGATTATAGAATCCTAAAAGTATCGTTTTTATTTTCTTTTCCCTTCTACTCTTTTTATCTGTTTGTATGTTAATAGACTTCATTTCTCCATTGTCATTCATTTCTACTTCTACACGAAAAACTTTGATCTTATATTCTTTTAATATTTTTTGAATTTGTGTTTCCATTTGCTGCTTTTTAGCTTCCTTTGCACTTTCTCGAAAAGAAAATGTAGGAATTTCCTTCGTCATAGATGAAAGCGTTTCTTGTATGATTTCCTCTTTTCCTGTCAATGATAAAACTGGTTGTAACATTAAAGAAATCAGCATAAACCCAATGACAAGACTGATATACGGTTTATATTTTGTTCCATCCACCAGCTGTCCAACAAGTGTGGAAAGAATTAAAAAAAAGATAATCGATCTGATCCATGTCATCTTCTCACCCCGCATAATAATTTACATTGGTTGAAAAAGCAATCATTGCAATAGAAAGGATAAATAGAGCCGTAATCGTAAGAATCGTACTTAACATCATCTTTCCACTTTGAATCACAGCATCCATCGCTCCTGTTACCCTGCGATCAGAAACTGGCTGTAAAAGAATTCCCGTACCAACATAAGAAAGAACAACCACTCCTATTTGTAAAAGCGGTGGTACAATCAAAAAAATTAAAATCAAAATTCCAGCTGCTCCAATACTATTTTTTATGACAACTGCCCCTCCAAGCATTGTTGTCATAACAGAATTCATTCCACCTCCCAGCCCTGGAATGGATGAAATTCCTTTCTGAAATGCTGTATTCTTTAAAGAATCCATTGCCGGCAAAAGCATAGATTGAATCATTTGTATTCCAAGAATGATGGATAAAAAACCTTTTAACGACAGTTTTACGATTTTTTGAATACTCTTACATAGTCTGGAAAAATGTTCTTCTTCTGAAATATGATTGACCATTTTTAAAACAAAAAAAACCTTAATCATTGGAAAGATCAGATGTTTTGTTAACATAGACATTGCATAGATAAGCATTAAATAAAATTCATAAACGGCTGTCGATGTTGATACTCCAGCTGTTGACACAATTGCAATCGAATAAGCTGTAATCATTCCTTTCATATAATCTGAGATCGTCTGCATCAAATTTTGTGTCGTTTCATTAAAAAAATAAAAAGAGTCCGCCATAAATCCAATCAAAAGTACATAAGTAACATAAAACGCTGTATTTCCAGCATTCCCTGGAAAAAAAGAATCTGAAAGAGTTTTAAACACCGCCGCAACCAAAGATGCAATGATCATTTGTCTTAAAAATTTCTGATTAATGATCAAAGAATGAAACAATTCCTCTGATATTTTCTGCCATAAATATTTCATTGCGCCCAAAAGATTTCCAGATGCTAGCTTTTCTACCACTTTTATCAAAGAAACATCACTTTTTTGATTGGAAAGAACGGTCTGTGCCTGCTGCAAAGAAGTTTGATCTATCTTATCAACGGATGCCAACACCACCTGACAAGATATAAAAAAGGGAATTATAAGACAAACCATCCATTTTTTCATAAACTACTCCCGATCAATTTTTGTATTGTTTCTAACAGCCCTTGAAAAATAGGAATACTTACAACAAGAATTGAGAGTTTCCCAATAAACTCCATCTGTTTTCCAATCGTAGCCTGTCCTGCATCTTTACATAGATTGGATGTAAATTCACAAAGAAAAGAAATCCCTATCAATTTTAATAAAATTTTAAAATAACTTTTGGGAATTCCAGAATATGTTTCAATTGTTTCAAAGATTTCAAGAATCTTTTTCATCTCCTTTAAGCCATACAAAGCAAGTACGATACTAGAAATTATTCCAAGAGCCAGTCCGATTTCCGGTCGAATGGTTTTGATCTTCATTGCCGCAAGGCTTGCAATCATTCCAAACAGTGCTGCCTGTATCATAATACTATCACCCCCATTGTCATGAAATCGTAAAAAGCGTTTGAACACTCTCAAACAAATCATAAATATATGGGATTACCCATGTCAAAACAAGAATTAGCCCTGCTAATGTTAAAAGGAATGCCTGCTCATCTCTTCCAGAATGCTTTAATACCTGAACAAGAATTGTTACAAGGATTCCAACAGCTGCAATACGAAAAATAATATTTACACTCAAAAAACCACCTCTTTAAATCAAAAGAATAATCAGCAGTAAACTAAACGAAAGTCCAAGGGAACGATACATTTTACAATTTTTAATGACACCATCTTTCATTTGAAAAATTTGTTCTTCTAGTTGTTCAATGGCGAATCCAATCGTTTTCTCCTGCATTTCTTTATCAAGATAACCCATCGTTTCCCCCATAGAATATAGATCCTTTAAAAATTTAGGCTCCAAAATTACACCCTTTAAATGTGTCTGTAAAGCATGACTCCATACAGATGAAAAAGATTCCTCTGTTCTGGAAGAAAGTTGTGTAGATACCTGAACAAGAAATGGCTTCCACTCATCTGACGTTTTATCTGCTATCGAGGCGATGGCTTCCGGAAGCGGTGTAAATCCATAACGTATCTCGCTTTGTAATAAATAAAGCATTCGTTTTAAATCAATGCCCTGCTCAAGTTTTTTTTGTTCTCTAGCAGCCTTGGAAAATCCAAGACATATTCCAGAAAAAATAACAATGAGAACTCCTATAATTTTAATCATGTATTTCCACCCCGTTTTCATCTAAGATTTTTTTTACGATTCCCGGACGTTTCCCACACTCTAATAATACATATCTTTGAAACATTTTTTGATTTACTACCTCTTTCATATAAGGATTTTTTAAAAGTGCATCTCTACTTTTTCCGTGTGCCGTCGCAAGTAGTGTACATCCACGAAAAGCACAAAACATCAAGGCATCTACATCTTCCTTACTACCAATTTCATCAACAGCAATCACATCCGGTGCCATAGAACGTATCATCATATTCATTGCAATATCTTTTTTACATCCATCAATGATATCTGTTCGAATCCCGAGATCATTTTGAGCAACCCCCTGATAAGACGCTGCAATCTCACTTCGTTCATCCACAACAGAAACCGTTTCTCCTGCATTGGAAACAAAACGAATCAGATCTCTCAAAATAGTTGTTTTTCCACACCCAGGTGGTGATAACAACAACGTCGGTAAGAGTTTTCCATTTCTTTGACATTTTTCATAAACTTTCTGTGCACATCCAAAAATTTGATGTGCTACTCGAATATTTAAACAAGAAATATGCTTTAATGTCCGGACTGATTCACCATCCATAACAGCCGTCCCAGAGAGTCCAATTCTATGTCCTCCACGAATCGTTAAAAATCCTTGACGAATTTCTTTTTCGTATGCATACAAGGAATAACTACTGATATATTCCAACGTCTGACGGATTTCTTCCCTTGAAAGTTTCAAAAGGTCTTCCTTTTTCTTTGTCAAAAAGCCATCTTTTGTTAAAAAATATTCCCCTTCCATACAATCTATCATGATTGGAAGCCCACTTCTTAGGCGTATTTCTTGAATATTTTGTATCTCTGTCCCATTTTTTTCAAGCAATGACCTTATTTTTAATGGCAGTATTCCAAAAATCTCATTTTCCTTTCCCATATATCCTCCCTTTTTTCTGTATAATCAAATATATGGAAAAAGGCAAAAAAAAAGACTCCTGTTAAGGAATCTTTTTATTTTTTTCATAATAAGGAGCAATCAGATCAAACGATTTTTTCAATTGATATTGCATATTGGTTTCTTTTACTCCATTTGTCTTTTGTGCTACAAAAGTACTTAATTTTTGCATATATTCTTCTTCACTAACGCTTCCTTCTGCCACATAAGTAAGTCCTTTCTCCCAACTAGCTGTCAATGTTGGATTTAACAAGGATGCTATCGATGCATTCACAACATTCACAATCATCTCTCCTATCATGGTTGGCGTAACTACCTGTGTTTTTTTATTTAAGGCAACATATTTGTTTGCAATCAATTTTTTCACAATTTCTGCACGAGTTGCACTCGTCCCAATCCCACTTCCTTTGATCTGTTCTCTTAAATCCTCATTTTCAATTAGCTGCCCTGCATTTTCCATTGCAAGAATAAGAGATCCTGAATTATAACGTTTTGGAGCTGTTGTTGTTCCATCTTTTATCACATGTTCTTTTATTGGTAAAAGACTTCCTTTCTTTAAAGAAGTAAGCGCATCGATCTGCTCTTTGCTTAATGCATCCTCCTTTTGATTTTTCCCAGCTGGAAGAATCTTTAAATATCCCGGATCTGATAACATGCGAAAATTTGCCGTAAAAGTTTCTTCCACTGTTTTTGTTTCCAAACGAATTTTTGTATAAATTGCCGGTGGAAGAAAAATACTTAAGAATCTTCTTATAATCATATCATAGACTTGCTTCGAAGTTTGTGTAAGTGAAGCACAAACTTGCACTGCCTGTCCCGTTGGTATAATTGCATAATGATCCGTAATTTTCTTATCATCTACATATTTTGTCTTAGCAATTCCCATTTGCTTTTTTTCTTTCAAAATTTCTGACGCCATATCAGACAATGGGGTATATGCCATTAGTCCTTGAATATTTTTATGAATCTCTTTTGCAACAGCTGTCGACATTACTCTTGCATCCGTTCTTGGATAAGTAACCATCTTCTTTTCATATAATTCTTGTACAATCTTTAAAGTTTCATCCGGGCTTAATTTTAATACCTTAGAACATTGATTTTGAAGTTCTGCCAGGTTATAAAGTAATGGTGGATTTTTCCTTTCCTTACGTTTTGTACAAGACTCTACCTTTGTTTCTCCGTGACAATGTTCATCCAAATATTTCACGAATTCTTGTGCTTCTTTTTTATCTAAAAAACCATTATCTTTGTAAATTTTTGGTGACTGAAAGTATTTAGAACCTTTCACTGCCTTCCATTCTGCCTCTACTAAAAATCCCTGACAGTCAAAATGTCCCATGATGCGATAAAATGGTGTCGGAACAAAACTTCGTATTTCTCGTTCTCTTTTTACAATCATTCCAAGAACGCAGGTCATAACTCTTCCAACTGCTACAACAAGACTCCGTTTTTGATTCAAATAATTTCCAAGAGTCCATCCATATTTTAAAGTTAATGCTCTGGAAAAGTTAATCCCCATTAAATAATCTTCTTTTGCCCTTAAGTAAGCAGCAGATGCTAAATGATCATATTCACTTAAATCTTTTGCTTCTCGTACTCCACGAATCACTTCTTCCTTTGTCTGTGAATCAATCCATACTCTTTTCTTTTTCTTATTTTTTCCAACATTTGCCTGCTGATCAACCAAACGGTAAATATATTCTCCCTCACGTCCAGAGTCTGTACATACATAAATCGTATCAATATCCTGACGATTTAAGAGAGAACTTACAATATCAAATTGCTTTTTCACACCCGGAATTATCTCATAGATAAATTGCTGCGGAATAAATGGAAGCGTATCAAAATCCCACTTTTTTAATGATGGATCATAAGCATCTGGATAAGACATTGTTACAAGATGTCCCACACACCATGTAACAACTGCATTTTCTCCTTCCAGATACCCATCCATACTTTTTGCATTTAATTCAAGTGCCTTGGCAAATTCTCTTGCCACACTTGGTTTTTCTGTAATAAATAGTGCTTTCAAACCATTACCTGCCTTTAAATAGTTTATCAAATATTATATCACACTCACTTTCAATATGATATAATAAAATTTAAACGAGACTGACTTCTCGTACTGTATGAAGAAAATTTTATACTTAATATTTTGATAGTGTCAAATGATCTATGAAAGATTGGGACAAAAAAATGGCTCAGATGAACCTTGAAAATCGCAGATATTTTTAGTCTGAGGAATAGGGACGCCACCCTTGACAGCACACAAAAGAACTGCTGTAAGTGGCCTACCGACGGCGAAGAACTCAAGAACAGTTAGAGCCTTCGGCTTGAAGCTTTTGAATCGTTTTTTGCCCAAGAAAGATGAGAAGCTGCCATTTACCCGGCATGTTATCAGCACCGTTTAGCATATCTACTTTGTTGAGTACCTGATAATGATTATGTTTATGGGGACGAAGAAAGTTGTAGTAGGCTACCCACAGTGCCAGATCATAACTGGCCCCGTCGTAGATGTTGAACTGAAAGTTATCCTTTTGCGGCATCCATGATGAACCAGATGTAAGCTTTGATACCACGGACTTTGATATAGGTTTCATCGGCGGTAAAGACACTGCCAGACTTATAGTCGTAATTATCAATAAAGGGCTTAATACAGACAGCGGCAGTTTTACAATAGTTAGCGA
>NZ_JAHLPY010000023.1 GCF_018918155.1 Anaerostipes sp. MSJ-23
TGGTTATGTTGGTATTGAATTAAGTGAAGTAAATAAAGTATAATATCCATGAGCATTGTCTCCTTTGTTGATAATGGTTTGTGGTGAATTCATTATACTTCAAAATGGAGGTCAATGCTCTTTTTATTTGCAAACCTCCAATAAATCAAGGTTTTAAAGATTTTTAGAACAATAAAAATGGGTAGTATTTGACACTACCTTAATTTTTAAGGAGACAATTATATGAAAAGGTGGTAGTGAGCCGATGGATTGTTGGTTATATAATATGGAGTTTCTGCCATGAATTGCTTGCATATTCTTACATAGTTTCGTATAATAAAGGGGTAAATTTTGGTTGAAAAACTTGACAACCGACAGCAAAAAAGAGTATACTTTGAAAATCAAACTATAATGGATAAATAAAGGAGAATGATTATGTTAGAAAAGATGAAAGAAATCATTGCAGAGCAGTTAAGCGTAAGTGAGGATGAAGTTACTTTAGAAGCTTCTTTCAAAGATGATCTGGATGCAGATTCCTTAGATTTATTTGAACTTGTAATGGCACTGGAAGAAGAATATGATGTGGAAATTCCATCAGACGATCTTGCTGAACTGAATACAGTTGGAGATGTAATCAATTACTTAAAAGATAAAGGTGTAGAGGACTAGGAACTCACAGATTGACTTATAACTTAGGTTATAAGTCAATTTTTTGAACTAATATTTTGAAACTCAAAATAAATTTTAGATCGACGAGGTAATGATCATGGGTAAAGTCGTATTTATGTTTCCGGGACAGGGAGCGCAGTATGTAGGTATGGGAAAAGATTTTTATGATGAATTTCCATGCAGCAGAGAAATTTTTGATAAGGCAAATGAAGTGTTGGATATTGATGTAAAAAAACTTTGTTTTGAAGAAAATGAAGATATTAACATTACAGAATATACACAAGCAGCAATGGTAACGGCAAGTGTTGCCATTTTAAAAAAAGTAGAAGAAATGGGATTAAAGCCAGATATCACAGCAGGATTAAGCCTTGGAGAATATTGTGCACTAGTTGCAGCTGATGTTATGACTTTTGAAGATGCAGTAAAAGTTGTGAGACAGAGAGGTATTCTTATGCAGGATACGGTGCCGGCAGGAGAAGGTGCAATGTCAGCAGTTCTTGGAATGAAAAAAGAAGCGATCGAAACCGTCCTTGCTGATGCTGAGGGAGTTGTTACTATCGCCAATTATAATTGTCCGGGACAAATTGTTATTTCCGGAGAGACAGAAGCGGTAAAGAAAGCAGGAGAGGCTTTAAAAGAAGCGGGTGCACGAAGAGTGCTGCCATTAAAGGTTAGCGGACCTTTCCATTCACCAATGTTGAAACCTGCAGGAGATAAGCTTTTTGAAGTGCTTTCTGATGTAGAAGTAAAAGATCCTGTGATCCCTTATGTTGCTAATACAACAGCGAAATTTATTACATCAAAAGATTCAGTAAAGGAACTTCTTGGAAAACAGGTTTCTTCTTCTGTTTGCTGGGAACAATCCATAGAAAAAATGATTGAAGACGGAGCAGATACATTTGTAGAAATTGGTCCTGGAAAAACATTATGTGGATTTATGAGAAAAATTAATCGAAATGTAAAAGCGATCAATATTGCCAAAGTGGAAGATTTGGAGAAAATAAAGGAGATTTTAGGATGTTAAAAGGAAAAGTTGCTGTTGTCACAGGTGCAAGTCGTGGAATTGGGCGTGAAGTTGCATTGACATTAGCAGGATATGGAGCAACTGTAATCGTTAATTATTGCGGATCCAAAGAAAAAGCAGAGGCAGTGGTAGAAGAAATTACACAAGCTGGTGGAAAAGCAAAAGCTTATCAGGCGGATGTATCAGAATTTGATGTGGCAAAAGAAATGTTAACTTCTGTAAAAAAAGAATTTGGTTCTATTGATATTCTTGTAAATAATGCAGGAATTACAAAAGATAATCTGATTCTCAAAATGAGCGAAGAAGAATTTGATAAAGTAATCGAAGTAAATTTAAAGGGTGCATTTAACTGTATGAAACATGTATCAAGAATTATGTTAAAACAGCGTTCTGGACATATTATTAATATGTCTTCTGTATCGGGAGTTATTGGTAATGCTGGTCAGGTTAATTATTGTGCATCTAAAGCCGGTATCATTGGAATGACGAAAGCTTTGGCAAGAGAACTTGGATCCAGAGGAATTACAGTGAATGCAGTTGCACCTGGATTTATTGAGACGGAGATGACGGATGTACTTCCAGAAGAAGTAAAAGAAAGTATTTTAAATACAATTCCACTTAAGAGAATCGGACAGACAAAGGATATTGCAGAAACAGTTGCATTTTTATCATCTGATAAAGCGGCATATATTACGGGACAGACCATCGGTGTTGATGGCGGAATGGGCATGTAAAGGAGAAGAACATGAAGAACATGAAGAGAGTTGTGGTTACCGGTATGGGAGCGATTACCCCAATCGGAAACAGTGTAGAAGATTTCTGGAATAGTGTAAAAGCACAAAAGATTGGATTTGCACCAATTTCATATTTTGATGCATCAGAATATAAAGCACATCTGGCAGCGGAAGTAAAAGACTTTAATCCGAAAGATTTTATGGATGCAAAGTCAGCCAGAAGAATGGAAAAGTTTTCACAGTATGCAGTAGCTGCTGCTAAGGAAGCGATTGAAGAATCGGGACTTGATCTTGAAAAAGAAGATACAACAAGAATTGGTGTATCCATTGGTTCTGGTACGGGAAGTCTTCAGATGATTGAGAAAACAACAGAAGTGATCAGGACAAAGGGACCGAAAAGAGTAAAACCACTGGCAGTTCCAATGCTGATTTCAAATATGGCAGCAGGAAATGTATCGATTATGTTTGGCCTGCGTGGAAAAAGCATTAATGTTGTAACCGCATGTGCAACTGGTACACAGTCTATTGGTGAGGCGTACCGTTCTATTCAGGTAGGTGAAGCAGATGTTATGGTTGCAGGAGGTACAGAAGCAGCAATTACACCAGTTACTGTTGGGGGATTTGCGGCACTGACTGCGTTAAGTAGTTCCGATGATCCAAAGAGAGCTTCTATTCCATTTGATAAAGAAAGAGATGGATTTGTCATTGGGGAAGGTGCAGGCGTTGTCGTGCTTGAAAGTTTGGAACATGCACAGGCAAGAGGTGCAAAAATTTTGGCAGAAATTGTAGGATATGGAGCAACTAGCGATGCATTCCATATTACTTCTCCGGCAGAGGATGGAGAAGGAGCAGCAAGAGCCATGGAATTTGCTATGAAAGAAGCAGAAGTAGAACCAGAACAGATTGATTATATCAATGCACATGGAACAAGTACTCATGCAAATGATTTGTTTGAAACAATGGCAGTGAAAAAAGCGCTTGGAGATTATGCAAAAGATGTTGTGATCAGCTCTACAAAATCTATGATTGGTCATGGACTTGGTGCTGCAGGAGCTATCGAATTCATTACTGTGGTAAAATCAATTGAAGAAAACTATATGCATCCAAATGTAGGATTAAAGGTACACGATGAAGAATGTGATCTTAATTATATTACAGAGCCAGTAACGGATAAAGAAGTGAATTATGTATTAAGTAATTCTCTTGGATTTGGTGGACATAATGCAACACTTCTTGCAAAGAAATTTGAGGGATAGGAGGCTTAAAGATGGATATTCAGGAAATGAAAGAACTGATACAGGCAGTATCCAACTCTAATATTGATAAATTTAAATTTGAAAACGATGAATACAAAATAACATTAGAAAAAAATGAGGCAAAAATTGTAACTTCGGAGGACCTTCCAAAAGTACAAGAAGTTTGTACAGTTGCAGCGCCAGAAAAAGATACGGATAAAGCACAAGTAGAAGGAAATCAGGTAACGGCTCCGCTTGTTGGAACTTTCTATGCTGCGCCAGCAGAAGACGCAGATCCATTTGTGTCAGTTGGTGATACAGTGAAAAAGGGACAGGTGATTGGAATTGTGGAAGCAATGAAGTTAATGAATGAAGTAGAAAGTGATTATGAAGGAACCGTTACAGACATTCTCGTAGAAAATGGAGAAATGGTCGAGTATGGACAGCCACTAATTATTGTTCAATAAAGAAAGGGCAGGAATATGTTGGATATAAAAGAAATTATGAATATTATTCCGCACAGAAGTCCGTTTTTACTTGTGGACCGTGTGCTGGAAATGGAAGTTGGAAAACGTATCGTTGCAAGAAAATGTGTAACTTATAATGAACCATTTTTTACAGGACATTTTCCACAAGAACCAGTTATGCCTGGAGTTTTGATGATTGAAGCTTTGGCGCAGGCAGGTGCGATTTGTGTACTCTCGGATGAGAAAAACAAAGGGAAAATTGCATTTCTTGGGGGCGTTAATAAAGCAAAGTTCAGAGGCAAGGTTGTTCCTGGAGATGTTGTAACTTTAGAAGTAGAAATCGTAAAAGTAAAGGGTCCGGTTGGTGTCGGAAAAGGAAAAGCAACAGTTGATGGAAAAGTTGTAGCTTCCGGTGAAATCACATTTATGATTGGATAAGAGAGGTGTCAGCTTATGTTTAAAAAGATTCTGATTGCAAACAGAGGAGAAATTGCAGTCCGTATTATCCGAGCATGTCGTGAAATGGATATTATGTCTGTTGCGATTTGTTCTGAGGCAGATAAAGATGCACTTCATGCGCAGCTTGCGGATCAGACCGTCTGTATTGGGCCTGCTCCTGCAAAAGATAGTTATCTTGATATGGAACGTGTCATTGGAGCTGCTATGGCAGTTGGAGCAGATGCGATTCATCCTGGATTTGGATTTCTTTCAGAGAATAGTAAATTTGTGCGAATGTGTGAAAAATGTAATATTACGTTTATTGGTCCATCAGCAGAAATCATTGACAAAATGGGAAATAAATCAGCAGCCAGAAAGACGATGATGGATGCAGGTGTTCCGGTTGTTCCTGGAACAAAGGATGCCGTTTATGAAGCAAACGAAGGTCAGAAAATTGCAGATGATATGGGATATCCAGTTATGATTAAGGCTTCTGCTGGAGGTGGCGGCAAGGGTATGCGTGTTTGTTATGAATCTAAAGAGTTTGTTCAGACTTTTGAGACCGCACAGATGGAAGCGCAGAATGCCTTTGGTGATGGAACAATGTATATTGAAAAATATATTGAAGATCCGCGCCATATTGAATTTCAGATTCTTGCAGATAAATTTGGAAATACGGTACATCTTGGAGAAAGAGACTGTTCCATTCAAAGAAGGCATCAAAAATTGATAGAGGAATCTCCATCCCCGGCAATTGATAAAAAAACCCGTGAAAAGATGGGAAAAATTGCAGTAAAAGCAGCAAAAGCAGCAGGATATTACAGTGCTGGAACAATTGAATTTTTAAGAGATAAACATGGAGAATTTTACTTTATTGAGATGAATACAAGAATTCAGGTAGAACATCCAGTTACAGAGTGGGTAACCGGAATCGACTTGATTCGTGAACAAATTAGAATCGCTGCAGGACAGCATCTTACTTATGCACAGGAAGACATTCATGTGCGAGGACATGCTATTGAAGTAAGAATTAATGCAGAGGATACAGAACATGATTTTCGTCCGAGTCCTGGAACGGTTACCAATGTTCATTTTCCAGGAGGAAAAGGAGTAAGGATTGATTCTGCATTATTCGCAGGGTATGAAATTCCGCCATATTATGATTCTATGATTGCAAAATTAATCGTTTATGACAAAAACAGGGAATTAGCATTAAGAAAACTTCGAAATGCTCTTGGAGAAGTTGTTTTGGAAGGAATTAAAACAAACATTGATTATCAATATGAGATTATCAATGATGAAGATTTTATTGAGGGAAACATTGATACTGGATTTATTGAAAGATTTCAGGAAAAAAGACAGAAATCTTCGGAGGATGAAGCATTATGTCATTAAAAGATATGTTTAAAAAAAGGACATTAACACCTCAGGAAAAAAGACAGGCAGACAGAATACGAAAAGCTAAAGATACGCTGATGGAATACCAGGCTCCGGAAGGGTTGTTTCAGAAATGTAGTAATTGTGGAAAAGCAGTTTATAATGAGGATATTATTGAAAATTATTATGTATGTCCTCATTGTGGAAGCTATTTCAGAATTCGCCCAAGAACAAGAATTGCCATGGTGATTGATGAGGGAACTTTTAAGGAATGGGATGAATGTATGGAGACAAGTGATCCGCTTGACTTCCCGGGATATAAAAAGAAATTGGAACATCAAAGATCCATTACCAACTTAAATGAAGCAGTCATTACCGGGCAGGGAAAAATTGCAGGAAAAGATGTTGTTATTGCTGTGATGGGTGCTGATTTCATGATGGGAAGCATGGGAGAAGTTGTTGGAGAGAAGATCACGAGAGCCGTAGAACGAGCAACAAAATTGCGTCTTCCAGTAATTATCTTTACTTGTTCAGGAGGAGCAAGAATGCAGGAAGGAATTGTTTCTCTAATGCAGATGGCAAAAACTTCTGCTGCATTAAAACGTCATGATGAGGCAGGACTATTATATATTACTGTTTTAACAGATCCAACCACTGGTGGTGTCACTGCAAGTTTTGCAATGCTTGGAGATGTGATTCTTGCAGAACCTGGAGCTTTGATTGGATTTGCAGGGCCAAGAGTTATTGAACAGACCATTGGACAGAAGCTTCCAGAAGGGTTTCAGAAATCAGAATTTTTACTGGAACATGGATTTGTTGACAAAATCGTAGAACGTAAACATCTGCGAAAAGTGTTAGCTACTGTAATAAGGAGTTGTGAGTATGAGCAATAATTTTACACCATGGGAACGAGTTGAGATTTCAAGATCAGCAGAACGTCCAACAAGTCTTGATTATATTTCTACAATATTTGATCGTTATATGTCTTTGCATGGAGATCGGCTTTGTGGGGATGATAAAGCCATTGTTGGAGGACTTGCATCGATTGGAGGAAAATCCGTCACTGTCATTGGACAGCAAAAGGGACGATCTACAAAAGAAAATATTAAAAGAAACTTTGGAATGCCTTCCCCAGAAGGATACAGAAAATCTTTACGTCTGATGAAACAGGCAGAAAAATTTCATCGACCAATCATTTTATTTGTAGATACACCGGGTGCTTTTTGTGGAATTGAAGCAGAAGAAGGCGGTGTTGGTGAAGCAATTGCAAGAAATTTGTTTGAAATGTCTAGTTTAAAGGTTCCAATTCTTTCTATTATGATTGGAGAAGGTGGAAGTGGCGGAGCTCTTGCAATGGCTGTAGGGAATGAAGTTTGGAGTATGGAAAACTCCACCTATTCTGTGCTTTCACCGGAAGGATTTGCGGCTATTTTGTGGAAAGATGGAAATAGAGCATCAGAAGCTGCAAAAGTTATGAAAATTACAGCACAGGATCTTAAAGAATTAGGAATTATTGAGCAGGTAATTGAAGAAGAAGAAGAACCTGCATGTATCGATAATATCATCGAAATTTCAGAAAAAATGAAAACAATGATCCTTGATTTCATTCAATGTTATGAAAAAATCACACCAGAGGAAATCGCAAAACAGCGTTATGAGCGGTTTCGGAAATTTTAACGGAGGAAATTGTGAAACAATTAAAAATTGGAAATTTGACAGCAAAAGTTCCGATCATACAGGGAGGAATGGGAATTGGCGTAAGCTTAAGTTCCCTTGCCGGAGCCGTGGCAAAGGAAGGCGGCATTGGTGTACTGTCAGCAGCTCAGATTGGTTATAAAGAAAAAGATTTTCTTGAAAATCCAGAGAAAGCTAATTTAAGAGCGATAGGGAAACATATCCGCAGAGCAAGAGAGATTGCTGGTGGAGGAATTATTGGGATCAATATCATGGCGGTTACAAAAAATTATGCGGCTTATGTAAAAGAAGCCATTGCAAATGGAATTGATCTTATTATTACGGGAGCAGGGCTTCCAACGGAACTGCCGGCTATTGCAAAAGGAGCAGCTACAAAACTAGTGCCGATTGTATCTCCCGCAAAATCAGCAAGAGTTATTTTAAAATTGTGGGATCGAAAGCACCATACAGCTCCAGATGCATTAATTGTAGAAGGGCCAAAGGCTGGAGGGCATCTCGGATTTAAATATGATCAGCTGATAGATAAAGATGTTAACGAGAAACATGAAGAAGATATCAAAAAAATTCTTGAAATGGTAAAACCATATGAAGAAAAATATAAAAAAGAGATTCCGGTAATTGTTGCTGGTGGTATTTCATCGAAAGAAGATATGAATCATTATATGGACATGGGAGCAGCTGGAATTCAGATTGCAACACCATTTGTTGTAACAGAAGAATGTGATGCTAGCCAAGCTTATAAGGATACTTATTTAAATTGCAAAAAAGAAGATATTATCATTGTGAAGAGCCCGGTAGGTCTTCCGGGACGTGCAATTCGAAATAAATTTATGGAAGAAGTAAAGAAAAAAGGAAGAATTGCACCGAAACGATGTTATCAGTGCATGGAACATTGTAATCCGAAAGAAACACTTTACTGTATTTCACAAGGATTAATTAATGCAGTAGAAGGCAAAATTGATGAGGCACTTCTATTTTGCGGGGCAGATGCTTGGAAATATGATCAGATGACAACAGTAAAAAAAGTCATTGAACGATATATATAAAATATTTTATTATGAAAAAAAGAGACCATCGCAGTAACGACAAAATGAATGTGATGGTCTTTTGTTTTTTAATTTGAGATATATTGGATAATTTCGTCTGCTTTCTGATTATGTTTGTTATGTACCTCAGTGACAAACAAGGTAAACATTAATTTTGGAAAAATTTTAAATATAAAGCTCTAATTCTCTGGATTTGTGACTATTTTCATTTACTTGTATCGAAATTTGGTGAGAAAAGATTGAGTTTCTTCTATATATAATAAGGAAGGAATTCGTTTTTTAAATTATTATGTTAGAAATCAGAGCGAAAGCAGATAGGAAAGTGCCTGCTTTTGTATTTTATTGCATACAAGTAAAAAAAATTAAAAAAGTTCTTGCATTTATTTTAATCTTCATATATAATCATAAATGTTGTGACCTTGATAGCGTTGAAGCGTGAGGTTGCTGTAAGGGCAAAAGCCTTTGCAGGTTTTCCGTGGAGCAAATGTCAAGTTGTTAAAACTGGCGACAAGTCACTGTACGAATATACAATCTATTATAGCATCGAAGCAATTCGAAATAGAGACGCAGTGTGTAGATTTCACGATACACACGGAGGAGTGTACAGTCACCACTTGTCGTGCTACAAGAAAATTATAGTGCGAAAAGGAGGCGGCTTTTTTTATGGCAGCAAGTCAGGTAATGAGAATTACATTAAAAGCATATGATCATCAGTTAATCGATGCATCTGCAAAGAGTATTATTGAAACAGTAAAGAAAACAGGATCTAAGGTGAGTGGACCAGTTCCAATGCCTACTAAGAAAGAAATCGTTACAATTCTTAGAGCAACTCACAAATATAAAGATTCTAGAGAACAGTTCGAACAGAGAACTCATAAGAGACTGATTGATATCATCACACCAACACAGAAAACAGTTGATGCTTTATCTAAACTTGAAGTACCAGCTGGTGTGTACATCGATATCAAGATGAAAAACAAATAAGGTAATCCCTACAGGGTTATGAGTAAGTGAGGTATCCCCTTAAGCTTGTAGCGTCTAGGATGATTACAACGTAAAGCGTTATAATCCGCTGTAGATTAAATAGGAGGAACAATCAAAATGAAAAAAGCGATTTTAACAACAAAAGTCGGAATGACTCAGATCTTTAATGAAGATGGAGTTTTGACTCCAGTTACTGTATTACAGGCTGGACCTTGTGTCGTTACTCAGGTTAAAACAGTAGAAAACGACGGATACAGTGCAGTTCAGGTTGGTTTTGTTGACAAGAAAGAAAAAGGAATCAACAAACCATTAAAAGGACACTTCGATAAAGCAGAAGTATCTGCAAAGAGATTTGTAAGAGAATTCAGATTTGAAAACGCAGAAGAATATACAGTTGGTCAGGAAATTAAGGCTGACATCTTCGCAGCAGGAGATAAAATTGATGTTACTGCAACATCAAAAGGTAAAGGATATGCTGGTGGTATCAAACGTCATGGTTTGAAATCAGGTCCATCTGCCCATGGTTCTAAATATCATCGTCATGCAGGTTCCAACGGTATGGCTTCTGATCCTAGCAAAGTATTCAAAGGAAAGAAAATGCCAGGACAGATGGGAGCTGAAAGAGTTACCGTTCAGAATCTGGAAGTAGTAAAAGTTGACGCTGATCAGAACATTATTTTAGTAAAAGGTTCCGTACCTGGACCAAAGAAATCTTTAGTAATGTTAAAAGAATCAGTAAAGGCGTAGGTCTTTAGAAGAAAGGAGGACTATATAAGATGGCAACAGTATCTGTATTAAATATGGAAGGCAAAGAAGTTGAAAAATTAGATCTTAATGACAGCATCTTTGACGTTGAAATAAATGAACATTTAGTACATCTGGCAGTTGTAAGCCAGTTAGCAAATAACCGTCAGGGAACTCAGAAAGCAAAGACACGTTCTGAAGTTCGTGGTGGTGGAAGAAAACCTTGGAGACAGAAAGGAACAGGTCATGCAAGACAGGGATCTATCCGTGCTCCACAGTGGACAGGCGGAGGAGTTGTATTTGCTCCAACACCAAGAGACTATACAAAAACATTAAACAAAAAAGAAAGACGTCTGGCTTTAAAATCTGCTCTGACATCTAGAGTACAGGCTGATAAGTTTATTGTTGTTGATGAATTCAAATTTGATGAAATCAAAACAAAGAACGTAAAAGCTATGCTGGATAATGTTGGTGCTAAAAAAGCATTAGTTGTTATGGGAGATAAGAACGATAATCTGATCTTATCTGCAAAGAACATCCCAGGCGTAAAAACAGCTTTAACAAATACAATCAATGTATATGATATTTTAAAATATGACACTGTAGTTGTTTCTAAGGAAGCAGTTGCAAATATCGAGGAGGTATATGCATAATGGCAGATATTAAATATTATGACGTTATCTTAAAGCCGGTAATCACAGAAAAAAGCATGAATGCCATGGCTGAAAAGAAATATACTTTTTTAGTTCATCCATCTGCTACTAAGAATCAGATCAAAGAAGCAGTGGAAAAAATGTTCGAAGGAACAAAAGTAGCAAAAGTCAACACAATGAATAACGATGGAAAAACAAAGAGACGTGGAATGACTTTTGGAAAAACTGCAAAAACAAAGAAAGCGATTGTACAGCTTACAGAAGAAAGTGCTGATATCGAAATCTTCGCAGGATTATAGGATAAAGTACGAATAAGCAGTTTAAAATGACACTATACGCAACAAAAGCGTGATATCAAATCAGATTTGAAAGGAGAAAAAAATGGGAATTAAAACATATAACCCATATACACCTTCCAGGAGACATATGACCGGTTTAGATTTTGATGTAATTACAAAATCAACTCCAGAAAAATCTCTGGTAACTTCTTTAAAGAAGAACGCTGGTCGTAACAATCAGGGTAAAATTACAGTAAGACACCGCGGAGGCGGATCTAGAAGAAAATACAGAATCATCGACTTTAAGAGAAATAAAGACGGTGTTCCTGCAACAGTAACAGCGATCGAATATGATCCAAACAGAACAGCAAACATCGCTCTGTTAACATATGCAGACGGTGAAAAAAGATATATCATTGCTCCGAACAAATTAGCAGTTGGAACAACTGTTATGAATGGTCCGGATGCAGAAATTAAAGTTGGAAACTGCCTTCCATTGGCAAACATTCCGGTTGGTACAGAAATCCATAACATTGAGATGTATCCTGGAAAAGGCGGACAGCTGGTTCGTTCTGCAGGAAACTCTGCACAGCTTATGGCAAAAGAAGGAAAATATGCAACCCTCCGTTTACCATCTGGCGAAATGAGAATGGTGCCGGTTATCTGCCGCGCAACAATCGGTCAGGTTGGAAACATCGAGCATGATCTTGTAAACATTGGTAAAGCAGGACGTAAACGTCATATGGGATTCCGTCCTACAGTTCGTGGTTCTGTTATGAACCCTAATGACCATCCACACGGTGGTGGTGAAGGTAAGACTGGTATCGGTAGACCGGGACCATGTACACCTTGGGGAAAACCTGCATTAGGATTAAAGACCCGCAAGAAAAACAAGCAATCTAACAAGATGATCGTAAGAAGAAGAGATGGTAAAACTGTTAAATAGTACAAGGAGGTAAACTTATGGCTCGTTCACTTAAAAAAGGACCATTTGCAGATAAGGGTTTACTTAAGAAAGTAGACGCTATGAACGAAGCAGGAGACAAAAGTGTAATCAAAACTTGGTCTCGTCGTTCAACAATCTTCCCATCATTCGTAGGACACACAATCGCAGTTCATGATGGAAGAAAACATGTGCCAGTATATATTACAGAAGATATGGTTGGACACAAACTTGGAGAGTTCGTTGCAACAAGAACTTTCCGTGGACATACCAAAGCTGAAAAGAAATCCGGAATGAAATAATTAGTTGGAAGGAGGTTTCATTTAAATGGCAAAGAAATACAGCAGATCTCAGTACAAAAAAGAGAGAAATGCAAATAAAGATACAAGACCGAAAGCGACATTAAGAAACGCAAGAGTTTCTACAACAAAAGCAGCTTTTGTGTTAGACGCAATCAGAGGAAAAGATGTGGAAACAGCACTTGGTATTTTACTTTACAATCCAAGATATGCTTCAACATTAATTGAAAAGTTATTAAAATCTGCAATCGCAAACGCAGAAAACAATAACGGAATGGACCCAGAAAACCTTTATATCGCAGAATGTTATGCAAATAAAGGACCTACAATGAAGAGAGTAAAACCTAGAGCGCAGGGTAGAGCTTACAGAATCGAACATAGAATGAGCCATATTACACTTGTGCTTGATGAAAGATAGAAGGAGGCAAACATGGGACAGAAAGTTAATCCTCATGGTCTGAGAGTCGGAGTTATCAAAGATTGGGATTCTAGATGGTATGCAGAAGATTCTTTCGCAGATAACCTTGTAGAAGACGATAAAATCAGAAAATACGTAAAGAAAAGATTATATAATGCTGGAATTTCAAGAATTGAAATTGAAAGAGCATCTGATAGAGTAAAATTAATCGTTTACACAGCAAAACCTGGTGTTGTAATCGGTAAAGGTGGTTCTTCTATCGAAGAACTGAAAAAAGAACTTCAGAAAATGACAGATAAGAAATTACTGATCGACGTTAAAGAAGTAAAAAGACCAGACAAAGATGCACAGCTTGTTGCAGAAAACATTGCACAGCAACTTGAAAATCGTATTTCTTTCAGACGTGCGATGAAATCATGCATGCAGCGTACAATGAGAGCTGGAGCACTTGGAATCAAAACATCCGTATCTGGACGTTTAGGTGGAGCAGATATGGCTCGTACAGAATTTTACAGCGAAGGAACAATTCCTCTTCAGACACTTCGTGCTGATATCGATTATGGATTCGCTGAAGCAAATACAACTTATGGTAAAGTTGGTGTAAAAACATGGATTTACCACGGTGAAGTACTTCCTACAAAGAATACGGAAGGGGGAAATAAATAATGTTAATGCCAAAGAGAGTAAAACGTCGTAAACAGTTCCGCGGAAGCATGCGCGGAAAAGCGCTGCGCGGTAACAAGATTACTTATGGTGAATTTGGTATCGTGGCAACAGAACCAGCATGGATCACAGCAAACCAGATCGAAGCTGCCCGTGTCGCTATGACTCGTTATATTAAACGTGGTGGTAAAGTTTGGATTAAGATTTTCCCAGATAAGCCGGTTACAGCACAGCCTGCTGAAACTCGAATGGGTAAAGGTAAAGGTAACTTAGAGTATTGGGTAGCAGTTGTAAAACCAGGAAGAGTTATGTTTGAAATTGGTGGCGTAAGTGAAGAACTCGCAAGAGAAGCGTTACGTCTTGCTGTACACAAACTACCTGTAAAGTGTAAAATTGTTTCTCGTGAAGCTTTAGAAGGCGGTGACAACAGTGAAAACTAAAGATTTTGTAAAAGAATTAAATAATAAGTCATTAGACGAATTAAACAATGAGCTAGTAGCTGCGAAAAAAGAATTATTCAACTTAAGATTCCAGAATGCAACAAATCAGCTTGAAAATACAAGCAGAATCAAAGAAGTAAGAAGAAATATTGCGCGTATTCAGGGTGCAATTACAGCGAAAGCGAATGCTTAGTAATTTCGAAAGGAGGAATTTGTTGTGGAAAGAAATTTAAGAAAGACCCGTGTAGGGAAAGTCGTTAGTGATAAGATGGATAAGACAATCGTAGTTGCAATCGAAGATAACGTAAAACATCCATTATATAAAAAGATCGTAAAGAGAACTTACAAATTAAAGGCTCATGACGAAAATAACGAATGCAACATTGGAGATAGAGTAAAGGTTATGGAAACAAGACCTCTTTCTAAAGATAAGAGATGGAGACTTGTAGAAATTATCGAAAGAGCAAAATAATTTTGCTTGGTTGGAAAGGAGAATAAAGGAATGATTCAGCAGGAGTCAAGACTTAAAGTAGCCGACAACACAGGAGCAAAAGAAATCCTTTGCATTCGCGTGTTAGGAGGATCTACCAGAAGATATGCTAACATCGGTGATGTAATTGTCGCTACGGTTAAAGATGCAACACCAGGTGGCGTTGTAAAAAAAGGTGAAGTAGTCAGAGCAGTTGTTGTTCGTACAAAGAAAGGTGCCCGTCGTAAAGATGGTTCTTATATCAAATTTGACGAGAATGCTGCTGTAATTATCAAAGACGATATGAATCCAAAAGGAACTCGTATCTTCGGACCAGTGGCAAGAGAGCTTAGAGACAAGAAATTTATGAAGATTGTTTCATTAGCGCCAGAAGTATTATAAGGAGGAAACACTGTGTCAGCAATTAGAATTAAAAAAGGCGATTTAGTTAAAATCATCGCTGGTAAAGATAAAGACAAAGAAGGAAAAGTAATTGCTGTTGATCAGAAAAAAGGTACAGTCGTTGTAGAAGGTGCCAACATGATCACAAAGCATACAAAACCAAGTCCTGCAAACCAGCAGGGTGGAATCGTAAGCCAGGAAGGCCCAATGGATGTTTCCAATGTAATGTATGTGCATAATGGAAAAACAACAAAAATTGGCTACAAAGTAGTTGATGGCAAAAAAGTTCGTGTTGCCCGTGCAACAGGCGAAGTAATTGACTAATTGAGAGAGGAGGTTTACGCAGGTGAGTAGATTACATGACAAATATAGCAGCGAAATTAAAGATGCTATGATGAAGAAATTCGAATACAAAAATATTATGCAGGTACCAAAGCTTGAAAAGATCGTTATTAATATGGGCGTTGGTGAAGCAAAAGAAAATAAGAAAGCATTAGATACAGCAATTGCTGATCTTGAGACAATTTCAGGACAGAAGGCAGTCGTAACAAGAGCAAGAAAATCTGTTGCGAACTTCAAATTAAGAGAAGGTATGCCAATCGGATGTAAAGTTACATTACGTGGTGAAAGAATGTATGAATTTGCTGATCGTTTAATTAACTTAGCATTACCTCGAGTACGTGACTTCAGAGGAGTTAACCAGAACTCTTTCGATGGTAGAGGTAACTATGCATTAGGTATTAAAGAACAGCTGATTTTCCCAGAAATCGAATACGATAAAGTAGATAAAGTAAGAGGTATGGATATCATCTTCGTTACAACAGCGAACACAGATGAAGAAGCTCGTGAATTATTAACTTTATTTGGTATGCCGTTTAAGAAATAGTTAGGAGGGTTCCCATGGCTAAGAAGTCAATGGTTGCAAAACAGAAAAGAAAAGCAAAATTCTCTACAAGAGAATATAGCCGTTGCAGAATCTGCGGACGTCCACATGCTTATTTAAGAAAATATGGAATTTGCAGAGTATGCTTCCGTGAATTAGCATATAAAGGACAGATTCCAGGTGTCAAAAAGGCAAGCTGGTAGAATAAGGAAGGAGGAACACAGAAATGACAATGAGCGATCCTATTGCAGATATGCTTACAAGAATTCGTAATGCGAATACTGCGAAACATGATACAGTAGAAATTCCTGCTTCTAAAATGAAGACAGCGATTGCAGAAATCTTATTAAACGAAGGTTTCATCAAAGCTTATGAAGTAAAAGAAGAAGGAACATTCAGCACAATCGTAGTAACTTTAAAATATGGTGCTGACAAAAATGAAAAAATCATTACAGGACTTAAGAGAATCTCTAAACCAGGTCTGCGTGTATACGCAGGAGCAGATGAACTTCCAAAAGTACTTGGAGGACTGGGAATTGCGATCATCTCAACAAACAAAGGACTGTTAACAGATAAAGAAGCAAGAAAACAGAACGTGGGTGGAGAAGTATTAGCATTTGTATGGTAGACATTGGGCATTTAATGAGAGCAAGCAATAGCGTAGCTCGAATTTAGTGCGAAAGTCCATCTTAGTGAATCCGAGCCAAAGGCGCAAGATACGCTTAGTTGAATGGATGTACCCTGTTTATTATATGATACCGATATTCACTATTCTGAAAACAGAAGGGACATATCCCGTCCCTTCCGACAATTTAAGGAGGTAACCTATGTCTCGTATAGGTAGATTGCCAGTCGATATCCCTGCAGGAGTAGAGGTAAAGATTGAAGAAGGAAATAAAGTGACTGTAAAAGGTCCTAAGGGAACATTAGAAAAATGTTTACCAGTTGAAATGACAATTAAAGTAGAAGATAATCAGGTCGTTGTTACAAGACCAAATGACTTAAAGAAAATGAAATCTTTACATGGTCTTACAAGATCTTTAATCGCCAACATGATTACAGGAGTATCTGAAGGATATTCAAAGAAACTGGAAATCAACGGTGTTGGTTACAGAGCACAGAAAAAAGGAAAAGAAATCACTTTCAACCTTGGATTCTCACATCCAGTAGTTATGACAGATCCAGAAGGTATTGAAACTGAAATGGATGGTCAGAATATCATTATCGTAAAAGGTATTGATAAAGAAAAAGTTGGACAGTATGCGGCTGAAATCAGAGAACTTAGAAAACCAGAACCTTACAAAGGTAAAGGTATCAAGTATGCTGATGAAGTAATCAGACGTAAAGTAGGAAAAACCGGGGCTAAATAAAGGAGTGATATAGGATGATTAGAAAAGAATCAAGAAGCAAGATTCGTGCGAAAAAACACTACAAGCTTCGTAATCGAATCAATGGAACAAGCGAAAGACCTCGCTTAAGTGTATTTAGAAGTAATGATCATATGTACGCTCAGATTATTGACGACACTGTTGGAAATACATTAGTATCTGCTTCAACAACTCAGAAAGACGTAAAGGCAGAACTGGACAAAACAAATGATGTTGCCGCAGCAAGCTACTTAGGTAAAGTAGTTGCCGAAAGAGCTCTGGCAAAAGGTATCACAGAAGTTGTCTTTGACAGAGGCGGATTTATTTATCATGGTAAAATTGAAGCATTAGCAGATGCAGCTCGTGAAGCTGGTCTGAAATTCTAATAGGAGGAAGTCAAATGAAGCATACACTTATCGATCCTAGTCAGTTAGAACTGGAAGACAAAGTTGTATCCATCAAACGTGTTACCAAAGTAGTTAAAGGTGGACGTAACATGAGATTTGCAGCTTTAGTTGTAGTAGGAGATAAAAATGGTCATGTTGGTGCTGGATTAGGAAAAGCTGCTGAAATTCCTGAAGCAATTCGTAAAGGAAGAGAAGCTGCAGCAAAAAGCCTTGTAGAAGTGCCAATCGACGAAAAAGGAACAACACCACACGATTTCACAGGAAACTTCGGAGGAGCATCTGTATTATTAAAGACATCTCCAGAAGGTACTGGAATTATCGCCGGAGGTCCTTCCCGTGTCGTACTGGAACTTGCAGGATATAAAAATATCCGTTCTAAATCTTTAGGTTCTAACAACAAACAGAACGTTGTTCTTGCAACAATCGAAGGATTAAAGAACTTAAAAACTCCAGAAGAAGTAGCAAAACTACGTGGTAAATCAGTAGAAGAGCTATTAGGATAAGGAGGAAGTCAAAATGGCAGATAAATTGAAAATTACTTTAGTAAAATCAACAATCGGTGCTATTCCAAAGCACAAAAAAACAGTAGAAGCATTAGGACTTAAAAAAGTTAACAAAACAGTTGAACTTCCAGACAATGCAGCTACTCGCGGAATGATTCACCAGGTGAAACATTTAGTAAAAGTAGAAGAAATCTAATTATTGAGCAAGGAGGTGTAACGGAATGGAATTATCAAACTTACGTCCAGCAGAAGGATCTACACATAGTGATGCCTTTAGAAGAGGCCGTGGACATGGTTCAGGAAATGGAAAAACTGCAGGTAAAGGACATAAAGGACAGAAAGCACGTTCAGGCGGTGGAGTAAGACCAGGTTTTGAAGGTGGACAGATGCCTTTATATAGACGTATTCCAAAGAGAGGTTTCACATGCAGAAACTCTAAAGATATCGTTGGAATTAACGTATCTGCTTTAGAAAGATTCGAAGATGGTGCAGAAGTATCTGTAGAAACATTAATCGAAGCAGGCATCGTTTCAAATCCAAGAGATGGTGTTAAAATTTTAGGAAATGGAGAACTGACTAAGAAGCTCAATGTGAAAGCAAATGCATTTAGTGCAGGTGCAAAAGCAAAAATTGAAGCACTGGGTGGAAAAGCAGAGGTGATCTAGGATGGCAAACGCTGTTGTCAGCGCGTTCAAGAACAAACAGCTAAGAAAGAAATTGCTTTTTACAATTTTTATTTTAATTGTTGTACGTATAGGATCACAATTACCAATACCGGAGATTGATAGTGCACAGATTAGTGCCTATTTAAAGAGTACATTAGGCGATTCCATCAGCCTTCTGAACTCTTTTACCGGAGGGTCATTCACACAAATGTCGGTCTTCGCATTAAGCGTAACTCCGTACATCACGTCATCGATCATTATCCAGCTGATGACGATTGTCATTCCAGCATTGGAAGAAATGCAAAAAGACGGAGAAGATGGAAGAAAGCGAATGGCAAAGATTACACGTTATGTAACCGTTGTGCTCGCAGTTATTGAAGGTGCAGGACTTGCTATCGGCCTTGGTAACAGAGGTGCGTTAGGAACAGACTACACCAATTTCACAATAGTCACAATGATCGTTGCCCTGACTGCAGGTGCCGTTCTTGTTATGTGGCTTGGTGAAAGAATCACAGAAAGCGGAATTGGAAATGGTATTTCTATTATCCTGCTTGTGAATATCGTTTCCGGTATGCCGAGCGATTTTTATTCTCTTTATAATCAATTTATGAAGGGAAAACAGATTGGTCCTGCTTTGATTGCAGGATGTGTCATTGCAGTAGTAGTACTTGCAATGGTACTCTTTGTTGTAGTATTATCAGATGCAGAGAGGCATATACCGGTACAGTATTCCAAAAAAATTCAGGGAAGAAAGCTGACAGGCGGACAGTCCAGCAATATTCCTTTAAAAGTTAATACCGCAGGGGTAATGCCAATTATCTTTGCATCCTCAATTATGCAGTTCCCAATCATGCTGCAAAATCTGTTCCACTATAATGGAACTGGTTTCTGGGGAAAAGTATTAACAAGTTTAAATTCGTCCGTCTGGTTTGATGCATCCCATCCAAAAAGATCACTGGGATTGATTGTTTATATCGTTCTGGTTGTTTTGTTTGCATATTTCTATACATCGATTACTTTTAATCCGTTAGAAATTTCAAACAATATGAAAAAACAGGGAGGCTTTATTCCAGGAATCAGACCGGGAAAACCTACAGTAGATTATTTGAATAAAATATTAAAATATATTATATTTATCGGAGCTACAGGACTGACAATTGTCGCAATCGTACCATTTTTCTTTAATGGAGTATTCGGTGCAAGCGTTTCATTTGGAGGAACATCCATCATCATCGTTGTAGGTGTTATTCTTGAGACAATTAAACAGATTAAGTCACAATTGTTAGTGCAGAATTATTCTGGTTTTTTAAGTGAGTAAATATTTGACTGGGCGGAATCTGTTCTGTATATCAGGTGTCAGAAGACCAGGAGAATATTATAAAAAATAAGCTGTAGTTTTGACTACAGCTTATTTGTGATTATACGAAGTTTTGAGAAAAAACTTCAAAAACGACAAAGCGGACCAAGGTCTGCATGTGATTCAAGGAGGATTTGTCATGAAAATTATTATGTTAGGGGCTCCTGGAGCAGGAAAAGGAACCCAGGCAAAGAAAATTGCCGCAAAGTACCATGTTCCACATATTTCAACCGGAGATATTTTCCGTGCAAATATTAAAGAAGGAACAGAGCTTGGGAAAAAAGCACAGGAATATATGGATCAGGGATTGTTAGTTCCAGATGAACTTGTTTGTGATCTGGTTGTTGACCGTATTCATAAAGATGACTGTGAAAATGGATTTATTCTGGATGGTTTTCCAAGAACAATTCCACAAGCCGATGCTTTGGATGGTGCGCTTGCACAGAATGGTGAGAAGATCGAATATGCAATCGATGTAGAAGTTCCAGATGAAAATATTATTAAGAGAATGGCTGGAAGACGTTCCTGCAAGGATTGTGGAGCTATTTTCCATCTTGTATATAATCCTCCGAAGAAAGAAAACTGCTGCGACGTATGTGGCGGACCATTAGTTCTTCGTGATGATGATAAAGAAGAAACTGTGAAGAAACGTCTGGATGTTTATCATGAACAGACTGCCCCACTGATCGATCACTACAAAAAAGCAGGTTCTTTATATGAAGTTGATGGAACACAGGATATCAATGTAGTATTTGAAGAAATTGAATCTATTTTAGAGGCATAATCTATGGCAGTAACAATTAAGTCCAAACACGAAATTGAATTGATGAGAGAAGCTGGAAAACGTCTGGAAGATGTGCATAATCAGTTAGCAGAAATTATTCGTCCGGGAATCTCCACTTTGGAAATCGATCAATTTGGAGAAAAAGCCATTCGTAAATGGGGATGTATTCCGAACTTTTTAAATTATAATGGATATCCAGCATCGATCTGTGTATCTGTAAATGATGAAGTGGTTCATGGGATTCCACATGCGGATCATATTTTGCAGGATGGTGATATTGTAAGCCTGGATGCAGGACTGATCTATGAGGGATATCATTCAGATGCCGCCAGAACATATGGCGTGGGAAATATTTCAGAAGAAGCAGCCCGTTTGATCAGAGTTACAAAAGAGAGTTTCTTTGAAGGAATCAAATTTGCAAAACCGGAAAATCATTTGTTTGATATTTCAGCTGCAATTCAGCAGTATGTAGAAGCAAATGGATATTCTGTCGTAAGAGATCTTGTAGGACATGGGATTGGAACTCATCTTCATGAAGATCCCGAGATACCAAACTTCAAACAAAAAAGAAAAGGTATCAAGTTAAGACCTGGAATGACATTGGCAATTGAACCAATGGTAAATGAAGGGAGTTTTGAAGTAGCCTGGCTGGATGATGACTGGACGGTTGTCACAGAAGATGAAAGTCTGGCTGCACATTATGAAAACACGATTCTGATCACAGAAGATGGATGTGAAATATTGACGCTGTCTGAATAGGAGGAATGAAAAATGGCAAAGTCAGAAGCAATTGAAGTAGAAGGTACAGTTTTAGAAAAGTTACCAAATGCAATGTTTAAGGTTGAAATCGAAGGAGGACATGTAATTCTTGCACATATCAGTGGAAAACTTCGTATGAATTATATTAAAATCCTTCCTGGAGACAAAGTAACATTAGCATTATCTCCATATGATCTGTCAAAAGGAAGAATTATTTGGAGAGATAAATAAAAAAAGACTTGAAAAATATAGGATACGATGATATAATCATATCCGAACGTTTTTTGAAAGGAGAATTCAAGTGAAGGTTAGAGCATCAGTAAAACCAATTTGCGAAAAATGCAAGGTTATTAAAAGAAAAGGATCTGTCAGAGTAATCTGTGAGAATCCAAAACACAAACAGAGACAGGGATAATTTGCTGATTGATTTCAAAAAGCAAAAGGTCCTTGCCTTTGTGTGTCTGTTTATAAGAAAACAGACAGATTTTGCGGCAGTATTGCTGTACGCATAATGAATTTAGCGGCTGCAGTGTGAGTACAGGTACACTCATACTGATTATTTATAGATAGAATAAATGTTAAGGAAAAGACATATATATCATTTCACCGTACGCGGATATATGGATTGCCCTTAACCGACAACATAATGAATTATTTTTGGAGGAAGAAAAAACATGGCTCGTATTTCAGGTGTTGATTTACCAAGAGAAAAGCGTGTAGAGATTGGTCTTACTTATATTTATGGAATTGGTCTTAGCAGCGCAAAACGTATTTTGGCAGAAGCAAACGTTGATCCTGATACCCGCGTTCGTGATTTAACTGATGAAGAAGTTAAAAAAATCAGTGCAGTCATCAACGATACTCAGGTAGTTGAAGGTGATTTAAGAAGAGAAATCGCTCTTAATATTAAGAGATTAAAAGAAATTGGATGTTACAGAGGAAAACGTCATAGACAGGGACTTCCTTGCCGTGGACAGAAAACAAAGACAAACGCAAGAACAAGAAAAGGTCCTAAGAAGACTGTAGCAAATAAGAAAAAATAAGACACAGCCTAAGCATTATGACGCCGGTTTGGGGTCTGGGAGTGTCACGTTCCGCTTCGGCGGGAGTCCGGATGATACACCCGGCTGCATGGACATGGCAGCTTAGCGGTTTCTTATGAGTGAAACCTTATTGAAATGAAATGAAGAAAGAAAGGTATACGTAATCATGGCTAAAGTTACAAAGAAAAGTGCAAAAAAACGTGTGAAAAAGAATGTACAGCACGGACAGGCACATATTCAGTCATCTTTTAATAATACAATCGTTACATTAACTGATGCACAGGGAAATGCTCTTTCTTGGGCAAGCGCTGGTGGATTAGGATTCAGAGGATCTAAAAAATCTACACCATATGCAGCTCAGATGGCAGCTGAAACAGCTACAAAAGCAGCATTAGTGCATGGATTAAAATCCGTTGATGTAATGGTAAAAGGTCCAGGATCAGGAAGAGAAGCAGCAATCCGTGCTTTATCAGCAGCTGGATTAGAAGTTACAAGCATCAGCGATGTAACACCTGTTCCACATAATGGATGTCGCCCACCAAAACGCAGAAGAGTTTAATTAGGAGGATAGAAAAAGATGGCAATTGATAGAACTCCAGTCTTAAAAAGATGCAGATCCTTAGGTTTAGATCCAGTCTTTTTAGGAATTGATAAAAAATCAAATAGATCTTTAACAAGAGGAAACAGAAAGAAAAGCGAATATGGTCTTCAGCTTTGCGAAAAACAGAAAGCTAAATTCATCTATGGTGTATTAGAAAAACCTTTCCGTAACTACTACGCAAAAGCAGAAAGAATGAAAGGTCAGACAGGTACAAACCTGATGACATTATTAGAGCTTCGTCTTGACAACGTTCTGTTCCGTCTTGGATATGGAAGAACAAGAAAAGAATGCAGACAGATCATTGACCATAAACATGTACTGGTAAACGGAAAACAGGTAAACATTCCTTCTTACCAGGTAAAAGTTGGTGATGTAATCGAAATCAAAGAAAAACACAGAACTTCTCCAAGATATAAAGAAATTCTGGAAATTACTGATGGAAGAATGGTTCCATCTTGGCTGGAAGCTGACCATGACAACTTTACAGGAACAGTAAAAGAACTTCCTACAAGAGATGAAATCGACGTACCAGTTAACGAGACATTAATCGTCGAGTTATATTCTAAATAATAACCCTCAATTAAATCCTAAGCCAGAAGGAGGGCCCATATGTTTGAATTTGAAAAACCAAATATTGAGATTAGTGAGATTTCAGAAGATAATCGTTTTGGACGTTTTGTTGTAGAACCTTTAGAAAGAGGTTATGGTACAACTCTTGGGAATTCCTTAAGACGTATCATGCTTTCATCCTTACCAGGAGCAGCAGTAAGTTCTGTAAAGATCAAAGGTGTTTTACACGAATTCAGCTCAATTCCAGGTGTCAAAGAGGATGTGCCTGAAATCATTATGAACATCAAGTCCCTGGCAATTAAAAATGACAGCCAGTCCAATGAACCAAAACAGGCTTATATTGAGTTCACTGGAAGAGGTGTTGTAACTGCCGGAGATATCAAGGCTGACAGTGATATTGAGATCTTAAATCCAGAGCAGGTCATTGCAACGTTAAGCGATGAAAGTAGTAAACTGGATATGGAACTTACCATTACGAAAGGCCGTGGATATGTCGGTGCTGACAAGGCAGATAAAGAAGGAAAAGCAATTGATGAAATTGCTGTTGATGCGATCTATACACCTGTAGAACGTGTCAATCTGAAGGTGGAAAATACACGTGTAGGTCAGATTACAGATTATGATAAACTGACATTGGACGTGTTTACAAATGGTACACTGACACCAGATGAATCTGTTAGTTTAGCAGCGAAAGTATTATGCGAGCATCTGAATTTATTCGTAGATCTTTCTGAAAATGCCAAGACTGCAGAAGTTATGGTAGAAAAAGAAGATGATGAGAAAGAAAAAGTTCTTGAAATGAGCATTGATGAACTGGAATTATCCGTTCGTTCTTACAATTGCTTAAAGAGAGCTGGCATCAATACAGTAGAAGAGTTAACAAATAAAACTTCAGAAGATATGATGAAAGTTCGTAACCTTGGACGTAAATCATTAGAAGAAGTGTTAGCAAAATTAAGTGAACTTGGATTATCTTTAAGTTCCGGAGATGAATAAAACTATAAACCAGACCCGCCTAGGCTGAAGGAAGAAGTAGGCAAGGCGAAAAAACCAGGAGGTCAATAAAATGGCAAAATACAGAAAATTAGGAAGAACTTCTTCTCAGAGAAAAGCACTGATCCGTGCTGAAGTAACAAATCTTTTACACTATGGAAAGATCGTTACAACAGAAGCAAAAGCAAAAGAAATCCGCAAGGTAGCTGAAAAGCTGATCGCTTTAGCAGTAAGAGAAAAAGACAACTTCGAAACAGTTACAATCGATGCAAAAGTTGCAAAGAAAGATGAGAACGGAAAACGCGTAAAAGAAGTTGTAGATGGTAAAAAAGTAACTGTTTATGATACAGTTCAGAAAGAAATCAAGAAAGATTTACCATCCCGCTTACATGCAAGAAGACAGATGTTAAAGGTATTATATCCTGTAACTGAAGTTCCAACAGCTGCTGCTGGAAAGAAAGCAAATACAAAGAAAATCGATTTAACAGCTAAGTTATTCGATGAATATGCACCAAAATATGCTGAACGTAACGGTGGTTACACAAGAATCGTTAAAATTGCTCAGCGTAAAGGTGATGCAGCATTAGAAGTATTACTTGAGTTAGTATAGTCATATTGACGAAAATAATTCAAGATAATCAATAAGTTTTATTTTAATTCCAAATCGACAACAACAAGAAAAGAGCCTTTCTTAGAAGAATCTAAGATTGGTTCTTTTTTTATTATCAGAGAACTTTGTTGTAGTTTCAAGGCAAAAATTTTTAGCTGTTTATATCCAAGTAGTTCACAAACTACCTGTCTTGCCTATGGAATTGATTCTTGCTATAATAGGAAACAATGAGCAAAGGAGGATTTAGTGAGAAAAAAATGGCGATACTTGATGTAAAAAATTTAATACACAAATATATTGCATATGAAGATTCTCAGGATGAATCGCAGGAAATTAAAGAAGAAATCAAAGCAATTGATGATATTAGTTTTCATGTGGAAAAAGGAGAATTTATAGCGATCCTTGGAAGAAATGGATCTGGGAAATCATCGCTTGCAAAACACATAAATGGATTGCTGATGCCAACAGAAGGGGCAGTCTATGTAAAAGGAATGGATACGAAAGACTATCGAAATCTCTTAAATATCAGACAGAGTGCCGGGATTGTTTTTCAAAATCCGGATAATCAGATTGTTGGAACAATTGTAGAAGAAGATGTTGCTTTTGGACCAGAAAATATGGGAGTTCCATCGGAAGATATATGGAAAAGAATTACAAGAGCTTTGGAAGGTGTAGGAATGAGTGCTTATAAAGAAGCAAGTCCAAATCATTTATCTGGAGGACAAAAGCAAAGAATTGCAATTGCTGGAATTATGGCAATGGAGCCGGAATGTATTGTATTAGATGAGCCAACAGCTATGCTTGATCCGCAAGGAAGAAGGCATGTTTTAACATTGGTAAAAGAGTTGAATCAGGAAAAAAAGATTACGATCCTTATGGTAACCCATCATATGCAGGAAGTTTTACTGGCAGATCGTATTATTGTAATGGATCATGGAAAGATTGTAATGGATGGCACTCCGAAAGAGATCTTTTCAAGGGTGGAGGAATTAAAAAAGCTTGGTTTAGAAGTTCCTTATGCAACAGAGCTTGCTTATGAACTTAGAAAAGAAGGCGTTCCGTTATCAGAAGATATTACGACGAGAGAAGAACTTGTGGAGGAATTATGTCAATTCGTTTAGAACATGTGAATTATATTTATAAGGATAACTCGGATGATGTACATCAGGCATTAAAAGATGTAAATCTCGAGATTAGACCAGGGGAATTTATTGGGATTGTAGGACATACTGGTTCAGGAAAGTCAACACTTATTCAGCATCTAAATGGACTTTTACGACCATCATCCGGGAAAGTACTTTATGATGAAAAGGATATTTTTGAAGAAGGATACCCTTTGCGTCAGCTGCGTGGGAAAGTTGGAGTATGCTTTCAATATCCAGAATATCAGTTATTTGAACAAAATATTTTGGAGGATGTCTGTTTTGGACCAATGAATTTTGGAAAGACAAAAGAAGAAGCTATGACTCTTGCAAAAGGAGCATTAGCAAGTGTTGGGATGTCAGAAGATTTATTTTTAAAATCTCCATTTGAATTGTCTGGAGGACAGAAACGCCGTGTTGCGATTGCTGGAATTCTCGCAATGGAACCAGAATATTTTGTTTTAGATGAACCAACAGCAGGACTTGATCCAATCGGAAGAGATCAGATCCTTAACCTTTTAAGAAAGCTTCATGAAGAAAAAAATATGACAATTATTCTTGTCTCTCATAGTATGGAAGATGTAGCGGAATATGTAGATCGTATGATTGTTATGAATCATGGAGAGGTCTTATTTGATGATGATAAGCGTAAGGTTTTTCAGCATGAAAAGGAATTAAATGAAATTGGATTAAGTGTCCCATTTTATTGTTCTTTGATGAAAGACTTGAATGCACATGGATTTCCTGTAAAAACGGATGTCCTAACAGTAGAAGAAGCAAAAGAAGCAATTATGGAAGTGATAAGGAAGAAGCGGAACAATGCTTAGAGATGTAACAATAGGACAATATTATAAGACGGATTCAGTTATTCACAGGCTGGATCCGAGAGTAAAATTATTTGGAACGATGATTTATGTAATTACATTATTTATGCATAGATCACCGGCCATGTATGTGATGTCACTTATTTTTTTAATCGGTATGATTGCCCTGTCAAAAGTCCCGTTTTCGTATATTGTAAAAGGACTAAAACCAATCGTAGTCATTTTAATTTTTTCCATGGCAATGAATTTAATTTTTATTTCTGGAAATGTTTTGGTTGCAATTGGACCGATTCATATAACCGATGCCGGAGTAGAGACAGCAATTTATCTTGGAACAAGACTGGTCATGCTTGTACTTGGTACTTCACTTTTGACGTTTACAACAACACCAAATCAGCTGACCGATGGATTGGATAAGTCTCTTGGATTTTTAAACAAAGTAAAAGTACCAGTTCATGAGATCGCAATGATGATGTCCATTGCACTTCGTTTCATTCCAGTTTTGACGGAAGAACTTGATAAGATTATGAAAGCACAAACAGCAAGAGGAATTGATTTTGAGTCTGGAGGACTTTTACAGAGAATTAAAAGTATGGTGCCGATCATTGTACCGCTGTTCCTAGCAGCTGTTAGGCGCGCCAATGATCTTGCAATGGCAATGGAATCCAGATGTTATCATGGAGGAGAAGGCAGAACCAAGTTGAAACCGCTAGTTTATGAAAAAAGAGATTATGCAGGATATATCTTTTTGTTTATCTTTCTGGCGTTTATGATTTATCTTGGATTTTTCAGCCCATGGAGATAGAAAATGAAACGAATAAAATTAGAAGTCGCTTATGATGGAACGAATTATTGTGGCTGGCAGATTCAGCCAAACGATATTACAGTACAGGGTGTATTAAATAAACATTTATCGGAGCTTCTTGGAGAAGAAATCCAAGTTATGGGAGCGAGTCGAACCGATTCAGGCGTACATGCTCTCGGAAATGTAGCAGTTTTTGATACAGAAAGCCGTATTCCTGGAGAAAAAATGGCAAAGGCTTTAAATGCGAGGCTCCCAGAAGATATTGTAATACAATCTTCAAAAGAAGTAGCACCAGATTTTCATCCAAGGTTTCAGGAAACAAGAAAAACTTACGAATATACATTTTATAATGCAACTTATGACAATCCGGTAACAAGCCGGCATCATCATTTTGTATATGTACCACTGAATGTGGATAAAATGAACGAGGCAGCAAAATATTTTGAGGGAAAACATTGTTTTATTAGCATGTGCAGCATAAAGGCACAGACCACAACTTATGTAAGGACTATTTATCATTGCGAGGTTTTCCAGCATGGACGTTATATTATTATGCGAGTCACCGGAAGTGGCTTTCTTTATAATATGGTAAGACTAATGGCAGGTACTCTGCTTGAAATTGGACGAGGAAAAAAAGAAGTAGATTGGATAAAAGAAATTCTTGCATCAAAAGAAAGAGTAGCAGTTGGTCCGAAACTTCCAGCAAAGGGATTAACATTGATTAGAATTGAGTATCCGGAGGCAAATGATCATGACAAATAGTTGGATTATCTTTCAAAAACTACTTGTACTTTTTGGATTTATATTAATAGGAAGTATTTGCTATAAGAAAAAATGGATTTCAGATCACAGCGGAACACAAATTTCTGGACTGATTGTCAATATTTTTAATCCCGCACTGATCATCTCTGGTGTAACTGGATCAAAATCAAATGGAGATTGGAATCTTGTATTTCTGAATCTTCTTTTAGCAGTTCTTATGTTTTTGGTATTGATTGGGATTAGCCCATTGTTTGTACGAATTCTTGGAATTGAAAAGAAGCAGAGAAATATTTATTCCGTTATGTTAATCTTTTCAAATCTTGGATTTGTTGGAATTCCATTGATTCAAGAGTTATATGGAAGAGGAGCTATTTTTTATGTAGCTTTGTATACACTTGTTTATAATATTTTATTTTATACTTATGGCATTTATCTATTTGAAAAAGAAAAATCAGATGGACATGGAAACATAAAATTTCAGTGGAAAAAAATGCTGAATCCTGGAGTAATAGCATGTTTATTATCTCTTGTACTTTTTGCATCCCAGATATCCGTGCCATCTCCGGTTGTTAGCTTTTTTGACTATCTTGGAAATGCAGCAATTCCATTATCTATGATTATGACAGGAGTTTCCCTTGCCAAAATGCCATTGAAAGAGGTATTTCGTGATATTAAAATGTACCAGTTTACTTTTTTAAAAATGCTGGTCATTCCAATTATTGCGGCATTACTGATTCGCTATGTTTCGGTAAATCCAGTTCTTGCCGGAATTATGGTATTGATGTTTGGAATGCCAAATGGAAGTATGCCGGTGATGCTTGCAGTTGATTATGGACTAGATAGTTCTATTTGTAGCCGTGGGATTGTTCTTACAACGATTTTATCGTTAATTACATTGCCGATTATTACCTGCTTTGTGTGATTGCATAACAGGGAAATTGTAGAAAAATCAAGGATTTTTCTATTGACACGCACACGTGTGTATTATATAATATAAAACTGTGACATGAGAAAAAATACCACCCCCAAAGCCCCGGCGGGAGTATTTTATATAAACACAATGATTGATAGAAATATAGATATGAAGGAGGAACACCATGAAAAGTTTTATGGCCAGCCCATCAACAATTGAAAGAGAATGGTATGTAGTTGATGCTACAGGACATACATTAGGACGTTTAACATCAGAAATCGCAAAAATCTTAAGAGGTAAAAACAAACCTACTTATACACCACACATTGACACAGGTGATCATGTGATCGTTGTCAATGCAGACAAAATCAAAGTAACTGGTAAAAAATTAGACCAGAAAATCTATTACCATCATTCAGACTATGTTGGTGGAATGAAAGAACAGACATTAAGAGAAAAATTAGCTAAGAAACCTGAAGATGTAATTTATCTTGCAGTAAAGGGTATGCTTCCAAAAGGTCCTTTAGGAAGACAGATGATTAAAAAGCTTCATGTATATGCAGGCCCAGAGCACAAGAATCAGGCTCAGCAGCCAAAAGCATTAGAAATCAAGTATTAATTAGAAGGAGGACGAAGAAGTGGCTACAGCAAAATATTATGGAACTGGTAGAAGAAAAAACAGTGTTGCCAGAGTATATTTAGTACCTGGAACAGGAAAAATCACAATCAATAAAAGAGATATTGATGAATATCTTGGATTAGAAACATTAAAAGTAGTTGTACGTCAGCCATTAGTTGCTACAGATACTGCTGATAAATATGATGTATTAGTAAACGTTCATGGTGGTGGATTTACTGGACAGGCAGGAGCAATCCGTCATGGTATTTCAAGAGCTTTATTACAGGTTGATGGAGAATTCCGTTCAACTTTGAAAAAAGCAGGATTCTTAACAAGAGACCCAAGAATGAAAGAAAGAAAGAAACCAGGTCTCAGAAAAGCACGTCGTGCACCACAGTTCTCAAAACGTTAATTATACGGTTTTTGGAAACGTACAAAAAGAATGTTACAAACCTCTCAATGGAGAAATCTATTGGGAGGTTTTTTATTATTTCATAGGAAATTTCGATGAAATCCACTATGAAATAATAAAGCCATCTTAAATTCTGTCATGGCATTGGAATAACAAAAATAGAATAAATACTTATACTGATAATAATTATCATAAATACCCATTGATTTTTTGCTTTTGTTTTAGTATGATAATAACAGTTAGCGAAGGCTAACCAGTGTGAATGAATCATGTGGACTCCTCGAATTGGAAACACTGCCTGCACTTAAAGTGTTTTCAAACTGGAAGCTTTACCCTCTTCCAGCGGGGAGTACTGCTATGTATAGGGAAGGAGAATTTTGGGAATGAATTATTTAGAGATTGAAAAGGTTATAGGAAGAGAAATCCTAGATTCTAGAGGAAATCCAACCGTAGAAGCTGAAATCACTTTAGTTGATGGAACAGTTGCAAGAGGAACTGCTCCAAGTGGTGCATCTACAGGAGAATTTGAAGCTCTGGAATTAAGAGATGGAGATAAAGAAAGATATTTAGGAAAAGGCGTTACAAAGGCCGTAGAAAATATTAATACAAAAATTAGTGAAGCAATCGTTGGATTAGATGCTTCTGATACATATGCCGTTGATAAAGCAATGATCGATGCAGACGGAACAAAAGATAAATCAAATTTTGGAGCAAATGCAATCCTGGCTGTATCTATTGCAGCAGCAAGAGCGGCAGCTACTTCTTTAGAAGTGCCGTTATATAGATTTTTAGGTGGCGTTTCCGGAAATCGTCTTCCAGTTCCAATGATGAATATCGTAAATGGTGGATGTCATGCATTATCATCAGGACTTGATGTACAGGAATTTATGATCATGCCAGTTGGTGCACCTTCTTTTAAAGAATGTTTAAGATGGTGTGCAGAAGTATTCCATGCATTAGCAGGAATCTTAAAAGAACGCGGACTGGCTACTTCTGTTGGCGATGAAGGTGGATTTGCACCTGCATTAAAATCAGATGAAGAAGCAATTGAAACAATTCTGGAAGCAGTGAAAAAAGCTGGATATGAGCCAGGAAAAGACTTCAGAATCGCTATGGATGCTGCATCTTCTGAATGGAAGAGCGAAAAAGGAAAAGGATATTATAAACTTCCAAAAGCTGGAACAGAATATACAGCAGAAGAGCTGATCGAACATTGGGCAGCTTTATGTGAAAAATATCCGATCATTTCTATCGAAGATGGTTTAGATGAAGAAGACTGGGAAGGATGGAAAAAACTGACAGAAAGACTTGGAGATAAAGTACAGCTTGTTGGGGATGATTTATTCGTAACAAATACAGAAAGACTTTCAAAAGGTATTGAAATGGGAGCAGGAAATTCCATCCTAATTAAATTAAACCAGATTGGTTCCATTTCAGAAACTCTCGAGGCAATCAAAATGGCACATAAAGCAGGATACACAGCTGTAACATCTCATCGTTCTGGTGAAACAGCTGATACAACAATCGCAGACCTTGCGGTTGCATTAAATACATGCCAGATCAAGACAGGAGCACCTTCAAGATCTGAACGTGTAGCAAAATACAATCAGCTTCTGCGTATTGAAGAAGCTCTTGGAGATAGTGCTGTATATCCAGGAATCAAAGCATTCAATGTAAAATAGGCATATCCTTATTGCAAAATAACCCTTATATAAAAAACACAAAAAAAGTCTCTGAATTTTAATATTCAGGGACTTTTTTGTTATGATGTGCGCCTAGCGGCGCACGTTTCTAAAGGGTTAAAGTCCCGAATCCGCCCGGTAGTGGGAAGGATATAGCCGAAGGCAAGGGTGGTCATCGCGAGATGGAATCTGAAGGAAGCTGGATGTGAGGAACATACTAACTCACGGGCAAATCTCTGGTCTGACGAACAGAAATCTCATATGAGGTCATGCATGAGGGCAAGACTGCATCACAAG
>NZ_JAHLPY010000024.1 GCF_018918155.1 Anaerostipes sp. MSJ-23
ATTATGATTTAGCCACAGCCTACCAGTCTGTGCACGTCAACTATTGAAAGCGCCGTATACCGAACGGTACGTACGGTGCTGCGAGAGGACGGCGGTTAGTCACCGCCTCCTACTCGATTTATTAAATATTTTTCAGCCCTTCACAGATTGTATTAAGGACATAATCTTCGCCCATGGAAGTGTCAAGAGTTAGATGATAGTTTCTGGCAAGACCCCATGGCTGGTGTGTATAATAATGATAGTTGTCGGATCGTTTTTGATTCATTTGCAAGATCTTTGATTTTGCATCCTCATAGGTAAGGTGTTCCGTTTTCATAATACGATCAATTCGATATTGAGCGGGTGCATGAAGAAAAATTTTCATACAATGGGCTCGCTCTCGAAGTGTATAATCTGCGCAACGTCCCATAATGACACAATTACCTTTGGATGCAAGTTTTTTGATTACTTTTGTTTCTTCAGCAAAAATTTGATCTTTTGGAGCCGGAGTTTTGGCAGAATGAGAATAAACTTGGTTTAAAAGATCATAAAAAAGACGATTACGCATTTGTTCATCATTATTTTTTATAAATTCAGGATCATATCCGGTAGAACCAGCAGCCATCTGGATAATTTCATTATCATAAAAATCAAAATTTAAACGTTTTGCAAGTTTTTCTCCCAATTCGTGTCCACCACTTCCATATTCACGAGCAATGGCAATAACAACAGGAAGGGAAGAAGAATCTATGGATTCGGTTGGTTCAGCTGATGATGGGAATAAAGCAGGTTCTAGGAAAGATAAAAATCTTCCAAAGAGACGTGCAATAAATCCAACGAGCAAGGCAGAGACAATAGTACCTTCACGGACACCATCTAAATGATGGGCAAAAAGGAAAGATAATAGTGCGGCGATGATGGTCATAGAAACATCAAAGCAAATTTTTGTAATACCAAATTCCGTTTTCCATGTAAGTGTTACTGCGCGAACAAAAGATTCTCCAGGCAGCATAACGACATTGGCCAGAACTTCTGTATAAACACCAAATCCAAGAATCAGGCATCCAAGTAAAAGATAGAATACTTTCATCAAATACATTTGGGGATGTACAAAGGAAAACAAAATCATAGACCAGTCAATAAAGTAACCAAATAAAATGGATACAGGAATTTGAAGAATATGTTCTAATTTAAAATTTTTACGCAAAATCAGCAATTGAAGAAAAATTAAAAGTAAACTGAAAAAGATTGTAAAATTTCCAAGGGTAAATGGGAAATTTAAACTTAGAACATAGGGAATAGAAGAAATCGGTGATGTTCCAAGGCTTGCCTTTGTAATCAATGCAACGCCAAGAGAATTGATATAAAGGCCGATAAAAAAGATAATATAACGTTTTAGTTTTTCCATAGTTGTCATTTCTCCTCGTTTGTAATATTTTTATATAATTTCCAAAAAGTCTCAAGAAATTTTGAACGTTCTTCATCTGAAATTCCATCAAAAATTTGTTCTTCCAAAGGTAGAAAAGCGGTGGTCACTTGTTTCGCAATTTCCATTCCGCGATCGGTAAGAAAAATATAAAATGTACGGCGGTTTCCATTAAGAATTCTTCGTTCAATCAGTTTGTCTTTTTCCATTCGGTTTAATAAGGATGTTAAGGAAGCAGGTTCAATATGACATCCGAAGGCAAGTTCTTTTTGACTGATTCCGTTGTGATAGTAAAGATGATCCAAAATCTTCGGTTGTCCAACCGTTAAGCCATAATTTTTAATGGAAGAAAGAAATTTTTTCTGAAAAGTCATATGGGTAGCCATTAAAAGATAATGAAATGATTGCTCATACATAAATTGAGAACCTCCAAAATTATTAGAATTCTAACAATTAGAATTCTAATTGTTAGTCCAGAAGAAATTATATGAAAAAAAGGGGGAAAAGTCAAGATAAAAATATAATAAATAAGTTTAAAATCTTACTTGAATTTTATAGACAAACATACGTTCCTGTGATATAATTTTTACACAAACAATAAGAGATATTACAGAATCAATGACTTTGCTAAAAATCATGTTTGTTAATGGAAATTGGTAATAAGGTATCGATGAAAAAGGAGTTAACAAATGAAGATGAAAAAAGTTGTATTTGAAAAAGAAGGGTTTATAGAGTATTTAAAAGAAAGAGAAGTTTCTGACAGTACCTTGCGTAAATATTTGACAGATGTAGGAACTTTTTTTCGTTATCTGGGGGATGTAAAGGAAATAAGGATAACGAAAGAGATATTGCTTAATTACAAAAAATGGCTGATTTGTAAATATGCAGTTAGTAGTGCAAATTCTATGATTGTGGCATTGAATCAATATCTGATCTATATTGGATGTGCACATTGGAAGATCAGAAGAATCAAAGAGCAAAATCGCACAAATCAGAGAATTGACAAGGAAATGAAAAAAGAAGATTATACGATGCTTGTGAAAAGAGCAAAAGAAGAGGGAAAAGAGCAGCTGGCTTTAATTATAGACACGCTTGCATTTACTGGAATCCGAATTAGTGAATTACGATATTTTTCAGTGGAAAGTGTCAGACATAATATGGTAAAGATCTATAATAAAGGAAAATATCGTTATGTTTTGATACCAGATCATCTTAGAAAAAAACTGATGTGCTATATTATCAAGCATAGAATGAAAGGAGGAATGATATTTATTACAAAAAACGGAGGTGCAAAAGATCGTTCTAATATATGGAGAGAACTAAAGCAACTGGCAAGAAGAGCGGGAGTTATGGAGGAAAAAGTATTTCCACATAATTTTCGACATTTATTTGCCAGAATGTTTTATCGTGCAACCAAAAATCTGGTACAATTAGCTGACATTCTTGGACACAGTAGTATTGAAGTAACAAGGATATATGCAGCAGACGGAATTGAAGAACAGCGAAAAAGTATGGAAAAAGTTGCATCACTGATAGAATAACAACATAATATTAATTATGTTGTAAATAAAAGTGCATAGATATTATATTGCTACATTTGACTATAATTTTAACTCGCGAGATACAAGATGTCAATAACATAATTGTAAAAAATTGTCTTATTTTCAATTCTTATCTTTCAAAATTTCTGTCTAAAGGTTCAAAGATATCTAATATATTCTTCTGTTTCACATGATTATATGATAAAGATTATGGATTTTACAACATAATTAATATTATGTGGAAAGGAGAGTTGATGAAAAAATTATCCAGAAATATGAAAAATTATCATAGACATGAAACATGGCATTTATTGTTTTATGTTGTTTTCATATTGTTTCTTATGGCGAGCGTATGTCTTCCAAGGGGTGTTCTTTATGCTGCTTCTAAAAATAGAAAAGTAAAAAAAGAACAAACAACAACAGTAAAACAATTGGAAGAATTCATGGGAGTGTCTTTTTCTGTGGAAAATATTCAAAAAGCAGGAATAAAAGATTTCGCCTTTGCCAAAGCCATATATGACTCTATTTTGTCAGATCCTAATAATTTTCGTACAGGAATGCGAGTTGATAGTGAAGGAAATATAATAAATCCAGGAACAATATTAAATTCAGAGGAAATTTTAAAAAAAGGAAAGGCAGAAAATATAGATGGAATTTCTCTTATTTTAAGTTATTTTACAGGAATTATTGAGGCTAATAAAAAAGGAATTCGTTCGATTAAAGGAATAAAAAATTTGCGAAGGGCACAGATTATTAATCTTAGAGATAATAATATAGAGGATGTAACAGAACTTCGAATGGATGAAAATCAGATTGGAACGGAAACAGATGGGACAGTTTATTTTGGAGAGCCTGATCGCAATGTGTTGATTTGGCTTCGCGGCAATAGCATCAGTCATTTTTGCCAGTGGATGAATGGACGTCTTTTGCTGGATATGGATGCTACAGAATGGACGGTATATAAACCAACAACGGTTGTGCAGGCATTAATGGGAACAAAAGAAGAAAGTATTTCTGGAGTAAAAACAGCAAATATACCGATAAAATTTTTATGTGATGGAAATCCAGTCATTTTAAATAAATTCGGAATTAAAAAATACGATGCAAAAAGTACAATTAAAGATTATACAATTGTAAATAACTCAGCTAATCATGCAATGTCAGAGATGCAATTTTCTAATATAAAACAAAGTGGAATAATAACCGTTTCTTTTAGTTCAAATCAAATATGGGGAATGTATACAACAGCTTTTTCTGGAAATGATGATGTTAGTTCTAATGCCACTTCGTTGAAGGGTGAAAAACCGGTATATGTTGAGCTTTATACAAATATTACTGGGGATGTTGCATCCAGTGGTAGTATTCGGCTTCATAAGGTGGACGATGCAGGGAAAGCTATTGAAGGAGCTTGCTTTTCCTTATATAAAAAGGAAAAGGATAGGGATGTTCTTGTAAATCAAGATCTTTCCAGCGACCATCAGGGAAATGTTTTCTGTTCAGGTTTAAAAGCCGGAAATTATTATTTTATTGAGACATCAGCTCCAAAGGGTTATGTACCTGATTTAGAGAAAAAATATGAATTTGCAGTGGAAGATGGAACCATTTCATTAAAAAATAAAATCAGAGGAAGTGATTTTTCTACAGGAGATCAGCTTCTTACAAAGGATGGAAGTGTAATGGTTCATCAAGATGGTTCTGAAGAAGAAAATACAAAAGAAGAGAAATTGGAAAAAGGAGTTTTTGTAAAAGGCGGGCAAAAAGATCAGATTGATTTTCAAATTCGTCAGACAGATACCAGCCGTATTCAAAAAGTAGATGTTTCTTGGAGTGCGGGTCTTAATGGAAAGCAAGAGGGAACAATGAGTTATGTTTTTGGAGACGGTGAAAAAACAGACACAACCACATATTGTAAAAATTTAGAAGAATTAGAACGAAAAGTAAAACAAAAACTTGAAGAAGCTTCTCAAGATGATTATCAAAATGTAAAAGTAAAAGCTATTTTTGATGGCAAAAAAGAAAATATGTCAATAAAGACATTAGAGGCAAAAAATCAGAGAACCTATGGTTTAAAGGTTTATAAAGAAGATTCTTCGATACAGCCGTCGAAGGCGCTGGAGGGTGCAGAATTTACATTGTATCGGGCATATAAAGATGGAGATGATCAAAAGAAAAAGACGACGATATCTGTTCGTGGACAAAAAATAGATGTGTTGGAAGTACAAAGGAAACTTAGCAAGATAGAAAATGAAAAGGCAGCAGCCTTATTTGATGACTTAAGAGCATCTACCCGCTGGTACCTTGAAGAGACAAAAGCACCAACGGGTTATCAAAGAATGAAAGATATTTTAACGATCGACATTACAAAAGATGGGATTTTAAAGGTAGAGGGAAATGAGGCAAAAAAAGTGGATGGAGAAGAAAATATATTTTATTTGACAATTAATAATCAAAAAAATATTTCGCTCCCACATACAGGCTCAAAAGGAACTCTTTTTTATAAAATGATTGGAATTGTATTCCTAATGCTGGCGATAGTTTCTGGAATAGTTTTATGGAAGAGAAAGGGAAGGAAAAGATAAATAGATGTTAAAGAAAAGGGAACGATCGCCACCATTTTGGGTTGATCACAGAATATACATCCAAAATGTATCGTCTGTATTGCCAGAAAGAAATACAAAAGAAAGGAAGAACTGCAATGAAAAAAAGATTGCTCAGACGTGTGGCAACCTTTGGAATGTCCATTTTAATGGCTTTTGGAATGATAAATGTCCGGGCTGCACAGGGGGAGTCTGCATCTGGAAATGGAAAAGAAGTTACGAATGCAAATACAGGAACGATTACCGTTAGAGGACTTGGACAGGAAGGAAGTACTTATGATCAGGTAAAAGCGTATAAGATGATAGATATTCGCTATGATGAAAAAACAAATGAAATCATATATTCCTGGGCCAAGGATGAAATAGGAGCTCTGGCCAAACAAGCTGGGTATGATTCTGTAGAAGATTATACCAAAGGAGGTGATAAAGCGGCAAAAAGGTTATATGAAGAAATTGCAAAAAAAATTTCAACGGGAGAGTTAACTGTAACACCTATAGAACCAAAAGAGACAGCTTCAGGTACGGCAGTATTTCGGGATCTTTCCATGGGACAATATGTGCTTTTTGCAGAGGGAAATTATGTATATGCTCCGATGACTGGGACATTAGAACCTGAAGTTTTGAATGGAACTTATCATCTGAGAGATGTTTTCATTGAAGCAAAAGCAGAAAAACCATCGATCGATAAGAAAATTAAAGATGGAAGTCATGGAAATGAAAATGATAGTGTTGGTGTTAAAGACAAGATAAAGTTTCGGTTGGAAACAAAAGTGCCAAATTTTCCGGAAAAGGCTGTTAATAAGACATTTCGCCTGAAAGATACTATGCAAGAAGGACTCATGGGAGTTGAAGATTTTTCGGTATACAATGGAAATCAGAAATTGAGTGAAAACACAGATTATCGGGTTACTTATTATTCAGATCGTGAAATGACAAAGAAAACAGAAAATGAGAAAAATGCTTGTAGTTTTCAGATAGAATTTCTTGTAGATAGCAAAAATGTAAGTGGAGCATCTTTAATAATTGATTATGTTTCCAATGCAACAGCAAAAATGATTCCTGGGACAGCTTCAGAAAACAAGGTAACGTTAGAATGGCCGAAAAATGTATGGAAGCAGGATTCTGACTATAATACCAAAGATCAAAAGGTTAAGGTGTATACCTATGGAATCAAAGTCATTAAATATGATGATGAAAATAAGAAGCTTTTCGGGGCAGAATTTATGCTTTATAAGGATCAAGAATGCAAAGAGGAAGTTTCTTTTTCAAAAGAATCAGAAGGAATTTATCATGTTGCAACAGAGGAAGAGGTATCTTCTTCTACACTAGCGGTGAATAAAGATGGACAGCTGACGATGAAAGGATTAGATGAAGGAAATTATTACTTAAAAGAGACAAAAGCTCCAACGGGGTATGCTTTGTCTAAGGAAGTAAAAAAAGTTACGATTCAGGATTCTGGATCTGAAAGTCATCAGCTGACTGGAAAACTAAAAAATGATACAGATGCCTATGCAGATGTGACGGTTATCAATAAAAAAGGTGTGACACTGCCAAAAACTGGTGATATGGGTATGTTTATGTTAACTGTTTTTGGAACAATGATGGCATTATCTGGAATTGGAATTTTCTTCTTAGCCAGAAAAAAGCCGGGAAAATAAAATGAAAAGATATTTTCCAATGATTGTAGCCTTATTCTTAAGTATGGTTGGTATCGGAATGTTTTTCTATCCAAATGTCAGTGACTGGTATATACAACATCATCAAGAAAAAATCATTCAAAACTATGGAAAGAAAACAAAACGATTATCAAAAAAGGTGATCGAGAAAGAAAAGCAAAAAATAAGAGATTATAACAGAAGTCTTTTAGAAAATAAAACTATGCTGATTGATCCATTTCATACAAAAAAGATAGGTACTTCAAAAAAAATTTATAAAAAATGTTTGTCTTTTGATCCGGTGATTGCTTATGTAGAAATTCCTAAAATTAAGGTTTATCTTCCAGTATATCATGGAACATCAGAAAAAACGCTGGAAAAAGGTCTTGGACATTTGGAAGGGACATCACTTCCTTTGGGAGAGAAAGGAAGTCACTGTGTAATTTCAGGGCATAGCGGGCTTCCGTCTGCTTTCTTTTTTACAGATCTTGAAAAATTAGAACGAAAAGATATATTTTACATTTATGTGCTGGACGAAGTACTTGCTTATCAAGTGGATGAGATTCGGGTAGTAAACCCGGATGACATCAGTTTTTTTCGAATCGATCCGCAGGAAGATTACGTTACTTTAGTAACGTGTACTCCCTTTGGACAAAATACCCATCGCCTTCTTGTACGAGGGCGTCGAAGGAATGTTGATAAAAAGACATGGAAACGACGGAAAGAGAAAATAAAAAAGAGTCATTTGAAAAAGCGGTGGTTACAGCTTTTGGGGGTAGGGCTTGGAATGATTGTGGCGATAGGGGTTGTAATTTATTTAAAAAGGAGACTAAAAGTTGTGCATTAAATAATAAGCTGCAGGTAGCAATGAAGGAAGAAATGAGCGGCGGATAAACAAATCAACGAAAAACAATGCACAAGCCATTGGAAATAAGCAATGAATTCATTTGTACCTGGTCACATATAATCAATCAATAGATACAATTTTTCATAACAAATCCCTTTATATCGATAAAAGAAAACCAGAGGAACGAAAGAATCGTTTCCCCTGGTTTTTTTGGAAAATAGATGACGTTATAAAATTTATTTTATAGATAGTCAAGGTTAGAAAGAACGTTTAAAATGTTATGTCCTTCTTGTACACCATCAATAATTCTTCTTGCGCGAACGCTGTCACCAATATTGACAATTTCAACTTCAGTATCAGAAAATGCTTCGCGTACTTCATCAAGGATTGGAGCATTTGCTCGCATACCTAAGCACACAAATCCATAATCAAATGGGAGGTCCTTTTCTTCTCCGTTTGATTTTACTGTAAAGCTGTTAGCTTTTACTTCGCAAAGAGCAGTATTTGGCATCTGGTTTACATGATATTCTTTCATTAAAGTAGTCGTTCCGCATTTTGATACAGGATCAAGATCTTTACCAATCTGAGGCATCATTTCAACGATGCTTACATCAGCACCTTTTGGTGCAAAGTATTCAACAACATCAAGACCTACAGCTCCGCCACCAATGACAACAACTTTCTTTCCAGTACAGTCTTCTGGGTAATCAGATAGATGATTAATCATGCCTGTAATCGATGCAACTTTGGATCCCTCTTTATCAATATGGTCATGCAATCCCTTGATTGGCGGAAGTAAAGGATTAGATCCTGTGGAATTGATAATGATATTTGGATGTAATGCTTTAATTAATGGAAGAGTTGCTTCTTGACCTTTGAAAATAAATAGGTTTGTTAATTTAGAAGCACGGTTTACCAAATAATCAGGGAAATCTCTTAGACGTTTTTTATCAGGAATCTTAGAAATTTCTACAGCCAATCCACCAAGATGGTTATTTTTTTCAAATAAGAATGTTGTACATCCAACTTCGGCAGCTGTGCATGCAGCTTCAAGACCAGCAGTACCGCCACCGATAACGACAACGTTGCATGGTTTGTTTACTTTTTTCTTTTTATAATCAAATCCAGAGTTAACGGTAGGATTCACAGTACAACGAATTGGACGGTTAACTCCAATACGGTTTCCAGCACATCCGATGTTACAAGAAATACATTTTCTGATTTCATCTTCACGTCCGGTAGCAACTTTCTTTACCCAGTGAGGATCAGCGATGAGTCCACGGCCCATACCAATAATATCAGCATCACCTCTTCCAAGAATATCGTCTGCAACGTGAGGATCACGAATATTACCCATGGTTACACAAGGTTTTCCGTATTTTTCTTTTACAGCTTTCGCCATGTAAGATCTCCATCCATCTTTTAAATAGTTGGCATCGATCTGGAATTGGATAGATCCATTTAATCCTGCAGATACGTCAAATACATCGACTTCTTCCTGGAAATAAGAAAGCAATTCCAGAGTATCATTAAGTGTATTTCCGCCTTCTACAAACTCATCAGCACTGATACGTACGAAGATTGGGAACATAGGACCAACCTGTTTTCGAACTTCTTCAATAACAAGTTTTGCAAAACGAGCACGGTTTTCTGGACAGCCGCCAAATTCATCCGTACGTTTGTTTGTTGTAGGAGACATAAACTGACTGATTAAGTAAGAATGTCCTGCATGAATTTCCACACAGTCAAATCCACATGCCTGAGCACGGGCAGCAGCTTCTCCATATTTTTTAACAATTGTGTAAATTTCTTCTTTTTCCAGTGGACGAGGAATTTCTCCGCCTGCTTTTGATGGAATATCAGATGCAGATACCGGCTGCATATTTGTTCTCTTAGATTGTGCAGAAGCACCAGCGTGGTTTAACTGAATACCAACACATGCTCCATGAGAATGTAGTGTTTCACATAATTTAAAGAAACGAGGCATATAATTGTCATGGTCAATACGAAGCTGTGTTGTACCATTAGAACCAAGAGGAGAGTCTACACTTGCGTTTTCAACCATAATCAGTCCAACGCCACCTTTGGCTCTTTCTGTATAATAATCTATGTGTAAGAAACTCATTTCACCAGTCTGTTCTCCATAGTTTGTTCCCATTGGTGTCATCATGATGCGGTTTCTCATTGTCATGTTTTTAATGGTAAGTGGTGTGAAAATGTTTTTATAATTGCATTTCATAGAATTGAAAACCTCCAAAAAAAATTAAAATGTTGTGATGCATAAGCATATAAATATTATTTCCCATTGAGGTTGTTATCATTGCATTTGGGTGTTCTGTAATGATGAATTCATTATAACACTTGGTCAAATATTTAACAAATTGATATTTTTTGAGCTTTCAATAAAAAATATCTATGGTTTCTTTTACAAAATCGATAAACTTTGAAACAGCCGGGATTCTTGGGATATCTTTTAAGTAGGCCATATAAACTGTGTGATATGGTTTTACATTGCTTAGATGTAAAATTTCTACATCGTATTCTTGCAAAGATTCTACATGAGCGACAAATCCAATACCAAAATCTTCTGCAACGAGAGAGGCAATTGCATTTTCATCGGACGACTCAAAGGCGATGGAAGGTTTAATATGATATTGTTGGTAAATAGAATTTGTAAATTTTCCAAGACCAGAAGTTTTATCATAGCCGATCACTGGATAAGACATAAGATCTTCAAGTACAAGGTCTTTTTTGTGTTTTAATGGATGTTCTGGCGGGGTAATAATAACCATTTCCTGATTAATGACAGGGACAAATTCAATTTCTGATTCTTCAGATACAAGAGAACCAAAAACAACATCATATTTTTCCATTTTCAAGTCTTTTAATAGATTTTTTGTGATTTCTTGACTAAGAGAGAAGGTAATATCCTGGTGCCCTTTTTCGTTTAGAAAACTTCGAACTAATTTTGGAATATAAGATTTTGCTAGCGGAAAAACATATCCAATATCAATATGTCCACCGGAAGAATTGGAAAGTGACTTCATTTTTGTTTCTGCAATTTTTATTTCTTCTAAAATACGGTCAACATGTTCTAGGAAAATTTGCCCATATTTTGTTAGAACGATGTTTCGTCCTTTTTTTCGAAATAAAGGGACCCCAAGGTCTTCTTCCAAATTGGCGATGGAGCGACTTAAACTTGGCTGAGAAATGTTTAATTCTTGTGCAGCCTGATGATAATGTTCTAATTTTGCAATTTTTTGGAAATAATAAAGTTGATTTAAATTCATAAAAACCTTCCTTATATAAATTATAATTGATAATGTGATTTTATCACAATTAATAGCAAAAAGCTATTAAAAATCAATAAAAGATGTATTAGAAGTATCAATTAAAGTGAGTTATAATATAGCCATAAGGTTGTTAAAAAATTAACTTTTGGGTGAAACAAGTAGTAAATGAGGTTTTAAAAGGAGAAAAAATTATGGCAGAGAGAATCACAGGACACACAGAATTAATCGGGTTAATGGCATACCCAATTAGACATTCAAGTTCACCAGCAATGCATAATGAAGCTTTTGCAACATTGGGACTTGATTATGCATATCTTGCATTTGAAGTTGATAACAGCACACTGGAAGATGCTGTAAAAGGACTTCGCGCATTAAAAATGGTTGGATCTAACGTGTCTATGCCAAATAAAACAGTCGTAGGACAGTACTTAGATGAACTTTCACCAGCAGCAAAAATGGCTGGAGCTGTTAACACAATTGTCAATGACAACGGAAAATTGATCGGACATATTACAGATGGTATTGGATATATGCAGTCATTAAAAGATAACGATATCGATGTGATTGGTAAAAAAATGACAATCGCAGGTGCCGGTGGAGCTGCAACAGCAATTGAAATTCAGGCAGCTTTAGATGGTGTCAAAGAAATGTCAATCTTTAATATCAAAGATAAATTCTGGGCAAATGCAGAAGAAACCGTAAAGAAGATTCGCGAAAACACAGATTGTATTGTAAATCTTTACGATTTAGATGATAAAGATAAATTAAAAGAAGAAATTGAAGATAGTTACTTATTTGCGCAGGCAACTGGTGTTGGAATGAAACCACTGGAAGGACAGTCTGTTGTACCTGATAAATCTTTCTTCCGTCCAGATCTGATTGTAACAGATACAATTTATGCTCCAAGAGAAACTGCATTATTAAAGATGGCAAAAGAAGTTGGATGTAAGACAATGAATGGTCTTGGAATGATGTTATTCCAGGGAGATGCTGCTTTCCACTTATGGACAGGAAAACATATGCCAATCGATCATATGAAAGAAGTATTGGATATCAAATATGATTAGAATCTATCATAACACGAGAGGAATTTTTTAAAAATGGAAAAAAAATATATACCAAGTGCCCTGATCTTATATTTAAACTATTTTATTCATGGAATCGGATGTTCCATCTTAAGTCAGCAGGTAGTAAAGGAAATGCTTAGCAAGCAGTGGGGATTAAACGATGTTATGGCCGTTACTTCCATTGCAGCAGCATTAGGACTGGGACGTTTGATCTCCCTTCCTTTTGCAGGACCATTATCTGATAAATTAGGCCGTCGTTTGTCTGTTATTATCGGGTGTGCATCTTATGTGATTTTCTTTGTAGGAATTGCATTTTCACCAAATACAACGATTGCTTATATTGCAGCTGTTCTTGGTGGAATCGCAAACTCTTTCTTAGATACAGCTACTTATCCAGCGGTAACTGAAATTATCTACAAATATACAGGTATTGCAACTATGGGAATTAAATTTTTCATTTCCGTTGCACAGTTATTAATGCCTTTCTTCTTAGGTGTTGTAGCAGGAACCAATATGTCTTACTTAATGCTGCCGTTAGTTGGTGGTATTTGTATCGCTGTTCTTGGAGTATTGGCAATTTTTGCACCATTCCCTGCAGCATCTGAAAGTGGAAAATCGGAATCTTTCATTAGTAACTTAAAGAATGCACATTTCTCTATCGAAAGTGTTGCATTGATTTTGATTGGATTTACAAGTACAGCAACATTCCAGTTATGGTTAAACTGCGCACAGACATTTGGTACAGAGATTGCAAAGATTCCTTCTGAAAGTGTATCTGTTATGCAGACATACTATTCTGCAGGAACAATGGTAGCATTATTTGTAACAAGTGCCTTAATTACAAAATTCAAACAGGTAAGATTTCTTGTAATTTATCCTGCAATTTCTTTAGTCATGTTAGTTCTTGTTTATATGATTAAGACACCTATGATTTGCTATGTTGGTGCATTTGTGATCGGATATGCAGCAGCTGGTGGAGTTCTTCAGATGGCAACAGCCGTTGTAAATGATCTCTTCCCTAAAATTAAAGGTACAATCACCAGTTTGGTTATGATTGCATCTAGTCTTTGTAACTACACAATCTTAACAGCAGCAGCGAAAATGACTTCTACTAGTGTAATTACGATGAATATTGTAATTACAGCAATTGGAATCCTATTAGCTCTTTTCGTAAATGTAAGATATGGTGTATTATTAAAGAATGCAGAAGAAGCATCAAAATAATTAGTAATGAGACAATAGGAGGGAAAATTGTCAATGAATACAGTAAAAGTAAGAAATATTGAAATTGGAAGCGGAGTTCCAAAAATCTGTGTGCCAATTGTTGGTGTTACAAAAGATGAAATTATTGCAGAAGCAAAAACATTTGACAGCATTCCAGTAGATGTTGTGGAATGGCGTGTAGATTGGTTCGAAGGAGTTTTCGAATTTGATAAAGTGGAAGATGTATTAAAAGACTTAAGAGAAGCTTTAGGTGATACACCAATTCTTTTCACATTCCGTACATCAAAAGAAGGTGGAGAAAAAGCAATTGAAGCAGAACCTTACAAAGAATTAAATATCAATGCAGCAAAAACAGGATATGTTGATCTTGTCGATGTAGAAGCTTTTACAGGTGATGAAATTGTAAAAGAAATTGTAGCAGCTGCTCATGAATGTGGAGTAAAAGTTGTTGCATCTAATCATGATTTTGATAAAACACCAGAAAAAGATGAAATCGTAAGAAGACTTTGCAAAATGCAGGAACTTGGTGCGGATATTCCAAAAATTGCCGTTATGCCAACCTGTAGACGCGATGTTCTGACTCTTTTGTGTGCAACAGAAGAAATGTATACAGATCATGCTGATCGTCCAATTATTACTATGTCTATGGCAGGAACTGGATTAATCAGTCGTCTGTGTGGAGAAGTTTTTGGATCTTCTTTAACATTTGGAGCAGCAAAAAAAGCATCTGCACCTGGACAGGCAGCAGTTAACGACTTAAATAATGTGCTTCAGTTCCTTCATGAAAATCAGGGATTATAATTAAAAAAATAAAATCAAAGGAGCGGGAGAAGCGGTACAAGGTGTGCAGTTTCTCCCGCTTTTCTTTATAAAATATAATATATATATTCCCGCTGTTTTGTGGATATATTTTGAAATTACAGTAGTCAAAACAATCGTTACATATTATGTGAATTTCAGTAAAAAATAAAAAAGAAAAATTTTGGCTGATTCAAAGGGACTTATAAAAAAGTGGTTGTTTGATTAGGTGTTATTTAGTATAATTTAGCAGTGTGAAGTGTTAAAAACTTATCGAACTTTGTGAAAAAAATGACTTTCTCAAATGGGGAAAGTAGAGAGAGGTGAATCATGCTAAAATGGCTTGATGAGAATCTAGAAGAGTTTCTTATGGTGATATTATTAGCTGCAATGACAATCATTATGGGGATTCAAGTATTTGCGAGATATGCACTTGGAGCATCCCTTTCATGGTCAGAAGAAATTACAAGATATTTGTTTATTTGGTCTGGATTTATCAGCGTTAGTTATTGTACCAAAAAATGTATTTCCATTAAGATTGAACAATTTGTTGCAATGTTTCCTAAAAGAGGAAGGGCATTGTTTAAAGTCGTTAATCATACGATGGAGCTGATCTTTTTTATTTATCTGATTCCATATGCAGCTCTTTATTTAAAAAGTGCATTTGAAAGTGGACAGGTAAGTCCAGCATGTCAGATTCCAATGTATTATATTCAAGCAGCACCATTGTTTAGTTTTGTACTGGTGGCACTTCGAATCATTCAGCGTTGGATCATTGAGTTTAAAGTATTAATAAAAAAAGATAAGGAGGAAAATTAGATATGTCGGCAGTTGTAGTATTTCTTATCTTTTTTGTATGTCTTGTTATTGCAATACCGATTTCAATTGCACTTGGTATTGTATCTGTACTTCCCGGTGCATTTGATCCATCTTTTACAGCAAGTGGACAATTTGTGATTCGTTCTATGCTCGGAGGAATTGACAGTTTTCCATTACTTGCAGTACCAATGTTTGTTCTTTCTGGAATGATCATGGCAAAGGGTGGAATTTCAAAAAAGATTTTTGATGTTTTTGCGTTTTTTATTGGAAAGTTTACTGCAGGAATGCCTTGTGCAGTGATTGTAACCTGTTTATTTTATGGAGCAATTTCAGGTTCAGGGCCGGCAACGGTAGCGGCCGTTGGAAGTATGACAATTCCTATTCTTGTAAAACTTGGATACGAGAAATCTTTTGCAACAGCCATTGTGGCAGTGGCGGGAGGACTGGGAGTAATTATTCCACCGAGTATTCCATTTATTATGTTTGGTATGGCATCCGGAGAATCTGTAAGTGATTTGTTTATTGCAGGAGTTATTCCAGGATTATTAATTGGTCTTTTGATGATGGTATATGCGGTATTTTATTGCAAGAAACATGGAGAAGATAAAGAAAAAATTCGCGAAGAAGTAGAAATTCTTCATAAAAAGGGTATCCTTGGAGTTTTTAAAGAAAGCTTTTTTGCAATTTTAAGTCCAGTCATTATCCTTGGATGTATTTACACAGGAGTAGCATCTCCGACAGAAGCAGCAGTTATTTCTGTTTTTTATTCTTTAATGGTTAGTATGTTTATTTATAAATCTATGACGATAAAGGATATCTGGCCTATGATGGTAGAAGGTGTAAAAACGTACGCGCCAATTTTATTTATTTTAGCAGCTTCCATTGCATTTTCAAGAGTTTTGACTCTTATGCAAGTACCACAATCTATCAGCGAATGGATTTTAAGCAACTTCCATAGCAAGGTTGTTATTCTGATTGTTATTAATATATTCCTTTTGATTGTTGGAATGGTAATGGATACAACACCTGCAATTTTAATTTTGACACCGATTCTTTTGCCGATTGTAACAGCTGTTGGCATGAATCCGATTCATTTTGGAGTTATGATGGTTGTAAACCTTGCGGTTGGATTTGTGACGCCTCCAATTGGAGTGAATTTATTTGTGGCATCGTCATTGACAGATATACCACTGATGCAGATTGCAGAAAAAGCAATGCCGTTGATCATTTGTTTCCTTTTGGCATTATTGATGATAACATTTATTCCACAGATTAGTCTGGCATTAGTTTAGGAGGGGTTATGAGAAAATTAGCAAAGAAAGTAGCGGTGCTTGCACTGGCTGGGCTTCTTGTATTTAGCCTGTCTGGATGTAAAAAGAAAGCGAAAAAAGATCAGGTACAGCGATATGCATGGCCGCTTGGAACATCTAGTCCGGAAGATACGGTAACACAGCTATATGCAGAAAAATTTGCCAAAGAAGTTAGCAGATTAAGTCATGGGAAAATGAAAATTAAGGTTTATCCCAACAGTACACTTGGAGGAGATAGAGAACTTTTGGAAAGTTGCAAAGATGGAGATATTCCATTTGTTGTGCAGAATACAGCACCTCAAGTTACCTTCTTACCAGATACGGCGGTGTTTGATTTGCCAAGTGCGTTTGATACAATTGAAGAAGCAAGAAAAGCAGTCGATAATCCATCGTTTTATAAAAAAATGGAAAAAGTTTATCAAAAGGGTGGATATAAACTTCTTGGATATGCCGATCAAGGATTTCGTGTTATGTCTACAAACAAAGACGTAAAAAGTATCAAAGATTTTAAAGGACAAAAGATTCGGACGATGGAAAATAACTATCATTTGAAATTTTGGAAAGCTCTGAAAGCAAATCCGACACCGATGACATTTAGTGAAGTTTATATCGGACTTCAGCAGGGTACAATTGATGCACAGGAGAATCCATATGAAGTTATCGTATCAAGTAAATTGTATGAACAACAGGATTATGTCGTAGAGACAAACCATTTGCCGCATTATATTTCATTGATTGTTAGTGATGAATTTTATAATAGTCTGCCAAAGGATCAACAAAAAATTATCGATCAGGCATCACAAATAGCGAAACAATATGCAAGAGAAGCTTCTGATAAGAGAATTTCTAATCGAATTAAGGTCATCAAAGACAGTGGAACAAAAATTGTCAAACTTGATGAAAAGACAAAGAAAGATATTAGAAAAGCGGCAAAACCTGTATATGGGCAAATCAAAAAGAATATATCAAAGGACCTTTATCGTGCATATTTAAGCAATAGTGAAATAAAAGAATAAAATTCTGGAGCATAAAATAAATCATAAAATTTTATGCTCCATTTTTAACTTTATCGAGGCGGTAAGAATTTAAAAAGCCAGTTTATTATGTAAATTTACTGGCTGGTCGTATCCCGAAGAGATAATGGATGGCATAGAAGCTGCAAGATACCAGTTAAGACGCGGCTGTGTCTGAAATGGAGCATTGACTTTTGGATAGATTAGGTGTCCGTCAGAGGCAATTTCCATACAGCAATCTTCACCAGTAATGATTTGGCTAATTCGACGAATATCAGAATAAAGATCCCATAAAAGATATGGGTATCGTTGTTTTAACCGGGATTCATGAACATAAGAGGCCATTTGTTTTTGTATCTGAATATCACATGAGTTGTCTGGAGTCATCACAATAAGAGGACTGTGATAAGAATCGTAATAGGTAAGCCAGGAATCATTGGTTTGCGATTCAGGAAATGAATCGTAAGAATAAGAAATGCCATAAAGAGAATTTCGATCAGAAAGGCCAGATGCGTTTTGCTGGCAGAAAGAACCATCTCCGTTTAATATGGCAAGCACATTTTCACTGGAACGTATCATATTCAAATAGGCAGGGGCAAGAAGTTGATTTGGAAGAAACCAGAAAAAGGTACTATCTGGATGGTTGGAAAACAGATTGAAAATTTCACCAGAAATTGGATGAGAAGTTTCTTGACGGATGCAGAAAGAATAAATTCCCATCTGATTGGCATCTTGAATAAATTGTTCGATGACATCAATGGTAAGTCCGCAAGAAGAGGCTGGATTCCAGTTAAAAATTAAAATCCATGGGATACAATAGCCAGTTTTTTGGGAAGTTTCTCGAATCGTTTGAGCACCTTTTGTCCAGCTATTATAACCGATATTGATGCCAAGATTTTTAATGGCAGAATGAGAAGTGTTGGTAAGTAGATGTCTGATCAGAGTGTAATATTGACTATCTTCATTTAAGAGAAGATATTGGATGATAGAAGAAATTGGAACTTTAAACCTTGCATTAGAAAAATAAGCAGAAAAATGTAATAGTTCTTTTAGTACTTTTTTTGGGTTTTTGGCCATTTCTGAAATCTTATGTTCGGCAATATTATCGATCATTGCAGTTGTAATATGATTTGGGTTCATGCTTGGGTCCTCCTTCTTAAGATTTGTTTTACTAATTAATTATATAATAATAATATACGAAAATGAGGATGAAAGAAAGTACAAAGGAAAAGAAAAAATAAGAAAATATTGTACAGCGGAGAAAAAATACGATAGAATAGAAAAAGTAGAAAAGAAAAAGAATGGAGAGAAAAAGATGTTTCAAAAATTTTATCCGTCAGAGGATATTAATAGTACATATGATATTGATTTTGAATCTTATTTTGAAAAAGGATACCGCGGAATTATTTTTGATGTAGATAATACGTTAGTGTTTCATAATGCACCAGCTGATGAAAGAGCTAAAGCGTTGTTTCAGAGATTAAAAAAAATAGGATTTGATTTTTGTTTTACAAGCAATAACAAAGAGCCAAGAGTAAAAAAATTCTGTCAGGATGTTGGCGGAACTCATTATATTTATAAGGCAAATAAGCCATCGACCAAAGGATATAAGAAAGCAATGCGTTTGATGGGAACAAACAAGGAGAACACATTTTTTGTTGGAGATCAGTTATTTACTGATGTCTATGGGGCAAATAGGACTGGAATTCACAGTATTCTTGTAAAGCCGATGAATCCAAAAGAAGAGATACAAATCGTATTAAAAAGATATTTGGAAAAAATCGTATTGTGGAGATATCGTAGTAAGAAAAGATAAAAAAACCCGAAAGTCAAAACTTTCGGGTTTTTATTATAAAAGTTAAATTTTAGATAAAGTTGTGTCTTTCCAGAGCAACAAGAATATCTCGACCTTCTTTTACACCTTCAATAATTCGACGTGTTTGTGCACTGTCACCGATGTTAAGAACCTCAACACCTTCATAAATGAAATGATCATGCAGTTCTTTTAATGCAGGTGTTGCAGATTCCATACCAAGACAAACAAATCCATAATCAAAATCAAGATTCAGATCTTTATAATCATGTCTTACAACAAAACTATGATCTTTTACTTCCAGAAGAGAAGCATTTGGATACTGTTTGACTCCGTATTTGGAAAGTACTGCAAGAGCCCCTGTTCTTGTTACAAAGTCAAGGTTTTCTCCAAAATGAGCTTTCTGTTCAACGATAGTAACGTCTGCATTTCTTGGAGCAAAGAATTCAACAACATCCAGTCCGACGTTACCGCCACCAATGATGACAACTTTTTTACCGGTAAGATCTTCAGGATAAGAATCCACATTATCTACCAGGTTGAAGATAGTAGAAACATTTCCTGCCTGGATGTTTTCTTTTAAACCTTTGATTTCTGGGAGTAAAGGATGAGAACCGGTTGCATTTACAACAATATCTGGTTTAAATCCTTCTACCAAATCAATGCCTACTTCCGTATTTTTAATAACAAATAAATTTTTCAGTTTAGATGCACGACGTTCCAGATAATCTGGGAAGTATCCAAGACGACGTTTGTTTGGCATTTTTCCAACACGTCTTGCAAGACCACCAAGTTCTCCTGATTTTTCAATCAGTACGGTAGTGCATCCAACTTCTGCAGCTGTACAGGCAGCTTCCATACCAGCAGTACCTGCACCAATAACAACAACGTTGCAAGGTTTTTTAACAGTTTTGTTTTTATAACATTCACCAGAAACGATGGATGGGTTGATAGTACAGCGGATTGGCTCATGTGTTAAAGTTGCAGTACATCCATTATTACAAGAGATGCAACGGTTAATATCATCTGTATTTCCAAACTGTACTTTATTTACCCATTCAGGGTCAGCGATTAATCCACGTCCGATAGCGATTAAATCTGCTTCGCCATCTTCAAGAATACGGTTTGCAATTTCAGGTTCACGGATATTTCCGCTTGTTGCACAAGGTTTTCCAGTAGATTCCTTGATTGCTTTTGCCATATAAGCTTTCCAACCGTCTGGAAGGTAATCAGCATCTGTCTGATACTGAATAGAACATGTAAGACCTGCAGAAACATTGAAAACATCTACATATTCTTTGAAGTATTCAACAATTTCTTTCATGTCGTCTAATGTGTTTCCGCCTTCTGCCAGTTCATCAGCACTGATGTTTACAAAAATCGGTGTATTTTCTCCGACCACTTCTCTGACTGCTTTTAAGACAAGAGTTGTAAAACGTGCACGGTTTTCTTTTGATCCGCCGAATTCATCGGTACGGTCATTGGTGAGTGGAGAGAGGAACTGATTTAACAGATATCCATGTCCAGCCTGGATTTCAACTGCATCAAAACCAGCAGTAATTGCTCTTCTTGCAGCATCAGCAAATTTATCTACAATAGTAAGAATCTCATCTTTTGTTAAAGGACGAGGAATTTCGTCATTAGAACTTGATGGGATATCAGATGCAGATACTGGCTGAATGTTTGTGAAACTTCCATCGGCTGTAGAACCAGCATGATTTAAAAGGATGCTGATTTTGGAGCCATATTCATGAACTTTTTCACATAATCTGTAAAGTCCAGGGATATAGTTATCATGGTCGATACGAAGCTGGTAAGGACTGTATGTACCCTGAGGAGAGTATACGCTGGCTCCTTCTACAGTGATCAGGCCAACACCGCCTTTTGCTCTCTGTTTGTAGTATTCAACGATTTTTTCATTTACTTCACCGGTATGTTCAGCAAAATTTGTCATAATTGGGTTCATGACGATTCTGTTTTTCAGCGTCATAGATTTTACTGTATACGGTTCAAATAATTTACGGAAATTTTTTGCTGCCATAATTATGATTCCTCCAACTTATTTTTAATAAATTCTACATCAATTATAGCAAAGTGTGTATACAAATGCAATTATGAATGTGCTATAATAATCATAGAAAAAAATTATGGATTCGAGAGGTGGCGACTATGAATTTAAATCATTTGTATTATTTTAGAACTCTTGCAAAAGAAGAGCACTATACAAAGACTGCGGAACAGCTGTCAATTACGCAGCCAAGTCTTAGCCATGCGATTTCCTGTCTGGAAAAAGAACTTGGGGTGAAATTGTTTGAAAAACAAGGAAGAAATGCAAAATTAACCAAATATGGTGCTTTATTTTTGCGTTACGTGGAACAATCTTTAGAAATGCTGGATGAGGGAAAACGGATCCTTATGGAGGCTTCTGGGACGAAAGGCGGATTTATTGATATCGGATATATTTATACGCTTGGAAGTCATTTTATTCCGGAAATTATGAATCAATATATGAAAGAAAAGGGAAAAAATAACATTCATTTTTCTTTTGGACAAGGAACAACGAAGCAAGTGATTACAGAATTAAAAGAGGGAAAATATGATTTTATCTTTTCTTCCTATATAAAAGGAGAAGAGGAACTTGAATTTTATCCAGTGATAGAAGAAGAACTTGTTTTAATTACTCCTAAAAATCATATTTTATCCAATTGTGATTCGATCGATCTTTCGAAAACAACAGAATATGATTATATTGCATATTCAAAAAACAGCGGACTTCGTACAGTGATTGATCAGTTGTTTGTAAAAATAAAAAATCATCCGAAAATCGCCTATGAAGGAGAAGAAGATTCTTCAGTAGCAGGACTTGTGGCAGCAGGGTTTGGTATCGCAATTGTACCAAAAATTCCGCTCCTTGAGACAATGGATGTTTGTGTCATTCCAATTTCGGCACCCGAAATTAAGCGTTATATTTACCTTGTGACTAAGAAAAATAAATACTTAGCTCCAGTAGTAAAAGACTTTATTGACTTTGTAAAGAAGAACCATGCAATTGCATAGAAATAATTGAAAGTAGAGCCATTTATATGCTATACTAGATAAGAATTGTCATTTATTAAAGAAGAAATGGCAGATCAAAGATTAAAAAGAAAAGGAAAAGCTACAAATGAATCAGTTAGATGAGATCAGAGAGAGACTGGATCTATGTGATAAAAAGATTGTATCTGTTTTAGAAGAGAGAATGGATATTATCAAAGAGATCATGGTCTACAAAAAGGAAAATGGTCTGCCGATTTTGCAGCCTGAACAGGAAAAAAGGCAGAGAAAAATGCTGAAGACACATGTAAGTGACAATACATATAAGAATGAAATTCTTGATATTTTTACTTATATTGTAGAAAACAGTAGAAGAATCCAGGCAAGAACCTTATTTACACATAATATTTTGTTAATTGGATTTATGGGAGCTGGGAAAAGTACCGTTTCTTCTTATTTAAGTAAAATTTTAGCATCGCCTCAGGTAGAAATGGATCAGGTGATTGTGGAAAAAGAAGGAATGTCCATTAATAAGATCTTTGAAGAATATGGAGAAGTTTACTTCCGTAACTGTGAAACGAATCTTTTGATCGAACTGCAGAAAGGAAATAACCAGATTATTTCCTGTGGTGGTGGTGTTGCGCTTCGAAGTGAAAATGTGAAAGAAATGAAGAAAAATGGAAAGGTTGTTTTATTAACCGCTTCACCAGAAGTGATTCTTGAAAGAGTAAAAGATAGCGATGAAAGGCCGCTTCTTCGTGGAAATAAAAATACAGAATTTATTTCAAAAATGATGGAAGAACGTCGTCCAAAATATGAAGCAGCTGCTGATGTGATTGTAGATACAGATAATAAGACCGTAGAAGAGATTGCAGAAGAAATTGTTGTAAAACTGACGCGTGGTACAAATTAAAACCACAAATGGAGGAAAAAGCATGCAGGCATTTACTCAGTATACACCGACAAAAATTGTATTTGGAAAAGATACAGAAAAGAAAGTTGGAAAACTTGCAAAAAGCGGTGGGGCAACAAAAGTTTTCGTTGTTTATGGGGGCGGAAGTGTTGTAAGAAGTGGATTATTAGATCGTGTGACAAAGGCCATTTTGGATGCAGGACTTGCTGTTAAGACATTCGGGGGAGTGAAACCAAATCCGAGATTATCTTTTGCAAGAAATGCAGTAAAAGAAGCCATTTCATTTGGAACTGATTTTGTTTTGGCTGTCGGAGGCGGAAGTGTCATTGATACAGCCAAGGCAGTTTCTCATGGTGTTGCCAATCCACAGACAGATATCTGGGATTTTTGGTCAAGAAAGAAAACTGTGGAAAAATCACTTCCAGTCGGTGTTGTTTTAACACTTGCGGCAGCAGGAAGTGAGACAAGTGACTCAGCGGTTCTTACCAATGAAGAAACGAGGATCAAACGAGGTCTTACAACCGATTTTAATCGCCCGGATTTTGCAATTATGAATCCGGAACTTACTTACACATTACCAAAATATCAAGTTGGATGCGGTGTTGTAGATATTATGATGCATACACTTGACCGGTATTTTACACTGACAGAACACAATGAATTGACCGATGAGATTGCAGAAGGTTTGCTTCGTACGGTAATAAAAAATGGTGCAATTGCAATAAAAGATTCACATAATTATAATGCAATGAGTGAGATTATGTGGGCTGGAAGTTTATCTCATAATGGATTGACTGGGCTTGGAGCCGTAAAAGATTTTGCAGTTCATCAGCTTGGACATGAACTAAGTGCTAAATTTGATATTGCACATGGGGCAAGTTTGTCTGCAGTATGGGAAGCATGGGCAACGTATGTATTTAAAGAAAAACCAAAACGTTTTGCACAGTATGCAAGAAATGTCTGGGGTGTAAAAGAAAGTGACGATGAAAAAGCTTCCCTAGAGGGAATCGAAAAAACCGTTGCTTATTTTCAGTCGCTTGATATGCCAACAAGCTTTGGACAGGCACCGGAAGTTGGAATCAAAACAGAAGAAGAACTTCGAAAAATGGCGGATGGATGTTCTTATGGAAATACAAGAACGATAGGATCATTTAAAGTCTGCAACCGAGAAGATATTTATGAAATCTATCGACGAGCAAATAAATAGTTGATTCGTTTATAGATTTATAATAAAATGAAAAAAAGATAAATTTGAAGGAGGACAATTATAATATGGTTACTGCAGGAGATTTTAAAAATGGATTAACGATCGAATTCGAAGGTAATATTTACCAGATCATCGAATTCCAGCATGTAAAACCAGGAAAAGGAGCAGCGTTTGTACGTTGTAAATTAAAAAATATTAAGAGTGGCGGTGTTGTAGAAAAGACATTCCGTCCAACAGAAAAATTTGAAAATGCGCATATCGAACGTAAAGAGATGCAGTATTTATACAATGATGGAGAATTATTCTACTTTATGGATAATGAAACATTTGATCAGATCGCATTAGGACCTGATGTTATTGGAGATTCTCTGAAATTTGTAAAAGAAAATGAAAATGTAACAATCGTTTCTCATGCTGGAAATGCATTCCAGGTAGAACCACCAATTTCTGTAGAGCTTCTTGTTACAGAATGTGAACCTGGTGAAAAAGGAAACACAGCACAGGGTGCAACAAAACCTTGTATCGTTGAAACAGGTGCTCAGGTTATGGTTCCATTATTCGTTAACGAAGGCGATACGTTAAAGATTGATACAAGAACCGGAGAATATTCTTCTAGAGTATAATGTTAAGTCAGAAAAATCGTGGAATTATATGCATCATCCTGTCATCACTTTCATTTGCATTAATGAATATGTTTTTGAAAATGGCGGGAGATCTGCCATCGATTGAGAAAAGTTTTTTTCGGAATCTGATTGCTGCGATAATTGCATTTTTTATGTTAATTCGCAGTCAGGAAAGTTTCCATATTCAAAAGAAAAATTTGCACTTATTTATCTTAAGGTCCCTTGCAGGGACCTTAGGTATTTTCTGCAACTTTTATGCGGTAGATCATTTGATGCTTTCTGATGCTTCCAGCTTGAATAAGTTATCGCCGTTTTTTGTTATTGTATTTTCTTATTTTGTGCTGAAAGAAAAGATTACTTTTACACAACTTGCTTGTGTTATTTCCGCATTTGTCGGAAGTATGTTTATCGTAAAACCGACATTTACAGGAGGTTTTACACCAGCATCACTCATTGGTTTTGCAGGTGGAATGTTTGCAGGATTTGCCTATACTTGTGTGCGTAAACTTGGAATACGAGGAGAAAAAGGACCGATGATTGTTTTCTTCTTTTCTACATTTTCCATGTTGTCATGTGTTCCGTTTTTAATTGTAGATTTTCATCCAATATCGTTAAAACAGCTGATCTTTTTATTACTGACGGGACTTGCTGCAGCAGGAGGACAGTTTGGAATCACAGCAGCTTATACGTATGCACCTGGAAGAGAGATATCTGTTTATGATTATACGCAGATTATGTTTGCGGCAGTTCTTGGATTTTTATTCTTCCGTCAGATACCAGATGTATGGAGTTTTGTCGGCTATTTTATTATTATTGTGGCCGGTATTTCCATGTTTCTGTACAACAAAAAGCATGGAGGAGATTAAATGAAATTTATTTCTTGGAATGTGAATGGCATTCGTGCTTGTGTAAAAAAAGGTTTTGTTGATGTTTTTCAAACATTGGATGCAGATATTTTTTGTATTCAAGAGAGCAAGATGCAACAAGGCCAGCTTGATCTTGAACTTCCGGGTTATTATCAATATTGGAATTATGCCGTAAGAAAAGGATACTCGGGAACTGGTATTTTCACAAAAAAAGAGCCGTTATCTGTTTCTTATGGAATGGGAATCGAAGAGCATGACCAGGAAGGGCGTTTGATTACTCTGGAATTTGAAGATTATTATTTTCTTACGGTATACACGCCAAATTCGCAAAGCGCGCTTGCAAGACTTGACTATCGGATGAAATGGGAAGATGATTTTCATTCTTATCTGAAAGAACTGGAAAAGAAAAAACCAGTCATTTTATGTGGAGATTTAAATGTTGCACATAAAGAAATTGATCTTAAAAATCCAAAGACAAATAGAAAAAATGCAGGTTTTACAGATGAAGAACGTGGGAAAATGACAGATCTTTTAAAAGATGGATTTGTTGATACGTTTCGTTATCTTTATCCTGACAAAGAAGGAATTTATTCTTGGTGGTCTTATCGCTTTCATGCCAGAGAAAAAAATGCAGGGTGGCGAATCGATTATTTCCTCGTATCAGAATGTTTAAGAGATAGAATTAAAGATGCGAAAATCCTTACAGACATCATGGGATCAGACCACTGTCCAGTAGAACTGGATTTTAGTGAAAAACTTTTGTAAAAAAGGAGTTGCAAAAATGAAGGAATTAACAAATCAAAGTTTATTTTTAAATATGGATCAGACAATTGCAGGAGAACTTTTTGATCAAACAACATATCCATGGGAGATTTTATCTTTGATCAAAGATTTTATTCTGAAAAAAGGTCCAACATTATCAGAAGAAGAATATGATCATCCAGAAGAGGATATCTGGATTGCCAAAAGTGCGACAATTGCCAAAACAGCAACAATCATAGGACCTGCAATTATAGGACCTGAAACAGAAGTACGTCCAGGTGCTTTTATTCGTGGAAACGCATTGATTGGATCAGGATGTGTTGTTGGAAACTCAACAGAAATTAAGAATGACATTTTATTTAATAATGTACAGGTACCTCATTATAATTATGTAGGGGATTCTATTCTTGGATATAAATCTCATATGGGAGCTGGGTCTATCACATCAAATGTCAAATCAGATAAAACGAATGTTACCATTAAAAATGGAAATGAAAAAATCGAAACTGGAAGAAAAAAAATTGGTGCAATTCTTGGGGACTATGTAGAAGTTGGATGCGGAACGATCTTAAATCCGGGATCTGTAGTTGGACATCATACAAATATTTATCCATTATCAATGGTACGTGGATATATTAAACCAGAAAGTATTTATAAAAAAGCCGGAGAAATTGCAGAAAAACGTTAAGGAAGGGAAGCTCATGAAAAAAAAGCAGGTTCAGAGAATTTTGACAACCGTAATGATTCTTGGACTTTCCCTAAGTACGACTGGTTGTTTTAAGCCTTCACAAAAAGCAGTGATCAATTCTAAATATTATCAACAGCTAAAGGAAGAGAATGAAAAGATATCTGGGCAGTTGAAATCAGAACGCAAAAAAACTGCTTCTTTGGAAAAAAAGATCAAAGCAATTCATGCAACCTATGGAGATCGCAAACTTGCAGAATATAAAAGTAAGGTAAAAGGCAGCACAATTGTAAAGATGAGTTTTGTTTCAAAATCTGTAAAACATCAAAGTTTTGCTGTTACTAATACACCGGTATGCCAGTATGCAAAAGATATTATCATGGGATGCTATCGTATCATTGGCATGACGCCGGGAGATTTGGAAAAACAGTATAAAAAACAAATGTATTCTTATGCGTTAATTGATGAAGATAATACAACTTACGAATTTAAGGTATATGGAAATTGTTATATTGTTTTTGATGATATTCCGGAAAATGTATATGTTTATAATGATGCATCTGTCATTGGAGAAGGCCTTGTAGATGCACCGGTTCAAAAAAAATATTTGAATTTTGTGGATCGGATGGCTGATGCACAGATTATTGTTTCTGATACAAAACTTCATCTGAATCATGCAGCAATTGAAGTATCAAGAATTCTAGCAACGATGACAGATAATTATATTGATCGTGCAAAATATGATACAAAAGATTGGAAAGAATATCGTTTCTATACATATGGAACGATGACGAAGCTTTTATATAGTGATCAGAAAGTTATTTGCATTGAAGATAAAAAAGGTGCACAAAACTTTTACAAGATATCGGATAAAGATTTTAAAAAATTAAAGAAGATATTAGAATAGAAAGAATGAGATAGTTTGGTGACTGTCTCATTTTTTGCTTTATAGGAAAGACCGCCGTTGGCGTTCAGTTGAATTGAAAATAGCCCGCACAGAGGCGGGCATGACAAAGAAACGGTTGCCAGTTTAGAAGATATAGAAACCTTCTTCACCGAAATCGTCATCAAGTTCGTCATCATTTAAGAAATCATCCATATCCAGAAGTTCCTCCTCGCTCCTATGGCGAATGTCCTTGGACGTCATACCTTCTGGGGGATTTTCAA
>NZ_JAHLPY010000025.1 GCF_018918155.1 Anaerostipes sp. MSJ-23
CGTCCCTCTTCAAGATGAAGACGTACAATCTTCTTTTTGAATTCTGGTTCATAGTGTTTACTCATTTGTAACATACCTCGTTTCCTCCTAAGATTATATCTTATTAGGTCGAGGTGTTACAACTATGTTATATCACAACATTTCTTCATAATATAAAACTCCTTTTTCTTTGAAAACCTCAAAAGACTTTGCCGGCAAAATGTCTTTGTTTTTTGTTCTGTTCCTTTTGACAATTACATCTTAACGCAGAATGTATCTTTCCATAAGATAAAAGAAAAAGAAGTTTTTTTTACAAAAAATGCACACCCTTATTATAGCGAAGTAAAACACTATTTCCTATTCTACAAGAAAAAATTCTGTAAAACAGGACTTTTATATGTAAAAAAATTCCTGCCTGTAATTTCTCTCACATAGCAGGAATTCCTTATAATTTATTATTTATCTAAAGCTTATTCTACATTTTTTAAGGCATCTGTCATTGGTATTTTTTTCATTTTATGGTATAAAACAAATTCAATAACAAAATAACAAATCATTCCAAGAAGAAACATCTGTGGATAAATCGATGGTTTTACATAAAAAGTAAGCCATCCGGCAAAAGCATTTCTCATCATTGGAATATAAATTGCTTTCATAATTACATAAGAGGTTGGTATTGTAACTATCATTGATATAGCAACTGCTATAGCGGTTGCACGTAAATATAAACGACGAATTTCTTTATTTTCATATCCAAGGATTTTTACCATAGAAATGGATAATATATTTTTCTCCAAAACTACTTTCGCAAGAACAAAAAACAAAATCATATAGAGTGCCGCCGAAACAACATGAAATAAATAGAAAACGCTTCCCATAGAATGTTCTAATTGTCTTGTTGTTTTTGTCAACGTACTTTTTGTAATTGTTGTTTGAATCCACTGTTCATCAATATCTTTGATTTTTTTATTAGAAAACCATCCATTATAATATCCTTTTTTTTGATCAAATGTTTGATTAAACTTTTTAAGATTCATAAATACACAAAGAGATGCTGGATAATTTCTTATTTTTGTCACTTTTAAATGATATTCTTTATTTTTATATTTTTCTTTTAAAGTAATTATATCCCCCTTTTTAATATTGTATTTATCTGCAAAACCATCGCTAATCTCAACTTCATTCTTTTTTGGAGAATTTTTTACATAACGACTCTTGGACGTAATTCCATAAATGGAAATTTCCTCTGAATCATATTGTTGAAATGTTGTCTGCAACGATGTTACTGCATATTTCTCTGCTTTTTTATTATTTGTTTTTATTGGTGCCTTTAAAATATATTGATAAGCAGCCATTTGATTTTTTAAAATTTCTTCTTTATAGTGGTTAAGAAGAGGTGTCATCATCATTCCAAAAAGTAAAAGAACATTTGCAAAACATACGCCAATCAAAAGCGTTAAATATCCAGGAAGATTCTGGAGCATAATTCTTATTCGAAATCTTGTGAAAAATTTAAATCTTGGCAGTGGAACTGCTTTTTGCTTTCGATGATTTGAAAGATCGTGTCTTAAAAAGCGAATAGGTGACAAAGACATTTTTCTTCGTATCGTTAAATAATTAATAGCCAAAACAATAAAAAATGGAATTACTGTCGTTAAAATAAATGCATTTCCATTCCACCGTGTATGGTAAGTCGTTAAACTATAACTAGAGTAATAAAGATTAGCAATAAAATTTTTAAAAAATGTATAACCTGTTATATTGCCCAAAATACCGGCAAAGACCGTAAGCATTGTTGGCAACAACATGTAATGGCGAATAATTTCACCCTTTGTATATCCAGAAGCTCTCAATGTTCCTATGACCCCGGATTCTTTCGATATCGTATTATTTGTTGTTACTGCAAACATAAACGCAATAATCACGATTAAGATATACAACAATACAATGTACATACTACGATCTCCACCAAGATCATCTCCAGTAAAATGAATTGCCTGATTTGCATATTCCGGAATATAATTTTCTACGACTGCATGCTGTACAAGTACTTTTAAAAACTTATCAGAACGCTTTTTCTTTCCTGTTTCACTAGATGGTGTTTTATCATATATCCAGGAATAACTATAATGCGTTTTCCCAGACCATTGACAAAATCCCTCTTTGGTCATAATTGCAGTTCCAAATTTTACTGCATCAAACATGCTATCATTATTATTAGAAAATAAAGCACTATAATCGGGCAAAGCAATCAAACCAGTAACTTTTAATGTTTTTCCACCTACTTTAATGTTATCTCTAATTGAAATTTTATTATTTTGCGCATACATGCGATCGATTCCAATTTCGTTGACTTTTTTAGGCATTTTTCCATCCATTAGACATACTTTATTTATTTTTTCTCTATTTTCAAAAATTCTTATAGTACTATTATTTATCGATGATTTTTCTTTATAAAAATTGTTATAAATCGTTAGTTTTTCTTTTTCAAGCCGATTGATTAATTTCTGATCTACTTTTTGAGAAAGTTCAAAATTTCCATCTTCGATCTGATACTTATGAAAGGTCTCATTATAGGTTGTAATCATACTACTTCCTGCTACAAGAGCACCAGAAACAAATCCAATAGTCAACATTAAAAATAAAAAAATGGCAATATACTTTCCAAAATCACTTTTTAATTCTCTAAAAAGACGTTTATATAATGGATTTTTCATTATATTCACCTACCATTCTAATTCCATCGCACGAATTCGTTTTTCATTTTTATAATCTTCCAAAATACTTCCATCCCTTAAACGAATGACACGATCTGCCATGGCTTTTAATGCATCGTTATGTGTTACCATAAGAACTGTATTATGAAATTTTAAATTAATATCTTCGATTAATGTTAAAATTTCTTTTGATGTTTGATAATCCAATGCTCCCGTTGGTTCATCACATAATAAAATATCTGGATTTTTCACAATTGCACGTCCAATTGCTGTTCGCTGCTGTTGTCCGCCAGACAATTGACTTGGAAACTTATCTTTATGTTCATATAATCCTAAAGTTTTTAATAATGGAGCGATTTCAAGTGGTTTTTTACTTAAATAAGCCCCAACTTCAATATTTTCCTTTACTGTAAGGTTTGGAATCAGATTATACATCTGAAAAATATAGCCCAGATGTTTTCTTCGGTAAATTGTTAGATTTTTTTCATTCATTTCTTCCATTTTTTCTCCATTAATGGAAATATTTCCGCTATCTGCATGATCGATTCCACCTATAATATTTAATAATGTAGATTTACCGGAACCAGATGGGCCAAGAAGAACACAGATTTCTCCGCGTTCAGCTTCAAAATGAATTCCTTTTAATACTTCTGTGCAATTATCTCCAGTTCCAAAACTTTTCTTTAAATTTGAAATATGTAAGAACATAATTTTTCCTTTCCATAAAATTCATATATTTTTTAATTATATAGTTAGTATAATCTAACCCTCAAAAAAAGGAAAGTATTTTTTAAAAGAAAAGCAGCCTTCACAAAAAAGTGAAAGCTGCTTTATCAAAAGATAACTGCATTATTTTTTTGTTTTTCCAAACAATAAGCTTGCTAAAACGCTAACTACAATCGTAATAATCATATCCGGAAGTGTATTTCCAAGAATTGTGTCAATTCCCATTAGCCAGCGATAAACAACAAATCCAATCAGCCACACAACTAAATTCTGAATACATACAGATTTTCTTGAAAAGTCCTGATGTAAAATAAAGAAATCTGCGATTTGAACAGCAATCATTGGTGCAAACACGGAACCTATTAAATATAGGAAGTCTGTAATATCATCCATTGGGTAAACAATGGCTCCAATGGTTCCAATAACGGTTGCTGCAATGGCAAACCATTTTCCCCGAAAATTCTTAGAAAGAGATTCACTAGAAATACCTGCAGACCATGCATCTAAGAATGTTGTTGTAACAGTTGAAAATACGATAATTAACAGACCTGCAACTCCAAGACCTGCTTTTACCATAATTTGTGCGATATCAGATTCTCCAGTAAAAATAGAAATTCCCATACCAATGATATACATCCAGCAACTAACAAGTCCATATACAACAACGCTTGAAAATGTTGCTTTCGTTGGTTCTTTTGCTTCTCTTGTATAGTCACTAATTAATGGAAGCCATGACAGCGGCATTGCAACAGCAAGCTCCACTGCTGCTCCAAAGGTTAATCCATCGTTAGGAATGGCTTTTAATGTACCATGACCAAAAATAATATAACTTAAAACTAATGTAAGAATAAATAGTGCAGCCATTGCCACTGTATTAATTTTCCCAAGATTTTCAATTCCAATGAAGATCCATATAATAATTAAAATTCCAATGACAAGACACCAAATCCAGTTTCCGATATGGAAGATACCACCTGCTGCCAATGCTCCATCATAAATCATAATAGCAGTCCAACCAACCAACTGTAAAATATTTAAAATTGCAAAAAAGAGAGCACCTTTTTGTCCAAAACTCATTTTTACTGTTTCCATTGCACTTCTTCTTGTTTTTCCGCCAATAAATCCAGCAAAAAACATCATAGCACATCCAATTACATGTCCAATAAAAATGGCCAAAAGCCCTTTTTGAAATCCAAGAGAAGCAAAATAAGTTCCAGTTAATATTTCAGCTAAGGAAACACCAGCTCCAAACCAGATTAAACTGTTTTCAAAAATAGAAGTTTTTCGATTTTCCATATTTATGCTTCCTCCTTCCATTCATCTTTTAAGTCAAAAGCATGATTCATCGGTCCGCTTCCTTTTCCAAGATCAAGCATATCTGCTAAAGCCCGCGAAATATAATCCTTTGCACGTTTTACAGAAGTTTCAAGATCAAATCCTTTCGCAAGATTTGCTGCAATAGCACTTGATAAAGTACATCCTGTTCCATGTGTATTTGGATTATCAATTCTTTTTCCCTTAAACCATTTTATCTGATCACCAGAATATAATAAATCATTCGCATCATTAATATTATGGCCACCTTTTAATAAAACTGCACATCCAAGATTCTTATAAATCTTTTTTGCTGCGGCAATCATTTCTTCCTCATTATGAATTTTCATATTTGAAAGAATTTCTGCTTCTGGAATATTGGGTGTAATCACTGTTGCGATCGGAAGCAATTTTTCTTTTAATGTTTCCACAGCATCTACTTCTAAAAGTCTTGATCCACTAGTTGCTACCATAACCGGATCCACAACAATATTTTTTGCTTCATAAAATTTCAGCCTATCTGCAATTGTTTCAATCAGTCCTGTAGAGGAAACCATTCCAATTTTTACTGCATCTGGACGAATATCCTCAAAGACTGCATCTATTTGTTTTTGTAAGAATTTAGGATCTGCCTCCAAAATTCCTGTAACGCCGGTTGTATTCTGAGCTGTCAAAGCAGTAATCGCACTCATAGCGAAAACTCCATTCATTGTCATTGTTTTTAAATCAGCCTGAATTCCGGCGCCTCCACTGGAATCACTACCAGCGATTGATAATGCTGTTCTCATAATTTTTTCCTCCCTTTCTTTTCATGCATTATTTTTATAAAGCGATACAAAGTGGTGCCCCCGATCTACCGCTCAAAATCATAGAAATTTTTGTTCTATCGTCGTATATAGAAATTTGATTAGGCAAAAAAACGGAAAGCTACACGATTTAGCAGCTTTCCGTATATCGACGATTTTTTACGTTTCCCTACGTTGGCATTATCCAAATCAGGTTCTACGGTCGAAGGTATCACCTTCCTCTCAGCCTGTCAAACAAGCTCCCTTTTGTTTTTGAATCTTTCAGTGATTTTGCAACTGTCATTATATAACATTATTTTACAAAAAACAAGTTTCCTATCTTGTCTTGTTACTATAAAAGTAACTGTCTTACCATAGATGAGTCAAATGTTACTTGCTCTACATGGTTTACTTCAATTTGGTAAAGTGCATTGGCAGCAATATGCTCTGCTGCTTGCTCCAAATCCCTAATTCCAGTTGTATTCGAATACATTTCAACAACAGCATCTAAAGCATCTTCTGTCATAATACATTCTTCTTTTCGAAGTCCCATACGCTTTAATACTTTTGGAAGAGAGAATTTAGAAAAAATTGCTTTTTTCTCTTCTGGTGTATAGTCTGGGATATCAATCACAGCAAATCGAGACATCAATGGGGCACTGATCTGCTCTTTATCATTGGCTGTCGCAATTGGATAAACTCCAAATGTTGGAATCATACATTCCATATAATTATCTGTAAATCCAAGATTATCAAGTAACGTAAGCAATACATCTGCAGGATTTCCATTTCCTTTTCCTGAAGCTGCTTTATCAAGCTCATTGATAATGAAAACCAGGTTAGATTCTCCAGCCATAGAAAAAGCTTCCATAATAATTCCAGGTTTTGCATTTGCATAAATACGAGAACTTCCCGTTAACTGTTCCGGATCATTGATTGAACTCATGTCCAGCGTTGTCCATGGAAGCTTTAAAATACGGGCCACTGCATAAGCGATTTGTGATTTTCCAGTTCCTGCAGGACCAACAAGTAACAATCCATAAGCAGGAAGTGTGTGGGTACGATTAATTTGAATGATTGTTTCAATGATTCTTTGTTTGACACGTTCCATTCCATAAAGCTCTTCATCCAAAATTTTTCTCGCTTCTTCTGGATCAATTGCTTGAAAATAATCACTCTTCCATTGTACATTCATCATAATCGATAATGCCCTTTGTGCATGTCTTCTTTCTTCTTGAGACACTTCATGAGAACGAGCAACTGCAAGATTTCTTCTGGCCCATACCCGAATATTATCTGGAAGTGTTCTTCCTGCACAAGTCATGAAATCAGTAATGCTTTGAAGACTCGTAAGTTTCATATCATCTCCGTCTTCTTCCTCTATCTGATCGCTCTGACCTTCTTTTGGTGCATGACTTTGGAACAGACGTTCCATCATAAACTGTAGAAATCCATCTTCTGCTGATAATTTTGTTCCTCCACCAAATGCAATTTCTCTAATTTTATAGACACCATATCCTTCTTCTACATTTTCACCTGATAGGCGTACATGAATGTGATTTTCGCCCAGCCATTTTAAAAGGCTTATAAATCTTGCATCTACTTTTAAGATATTAACACAGATCGTTCCATCTTCTTCTTCAAATTCAAAAGTTGTCTGTTTTTTTTGATTACTAAATAGGCCACAAGAATGATGGTTCCATTTTCTTGCTTTATTATCTAAAATAAGAATTGGTTTTTGTGGAGATGCATGATCTTCATTCGAATAAAAAATTGAATAAGTACATGTTACAGGCTCTTTTTTTTCATCTGGTGTGTTACTAAAATCAAATACTGGCATAAATTTTTCTCCTTTGGTTTCTTCTTTTTTTATTCTATCATAAAACACCCAAAAAGAAAAAATCTATATGAAAATATAAACCATCAATTTTTTTTTATTTTTAAGATGTTTGATATGTTTTCAATTTCCATATTGCTGCAATGATTGAAACAAGAGCTGCCCCAATCCATGCACTTGTCTCTGCAAAAAAAAGAATTGGCTGCCCTGCTATTTTTATAAAAATTGTTGCAATAAGGACTCTCATAAAGAACTCTACAAGCCCTGATACCATAGGCGCAATTGCATTTCCCATTCCTTGTAAAAGGTTTCGAAAAATATGTAAAAGATACAAAGAGCTTAATAAGCTGCTCATAATGAACAACAAATGATATGCAATTTTTAATGCATCCTCTGCTCCATAATCAGAAGCGGAAATAAATAAACTAAGAATGTGCTTTCCAAAAATGATCATAAATGCTGAAATACAAATAGACATTAAAATTCCAATGATGACAGAACTTTTTATCCCCTGACAAATTCTTTTTTTTAATCCTGCTCCATAATTTTGTGCTGTATAGGTTGTTACTGCATAACCAAGAGCAACTGCAGAACTTTCCAAAAGCCCATATACTTTATTTGTTGCCGTAAACCCAGCAACAAATAAGAAACCTTGTTCATTAATTGTTGATTGCAAAATCATTCCCCCAACAGCAATCATTACATGTTGCAATCCAAGAGGAAGTCCCATATTACAGAGCTTTTTTACTACAACTGGTTTCCACTTCCAATCCTTTCGTTTTAAACGAATCATAGAAATTTTACTTAAAGCAATAAAACAATATAAAAATGCAACTAACTGTGCAATTAATGTAGCAACGGCAGCTCCTATAATTCCAAGATTACAAACAATAACAAGCAAAAGATCTAGCAAAATATTAAGGATTGCTGCAATAGCCATCGCAATCATTGGAGTTCTTCCATTCCCAAGGGCTCTTAAAATGGAGGCTGCCATATTAAAAGCCATAACAATCATCGTGCCAGAAAACATTGTTATAAGATAAGAACAGGCTCCTTGATAAATATTTTGTGGAGTATCTAGTAGTTTTAACATTGGTGATGCCATAGACACTCCAAGAATTATAAGCAAAATACCAAATCCAATACAAAGTTCCACTGATATAGCAATAGAGCATTTCAAATCTTTTAGATTTTTTTCACCAAAGTATTGAGCAATACAAGTAGAAAATCCCTGCGTTAATGCTTGAATCACCCATAAAACAAGCCAATAAGTCCAATCTGTTGCTCCAACAGCAGCAAGCGCCTTTACTCCAACACCTCGTCCTACAATCATGGCATCGATAACCATATAAAGTTGCTGCCCCAAATTTGCCAAAATCAATGGAAGGGCAAAATTTAAAATTAATTTTGTGGAAGATCCTTTCGTCATATCTTTTACTTTTTCCATAGATTCATTTCCTTTCTCTTTTGACTTTTCAAAATATAATGCTTATAATTATAAGACCATATTTAAAAGATAAAAAGAGAATATTGTCCAATATTTTATAAAAATCATCCCAAAATCGAAAGGAGAAAAAAATGGGAAAGAAAACAGTTGCGGTTAGTAAAAATCTTTTTGAAAAAATTCATTATCAAAACTATTCTTTTCCTATTTTTCTATATCAAGATGTTTATGATGAGTTTTTAAATGGAGAAATCAATGCACACTGGCATGATGAATTTGAATTTAATCTTATTTTAAAAGGGAGTGTTGAATTCCAAACATATTCTTCCTATAAAGATAATCATCCTTACCTTTTACAAGAAGGCGATGGAATTTTTATTAACGCAAAGTCCCTTCACCACGCCAAACAATTATCATCTGGTGCGATTATGTTTGGTTTTGTCATCCCTGCTAATTTTTTTAATTTCCACTTATCTGAGATTATTTATAAAAAAAATGTTCTTCCAATTATGCAGTTACCCCTATCTAGTTTATGTTTTTTTAAAGATAACAAAGAAGACTATGTTTTTTTAGATGCTTTAAAAAGATTTTATGATTTAGATTCTCATAGTCTTGGATATGAAATTCAAAGTTTGGAACTAGTATACCGTATATGGAATGCTCTGCTACAAAAGAGCTCAAACATTCCAGTTTCTACCTCTAGCCATTTTAATGAAAAACTTCAAGAACAACGAGCCAGACAAATGCTTTCTTATATTTATACTCATTATAATCAGAAAATTACAATTGCAGATCTTTGTAAAATAGCAAATATTAGTCGTAGTGAATGCTTTCGATGTTTTAAAAATGTTGTTGGAAAATCTCCAATGGAATATGTATCTGAATACCAATTATCGCAAGCTGCGCAACTTCTTTCTGATCATAACTTATCCATAGCGGAAATATCAGAACAATGCGGATTTCAAAGTCAAAGTTATTTTGGAAAGATTTTTCGAGAAAAATATGGATTCTCTCCTAAAAATTATCAAAAGAATCTATTGCAAATGAAATTGTAATATTATGTTTTCTTTTCAGATATGGTATAATCTTTTTTAAGAAAATAAAAAAATCACAAGGAGTTTTTTATCATATGATTCGTAACTTATGCCTAAGATTAAAAAACGGAATTGAAGTCCGTCAAACACTAAGTAATCTTCGTCAGGAATTAAAAGATTGTACACAGCGTGAGACATTCATTGACTGGATTGAAGATGGAAGTATTGATCTTACTACTTTTTTATTAAATGATGATGCCAAAACAAGAAAAAATGCTGCATTACTTATTGGATTAATTGCTTACCCAGCTTATAAAGATGCTTTAATAAAGGCTTATAAAGAAGAACAGACATTGTTTGTACGCCCATCTTACCTATCTGCCTTAAAAAACTATGACGTTTCTGAAGATCTTCCTTATTTAAAAGAACGACAAAAAGAACTTTGGTCTATGAAAATGGCAGACAATGAAAAAAAACATTTAGAGGAGGAACTTCATAATCTTTCTGATTTAATTGCTGATTCAGAACAAATGCTTGCCCATATTTTCCATGAAAATGAACAGACAACATTTCATTGTATTTTAAGAACCAATCCACTCTATCCAGAAATTACTGCACAACAAATAGAAAGCGAACAAACAAAGACATCCAAACTTGGGGTACAAGTTGCTACAAATACTTTAGAAAAATTATTTTCTATTCGTACTTTTGGAGAACTACTCTTACAAATTCCTGGTATGAATGCATCAATCCCTGACATCGATACGATTGCCAAAACGATTGTTTCTTCTGCATTACTTCCTATATTGTCTAAAAATCATAAAGGGGATTTTCCTTTTTACTTCCGCCTTGGTATAAAAAATACAATGTCGCTTAGTGAACGAAGCCGATTTACAAAGAAACTTTCTTCTGCTATTGAACACGCTTCTAAGAGAAAATTACAAAATTCGACTTCTCATTATGAATTAGAAATCCGATTGATTGAAGGAAAATCTGGAAATTACCATTTTCTAGTAAAACTTTATACGATTCCGGATCATCGTTTTGATTATAGAAAGGAATATATACCAACAAGTATTAAGCCAGTAAATGCTGCACTACTTGTACAACTTGCAAAAGAATATATGATTGCTGATGCCCAAATTCTTGATCCTTTCTGTGGAGTCGGTACTATGTTGATTGAACGCCAAAAAGTAATAAAGGGAAATACTTCTTATGGTATTGATCATTCTGATGTTGCAATTGAAAAAGCTAAGATAAATACAGAACTTGCAAGTCAAATCATACATTTTGTTAATAAAAATTGTTTTGAATTTACACATGAATATGCATTTGATGAAATTTTTACAGAAATGCCTTATGCAACAGGACAAAAGACTGAAAAAGAAATTTATGAGATCTACGAACAGTTTTTTCCAATGGCTCGGCGTTTATTACTTCCAGAAGGAACAATTATTATGTATACAAGAAATCGTGAATATGTACGCTCTTTGTGTAAAAAGCAACATTTCACGATTTTAAAAGAAGAAAAAATCACCCAGAAACCAGAAAGTTATTTAATCATTCTTCGATAAAAATCTCTGTTTTTACCAGGTTTCGAGTACCACATTTAAGTCCAGCAGCGTGAATAAGATTCAGGTGCTTCTCTTAGTTACCTGCAAACGAATCCCAAGATCTTTCCTATCGATCTTGGGATTCATTTAGTTTTTTCCTACTCTGTTCCTTCTGGTTGTTTCGATGTACAATGAGGACATCTAGTTGCCTTAATATTAATCTCACTCATACAATAAGGACATACTTTCGTTGTTGGCGCTTTGGGTTCTTCCGATTTTCCAAAGGACATTAATTTATTAATTCCTTTTAACAAACAAAATAAAATAAATGCCATAATGATAAAGTTAACAACAGCAGAACCAAAAGAAGATGCATAACCAGAAATTTGTTCCATTGTATATGTTTTTCCTGTCATACAAAATTTAATAATCGGCTGAATAAAGTTCGTTGTCAATGAAGTGACAATTCCGGAAAAAGCACCGCCGATTAATACACCGACTGCCATATCCATAACATTTCCACGAAGTGCAAATTCTTTAAATTCCTTTAAAAATTTTTTCATATGTAACTTTCCTTCCACATATATTTCTTTATTTTTTCATTTTAACATAGAATACTATCTGTGGTATATATGATTTTTTTGGAAAAACAATTATTTTAAACCTAGATTTAGATCATTCTATAAATTTTTATTCTTTTTCATTGATAAGATTGCGCATAAAGCCGCATAAAGGACCCCGGCACATGGCCATAAAATCCATGTAATTTCCCAACGAGAAGTTAAAAAACTAAAACCAAGATAAATCGCAGTTATTGTACACCAGTAAACTTTTGAAAAATCTTCACTTTGCCTATTTTTTAGCTTTTTCTCTCTTGTATATTCGCCTTCTTCCAATAATTTATCATAACTATCCTTGATTATGCCTGACCATACAAAGAAAAACACGCCAATAGAAACAAAAATTAATAAAAGAACGATGCCGTAAATATAACTTAGATCCCCATATTCCAACGCTACTGCAACCATAAGAGGGACAATACTCAAAATACAAAGGACGACACCTGTAATTATGCATTTTTGAAATTTCGAAGAAAATTCTTCTCTTCGGTGTTCTACAATTCCAGCAACATCATATTCAAAAGATAAATTTTCTTTTTGCCTGTTCCTACGCATTTAGAACCCAGTATTGACGGGGATAGGATTAAAGTATTCGCCCACCTCTGCAAACGTGCGGGAGAAGCCTTGAAACTGGCGGTTATCAGCCCCGAAAGGCGTAGGTTACAGTCATTATTAGCCCCCGAAACAGGTACAGACGCGCAGCGGGTGTACCTGTTTCGGGGGTGTGCAGGTGATAGCCGCAAAGCGGCGTAAGAGGGTGCAGCACTCTTGATCGTTATTCTTGTTCCAGCGGGAAGCTCGGCAACGCTTCCAGCAGCTTTAAGGAAATGTGCTGCCGCATATCCTCGTCAATGACTTTTTTCACTTTGCCGCCCGGCTGCCTGATCTCCACCGTGGAAAGCTCGTCGATGTAGTCCGCATAGTGGGCCAGCACCTTTTCTGTGGCCCACTTCTCACCGGCAACGGCGGCTTTGATTGTTTCATAGTCCAGCAGCTTTTCTTGTCCGTCCATCCTGATACCCCCGTCAGATTGATTTTTTCCATGATACCATATCTGGGAGTATGGAGCCAGAGAAACCGGCGATTTTCTGCTGGTAAATTCTACGCATTTAGAGCGTCACTATGGCAGGGATAGGATAAAACACTCACATACCCCGCCGACTATGCGGGAAAAACCTTGAAATATAGGGCTTTTTAAGGCCCTAAATGCGTAGGTTGGTGCTTTGTTGCGATATGCTCCACGGTTACGGTGTATTGTTCATATTCTGTTTTCGGGAATCTTTATGAAATCTTCAAAATTGCCCGGTATGCTATCCGTAAAATCAAAGAAAGGACTTGATTATATGGATATGATTTTGAAAACGACTGACCTCTGCAAAAATTTCAAGGGGCAAATGGCGGTAAACAATGTGTCACTGAACATCCGGCGCAACTCGGTTTATGGTCTGCTGGGGCCGAATGGGGCTGGCAAATCCACGATCTTAAAAATGCTCACCGGCATTTTGCGCCCCACATCGGGAAGCATCGAGTTTGACGGCCACCCGTGGAAGCGGAATGATCTGGAGCATATCGGTGCTTTGATTGAGATGCCCCCGCTTTACGAAAATCTGACTGCATACGAAAATCTCAAAGTCAGAACTACATTGCTCGGCCTGGACGATGCACGAATTAACGAGGTATTGCAAATTGTCCAGCTCACGAATACCGGCAAGAAACGGGCCGGGCAGTTTTCTCTTGGTATGAAGCAGCGGCTTGGTATTGCTATTGCATTGCTGAACAGTCCCCAGCTTTTGATTCTGGATGAACCGACTAACGGCCTTGACCCTTTAGGGATTGAGGAACTTCGAGAGTTAATTCGCTCTTTTCCCTGCAAAGGGATTACAGTTATTTTGTCCAGCCATATTCTGTCAGAAGTCCAGCAGATTGCAGATCATGTGGGTATCATTGCTGGCGGCGTCCTTGGATATGAGGGAGAGCTTCGCGCCGGTGAAGATTTGGAACAACTCTTTATGGATGTTATTCGCAGAAATGGTAAGGAGGGATATTAAATGGAGATGGCATATATTCAGGCAGAGAACCTAAAGCATAAGAGAACTTTCACAAAAACGCTGATCGTTCTGGCCCCGTTTGTAACTGCGCTTATGAACTTTTTTGCCCCTCTTTGGTTCCAGCTCAATTCTTATAATTGGTGGTATATCCTGCTTTATCCTGGATTCCTTACGCTCACCTGTGCCTTGATTGAACAGCGGGATAATGGCAAACTAAAATATCGTGCCGTTGCTTCATTGCCTGTTTCGCAGAACAAAGTCTGGAAAGCAAAAATTGGAGTGGCCGGTATTTACTCCTGTGTGGGAAATTTCATTTTCTTGGCGCTAAATCTGTTGGGCGGTTTTGCAATATTAGTTATCAACGAAATTCCCCTGACAATCGGAATTTGGCAGGCTGCGGCCGGAACAGCTTGTATTGTCATTGCAAGCCTATGGGAAGTTCCGCTGTGCTTATGGTTATCAAAAAAAGTTGGTATCTTTGTCACGGTTATTCTTAATGCCGGACTTGGAAGCGTTTTAGGGATTTTCACGGTTACAACCTCTTTGTGGATGATCTGCCCGTATAGCTGGGTGCCGCATCTTATGATTTCCGTGTTAGGTATTTTGCCTAATGGTGAGCCGGTTGCAGATCAGAGTACGGCAATGGCATTTTGGATGATTATACTTGTATTGGTCATTTCGCTGGCCTGGTTTGCGGCGCTGTCATTTTTAACTGCAAGATGGTTTGAGAAAAAGGAGGTGGGGTAACTATGGTATCTGTGGTTCGCTGCTGGAAAGCAGAATATCAGAAGTGTAAACATAGCATTTTGCTCTATATGCACAGCATGATTCCGATTATATGTGCGGCGATTTTTGCGGGTTACTATCATATATCCAGATGGGAACTGGCAACCAAAATCAGTGCTTATCTGGAAGTGCTGGCCGTTGCGTTCCCGTTTCTGATCGGCATTATTGTGGGCCTGGTTGTTCAGATCGAAAATCAGGCCGGGCATTATCAGCTTTTGTTGGGAACAATCCCATCTCGCATGGCAACGTATATTGGTAAACTTGGTTTTCTGATGATCTGTGCTTTTGGCGCAACATTTTTAGCGTTAGGAACATTCGCTGCACTATATAGGGATGCTCCGGCAAGCCTTTACCTGAAAGCAGGGATTCTATTGTTGATTACCATGCTTCCCATTTACCTGATTCATTTGTTTGTGGGAATGAGCTTCGGAAAAGGTGCATCTATGGGATTGGGAATTGCAGGGAGTTTAATAGCTGCCCTTATGATAACAGGGCTTGGTGACGCTACATGGAAATATATTCCCTGGGCCTGGGGCGTTCGTGCTATGGATTACACTGTGCTTGCATGGGATAGCCCCCAACTGTATGCACAGGTAAAAACCGATTTTTTCAGCGGTATGATTATTTCTGTATGCTGCACTGTTTGTCTGCTGATTGCCAGTTTGGTTTGGTTTCATGGTTGGGAGGGAGGTAAAAACAGTGAATAAAAAGTGCCTGTTTGCCGTGGTAATTGTGCTTGTAAGTCTTATATGCTTATCGGCCTGCGGTGCGCTCCGCGATACCGCCGATAAAAATAAGGCGTTAAATGAATCTCTGCCGTATTATGAGCTGAACGCCGCAAACTATGATGAAATTTCATATAACGGCCTGACATATACCATAACGGATGAATGTCTTGAAATGTCAGAACTGCAAGAAGAAATCGGGCAGGTATCGAAACGCTTCAAAAATGTGGCGGGGGAAGATTTCAGTTTCGGCTATGTTTACAGTATTGTGGATGTGGATATAAGCAATGCCGTAGCTGTAAATATCAACAATGAATATCGGAAAGCTGACATTAAAAATAATGATGAGTAACCTCGACAATGTGGTATAATGGGGCGGGAGGTGATTTTTTGACCCACTTACTTGTAGTTGACGATGAAGTTTCTATCTTGGAATTGATTAAGAACAGTTTGGGGAAAGATGGATATTTGATAACAGTCTGTCAAAATGCGGATGATGTAGACATCAAAAAGCTGCATTTCTATGACCTCATTCTTTTGGATGTGATGATGCCTGGCACAGACGGGTTTGAGTTTTGCAAACAGATCAGGAATATGGTAGACTGCCCGATTCTCTTTCTGACCGCAAAGACATTAGAGGAAGATATATTGTTTGGATTGGGCATCGGTGCGGATGATTATATTACGAAACCTTTTCGTATTCAGGAGCTTCGCGCCCGTGTCGCGGCACATTTACGCAGAGAAAAAAGGGAGCATCACAGCACACTTTCATTTGAGCCTGATATAAGATTTGACCTTTCCGCAAAGGTACTGTATGTTTCAGAACAGCCGGTTCCCCTTACCAAAAGCGAGTATTCAATCTGTGAATACCTTGCGAAAAACCGGGGACAGGTTTTTACAAAAGAACAAATCTATGAAGCCGTTTTCGGGTTTGATGGAATAGGCGATAACTCTACGATCTCAACGCATATAAAAAATATTCGTGCGAAATTGGAGCATTTCAAAATAAGTCCGATCAGCACCGTATGGGGGATAGGATATAAATGGGAGTGAAAAAGAAACCTACATTGAAAATATTGTTTCGCCAGTTTGCTATCTCCCTCATTGTCATGCTGGTAGCGGCAATTATTGTCCCTTTTGGTTTGGAGGGACTTGCTGTAAATGCTGGATTAGCTACAAGAGCAAATCTAAGTGAATTGCAGGTAAAAGAGATCATTCCAACGCTGACGATTGCCCCGGATATTACAAAGGTTGTGATTCCACAGGGATGCGGCTACTTAATTCTGGACAAGAACTTTAATGAGCTTTACAGCAATATGGACGATGATGAAAAAGAAATTGCCCTGCTGTACGCAAAGGGAGAATATATTGAATATGCTACGGGGAGGCAGTTTGCACTTGTTGTCCGGGAAAACGAATTTTGCGTTTTAAGGTATTATATTGGTTCTCAATTTACAGTGTCATGGCTACCGGAATATTTTCCATCTCCTGACACGCTTGCGTTTATCCTGATGGCTGTAAATTCGCTGCTGGTCATTATCATACTGACCGCCAGATTTGCTAAGAACCTGCGTACACAACTGACCCCGCTTTTTGAAGCAACTGCGGAGGTTTCAAAGCAAAACCTTGATTTTGAAGTAGGACACGCCAAAATCAAAGAGTTTGAAGATGTCCTTGCATCTTTTTCAGATATGAAAGATAATCTGAAAATTTCGTTAGAACGGCAATGGAAAACCGAACAGACACAGAAAGAGCAAATCGCCGCGCTTGCCCATGATTTGAAAACGCCTCTGACGGTTATTCAAGGAAATGCTGATTTACTCACAGAAACAAATCTTGATGATGAGCAACGATTATACGCTGGTTACGTCGTGGAAAGCTCCGGCCAGATGCAGTCATATATTCAAACCCTGATTGATATATCACGGGCGGCGGTTGGTTATCAGCTCCATATTGAAAGTATAGACTTGCCAGCGTTCATGCAGCACTTGTTCGGTTATATGGAATCACTATGCCGGACAAAAGAAATCCGGCTGCAAATGAATACTGTTTCACTCCCTCAAATGCTGAAATTTGATAGGGTGCTGATAGAACGTGCTATTATGAATGTTATCAGTAATGGGCTGGACTACTCCCCGCAAGGCGGAACGCTTTATGTGGATGTTCAGAGTAACAACGGTTTCGTGGAAATTTCAGTCACAGACGAGGGAACGGGGTTTTCTAAAGAGGCATTATGCCACGCACAGGAACGGTTCTATATGGGCGATCAAAGCCGCAATTCAAAGTTACACTTTGGTATGGGTCTATATATTACAAATTCGATTATGGAACAACATAATGGTCAGCTTATTTTAGAAAATTCAAAAGAAACCGGCGGCGCAAAGGTTACTATGAAACTTCCTTGCTGATTTTCCGATAGTGTAATGGACGTCTTTTATGTCCGTCCATTTTTCAAATCTTTATGGAATCTTCAAAAATTCCTCTTATCATGTATCTAAAGAAAAAACATCTGCCCAGCGGCAGAAAAGAAAAAAACCGCTGCTGGGCAGACCCATTTTCACGCTTAATTTATATTCACTGGTGGCGGTTTTGAGAAATCAAGGCCGCTGCTTTCTTTCTGTCATTCCCAGCAGTTAAAGGCATGGCGGCCCACGGGAGGACGCCGCCATGCTGTTTTACTATCATTATAATCTAATCCACTTCTACCGCTTAAAAAAAGCCTTGCCCCGCCACGGGAATATTCCGGCTATGAGTATGAACTATACCATGTAAGAAAACAACAAAACGCTTCAAATCGTCGCCCGGTAGGTTTACGACCTGCCGGGCGATTTTTGTCGATTTTCGCGGATTGTCATTTCCGGCAAAAAATCAGATGGAAAAGGAGGCGGTCAGCAGACCAGGGCCAGCATAGGCCCCTGACAACGGACAGGATCATCCTGCTCACTCCCCACGGAAAGGGGGTGAGAAGATGAAAGTTACCCCTGATGATTACGGGAGGCGCTGCCAGTTTGACCATTTTTGCAAGCTGGTACTGTACCATGAAGCCGTTGACTACTTCCGGGAAAGGAAGCGTCAGCGTGGCTGGGAAACATCCTTTGAAACGCTGCCGCTTTCGGAACTGGACACGCTATGCACGATAAATCAGTACCCCAGCGACAGTTTTATATTTCCGACCTATGGCTGTGAGCTTCAGATCAGCGACGGGCTGGTGGCCGCTGCCTTTGCCAGCTTGCCCCAGCCGGGACAAAGCATCTTGATACTGCATTGTGTCCTGGAACTGACGGACGGCGAGATCGGCGCGGTGGTGGGAATGTCCCGCAGCGCCGTCCAGCGGCACAGGACTAAGACGCTGGAAACCATGAGAACAAGACTGACGGGAGGTATTGCAGAATGAAGCAGGCCAGATATAAGGAGCCTTTGCCCCTTGCAGTGATCGAGGCGGCCCGCGCCGGTGACGCCGGGGCCGTGGAACAGGTCTTGCAGTATTACAACGGTTACATAAACAAGCTCTGTACCCGGACGCTCTATGACGATTGCGGCCAGCTCCATGTATGCGTAGACGAGTACATGAAGCACCGCCTTGAAAACAAACTCATTTATGCGATTGTCTGTAACAGCAGTTTGATACATATTAAGTAAAATAATACAAAATCCAAGTAAAATTCGATACCATCCAAAGATAACAAAATTATGTTGTTTTACATATTTCATAAACTTTTTAATAACAAACATAGAAACCAAAAAAGCGGTTAACATTCCAGTTCCAAGAAGAACCCATTCCATTTTTGTAAAATTTAATCCATATTGTAAAATTTTTAAAAGGCTAGCTCCAAACATTACTGGAACCGCAAGATAAAACGTAAATTCAGACGCTACAGTTCTTGAAACACCAAGTAACAGTGCACCTACAATTGTTGCTCCAGATCTTGATGTTCCTGGGAAAATAGCAGCAATTAATTGAAAGATTCCTATCATAAATGCCATAGAAAATGTAAGATCATTGATAGCAGTAATTTTTGGTTTTTCCCCCTTTTGTTTGAATTCAATTACAAGAAACGCAATACCAAATATAATTAATGCCATTGCTACTGGAAATGCATGATAAAACCATTTTTCAAACAGATGGTCAAATAAGATTCCAATAACTGCGGCTGGAAGACATGATAGTATGATTTTTTCCCATAAGATTATTTTATCTTTTCTAAGAGATATTGTATGCTCTTTTTTCTGAATTGGACATAATTGGTTAAAAAATTGTATTAAAACTGCTAAAATTGCTCCTAATTGAATGACTACCAAAAAAAATATTTTTAAATTCTTCTGATACTGAGAGTTTTATAAATTCATCTAGAATGAGCATATGGCCTGTACTACTGACCGGAAGCCATTCTGTAACTCCTTCAACAATTCCAAAAATTATTGCTTTAAAAATTTCCATTGTTCTTTCTCCTTTATTTTTTTCTAATTTTTAATATAACAGTAAAAAATAAAGAAAAAGGATTCTTTTTTAAACAAATTTTAAACAAAAAAAGCCATAAGATGAGATCTTATGACTTTCATTCTTTTTAGTTCATATGATTTACCATTTTATACTTATAAAGCATTTCTGCATGATTTTGTTCTTCCACCTGAATATCAGCTAAAAGCTTTCGTACTTGGCTGTCTTCAAACGCAAATACTTCTGAGTTATATTCTCCAGATACTAATTTTTCTGTCCCAATACAATCCGTTGCAAGAAATGCATCATTTTGTTTATCTTCCTCAGAGCTGATCGACGAATATGTTGCTTTTGGTTCATACTTTTGTCCTGCTGAATCATTACAATTACATTGTGGAACAGTGCCATTTAATACTTGATCTAAAGAATCATAGTGTTGTTGTTCTTCCTGCTGTAATGTCTGAAACAGATTTTTTAATTCTGGATCTTTTGCCTGAGCCGCATATCTTTCATATTTTTCAATACAGCTTTTCTCCTGAGTTTTTAAATCTTCAATTGTAGTACGTTCTTTTTCTTTTAATACCATTATCCTGATTCCTTTCTTTCCTTGATAATGATATTATTTGTAAACATTTTTTATTTTATTCGTTTTCTTCTGTCCATACTTCTTTTGAAAGATTAAATACAGCCCATGCTTTTGGCCATCCTGCATAAAATGCTACGTGTGTGATAATCGCAGCAATTTCTTTCTGGGTTACACCATGATCTTTTGCATTCTGAAGATGAAACTTCAAAGAAGAATCAGTGATTCCTTGAGCCATTAATGCAACAACTGTAATGATACTTCTTGTCTTAAGGTCAATATCTTCATTATTCCAGTTTTCTCCAAAAAGAATATCATCATTAAAATGTGCAAACTCTGGTGCAAATTCTCCAAGTTGTGTTCTTCCAGCTGTTTGTTTTATTGCCATAATGAGACCTCCTAATTAATCTAACGCTTCATATTCTTCATCAGAAACAGGTTCACACCATTCGTTTGAACAATTTTCTCCTGGTACTTCCACTGCAATATGAGAAAACCAACTGTCTTTTTTTGCTCCATGCCAGTGTTTTACTTCTGGTTGAATCATAATAATACTTCCAGGCACTAAACTAATAGCTTCTTTTCCTTCTTCTTGATACCATCCTTCACCTGCTGTACAGACCAAAAGCTGTCCGCCACCTTTTGTTGAATGATGGATATGCCAGTTATTACGGCATCCTGGTTCGAAAGTTACATTAGCTAAAAAAATACCTTCTTCTGCTTTTGTTAAAGGATTTAAAAAAGAATTTCCAATAAAATATTGTGCAAATGCTGTGTTTGCTGTTCCCGTTCCAAATACATTTTGTTTTTCAAATTCTTCCTTATTCATTATCTTCATCGAATTTTCCTCCTTAAAGTCTTGTTTTGTTCGCTAAACTTATCATATAGGTTAAACTTGACTTTAAGTCAAGAATTTTTTTAATTTTTTAGATATTTAATTGTTTTACCCAGTTCTCAAAATTTCCATTGTTTAATAATTTCCCATCTTTCCAATTTGCATCTGGGCAATGTTCTTTTAAACTTTTTTGTGGTCCTTTAAAATCATAACTTTCTAGAAATGTATCAATAATATGTGGTTCTACATACCACCATATTGGAAATCCTATAAAAATCGTATCATAATTGTCAATTTTTACTTGAGGTTTTGCAATTTCTGGTCGTGAAGAAGGATCCTCCATTTCTACACTACTTCTGCTTTTTTTATTAGTCCAATCCAAATCTGCACTCGTATATGGGATGACAGGTTTGATTTCATAAAGATCTGCATCTGCAATTTTTGCTAATTTGTTTGCTGCAGATCTTGTAATTCCACTTGCTGAAAAATATGCAACTAATGTTTTACTCATATTCTTTCCTCCTGTTATTTTTGTACTTATATTGACACTATGTCAACACTTATATCTTACAAAAATTCTGACATGATGTCAATATATCTTCTCACACATAGGATGACTTAAGAATTTCTTCCGCTGTTTTAATAAAAGCTTTCGAAGCATTCGATAAATATTTTCTTTTTTTGTATCCAATAGAAACCCATCTCTCTGGCATTGGACAATCAAATTGATAATAAAGAAGTCCTTCTTCTTCAGGGGCACATTTAATTAAAGAATCTGATACAAATGCTGCACCAAATCCATGTGCTGCAAATCGATAAGCTGTATTTTGTTGATTAAATGACATTTTTACTTTTGGAATTTTTTTATAATAATCAAAAATGATTTGGCTTCGAAGATGAATTTCATTTCTTGGTTGTAAACTTAAAAATGGAATTTTGATCACATCATCCATCGTTATCTTTTGTGCTTCTTTTTTTAAAAATTCATTATTTTTTACTTGTTTTGCTGTCATCCCTTTGTATAGTAATTTATGATCTTGAATTAATTCTTTTGGAATTGCAAGCAAAACATAATTTTGAAACAAACGGCAGACGGAAATATCATCCTCATACCATTCTGTATCCAAAATAAGATCCAGTTCTTCCTTTTTTAGCATGTTTTTTAAAACATAAAGTGACTCTTCTTTTATTTGAACCTCAATTTCTGGATATTTCCTAGAAAATACCTTTAAAATATCTGGCATAAAATAAGTTGTTACAATATTTGCAGCACCAATGGTAATTTTACCACGTTGTAATTGTTTCATATCTAGGAAAACATCTTGTAATTCTTCTTTCATTTTATAAATTTTTTCAACAGTTTTTATATAATAACGACCGCTTTCCGTTAAACAAATTGGCGTTTTTCCTCTTTCAAAAAGAACAGTTCCCATTTCTTCTTCTGCTTTTTTTATTGCAATGCTTAATGCTGGTTGTGTCATATATAATTCTTTTGCCGCCTTTGAGAAACTGCCACATTGATAGACTTTATAAATATAATCCATGTATTGAAACATAAAACTCTCCTGTTACTATAAAAATAATTTATAATATTATCAATTCTATTAATTTGATTTTATAATAAGACATCTGTATAATCAATATGAACTTCAAATGAAAAGAAAGGAACTTATATTTTATGCTTACATTTTTACTTGTTTGTCCTGCTGTTTTTTTTGCAGGAGTGATTGATGCAATTGGAGGCGGCGGTGGATTAATTTCATTACCCGTTTATCTTTTGGCAGGTCTTCCTCCACATATGGCTATTGGAACAAATAAATTAAGTTCTTCTATGGGAACAACAGCAGCAACTATTCGTTTTGCAAAAATGGGTCATATTAATTGGAAAATTGCTCTCTTTTGTTCAATAACAGCTGTTATTGGATCTTTTACAGGTGCATCTCTCTCTGTTTTTACAAATGAAAAGACGATTCAAATTTTTATTTTGATTCTTTTGCCATTTTTATTTGTTTATCTTCTATTTTCTAAGAAAGATTTTAGTAGTTTTGCCAGAAATATTTCTTATAAGACTTATATAATTAGTATTTTATCAGCTCTTTTTATTGGAATTTATGATGGATTTTATGGACCTGGAACTGGAACTTTCTTACTTTTATGTTTGACTCGTTTTGCTGGTCTTGATGTTTTAGATGCCTCTGGTGTTACTAAATTTATTAATCTTGTTACAAATTTAACTGCCCTGTCCACATTTTTGTTTTATGGAAAAGTTTATTTTCTTCTTGGATTTGTTGCTGGAATTTGTTCCATTGTTGGAAATTTAATAGGTTCTGGTTTATTAACAAAAAGAGCTGATAAAATTCTTCGTCCTGCGATTCTTGGTGTTATTGGAATTTTTTTCATTCGTACAATTACCACTTTTTAAAATGTTAAATAAACTCTTCGATTATTGAATGATTGGTATTATTTTTATGTTGAGTATTTGTTTTTTAATGTATTAGAATTTATATTAAATTTATAAAGTTATAAATAAGCAAAATTTTGCCAAAAAAATCCTGCTTCGCAGGATTTTTTACAATATACGCTAATAGCGTCATTTAAAATTATTTTTATAGAATAAAATTATGTAAAAAAATATTTTTTATAATTATAAATAAGTCAAAATTTTTGCTTTTTCCTGCGCATTGAAACAAATATTGATACTGTTCCAGCTAAATAATGTCACTGATCCAGTAATATCAGTTTTCAAAAGAACAAAATTCATCAGTTCCTGTAACACATATATAATGTGCCAGTGACATCAAAGCTAGTACTGTCAGATTCCCTGTGCAGAACGTATCTGGTAGCTGCCCAGTGCCAATTTATCCTTACACTGCAGGAAAAATACTTCGATTTGCCACCGGCATACGTAACAGGGCAGGATTTCATCGGTTGACAATGATACATCAGTGCTGAGAAAAGCCCGCAATGCTTTCGGATTTCCGAATGCTTTTTCTGGATAGCTCAAAAGAACAACAGCATTTTCAACACCATTAAGTTTTCCTTCATACCGGTACACATAATAATTTTTGCTTTTAACTGTCACAAGGTCAAAATCGGAATGTGTTACAGATAGAAGTACGGCGAACTCACTGAGTTTCTTTTTGATTCCGAATGGATAAAGCACCCTGTTTGTTTTTAAAGCACCAATCGTATGAAATCCTCTTTCCGCAAAGGTATTGATTATTTTTTCAAAAACATACCAGCTTAATCTTTTTAACTGGTTGTATATGAATGACAAATGATGTGTAGTATTTGCATGCAGGAGACACCTTCTTTCGTGAATGCTGTAAATGTTTGATTGGTCACTTTCATTATACAACACAATCGATTTAAGGTGTCTTTCTTTTATGCAAAATCGCAAACTTGCTCATTTATAGTTTTATAATTTATATAAAAAAAAGTTAAAATAACTTTAAAATTGTCGATCACAAAGAAACGTCTATATTCTTCCAATATCTCCAAGAATACTCTCTTAAAAAAAGTGAAAATCAATCCTTATTATAGGAGGTTCCTAATCTATCCATTTGAAAAGTCAGAACAACCTATACTTACGATTTCCATGCCTCATACCTATACCATTGATTTTAAAACCAACAACTTCACAACCATCATATGTGAGATAATCTTTCTTATCGTCATACAAACCTTGTGAAGGATACTTCCAAAGCGAATATCACCATAAAGGATCTTATTCCAACTCTTGTCCACATCAAATGATAGCAATAATAACAAATCTTTTAAAGCTTTACACAGCCACTATCACATTTCTCGAAAAATAATACTAGAAAAGCGACCTTTCCTTATAATAAAATAAAACAGACATTTTTATTAATGTCTGCCTTTTTTTGATAATTATTCTCTCAACATACCTTCAAAACATCATACAAGATCTATCAACATCTTTCTTTCACACAACCTTCTTTGGTTAAAGCCTCGACCGATTAGTAACAGTCAGCTCCATGCGTTACCGCACTTCCACCTCTGCCCTATCTACCTCGTCGTCTTCAAGGGGTCTTACTACCTTACGGTATGGGAAATCTTATCTTTAGGGGGGCTTCACGCTTAGATGCCTTCAGCGTTTATCCC
>NZ_JAHLPY010000026.1 GCF_018918155.1 Anaerostipes sp. MSJ-23
CGTACAATCTTCTTTTTGAATTCTGGTTCATAGTGTTTACTCATTTGTAACATACCTCGTTTCCTCCTAAGATTATATCTTATTAGGTCGAGGTGTTACAACTATGTTATATCACAACAGTCAATATCCTACAATAATTAATAACAATCCTGCGAGGTGAAGATATATGATATCTGTTGACTTAAAAGATGACCGCTCAGAAATCGTACACTATGATTTTGACGAATACCCCATTTATATTCGAAAATCAATGCTTTCATCCTACCATAACTTTGAGGCACCACCACATTGGCATGATGATATAGAATTGATAACTGTTTTGCAAGGCAAAATGGAATATAATGTGAATGGTGAAATCGTTACCATACAACAAGACGAAGGAATATTTATCAATTCAAGGTAGCTTCATTATGGCTTCTCAAAAACAAAAGAAGAATGTGAGTTTATTTGCATTCTCATACATCCCATGATGCTTTGTTCCACGCAGGATCTGGAACAAAAGTATGTAATTCCGTTGCTGAGAAATGAAAATATATCATATATAAAATTATCCAAAGATCTACAGTGGCAAAAAGATATGTTAGAACTGATTCAGAGTATGTATCGAGAAAAAGAAGATACAACGGCACCATTAATAATTTTGTCTTCGTTTTATAAAATCTGGTCTCTTATTTACAAAAATTCAGAAACAACGCTTCCATCGAAGAAACAAAACAGCGATTTTACGCTTCTTAAAAATATGATCGGATATATTCAAAAATTTTATAAAAAGAAAATAACGCTTACTGATATTGCAAAGGCAGGGATGGTTGGTCAAAGTAAATGTTGTAAATTGTTTGATCAGTATATCGGTGTGACACCGAACACATATTTAATCCGATATAGGCTACATCAAAGTACCTGGTATTTGAAAAATACAGATATGACGATAACCGAAATTGCGCAGATAGTTGGATTTTCAGGAAGCAGCTATTATGCAGAAGCTTTTCGGAAGTGGTTTGATAAAAGGCTATCTGAATATAGGAAGAAAGAACGAAAAAGCCTTTAACTTTTTAAAAAAATCAAAATATAATTAAAAAGTGTGTAGCTAATCAACATAAGTCCAGCTTATTCTGATTAACTACCACTTTTTTTATTTTAAATGATCTTATCGATGGCATTTTATATTGTAGATAGTGTCTTTGTAGGTAACATGAGAGCAGGAAGTGGGCAGTCCTAAATGACTTAACGCTGGTATTCTCAGTTCAGATGTTGATGGTTGCGGTAGGAATTGGAACCGGAGTAGGAACAAATACACTTTTTGCAAGGACAACTCGGACAGGGAAATCATAATTTAATGCAGGAAATTCCAGAGAATACTTTATCGGAGCAATGAGAATTATCTCAATCAGTTTTATTTTCGCAGGAATCAATGTAGTATATCAGGCATTAGATGAAGGTATGGAATCATTGATTATTTCGTTGCTTGGATAGCTTGTGATCATTTTACCACTGGCAGGAATTTTTTCAGTCTAAGAAATGATCAGGCAGGAGTATCTTTGATCTGGTGGGCATTCCCAATTACAGAACTTGCAGCATGTCTGATCGGATTTGTCTTTTTAAAGAAGATCCGAAAAACAAAAGTGGATCGGTTAACACATTAAGAAGCAGAAAGAAATTATGGCGAAAAGAATCATTACAATCAGCAGAAAATTTGGAAGTGGTGGTTGTTTTAGCGGAGAAGAAGTTGCAAAACAGCTTGGAATTTCCTATTACAGTGAAAATATCATAGATCAGATCGCACAGCAATCCGGATTATCACCAGAATATATCAAAGAAAATGCAGAATTATTTTCGAAAAAAGGATTCTTTGCATATGCATTTTCAGGTCGTGATATAACTGGAAAATCCGTGGATGATATGCTGTATGGGGCATAGAGAAAGGTGATATTGGAAATTGCAGAAAAAGAACCATGTGTTATGATTGGAAGAAATGCTGATTTTATATTAAAGGATAGAAAAGATGTGTTAAATGTGTTTATACATGGAGATATGCCGGAGAAGGTCAAACGTATTTGCAAGTTATATGATGTTACGGAAGATGGGGCAGTAAAACTTATAAAAGATACAGATAAAAGGCGAAGGACAAATTACAGTTTTTATACGAAACAAAAATGGGGGATGGCTAGGAAACATTGTCGTTAAACAGCTCACAGTTAGGGGATGCAAGGTGCGAGAAGATGATCATGGATTGTGTGGATATTTGTTAGATTGCAGAAATCAATATCAATGTGTGAGATTTGTGATATAATATAAACAATAAAATAAACAAAGAAATTTTTCACAAGAGGGTTGCAAAAGTCCAGTTAAGTAAAATTGGAACTTGCAAGAAGGGAGGAAAGTATGCTTACAATATTTAATTCAGAAAGCTTATGGATCGGAACAGACATGGTGCAATTTAACGTGATCAGAGATGCTCTGGACAAAGAAAAAATCAAGTACAAATATAAAACATATAATCATCTGGGAGAATGGGCAGGGGCTGGAACACTTCGAGGGAACTTTGGAAGTGCAGGTAATCCTGTGGGACAGTCTGTACAGTATGAAATTTTTGTAGACAGGAAAGAATTAGAAAAAGCACAGGCAGTCATGTGGAAACAGCCTAGATAATAAAAAAGAATTTATTCTTGAAAAGGTACTGTATATGATTAAAGTGATATACAGTGCCATTATTTTTGTGATATAATAAACATATCATTAAAATTCATTGCAGACCGCATGACTTATGTTGCAGATTGGAGGCAAATATGAGCAGAAAAACCAGAACAAGAAGCAAGACAAAAACTAATACAAAAAACAGAACGAAAAAAGCGGCTGCTTCTACAGTAAAAAATACGGATAAAGAAGTGACTGTAGTTCCAACAGTAGAAAGTACAGAAACGAAAAAGGCGGCGGCCATAACAGTAGAAAATACAAAAACAAAAAAGAAGGCGGCTTTGAAAACAGAAACTGCAATAACAAAAGAAGCGGTTGCTCAACCAGAACAAAAAGAAGAAATCAAAAAAGAAACACCGGTTGAAGAAAATCATGTAATTGAACAGCCTGATCTTGGTCCACGGAGAAGTGTTGCATTCATTGGCTCAGAATGTTATCCATTTGTGAAAACAGGTGGACTGGGAGATGTCATGTCTGCACTGCCAAAGAGTCTGGCAAAATTAAATGTCGATGTGAAAGTGATCATTCCAAGATACAAATGTATTCCTTGGGAATATCAAGAAAAGATGGAATATAAAGGATCTTTCTATATGGATCTTTGCTCTGATGGAAGACAATACTATGTCGGTATTATGGAATATCAAGAAGACGGTGTTGTTTATGATTTCATCGATAATGATGAATTCTTCTCCTGGGGTAATCCATATACGAATCTCATAGACGATATTCCAAAGTTCTGTTATTTTTCCAAGACTGCTCTTGCTGCACTGAATTATCTGGATTGGGTTCCGGATGTAGTACATTGCCATGATTGGCAGGCAGCTTTAGTACCACTTTACCTAAGAACATTCTTTAAAGATACGAATGTAGGACGTGCAAGTGCAGTACTTACCATACATAACCTAAAATTTCAAGGTATCTATGATAGAAAAATGATTCAATACTGGTCAGGTCTTCCTGATTATGTATTTAATAAGGACTGCCTGATTCAGAACTGGCTGGATGCTAACATGTTAAAAGGTGGTATCACTTACTGTAATAGACTTACAACGGTAAGTAATACTTATGCTGGAGAGATTCAGACAGAGGAATATGGAGAAGGTCTTGCAGAACATTTAAGATATCATCAAAATAAGATCAGAGGAATTGTAAATGGCATCGACGTTAATATTTGGAATCCATCCACAGACAAACTGTTAAAAGCTAATTACGATGCAAAAACAGCGATAGAAAATAAGAAGATTAATAAAAAAGCACTGCAGGAATCTTTGGGCTTAGAAGTAGATGAACATAAGATGGTAATCGGACTTATTTCCCGTCTTACAAACCAAAAAGGTCTGGATCTGGTAAATGACGTAATCCCAGGTGTTATGGACGGAAATACACAGGTGATTGTCCTGGGTACTGGTGACTCTTGGTATGAAGACGCATTTTGCTCTTACGAGAATCAATATAAAGGTAGTTTCTGTGCTTATATTGCTTACAATGAAAATGTGGCTCACAACATTTATTCAGGATGTGATGCACTTTTAGTACCATCAAGATTTGAACCTTGTGGACTTACACAGTTGATTGCCATGAGATATGGTGCGATCCCAATCGTCAGGGAAACAGGTGGACTTAGAGATACGGTTCAGCCATATAACATGTTTGATAATACAGGAAATGGTTTTACATTTGATAGATATGAAAGCGGACTCCTTTATGATACGATCAATAGAGCAAAGACATGCTATTTTGAGAACAGAGAAAACTGGGATGATATGGTGATTCGCGATATGGACAAAGATGTTTCCTGGGAAACAAGTGCAAAACAGTACAAAGATATGTATGTAGAGCTAACACCAAGATATTAAAGTTATATGTAATAAAAAAGATGCCGTCATATTTATGATTTATGAAATTATTCATTTGACGGCTCTTTTTGAAGATTTGGTGTGTTTTGGGGAGGAAAATTATTATTATAATGTATATGATGGTTAGTATATACTAACATAAGAGAAGGGAAAAACATGAAGGAAAAAACAAATTATGGAAACTGGGTACCTGAAAAGGCTCTGTATATGCTGTTTGGGGTTGCAGTCATTTTTGGTGTCATTGCTGTGGCTGTACAAGTGATATTAATGGAACCCTTGATTGAGATTGCAGCAGGAATTATCTGCATACTGACATTTGCTATGGCCGTTTATATGCTGATTTGCCATGAAACATTTGCATTTGGAAAAGGGAATATGATGGCAGGGGTACATGAACATCTGGTAGATCATCTTGATTGGGATGGTGAAGGTAAACTACTTGATATCGGATGTGGAGCGGCAGCACTTACCGTTCGTTGTGCAAATGCTTTTCCAAAGGCACAGATCACTGCGATGGACTACTGGGGAGCTGAGTGGAACTATGCAAAAGAACAGTGTGAGAAAAATGCCAAGATTGAAGGTGTTGCAGACCGTATATCTTTTCAAAAAGGAGATGCAGCAAAAATGGATTTTCCTGATGAAGCATTTGATGCGACAGTAAGTAATTTTGTGTTTCATGAAGTACGCACGGCAAAAGATAAACGAGATGTTGTAAAAGAAGCACTCAGGGTAGTAAAAAAAGGTGGAGTATTTTCTTTTCAGGATATGTTTTCACAGAAAACATTATATGGGGATATGAATGAGTTTGTCGACATATTAAGAGCAGAAGGCGTTTCGGAAGTGCATTACATAGGTAATCTGGAAAAGAAATTGGATTTTATTCCAAGATTTGTAACAACACCGTGGATGATAAGTGGAATGGGAATCATTTATGGGAAAAAATAGATAGCAAACAGAAATTTATGGTAAAATATAAGTAATCAATTGGAAGTTTAAAAGGTATTTTGACATGCCACAAATAAAGGTACTGGAGGGAAATCTATGAAAAAGCAGTTTTTTGAAACCGAAAAAGATGGTTTCTACGGAACTTATTATAAAAATCCCAGAGGTTCAGATTGTGCAGTCATTGGATTATTTGGAGATGATCCCAATGATTTTATGGCAAAGTGTGGTGCAAAATGGTTACATAAAAATGGTGTGAATACTCTTTGTATGTCTCCCGGAAAGAAAAATTACAGTCATGTAAATTATCTGTTAGAAAGAATTGAGACAGCGGTTAAATAGCTGAAAAACAATGGAAATCGTAAAATTGGGATTATGGGAATGAGTACGGCTGGTATGGATGCTCTTGTTGCGGCTTCTTTTTTCACAGATATTACATTGACCTTTGGACTTACACCAAGTGATTTTGTATGGCAGGGATTTGAACAGGGGAAAAAAGATGGATGTAAGGAATGGCCGGTTCCAGGCGCTTCCACTCTTTCCTGGAAGGAAAGGCCTCTTGCTTATATGCCGTTTGTGTATGAACATCCGGTATACTGGAAGAAAGTTGAAGAAGAGACAAAGGGTTCTGGCGATATTGAACGCAGTACCTGCTTGTTTATTGATTCTGAAAAAGCAAGAGAACATACGGAAGAGGAAATGATTAAGGTTGAGAATATAAAAGGGAGACTGTTTCTTGTAGGTGCAGATGATGATTCCTTCTGGGAAGCAGGAAAATATATTCGCCGTATGGACAAACGCTTAAAGGAACGTCCTCATACATGCCAATATGTACCACTTGTCTATGAACATGGAACTCATTTTGTGCTGCCGGAATCATTGCTTCGTATGGCACTGCCTATAGGACTTAAATTTGTGATGAGATTTATCTTCAGAGCTGCTAAAGAATATCCAGATGAATGTGAGGCAACCAGGAAAGATATTGATAAAAGGCTTTCAGCTGCATTAAAAGAATGGAGGGAAGAATGATAGGAGTTATCATATGGTCGGGTCGATCGAAGGTTGTATTTTGATTGGTATTGGAATCAGTAGTTTCTGCTCAAAGAAGGCAATCAGTTTTTTGGCAAATACGAATCCTTTCCAAGTGAGAGATATAAAGGCTTATAACCATGCAACAGATAAATTATTTATAAAGCAAAATTTAAAGGAGGGAATGAGGATGAATTGTCCATATTGTAAGAAAGAAATGGAGAAGGGATATATCCAATCAAAACATGGTTTTGGATGGAATAGGAAAAAGAGAATGGTAGCAGTTCTTTCTGGGTGGTTTGCAGATCAACCTTTAGAATATGAAACGGTTGCTTATCGATGTCAGGATTGTAAAAAGATTATTATTGATTATGAGAAAGAGGAAGAATAGTTAACGATTTTTATAAGAGTGTTGCATTTTCCAGACAAATTTTAACTCAGAAAGTTTATGGATTGGAATAGATATGATGCAATTTAATGTAATTAGAGATGCTCTGGATAGAGAAAGGGTCAAGTACAAATATAAAACATACAATCATTTGGGAAGATGGACAAGAAGAGAAACACTTCGTGGGAATTTTGGAAGTGCAGGTAATCCCATGGGACAGTCCATATAGTATGAAATCTTTGTTGAAAGGAAAGAACTGGAAAAAGCCCAGGCAGTGATTGGGAAATTGCCTAGATCTAGATAACGCAGATTAAAGATATGATTATGAAAAAGCCCAGTAAAATGGGTTTTTTAAGTTCATTTTTTATTATTTATATGAAAGTGTGAGAAAAAATAGTGAGCAATGATAGTTAAGTTTCTGCCTTCTTGTATTAAATATTTTATTTGACTTTTTTGAAAAACAGAAATATAATAATAGGCAAACGAGTAGCAAACTAGCGTAAATCCAGTTTTGTTGCTCGTTTTTTTATTTTATAAAATAAATATAGATGCCATTAAAAAGTGTGTAGCTAATCAGCGTAAGTCCAGCTTATCTGACAGCTCACACTTTTTTTATGAAAAGAAGGAGGATGAAACTAAGATGGCAGAAAGTAACAAGATGAAAGATATCCCAGTCAATAAGTTGATGATTCAGATGGGAATACCAATGATCTTATCCATGGCATTACAGGCGGTTTACAATATTGTAGACAGTGCCTTTGTAGGAAACATGAGAACAGGGAGTGAAGCAGCATTAAATGCACTGACACTGGTATTTCCGATTCAAATGCTTATGGTCGCAGTAGGAATTGGAACAGGAGTAGGAACGAATGCACTTCTTGCAAGGACACTTGGACAGGGAAACAATAAAAAGGCCGCAAAAGTTGCAGGAAACAGTTTGTTTTTAGGGGTGATCATTTATGTAGTCTGTTTGATCTTTGGAATTTCTGGAGTAAAGGCATACATCTCTTCACAGACGGTTGATCCGCAGGTTATTTCCATGGGAACAAGTTATTTGAGAATATGCTGCGTGATCTCTTTTGGAATTATTTTCTTTTCGTTATTTGAAAAACTGTTACAGGCAACAGGGCGTTCTCTCTATTCGACAATTGGTCAGGTAGTGGGCGCTGTGGTAAATATTATTCTTGATCCGATCATGATTTATGGGATTGGACCTGTTCCAGAAATGGGAGTACAAGGTGCTGCCTATGCAACAGTCATTGGACAGGCGGCATCGGCAGTGTTGTTATTTATTTTCCATATGAAATTAAATAAAGAATTTGAACATGGAGTGAAATACATGAAACCAAATGCAAGGATTATAAAAGAAATATATGCAATCGGTCTTCCGGCGATCATTGCACAGGCCTTGATGTCCATGATGGTTTATGCAATGAATCTTATTTTGAAATTCAGCCCATCCGCACAGACAGCCTATGGATTGTTCTACAAAGTACAGCAGTTTGTATTATTCCTTGCATTTGGATTGAGAGATGCAATCACGCCAATCATAGCTTTTGCATACGGAATGGGAAGTAAAAAAAGAATCGGGGATGGAATTAAATATGGACTCATATACACAACAGTACTAATGATTTTAGGTATTCTTATTACAGAAATTTTCCCAGATGCATTTGCAACATTGTTTAATTCAGGACAATCAAGAGAATATTTTATTGGAGCGATGAGGATTATCTCGATCAGTTTTATTTTTGCTGGAATTAACGTGGCATATCAGGGAATCTATCAGGCATTGGACGGTGGTATTGAGTCACTTGTAATCTCACTTCTCAGACAGCTTGTGATCATCTTACCATTGGCAGGAATTTTTTCAATTTTTGCAAGAAATGGTCAGATGGGTGTTTCACTGATCTGGTGGGCATTTCCGATAACGGAGCTCGTTGCATGTATGGCAGGCTATGCATTTTTAAAGAAAATAAAAAAGAATAAAGTAGAAAATCTAAATTAAGGGGGAATGGGCAATGACAAAAAGAATTATTACAATCAGTAGAGAGTTTGGAAGCGGTGGACGTTTTATTGGCGAAGAAGTAGCAAAGAAACTAGGAATTACCTATTATAACGAAGATATTATCAGTCAGATTGCTGAGAAATCTGGACTATCACCAGAGTATATTCAGAAAAATGCGGAATTATCGCCAAAGAAAGGATTATTTGCATACGCTTTTTCAGGGAGAGATATCACAGGAAAATCAGTAGAAGATATGGTATATGAAGCTCAGAGAAAGGTAATTTTGAAAATTGCAGAAAAAGAGAGCTGTGTGATCATAGGAAGAAATGCAGACTTTATTTTGAAAGACAGAGATGATGTACTAAATGTATTTATACATGGAGATATCAAAGAAAAAATACAGCGTATATGCAGTCTGTACCATGTCACAGAGAATGGTGCAGTAAAAATGATGGCAGATATAGATAAGCGCCGTATGACCAATTATAATTTCTATACAGAACAGAAATGGGGAATGGCACGGAATTATACACTAACTTTAAACAGTTCACAATTGGGATATGAAAGATGTGAAAAGATGATAATGGACTGCTGCTAAAGATTCTTGCATCATTATATAGTGAAATCTGAAGATATTAGATATGTATCTTAAGTAAATCAGAGATTGGAATGTCTTTATTCTATAAACACGAACTTTTATAAATTAGCTTTATTTATGGTATAATGAAGCAGATGAAAGTCAGTTTGTGTAAAAATAGATGAAGAGAAAAATTTGATAAAAATATAGTAACTATGCGACTTTCAGTCGCTAACACGACGAAGTCGTGAATAATTCAGGATAATGTTTATAACGTTAAATATGGGCAATGCATATATACATTACTATCAGATACTTATTCCAAGTATATTGGCAGCATTTTGGATATGGTGGGTATATCTGGAAGATATGAATGATATTAGAAAAAGAATGTCTATTTTTTTGAGTGTAGCGATTATTTTTAATTTAGTTTATTTTGTTCCATATTCTGGAAGGATTGTCGCTGCAGTAGGATTAAATGCGCAGAAAAGAGCGAAAACTTCATTTGGGAAAATAGCAGAAAAAATAGAAAGACTTGATTCCTATGGAAGAGGAACTTATGGTTATAAAGCACAGTTGCAGGTGAAGGATATTTTAGAAAAAATTCCGAAAGAGGAACGAAAGAGTGTATATAATTATGAAACGAACTCACAGTGGCTATTGTTGTCTGGATTGAAGCCATATAACAAATATTGTATTACAGCAGATCTTTTTTCTGGTCTGTCAGATCACATTGCAAAAGATATAGAAAATATGTTTGAAGATCATAAACCAAAATACATTGTAACAAATTCTGATGTAAAAATAGAAAACCAATTTGTAAAAGCATGTATAAAAAATGATTATATAAATATTTACAAGAATGAGATATATACCTTGTATCAACTGAAAAGTCCAGATTGAGGTTTCAGGTTCAATTAAAAATTTTTTGTTATCTATTGGTATTTGTAATCGCAAAAAAACAAAAGAATTTGTACAGATCACACAACTAAAGGCAGGTCACAAGACAAAAATAGAAGCTGACTGCTGTGAGGGATGCAGAGTCGTAGAGTTTGAGTATTAATCTTTGGAAATAAAATTTATTCGATATGCACTTGGAGAAAATCTAATTTTTTAAGTGTCTGTAATGCAGGCAAATGTTCTTAATTCGAAATATGGGAAAAGTTTCTTGCCCAATAATTAGGCCAACGATTTCATTGGAATTAAAGAATAATCATATGTATTTTTTTGCTGGATTTGAGAAAAATGGCAGATAGGAGAATTAACTCCCAGAGAAAACTTTTTATTTAGAAGGCTTTCTCTGGGAGATTCATTTTTTGCGATATTTTTAAATTCGATAAAATCCAACAGACTGTCCTGGAATGGTTACAATCTGATTTTCAGCATTGGCTTCACCACCAAAACTGTAGATTGTTTCTTTAAAAGTGCAATTATAATCAAAGCTTTGTGCCTGCGCAGATGGATTAATGACCACTAGGATTTTTTCATTTTCTGATTCACGAAGATAAGCCAGTGGATATTGATCTTTCTTGGCATAGACAAATTCAATGGTTCCGCGGCTCTTTAAGGACTCATGGCTCTGACGTATTTGGATCAGTTTTTTGATTTCATGGTACAGGGAGTCTGGATTTTCTATGGAAGCTTTTGCAGTTGGACGGTTTTTGTTTGGATCCATAGGTATGTAAAGATCATTTGATGGAGCCGTGGAAAATCCGGCATTCGTGCTGTCATCCCATTGCATTGGAGAGCGGGAGCCTGTACGATTGTAACCTCCTTCTACAGATTTCAGACCTTCTACATAGCGCATACCAATTTCGTCTCCATAATAAATAAATGGTGCACCTGGCATGGAAAGCAGGAAAGCAAAAGCAATTTTTAACTCATCGCATTGCAGACGGCGGGAAAGACGGTCCATATCGTGATTTCCGGATGGAATACAGATCAGTCCTTTTCTTGCTGTTTTCTCATAGTTTTTCTTATAAGTTTCGACAAATGCAGAAATATCACCTTTTCCACGTTTAGAGAAAAATGGTTCATCACAGCGGAATAGATCGTTGTAATGAGATGGTCCGAAATGAAGCAGAAAATCCATGTGGAATCCACCTAATAAAGATTTATCTGGTTCACCCCACTCGGACACCATTGCTGCATCCGGGAATTCTGCATCCAGGAATTTTCTTACCTGTTGCCATAGACGAATCGTTCCTTTCCCTTCAGGATCATTTTTTACCAGAGAACCAGCCATGTCAACACGGAAACCATCACAGCCCATATTCAACCAGAATCTCATTACATCTTCCATTGCGGCAAGTGTTGCCTGAGGCCCCTTATCATCAAATGATTGTTGCCATGGCTTTTCAGGATCTGGTTGATAGAAGCCATAGTTTAATGCAGGCTGGTGAGAAAAGAAGTTGATAGCGCATGAGCCGTCACGATCAGAAATTCCACGTAGACTTGCCATTCCTTCTGGTGACTCCCAAATACTATTAGTCCAAATATAACGATCAGTAAATTCATTTTTTTCTGCTTTCATAGATTCTTTAAACCATGAATGTTCTACAGATGTATGTCCAGGAACTAAATCAAGCAAAACGTGCATGTTACGTTTATGTGCTTCTTCAAAAACTTGTTTTAGATCTTCATTTGTTCCATATCGAGGCGCTACGCGGCAATAGTCTGCAACATCATATCCAGCATCACCGAATGGAGAAAGAAAACACGGGTTGATCCAGATTGCATTACACCCTAGTTCTTTAATGTAATCAAGTTTCTCGATAATTCCATGAAAATCTCCGATTCCATCCGCATTAGTATCGTTAAAAGATTGCGGATAAATTTCATAAAATATAGCATTGTCTAGCCATTTTGACATTTTGATCTCTCCCTTTTATTTTAATTTAAACTTTTCATAGTTGTAGCTTACAACCATTTCTGGAAAAAGTCTATAAGAAAAATAAATAATACAGAGTTGTTAATTTTATGGTATGATACAAATATAATTTACAATGATAAGTAATTTTCTATTGAGAGAGTCAACAAATTATTAAACGAAAAAGAATAGGTAGAAAGTGTATTATATATATGAAACAATTGGATACGAAAGCATATTATCATCTTCCAGGTTTGTTTGAATTTTATGAACTGTACCGTGTATTTTTACCATTATATAGGCAACACAGAGAATATTTTTACGAATGGTGTGAAATCAGTTCCATCTATGGTTCTCCAGCAGATTGTATCTGGGGAGGAGGTCGTGTAGGTTTTGGATATGATAATTCGGAAGAAGTTTTAAAACTTATGCAGGAATACGAAATTTCAGCACGACTGACGTTTAGCAATAGTTTACTTAAGAAAGAACATCTCACAGATAAGAAATGTAATGAATTATGTAAACTTTTTGGAAAAACTGGTGAGAAAAGAAATGGTGTAATTGTTCATTCTGATTTATTACTTGAATATTTGAAAAGTAATTATCCAGAACTATATTTTGTGTCTTCCACAACGAAAGTTTTAACAGATTTTCAAGAATTTCAAAATGAAGTAAAAAACAAAGACTTTCTTTATGTCGTACCAGATTTTCGCTTGAATAAAGCTTTTGAAAAGTTAAATACACTTTCAAAAAAAGAAAAAGACAAAGTAGAATTTTTATGTAATGAATGTTGCTGGTTTGGATGCAAGGACAGAAAACAATGTTATGAAATAGTCAGCCGTAAAAATCTGGGAGAAAATATTCCAGAGCATATTTGTCATGCACCAGATGCAGATCATGGATATCGTTTTTCAAAAGCAATGGCGAATTCAGCATTTATTGGCATTGATGACATTAAGAATATATATTTGCCAATGGGATTTTCAAATTTTAAGATTGAGGGACGAGGACTTGGAAGTGCATTGGTTTTGGAAATGCTACTATATTATATGGTAAAACCTGAGTATCAGATACATATCAGGGAAGAAGTATATCTAGATAATATGTTGGATTTATTTTAAAAAACAACATGGATCTTAGGATATTTTTTCAATTTATTTTTTAAAACCTGAAATAAGACTTTTTCAAAACGGATCTCTCGATTAACTTTTTTTACATAATAGATCATGCGGTCAGAAGGTGCATGGTCTATTGTGTGTGTTGAAACATAAGAGAGTTTACTGATAGGATCAGCAACAGAAAATGGAGCGATAGCCCAGGTGTTTTTCCACGAAAGAAAATCTTCTAATAAATTCATCTGATCAGTAAAAGCGCGATATAAAGCAGCAGCACCGAACCAGTGGTCATGCCATGACTGATATTTTGGATTCCACGGAAGAAAAATCTCATTGTAAGGATTCAAAGATTCTGGAGAGACAATATTGGGATAAGCAACGCTTATTTGTTAAAAGAACCATTGGTTCTTGAAAGAGAGGAATGGTTTCAAGATTTGGATAATAGCGGGTATTAGATATTAAGGCCAGATCAACGATTCCATCTGCGACATAATCATAAGCTTCGGAAAAATGGCAATGTCGAAAACAAATTTGAATCTTATCGAGTCCATGGGAGAGATTTCGAAATACTTCAGGCAAAAGATAGCTGGCGACACTATTGATCGCTGATAGCTTTAAAAGTGCGTGGTGATTCATTTCTTTGATTTCTAAGGCTTCCTGCCAACGGTTTGTAACAGACAGGAAATGTTGAGGAAGAGGATAAGAATGAACAGCACAAAAGATTTACTGCGTGGGAAAATAACAGTACAATTAATTTCATTAATACTGCCGTTGATCATAGGAAATATACTGCAGCAGTTTTATAATACCATTGATTCAATGATCGTAGGAAGATATGTTGGAAATACTGCATTTGCGGCAGTTGGAGTTGCGGGCAGTGTGATGAATTTGTTTATTTTTATGTTAAATGGCGGATGTAATGGAATCTCAATTATTTTTGCACAGTTATACGGACAGAAAAAATGGGAAAGACTTCGAAGGGAAAGTTTCTTGTTGGCAGGGATGCCGATTACATTTTTTTATAATTGCTGTGCAGCAATGTTGCAGGCAGCAGGAGATACAAAAACACCATTGTATACTTTGCTTATTGCGATGGCCTTAAATACAGTGCTTGATCTTGTATTTGCAGCAGAATTTCATATGGGGACTTCAGGGACTGCAATGGCAACGGTAACAGCACAACTTGCAGCATCAGTATCCTGTGTTTGTGTTATGAAAAAGAAACATTCAGAATTTTTCTTTCACAGCAAAGATTTAATCATGGATGAATATCTAATGAAAAAAACAGCAAAGTTTGGTTTGGTATCTGCATTGCACCAATCAAGTCTTTATATTGGAAAACTACTAGTCCAGGGTGCCGTCAATACTGGAGGAACGGATATGATAACAGCTTATACGGCAACGATGCGGATTGAAGGATTTGCAAACTCATTTAGTGATAGTGGAGCAGCTTCGATTTCTGTATTTGTAGCGCAAAATCATGGTGTCGGAGATCAAGAAAGAGTGAGAGCAGGTCTTCGAAAAGGATGGAAGATCATGTTTGCATTGGCAGTGGTATTATCCATTTTGATGATTTTTATAAGGAAAATGGCAGTTCTATGGCTGATGGGAAGCTCATCTAAGAATGTATTAGAAAATGCAGGACAATATATAATTGTCATTTCAATTTTTTATTTTCTTTGCTTTACAGGAAGTACATTTGTCGCATATTTTCGAGGAATCGGAAGAGTCGAAGTACCAGTGATCGGGACGATCTTATAGATTTCAGTCTGTGTTGTGCTGTCGTATGCATGGATCGAAATTATGGGATTAAAAGCAGTTGCACTAGCTACAGGCATCGGATGGACTGTGGTCGTATTTTTATCAGCTTATGACAAGGAAAAATATATGAGTGGAGCGATTGTCAATATGATTTTTGATTTGGTCCTTATATATGGATTGTATATGGGAGTTTCCGGGGTGGCTTTGTCTACTTGTGTTAGCAAAAATGATTAGTATTCTATTTGTGGAATAAAGGCATTGCGGGAAATCAATGCAGTAGAATTTTAAGGTTTTGCAGACGTCAGGATGAATTGTCGTGATAGTCTAAAGTTATGACAAACAAAAAAATTAAGTATTATTGTACAAAAAAGCAACCAAACTTGATGAAAGCTCGTTTGTTTTCGGACGCGGTCATAGAAAAGATATTCGGCAAAAACAATTCGAAAAGTTGCAGGAATACCAGGAGCGTCTGAAAACCTATGCATGTCATATAAAAATTTGTGGCGAAGAAAGAAACAGCTATTCCAAAACGGATCATGACGCTACTTTTATGCGCTTGAAGCGCGATTATATGGGAAACGATCAGCTTCTTCCAG
>NZ_JAHLPY010000027.1 GCF_018918155.1 Anaerostipes sp. MSJ-23
CTGGAAGAAGCTGATCGTTTCCCATATAATCGCGCTTCAAGCGCATAAAAGTAGCGTCATGATCTGTTTTGGAATAGCTGTTTCTTTCTTCGCCACAAATTTTTATATGACATGCATAGGTTTTCAGACGCTCCTGGTATTCCTGCAACTTTTCGAATTGTTTTTGCCGAATATCTTTTCTATGACCGCGTTCGAAAACAAACGAGCTTTCATCAAGTTTGGTTGCTTTTTTGTACATCAGTAGTAGTTCAGAAACATAATCAACCGCATACACTTCACGTTTTTCAATCTTTATTCCAAGATACCCAAGCACTTCCTGATTCATGGAATCAATTAAAAATGAAATTTTTTCAAAAACTTTCTGTCTGTTTTTTGTGCAAGATTTTTTCCATACCCAAGTATAACGATTCGCATTTGCTTCTATTTTTGTGCCGTCAATGTATGTATGCTGCAGATCCACATGATCTTTGGCAAAAATATATGCCTTAATGTCTGTGAATATTTGCTCGACAGAATCTGTCAGTTCATTTCGAATTAAGTTACCAAAAGTAGCAAAAGAAGGTGCTTTCATTCCATCAAGAAGATACAGGTAACGAATGTCGTTCCGACAAAACTTTTCAATCTCTCGTAACGAACAGATACCATTTTCCTTGGCGATACAATTCAACAGCTTTTTTCTTAAATTCGTAAGTATAACGCATAAAAATACCCCTTTTACTGGATGTCCAGTAAAAGGGGTACATATCAACCTCACGGTCTGGGCGACTTTTTTCTAAGGGAGTTTTTTTACAGCCCCTTTTTGTTTTTTTCATAGGGTATGATAGAATAAGCTGAAGGTTCAAAAAAGAATCTATTATTTATTAAATTAAGAGGTTAAAAGATGAATATTATCATTGTTGGATGTGGAAAGATTGGTTCAACGCTGGTAGAGGAATTAAGCGGTGAGAATCATGATATTTCAATCATTGATGAAAAAGCAGACATCGTTCAAAAATTAGCAAATAGATACGATGTTCTAGGTGTTATTGGAAATGGTGCTAGTTACAATATCTTAGTGGAAGCTGGAATAGAAGATGCAGATATCGTTATTGCAGTGACAAATTCAGACGAATTGAATCTATTGTGTTGTCTAATTGCTAAGAAGGCTGGAAATTGTGAGACAGTTGCCAGGGTAAGAAATCCGGTTTATTATCAGGAAATTAATTTCATTAAAGAAGAAATGGGAATTTCAATGGTATTAAATCCAGAACTTGGAGCAGCTTCTGAAATCGCAAGATTATTAAGATTTCCATCTGCGGTAGAAGTTAATGCATTTTCAAAAGGACAGGTTGAGATGCTGAAATATCGGATTCCAGTTGGCTCAAAACTAAATGGTATGAATTTGATTGATGTAAGTGATCAGTTAAATTGTGAAGTACTTATTTGTGCGGTAGAACGAAAGAAAGAATTAATCATTCCGTCTGGAATCTTTGAATTAAAAGAAAAAGATCTTATTTCTTTTGTGGCAAGACCAAATCATGCGATGGATTTCTTCCGTAAGATTGGGGAAAAGGGAAATCAAGTTCATGATACCATAATTGTTGGAGGAAGTAAGATTGCATTTTATTTATCGGAATTGCTTGTGTCAAGTGGAATCAATGTAAAATTAATCGATATTGATTATGATACATGTGAGAATCTTAGTACAACTCTCCCACGTGTTGTAGTTATTCATGGAAATGGTATGGATCATGATCTTTTATTGGAAGAAGGAATACAAGAATGTGATGCATTTATTTCTCTTACAAATCATGATGAAGAAAATATTTTCCTTTCGCTTTATGTACAGAGTCAGTCAGATGCAAAACTGGTTACGAAGGTACAGAAATTAAATTATAGTGCCATGATTGAACGTCTGGAACTTGGAAGTATGATTTATCCAGAATATTTGACGGCACAATATTTAGTACAGTATGTGCGTGCAAAACAAAATTCTATAGGAAGTAATATTGAGAACCTTTATAAATTGGTGGATGGAAGAGCGGAGGCATTGGAATTTCATATTCAAAAAGGATCACCAGTTATTGGGAAACCAATCTGTGAACTTCCAATCATTTCAAACTTGCTGATTTGTAGTATTTATCGAAATGGGAAAGCTACAATACCAAAAGGACAAGATGAGTTGAAGGAAGATGATTTGGTAGTGGTTGTCACGACCAAAAAGGGCTTGCATGATGTGAAGGATATTTTGAAAAAAGGGTAATGGGGGCACGAGGATATGAATATTTCTATGATTCGGTATGTAATAGGATTGGTAATGATCTTTGAAGGAGCATTTTTATCTCTCCCATGCATTACTGCTTTAATTTATCAGGAAAAAAAAGGATTTTCTTTTTGGATTGTCATGTGTTTATGTTTTGTAATTGGATTATTGCTAATTATGAAAAAACCAAAAAAGTCAGTTTTTTATGTAAAAGAAGGTTTTGTAACAGTTGCAGTCAGTTGGATTATTTTAAGTTTTTTTGGAGCTCTTCCATTTGTGATCAATGGTGATATTCCGTCAATGGTAGATGCTATGTTTGAAACTGTTTCTGGATTTACAACAACGGGATCAAGTATTTTGCCGGATGTTGAATCTTTAGCAAGGTGTAGTTTATTTTGGAGAAGTTTTACACACTGGATTGGTGGTATGGGTGTATTTGTTTTTGTACTTGCTGTTATGCCGTTGACTGGTGGGCAGAATATTCATCTGATGCGTGCAGAAAGTCCAGGACCATCGGTTGGAAAATTAGTACCCAAAATTCGAAAGACATCGATGATTCTTTATAAAATTTATATTTTTATGACAATCGTGATGGTATTTCTTTTACTGCTTGGAAAAATGAGTCTGTTTGATTCCCTTTTATTATCCTTTGGTACTGCAGGAACGGGTGGATTTAGTCTGTTAAATTCTGGTTGTGCGACGTATTCACCATATATACAATATGTAATTGCCATTTTTATGATGCTGTTTGGAGTTAATTTTAAAGTATATTATTTTATTTTAATCCGAAAGTTTAAAGATGCTTTTAAATATGAAGAGTTAAAATATTACCTTCTTTTTATTGGAGCATCGGTGTTAATGATTACTTATAATATTCGTCATTTGTTTCCAACGCTGGAAGAAGCATTTCGTCAGTCTTTTTTTCAGGTGTCATCGATTATTACAACGACTGGATATTCGTCAACGGATTTTAATCAGTGGCCAGAATTTTCAAAATTTATTCTTGTTATGTTGATGTTTTCCGGAGCATGTGCAGGAAGTACGGGTGGAGGAATCAAAGTTTCTCGTCTTGTGATGATGCTTAAGACAGTAAAAAAAGAATTACTCTCTTATGTACATCCAAGAACGGTAAGAAAAGTAAAATTTAATGGAAGAGTTGTGGAACATGAAGTCATTCGTGGAATGAATGTTTATTTTGTAGCATATTGTTTTATTTTTATGTTTTCTATCTTGATAATATCTCTTGATAATTTTGATCTTACAACAAATTTTACAGCGATTACTGCAACATTAAATAATGTAGGACCAGGACTTGCAAAGGTTGGGCCAACAGCAAATTTTAATGCGTATTCCAATTTATCAAAGATTGTTATGATTTTTGATATGCTGGCTGGAAGATTGGAAATTTTCCCAATGCTTGTATTGTTAAGCCCATATACCTGGAAGGGAATTTGGTTACGGAAGAAATAAAAAAGATTTTATAAAGATGCCGATTTAGAATAGGAAAATTCAAAATTGGTATCTTTTATTTTGCAGGAAATAGGAAGGAAACATAGATTTTTTTGCGATTTTATAGTATTCTAAAAAGTAAATGATTATAAAAAACAGGGAGGAATATCAATGGGACGTGTATTTAAGTTTCATAATGACGTAGATACAGATCAGATTATTGCGTCACAATATTTATTATTGCCGAATATTGAGGAGATGAAAGTTTATACTTTTGAATCCATCGACAAAGATTTTGCAAAAAAAGTAAAAGAGGGAGATATCGTTGTAGCAGGAGAAAATTTTGGATGTGGATCATCTAGAGAACAGGCTCCAAGCGTGTTAAAAGCATTAGGCGTAAAGGCTATTGTGGCAAAATCCTTTGCACGTATTTTTTATCGTAATTCCATTAACATTGGTTTGCCAGTTATTATTAGTAAAGATTTGTATGAAAAAGTAGAAGATGGAGATAACATCGATATTAATCTTTCAGAAGGATGGATTAAGACAGAGAAAGAAACCCTTCCATGTACAAAATTGCCACCTTATATGCAGAATATTCTAGATCACGGTGGATTGATTAATTTCTTAAATGAAGGGGAGGAATAAGAACATGGGAATGACCATTGGAGAAAAGATTATTGCAAGAGCTGCAAAAGTAGATCAGGTAAAGGCCGGAGAAATTCATACAATTGAAGTAGACCGCTTGATGAGCAATGACGGAACAACACATCTAACGATTGATATGTATCATAATCAGTTAAAACATCCTAAAATTGCGGATAAAAATAAACTGGTTTTTATTATGGATCATAATGTGCCGGCAGAAAATCCCAAAACAGCAGAAGCTCATAAAAAAATGAGAAATTTTGCAAAAGAACATGATATTGTTTTATATGAAGGAAAAGGTGTCTGTCACCAGATTATGGTAGAAAATTATGTATGCCCTGGTGAATTTATCATGGGAGCAGATTCCCATACTTGTACTTATGGTGCATTGGGAGCTTTTGGTACTGGAATTGGTTGTACTGATTTTCTGTATGCAATGGTGACGGGAAATTCATGGGTTTTAGTACCGGAAACAATTCGTTTTAATCTGCATGGGAAATTAAAAGAAGGTGTTTATGCAAGGGATTTAATGCTTAGCATCATTGGTATGGTTGGAGCAAACGGATGTAATTATAAGATCATGGAATTTGCCGGAGAAGGTGCACATAACCTTGATATTGATGAGCGTCTGGTTCTTTGTAACCTTGCCGTAGAAGCAGGAGCAAAAACTGGAATTGTAGAACCAGATGAAAAAGTAGTAGAATACGTGGAAAGTCGCGGAAGAAAGGCAGAAAATCTCTTTAAGAGTGATGAAGATGCACATTTTGAAAAGGTTTATGATATTAATCTTGATGAAATTCAGCCGGTTGTTGCAAGACCACATCAGATTGATGATGTGATTGCGGCAAAAGAAGTTGGGGACGTGAAGATTGATGAAGCATTTCTTGGTTCCTGCAACAACGGACGTATTGAGGAACTTCGTGTAGCTGCTGAAATTTTAAAAGGGAAAAAGGTCAGTGATAGTGTAAGATTTCTCATTGCACCAGCTTCTAATGAAGTCTATATTCAGGCATTAGATGAAGGGTTAATTGATATTTTCATGGATGCAGGTGCTATGGTTATGAATTGTAATTGTAGTGTATGTTGGGGAAGCTGCCAGGGAGTTATTGGAAAAGGTGAAGTGTTAATTTCCACGGGAACAAGAAACTTTAAAGGACGTGCCGGAGATCCGGATTCTTTTGTATATCTTGGATCAGCAGCAACTGTGACAGCATCCGCAATCGCAGGAAAAATTGTTACCGCAGATGAATTATAAAAGAAAAGGAATAAGAGAGATATGGAACAGTTTAAAGGAAAGGTTTGGGTGCTTGGAGATGATATTGATACAGATATTATCATTCCGACAGAATATTTGGCACTGCCAACCGTAGAAGATATGAAACAGTATGGATTTTCACCACTTCGACCGGAATTAGCTGGACAGATTGGTGAAGGAGATATCATCGTAGCTGGAAGCAATTTTGGCTGCGGATCATCTAGAGAACAGGCGCCGGAAATCATTAAGGCCTTAAAAGTTAAATGTGTAATTGCAAAATCTTTTGCTCGTATTTTTTTCCGAAATTCTATTAACAATGGATTGCTTTTAATTGAAAACGATAAAATTCAAGATGCAGTTAAAGAAGGAGATACAATTGAAGTAACGTTAGGTGAGAAAATTACACATAACGGTGTAGATTATGAAATTCATTCTCTTCCGGATAATCTGATGGAAATCATCAATGAAGGTGGACTGGTAGAAGCTATGAAAAAAAGAAACGGGGTGAAATAAAGATATGGGACAGACAATGATTGAAAAAATTATCAGCAGAAATATTGGTGCTGATCGTGTAAAACCTGGACAGATTGTAACTGTTAATGTTGATCGTGTGATGATTCATGATATCTTTATTCCATTTGTGGCAGAGAAATTTGAAGAAATGGGATTTACCAAATTATGGGATCCAGATAAAGTTGTTTTAATTTATGATCATATGGTACCAGCAAGCACAACCGATGATATCCGTCATTTTAAGATCGGAGATGCATTTGCAAAGAAATATGGCATGAAAAACGTTCATCACAGTGACGGAATCTGTCATCAGCTGATGACGGAGTGTGGTTATGCAAAACCTGGAAACATTGTATTTGGTACAGATTCACATACAACAACTTATGGTTGTGTTGGATGTTTTTCTTCTGGAATCGGATACACAGAAATGGCGGCTATTCTTGGAACTGGAGAGATGTGGGTAAGAGTTCCGGAAACAATCAAAGTTGTGATTAATGGAAAACTTCCTGAAAATGTAAGTTCTAAAGATATTATTTTACGATTGATTGGTGATTTGACAGCTGCGGGAGCTACTTATAAAGCCTTGGAATTTTCAGGAAGTACAGTAGATGAAATGAGTGTGGCTGCAAGAATGACGATGTCTAATATGGCAATCGAGGCTGGGGCCAAGGCAGCACTATTTGCACCAGATGAAAAAACAGCTGAATATTCTAAGGTCAATCTTTCAGATGTTGATTGGATTTATGGAGATGATGATGCACAGTATTGTCAAACAATTACTTATCAGGCAGAAGATCTTGTGCCTGTTGTTGCATGCCCTTCTCAGGTTGATAAAATCCGTGGTGTAAAAGAAGTTGAAGGAACAAAACTTGATCAGGTTTTTATTGGCTCTTGTACAAATGGTCGTCTGGAGGATTTGAAGGCAGCAGCAGAAATTTTAGATGGGAAGAAAGTTGCAGACTATGTAAAATTGATCGTAACACCTGCAAGCCGTAAGATTTATAAACAGGCAGTTGATGCTGGATACATGAAGATTCTTGCAAAAGCAGGAGCAATTATCACGCATCCTGGATGTGGACTTTGCTGTGGACGTGCCGGAGGAATTCTGACGGATGGAGAACGTGTATTAGCAACAAATAATCGTAACTTCTTAGGAAGAATGGGGACATCCAAAGTAGAAATCTATCTTGGATCACCAAAAACAGCAGCAGCATCCGCAATTGCAGGAAAAATTGTAGAAGCTTAAAGGTGAATATTTGAATGGGAGTCTTAAAAGACTCCCTTTTGCTATATTTAAGGAGTTTTATATGACAAACTTATTAATTTCATTATTTATAAAGAACAAGGATCGTGTGGAGGACAGCAATGTACGGAATGCTTATGGAAAAATGGCAGGAATCGTTGGAATTATGTGTAATCTGTTTTTATTTGCAGGAAAATTTTTTGCTGGAGTAATTACTGGTGCTATTTCTATTACTGCCGATGCTTTTAACAATCTGTCAGATGCAGCATCCTCTATTATCACTTTGGTTGGATTTGATATGGCGGGGAAACCTGCAGATAAAGATCATCCTTTCGGACATGGAAGAATGGAATATGTCTCGGGACTTGTTGTTTCTTTGCTAATTCTTATGATGGGTGTGGAACTGTTTAAAAGTTCCGTAGGAAAAGTATTGCATCCAGAGGTAATTTCCGAACAATGGATTTCTTATATGATTCTTGTTGTGTCGATTTTTGTAAAATTCTGGATGTATATGTTTAATCGTAGCATTGGATGGAAAATTCATTCAGAAACAATGAAAGCAACGGCTTCTGATAGTTTAAATGACTGCGTCTCAACGGCAGCAGTTTTTGGAGGAATGCTTATTTTTCATTATTTTCATCTGAATGTCGATGGAGTGGTAGGAATTGTTGTTGCATGTTTTGTTTTATGGGGTGGTTATGAATCCGTCAGAGATACATTAAATCCATTACTTGGAGAATCACCGGATCCAGAATTAGTTACAAAGATTAAAGAAATGGTTTTACGCCATGAAATGGTGATTGGAGTTCATGATATTGTTGTCCATGATTATGGTCCTGGAAGAAGAATTGTATCTTTACATGCAGAAGTGCCAGCAACAGAGAATATTATGGAAGTTCATGATGTTATGGATCATATAGAGATGCGCTTAATGGAAGAATATCATTGTGAGGCAACGATTCATATGGATCCAGTTGTAACAAACGATGAAGAAGTCACAGAAACAAAAAAAGAAGTACAAGATCTTGTAAAAGGTTATGATCCAGATTTGTCTATCCATGATTTTCGAATGGTAAAAGGAGCAACCCATACGAATGTAATCTTTGATCTTCTGATTCCTTATGGGAAAAAATATCAACAGGAGAAAGTAGTAGAAGACATTAAGAAAAAAGTAAAAGAAGAAATGCCGGGGAATCATTATGCTGTCATTCGAGTAGATCGAGGAGAGCAATATTAAAAAGAAAAGGGAAATATTTATTAAGGAGATTCGGATGGAGATTTGGTTAAAATTGTAAAAACATTAATAGACTGCTGATTAGCAGTCTTTTTTCACTTTATAGGAAAGACCGCCGTTGGCGTTCAGTTGAATTGAAAATAGCCCGCACAGAGGCGGGCATGACAAATAAACGGTTGCCAGTTTAGAAGATATAGAAACCTTCATATGTCTATTATGCAGGAAAATGAAGCAAAAGAAAACCCCCACCCCTCAAGATGAGGGCACTGAAAAACATACCATTTTTATTTTGACTTTAATAAAAAAAGAAAAAAACCATCAGAGTTTTTATGATTCTGGTGGATTTTTTGTTAGGCGAAATATAAATTGCTTGTTTTT
>NZ_JAHLPY010000029.1 GCF_018918155.1 Anaerostipes sp. MSJ-23
TTGTACCTTGAAAACTTCATACAAGATTTAAGATAGAATTCATTTTCAGAGATGAAAATGAGTCAAGACATCAAATTTCATCGTAAGAGATAGAAAGAAAACACATGACCCGCTGATGTAACGCTATACATCAGTGAGGAAAAGAGAATCAAATGATTCGATCGTTCCTACTACGGTTAAAGTAGTAAGGGCGCAGGGTGGATGCCTTGGCACTAAGAGCCGATGAAAGACGTGATAAGCTGCGAAAAGCTTCGGGGAGGAGCACATATCCAATGATCCGGAGATATCTGAATGGGGAAACCCGGCAGAGGAAACCTCTGTCAGCATGTAGTGAATTCATAGCTGCATGTGGGGAACCCGGGGAACTGAAACATCTAAGTACCCGGAGGAAGAGAAAGAAACATCGATTTCCAAAGTAGCGGCGAGCGAAATGGAAGGAGCCCAAACCATGGTGCGTGCACCGTGGGGTTCGGACTGCGATATGGCAGGTGTAAGATAGAAGAAGGGTCTGGGAAGTCCCGCCAGAGAGGGTGAAAGCCCCGTATTCGAAATTCCAAGCCGCCTAGCAGGATCCAGAGTAGGACGAGACACGAGAAACCTTGTCTGAAAGAGCGGGGACCACCCCGTAAGGCTAAATACTTCTTAGTGACCGATAGCGCATAGTACTGTGAAGGAAAGGTGAAAAGTACCCCGGGAGGGGAGTGAAAGAGAACCTGAAACCCTGTGTCTACAAGCTGTGGAACCTCAATATTGGAGGGACTGCGTACTTTTTGTAGAACGGTCCGGCGAGTTACCCCGGCCGGCGAGGTTAAGGACTTAAGGTCTGGAGCCGAAGTGAAAGCGAGCGTTAAGAGCGCGTATAGTCAGCCAGGGTAGACCCGAAACCGGGTGACCTATCCATGTCCAGGTTGAAGCTTCCGTAAGAGGAAGTGGAGGACCGAACCCACATCCGTTGAAAAGGGTGGGGATGAGGTGTGGATAGCGGAGAAATTCCAATCGAACCCGGAGATAGCTGGTTCTCCTCGAAATAGCTTTAGGGCTAGCCTCAGTTTAGTCTCGCGGAGGTAGAGCACTGAATTGCCTAGGGGGCGTCAAAGCTTACCAAAGCATATCAAACTCCGAATGCCGTGGAGATGATGACTGGGAGTCAGACCATACGAGATAAGTTGGATGGTCAAAAGGGAAAGAGCCCAGACCTACAGCTAAGGTCCCAAAGTGCGTGTTAAGTGGAAAAGGATGTGGGGATTCGAAGACAACTAGGACGTTGGCTCAGAAGCAGCCATTCATTGAAAGAGTGCGTAATAGCTCACTAGTCGAGAGTCCCTGCGCCGAAAATGTCCGGGGCTAAAACACGACACCGAAGCTTAGGAATGTGAAAACATTGGTAGAGGAGCATTGTTAACGGGATGAAGCCATACCGGAAGGAGTGGTGGACTGTTAAGAAGAGAGAATGCCGGAATGAGTAGCGAGATGAAGGTGAGAATCCTTCAGGCCGAATATCTAAGGTTTCCAGAGTAAAGCTGATCTGCTCTGGGTAAGTCGGGACCTAAGGCAAGGTCGAGAGACGTAGTCGATGGATAACAGGTTGAAATTCCTGTACCGCATAGAAACAGAACTGTGGGGACACAGACAGGGAATGGAATCCAGGAATGGGATCCTGGAGCAAGCGAAGTAGGAGTGCTGTTGGCAAATCCGCAGCATAATCTAAAGGCGTGATGCGTACCGAACATAAGTAGGGAAGTCCAGGCCCCTGGCTGTCAAGAAAAGCCGCTATTGTTTTCTATGTGCCCGTACCGTAAACCGACACAGGTGGATGAGGAGAGAATCCTAAGGCCGACGGGAGAAGTGTTGTTAAGGAACTCGGCAAAATGACTCCGTAACTTCGGGAGAAGGAGTGCCTGGTGACAGGCCGCAGAGAAATGGCCCAAGCAACTGTTTAGCAAAAACACAGGTCTATGCAAAACCGAAAGGTGAAGTATATGGGCTGACGCCTGCCCGGTGCTGGAAGGTTAAGGGGAGAGGTTAGACGTAAGTCGAAGCTTTGAACTTAAGCCCCAGTAAACGGCGGCCGTAACTATAACGGTCCTAAGGTAGCGAAATTCCTTGTCGGGTAAGTTCCGACCCGCACGAAAGGCGTAATGATTTGGGCACTGTCTCAACAACACACCCGGTGAAATTGAACTACCAGTGAAGATGCTGGTTACCTGCGCCAGGACGGAAAGACCCCATGGAGCTTTACTCCAGTTTGATACTGGGATTCGGCATGGCATGTACAGGATAGGTGGGAGACTGAGAAGATATGGCGTCAGCTGTATCAGAGTCGCTGTTGGGATACCACCCTTGCTATGTTGGATTTCTAACCATCAGCCGTGATCCGGCTGGGGGACAATGTCAGGCGGGGAGTTTGACTGGGGCGGTCGCCTCCGAAAGGGTATCGGAGGCGCTCAAAGGTTCCCTCAGAATGGTCGGAAACCATTCGAAGAGTGCAAAGGCAGAAGGGAGCTTGACTGTGACACCGACGGGTGGAGCAGGTACGAAAGTAGGACTTAGTGATCCGGTGGTATAAAGTGGGATTGCCATCGCTCAACGGATAAAAGCTACCCTGGGGATAACAGGCTTATCACTCCCAAGAGTTCACATCGACGGAGTGGTTTGGCACCTCGATGTCGGCTCATCGCATCCTGGAGCTGTAGCAGGTTCCAAGGGTTGGGCTGTTCGCCCATTAAAGCGGTACGCGAGCTGGGTTCAGAACGTCGTGAGACAGTTCGGTCCCTATCCGGCGCAGGCGGAGGAAATTTGATAGGAGCTGTCCTTAGTACGAGAGGACCGGGATGGACGGACCGCTGGTGTATCTGTTGTACTGCCAAGTGCATGGCAGAGTAGCCAAGTCTGGAAGGGATAAACGCTGAAGGCATCTAAGCGTGAAGCCCCCCTAAAGATAAGATTTCCCATACCGTAAGGTAGTAAGACCCCTTGAAGACGACGAGGTAGATAGGGCAGAGGTGGAAGTGCGG
>NZ_JAHLPY010000030.1 GCF_018918155.1 Anaerostipes sp. MSJ-23
CACTAAAATTTCTTCTTTTTCTGGACATGACATTGAATCCTTTCTTATGTATTGATTTAAGTATATCAGATTCATTAAGATCTGTCCGAAAAAGTGTCTTAATTTATGAGACCATTATATGGTCCCATTTGAGCTAACTGTTTGATTCCTTCTCCAAATCTAGATCCAATTCCAGCTGCCATGATAATTAATGTTGTATTCATTCGTATTCTCTCCCCTTTACAATATAAAAGTTCCTTTTTTATAAAAAGTAAACCTATTTTTCAAATTTTTTCGTATTTTTATTCAATATAACTATTCACTTTGTAGACTGATTTCTTAAGGTCCCTGGGAACTTAAGTTCTTTCCACTTTCATTTCTCCTATGTAATATTTGTGTAACTCTGTATCAAAAATTTAGGTCATTAATTTTTCTGAAAAACATCATACATACTTTGACGATTATCATCATTAAATAACTTATATCTTATAAAATCAAAAGAATTAGCAATTCTATTTTGTTCTGTATATAACTGTATATTAGGAGCATCTGGAAAATCTAAATCAATTTCAACTGTCAACGCATTATAATCCAAGTCAAAATACTGTCTATATCCTTTATGATTTTCATTTGGAAAATTCTCTACAAAATTCACGTTATAAGCTGGTTTAAAATAATTTATCATAGCTGCTTCTGCAATATTAATAATTTGATTTTCTTGAGGTAAATCACTGCAAACTTCTGTTAAATGCTTTGAACTTTCTTCTTCACTTTTTGTGAAATTTTGAGAGATTCCATCAAATGACATTGCTAAACTTGATTGCATTTCTAATAACAATATATAAATATGTTTATCCGCATAATGTCCACTATACTCTTCTAATATTTTTTGCAATGTCGAATGAGACTCTAGCCTGTCAAAAGCCGTTCTACTTCCATCTTTTCCATATGCCTGTCCAATATAAAGAACCTCATATTCCAATCTTGATACTAATATTTTAGACACAATCATAAAAAAATCCTGAGCACTAATTTCTATATTTTTCTGTATTTGAGGATTCTTTTTCAAAAAATCCTCATCTGTTATAGATACTACCATATTTATTGCTGGATACAGAATTTCTATATGAATTTTATGATAATCCAATCCCTCACAAACTTTTATTAGTGGCAATTCATAATCAATTTCCTTTCCATCTTTAATCATAAAAAATGCTATTTTTATTCCATCTTCTGTAACTTTTATCTTTTCTTTACGAAAAAACACTTGATTATATGATAATATTCCGTAAATATGATAACGATGTAAATCTGTTTCTTTTAATTCTCTAAAAACTTCCACTGGAATAATTGTTTTATATGAAGTAAATACATTCAAACCTGCTTCAAAAGAATATTTTCTCTCCATACCCCTTCTTCTTTCTACTTTTATCTTATTAATTTCACCTTAATTTTTCTAAAAACTGCTTTAATTTTATTTGCTAATCCGTATCTTCCATATTTTTTAGCAATATATTCAAATGAATTTTCATAAAAATCTTTCCAAAATTGCTCTCTGTTTTCTGGCTTCAAAAATGGTTCTTTTAATGGTGTTTGCATACTATCTTCTAATTTTGTTTTCTTCCATTCAATATTTTCTTTTATTTGTTCTAATAACTTTTCTCCCTTATTATTATTAACCAAGGCTAAGGATACACCTTTATTATCATCAAATTCAGGTGCTGCCTTTTCTATCCCCCAATAATCAGCTATTGTAATATCTCCCGGATGTATTATTGATTTATATTTACATTCATAGCAGCTAGGCCTCAATATAGAATGTCCATAAAATAAGTTCTTAAATACTCTACCGTTTACCTTTTTCCCATTTTCAAAATAAATTGATTCCACATGATCTCGCCATCCAAAATCTTTCTTATTCCGAAAATCAACCGCTATAACTTTAGCTCTATATTTCATTTGTTGCCATTTTAAATATTCTTTCCAAATGTTTTTGCTTGGAACTCCATGACATACAATATCTATACAAATAAGATTTTCATATTCTATTTTAAGAAATTTTTTTAATCCTGCTACTTGACATGAGGTTCCTGAAAAAAGAACTTCTCGACCAATTTCAACATCCTCTTTTATCCTTACAAATGTGTCACCCAATTTACTCTGTATATATTTAGAACCACGCATTTTATCTCTATCCTGTGCATTTTCTGCACGAATATGTATAGCTTCAAACTTTTCTGTTAAAACACATCCATACACAACACCATCATTTTCTAAAACTTTATCTGACAGTGCTGTAAAAATACCACCAGATCTTGAATTAGCTCGTATATCTTCATTTTTATGTCTTATTGCATATACTTTAGGTTCTCTCCAATTCATTATGCTACCCTCCTACTAGAAAGGTCAACATAACAAGGACTACTTAGTTCGTCCCCCCCCCAATAATTTTGAGAAGTTTATTTTTTACTTTAGTTGTAATTGAAACTGTTCCATATTTTTTCATTATGAAATTAACTCCCTCTTTTTTATAATCATCCCAGAATAAATCTCTCTTTTCTGATTTTGGTGTCGGTTTCTCAAGATTTGTCTGCCAGCACTGTTGTCTATTACTTATTTTATAATCTAGCATATACCTAACTCTATTGAACAATTCCTGACCTTTATTTGTATGAATTAAAAACAGAGAATTTCCTTTTGAGTCATAAAAATCTGGCATTGTTTCTTCAATATGCCAATAATCTCCAATTGTTAAATCTACTTTTCTCTCAGTAGTAGCGTAAGGACATTCATGACATGACAACCTCAAAGCACATCTATTATAAAAAATTTTCACATAATCTTTTATTAAAATCTCTTTTCCATTTATCTTGACATATGCCATTGGAGATTTCCATCCATTTCGTTTATCTTTAAATGTCAAATAAGTAATTTTCCCTTTTTTCTTTTTTTGAAGGTTCTCAGCATATTCCTTCCATAACTTTGGACTTGGAGATCCATGGCAAATAATATCTACAATACATACTCTATCACGAATACCTTTTAACTCACAAAATTTTCGAAAACCATCTGCTTGACAGCCCATTCCAACAAAAAGTAATTTTTTCCCTTTATTTTCCATTAACCATTCATATGCTTCTCTAAAAATTTTTCTAGGTTTACTCTGCATATATTTTGACCCTTTCGCCTTTTCCCGTTGATTTTTATTCAAAATCAATCGAAACTCTGCCGTATTTATATCATAATTATAAACAGACGCCACCACTGCATTATTATTTTTCAAAAAAAATTCTGATAATGCTGTAAATGCTCCCCCTGAAGAGCTTTGCATCAATACTGATTCATTTTTTATTCTTCCAGCATATACAACTGTATCTATTAATTCTATCATATATACCTCTCTAACTTTATTTTCTTAAGTAAAATAAGAAACAATAAAGAAACAATGTAAATAACAATCGGTCCAACATAACTATATAATGAATAAATTCCAATTTTTTTTGTAATGAAAGCAAATACTGTAATAAATATAGGATGAATAATATATAGCCATGTAGAATATTCTCTTCCAATCTTGGATAGCCGCTCATTCTTCCAATTACTTTTAAGAACATATAAAAAAACAGCAATTGCTAAAAAAGTGGTACTAATATAATGATCTCTTGTCGCATTCATTCTATAGTTTACCAAAATAAATCTTTCACAAATTCCTGTTAATGCAAATATCATAATCATAAATTCCAGTACTCTTTTGCTTATATTCTTTCTTATTTTCTTTTCTCTAATTAACGTTCCTAGACAAAAATATGGTATTCCTACACAAAGAAAATTTCTAACTAAAATATATGGAAATTCTCTATTAAAAATGACAATTGCATATTTTCCAAAAATTAAATCTAAAACTAAAAATACTGGTATTATCCAATACAGTACTCTTCTACAATTCAATTTATCTATGACAAATACAATTAGTAACACATATAAAAGTGCTCCCAAATACCAAAGATGTCCACCTACTGGTGACTCATTAAAAATAAACAATTTGAAAATATTTTTTAATGAAAAAATACTTTTTCCTGAATTATTCACGACTTCGTCGTGTTAGCGACTGAAAGTCGCATAGTTACTATATTTTTATCAAATTTTTCTCTTCATCTATCAAGTGAATAAAAAAAGAGCATCCATTTGTGGTAA
>NZ_JAHLPY010000031.1 GCF_018918155.1 Anaerostipes sp. MSJ-23
CGAGATGGAATCTGAAGGAAGCTGGATGTGAGGAACATACTAACTCACGGGCAAATCTCTGGTCTGACGAACAGAAATCTCATATGAGGTCATGCATGAGGGCAAGACTGCATCACAAGTTGAAACCCAATAACTACACGGAATCATGTATGATAAATGAGACAGATGGATGGAGAGGAAGAAACGTGTGGTACCTAGGGAGGTCTGTGCGGCACGCCTTGAAAGAGGTAACCATTGCATAAAGCAATGCTGAACGCACAGAAGTCAGCAGAGGTCATAGTAGCCGAGAGGTGAAGGACTGAATCATTAGGAGTCTTGAGTATGACCGAGAAAGGAGGAATGACCGTCTATGGCAGAAAACATTGAAAACAATGGCTGTTCGCAAAGAGATAATGCGGAACATGAAGGGTATGTGAAAGTGTCCAGGTCATTCAATCGGATATGGAAAGAAAGAGACAGTGCACAGCCGAGACTTTTGGAAGCGATACTGTATAAAGACAACTTTAACAGAGCGTATAAGAGAGTCAAGGCAAACAAGGGAGCGCCGGGAATTGATGGCATGACCATTGAGGAGGCTCTTCCATATCTAAAGGAACATCAACAAGAGTTAACCGACCGCATTTATCGTGGAAAGTATACTCCGTCTCCAGTAAGACGAGTTGAGATTCCCAAACCAGATGGTGGTGTGCGAAAGCTTGGCATACCAACAGTGATAGACCGGACACTCCAACAGGCAATAACCCAACAGTTAGTGCCAATCTATGAACCGCCGTTTGCAGAGGGCAGCTATGGCTATCGTCCGAACAGAAGTGCAAAAGATGCAATACTTAAGGTTAAGGAGTATGCAGAACAAGGCTATACATTTGCTGTAGTCCTTGACTTGTCAAAATATTTCGATACTCTTAATCACGAAATTCTTATCAATCTTCTCCGAAAGAATGTAAAAGATGAACGTGTAGTACAGCTGATAAAGCGCTATCGGAAGAGCGGTGTAATGGAAAACGGAGTGGTCATTGATACAGAGGAAGGCTCACCACAAGGTGGAAATCTATCACCATTGCTGGCAAATGTCTACCTCAATGAGTTCGACCAAGAATTCTTGAAAAGAGATGTTCCATGCATAAGATATGCAGATGACATCGTGCTTCTTGCAAAGAGCAGGCGAGCATCAGAGAGACTCTTGGAAAGCAGTACAAAATATCTTGAGGAGAGGCTGAAACTTACAGTCAACCGAGAAAAGAGCCGTACTGTCAGCGAGTTTGCAATCCGAAATTTTAAATTCCTTGGCTTTGCATTGGGAAGGAACGAAAAAGGCATTTATGTCAGAGTTCATCCGAAGTCATGGAAGAAGTTTAAGTCCAGACGGAAGGAGTTATCTTCCCGTAAGCGATGTCAGTCAATCAAACCAAGCCTAAAGAAAATCAAGGTGTATGCAAGGGGATGGCTTAACTACTACGGAATTGCAAGTATGAAGAGCAACATAGATGACATCAATGGATGGCTCTATCATAGAATACGCATGTGCATATGGAAACAATGGAAGAAACCCAGAACGAAATATAAAAACCTAGTCAAGCTGGGAATTCCAGAACACTATGCGGCAACAATAGCAAACAGTCGCAGAAAGTACTGGTATATCAGTAATAATAAAGCTGTGATTTGGGCGCTGAATAAAGAAAGACTGATAAACAGTGGCTATTATGATTTAGCCACAGCCTACCAGTCTGTGCACGTCAACTATTGAAAGCGCCGTATACCGAACGGTACGTACGGTGCTGCGAGAGGACGGCGGTTAGTCACCGCCTCCTACTCGATT
>NZ_JAHLPY010000032.1 GCF_018918155.1 Anaerostipes sp. MSJ-23
AGCTTAATTATCTGTGAAGGGAACTAGTACATCTAACTTACGTTTCTACAGATACAGTAACTTATCAACCTATCAGTTCATTATAAAAGTCTTAGATTTTTGTCTTGACAACTGAACCACTATACCAAATGGAGAGATCATCATGGATTATTCCATTCATGATGCAAAAGAAGCAGGATTTAACAAAGTAGTCTTTATTATCCGCAAAGATATTTTCAAGGAGTTCGAAGAGATCATCTGAAACAGGATTAAAGAACAGATCGATGTAGAATATGTATTTCAGGAAGTTGATGATCTGCCAGAAGGTTTTGAAGTACCAGAAGGAAGAACAAAACCATGGGGAACAGGTCAGGCAGTTTTATGCTGCAAAGATGTAGTGAAAGAACCATTTGTGATCATCAATGCAGATGACTATTATGGAAAAGAAGCATTTGTGAAACTGCATGATTTCTTAGTATCCGGAGAAGACCTTGGAAGAGAATTTACCATGGGAATGGGCGGATTCATTTTAAAGAACACATTAAGCGACAATGGAACAGTAACCAGAGGAGTCAGTGTTGTAGATGAGAATGGTTTATTAAGCCAGGTACATGAGACAACAGGAATCGAAATGGGAGAAGACGGACAGATCAAATGCGACAGTGAAGAAGTACAGGAATGGATCAGTCCAGAAGATAAAGTATCCATGAACATGTGGGCAGGAAATCCAAAATTTTTGGATTTCTTAGCAGAGGATTTCAAAGATTTCCTTGCGAATGTGGAAGAAGGAGATTTAAAGAGCGAATATCTGTTACCGAACATCGTGGACAAGCTTTTGAAAGAAGAAAGAGCGAACGTGAAGGTGTTGGAGACACAGGATCGTTGGTTTGGAGTTACATATAAGGAAGATAAAGAGACTGTGCAGGACGCTTTTAGGGAGTTGATTGCTGATGGGGTTTATGCGGAGATGCTTTGGGAGTAGATGAATAGGTGGTAGCCAATAGGATGTGTTTTTTGTTAGGATCATATTTTATTGGCTATGTTTGTATTTGAAATAAGTGGAAAAATATTTTATTCCAGATTAAATTGATACTTTAAAGTAGTTGATGTAATATATAGAATATAGTATAAAATTTCTAGATGTTGTACGCATGAGAAGTGGAGGAAATTTATGAGTAGGGGAGTAATGATGAAAAAGGAAATACCTATATTATATAAAAGAAAAGAAGAATGTTGTGGATGTACAGCTTGTTATGCAATATGTCCTAAAAGTGCAATTAGAATGGAAGAAGACGAAGAAGGATTTGAGTATCCATTAATTGATAAAGATAAATGTGTTATATGCTTGCAATGTATAAAAGTATGTCCGCTGAAATGAACCACTATATAAACGAGGAATAATAAGAAGAGATGATTATATATAAATTAAAGGAGTACGTTTTGGATTTCTTAAGTTCCCAGGGACCTTAAGAAATCAGTCTATAAAGGGAATAGTTATATTGAATAAAAAATACGAAAAAATTTGAAAAATAGGTTTACTTTTTATAAAAAAGGAACTTTTATATTGTAAAGGGGAGAGAATACGAATGAATACAACATTAATTATCATGGCAGCTGGAATTGGATCTAGATTTGGAGAAGGAATCAAACAGTTAGCCAAAATGGGACCAAATGGAGAGATCATCGTAAACGGTAAATCAGTGTTCCCTACAAAATCCTAAAATAATCTGAGATAATTAACTCAAGATTTTAAACAGTGTCAAAAATGTTAAGCCTTAACTTTTTTGACTTGTAAAAAAG
>NZ_JAHLPY010000033.1 GCF_018918155.1 Anaerostipes sp. MSJ-23
CTGACACTCCAACAGCTAAAGCACGTTGGGTTCTTATATACATTCACTTCCAAATATACTCGAAAGCATATGAGACTAATGAACTTCTACAAAACTTTCACTACCAAAGATACCATTGCATCCATTAGCGATAGCATAAGGCTCATGTCAAAACCTATTTGTATATTTTCTTTTTCAAATTGCGATACTACTTAAATTCTTCTTACCAGTTAGTCTGTCTACTTCTAAATTATGAAGTCGATAGAAATTTTCAAATCTATCATTACACTTATCAATATTAAAACTTTTCAAGTCATCACTTATATTCATTATTAAGAAAGCGCTGTACATATCCCTTTGAATTTTTATACCATCGAAATCATTCCATCTTTGTGATAAAGTTTTCTTTGTATATGTTTTATCAAAATGATTAAACTGACTTGCTTTCGCTTCAAATGTGTTTATTTCTATTAATTTCTCGCCAAAATAATTTAGTTTTCTATCTGTTATTGTTAATAACATAGATGGCGCTTTGTTTGCTAATGATTTACCGAAACGTTTCTTTTTCTTGTACTTTCCTTTATCATTCTTTTTAGTATTTTTAGCACGTTTCTGAAGTCCTGCAAAATTCATTTTCTCAACATATACTTTATTTCCAAGAGATATAATATAGTTTGCTAAACATTCATGCTGATACTTTCTTATATCTGCTTGCTTTCTATATAATTCCTTTAATTCATTTTGATATTTAATATAGTGATTTGATTTGTTCCATCTGACTTTCTTATTTCCTTGTTTTTTAATAGTTCCATCTTCATTATAATTATCTTGATTAGTAGCTCGTCTTGACCTATCCATCTTTCTCAGAATTTTCTGTTTCTGGTTTTCAATATTCTGGACTCTATCAGCAAGTTCTAATATTTTTACATCGGATTGGCTTGAAATAGCAATAGTTCTAGTTCCAATATCCAAACCAACATCACCATTACCAATACAATGTTTAATTTCACCAGTTTCAGTATCCACTTTGACAGGTGGATTTCCTTTAAAGACTACTTGAACATAGAATTTATATTTATTTCTTACATATTTCCTAATAATTCTGTTGTAGCAAATATCGCATTGCATAGCCTGATATTCATAATGATTGTTATAATCAATTAAAATTGGAATTTTTAACCCATTCCAAACAAGAGTATCATTAATTATTCTGATTCCTGTTTTGTTAGATTTTCCTTCAAGTGAATTTAATTCACCATATTTCTTATAATAAACTTTCTTGCCATTTCCATAGAATAATTTATCATAAGATTTCCATAATGCTGTTGCAATCTTTTGAGAAGTAAAAGAATCAATATTATTTTTAAAATGTTTTTGCATTTTCTTTACGTCTTCATGAAATGAATATTCTGACATGTTATATTGTTTTCGCATATCGTTTATTTGTTTCCAAATTTCTTTATCAGACTTTTTATTCTCAGACAACGAAGATAGAAGAGTACGATATCTCTTAGTTTTAATCATTTCCTTATAACGTTTCTGTGTTACATTAACTAAAGAATTATAGATTTTTCTTCCAATCTCAAAACGCTTATTTAAAATATCTTCTTGATATTTTTCCGTTTTTAATGGAAATTCAACAATAAAGTTTGCCATAATATTCACCTCACTTTCTAATATAATATTCTCTTTTTCTAATATCTCTTCTTTTGATTTTCTACATACTTTTTAATTGTTTCG
>NZ_JAHLPY010000034.1 GCF_018918155.1 Anaerostipes sp. MSJ-23
CGAGGGCACTGAAAAAGTAGATAATACCGTCTATATTTGGTACAATGTATCTATCAAATATAGGCGGTGTTTTTATGATCGAACAACAGCAGAAATTGGTGCTAAGTCCATACATGGAAATATATGAATTAGTAATCCCGAAAGATAATCTTCTCCGACAGATAAAAGAATTGGTTGATTTTAGCTTTATTTATGATGAATTGCTTGCTAATTATTGTCTAGATAACGGACGAAATGCAGTTCCACCTATCCGAATGTTTAAATATCTGCTTTTAAAATCAATTTATGATTTATCAGATGTTGATATGGTTGAACGTTCTAAATACGATATGTCTTTTAAATATTTTTTGGATATGGCTCCAGAAGATGAAGTTATAAATCCAAGTTCATTGACAAAATTTCGGAAGCTGCGTTTAAAGGATATGAATCTTTTGGATATGCTGATTGCCAAAACAGTTCAGTTAGCATTAGAAAAAGGAATTATTAAGTCAAAATCCATTATTGTGGATGCTACGCATACAAAATCAAGATACAATCAAAAGACACCACGTCAAGTACTCCAGGAACAATCAAAAAATCTGCGCCGTAGCATCTATGAGATTGATGAAACAATGAAAGAAAAATTTCCTGATAAAAACACAGAGGATTCTTTAGAAAAAGAACTAAAATACTGTAAACAGCTTATTGATGTTGTAAAAGGAAATGAAGAAATTTGCAGTTATCCAAAAGTGCAGGAAAAATTAAATCTACTAGAAGAATCTGTCACTGATGACATGGAATATTTAGAAATTTCAAAGGATGAAGATGCAAAAACTGGTCATAAGACAGCCGACACTTCATTCTTTGGATATAAAACACACATAGCAATGACAGAAGAACGGATCATCACAGCTGCCACAATCACTAGCGGCGAAAAAACAGATGGCAAAGAACTGCCAAAACTTATACAAAAAAGTAAAGCTGCAGGGATACAGATTGAATCAGTCATTGGAGATATGGCTTATTCTGAAAAGAAAAATATCGAGGCAGCAAAAGAAGGTGGTTATGAACTGATAGCAAAATTAAATCCAGTTATTACACAAGGTAACCGAAGAAAGGAAGATGAGTTTGAATTTAATAAAGATGCCGGAATGTATCAGTGTAAAGCAGGACATTTAGCCATTCATAAATATTTCGATAAAAGGAAAAAAGATAAAAAAAACAAAAACCCACGTATGGTCTATTTTTTTGATATTGAAAAATGTAAATGTTGTCCGTATCGTGATGGCTGTTACAAAGAAGGAGCCAAAAAGAAAACATACACAGAAACAATCATTTGCGATTCCCACAGTGAACAGTTTAAATTTCAGGAAACTGAGCATTTCAAAGAAAAAATGCGGGAACGCTATAAAATAGAAGCTAAGAACAGCGAACTAAAACATCGGCATGGTTATGACGTAGCGTCATCATCAGGTCTTATTTGTATGGAAATGCAAGGAGCAATGACGATCTTTGCAGTAAATCTTAAGAGAATAATTAAATTAATGAATGAAAAATAAGAACTTTCTCCGAAAAAACAAGCAATTTATATTTCGCCTAACAAAAAATCCACCAGAATCATAAAAACTCTGATGGTTTTTTTCTTTTTTTATTAAAGTCAAAATAAAAATGGTATGTTTTTCAGTGCCCTC
>NZ_JAHLPY010000035.1 GCF_018918155.1 Anaerostipes sp. MSJ-23
TTCTGACCATGGTAATAGTTCTTCTAAAAAATCTAGATTTCTATCTTCCATGTGTTTTGGAATCTCTGTCAGCAGATATTTTAAATATTCATATGGTTTTAACTGGTTCGCTTTGGCTGTCTCTGTAATACTGTAGATCATTGCACTTGCTTTGGCCCCATTCACTGTATCTATCACGTGCCAGTTATTCCGCCCAACGCAAAAGCTCCGAATAGCAATCTCTGCATTATTATTATCGAGAGGAACTAATGGATCATCCAAAAACGCTCTGAGATATCTTTCCTGATTCAGACTGTACTGCATTGCGTTATATAAAACACTCCCAGTTCCTACAGATCCTATGTTTGATCTTACCCACGAAAAGAAAGCATCGACCAATGGTGATACCTGTTCTTTCCTCCGTTTTTTTCGCTGCTCTGGTTCATACCCGTCCAGGCTGTTATCGGTATGATAGATCGCTCCGATCTGGGCAACTGCAGCTTCTGCAAGGGTTCCTTTTGATGCTTTTTTCCCTAATGCTTTACAGATCTGGACATATTTCCGCCTTGCATGAGTCCAGCAGCCTGCAACTGTGATGTGTGCATTTTCCCTCGCAATCTTATGATATGCTTCAAACCCATCACAGACGATCGTTCCTTCATATCCTTTCAAAAACTCCGCCGGATGGCTTGAATTTCTGGTTTTCTGATATTCATACAGGATCACTGGCTGTTGTCCATCTTTTGTACCAGTACGATAAACCCACATATAACTGTTGCACATCGTATCCCGGCCGTCTCTCTTGACTTTGACTGGTGTTTCATCCGCATGGATCACCGGGCCCTGATAGATCTGCTGATGCATCCGGTCATATAATAAAGATAAATAGCGTTCACTGCTTTTGATCACCCAGCTGGACATTGTCTGTCTTGAAATATGAATATCATTCCTTTTAAATTCCTGTTCCAGACGATACAAAGGCATCGCATTCACATATTTAAAGTTCAGGACTGCCGCTAACAGAGATGGCGTTACGATACTGTTTTTTAAGATTTCAGAAGGTCGTTCTGCACTTATGATCTTATCTTCATTTTTTGCACTATAATAAGCGACATGATGCTCGATCACTTCGAAAGTTGCTGGATGAAAATCCAGTTTTTTATAAATCCTGTCTGGAAGTCTCCGATATCCATTTGGGAACAGCTCAGAAAGCTGTTTTTCAGAAAGTTCATGATATTCTTCCCGGACTGGAAGTCCTGACAGATCTTCATCACGTTTTCCTTTCGGTCTTTTTTTACGTTTATATGCAGGAATGACTTCTTCGATCAATGGTTCTTCTGCACAGTCTGTTTCTATCATAACTTCAGCTTCGTTAAAACACAGAGTCAACTGATCATAGTCAAATTTCTCCGTTTTCTGAGCAAAACGATCTGTTCGTGACATGGTAAGCTGTTCATAGATCAGGTCAAACTTTCGGTTCAGTTCTTCTAACTGTGTTGTCTGTTTTTGCAGCTGTTCCTGTTGAGAAAGAAACAGTTCGATGATCTGTTCCTTTGTAAATCTGTTTCATTGTCCCTCGTTAAATATGATCTCTTTCATAAGACCACACTATCATAGAACATAAACGCATGTAAAGAGATATGAGACAACTTTTTAAAT
>NZ_JAHLPY010000036.1 GCF_018918155.1 Anaerostipes sp. MSJ-23
TGGTTCAGTTGTCAAGACAAAAATCTAAGACTTTTATAATGAACTGATAGGTTGATAAGTTACTGTATCTGTAGAAACGTAAGTTAGATGTACTAGTTCCCTTCACAGATAATTAAGCTACATATGACATCAGCATTACAGGATAATAATATTCTGCTGGTGTATGATAATCCAATGCAGAATGATATCTTTCAAAGTTATAAGTATGAACATATCGTTTAATAGCAGCTCTGGCTTCTTTGATATTATTATATTGTGTCAGATAAGCTTCTTCATACTTGAAGCTTCGAAACCATCGTTCGATCATGATATTATCTGCCCAGCGACTTTTACCATCCATGCTCTGGCGAATACCGTTTTCTTTTACAAAATCGATCTATTGCTGGCTGGTAAACTGACATCCCTGATCAGAGTTCAAAACCTGAGGTTTGGCTATCTGAAATGCTTTGTTTAACGCATTGATCACCATTCAGGTATCGAGAGTATCATCCACTTCCCATCCGACAATACAGCGGCTGTACCAGTCGATCACTGCAGTCAGATATAGAAACCCATGTTTGATCGGGATATATGTAATATCAATGGACCATGCCTGATTTGGCTTATCGATGACAGCGTTGCGGAGTAGATAAGGACAGACTTTCGCCTGTTGCATACGCTTAGACAGGTTCATCTTAGGATAGATCGGATGAATGTCCATTTCATTCATATATCGTCTGGCTTTCCGACGACCCACTCGATATCCTCTGACTTTTAACTGTGCAGACATCTGCCTTGCACCCCAGGTCGGATTATCTGTATGAAGATGATCCATGATCTCTTTACATGCCTGTTCATCATCAGATACGGAAGATCCTTTGTAATAAATACTCGTACGATGCCAAGTCAGTTGGCACCAACAGAAGCAGGAAGTTCTTTAGTCGTCAAAAGGTTTCGGACTAAATTTACTCTCGTAGTCAGGTCCGCAAATTTCTTCAGATTTTTTTTGAGCCAGTCCACTTGCATGGTTAACTGACCAACCTTTTTTGCATACTCAGCTTTTTCCTTGCGTTCTTCGACAAGCTTTTCCTTGAGGTTTTCCTCACGTTTGTCGTCAAACACAGCAGAAGCATTGTTCAAGAATTCTCTTTTCCAGTTACGGAGAAGATTGGGTTGAATGTTGTTTTCTGTTGCTAAGGTATTGAGATCTTTTTCTCCTTTGAGTAGCTCGATCACAAGATCTGATTTAAATTTTGCACTAAAATTTCTTCTTTTTCTGGACATGACATTGAATCCTTTCTTATGTATTGATTTAAGTATATCAGATTCATTAAGATCTGTCCGAAAAAGTGTCTTAATTTATGAGACCATTATA
>NZ_JAHLPY010000037.1 GCF_018918155.1 Anaerostipes sp. MSJ-23
TTCTTCACCGAAATCGTCATCAAGTTCGTCATCATTTAAGAAATCATCCATATCCAGAAGTTCCTCCTCGCTCCTATGGCGAATGTCCTTGGACGTCATACCTTCTGGGGGATTTTCAATGTATTTTCTGCGCAGTTCCTCGATATCAGGTTTCATAAATGGGAATCTCCTTTCGGAGAGATGATATCATGAGAATTCCTGCGGAGGAACGTTTTCCACGAGATTTGGACCTTACTTTCTCGTAAAGTTCTTCGAGAGAAACGCGCTGGTGATTGTAGTAGAGTTCAAGAAACTCCATTTTGTGCCGGCAATCAGGACACTGTAAAGGGTCATACCCAAAAGAAGAGAGAATAGCAGTACGCCACTGATTGAAGCTACGAAAAATGTGATGCTTTTCTTTTGCTATAGCACGATGCAGATGATTGTCAATTTCACGGTGGCGGGCATAGATTCCCCCAGATCGGATCATTTTAAAGTGCTTTTCAGGGATGTGCCTGATGAACCGTTTTATGAAAACTATAGCAGGGAGAGTTTCTTCGACATACTTTTTGTCTTCGTGGCGATTGTAAAGGAAGGTAACGAACTCACCGTCGTATTTATCAATTCGGGATGTGGCTATAACCGGGCGACCGAGATAGCGGCCGATATCTTTGACTACGGTTTTAGGATCACATTTATTAGGCTTGGCATAAACATAGAAGCCCTGTTTGTGTTCTGAATAACATAAGGCTTTGAGTTTCTTGAAAGAGGGGCCAAGCCGGCGTTCCATTTCGTTAAGCAAAGCGGTACGAAAAGCATTTCGAAGGTATGTATAATTAAAGTGCGTGATATGGCGCCAAAAACCAACATCGCTGTAGCCACCTTCGGAAATCAGACAGTGAATGTGCGGATTCCATTTGAGATTCCTGCCAAAAGTATGAAGAAGCATGATATAGCCAGGGGTGAAGTTTTTGGATTTCTTTATTTTGAAGAACATACGGGAAATAACGCTGGCAACAGAATGGAAAAGAGAATGAAGCAGGGATCTGTCGTGAAGGAAAAAATCACGGAGATTTTCATCAATCGTGAAGACACAGTGTCTGTGCTGGACGTTAATGAGTTTAAAAGACATGGATGTAGTACGTTCCATAGAGTACTTGTTGCCGCAGGTGGGGCAGAAACGGCTGTGGCAGCGAAAAGGAACGAACTTAAGTTTTCCACAGTGAGGGCATCCATACATAGCGCCACCAAAAGCAGGGTCACCACAGTTGATCATTTTTTCGATATTTTCCATCTCGGAAGATCTGGGATGAAGAGTATATTTGATTTCTTCATAATCGTCGGTAAAGATTTTTTGTAAGATATTCCTATGT
>NZ_JAHLPY010000038.1 GCF_018918155.1 Anaerostipes sp. MSJ-23
TTGAACCGTACCGGGTTTGTCGGAGACTTTTTATTTAAGTTAGGCCACCTGACCTAACTGGTTAATTTTATCATAGTACATTGCTTCAAAATCAAAAGGTGATACATAATCTAGCGCACTATGTACACGTTCTTTATTGAACCAATCCACCCAGTTTAGTGTCGCAAGTTGTACATCCGCTAAACCTTGCCAATCTGCTTTTAAATATTCAATCACCTCTGTTTTGTATAAGCCATTCACCGTTTCAGCCAAAGCATTATCGTATGAGTCACCCGTTGTACCGACTGATGCTCGTAAATTTGCTGCTTCTAAACGATTGGTATAGCGAATGGAAAGATATTGAACACCTCTATCGGAATGATGAATCACATTCTTTGGCATGCCTCGATCGTGCAATGCTTGCTCAAGTGCATCGAGTACCATATCTGTATTCATCCGTGTAGATACTTTCCATCCAACAATTGCTCGTGAGAACACATCAATAATAAAGGCGGTATAGACCCAGCCTGAATGAGTTTGAATATACGTAAAGTCACCCACCCATAGTTGGTTTGGATGATCAGCATTAAAATTACGTTTCACTAAATCATCTGCCCGTTTTTGGTCATCTCGGCTACGGGTGGTTTTTTTGTTCTTACCACGCCAAACACCTTGTATACCTAGCTTTTGCATTAATCGAGCAACAGTACAGCGCGCAATAATATAGCCTTCACGTTTCAGTTTTTGCCAGACTTTACGTACACCATACCGACCTGAACTTTCCTTCCAAATTCGTTTAATTTGTTCAGCATGATGCTCATCATGTAGATCTCGTTTCGCTCGATGTTCTGGATTGTCAGCGAGATCTAAAGTCCGGTAATAGGTTGAAGCTGCAATCGGTAAAATTCTACAAATCGCTTCAACACCATATCGATCTTTATTGTTATGGATAAAATCCACCATTATTTGTGTGGGCGGTCGAGCTCCGCCTGGGCGAAAAAAGCGGCTGCTTTACGTAGAATTTCATTGGCACGCTTTAATTCTTTAATTTCACGTTCCATTTGCCTCATTTTTTCTTGATCAGATATCTGTTGTACTTTAATAGGATTTTGCTGATCTAAATGCTTTTGATGCCAGGCACGAAGTGTTTCAGGAGTACAACCAATCTTAGGCGCAATTGCTGTGATTGCAGCCCAAGTAGAAGGATAATCTTTTTCAGATTCAATCAATAATTGAACCGCTCTTTCTCTGATTTCAGGGGTATATTTTAATTTTGTCATCGGGGTAGTCTCTCAGAATATTGACTCTCCGACAAACCCGGTACGGTTCA
>NZ_JAHLPY010000039.1 GCF_018918155.1 Anaerostipes sp. MSJ-23
CTATGCATGTCATATAAAAATTTGTGGCGAAGAAAGAAACAGCTATTCCAAAACAGATCATGACGCTACTTTTATGCGCTTGAAGCGCGATTATATGGGAAACGATCAGCTTCTTCCAGCGTATAATCTACAAGCAGCTGTCTGTGATGAATATATCGCTGTAATCGATGTAAAACAATACGCATCAGATATAGAATGTTTTGTCCCATGGATGGAAAAATTCAATGATATATATGGTCATTATCCCAAATATCCAGTTGCAGATGCCGGATATGGCTCTTATAATCATTCTCTTTATTGTGAAAAACATGGCATGGAAAAATATATGAAATTTACTATGTACAAAAAGGAAACAACCGATAAAAAGTACCATGAGAATCCTTATCGTGCAGTAAACTTTGTAAAAGATAAAAATGGAAATCTCATATGTCCAAACGGACGTAAATTTATTTTTAAGCGAATACAGCATGTAAAATATAACAAATATGGACGCAATGAAGAACTGTATGAATGCGAATCCTGTGAAGGATGTCTTCATAAACAAGAGTGCTGCCCGAGGGCATATAAAAATCGTACCATACGAATGCATCAGGAATTAACGTCTATACATCAGGAAGTGTTGGAGAATCTAGAATGCATACATGGAGCACTTTTAAGAATGAACCGAAGCATTCAATCAGAAGGAACATTTGGCATTTTAAAATGGGACAAATCGTATAAAAGATTATTCCGCCGTGGAAAGAAAAATGTAATTCTTGAACTTACACTCATTTCGTGTGGATTCAATCTTTATAAATATCACAATAAGAAACAACGGAAAATGAAAGCTGCATAAAATGCGACTGTTTGAAACCGGGCTTATTAAGTGCACTATTTTTTACACGAAAAACTGTCCTTTTGTTAAAAACAAGAACCATAAAATCAAGGAACGCCAGAACCGACATTTGCCGGAACTGGCGTTCCTTGATTAGG
>NZ_JAHLPY010000040.1 GCF_018918155.1 Anaerostipes sp. MSJ-23
ATAATGCTCCTATGGAACGTTATTACAATACTCTCAAGAATGAACTGGTTCATCATCATTCCTATCATTCTGAGAAAGAATTATATACATCCATTGAAGAATTTGCGTACGTTCATTACCATCACGAACGACCGCATTCTTACAACAATTATCAAACGCCTTTTGAGGCACGCTACGGGGTATAAATCCTGTAGCAATAAAAATTAGGTCAAAGTGTTACAAAAAAGCTTGACCACAACATATTTCACTGATGAATAGGTTTGGAAGTTTATAAATTAGAAAGATTTTTTGGTAAACTAGAAACTTTTATTCCGATAATCGAAAGAATAACCCTTCAGAAAGTGCTATTTGATTAAATAAATTATGTGTTTTTTTGGGAGCATTGTATAGGGATAAATGCAAACAATCCCAATCGAATACCAGAAGCATATTTTCATTTGGAAATAAACAATTCAACGTTCCTGAATGATTTTTCATAATTTCAGAAATCGTATATTCTATCTGTTCAGGACTGGGTTTGTCAATCCAATCATTCCATAAAATCGAGATATGATAGTAACACATCAATTTCAAAATAATATTTACAAACTTATTTTTTATGATGTTATGTTTTTTACTGTTTAATAAATAATCTTCTACATCAAAAAATTGTCCGTCATGCTCTTTAAGAACCTTTTTAGGAAAGAAGTCAATAATATAACATTCTTTCTGAAGCAGATTATCTATGATTTCCATGGTATCTTTCATAAAATTACCTCCATAAATCTTCTGGTAGTGTCAAATACTACCCATTTTTATTGTTCTAAAAATCTTTAAAACCTTGATTTATTGGAGGTTTGCAAATAAAAAGAGCATTGACCTCCATTTTGAAGTATAATGAATTCACCACAAACCATTGTCAACAAAGGAGACAATGCTCATGGATATTATACTTTATTTACTTCACTTAATTCAATACCAACATAATCA
>NZ_JAHLPY010000041.1 GCF_018918155.1 Anaerostipes sp. MSJ-23
AGCATTGACCTCCATTTTGAAGTATAATGAATTCACCACAAACCATTGTCAACAAAGGAGACAATGCTCATGGATATTATACTTTATTTACTTCACTTAATTCAATACCAACATAATCAAATTTGCTGGCTTTTAAATTTTATCTGCAGATATATCCCTCTCAGACAGTAGGCTTTCGATGATTCCCATTCTCCCAGATACCAGAAATTTAAGATCGATCAGCTCCCTGTTATCAAAACATTCTACAAACAGGACTGGCTGTTTCTTCTCGAATACTATCAATGGAAATATAAGAAAACTCTCAGACCAGTCCAGCGTCGGAATGGGAAATCTATCCCCGAAGATATCGTGTGTCCTGTGTGCGGTGCCCCGCATCATTTTATATATGACAACAATGGTGAGAACAGCCAGTATCAGTGCAAAGTCTGCGGTCAGACTTTTACTTCTGGTGAATCCGCTACAACTCCGGTTAAATTAATGTGCCCTCATTGTGGACATGCCCTTGTTCCTAAGAAAGACCGGAAGTTTTTCCGCATCCATCAATGTGTGAATCCCAAATGTTCCCACTATCTTCATCAGCTGTCAAAAGTGGATCCAAAAGATCTTTCGGAAAACTATGGCAAAAATAAATATAAACTGCACTATATCTACCGTGAGTTCACTGTGGATTTCTTTGCCATGGATTTAAACTCCCTGCCCAAGAACGCATCCTCCCTCAGGTTCTCCAAACATAATGCTTACATCATGTCTCTCTGTCTCACCATGCACGTTAATCTGGGACTTTCATTGAGGAAAACATCACAGGCACTCAAAGACCTTTATAACATCAGTATCTCACACCAACAGATCGCTAACTATTGTAAAACTGCCGCTGTCTGTATTAAGCCCTTTATTGATAATTACGACTATAAGTCTGGCAGTGTCTTTACCGCCGATGAAACCTATATCAAAGTCCGTAGTATCAAA
>NZ_JAHLPY010000042.1 GCF_018918155.1 Anaerostipes sp. MSJ-23
ATAATGCTCCTATGGAACGTTATTATAATACTCTCAAGAATGAACTGGTTCATCATCATTCCTATCATTCTGAGAAAGAATTATATACATCCATTGAAGAATTTGCGTACGTTCATTACCATCACGAACGACCGCATTCTTACAACAATTATAAAACGCCTTTTGAGGCACGCTACGGGATATAAATCCTGTAGCAATAAAAATTAGGTCAAAGTGTTACAAAAAGGCTTGACCACAACAGTTTCATAGATTTAGAAGGCGCGCTCATAAGCTACTTTTATGATATATGACGCTTTTATAAACATCAGATTTTATCTTTTGCTTTATCAGATACAATCTTATCATTAACTATTTTCAACCTCATACTAATTTTCCAGCTCACACTATGCACCAAGTATATCATATATTTGATTGATATTGTTATATATTGTCGAGAAATTCATACACTTTATTCATTAATATACATAATTTCTTGTGATAAAATCAATAAAAATGACCAGTTTGTACTGCTGATGAGATGTCATTTGAATCTTGTTTATCTGCTATAGTTTCAAAATAATAGATGAAAAAATTGCAGCGCTATGTATTATTGAATTAGCTAAATTTCAATTGAAGCTTCCAATAAAAGCAGGAATCTTTATCACATGAATCGAAAAAGATTCTGTCTTAACATGAACTAATATATGTATAAAAAAATGTATATCAACTTATTTTTATGTTATTATTAATAGCAAAGAAAATTCTCAACTTATAAGATTGATAGTGTCAAATGATCTATGAAAGACTGGGACAAAAAAATGGCTCAGATGAACCTTGAAAATCGCAGATATTTTTAGTCTGAGGAATAGGGACGCCACCCTTGACAGCACACAAAAGAACTGCTGTAAGTGGCCTACCGACGGCG
>NZ_JAHLPY010000043.1 GCF_018918155.1 Anaerostipes sp. MSJ-23
AAAAATAGCTCACGTAAAAGTGGGCAAGACAAATAAATGATCATGGAATTAGAAGAGATAAAAACCTTCTTCACCAAAATCATCATCGAGATTATCTTCATTTAAGAAATCATCCATGTCCAGCAGGTCACCCTCGCTCATATGGCGAATGTTCTCGGATGTCATACCTTCTGGAGGGTTTAAAATATATTTTTCACGTAATTCATTGATCTTCTTTTTTATGGTGGGGTTCCTCCTTTATATGAGGATGATATCATAAAAAGAAGTGATCATGCAGAAGAACGCTTTCCACGGGAACGGGACATTGCGTTCTCGTACAATTCTTCAAGAGATACGCGGTGGTGGTTATGATATATTTCCAGGATTATCATCTGTTGTTTACAATGAGGACAGATCAGAGGATCATAGCCAAAAGAAGAAAGGATCGCAGTACGCCAGCGGTTAAAACTGCGGAAAATATGCCGCTTTTCTTTTGAAATGGCGAGATGGAGTTTTTTATCAATGGAACGATGTCTGGCATAAAGACCGCCATAACGGATCATCTTGAAATGTTTTTCAGGGATGTGCCGGATAAGGCGTTTAATAAAATCCATAACAGGAATGGTTTCCTGAACGTATTGGCCATCTTCGTGACGATTGTAATGGAAAGAGACAAGATCACCCATATAAGAATCGATTCTGGAAGTGGCAATGACAGGGCGACCAAGATACCGACCGATATATTTGGTAACAGTCTTAGGATCACAA
>NZ_JAHLPY010000044.1 GCF_018918155.1 Anaerostipes sp. MSJ-23
CATCGTAAACGGTAAATCAGTGTTCCCTACAAAATCCTAAAATAATCTGAGATAATTAACTCAAGATTTTAAACAGTGTCAAAAATGTTAAGCCTTAACTTTTTTGACTTGTAAAAAAGTTTGAGTCTTAACATTCTTGATTTTTTTAGGAGGCGATATAGTTTATGTCAAAAACAACTTTAGTCACGCAACAGGTTCAATTGCAGGAATGGTTTCAGATGATGCAGGAATCCAAAGGACGACCTCAACAGATCCCTCTGGATGAATGGTGTAAAGAGAATTATGGGATTTCTGCAGCTGGATATTATTACAGAGTCAGAAAGGTAAAAGAAGCTTATCTCGATCAAGTATCTGAAGAAAAACTTCAGGAAAATCTAGCAATCGTACCCAAAGAACTGTTTCATGAAGATCAGGGTGTACAAAAAAATCCATCAAAACTTCAAACCACAGATTCTTTCCTTGATATCTTTCAGGATGATCTTCGCATTCGTATCTATGAAAATACGGACGAACAACTTCTTTTCCGTGTGCTGAGGAACCTGAAAAATGCTGAATGATGCAAAAGATCTTCAGGCTGTTTATATTGTGTGTGGTTATACAGATCTAAGAAAAGGAATCGATTCTCTTTCAAA
>NZ_JAHLPY010000045.1 GCF_018918155.1 Anaerostipes sp. MSJ-23
GTAATGAACGTACGCAAATTCTTCAATGGATGTATATAATTCTTTCTCAGAATGATAGGAATGATGATGAACCAGTTCATTCTTGAGAGTATTGTAATAACGTTCCATAGGAGCATTATCATACGGATATCCAGCCTTACTCATGCTTTGCGTGATACCAACTGACTCACAGTATTCCGTGAATACCTTTGAGGTGAACGGACTTCCTTGATCCGAGTGTAGAATGAAATGGTTAGTATCTAATCCCGGCTGTGAATCAATTGCCTTCTGCAGTGTTTCCTTTGCAAGATCTGCTGTTATGTGCTTATCGGTAATGCTGGCAATAACACTTCTATCATGAAGATCAATGATTGTACAGTTATAACGCTTGCTACCATCTGTTAAAAATAAATAGGTAAAATCAGTGCACCATTTCTGGTTTATGGATTCTGCCTTAAAATCCTGATGGAGCTTATTTTCAAATACTTGGTGAGGAGCGCCATATTCATAGTCTGGCTTGCATTTCCTTGTAATTGAAAATAACGGAAGCTCAGTATTCATGTACTTATGGACAGTTGCACAACTGATGCTGTATCCCTTGCGAAGAAGATAAGCGTGCACAGTTC
>NZ_JAHLPY010000046.1 GCF_018918155.1 Anaerostipes sp. MSJ-23
ATGATCTGTTCCTTTGTAAATCTGTTTCATTGTCCCTCGTTAAATATGATCTCTTTCATAAGACCACACTATCATAGAACATAAACGCATGTAAAGAGATATGAGACAACTTTTTAAATTCGTGGATAAAGTCATTTTGACAGGAATACTTTATCCACAGAATGTTCAGACGAAACGTGGATGATCTATTTTCTGAATACATTTTTTAGGCTTGATCGTCAGGCCTTCCATCAACCATCGAAACTGCTGGGATGTAAGCTTACATACTTCTTCCTGACTTCTGGGCCATTGGAATTTACTGGCTTTTTGTTCTAACCGTTTATAACAGAGTAAAAATCCATCACCTTCCCATATAAGTGCCTTGATCCGGTCTGTTTTACGTCCACAGAACATAAACAGAGTTCCAGGCTGAAAAGGATCCATCCCATAGGTTTGAGAAATGATATTTGAAAGAGAATCGATTCCTTTTCTTAGATCTGTATAACCACACACAATATAAACAGCCTGAAGATCTTTTGCATCATTCAGCATTTTTCAGGTTCCTCAGCACACGGAAAAGAAGTT
>NZ_JAHLPY010000047.1 GCF_018918155.1 Anaerostipes sp. MSJ-23
ATGATCTGTTCCTTTGTAAATCTGTTTCATTGTCCCTCGTTAAATATGATCTCTTTCATAAGACCACACTATCATAGAACATAAACGCATGTAAAGAGATATGAGACAACTTTTTAAATCCGTGGATAAAGTCATTTTGACAGGAATACTTTATCCACAGAATGTTCAGACGAAACGTGGATGATCTATTTTCTGAATACATTTTTTAGGCTTGATCGTCAGACCTTCCATCAACCATCGAAACTGCTGGGATGTAAGCTTACATACTTCTTCCTGACTTCTGGGCCATTGGAATTTACTGGTTTTTTGTTCTAACCGTTTATAGCAGAGTAAAAATCCATCACCTTCCCATATAAGTGCCTTGATCCGGTCTGTTTTACGTCCACAGAACATAAACAGAGTTCTAGGCTGAAAAGGATCCATCCCATAGGTTTGAGAAATGATGTTTGAAAGAGAATCGATTCCTTTTCTTAGATCTGTATAACCACACACAATATAAACAGCCTGAAGACCTTTTGCATCATTCAGCATTTTTCAGGTTCCTCAGCACACGGAAAAGAAGTT
>NZ_JAHLPY010000048.1 GCF_018918155.1 Anaerostipes sp. MSJ-23
TTACATCAGCGGGTCATGTGTTTTCTTTCTATCTCTTACGATGAAATTTGATGTCTTGACTCATTTTCATCTCTGAAAATGAATTCTATCTTAAATCTTGTATGAAGTTTTCAAGGTACAATCCGCAGGAACTCTTCCTGCTTCGGGTCAAACATTCTTGTTCTTCCCTATGGGCTTGAGTGGACTCGAACCACCGACCTCACGCTTATCAGGCGTGCGCTCTAACCACCTGAGCTACAAGCCCATTCGGCTCTGGCCGTTTCCACGACCCTCCTATGTAATTATGAATGATTCCTCATTCAAGTGGAGAATACGAGATTCGAACTCGTGACCTCCTGCTTGCAAGGCAGGCGCTCTCCCAACTGAGCTAATCCCCCATAAATCCGGCAACCACCTATCTTCCCGGGCCGTCTCCAGCCAAGTATTGTCGGCCGCGTCAGTCTTAACCATCGTGTTCGGGATGGGAACGGGTGTGACCCCGACGCGCATCGCCACCGGAAATTTCTATT